>NZ_BLWK01000041.1:0-261 GCF_013374075.1 Cobetia sp. 5-25-4-2 | reverse complement strand
GCCGTATTGCAACCCTTTGTACTTGCCATTGTAGCACGTGTGTAGCCCTACCCGTAAGGGCCATGATGACTTGACGTCGTCCCCACCTTCCTCCGGTTTGTCACCGGCAGTCTCCTTAGAGTTCCCGACACTACTCGCTGGCAAATAAGGATAGGGGTTGCGCTCGTTACGGGACTTAACCCAACATTTCACAACACGAGCTGACGACAGCCATGCAGCACCTGTCTCAGAGTTCCCGAAGGCACCAATCCATCTCTGGAA
>NZ_BLWK01000040.1:0-261 GCF_013374075.1 Cobetia sp. 5-25-4-2 | reverse complement strand
CAGTCGTGCTGGAAGAGGCTGACATCACCGCCGACAGCGTGGCGGTCACCATTGCCGCCGACGCCCTGACCGATGGCAGCAGTTACGCCGCGACAGCCGTGATCATCGATGTGGCGGGAAATCGCTCTGCGGCCTCGAACAGTATCGACGTCGCCATCGACATCACTGCGCCGACCGCGCCGGTCATCACTACCATCAGTGACAACGTTGGCGATCTGGCCGCCGCCCTGGTCGACGGTGACAGCACCGATGACACCACCC
>NZ_BLWK01000039.1:0-261 GCF_013374075.1 Cobetia sp. 5-25-4-2 | reverse complement strand
ACGTGGCGGTCATCATTGCCGCCGACGACCTGACCGATGGCAGCAGCTACGCCGCGACAGCCGTGATTACCGATGTGGCGGGCAACCGCTCTGATGCCTCGAACAGCATTGATGTCGCCATCGACATCACTGCGCCGACCGCGCCGGTCATCACTACCATCAGTGACAACGTTGGCGATCTGACCGCCGCCCTGGTCGACGGTGACAGCACCGATGACACCACGCCGACCGTCTCCGGTACCGCGGAAGCCGACAGCACGG
>NZ_BLWK01000038.1:0-261 GCF_013374075.1 Cobetia sp. 5-25-4-2 | reverse complement strand
CGGGGTTGGACGGCGCACTGGTGTTGCCGGCTGGATCGGTCGCGGTGGCGGTCAGCTCGGTACCGTCTTCCGGCATCGGGTCGAGATCGACCGAGAAGGTGCCATCCTCTTCGACTTCGGTGGTGGCGACAGGGTTGCCATTGCCATCGGTGATGTCGACGGTCGCGCCGGGCTCACCGGTGCCGGAGAGGGTGGTGCCATCGGTGTCGTTCAGCGTCGGGGTGTCGGTGACGGTGTCCTTGGTCGCGGCATCCGTGAACT
>NZ_BLWK01000037.1:0-261 GCF_013374075.1 Cobetia sp. 5-25-4-2 | reverse complement strand
CGGACTTCATCTCCGGCACTTCGCCTTCCTTGAGCGGCAGACGGTCGTCATCGACCATGATGTCGAGGCCGTCACGCTTCACCACCGGACGCACGGCGGAGTAGTAGAGCGGCACGATCTTGATGGACTCGAGGTAGATGTACTGCCAGATGTCCAGCTCGGTCCAGTTGGAGAGCGGGAAGACGCGGATGGACTCGCCCTTGTTGATCTTGGAGTTGTAGATGTTCCACAGCTCCGGACGCTGATTCTTGGGGTCCCAGC
>NZ_BLWK01000036.1:0-262 GCF_013374075.1 Cobetia sp. 5-25-4-2 | reverse complement strand
GGTCTTCCGGCGGGGGAGTTTTTCACTCCCCTTATCGTTACTCATGTCAGCATTCGCACTCGTGATACCTCCAGCAGACTTCTCAATCCACCTTCATTGGCTTACACGACGCTCCTCTACCGCTCATCCATAAGGATGAACCCGTAGCTTCGGTACCTGATTTAGCCCCGTTATATCTTCCGCGCAGGCCGACTCGACTAGTGAGCTATTACGCTTTCTTTAAAGGATGGCTGCTTCTAAGCCAACCTCCTAGCTGTCTGAG
>NZ_BLWK01000035.1:0-266 GCF_013374075.1 Cobetia sp. 5-25-4-2 | reverse complement strand
TCATCCCAGCATTTTTCAACATACTTGGGTTCGGGCCTCCAATTGATGTTACTCAATCTTCACCCTGGCCATGGATAGATCGCCCGGTTTCGGGTCTATACCCTGCGACTGGTCGCCCAGTTAAGACTCGGTTTCCCTACGCCTCCCCTATACGGTTAAGCTCGCCACAGAATATAAGTCGCTGACCCATTATACAAAAGGTACGCGGTCACACCACGAAGGTGCTCCCACTGCTTGTACGCATACGGTTTCAGGATCTATTTCAC
>NZ_BLWK01000034.1:0-292 GCF_013374075.1 Cobetia sp. 5-25-4-2 | reverse complement strand
TCACCCGAGTTCTCTCAAGCGCCTTGGTATTCTCTACCTGACCACCTGTGTCGGTTTGGGGTACGGTCGCATGTGATCTGAAGCTTAGAGGCTTTTCCTGGAAGCGTGGCATCGATGACTTCCTGACCGTAGTCAGTTCGTCTCGCATCTCGACCTCAGAGAAACCGGATTTGCCTGATTCCTCGGCCTACATGCTTTCACCAGGACAACCAACGCCTGGCTCACCTAGCCTTCTTCGTCCCCCCATCGCAACCACATCCGGTACGGGAATATTAACCCGTTTCCCATCGAC
>NZ_BLWK01000033.1:0-1056 GCF_013374075.1 Cobetia sp. 5-25-4-2 | reverse complement strand
ACGGTGACGGAGCCACCTTCGCCGTCGGTGATGACCAGCTGAACGTTGCTGCTGTCCAGGCCGTCTTCGATGGAGCCGGTCAGCGTCACGTTGCCGATCTCGTCGGCATTCAGGAAGCCATCGCCACCATCGTCGAAGGCGATGCTGTTGTCATCGGCGCTCGGTGAGGTGGCATCGATCACGATGGCCTGGGACACCGTATCGCCGTTGTTGCCGGCAGCATCCTGCACACGGAACTGTACGGTCGCGGACTCGGTGAGGCCGCTGTCGTAGCTGACCGCAGTGCCGGTCACGCTGCCCTCGGGGATATCGATCCANCGGTCAGCGTCACGTTGCCGATCTCGTCGGCATTCAGGAAGCCATCGCCACCATCGTCGAAGGCGATGCTGTTGTCATCGGCGCTCGGTGAGGTCGCATCGATCACGACATCCTGCGAGGCCGCCGGGCCAGTGTTGCCGGCAGTATCCTGCACACGGAGCTGCACGGTGGCGGACTCGGTGAGGCCGCTGTCGTAGTTGACCTCAGTGCCTGTCACGCTGGCATCGGGGATGTCGATCCAGGTGGTGCCATCGCTGCTGTACTGCAGGGTCTCGCCCTCGGCCAGCGGCGCATCCAGTGTGGCAGAGATCGTCAGGCCATCATTGTCGCTGGTGATGAAGTCGCCCGCGGTACCGGTGTCCTCACTGATGCCAGTGATGCTGATGGTGGTGGTCGGCGCANGGCAGCATCCTGCACACGGAACTGTACGGTCGCGGACTCGGTGAGGCCGCTGTCGTAGCTGACCGCAGTGCCGGTCACGCTGCCCTCGGGGATATCGATCCATGTGGTGCCATCGCTGCTGTACTGCAGGGTCTCGCCCTCGGCCAGCGGCGCATCCAGTGTGGCAGAGATCGTCAGGCCGTCATTGTCGCTGGTAATGAAGTCACCCGCGGTACCGGTGTCTTCACTGATGCCAGTGATGCTGATGGTGGTGGTCGGCGCAGCGGTGTCTTTGACGCTATCCGCTGTGAAGCTGTTGTCGTTGCCGGCGTCGTCAGTGACCGTCAGGGTGGCGGT
>NZ_BLWK01000032.1:0-317 GCF_013374075.1 Cobetia sp. 5-25-4-2 | reverse complement strand
CACATCGGTAATCACGGCTGTCGCGGCGTAGCTGCTGCCATCGGTCAGGTCGTCGGCGGCAATGATGACCGCCACGTTGCCGGCGGTGATGTCGTCGGCGTCCAGCTCGACCGAAGCGGTGATCACGTTCGACGCGTCATCGCTGTCGACCAGAGTGACGGTCACGGTGTCACCCGCGACGGCCTCATCGCTGAGGGTGACCGTGGTTTGCAGACCCGCGGCCAGTTCGGCGGCACTCACACCATCTACCGCTGCCTCGATGGCCAGCGTCGGCGCAGACGGCGCGGTGATGTCGATGGCGACATCAATGCTGTTCG
>NZ_BLWK01000031.1:0-334 GCF_013374075.1 Cobetia sp. 5-25-4-2 | reverse complement strand
GCCGGGGTTCTTTTCGCCTTTCCCTCACGGTACTGGTTCACTATCGGTCAGCCAGGAGTATTTAGCCTTGGAGGATGGTCCCCCCATGTTCAGTCAAGGTTTCTCGTGCCCCGACCTACTCGATTTCACGTGACTCAGACTTCGACTACGGGACTATCACCCTGTATCGTCAGGCTTCCCAGCCTGTTCGTCTGTCAGTTGTCACGCTTAAGGGCTGGTCCCCGTTCGCTCGCCGCTACTTGGGGAATCTCGGTTGATTTCTTTTCCTCCGGGTACTTAGATGTTTCAGTTCCCCGGGTTTGCCTCTATAGGTTATGTATTGGCCTATAGATAC
>NZ_BLWK01000030.1:0-345 GCF_013374075.1 Cobetia sp. 5-25-4-2 | reverse complement strand
GGTCTCGCCGTCGTAGATGGCGACTGAGCTACCGGCTTCGGCAGTACCTGTCAGGGTCGGAGTCGTGTCATCGGTGCTGTCGCCAGAAGCCAGCTCGCCTGTGACGCTGCCCACATTGTCGTCAACAGAAGTAATGACAGGCGCGGCAGGAGCCGTGATGTCACCGGCGGTCGGCACGGTGACAATGGCAGAAGCGTCGCTTTCATTACCGGCATCATCGGTGGCAGTTGCTGTCAGCTCGGTGCCGTCTTCCTGTTCTGGCGTCAGCTCGAGGCTGAAGTCTCCGTTGGCATCGACGGTCGTTTCACCAAGCACATCGCCGTCCCCATTGGTGACGGTAATGGT
>NZ_BLWK01000029.1:0-366 GCF_013374075.1 Cobetia sp. 5-25-4-2 | reverse complement strand
GTGGCGATGGCTTCCTGAATGCCGACGAGATCGGCAACGTGACGCTGACCGGCTCCATCGAAGACGGCCTGAGCAGCGACAACGTTCAGCTGGTGATCACCGACGGCGAAGGTGGCTCCGTCACCGTCGACCCCGCCGACATCACTGTCGATGGCACCACCCTGACTGTCGCTGGCCAAGATCTCTCCGACCTCTCCGAGGGCGAACTCACCGCGACGCTGACTGTCACTGATGAGGCCGGTAATGCGGCCGAGTTCACGGATGCCGCGACCAAGGACACCGTCACCGACACCCCGACGCTGAACGACACCGATGGCACCACCCTCTCCGGCACCGGTGAGCCCGGCGCGACCGTCGACATCACCG
>NZ_BLWK01000028.1:0-384 GCF_013374075.1 Cobetia sp. 5-25-4-2 | reverse complement strand
TGCCTGGGTTTCCGTCGCGTCATTGTCGAGGGTGTAGGTCCAGCTGCCATCGGCGGCGACCTCGAAGCTGCCGTAGACACTGCTGTCATCGGTGGCGGCGACGAAGGCCAGATCCGGGTTGTCGGCATCCGTGGCCGTCAGCGTGCCGCTGGCTTCCAGAGTGCCGTCTTCTTCCACGGCGCCAGAATCGGCCGTGATGACCGGGAGGTCGTCGGTACCGGTGATGACGATGTCGACCGCGGTGGTCGAGTCATCGCTCAGCGTGACGGTGTAGGTCTCGGTGACGGTCTCGCCGGCAGCCAGTGCCTGGGTTTCCGTCGCGTCATTGTCGAGGGTGTAGGTCCAGCTGCCATCGGCGGCGACCTCGAAGCTGCCGTAGACACT
>NZ_BLWK01000027.1:0-415 GCF_013374075.1 Cobetia sp. 5-25-4-2 | reverse complement strand
TTACGGACAGATTGCCGGCACCGTCGATCGTAATGTCAGTTGTGGCGACGGTGATCTCGTTGGCCGGATCGGCGCTGTCAGTGATGGTGATCACGACATTGCTGCTGTCGAGGCCGGCCTCGATGCTGCCGCTGAGGGCGACGGCAGTGATGTCGTCGACGTTCAGGAAGCCATCGGCGCCATCGACGAAGGCGATGCTGCCCGTCGGGTCGGTGGTATCCACGGTCACGGCGCCCAGGTTCACGGCGTCGCTGACGTTACCAGCCACATCGGTCTGACGGATCTGCACAACGCCATCGGCGTAGCTGCCTTCGTCCAGCGTGAAGGTGGTGCCAGTGCCAGCATCCCAGCTGGTGCCGCCGTCGAGGGAGACTTCCCAGGTGGCATCGGTCTCGAGACCACTGACGGTGACCTC
>NZ_BLWK01000026.1:0-772 GCF_013374075.1 Cobetia sp. 5-25-4-2 | reverse complement strand
GTCGTAACAAGGTAGCCCTAGGGGAACCTGGGGCTGGATCACCTCCTTATCGACACTGTCTACTGCTCGCGGCAAGTGCTCACAACGAATTACCTGATCTTATTGCTGGCTTAGCCGGCAGTGGCAAGCGCGCTCGACAGAGCGCGCTTCTCACTGTTCTCTGAACAGCCGCTCTTTAACAATGTGAATCATGCTGACGATGGAATGTGCGCCAAGCACATCTCCATCAAAACGATATGTCGGAGAGGTCCGACAGATTCGTAATCCTTGACAGACCCCTTGGGGTTATATGGTCAAGCGATTAAGCNGAAGTGGTTAGCCTAACCTTCGGGAGGGCGATCACCACGGTGTGGTTCATGACTGGGGTGAAGTCGTAACAAGGTAGCCCTAGGGGAACCTGGGGCTGGATCACCTCCTTATCGACACTGTCTACTGCTCGCGGCAAGTGCTCACAACGAATTACCTGATCTTATTGCTGGCTTAGCCGGCAGTGGCAAGCGTGCTCATCAGAGCGCGCTTCTCACTGTTCTCTGAACAGCCGCTCTTTAACAATGTGAATCATGCTGACGATGGAATGTGCGCCAAGCACATCTCCATCAAACGATATGTCGGAGAGGTCCGACAGATTCGTAATCCTTGACAGACCCCTTGGGGTTATATGGTCAAGCGATTAAGCGCATACGGTGGATGCCTTGGCAGCCAGAGGCGATGAAGGACGTGATAGCCTGCGATAAGCGTTGGCGAGGTGGCAAATACCCTGCGACCCAACGAT
>NZ_BLWK01000025.1:0-621 GCF_013374075.1 Cobetia sp. 5-25-4-2 | reverse complement strand
TGTCGGTGACGGTGTCCTTGGTCGCGGCATCCGTGAACTCGGCCGCATTACCGGCGTCGTCAGTGACGGTCAACGTCGCGGTCAGTTCGCCCTCGGCCAGGTCGGAGAGATTCTGGCCAGCGACAGTCAGAGTAGTGCCATCGACAGTGATATCGGCGGGGTCGACGGTGACGGAGCCACCTTCGCCGTCGGTGATCACCAGCTGGACGTTGCTGCTGTCCAGGCCGTCTTCGATGGAGCCGGTCAGCGTCACGTTGCCGATCTCGTCGGCATTCAGGAAGGCATCGCCACCATCCACAAAGGCGATGCTGTTGTCGCCTTCCGCCGGCGGGGTGGTGTCGGTGTTGCTGTCGACGGTGACGGGGTTGGACGGCGCACTGGTGTTGCCGGCTGGATCGGTCGCGGTGGCGGTCAGCTCGGTACCGTCTTCCGGCATCGGGTCGAGATCGACCGAGAAGGTGCCATCCTCTTCGACTTCGGTGGTGGCGACCGGGTTGCCATTGCCATCGGTGATGTCGACGGTCGCGCCGGGCTCACCGGTGCCGGAGAGGGTGGTGCCATCGGTGTCGTTCAGCGTCGGGGTGTCGGTGACGGTGTCCTTGGTCGCGGCATCCGTGAACT
>NZ_BLWK01000024.1:0-890 GCF_013374075.1 Cobetia sp. 5-25-4-2 | reverse complement strand
TTGCCCGCCACATCGGTAATCACGGCTGTCGCGGCGTAGCTGCTGCCATCGGTCAGGTCGTCGGCGGCAATGATGACCGCCACGTTGCCGGCGGTGATGTCGTCGGCGTCCAGCTCGACCGAAGCGGTGATCACGTTCTCCGCGTCTGCGTCGTCGCCCAAGGTGACGGTCACGGTGTCACCCGCGACGGCTTCCTCGCTGAGGGTGACCGTGGTGTGCAGACCATCGGTCAGCTCATCGATATTCACACCATCGAGGGCTTCGGTGATGGCCAGAGTGGGGGCAGACGGCGCGGTGGTATCGACCGTGATGGCGATGGCGTTGGACAGCACGCTGTCATTGCCGGCGGCATCGGTGGCAATGGCGGTGAAGGCGTAATCGCCCTCGTCCAATGCGGTGATTGGCGTGATGCTCCAGTTGCCGTCGGAATCTGCCGTGTCGGTNGATGGCGTTGGACAGCACGCTGTCATTGCCGGCGGCATCGGTGGCAATGGCGGTGAAGGCGTAATCGCCCTCGTCCAATGCGGTGATCGGCGTGATGCTCCAGTTGCCGTCGGAATCTGCCGTGTCGGTACCCAGCACGGTTTCCCCGTTGTAGAGCGTGACCGTGCTGTCGGCTTCCGCGGTACCGGAGACGGTCGGGGTGGTGTCATCGGTACTGTCACCGTCGACCAGGTCGGCGGTCAGATCGCCAACGTTGTCACTGATGGTGGTGATGACCGGTGCAGACGGCGCAGTGATGTCGATGGCGACGTCGATACTGTTCGAGGCATCAGAGCGGTTGCCCGCCACATCGGTAATCACGGCTGTCGCGGCGTAGCTGCTGCCATCGGTCAGGTCGTCGGCGGCAATGATGACCGCCACGTTGCCGGCGGTGATGTCGTCGGCGT
>NZ_BLWK01000023.1:0-457 GCF_013374075.1 Cobetia sp. 5-25-4-2 | reverse complement strand
GCACAACGCCATCGGCGTAGCTGCCTTCGTCCAGCGTGAAGGTGGTGCCAGTGCCAGCATCCCAGCTGGTGCCGCCGTCGAGGGAGACTTCCCAGGTGGCATCGGTCTCGAGACCACTGACGGTGACCTCGCCATTGCTGGTGATGCCGTCGTCGGTGATGTTGGTGTCGGCGGTGAGCGCAAGGCTCGGGATTTCAGGCGCCGTGAGATCACTGGTGGTGGTGCCGTCGGTCTCGAACGTATTGCCCGCCACATCGGTCGCGGTCATCGAGACGGTGAGGACGCCTTCGGTGAGCCCGGAAGTTGCGGTGCTCAGGTCCAGACCGGTTACGGACAGATTGCCGGCACCGTCGATCGTAATGTCAGTTGTGGCGACGGTGATCTCGTTGGCCGGATCGGCGCTGTCAGTGATGGTGATCACGACATTGCTGCTGTCGAGGCCGGCCTCGATGCTGCC
>NZ_BLWK01000022.1:0-457 GCF_013374075.1 Cobetia sp. 5-25-4-2 | reverse complement strand
CCGACGCTGGCCATCGAGGCAGCGGTAGATGGTGTGAGTGCCGCCGAACTGGCAGCGGGTCTGCCCACCACGGTCACCCTCAGCGATGAGGCCGTCGCCGGCGACACCGTGACGGTCACCCTGGTCGACAGCGATGACGCGTCGAACGTGATCACCACTTCAGTCGTGCTGGAAGAGGCTGACATCACCGCCGACAGCGTGGCGGTCTCCATTGCCGCCGACGACCTGACCGATGGCAGCAGCTACGCCGCGACAGCCGTGATTACCGATGTGGCGGGCAACCGCTCTGATGCCTCGAACAGCATTGATGTCGCCATCGACATCACCGCGCCGACCGCGCCGGTCATCACTACCATCAGTGACAACGTTGGCGATCTGACCGCCGCCCTGGTCGACGGTGACAGCACCGATGACACCACGCCGACCGTCTCCGGTACCGCGGAAGCCGACAGCACGG
>NZ_BLWK01000021.1:0-481 GCF_013374075.1 Cobetia sp. 5-25-4-2 | reverse complement strand
GTGGTGTCATCGGTGCTGTCACCGTCGACCAGGGCGGCGGTCAGATCGCCAACGTTGTCACTGATGGTGGTGATGACCGGCGCGGATGGCGCGGTGATGTCGATGGCGACATCAATGCTGTTCGAGGCATCAGAGCGGTTGCCCGCCACATCGATGATCACGGCTGTCGCGGCGTAGCTGCTGCCATCGGTCAGGTCGTCGGCGGCAATGATGACCGCCACGTTGCCGGCGGTGATGTCGTCGGCGTCCAGCTCGACCGAAGCGGTGATCACGTTCGACGCGTCATCGCTGTCGACCAGGATGACAGTCACGGTGTCGCCGGCGACGGCCTCATCGCTGAGGGTGACCGTGGTTTGCAGCCCATCGGTCAGCTCATCGATATTCACACCATCGAGGGCTTCGGTGATGGCCAGAGTGGGTGCAGACGGCGCGGTGGTATCGACCGTGATGGCGATGGCGTTGGACAGCACGCTGTCATTGC
>NZ_BLWK01000020.1:0-511 GCF_013374075.1 Cobetia sp. 5-25-4-2 | reverse complement strand
CGAGGGCGAACTGACCGCGACGTTGACCGTCACTGACGACGCCGGTAATGCGGCCGAGTTCACGGATGCCGCGACCAAGGACACCGTCACCGACACCCCGACGCTGAACGACACCGATGGCACCACCCTCACCGGCACCGGTGAGCCCGGCGCGACCGTCGACATCACCGATGGCAATGGCAACCCTGTCGCCACCACCGAAGTCGAAGAGGATGGCACCTTCTCGGTCGAGCTCGATCCGATGCCGGAAGACGGCACCGAACTGACTGCCACCGCGACCGACCCAGCCGGCAACACCAGTGAGCCGTCCAACCCCGTCACGGTTGATAGTAATACCGACACCACCCCGCCGGCGGAAGGCGACAACAGCATCGCCTTCACCGATGGTGGCGATGGCTTCCTGAATGCCGACGAGATCGGCAACGTGACGCTGACCGGCTCCATCGAAGACGGCCTGAGCAGCGACAACGTTCAGCTGGTGATCACCGACGGCGAAGGTGGCTCCGTCACC
>NZ_BLWK01000019.1:0-1821 GCF_013374075.1 Cobetia sp. 5-25-4-2 | reverse complement strand
CCCGCCACATCGATGATCACGGCTGTCGCGGCGTAACTGCTGCCATCGGTCAGGGCGTCGGCGGCAATGGTGACCGCCACGCTGTCGGCGGTGATGTCAGCCTCTTCCAGCACGACTGAAGCGGTGATCACGTTCTCCGCGTCTGCGTCGTCGACCAGAGTGACGGTCACGGTGTCACCCGCGACGGCATCCTCGCTGAGGGTGACCGTGGTGGGCAGACCCGCGGCCAGTTCGGCGGCACTCACACCATCCACCGCTGCCTCGATGGCCAGCGTCGGCACAGACGGCGCGGTGATGTCGATGGCGACATCAATGCTGTTCGAGGCATCAGAGCTATTGCCCGCCACATCGGTAATCACGGCTGTCGCGGCGTAGCTGCTGCCATCGGTCAGGTCGTCGGCGGCAATGATGACCGCCACGTTGCCGGCGGTGATGTCGTCGGCGTCCAGCTCGACCGAAGCGGTGATCACGTTCGACGCGTCATCGCTGNGCGTCGGTGCAGACGGCGCGGTGATGTCGATGGCGACATCAATGCTGTTCGAGGCATCAGAGCGGTTGCCCGCCACATCGGTAATCACGGCTGTCGCGGCGTAGCTGCTGCCATCGGTCAGGTCGTCGGCGGCAATGATGACCGCCACGTTGCCGGCGGTGATGTCGTCGGCGTCCAGCTCGACCGACGCGGTGATCACGTTCGACGCGTCATCGCTGTCGACCAGGGTGACGGTCACGGTGTCACCCGCGACGGCCTCATCGCTGAGGGTGACCGTGGTTTGCAGACCCGCGGCCAGTTCGGCGGCACTCACACCATCTACCGCTGCCTCGATGGCCAGCGTCGGTGCAGACGGCGCGGTGATGTCGATGGCGACATCAATGCTGTTCGAGGCATCAGAGCGGTTGCCCGCCACATCGNGTCACGGTGTCGCCGGCGACGGCCTCATCGCTGAGGGTGACCGTGGTGGGCAGACCCGCTGCCAGTTCGGCGGCACTCACACCATCTACCGCTGCCTCGATGGCCAGCGTCGGCGCAGACGGCGCGGTGATGTCGATGGCGACATCAATGCTGTTCGAGGCATCAGAGCGGTTGCCCGCCACATCGGTAATCACGGCCGTCGCGGCGTAGCTGCTGCCATCGGTCAGGTCGTCTGCGGCAATGATGACCGCCACGTTGCCGGCGGTGATGTCGTCGGCGTCCAGCTCGACCGAAGCGGTGATCACGTTCTCCGCGTCTGCGTCGTCGACCAGAGTGACGGTCACGGTGTCACCCGCGACGGCATCCTCGCTGAGGGTGACCGTGGTTTGCAGACCCGCGGCCAGTTCGGCGGCACTCACACCATCTACCGCTGCCTCGATGGCCAGCGTCGGCGCAGACGGCGCGGTGATGTCGATGGCGACATCAATGCTGTTCGAGGCATCAGAGCGGTTGCCCGCCACATCGATGATCACGGCTGTCGCGGCGTAGCTGCTGCTATCGGTCAGGTCGTCGGCGGCAATGATGACCGCCACGTTGCCGGCGGTGATGTCGTCGGCGTCCAGCTCGACCGAAGCGGTGATCACGTTCGACGCGTCATCGCTGTCGACCAGGGTGACAGTTACGGTGTCGCCGGCGACGGCCTCATCGCTGAGGGTGACCGTAGTTTGCAGCCCATCGGTCAGCTCATCGATATTCACACCATCGAGGGCTTCGGTGATGGCCAGAGTGGGTGCAGACGGCGCGGTGGTATCGACCGTGATGGCGATGGCGTTGGACAGCACGCTGTCATTGCCGGCGGCATCGGTGGCAATGGCGGTGAAGGCGTAATCGCCCTCGTCCAATGCGGTGAT
>NZ_BLWK01000018.1:0-527 GCF_013374075.1 Cobetia sp. 5-25-4-2 | reverse complement strand
GTCACACCCTGGCTGTCGGTGACGACCACGGTGTAATCCAGCACCAGGCTTCCGCCGACGGCGAGGTGATCGAAGGCTTCGCCTTCGACGCTTGCGCTGTCGAAGGTCCAGTTCAGAGTGCCATCGTTCTCGGTGTTGGCGATGATCGCATCGGCATCGACGGAGAGCATGCTCAGCAGCTCAGCATTGCTGAGGCCATCGGTATCACCGGTGGCGGTCACGGCCGTGACGCTCGGCGTGACTTCGTCGGTGGTATCAAGATCGCTCACCGAGAGCGTGCCGGCGGTGGTCAGCGGTGCATCGGTTTCTGTCAGTGACTCGACCGCGCTGTCGTCGCCTTCGATGGCGATGACTGGCGCATCGTTGCTGCCATTGATGGTGATCGAGACTACCTGCTCAGCGGTCACACCCTGGCTGTCGGTGACGACCACGGTGTAATCCAGCACCAGGCTCTCGCCGACGGCGAGATGATCGAAGGCTTCGCCAGCGACACTTGAGCTGTCGAAGGTCCAGTTCAGCGTGCCGTC
>NZ_BLWK01000017.1:0-2167 GCF_013374075.1 Cobetia sp. 5-25-4-2 | reverse complement strand
ACCTTCGGGAGGGCGATCACCACGGTGTGGTTCATGACTGGGGTGAAGTCGTAACAAGGTAGCCCTAGGGGAACCTGGGGCTGGATCACCTCCTTATCGACACTGTCTACTGCTCGCGGCAAGTGCTCACAACGAATTACCTGATCAAGTTAGTTTATCGAGTAGTAGTGTCGGGTCTGTAGCTCAGTTGGTTAGAGCGCACCCCTGATAAGGGTGAGGTCGGCAGTTCAAATCTGCCCAGACCCACCAAAAGCTTCGTGCTTTTGTCGACACGGTTTGCCGACTTTTGGGGCCATAGCTCAGCTGGGAGAGCGCCTGCCTTGCACGCAGGAGGTCAGCGGTTCGATCCCGCTTGGCTCCACCATCAAGTTCCGGTTCAAGCTTCTACTACCTGATAACGCTGACAGTTCACAGTGACAAGCATATCGCCTTCCTCGAGAAGGTTGTGTGACTTCTCACTGTTCTCTGAACAGCCGCTCTTTAACAATGTGAATCATGCTGACGATGGAATGTGCGCCAAGCACATCTCCATCAAACGATATGTCGGAGAGGTCCGACAGAGTCGTAATCCTTGACAGACCCCTTGGGGTTATATGGTCAAGCGATTAAGCGCATACGGTGGATGCCTTGGCAGCCAGAGGCGATGAAGGACGTGATAGCCTGCGATAAGCGTTGGCGAGGTGGCAAATACCCTGCGACCCAACGATTTCCGAATGGGGAAACCCACTCNAAACGATATGTCGGAGAGGTCCGACAGATTCGTAATCCTTGACAGACCCCTTGGGGTTATATGGTCAAGCGATTAAGCGCATACGGTGGATGCCTTGGCAGCCAGAGGCGATGAAGGACGTGATAGCCTGCGATAAGCGTTGGCGAGGTGGCAAATACCCTGCGACCCAACGATTTCCGAATGGGGAAACCCACTCACCATCAGGTGAGTATCTATAGGCCAATACATAACCTATAGAGGCAAACCCGGGGAACTGAAACATCTAAGTACCCGGAGGAAAAGAAATCAACCGAGATTCCCCAAGTAGCGGCGAGCGAACGGGGACCAGCCCTTAAGCGATACAACTGACAGACGAACAAGCTGGGAAGCTTGACGATACAGGGTGATAGTCCCGTAGTCGAAGTCTGAGTATCGTGAAATCGAGTAGGTCGGGGCACGAGAAACCTTGACTGAACATGGGGGGACCATCCTCCAAGGCTAAATACTCCTGGCTGACCGATAGTGAACCAGTACCGTGAGGGAAAGGCGAAAAGAACCCCGGCGAGGGGAGTGAAATAGATCCTGAAACCGTATGCGTACAAGCAGNTGACGATACAGGGTGATAGTCCCGTAGTCGAAGTCTGAGTATCGTGAAATCGAGTAGGTCGGGGCACGAGAAACCTTGACTGAACATGGGGGGACCATCCTCCAAGGCTAAATACTCCTGGCTGACCGATAGTGAACCAGTACCGTGAGGGAAAGGCGAAAAGAACCCCGGCGAGGGGAGTGAAATAGATCCTGAAACCGTATGCGTACAAGCAGTGGGAGCACCTTCGTGGTGTGACCGCGTACCTTTTGTATAATGGGTCAGCGACTTATATTCTGTGGCGAGCTTAACCGTATAGGGGAGGCGTAGCGAAAGCGAGTCTTAACTGGGCGACCAGTCGCAGGGTATAGACCCGAAACCGGGCGATCTATCCATGGCCAGGGTGAAGATTGAGTAACATCAATTGGAGGCCCGAACCCAAGTATGTTGAAAAATGCTGGGATGAGCTGTGGATCGGAGTGAAAGGCTAATCAAGCCCGGAGATAGCTGGTTCTCCTCGAAAGCTATTTAGGTAGCGCCTCACGTATCACCGCTGGGGGTAGAGCACTGTTTCGGCTAGGGGGTCATCCCGACTTACCAACCCGAGGCAAACTCCGAATACCAGTGAGTGCAGCGTGGGAGACACACAGCGGGTGCTAACGTCCGTTGTGAAAAGGGAAACAACCCAGACCGTCAGCTAAGGTCCCAAAATCCTGATTAAGTGGGAAACGATGTGGGAAGGCTCAGACAGCTAGGAGGTTGGCTTAGAAGCAGCCATCCTTTAAAGAAAGCGTAATAGCTCACTAGTCGAGTCGGCCTGCGCGGAAGATATAACGGGGCTAAATCAGGTACCGAAGCTACGGGTTCATCCT
>NZ_BLWK01000016.1:0-566 GCF_013374075.1 Cobetia sp. 5-25-4-2 | reverse complement strand
TCGGTGATGTCGACGGTCGCGCCGGGCTCACCGGTGCCGGAGAGGGTGGTGCCATCGGTGTCGTTCAGCGTCGGGGTGTCGGTGACGGTGTCCTTGGTCGCGGCATCCGTGAACTCGGCCGCATTACCGGGGTCGTCAGTGACGGTCAACGTCGCGGTCAGTTCGCCCTCGGCCAGGTCGGAGAGATTCTGGCCAGCGACAGTCAGGGTGGTGCCATCGACAGTGATATCGGCGGGGTCGACGGTGACGGAGCCACCTTCGCCGTCGGTGATGACCAGCTGAACGTTGCTGCTGTCCAGGCCGTCTTCGATGGAGCCGGTCAGGGTGACGTTGCCGATCTCGTCGGCATTCAGGAAGCCATCGCCACCATCGTCGAAGGCAATGCTGTTGTCGCCTTCCGCCGGCGGGGTGGTGTCGGTGTTGCTGTCGACGGTGACGGGGTTGGACGGCGCACTGGTGTTGCCGGCTGGATCGGTCGCGGTGGCGGTCAGCTCGGTACCGTCTTCCGGCATCGGGTCGAGATCGACCGAGAAGGTGCCATCCTCTTCGACTTCGGTGGTGGCGAC
>NZ_BLWK01000015.1:0-831 GCF_013374075.1 Cobetia sp. 5-25-4-2 | reverse complement strand
CTCGCCCTCGGCGAGGCCAGACAGATTCTGGCCAGCGACAGTCAGAGTGGTGCCCAAGACGGTGATATCGGCGGGGTCGACGGTGACGGAGCCACCTTCGCCGTCGGTGATCACCAGCTGAACGTTGTCGCTGCTCAGGCCGTCTTCGATGGAGCCGGTCAGCGTCACGTTGCCGATCTCGTCGGCATTCAGGAAGCCATCGCCACCATCGCCGAAGGCGATGCTGTTGTCGCCTTCCGCCGGCGGGGTGGTGTCGGTATTGCTATCGACGGTGACGGGGTTGGACGGCTCACTGGTGTTACCGGCCGGGTCGGTCGCGGTAGCGGTCAGTTCGGTGCCGTCTTCCGGCATCGGGTCGAGGGTGATTTCGAAGTTTCCGTCATCACCCACTTCGGTTGTCGCCACCTCGTCACCATTGCCATCGGTGATGCTGATGGTCGCGCCCGGCTCGCCAGTCCCGGTGAGGGTGGTGCCATCAGTGGCATCCAGCGTCGGGGTGTCAGTGACGGTGTCCTTGGTCGCGGCATCCGTGAACTCGGCCGCATTACCGGCCTCATCAGTGACAGTCAGCGTCGCGGTGAGTTCGCCCTCGGCCAGGTCGGAGAGATCCTGGCCAGCGACAGTCAGGGTGGTGCCATCGACCGTGATGTCGGCGGGATCGACGGTGACGGAGCCACCTTCGCCGTCGGTGATCACCAGCTGAACGTTGTCGCTGCTCAGGCCGTCTTCGATGGAGCCGGTCAGCGTCACGTTGCCGATCTCGTCGGCATTCAGGAAGCCATCGCCACCATCGTCGAAGGCGATGCTGTTGTCATCGGCGCTCGGTGAGGT
>NZ_BLWK01000014.1:0-1134 GCF_013374075.1 Cobetia sp. 5-25-4-2 | reverse complement strand
GCGCTCACACGAATTACCTGATCAAATTTTTAAAGAGCGTCGCTGTTAAGCGAGGAGGCATATTCTATCCGGAACGCTTGAGAAGTCAAGCACTTGATGATGAGTCAATCGACTGCCTCTAAGCATCATCTAGCGGTGAGGAGCGTTGCTCGATCACCTGTTCCGTAAGGAGTGCGGCGTATTCTAGCGAATCGCCCAGTATTGTCAATCGATGATTTGGAAGCGGACTTCAAAAACATCAAACAAAACAATCACCTGCAAACCTCTTTCACCGCTGGTAACGCCGTGCGTCCCCGGCAGCGGATGCGTACTTTACGCATTCACCTCTGAAAGTGCAAGCGCTTTCTTCAAAAAGCATCCAGCCATGTAGTGTTCGGTGCTTTCGGCCGTCACGATTCAGGACGACATCATGGTAAAGAAGCGGGCCTGATCGATCGCTCTGATGATTCCCGAGAGTCACACCTGGAAAGAAAGGGGTGTGGATAACCTGACATGAGCCGCTCAATGAAAGTTTTCCACACCCCATTACCGACCTGGAACGAGACAATATCTTTACCCATGCGGTGTGAGCACCACCAGGACCGTGCGCCCTCCCCACTCGAAGCGTATGAAGACTTGTACATTTACCTGGCACGTCGAAGATCACCAAGATTCTGGTATCACATTCCAGTGCGCCATTTTTCTGTGCACCACCTCTCCAAGCACCACTTTTTCCGCGCACAAAGAGAACCGCCCCTGCAGCAAGGCTGCAGGGGCGGTTCGGTATAAGTGCCTGACGATGACCTACTCTCACATGGAGAAACTCCACACTACCATCGGCGCTAAGCGGTTTCACTTCCGAGTTCGGCATGGGATCGGGTGGTTCACGCTCGCTATGGTCGTCAGGCGAAACGGTGGCATCTTGCGATGCCTGAGTCCCGAGGCTTGTGGCCTCGCGACTCGCAATATGAATCATGCTGACCGATATGTCGTCGATCTTGTCGTAATCCCGGCGGTTTGCCTGTGCAAACCCCTTGGGTGTTATATGGTCAAGCCTCACGGGCAATTAGTACTGGTTAGCTCAACACATTGCTGTGCTTCCACACCCAGCCTATCAACCTTGTAGTCTTCAAGGGCCCTTCAGGAGGCGCAAGG
>NZ_BLWK01000013.1:0-939 GCF_013374075.1 Cobetia sp. 5-25-4-2 | reverse complement strand
AGAACGATGGCACTCTGAACTGGACCTTCGACAGCGCAAGCGTCGAAGGCGAAGCCTTCGATCACCTCGCCGTCGGCGGAAGCCTGGTGCTGGATTACACCGTGGTCGTCACCGACAGCCAGGGTGTGACTGCCGAGCAGGTTGTCACCATCACCATCAATGGCAGCAACGATGCGCCGGTTATCGCCCTCAAAGGCGATGACAGCGCGGCCGAGTCGCTGACCGAGACGGACGATACGCTCACCACCGCAGGTACGCTCTCCGTGAGCGATCTGGATACCACCGACGACGTGACGCCGAGTGTCACCGCGGTGGCCGCCGACGGCGATGTCGATGGCCTGACCAACGACCAACTGCTGGGCATGCTCAGTGTCGACGCCGATGCGATCATCGATGGTGTCAGCAACGACGGCACGCTGAACTGGACCTTCGACAGCAGCAGTGTCGCTGGCGAAGCCTTCGATCACCTCGCCCTCGGCGAGAGCCTGGTACTGGACTACACCGTGGTCGTCACCGACAGCCAGGGTGTGACCGCTGAGCAGGTGGTCAGCATCACCATTAACGGCAGCAACGATACGCCGGTCATTGCCATCGACGGCGACGACAGCGCGGTCGAGTCACTGACAGAAACCGATGCACCGCTGACCACCGCCGGCACGCTCTCGGTGAGCGATCTGGACACCACCGACGAAGTGACGCCGAGCGTCACCGCCGTGACCGCCATTGGTGACACTGATGGCTTGAGCAACGATCAGCTGCTGAGCATGCTCTCCGTCGATGCCGATGCGATCATCGCCAACACCGGGAATGACGGCACGCTGAACTGGACCTTCGACAGCTCAAGTGTCGCTGGCGAAGCCTTCGATCATCTCGCCGTCGGCGAGAGCCTGGTGCTGGATTACACCGTGGTCGTCACCGACAGCCAGGGTGTGACCGCTG
>NZ_BLWK01000012.1:0-52686 GCF_013374075.1 Cobetia sp. 5-25-4-2 | reverse complement strand
GTGAAACCGCTTAGCGCCGATGGTAGTGTGGAGTTTCTCCATGTGAGAGTAGGTCATCGTCAGGCACTTATACTGAACCGCCCCTGCAGCCCAGCTGCAGGGGCGGTTCTCTTTGTGCGCGGAAAAAGTGGCACGAAAGAGAAGAGAGACAAAGGAAGGACTGCGTCGTGCTTGCCAGGAGAAGCTGTAGACGGGGAGCAGAGTTCCAGGGAGTCGCAGGGGGCAAGAGAGCAAGAGGGTGTGGAAAACCTCGCTGCACGATTCCTCAGGGTATTCACATCGTGTCTGTCGAGGTGATGCACGTGAGCGCCGTGAGGCTCGCATGAGTCCGTTGTTTCCGAGAGCGAAGGAAGTGCTAGGGAGGCTTATCTTTATCGAGCGTCAAGCGTCGCGGGTTTCGCACCTCGGAGTTGCTCGACTTTTTCTTCATCAGGGTGAACTAAAGCGTCATGCCAGACTCTGAGTAGGTGAGTTTCGACGTTCCCTTGCTTAGAAACTTGTCTGTGCTATCCCATCAGCAGACTTTTTGAGATATGGCACTCCTGCCTTGCAGTCGAGCAGCCAGTCCGCCGGCCACTTCCCCAGTGGCCGGTTTTTTTATGTCTGCCGTCTGGCTCCTTGCCTTGCAGGCAAGAAAAAGCGGCCGGATGAGTGATCATCCGGCCGCTCTGGTATCTGATGGAGTCCTCGATGTGAAGACCGCATCAGGGAGGGAGGAGCTGTTTAGCTGTTCTGCTCGATACCCTGAATGTACCAGTCTGCACCATCGCGCAGCTCACGGACCAGGTGCCAGGTCTCGTTGAACTCGTTCTGCTCGCCATTCTCGTCGAGCACGCCGTGGAACAGCACTGTCGCTTCCGCCTGCTTGCCGATTTCCTGCACGCTGCCCAGTTCAGCGAACAGACGCACGACTTCGGTACGGTTGTTGGCTGGCTGCTGAGCGCGTTCTTCGCGCAGCATGTTGTAGAGCTCCGGCGTCACGTATTCCTGGATGCGCGGCAGGTCATTGTTGTCCCAGGCGCGTTGCAGGGTCATGAAGTGCTCCTTGGCACCACCGAGGAACTGTTCCTTGTCGAACCAGGCAGGCTCACTGACGGGAGCTCCGCCGCCCAGCCCTGCACCGATACCGCCAGCAGGCGCCAGCGACTCGCCCTGCTCCTGGTGCGCTTCACGTGCCTGCACGTTACGTGGCTGATCATCGTGACGGGGGGAGGCGCTACCGCTGCCTGCCGGCCCGCCGCTCGCCATGGCGGCCTTCTTGCGCGCGCTCAGGAACTTGAAGGCGATGAAGGCGATCACCGCGATGATCAGGAAGTCTGTCATGCGCAGACCATCGAAGGCGCCGCCGAAGAATAGCGATGCCAGCAGACCACCTGCCAGCAGACCTGCCAGCGGACCGGCAAACTTGGACAGACCGCTGGAGGGCTTGGACTTCGCTGCAGTGCTGCTGTTGGTGGCCTTGTTGCTGCCAAACAGTGAGCTGGAGGATTTTCCGCTGTCAGCGGATCGTGAGTAGCTACCGAAACTCTTGCCGCCGCCGAGGCGCTTGGCCTCCGCGTGTTCGACGCTCAGACCGAAGCCGAGCAAGCCGACCATCAGCATGATGAACAGATGGCGCATGTGGGATCTCCTTGGATGCGCTAGCGTGTAAGTGGAAGCCCCATTCTAGCCCTAGAATCGACGTGGGAGGACCAATGGACGACGAAAAGTCTCAACACCTGATGGCGAGACGGTCATTGTTGTTGCTGATCGACTTTCAGGCTCGCCTGATGCCGGTGCTGAGTGGCGGAACCGAAGCCATCAACAGTGCCATCTGGCTGGGCGGTATCGCCCAGGCGCTGGAAATTCCCGTGTGGCTGACGGAGCACTGTCCGGACAAGCTGGGCGAAAGTGCTCCCATGACACACTTGCTGAGCGAGCGAACCCGCTGCTTCACCAAGCGCAGCTTCAGCGCGCTGGAGGCACAGGATTTTCGAAAGGCGCTGGAGCAGAGCGGATATGATCAGCTGGTGGTATGTGGTGCCGAGGCGCATGTCTGCGTGATGCAGACCGTGCTGTCACTATGCGGTGCGGGGTATCGAGTGGCGCTGGTAGCTGATGGTGTCGCCAGTCGCCGCCCGCGTGAGGCAGCATTGGGAGTGACCCGCTGCGAGGCGGCGGGGGCCAGTGTCGTCAGCGCCGAGATGGTGGCTTACGAATGGCTTGGAAGCGCGGATCACGTCCTTTTCGGCGATATTCATCGCCGTTATCTCAAACCCCGGGCAGGAGAGCACCTGGCGTTCCCCGGGCTGGGTGGGTGAGTCGCAGGGCGACCTGCAAGGGCGACCTGCAAGGCGCGCGTCAGGCGCGTGCCGCGTCGGCTTCACTGCGCGTGAAGACCAGCGTATCGCCCTCTGAGGCGGCATTGGAGAAGCGGTAGCCGGCCACATCGAAGTCCTTGAGGTCCTCGGCCGTCTCGATATCGTGCTTGAGCATCCAGGCGCTCATCAGGCCGCGTGCACGCTTGGCGTAGAAGCTGATGATCTTGGACTGACCGTTCTTCTCGTCCTTGAAGACCGGCGTCACGATACGGTGGCGGAATGCCTTGGCGTCGATGGCCTTGAAGTACTCGTTGGAGGCCAGATTGACCAGTATCGGCGTGCCACTGTCTTCGACGGCCTGCTCCAGTGCCGGCGTCAGCGTCTTGCGCCAGTAGGCGTAGAGGTCCTTGCCGGCCGGGTTGCTCAGGCGGGTGCCCATCTCCAGGCGATACGGCTGGATGAGATCCAGCGGGCGCAGTAGCCCGTAGAGGCCGGAGAGAATGCGCAGCCTGTGTTGCGCGCGCTCGAATTCTTCCTCGCTGAACGTTTCTGCCGCCATGCCCTGATAGACATCTCCCTGAAAGGCCAGTACCGCCTGCTTGGCATTGTCTGGCGTGAAGGGGGGCTGCCATTCCTGAAAGCGAGCGGCATTGAGGCCGGCCAGCTTGTCGGAAAGCTTCATGAGGCTTGCGATGTCCTGCGGTGATTGCTCGCGCAGGATATCGATCAGTGGTTGAGCCTGATCAAGAAAGTCGGGTTGGGTATGACGGGAGGTCACGGGGGCGCTGTCGAAATCCAGCGACTTGGCGGGCGAAATCACACTCAGCATGAAGACCTCCTGACAGGGGAAAGGTCTCAGTATATCAGGCAGACAACATGGCCCCGAGTCCGTCGGGACTATCGGGGCCATAGATTGCGATGCGTGACGCCAAAGGCATCAATAGCGTCGGATCAGGAAGACGCCAGCGAACAGCAACAGCACGCCCGCCACGCGCCCCAGCGAGAGATCATGCTGCGGGAAGGTTGCCCAACCGAAGTGATCCAGAACGACCGAAGCCGTCAGCTGGCCCGCCAGGAAGGTGGCCATCATGGTGGCCGCGCCCAGCTTGGGTACCAGGATCACGCTGGCTGCCACGAAGAAGGCCCCCAGCAGACCACCGGTCCAGCTCCACCAGGGAGCCGCTTTCAGGGCACCAATACCCGGCATGGGCAATCGCATGGCCAGCACGATACCGATCAGGGCGATCGAGCCGATCACGAAGCTGACCATGGCGGCCATGAGCGAACTGTGGGTCTGCAGGGCCAGCGTGGAATTGACGCCGGCCTGGATCGGCATCATGGCACCGGCGGCCACGGCCATGAGAATCATGCTCAGTTCAGCGGGATTCATGGGGTTTCCTTGGAGACGAACAGGCCGGTCATCACGACCGGCCTGTCGGGTTGCGCGTCAGGGGCAGATCAGGGGCAGGGGTTCGGCGCGGTGTTGTGGATCATCTCGATCTCGGCCAGCACCTCGTCGCTCAGTTCCACCTCGAGGCTTTTGATGTTGCTCTCCAGCTGCAGCATGGTGGTGGCACCGATGATGTTGCTGGTCAGGAACGGACGCGTGTTGACGAAGGCGAGTGCCATCTGCGCCGGGTTCAGGCCATGACGGCGTGCGATATCCACGTAGCAGGCGATGACGTGCTGGGCCGGCTCCGCGTTGTAGCGCTGGAAGCGCTCGAACAGGGTCAGACGCGCGCCTTCCGGACGGGCGCCATCCAGGTACTTGCCGGACAGGGTGCCGAAGGCCAGCGGCGAATAGGCGAGCAGGCCCACATCTTCGCGGTGCGCGAACTCGGCCAGCCCGACCTCAAAGCTGCGGTTGACCAGATTGTAGGGATTCTGGACGCTGGCGACGCGCGGCAGATTCAGGCGCTCGGCCAGATTCAGGCACTGCATCACGCCCCAGGGCGTCTCGTTGGACAGACCCACGGCGCGAATCTTGCCCGCGGTGACCAGTTCGCCAAGGGCGGAGAGGCTTTCTTCCAGCGGCGTCATGTCCTCGTCTTCCACCGGCTGGTAACCCAGCTTGCCGAAGAAGTTGGTCTTGCGATCCGGCCAATGCAGCTGATAGAGGTCGATGTAATCGGTGCCCAGACGGCGCAGGTTGTCGTCACAGGCGGCGATGATCTGCTCGCGGGTCAGGCGTGAACCACCGCGGAGGTAGTCCATGCCCGGGCCGGTGACCTTGGTGGCGATCTTGACCTGGTCACGGTTGCCGCGTGCGGCCAGCCAGCTGCCGATGTACTGCTCGGTGCGGCCCTGGGTCTCGCCATTGGGCGGGACAGGGTACATCTCGGCGGTATCGATGAAGTCGATGCCGGCATCGAGCGCACGATCCAGCTGCTGGTGGGCATCGGCTTCGCTGTTCTGCTCACCAAAGGTCATGGTGCCAAGGCACAGCAGACTCACGTCAATGCCGGTGCGGCCTAGAGCTCTACGTTGCATGCAGGATTCCCCTGTCGGGTGGTTGGCAAAAGCGGGTAAGGCGAGCGTGCGTCGCCTGCGTGTGTCAGGGCAGGTGCAGCGGCGGTTTCACTCGCGGGACGGCGCACATATTAGCAGCGTAACAAAAACCCACAAGGCGGGCTTGAGTCCCCCTGATTGCGCGAGTATGCTTGGCGCCCCGTTGTCAGGGGAGCAGCCTCGCGAGGCCGCCCGCATGGGCAAACTGACAGCGTTGGCAAGGAGAACAGCGTCGCAGGCTCAGGAAAGGGCCAGATACGGCGTCATCCCTCTTATCTGTTTCAAGGTTACTCGTCATGCCGCAGGCCTCAACCCTGATGACCGGACTGAAATACCGCCTGGCGGAGCGTCTGTTCCACGCCTCCTGGCTTTCCGGCTCTCAGCAGAAGCATCGTCTGACCATGCGTCTGTTCAATCACTGCGCCAAGGCCGGTCATACCGGTGCGCTGTCATTGTACGGCCACATGCTGTTCCAGCGCGGCAGTTCGGCGCAGGAAAAGGCCAAGGGTGCCCGTTTCGTCGTCAAGGCGGCACAGGCGGGTGACATCCATGCCCAGTACCAGGCAGGGTGCATCTACGAGCATGGCTGCGCGCAATACCAGAGTGACCCGGCCAAGGCCGTGACCTGGTATGCACGTGCGGCAGAGCGTCATCATGCGCTTGCCGCGCAGCGCCTGGCACGTGCCTATCGTGAAGGCTCGCTGGGGCTGGCGGTCTGCCCGCACAAGGCGGAGCATTGGGAAGCGCATGCACGCAGCGGTGACGAAGCCGCCCTCCACTGAGCCAATCCGACGGCTGCTGCCGTCGTCGATCGCCTCCTCTGACAGCGCCCTCCTCGTGAGGGCGCTGTCGTCTCCGTCTCTTCTGATGTCAACCGGATGAGCAGGACTCGCCAAACGGGGGGCAATTCCCGTAACCTGAAGACATTCAACCCCTTCTTGCCTGGTCCTTGGCTGCCTGAGATACCGTGGGAGACGCGTGTGACGCTGCCTATTCTGCTCGATATTGAAGCCTCCGGCTTTGGCCGCGGCAGCTACCCGATCGAGATCGGTCTGGCGCGTACCGATGGCAGCAGCTGTGCCTTCCTCATCCAGCCGCTGGAAGAGTGGGTGCACTGGGACCCCAAGGCTGAGTTGTTGCATGGCATTTCACGCGCCCGATTGGCACGTGAAGGCCGCCCGGTGCGGGAAGTGGCGCAGTGGATCAATGATGAGCTGAGCGAGACACGTATCGCGTACAGCGACAGCTGGGGCTACGACAATACCTGGTTGTCGTTGCTGTTCCATCATGCCGGCATGCTGCCGCACTTCCGGCTGGAAGCGCTGCGCCGGCTGCTGGATGAGGAGCAGCTGAATCGCTGGGCCGAGCTCAAGGAAGCCGTGATCGCCGAAGGCGGCATCCAGCGCCATCGCGCTGGAGATGATGCCCGTCTGCTGCAACTGACCTGGCAGAAGGCCCAGGCCATCGAGCGCAACGACTGAGCGTTCAGCCCGGCGAAAGATGACCGGCGTGAAAGCCCCTGCAGAAGGCAGCCCATCGGGCTGCCTTCTTGCGTTCTGCCAGTCGACGACGGACTCAGGCCCCGCTTACCGCCAGCAGCACCTTGCCGGTGCTGGCGTTGTCCTGCACATAGGCATGTGCAGCCTCGGCGTCCTGGATCGGCCAGCTCTTGTCGATATGCGGACGTATCTCGCCTCGCGCCAGGCGTGGCCAGACGTGGACATAGAGTGCATCCAGCACCATGCCCTTGCCCTTGGGCGAGCGGGAACGCAGGGTCGAGCCGATCAACCGCTGGCGCTTCATCAGCATGCGTCCCAGATCCAGCTCGTCCATCCGCCCGCCCATCAGGCCGATCAATACCATGCGGCCATCCTGATTCAGGACCTGCTGATTGCCTGACAGGTAGCCGCCGCCGACCGGGTCGAGAATCATGTCAGCGCCGCCCCATTCGTTCACGGCATCGACGAAACTGCCATCGTGGCGATTCCAGCCGGCATCGGCCCCCAGCCGCAGGCAGGTGTCCAGCTTCTCCTGACTGCCGACGGTCACGAAGCAGGGATGGCCGAACAGGCCGCACAGCTGGATGGCAGTGGTGCCGATACCGCTGGCCCCGGCGTGCAGCAGGACGCGTTCCTTGTGCTTGAGGTTGCCCTCGATGAACAGGTTCAGCCAGGCGGTGGCGAACATCTCCGGCAGGGCGGCCGCCTCACGCAGGCCGTAGCCCTCCGGCACCGGCAGTACCTGCAGGGCATTGACCACCACCTCTTCGGCATAGCCTCCGCCTGCCAGCAGGGCGCAGACCGGGTCCCCCACCTGGAAGCGTTCCACGTGTCTGCCCACCTCGAGGATGGTGCCGCTGACCTCGAGACCGAGAATCTCGCTTTCCCCGGCCGGGGGCGGATACTTCCCGGCGCGCTGCATCAGATCCGCGCGGTTGACGCCGGCCCAGGCCACCTGGATACGCACCTCGTCCGAGGCGATACCTGAAGGGGCCTCGGTTTCCTGCCAGACCAGCGCCTCGTTCTCGACGGCTATCGCATACATTCGCTATCTCCTTGGCTTGGCAATCGTGGCTGCCTTGCTGTGATCGCTCCGTCCTCAGACGGATGTCTGTCATCTCACTGTACGGGGACTGTGACGCACCTGTCATGAAGTGGCGCGATTCTGACGTGATATCAAGCCTCTGTTTCAGACTGCGAGTGACGCACCGCGTTGCGCAAAGGAGTGAGCATGATCGATACCGCCCGTGTCATCGCCGCCAAGTATCCCGCCTTTGCCAGGCGCCACCCTCTGATTCGTCGCCCGGCGCTGGCGCTGCTGCGGCGTCTGGTTCACGAGAGCGAGATCAATGCCTTCCTCGCCGAGCATGCCGGTCTGCGCGGTTTCGACTTCATCGACCGTGTGCTCGATCACTTCTCCTTCGCCTACTCCGTCTCCTCGCGGGAGCGCGAGAACATCCCTGCCTACGGGCGAGTGGTGATCGTCGCCAACCACCCGCTGGGCTCGCTGGACGGCCTCGCGCTGCTCAAGCTGGTCGGCGAAGTGCGCCGTGACGTGAAGATCGTCGCCAACGACATCCTGATGAAGGTCGAGCCGCTGGCGCCCTTGCTGCTGCCGCTGGACAACCTCAGTCGCCGTGGGTATCGCAGGAGCAGCACCCAGATCTGCGAGGCACTGATGAATGAAGAGGCCGTCATCATCTTCCCGGCCGGAGAGGTCTCGCGCGCAGGGCCGACCGGGCCGCGTGACGGCAAGTGGCTGTCGGGCTTCCTGCATTTCGCGCGCAAGACCAACGCGCCGGTACTGCCGATTCACGTCAGTGGTCGCAACTCGACGCTCTTCTATACCCTGTCATCGATCAACCGTGGCCTCGGCACGCCGCTGCTGGCCCATGAGATGTTTCGCCAGCGCGAACGTCAGCTCAAGCTGCGCATCGGGGAACTGATTCCGCTGGCGCGTCTCGACAGTGATGCCCTGAGCACCAATGCCAAGACACGCCTGCTGCGCAAGCACCTCTATCGCATCGGCCGCGGCAAGCGCGGGCTGTTCGTGACCGAGAAGGCCATCGGTCATCCGGAGGAGCGCCAGGCGCTGCGTGAGGAACTGACGCCGTGTGAGCTGCTGGGTGAGACCCGCGACGGCAAGAAGATCTACCTGTTCGATGCCTTTCCCGGTTCCAGCGTGATGCGCGAGATCGGTCGGCTGCGCGAATTGAGCTTCCGCCGCGTCGGCGAAGGGACGGGAGAGCGTCGTGACATCGACCGTTACGACGCGCATTACCGTCATCTGGTGCTGTGGGATGACGCCGATCTCGAGATCGCCGGGGCCTATCGCATCGGTGAGGTGGGCAAGATCATGGCGGTGCATGGCGAGAAGGGGCTCTACAGTCCGACCCTGTTCCGCTTCACGCCGGAGATGTTCGCGCATATGCAGGAGGGCCTGGAGCTGGGGCGCAGCTTCGTGCAGCCACGCTATTGGGGGCGCCGCAGTCTCGATTACCTGTGGCAGGGGCTGGGTGCCTATCTGCGCCGTCACCCCGAGATTCGCTGGCTGTTCGGCCCGGTCACGCTCTCCAACAGCTACCCGGAGGCTGCTCGGGCGTTGATCGTCAGCTATTACCGCCACTACTACGGGGATGAGGAGGGGCTGGCGCGTGCACGGGCACCGGTCGCGCAGAGTGCACCGGGCAGTGCCGCCCATGAGGCGGAGCGTCTGTTCGATGGTCAGGATGCCGAGGGTGATTTCCGTCGCCTGCGCGCCCAGCTGGACGCGATGGGCGTGACGGTGCCGACCCTCTACAAGCAGTACGCCGAGGTCACCGAGCCCGGCGGCACTCGCTTCCTCGACTTCAGTGTCGATGCCGATTTCGGCTACTGCATCGATGGGCTGGTGATGGTCGATATCCGACGCATCACCGCCAGCAAGCGCAGCCGCTATCTCGGGGAGCCGGCCTGTCGCGATCAGGCCGGTGCACGACACCCCGTCACGGAGGCTTGACCCATGCTGCTTGCCGTCAGGCCTGCTCGCCTGACGAGGGGGCCAGGCGGTCCAGCAGGGGAGTGATCTCGCGTTCGCTGATCAGGCGGGCGCGAGTATCCGCGTCGAGGAAGCCCGCCTCGACGGTGCGATCCAGAAATTCCAGCAGCGGCGCGTAGAAGCCGTCACTGTCGAGGACGGCGATCGGCTTGGCGTGAAAGCGCAGGTATTGCCAGGTCCAGGTCTCGAACAGCTCCTCCAGCGTGCCGATCCCGCCCGGCAGGGTCACGAAACCATCCGCCAGCGCGGCCATCTGCGCCTTGCGCTCATGCATGTCCGCCACTTCGATCAGCCGAGTCAGCCCGGTGTGTGCCTTCTCGTTGCGCACCAGCGCCTGCGGGATCACGCCGACCACCTCTCCGCCTGCGGCCAGCGCGGCATCTGCCAAAGCGCCCATCAGTCCGGCACGTGCTCCTCCATAGACCAGTCCCCAGCCACGTTCGGCGATCGCGGTCCCCAGTGCCTCGGCCTGCTGGCGGTGATGCGGGGAGGCCCCCTCGCGGGAACCCAGATAGACACAGATGCGATGCATGTTGCTCTCCTGAAGGTGTGTTGTGGCACGCAAGGTCGAGTGCCACGCCAGAATGTCGTGGTCTCCATCCTACCCGAGTTGTGCGGCGGGGCCATGACGCCTTGGCGCAACCTTGCCTTGCAGAGTGAGAGAGCATGCTCGGCGTGGTACCTGCATTCACGGGCCTGCTCTGCTACCCTTGCCGCCCCCGCAGGCGACGGCTGGCGGGCGCTGACGCCCATGAGCCTTTTCATCGGGGTGCACTCCAACATGACGCGACGTCCTGACGGCGGGCGCGGGACAACAAGGCAGGAGAGACAGATGGCGCAGGTGCGCGGACGCTTCGCCAGTCGGCTGGGCTTCTTGATGGCCGCCGCTGGTTCGGCAGTAGGGCTTGGCAACGTCTGGGGCTTCCCGTCCCAGACCGCCAACAACGGAGGCGGGGCCTTCGTGGTGATGTATCTGGTGCTGGCCTTCCTGCTGGCGTGGCCGGCCTTGATGGCCGAGCTGGTCATCGGGCGGCATGGTCAGGCCAATATCGTCACCAGCATGAGTCTGGGGCGCGGCATCACCAAGCGCTTCGGCGCGCTGGCGGGCTGGGCGGGCATGTTGACCGCCAGCCTGATCCTGGCCTTCTACGCCATCGTCGCGGGCTGGCTGCTGGGCTATACCGCCGCGCCGGTCAGCGAGGCGTTGGGCATGTCGTCCGCCGCCAGCTGGCTGACCACCTTCGACTTCACGCGCAATGTCTCGCTGACGGCGGTCTTCCTCGCCCTGACCATGGCGATCGTGGTCGGTGGCGTGCGCGGCGGGATCGAGAAATGGTCCACACGTCTGATGCCGCTGCTGCTGGCCCTGCTGGTGGGGTTGATCGGCTACGTGCTGACCCTGCCGGGCGCCGATGAAGGCCTGAGTGTCTATCTCACCCCGCAGTGGGATCGCATCTTCGATGCTGACCTGATGCTGAGCGCGATGGGCCAGGCATTCTTCTCGCTGTCGCTCGGCGTGGGGGCAATGCTGATCTATGGCTCCTATCTGGGGCCGGAGCAGAACCTGCCGCGTCTCGGCGTGCTGGTGACGCTGATCGACGTCGGCATCGCCTTCCTGGCCGGCCTGCTGGTGATTCCGGCCATGTATGCCGCGCGTCATCTGGGCGTCGAGATCTTCGATGCCGACGGCCTGCTCAAGAGCTCCGACACCCTGCTGTTCGATACGTTGCCGGCGCTGTTCGGTCAGATGGGTGGCGCGGGAGACGTCTTGATGGTGGCGTTCTTCGCGCTGATGAGCGTGGCGGGCATCACCTCCTCCATCTCGATGCTGGAAGTGCCGGTATCCTTCGTGGTCGAGCGTGGCTGGCTGGGACGGCGTGCCGCCACCCTGGCCGTCGGGGCCGCCATCATGGCCATCAGTCTGACCATCGCCGCCAACTTCGGGGCGCTGTTCGGTCTGGTGATCATGTTGACCACCCAGTACAGCCAGCCACTGGTCGCGCTGGTGATGTGTCTGCTGGTCGGCTGGGCAATGTCGCGCCATGCGCTGCTCAAGGAGATCCAGAGCGGGGCGCCGGACATCGAGTCCAGCCTGTTCTGGAAGATCTGGCCGTGGTACGTGCGCCTGATCTGCCCGCTGTGCATCGCGTTGGTGTTCGCGCACTCGCTGTAAGCCGAAACGCCCCCTGCACGACGCAAGAAGCCCGCCAATTGGCGGGCTTCTTCGTCTTGTGCCTCCTGGCCGACGGCCTCTGCTCGAGGGATTGAGTGTCGGCTAGATCGCAGGCAGGGCTCAGGGCAGCTCGGACAGCACGTCGTAGTGGGCATCGACCCAGTGCCCGATGGCATTGCCCTCGGCATAGGCGAGGTGCTGGGCGTACTGGGTGTGCAGGCAGCGCACCTGATTCCAGTCGCGGATGCCGCCGACGCCACGCTCGCGCATCAGCTCAGCGAAGCCCTGGGACTCGATGGCGCTGCGCTCGGCCTCGCTCATGAAGCTCCAGCGCTCGGCGACATAGGCTTCATGACTGGCACGATAGCGCGCCAGCAGTTCCTCGTCGGTCTTGAGGCTCTCTTCCAGCTCCTTGATCACGCCTTCGGCCTCGATGCGTGACAGCGAGATCTTGAGGCGCTCGTCGCTCAGCCAGTAGAGGGTCGGGAAGGGTTTGCCATCCACCAGCGAATGCATGCGCAGCACCAGCGGGGTGCCCTCGCCATCGGTGGCGGCCACGGCCTGGATGCCGCGCGGCTTGCGCCCGAGCTGGCGCTCGATGATCTCGAGCTCACGCGCGTCGGGACTATGATTGGTCAGGATCACCATGCTTGCAGTCAGGCTCCAGCACACACTTGTTGGACCGGGAGACGGCCCGGAAGAACGCCTGGTTGAGCTGCTGGGGGCTCGGCACATAGCCATGCCACTCGCGCTCGCAGTAGTCACTGCCGCGCGCCATCAGCTCCGGGGCCAGACGATTGAACCAGCCATCATAATCGTAGGGGTCAAGGCCCGGCAAGCTGATGTGCGGGTAGTCGGCGAAGCGCTCGCCGAACCACTGCTCCAGCGAGGCCTCGACCTGCGCATGCAGCTCGGTCATGTCCGGATAGATCCACTTGCTGTAGCGAATGCCCATCGGGCCTCCTCGCTGGCGTGGCGGCAGGGAGCGTCAGGGTGACAGGTGGCGAGAGCCTCAGTCCTCACGCGCCAGCGGCGCGAACTGCCCATTGCCCAGTTCACACAGTAGCGCGGGAGCGAGACCGATCTCCAGTCCTCGGCGTCCACCGCTGATGAACATCTCCTCCACCCCCTCGGCGCTGTCATCCACCCACAGCGGCAGCCGCTTCTTCTGGCCCAGTGGACTGATGCCGCCGACCACATAGCCGGTGGCGCGCTCGGCGGCCTCGTGGGGGGCCAGGGCTGCCTTGCGGGCATGGCAGGCACGCGCCAGTGCCTTGAGGTTCAGCGTGCCGGTGACGGGCACCACGGCGACCACCAGCGGCTGGCGGGCACTGCTGCCTTCCAGCTGACAGACGAGTGTCTTGAAGACCCGTGCCGGCTCAAGCCCCAGCGCCTGGGCAGCCTCTTCGCCATACGCAGGCGCCCGAGGGTCATGGGCATATTCCAGGGTACGGTGAGGCTTGCCCTTGAGCAGCTTGAGCGCGGGTGTCATGCCGGTACGCTCCCGGCGGGCGCCGTGCTGTGCGTGCCGAGCGCGCGGGCTTTCTCGCGCAGAGCAGGGAGATCCAGCTCGGCGCTGTCAGTGTGTTCGTGCAGGTGGGAGAGCAGGGTCGTGCGCAGCTCGCCTTCGATGCGCTGCGATTGCTTGGCGTGATGATCGAACTGCACCAGCACGCAGTGGCCACGCGCCCCGCAGACACCGCGCTGCCAGGCTTCCTGGGTCACGGTGAAGGAGCTGCCGCCAAGCCGCGACAGCCAGGTGCGAATCTCGACATCCTGGCCGTATTGCAGCTCGGCGAGAAAGTCGACCTCGATGCGCGCCATGATCAGCGGCCATTTGCGCGGGTCGAGATCCGGCACGAAGACGCGGAACAGGTCATTGCGCGCCCACTCGAACCAGGCCGGCAGGCGCGTGTTGTTGATATGTCCGAGGGCATCGGTATCGAAGAAGGCCGGCTCCAGCGTCTTGAAGTACATGTCATCGCTCCTGTGCGTCCTTGCGGGCTTTTCAGCCTATCAGGAAGCTCAGACGCTGGCTGTACGCCGTGCGGCTAGTCGCCGTTGCAGCGGCGTGAACACGCCGAGCCATGCCGTCGCGATCACGAACCCCAGCAGGGTGCCCGCCGCGACCCCCATGCTCGGGTAGCTGAGCGAGACCACCAGTGAATAGCACAGCAGCGAACCAAGGCCCGCCGGGTAGTGCTTGATCACGGTGGCGACAGCGGCCGGCCCCTGAGTCAGATGCAGAATGATCAACAGCGGATACATGGTGACAGGGAAGGCCGCCACCAGCCCGGCCCAGGACGGTGGCAACAGATGGGCCAGCGCGGTGATGCCGAACACGATGCCGGCCGCGAGGCCCGCACGCGCCAGCAGCGAAGGCCACGAGAACGGGGCCTTGCGACTGCGGGTTTCCGGTACGTCGCGGTACAGGCGCATGCACAGCATGATGGCGATCAGCGTCACGATCACGCCGCTGACGCGGGTGAACTCGAACTGCGCCAGGACCACGCTGGCCGCCAGCCAGCCCAGCAGGCCACCCAGAGTACCGTTGATGACGCCGCGCAGCCCCTCTGCACGCCCGCATAGCCAGTAGCCGACCCCCAGGGCGAGGGTCGAGGAGAATCCGGCCAGCGTGTAGATGGCACTCTCACCGGCGAATTCGGGGGAAATCTCGACCCCGATGAAGCCCAGCGTGATGGCCGTGCCGAGCGGATAGCCGGACAGCAGCCCGGCCATGCGCGTCGAGAGACGCTCCGCGATCAACGACAGGCCGATCACCACCGCGACCGAAATCAGCAGCTTGAGCAGCTGCAGGCCCAGCTCCCCATGCAGTACCGCTGTCATCAAGTGGCGTCCCAGAACTGGCGGCGCAGCAGGGAGATCTTGCCCAGTGCCTTGCCGGAGGCCTGATGTCGGTGTGCCTCGGCGACTTCACGGAAGTCGAACTGGCGCTCGTCCAGGCGCACCTTGAACTCGCCTTCCTCGACCAGTTCCACCAGCTTGCCCAGTGCCTGACGCTGCTGCTCGTGACCGATGCCGGCGCTGAGCGGCAGCAGGATCGACAGCACTTCCAGGCTGCGACTACCGGCATGCAGCGGCGAGAGATCTACCGTGGTGCGCGCATTGATGGTCACGATGCGCCCGCCCAGCCTGCTGGCGGCGAAGCTGGCGGCCAGGTTGTCACCCCCGACGCAATCAAAGACCAGATCAAAGCCCTGGCCAGCCGTCAGGCGCTCCACGTAGTCGGCCACCGCTTCCTCGCGGTAGCGAATGACGTGGTCCGCGCCACAGGCACGTGCCAGCTGCGCCTTGTCATCCGTGGAGACGGTCGTGGCGACTTCCGCACCGATGCATCGGGCGATCTGCAGTGCGACATGACCGACACCGCCGGCGCCGCCGTGAATCAGTACGCGTTGACCCGCCTCCAGCTGGCCACGTTCCACCAGCGCCTGCCAGGCGGTGATGAACACTGCAGGCAATGCCGCGGCTTCCATGAAGCTCAGGCGGCGGGGCTTGCGGGTGATCAGACGCTCATCGGCGATCATGTAATCCGCCAGCGCCCCGGGGTGAGACGCGACACCCCCGGCAAATCCGAGCACTTCATCGCCCGGTGAGAAGGTCAGCACATCGTCTCCGACGGCATCGACGATGCCGGCGACATCACCATGCAGGATGCAGGGTTCGGGGGGGAGAAGGGCGACCTGCCCGCTGGCCAGCTTGAGATCGAGCGGGTTGACGCTGGAAGCGGCGACGCGAATGCGCACCTGTCCGGGGCCGGGTTCCGGCAGTGGGCATTGCGTGCATTCGAAGTCGGCATCCGGGCCGGGGTTGCGCAGCACCATGGCGTGCATGGAAGCGAGCATGAGACGTCCTCGTTGAAACGAATTCCGGCCAGTTCGGCCAGTGAGCGCCACACCCTACCCATTGCGCTGCGCCGCGGCAATGCGACTTGGGTGGTTTCCGCCGTCCTGGTGACGGAATTGCATGATCGACAACGAAAAAGCCCCTGCCGAAGGGCAGAGGCTTTGGGTCATGCGGCGGGTGACGACTGCGTCAGACCCGCCTGAGAGGGAGAGGTGTCACGCGTTCTGGCGCTTGGTCTCCTTGTCGATCGGGGCGATCTCGCCGGACTTCAGCTTGGCGAGGTACTGGCTCAGCTCGCGCTTCACGACCGGCATCAGGTAGTAGAGACCGATGATGTTGGCGATGGACATGGCGAAGATCATGGCGTCGGAGAAGTCGATGACCGGACCGAGGCTCATGGAGGAGCCGATGACCACGAAGGCGAGGAAGATCAGCTTGTAGACGATCTCGGCACCCTTGCTCTCACCGAACAGGTAGGTCCAGGCTTTCAGGCCGTAGTAGGACCAGGACAGCATGGTGGAGAAGGCGAACATCAGCACCGCCAGCGCCAGCACATACGGGAACCACGGGAAGGCGGTCTCGAAGGCGTAGGACGTCAGCTGGACGCCGCCGAGGCCTTCGACCTGATAGGCGCCGGTGATGACGATGACCAGTGCGGTCATGGTGCAGATGACGACGGTATCGATGAACGGTTCGAGCAGCGCGACGATGCCTTCGGTGGCCGGCTGGGAAGTCTTCACGGCAGAGTGGGCGATGGCGGCGGAGCCGATACCAGCTTCATTGGAGAAGGCGGCGCGCTTGAAGCCCTGGATCAGTACGCCGACGATACCGCCGCCGACCGCGACCGGTGCGAAGGCACCTTCGATGATGGCGCCGAAGGCCGCCGGAATCGCGCTGAAGTTGAAGCCCAGGATGATGAGAGCCGCGATCACGTAGATGACCGCCATCATCGGCACCAGCTTCTCGGTGACGCGAGCGATGGACTTGATGCCGCCGATGATGACCATGCCGACGATGGCGGCCATCACGAGACCGAACAACCAGCCGTAGCCGATCAGGAAGCTGGCATCACCGCCGGTGACGTTGACGGCCTGCTGATAGGACTGGTTGGCCTGGAACATGTTGCCGCCGCCGATGGAGCCGCCGATGGCGCAGATGGCGAAGAAGATCGCCAGGATCTTGCCAAGCCCGGCCTTGCCATTCTCCGCGAAGCCCTTGGACAGGTAGTACATCGGGCCGCCGGAGATGGAGCCATCGGCATTGACGTTGCGGTACTTCACGCCAAGGGTACATTCGCAGAACTTGGAGGCCATGCCGAGCAGGCCGGCCAGAATCATCCAGAAGGTCGCGCCCGGCCCCCCCAGCGAGACGGCGACCGCGACACCGGCGATGTTGCCCAGCCCGACCGTGCCGGAAAGCGCGGTGGCCAGTGCCTGGAAGTGGGACACCTCGCCTTCATCCTTCGGGTCGGTGTAGTCGCCCTTGACCAGACGCACGGCATGCCCGAACAGACGGAACTGCACGAAGCCGAAATAGAGCGTGAAGACGACGGCAGCGATGATCAGCCAGCCGACGATCAGCGGGAACTGGGTGCCTGCCACCGGCACGGAATAGAAGATGGTGGAGACGATCGGATTGACGATCGGCCCGACGATGTCACTGATGGCCTGATCCATGCCTTCGGCACGGGCAGAGCCTGCGGCCATGAGCGCTGCCATGGCAGCAGCCCAGGGGGCAAGGGAGCGGAATCGACTCATGAGAAGGGACCTCGGGAGCATGTTGTCATTGTTGTGGGATCAGTCTGCGGACGCCTGGCGTCATCCATCAGGGCACGACGGTGACGGGGACCGAGGCCTCCTGGATCAGATGCGCGGTCACGCTGCCGAAGATACGAGAGCGCATGCTCTCCCCCTTGCGACCGACGATGATCTGCTCGGCATTCACTTCCCGCGCCAGCAGGCTCAGGATCTCGGCGGCGTCACCGTGACGAACGCGGCCTTCCACCTGATACCCCTCCTTCTCGAGCTCCGTGATGGCAGGCGCGAGAACGCGCTCGCGTGCCAGCTTGATCTCGCTTTCACGGCGACTCGCACGCTGGGCGTTCTCTTCCGGCGTGTTGAAGCTGTAGGGCGACCATTCGACGACATAGCAGAGAATGATGCGGGTTTCGGGGCCGACCAGCGTCGCGACGCGCTTGGCGTGTGCGATGGCACTGTCGCCGCCCGGCGTTCCATCCAGTCCGACAATCAGGGAGGTGGTCATTGAGAGCTCTCCAGAAGCTTGCCGGTCACTGTGTCTCGGCGACTCGGCCAGCGGATTCTTGTTGAATTACCGTTCTTGGACGGTTGAAAGCACTTTACTCCTCGGCAGGTGCAGAAATCCCTGCGTTTATCATGCTTCATGAAACGGTGATTAAACGTAAAAGGGCGGCAGGAGGCGCCTGGGGAAGGAGTCAGGCAGACACGCAGGAGGAGGCATGTGGAGGAGAGTCGTGCCCACAGAGACGAGCCGTACCAGTCAGGCTGGCAACGAGGTTCGCCTGGAGTGCCCCACCACGCTTGTGGCCGGGTGGTGGGCGCCAGAGGTGGGGCGGGGGAAGGTGTCGTTGTCGTAGCGGGGAAGGGCATGCGCCCATGTGTCAAGGGACGACCGGGACAAGCGCTAGATCAGGCGCTGGTGGGTCAGATCCTTCCAGGCGCTTTCCATGGGCCAGGCCAGCGGCTTTCTGAGGTGGTCGGGCAGTGCCATGAGTGCGGCATCCGGACTTTCGTGCTCACGCATGCGTATCCAGCAGTACGCCCAGGCGCAGGCCTCGTCCTCATCCTGCGGCAGCGGGCGCGCCGGCATCTGCATCAGCAGGAACAGGGCGGCCTTGGGAGCCCACAGTGGGGCGCCGCCGTCATGGGCCCAGCGTTCCAGCTGCTCGCCTTCCGGATTGCTCTCAGGCTGCCCCAGCTTCGCCACGCGGGCCGTATCGGCCAGCAATACCGCCAGGCGCTGGCTGTCGCCTCTTCCATGGGTCAGCCAGGCACGCAACAGGCCGGGGAGACCGCGTTGTGCTTGCGGGTAAAAGGTGTCTTCGGACATGCACAAAGCCTTATGCTGTAGTCATTCCACGGGGTTGTCCGCCTGTTGCCGGCGGTTCGAGCGGCAGGTGGTGCCTCATGTCTTCATGGCTCGCATGGGCCAGCACCGGGAGAGATTCTACATGGAGCACGATTTCATCACCCCCATTGACCGCAGTCAGTATCCCTCCCAGAAGTGGGAGCGCTACGGCGCGGATGTCCTGCCGCTGTGGATCGCCGACATGGACTTCAGCGCGCCGCCGGCCGTGACGCGCGCACTGGCGGAACGGGTTGCTCACCCGATCTACGGCTATGCCAAGCCCTCTCAGGGGCTCGACGACAGTCTGCGCGACTGGAGCCGTGAGCACTATGGCTGGGAGATACCGCGAGAGGCCATCGTCTGGCTGCCCGGCGTGGTGCCGGCACTGCATCTCGCCAGCCTGGCATTGACGTCAGAAGGGGCGGGGGTCGTGACGACTACGCCGATCTACCCGCCCTTCCTGCAGGTCGCGCAGAAGACGGGGCGTATCGCGCAGATGGCACCATTGGCGGAGCCTGCCGAGCCAGGTGGCCTGTGGCAGCTGGACCTCGAGGCACTGGAGGCCGCGATCACTCCCGAGACGGAACTGCTGCTGTGGTGCCATCCACACAATCCTACCGGCCGTGTCTGGCGCGAGGAAGAGCTCGAGGCGCTGGCAGCACTGGTGGAGCGTCATGATCTGCTGGTGGTGTCCGACGAGCTGCATGCCGACCTGGTGGTGGACCCCGCATCGCGGCATATCCCGCTGGCCAGCCTCAATCCGCGCCTGGCGGCGCGCTGCGTGACACTGTGGGCGCCTTCCAAGACCTTCAACACGGCGGGACTGACCTTTGCCTGTGCGGTGATCACCGACCCGGACCTGCGTCAGCGCTTCGTCGCCGCGACCCGTGGCCTGATGCCGGATACCAATGTATTGGGCATGGTGGCGACGGAAGCGGCGTGGCGTGAGGGAGAGCCGTGGCGTCAGGAGCTGCTGGAGGTGCTGCGCGGCAATCTCGATCTGCTCGAAGCGCATGTGGCCGGCTGGGAGCGCGTTCGCATGACGCGCCCCCAGGCGACCTATCTGGCCTGGCTGGACATGCGTGAGGCCGGCCTGGGCGATTCGCCTCAGCAGACATTGCTGGAGGAGTGCGGTGTCGCGCTTTCCGATGGGGCCGACTTCGGCTGGCCGGGGTTCGTGCGCCTGAACTACGCCACCACACGTCAGCAGCTTGAGCAGGCATTGCAGCGTCTTGATGAACGCCTGAAAGGTGCGCTGCAGGGGTAGTCAGATGTCTGATCTGGATCAAGCGCCGATGAGATGCTGGCAGGAAGTGGCGAGCGAAACCTTGAATTGAGAATCATTATCGATAACTCTGAGGGCAGGCCGTTCATCGTGAGCGGGCATCCTCAGGAGGGATGATGATGAGACATGAGCTGGCAGAGACATCTCGTTGGGCGCGAGCCGATGTTGAGTCGTCCGGCGTGATGGCATGTCGAGAATGGTGTTGCAGGGGCGGGAGTCTCCGGTTGGCCAGGGCGAAGGAGGCGGGGGCCATCACGCCCGCGCTGGAAGAGCTCCCGCCTGGCTGTCCGCTCAGCGCCCGCGAAGCGCGTGCGAGGCCATCACTGCTGAAAGGGTGGACGCGTCGGGGCGGCTGAATCCAAGGCTCATCCGCATCCTTTCCCACCCTGCTGCACGCACACGCTTCACGACATTCATCCGCTATCTGCGACAAGGGGCCCCGAGGACAACTCACGTCCTCGGGGCCCCTTGTCGTGGGAAGGTGGTTGCCGTCTGCGACTCAGTACATCAGGGCGAACAGCTGACGGCGGAAGCGCACGGTCAGCTCATGGGTCGCGCCGAGGGCATCGAACACGCGCAGCAGCGTCTTGCGGGCCAGATCATCCCCGTATTGGCGGTCGGTCTTCATCAGGCCGATCAGGGCATCGAGCGCCAGCTCGTAGTGGCCATCGGCAAGATCACGCATGGCGCGCTGGTAGCGGGCCTCGCTGTCATCCCGCTCGATCATGGCCTGGACCTCTTCCGGGCTCGGCGCCTCGGCGATGAAATCGATGCGTGCACGCACACCACGCGCCTTCGGGCCATCACGGTCTTCCGGCTTGAGAGAGTCCAGCAGCTGGCGGGCCTCTTCGCCGTTGCCTTCGGCGACCAGGACCGAGGCGAGCTGGATGCGGTAGTCCGGTGTCTCGGGGGATTCCTGTGCCAGCTGCTGGTACATCGCCTTGGCGGTCGCCAGATCGCCGGTTTCCAGTGCGCTGGCGGCCTGCTCGACGAGGCTGGGGCCGGCACCGGCAGCAGGCATCACCTTGTGCTGCTCGAGGAACTGGCGAATCTCGGCTTCCGGACGGGCGCCGGTGAAGTTGCCTGCCAGACCGCCCTGGATGACCAGCTTGACGTCGGGTACCGAGCGCACTCCTAGCTGGGCAGCGATGTCCTGCTGTTCCTCGGCGTTCAGCTTGGCGAGGATGAAGCCACCGGCATATTCACGAGCCAGCATCTCGAGAATCGGCGTCAGGACGCGACAATGCTCGCTCTGGGGAGACCAGCAGTCCAACAGCACCGGTACCTGCTGCGAGGCCTCGAGGACCTGCTGCAGATTGCTCATGTCGACATCGATGATGTAGGTGTTGGCGTCTTCTGCCTGGCGGGGGGCGCTGGCAGCAGCTCCGCCTACCACGCCTTGTGGTTGGGCGGCGGTGGTGTCATTGCCGGTCAGTGGCTGGCCGGTATTGGGATCGATGATCATGATGCATGCCCCGGAAGTGTCTGCGATTCAAGGCTCGCACGCGAGCCGGCTGGCCTGATGATGCGGGCCGCGGCGGGCGAGTTCAAGATGTGCAGGGGTCATCTGGCGCGGGCGGGGGGCTCAAGGCTTGAGGTCGTCCCCGGCCAGGCGGGCGATGCACTGGATCTCGTCCTCGCTCAATGGCATGACGGAAAGGCGGGCACGGCGGACCAGGTGACTGTCGGCCAGCTCGGGCTTCGCCTTCAGGCGCGCGATGGGAAGTGCACTGCGCAGCGAACGCAGATAGCGCAGGCGCGGAGCGACCCAGCGCGGAGCCTTGCCGGCCTCGAGGTCCGCCATCTGGCGAGGGTCGAAGCCCTTGTGCTCGGGGTCGCTGGCTGTCGGGTCCGGCAGGGCGAGCTCGCTGACCACGGCCAGCCCGACCACTGCAGGTACCTTGCAGCTGGAGTGCTGGATGAGCACGACATCCCCGAGCTGCATCTCGCGCAGGAAGTTGCGCGCCTGATAGTTGCGCACGCCATCCCAGAGTGCCGGCGACTCGCGGCGCAGGTCTTCCAGCGAGAAGGCGTCGGGTTCGGTCTTGACCAGCCAGTGGCGCATGCAGGCACTCCTTCGAGACTGACGTGATGAGTGTGAAGGTGATGGGCGTGGAGAATGGGAGGAATGAGGTCCGGGCGCTGGCCTCGTCGATATCCTCGCACAGGAATGTCACGCATACGAAAAAGGCCTGATGCAGGGCATCAGGCCTTTCGAATTCTTGGTAGCGGGGACCGGATTTGAACCGATGACCTTCGGGTTATGAGCCCGACGAGCTACCAGACTGCTCCACCCCGCAACACTGGGTACTGCCTTTGCTCCAACTCTGACGCATCAGAGGTTGGTAGCGGGAACCGGATTTGAACCGATGACCTTCGGGTTATGAGCCCGACGAGCTACCAGACTGCTCCATCCCGCAACATCACGTTGTTTCCCAAGTGCCGAAACTGCTGGCGCTTGCTGGTAGCGGGGACCGGATTTGAACCGATGACCTTCGGGTTATGAGCCCGACGAGCTACCAGACTGCTCCACCCCGCATCAACGTGGGGCGTAGTATAAGGATATACAGTGCTGAGTCAACCGTTATCCCGTAATCAGCCGGAAGACTTTACTGAGGCGGCCAGGCGATGGGGGGGAGCGAGGGTGATGGAATTGACCTCAATCAATGTGAGAGATCTGCTACATACTTTCCGTAGGAATCCTGTCCATACTGAGAGTGACACGCCTCGCGCAGGGCGGTGACAGTCTTCACCGAGCGCACGGTTGTCGCCATGCTGTCAGAGACGCCTGTCAGTGTTTGTCGTTACCGGAAGATCGCCAGCCAGTCGATGAGCGATCAACGGCGAAATGCCATGCTGTGCTCCCTTGCGGGCACAGGACGTTCCAGGAACAGGGAGAGACAATAACATGACGCAAACAGCACCCGTTGCATGGGTCACCGGTGGCACCGGTGGCATCGGTTCCGCCATCTGTCGTGAGCTGGCGAGCCAGGGGTACCAGGTGATTGCCGGTTACAGGAACAAGGAAAAGGCAGAAGGCTGGTTGCAGGAACAGCGTGCTGCCGGGTTCGAGAACATCGCGCTTTCCGGTATCGAGCTGGACAACTTCGAAGCCTGTCAGGCAGGCGTCAATGAAATTCGCGAGCGCTTCGGGCCGGTGGCCGTGCTCGTCAACTGCGCAGGGATCACGCGTGATACCTCCATGCGCAAGATGAGCTACGAGCAGTGGCGCGAAGTCATCAACTGCAACCTCGATAGCGTCTTCAATACCTGCCGTGCCGTCATCAATGACATGCTGGAGCACAAGTACGGCCGCATCGTGAACATTTCCTCCATCAACGGCCGCAAGGGCCAGTTCGGTCAGGTGAACTACTCGGCCGCCAAGGCGGGCATGCATGGTCTGACCATGGCGCTGGCACAGGAAACCGCGACCAAGGGCATCACCGTCAATACTCTGTCGCCGGGCTATATCGCCACCGACATGATCATGAAGATTCCGGAAGAGATTCGTGAATCCATCCGCGAGACGATTCCGGTCAAGCGTTATGGTCAGCCGGACGAGATCGCTCGCGCGGTGGCATTCCTCGCGGACGAGAAATCCGGTTTCATCACCGGTGCCAATCTGGACATCAATGGTGGCCAGTTCATGGGCTGATGTCCGTTCGTGCTCATGCGCCCCGGCGTCTCGCGACGTACCCGCAGGGTGGCAGAACCCGGCAGGGCGGAAGAGGCCATCAAGCGTACAAGAGGCCGCAGAGCGCACTCACAGGAACCAGGATCTGACAGGAGAGGGGCAAGCGCACTTTTCCTGTCGTGAACACCACGAAGCCCCCGTCTCTCTCGAGACGGGGGCTTCGTCGTCGTAGGGTGCCGGTCAGCTGACTGTCTATGCCGACCCGACGCCGTCAGTGGTTGAACAGGGCATCGAAGCGCGGCAACTCGGCCTGCCAGGCTTCCCAGTCCAGCGGACCATTGGCCAGCAGCGCATCCAGCACCTCGTCGAGTTCCTCATCACGCTCAAGGCGCTCGCCCAGTTGCTGATTGATGCGGGCCACCTGAACGGTCAGGCGCCGCGATTCGTCTTCCGCACCCAGCGGCGCCTCGAACAGGATCGCCAGATGGACGCGCAGCTCCGCGAGGCGCTCATTGGCGGCGTTGGCGCTGACCGGCTCGGCACGGCGCATCTGGTTGCGCGCGGCATTGGCCTGGCGGCTGGCATCGTCGAACGCCGATGACTCGGGGAGTTCGACATCCTCGATATTGCCCTGGCGTGCACTGGCATCGGCGACGGCATGTTGCTCCAGCAGGTCGCGCCACTGCTGCCATTCCTGGCGCAGCTGCTGGGCATGGAGTTCATCCAGGCGCTGTTCGCGACGCTTGAGAATGCCATTCCAGCGCCGACGCATGCCGTCACCGCGCTTGCCACGCGGCAGGGCACCCAGCGCGTCGGCTTCCTTGAGGGCGTCGTCCAGCTGGGCGGCGTCTTCCAGGGTCGTCGGTTCCCAGCTATCGAGGCGCTCGATCAGAGCCTGCCATTGTTCGAGGCGGACCTGCTCGCGCGTGTCACGCGCTTCACGGTCCTGATCACGTGCGGCGAAGATGCGGTCGCAGGCGGCGCGGAAGGCAGACCACAGGCGTTGCTCCTCGCCCTTGGGGGCACGGCCCAGTTCCCGCCAGCGAGTCTGCAGTGCCTTGGCCTGCTCGGCGCGCGCACGTGCCGGAGCGTCTTCATCGGCCAGCGCTTCGGCGGCGTCCACCAATGCCTGCTTGGCCGCGGCGATCTCGCCGGCGCGCTGGTCGATCAAGCCTTGCAGCGCGGTCAGCGCTTCACCGAAGCGATGCGACAGCTGGCGGCCCGGGCCTGCCGGTACCGGAGTGTGACGGCGCCACTCTTCGCGTGCGCGGTCGCGGATCTGGCGCAGGGCGTCCGGGTCCGCATCGCCCATGGCGTGTCCATTGAGCGATTCCAGCTGCTCACAGAGCGCCTCACGCATGGCAAGGTTGTGCTCGCGTGCCTGCTTGCGCGCTTCGCGGTAATCCTGCAGCTGTTGCTTGATGCTGTCCGAGGCGCTGCGGAAGGACTGGCTGGACTCACGGCTGGCAGCGGCATCGCCCAGGCTGCGCCACTGCTGAATCAGTTGCTGATGCTGGCGGTCGCGCTGCTCATCACTGAGGTCCTCGCGCTCGGCCAATGTGGTGATGGCTTCCAGCAGCTGTTCACGCTTGGGAGCGGCGACGAAGTTCTGCCAGTCACGCAGCTCCGCGACGCGAGCGCCCAATTGACGAAGGCGCGTCTGACGCTCGCTGTCGAGCTGGCCTTCGGTGCGGTCGCGCAGTGAACGATGCAGGCGACTGGCGGGCTTGAGCTTGCCGGCTTCCAGGTAGGTGTCCAGCTGATCCAGTTCGGCGCTGATGGCTTCCAGATCAAGCGTTCTGGGCTTGTCGCTGCTGTCCGTGGCGGGCTCATCGGTCGCGGCGGCCTCGTCGGCACTCTCTTCATCGGTCGTCGCCGGCGGTGCAGCTGCCTCCAGCGCTTGGCGCACGGCATGCAGCGTTCTGGTGAGCGGCAGCTCTGCCGGCCAGGCGATCTCACGCTCGAGACGTGCCATCTGCTCCAGGTCATTGTCGACCAGCGCCGCGTCCATCTCGCCCTGACACAGCTGATGGCGGTACCAGGCATCGAGCGGGTCCTGCAGCTGTTGCTGCAGGCGCTGATGACGTTCGAGCAGTTCGGCCGGGGCCGAGAACTGGTCGGTCAGCTCGCGCCAGCGTTCGCCTTGCAGACGACGCTGAGCCTGAAGGCTGGCGAAGTCGTGATCATTGACGCACTCGCGACTGAGGAGGTCCGCGCGCGCCTGGTGCAGGGCCGTGAGGATCTCTTCCAGGTGGGTGCTCAGGTTGGCGCTCAGGCGTTCATGCTCACGGATGGCCTGTTCACGGGCTTCATGATCGCTGATGACCTTGTACGCCTGCAGACGCGCTTCCTCGAAACGCTGCTGGACGTCGTGGTCGGCGGCCGGCAGTCGCTCCCACTCGCGCAGCAGTGAGCGATAGCGTGATGGCACGCTGTCTTCCCAGGCCTGACGCGGCAGCTTCTCCATCTGACCCAGCAGGTTGTCACGGCTGGCATTGAGAGCGTCTGCCTGCTGGGCATCCGCGCGGCGTTGGGCGAGCGTGTCGCGGGCCTGACGCTGGACGTGACGATCGCGTCTGGCGCCGCGCACCAGCTGCTCCAGCCCGTCCTGACTGGTGATGCGAGCGGCGGCGGCATGGCGCACCGCCGCGATGCTGTTGTGGCAGGCCTGATGGATCAGGGCGGCTTCATCGGTGAGACGTTCCAGCGCGACCAGACGCAACTGTTGATTGTCCCCGCGCGCCGCGATGGCGGCCAGCAGCTCATTGTCATCGAGGCGTGCGACCAGCTGTTCGCGATCCAGCAGGGAGGGGGCGTCCTGACCACCGCTCAGCAGCTCGACGAGTCGCTCGCGTACCAGCCCGTCGGCCCGGTCCAGCAGCGGCAGCAGTCGCTCCGGTGTCGCCATGCGTGCCAGAGCGGCATGACGCACCTCCAGCGCAGGGTCCTCGAGAATCAGAGACTCGAGTATCTGGCGCTGATCCGGCGTTTCAGGGTCCAGCTGGGCCGCGGCAGCGGAGCGAATGGTCGGGTTGGCATGCTGCCAGCGAGGGGCGAACAGGCGGCCAGTGAGGCGGGAAAGCAGTCCGGTCATGAGAGAGCGGTTATCCAGGCAAAAAAATAGAGGGGCGCAACAGCGGCCAGTCACTCGGACAGGACCAGGACACTCGGGTCTGTCGGTGAACCGGGGTGACGGCGCATGAATTTCGTCACCCCGCTATCTTATCAGTCACGAGGCCATGTTGTGTGGTCTCACGCGCCCATCGGTGCAGGGAAACCGGGGGAGAGTGTCTGCCGAGCGCCTTCGCGCGGGATGAGTCAGGTCATCACGAGATGACTCTTTCGTGCGTCGTGGCCTCGCGACACCTGACAGTGTGGACTGCTGGCCGTATCATCAGTTGCAGCGCCGTGTCAGCTCACATAGCTTTGTTCAGCAGAGCGATGGTTCATGAAAGGCCATTCCTCGCTCGGGTGATACGTCATCACGAAGCTCGCTTCCTGCAGAAGTCGCACTGCGTCGCGGGGAGATGGGGCGTCTGGCCTCGGCGTTTCACCGCATGAGTCGTCGGGCAGGTACCTGCCTGCCGGGCAGATGGCCTTCTGCTTCGGGATGCCATCCCAGGGATGTCTCGAGCGTCACGAGCTTCTTTCACGAGTGTCGGAGGGTGTCACTTCCCTCACGCAACCCGGAGTCAGGTCATGAGTCTCAGTACGGACAGGGCCTCCCAGGCCTTCACCTTCAAAGGCGGCATGTTGCCGATGACGGTCATGGAACTGGTCAGTGGAGACCCGGAGCAGATCCGTGCCCAACTGGTCAGCAAACTCAGCCAGTCCCCCGCCTTCTTTCAGCACACGCCGGTGGTGTTGAGCGTCGAGAAGCTCGACGAGCCGCACCTGGCGCTGGAGCGTATCTGCGCCGTGTGTCGCGGCCACAAGCTGTTGCCGGTGGCGGTGCGCGGTGGTGGCGACCCGGTGCGCCAGTCTGCCTGGGCATTGGGTCTCGGGTGGTTCCCGCCCCAGGAAAATCGCGGCCGGACGCTGGAGTCCGTGCCGCCGGTCACGACTGTCGAGCCTGAGGCGAAAGCGACTCCCGCCGACGAGCCAGAGGCGACTGTCGCGGACGAAAAAGCCGCGGTCGTTGAGGTGCCGGCCCATGCCAGCAAGGTTTACCGTGGTACCGTGCGCTCAGGGCAGCAGGTCAGCGCGCCAGAGGGTGATCTGGTGATCATCGGTGCCGTGAATGCCGGTGCCGAGATTCTGGCCGCCGGCAGCGTGCACATCTATGGCGCCCTGCGCGGCCGGGCGCTGGCCGGTATCCATGGCGATCGCAATGCCAGCATCTACTGCAAGGAACTGCATGCCGAGCTGCTTTCGGTAGCGGGAACCTACAAGCGCCTGGACGACATCGACAATCGTCTGCTGGGTGCCAGTGTCGAAGTCGTGCTCGAACACGACCAGCTTTGTATCGCACGCCTCGGTTGAGTGATGCCGGCGTGCCTCGAACGATATCCAATATTTACCGGTGATCCCCGTTTCACGGGGGACTCTCAGCAAGGAAGATACCTTTGGCCAAGATTATCGTAGTGACGTCAGGCAAGGGCGGAGTCGGCAAGACGACCAGCGCCGCCGCCATTGCCACCGGACTGGCTCTGCGCGGCAACAAGACCGTCGTGATCGATTTCGATGTGGGTCTGCGCAACCTGGATCTGATCATGGGTTGCGAGCGGCGCGTGGTCTACGACCTCGTCAACGTCATCCAGGGCGAGGCCAATCTCAAGCAGGCGCTGATCCGCGACAAGCGCATCGACAACCTGCATATCCTTCCGGCCTCCCAGACCCGTGACAAGGATGCGCTGACGCTGGAAGGCGTCGAGAAGGTGCTCGAAAGCCTGCGGGAAGAATTTGACTACGTCATCTGTGACTCCCCGGCCGGTATCGAGCGCGGTGCCCAGCTGGCGATGTACTTCGCGGATGAAGCGGTGGTGGTCACCAACCCGGAAGTCAGCTCGGTGCGCGATTCCGATCGCATCATCGGTCTGCTGTCTTCCAAGACACGCCGTGCCGAGAACGGCGATTCTCCGGTGCGCGAACACCTGTTGATCACCCGCTACCATCCGGCGCGCGTGACCGGGGGTGACATGCTGAATCTGACGGACATCCAGGAAATCCTGTCGATCCCGCTGATCGGCCTGATTCCCGAGTCGGAGGCCGTGCTGCGCGCCTCCAACCAGGGGGTGCCGGTGACCCACGACCAGAAGAGCGATGCTGGTCAGGCCTATGTGGACTGCGTTTCCCGCCTGTTGGGCGAGGAAGTCCAGCTGCGCTTCCATGAAGTCGAGAAGCGCGGTCTGCTGGCCAGAATGTTTGGAGGGGGGCGCAAGTGAAATTACTGGATTTTCTGAAGCGAGAGCGCAAGAAGACGGCCAATGTCGCCAAGGAGCGGCTGCAGATCATCGTGGCTCACCAGCGCAGTCAGCGTGATCAGCCGGATTACATGCCGATGCTGGAGCGTGAGCTGCTGGAGGTGATTCGCAAGTACGTTCAGGTCGATCAGGATGCCATCAACATCTCGCTGGACCGCGAGGATGATTGTTCGGTGCTCGAGCTGAACGTCACTCTGCCGCGCCCCGGCGAGGCATGAGCAGACTCGATAACCGCTGATTCGTACGACTTTCCTGCCAGAACATCGCCCCCCTCGGGCGCGGTGTTCTGGCATGTGCATTTTCTGACCGTCCGCGTGGAGATTTCCTGTGGCAGAGCCCACCTTCCTGTGGCACGACTACGAGACCTTCGGTGCTGACCCGCGCCGCGACCGTCCATCGCAGTTTGCCGCCATTCGTACTGATGCGGAGCTCAACGAGATCGGTGAGCCGCTGACGCTCTTCTGCAAGCCCGCTGACGACTTCCTGCCTCATCCGATGGCGTGCCTGATTACGGGGATCACGCCGCAGCAGGCCGAGCGTCGCGGCCTGCCGGAGGCCGAGTTCGCCGGGCGCATCAACGACGAGATGAGCGTGCCGGGCACCTGCTCGGTGGGCTACAACAGCCTGCGTTTCGATGATGAAGTCAGCCGTCACCTGTTCTATCGCAACTTCCTCGACCCCTACGGGCGTGAGTGGCAGAACGGCAATTCGCGCTGGGACCTGATCGATGTGGTGCGCGCCTTCCATGCGCTGCGCCCCGAGGGGATCGAGTGGCCCCGGCGCGAGGACGGAGCCCCCAGCTTCCGTCTGGAAGATTTGACGGCCGCCAATGGCATCGAGCATGCCGGCGCGCACGATGCCCTGGTCGATGTGCGGGCCACCATCGCCCTGGCGCGTCTGCTCAAGTCACGCAATGCCCGGCTGTTCGAGTATCTGCTCAAGCTGCGCAACAAGCGTCATGTCGCCAGCCTGCTGGACATCGGTGCGCGCAAGCCGATGCTGCACATCTCACGTCGCTATCCGGCCTCGCGAGCATGCGGTGCGCTGGTGGTGCCGCTGGCGGAGCACCCCTCCAATGCCAATGGCGTCATCGTCTATGACCTGTCGGTGGACCCGGCACCGCTGATGGATCTCACTCCCGAGGAGATTCGGGCGCGGGTGTTCGCCAGCGCGGATGATCTGGCGGAAGGTGAGGAGCGCATCCCCCTCAAGGTCATTCATCTCAACAAGAGCCCGGTGCTGATGCCGGCGACGGCGCTCAAGGATGTCTCCGGCCCTCACCAGGGGGAATACGGCGAGATCGTCGCGCGCCTCAAGCTCGACCCTGCACGATGTCGTGAGCACTGGAAGTGGCTCAAGGATAATGCGGGGGTCGGCGTGAAGGTCGCCCAGGTGTTTGCCGAGACGCCGCCGGCCGGCCCGGCTGACCCGGACCTGATGCTCTATTCGGGAGGCTTCTTCTCGCCCGCGGACCGCAAGGATATGGAGCGCGTGCGTGCCTCTCACCCCGAGGCGCTGGATGACACGCCCTTCGCCTTCCAGGATGGGCGGCTCGAGGAGATGCTGTTCCGCTACCGCGCACGCAGCTACGGCTACACGCTTGATTCAGCCGAGCGGGAGCGCTGGGAGCAGTGGCGCTGGGAGCGCATGAATGACGAGCAGGTCGCCAGCCTGACCGTGAAGGGCTTCGTCAGCGAGATCCAGCGTCTGGCCCAGAACGAGCAGGATCCGGCGCGCGTGCAGATTCTGGAAGAACTGGCGATGTATGTGGAAGGCATCATGCCGCCACAGGCCTTTGGCTGATTCTCGAAATTCTCGCAGCCACAACGACACGACCCCGGCGAATTCGCCGGGGTCGTGTCGTTCATCTCTCGGAAAAAACTGACGCTCCACTCGTCTCTGATCTGCCCTTCACTTCACGGCTCCGTTCCTCACGGAAGCGTTCTGACTGACCCGCCTGACCGTCGGGCATGCACGCGTGGCGCGATCAATGCTGGGCATTGCCCGCAGGTTGCGCCGAGGGAGCGGCGGTGGTGGCACCGTGCTCGGCACGTGGCGCCTCCGGCAGCAGGGGGAGCGCGAGCGTCGGCAGGCGCTGATCGAAGTCGCTGGGGATCTCGGGATCAAAGGCCAGTTCCAGCGGCGCCGCCTGAGTCACCTGCTGCCAGGCGTCACGGATGTCCTGGACGCTGACCTGCTCCACGGCGTGGATCAGCTGCTGGCGGCGATCAAAGTCGGTCCAGCCGAAGCTCAGTTCGCTCCAGTTGCGTGATGCAAGCTCGGAGAGGCGGCGCGGCTTCTGCTCGAGACCATCGATCACTGCACTGCGATAGCTGGCGAGCGTGGCCTCATCCAGCGCCGTGATGCGCTCATCGAAGGTCGTGAAGAAGGCATCCATGCGCGAGAACAGGGTCTTGCTGTCCTTGGAAGGCGACTGGACCAGCAGGCTCAGGCCCGGGGCATCCAGCATGGGGGAGTAGCTGGCCGAAACGATGTAGCCCAGTTGCTCATCGGTGCGCAGCCGGCTGTAGAACGGGGCTTCGATCAGCTGGCCCAGCACGGCCAGACTGGCCTGACTCTCGAGCGTGCGATCCTTGCCCTGCAGGTAGCGCAGTGCGCCGGCATCACCGCGTGAGCTTTCCGGTCGCAACGCGAGGGGCTGGTCCACCCGGTGGATGGCAAGCTCCGGGATGCCGTCGCGCGTGACGCGGGGGGCCAGGCCATTGATCACCAGCTGACCGGTCTCGCGTGCCTGAGTGTCGCTCAGGTTGCCTGTCACCATGGCCTGGACATGCAGGCGTGCCAGGAAGCGCTTGCGGAAGGCGTCCAGACGTTCGCTGGTGACCTGCGCCAGCACGTCCTGCTGCTGCGAGACGGTGGTGGGCTGGCCGACCAGCGCTTCACTGAGACTGCGGCCCAGTTGCGTATACAGGGGCGCCTGGGCGCGATTGCTCAGGCTGCGTGTCATGCGCTGCGTGATGCGTGCCAGTCGTTGAGAGTCGATGTCACCATTGACCAGTTGATCCAGCACCTCGCGCATTTCCGGCTGCTGGCCGTCGCGCCAGCCACTGAACTGCAGCGTGATGCCGCGGCCATGGGCATAGGCCAGAGCATCCTGTCCGGCCAGACGTGCCGGGTACAGGCGGGCATTCAGGCTGTCGTTCAGCCATGCCGCCAATACGCGACTCATGACCTCATCCTCGACCGAGGCACTCACGGCGGGGTTGAGCAGCCCGAAGCGCCACTCGGCCTTCGGGACCCCGAAACTGTCATCACCCTGATACCAGAGTTCGGCGCCGGGCTCGTCGATGAGCTGACGTGGCGGCGCATCGGGCAGATTCAGGACCTGGAAGTCGCTGGCCAGATAAGGATTGGGGGCCGGAAGGGCAAGCCGGGCGGCCAGCGAGGGATCGTCTCCGGCACGGGCGACGGCATCGTCCGTGAGGCGCGTCAGGGTATAGGGCGCCTTGAACCATTTACCCTGTTGGTCTCCCGTGACATCAGGGCCGGAGTAGACCTCCAGCAGATTCTCTGGCGTCAGGCGATCAAGGGTCGACTCGATCAGCTCGGCGTCATAGTCCTGCATCAGGTAGGGCGCGGCCAGCACATCCTTGACCGGATAGCGCGTCATCATCATGGCCAGGCTGCTGGCCAGGTCCACGGGAGAGCTGCGCTGCTGGAAGCGGAATTCCTGCTCGCCCAGCGCCGCCTGCTCCTTGTAGCGCCACTCCTCCAGGCCCTGCTGGCGAATCAATGCCAGATAGTCGAACAGCGCGGCGCGGATTGCCGGCTGATGCCGGGCGCCCTCGGGCGTCAGGGTGACACTGATGCTGAGCAGGGCATTCTCGCCATCGCTGGGGCCGCCGCCGGCCGAGAGCCCATCCGCCCAGCCCTTGTCCTTGAGTACCGCCAGCAGGCTGCCTTCCCCTTCATGTCCGATGAGGTTGGCAAGATAGCTGACCGGTTTGACGCGATACTGCGCGACGGGGTCCTCGATGGGGAACATGAAGTCGAGCTCGCGCTCCTGCTTGAGTGCCTTGACCTCCACGCGTGCGGGCAGCTCATCGGCAGTGACCAGCGGCGCGTCGATCTGTGGCCGTGAGAGCTCGCGATTCGGGACATCGGAGAAGTTGTGGCGCGTCAGTGACTCCAGCGTGTCCAGCGATTGGGGGCCGACCAGGGTGAGGCGCATCACGCCGGCGCCGTAATGCGCCTGATAGAAGTCCACCAGGCGTTGGCGCAGGCTGCCGGCCTCGCTGTCCTTGAGTGTCTCGAGGCTGCCGACGCTGAAGCGGTTGAAGGGGTGCTCTGGATTGAGCGCCTGCTCGACAGCCTCATTCACGCGCCGCCCGTCATCCTGCAGGCGTGCCTGATATTCGGAATGCACGGCATGACGCTCGCGGTCGACGTAGTCGGCATTGAACTGTGGTGCGACGAAGAAGCGGGCAAAGCGCGGCAGGGCCTCGGCGAAGGCATCCGGTGCGATATCGAAGAAGTAGTTGGTGTCCTGGCTGGCGGTGAAGGCGTTGTGCTGTCCGCCGTGACGGGTGATGAATTCCTGATAGGCATCAGGCTCTGGATAACGATCGGTGCCGAGGAACAGCATATGCTCGAGGAAGTGAGCAAGTCCGGGAACGTCATCGGGGTCCTGGGCGCTGCCCACTTCCACGTCCATGGCAGCGGCAGCCTTGTCAGCCGCCGGGTCGCTCACCAGCAGCACCTTGAGGCCATTGTCGAGCGTCAGGCTGCGATAGTCGCGCTGGTCATTGGCGCTCTTGATCACCGGGCCTGCCTGGGTGATGGCAGAGGCCGCGGTGGCTGACGTCATGGAGGACGGTGCGGGGGGCGTGGAGGAATCGGCCAGGCTGACGCCGGGCGACAGGCCGGTGATGACGATGGCGGCAATGGCAGCGCTCAATGCGAGCGGACGGAATCCTGATGGCAAGGACATCTTCTCTCCTGGTTCACGGCACCGATGACACTGGCATGGTGGTTCGATAAGGGCGATTCATGCGTCGCAAGCGCGCAGGTAGATCAGCAACGCCTCACAAGCAGCGCAGGTCCGAGGATGTGCTCCCCTTCTAGCGATACGCGTGTTTGACCGGCCTGGATTCAGCGTTCCCGATCTGAGCATGCTGTCCGGGCGCCGAGTGGCGTCTCTCAGCTCAGCATCGGGCCGGTGGGGTGCGCGACGCTCCATTCCTGGTGCGCGGGATCATTGACCCGGCGAGCGACGGGGAAGGCCGCGAGGCTGGCGTCCGGTGTCAGCATGGCACGTACCCTGTCCAGCGGGGTATCGGCGCTCAGCCATTCCCGCACCTGATGCGGGGCGATCACCGCCGGCATGCGGTCGGTCAGACGTGCGGTGACACCCGCGCACGCCACGCTGATCAAGGCAAAGCTGTCGCGCCCCTCGGGGGGCAGTCCTTCCATCAGCGGGGGGCTGAAGTGGCGGGTCCACAGCGCGGCGAGCAACAGCGGAGCGCGGGTGGCGTGCGTGACCAGAAAGGGCTGCTTCATGCGCGGCTGTTCCTTCCAGACATAGACCCCACCGACGGGAATCAGTGCCCGTTGACTGGTAAAGGATTCGCGGAACATGCGTCGCGTTTCCAGCGACTCGGCGCGCGCCACGTGGGGCGCGTGGTCCATGACCTCCAGCCAGCTGGGCGTCAGCCCCCAGAGCGCTGGCACCTGGCGAAGCCTCGGGCCTTCCAGGCGCAGCATCGAAACCGGCAGGCGCGGAGCGCGATTGGCGCTCACCAGACGCTCCTCCCGCAGCTGACGCGTGAGGGCAGGCGTCGCGAGTGATCCGAACAGTTCACTGGGCGGCAGGTCTTCGGGAAACGGGGGAAGGTACAGGCGTCCGGCCACGGAAATCCTTTGAGATGAAGGGCAGGGGGGAACATGCAGGGCGACGCATTGCCCAATCATGAGCGCGAGAGCCCCGCTGCACGCGGCAGTCGCCAGCATGCCACACCTTGGTGGCGCTTGCGTTTGTGCTCAGTCTCGATATGCTGGACGGAAACACTGTTCGATTCAATGGCTGACACGGGGCGCTTCAAGAGCAGGATGCTCAGGTATCGTGACTCTCTCTGCCAACCCGCGCAGTCCGGACACACACCGCGCCAGATTCGCTGCGCGGTAACGCATCTCAGCACCAGAGGAATTCGATGGCCCGTCCACGTCAGCATGCACCGGAAGCGCTGCATGCGCGGGTAATGGAGACATGCGATGAATGGCTCAAGCAGCAGCCCGTTCACGCCTTGTCCTTGCGCAACCTGGCTCGCGAAGTCGGTTGCGCCCCCAGTACCCTGCTCAAGCTCTACGGCAGTTTTGGCAACCTGCTCCAGCACGTCAATCTGACGACCCTGGACCGTCTGCGCGATGCGATTGCCGGGCAGGAGACCCCGAGCCCCTCCCAGCGTCTCAAGGCATTGGCGCGAGCCTATTGGGGCTTTGCCCAGCGCGACCCCTATCGCTGGCAGCTGCTGTTCGATTTCCCGCTGGCTCAGGAAGGGGAGCTGGATCAGCGTCAGAACGCCATGATCGAAGGCTTGTTCGAGCGAGTGGAGCTGGCTCTGGTCGAGTACGCTCCCAAGGTGGAGTCAGTGGAAGCCAAGCGCATGGCGCGAACCCTGTGGGGCAGCGTGCATGGCCTGGTCCAGCTGGGCATGAATGAACGCCTGGGTCTGTGGCAAGGACAGCCGCTGGAAGTCACGGAACTGCTCGACCAGCTGCTGGATACCATGCTGGCGGGGCTCAAGGTGCGCAGCGAGGCTGCAGGCTCGGGGGATGCCACGGAAGCAGGGCGATGAGTCGAGACCTTCTGCGGCGGCCACGCTTTGCCCCCTTCTTCTGGACCCAGGCCCTCGGGGCCTTCAATGACAATCTCTTCAAGAACGCGCTGCTGCTGCTGCTGACCTTCGTGGTCATCGAGCAGCGCGGTTGGGACACCGGCGTCGTCAACAATCTGGCCGCCGGGTTGTTCATCCTGCCTTTTCTGCTGTTTTCCGCCTGGGGCGGCCTGCTGGCGGACCGCCTCGACAAGCAGCGGCTGATCGTCAGGCTCAAGTGGCTGGAGCTTGCCACCATGAGCGTGGCGGCGGGTGCCTTGATCTTCGAGGCCTGGGAGCTCTTGCTGGCGCTGCTGTTCATGATGGGCACCCAGTCCGCGCTGTTCGGCCCGGTCAAGTACGCCATCCTGCCTCAGCATCTCAAGGCCGATGAGCTGGTCAGTGGCAACGCCTGGGTCGAACTGGGTACCTTCCTCGCCATTCTGGTCGGTACCTTGGCGGCTGCGGCCTTGATGGCGCTGGGCGGTGAGCTGGCGCGCTGGGCGCTGTCGGCATCGCTGGTGTCGCTGGCGGTGCTGGGCGTACTGGCTGCCATGCGCATTCCGCCGGCGCCTTCCGCTTCTCCGGGGCCGGTGCCCTGGCGGCCGCTGTCCGGCAGCGTGGCGGTGATGCGCGAGGGGCTGAGCAATAGTCGGCTACGCTGGGCGCTGCTCGGCATCAGTGCGTTCTGGTTCCTCGGTGCGAGCTATCTGACGCAATTGCCGGCGTATGCGCGGGATATCGTCCATGGGGCCGAAGGGGCGACATCGGCCCTGCTGGCGGCCTTTGCCATCGGCATTGGCCTGGGGTCGCTGGCTTGTGAGCGTGTCTCGCGTGGACGACTCGAGACAGGGCTTGTGCCCTTCGGGGCGCTGATCATCTTTGCCGGCGGGCTGGACCTTGCCTTGCGCCCGGCGCTGGCTGAGGCCCAGATGGCCACGCCGCTGATCGAGCTGCTGGGCATCGCCGGATTCTGGCGCATGTGGCTGGATCTCGGCGTCATCGGCTTCGGCGGCGGCCTGTATATCGTGCCGCTCTACACGCTGTTGCAGCTGCGCAGCCCCGAGGACCATCGCGCGCGCATGATCGCGGCCAACAATGTGCTCAATGCCTTGCTGATGGTGCTCTCGGCCGGTGCCGGCATTCTGGTGCTGGGCGTGATGGGGCGTGATATTCCGGACTTCCTGCTGCTGCTGTCCTTGATCAGTGGATTGATCGCGGTGATCTGCATGCTGCGTGACCCGCGGCCCTTCCTGCGGCTGATCATCTTCATCCTCATTCACCTGATGTATCGGCTGCACCTCAAGGGGCGCTGGCGGATACCGGCGGAAGGCGCGGCACTGGTGGTGTGCAACCACGTCAGCTTCATGGATGCGCTGATACTCGGCGGCGCCAGCCCGCGCCCATTGCGGTTTCTGATGGATGCCGAGATCTATCACTCTCCCTGGCTGAAATGGTTCTTCCGCATTGCGGGGGCCATTCCGGTGGATTCCTCGCGCAAGGACCCCGCCGGTGTGCGTCGTTCACTGGAAGAGGTCGGCAAGGCGCTGCGCGATGGCGAGGTGGTCATGATCTTCCCGGAAGGCAAGCTGACGCGAGATGGGGAAGTGGGACGCTTCCGGCGTGGGCTGGAGCTGATCCTCGCGCGTGATCCGGCGCCGGTGATCCCGATGGCTCTGGGGGGGCTGTGGGGGTCGTGGTTCTCCCACGGCGGCGGGCCGGCCTTTGCCAAGTGGCCGCGTCGCCTGCGTGGTCGGGTGGAGTTGTGTGTCGGTCGCACCTTCGCGCCGGAGAACGTCAAGGCTGCGGAGCTGGAAGAGGCCGTGCGCGATCTGCATCGCAAGGCGACACGCCTGGCGGACTGCCAATGACGGGGTGAAGCTGCTCTGGTCGAGGGTGGCTGCCCCCTCACGTGGTGAGCGCAAGAGCGTTCCCTGAAAAAAACGCCGTCCGTGGCTTCACGGGCGGCGTCTTTGCGTATGCGGTTCACGTTCTGCGGACAGTGATGGCGCTTACGCGGGGGCGCTGGAACTGCTGCCGTGGGCGGCAGGCTGATTGGATGGCGCGGTGTGGCGGGTGACCCAGAAGCCGATGCCGCCCACCAGGCATGCGGCAAGCATGACCAGCGGTACCGGCAGCATGTTGGAGCCGTTCAGCCACAGGCTGGCAATCGCACCGTAGAGTCCGCCGCCCAGGAAGAGCGCGGTGCCCGAGATGGCGTTGGCGACCCCGTGGCCGCGGGTGAACAGCGACTGGTAGTCCGCCATCACGTTGGGGGTGATCATGGCGCCTGCGCCAAGTACCACCAGCATGCCGGGAATCAGGGTGGCGGCGCTGATCGTGCCAGTGAGGCCCAGTCCCAGCAGCCAGGTGATGCCGGTCAGCTGGACGCTCAATGCCAGCTTGACCAGCGTGCGCGTGCGCAGGTGCTTGAGGCCGAGATGATTGAGACGGTTGCCGACGAACATCGCGACCACATTGGCGCCGAAGGCCAGCGCGAACTGCGGCGGGGTCATCCCGAGCAGCCCTTGATACAGGTAGCTGGCATTGGTGATGAAGGTGAACATGATGCCGGGCCCGCACAGGATCAGCATCAGGTGCCCCGGGACTCCCCGGGTGGTGAGGACGTCGCCATAGCTGCGCAGCACGTTGCGTGGTCTGAAGGGCGTGCGCTCGCTGGCGGGGTGGGTCTCCGGCAGCCAGCGATGGATGATCAGACCGACTATCAGCCCGTAGACTCCCAGCGCGAAGAAGATCGTCGTCCAGTGGCTCAGCGAGATCACCAGGGCGCCCAGGGACGGCGCTATCAGTGGCGCCGTCATCAGTACCATGGTCACGTTGGTCATCAGGCGCGCGGCGTCCTTGCCGGTCGCGACGTCTCTCACCACGGTGCGCGAGACACCGCCGGTCATGCCGGTGGCGATGCCCTGAAGCACTCGCCAGACCAGCAGCCAGTGGAAGTCTCGTGTCAGTGCGCAACCGAGTCCGGCGACGAGAAACAGCACGAAACCACTCAGGGCGACGGGGCGGCGTCCGAGACTGTCGGACAGCGGACCACCGCCCAGCTGACCCATCGCGTAGCCGAAGAAGAACATGGTGATGGTCAGGCCGATGCGATGCTCGTCCACACCGAAGTCGCCTGCCATGGAAGGCATGGCGGGCAGGTAGGCGTCGGTCGCCAGAGGCGCGAGCGCCACCATCAGTGCCAGCATCAGCGTGAAGCGTGCGGGGTGGTGGTGCAGGACAGTCGTCGGGGAAGAGGCTTGGGTCATGAGGGCCATTTGCGGGTAGTGGGCAGTGCAGGAAAAGGTGGTCCGGCGATCCGGCGATCCGGCGATCCGGCGGCCCGGCGAGCCGGCGGCCCGGCGTTCCGGGCAGGCACAGGATAGCGTGTGTCTCCGGCATTGGCCGCCCCGTGGCGTGCAACACCGCATTGCAATGGACGTGAACGCGAAGGGCCCGCCAGATGGCGGGCCCTTCGCGCATGACGCTGCAACGTTACCCTGCAGGCGCTGGATCAGGTACGCGTGGTGCGCGAGGCCTGCCAGCAGCGTGCCGAGGTGATCTGGTTGTCCTTGACCTGCTGGATCTCGATGCGGGTCGTGCCGATGGCCAGACTGGCTGGCGCATCCGGGAAGGATTCCAGGTGCTCGAGGATCAGACCATTGAGCGTCTTGGGGCCATCGGTCGGCAGCTGCCAGCCGATGGCCTTGTTGATCTCGCGGATGTTGGCGGTACCCTCGATCACGTAGCTGCCGTTGTCCTGAGGATGGATTTCCTGATGGGTGCCGGCCACGTCGGTGGTGAACTCGCCGACGATCTCCTCAAGGATATCCTCCAGTGTCGCCAGCCCCTGCACATCGCCATACTCGTCGACCACGATGCCGATGCGGCGCTTCTGCTTCTGGAAATTGAGCAGCTGGGTATGCAGCGGGGTGGATTCCGGGATGAAGTAGGGCTCGCGGGCCTCCTGGATGATGGAGGCCTTGGTGACCTCGTCCAGTGACAGGAAACGGGCCGCATTTCGCAGGTGCAGGATGCCGATGATGTTGTTGATGTCACCCTTGTAGATCGGCACTCGCGTGTGCTGACTGGCGCGGATATGACTGAGAATGATGTCGAGATCATCATCGAGGTCGATACCGAAGATTTCCTGACGCGGCACCATGATGTCATCGACGGTGACGTTCTCGAGGTCGAGGATCGACAGCAGCATGCCCTGGTGACGGCGCGGGATCATGCTGCCAGCCTCGTGGACCACGGTGCGCAGCTCGTCACGGGTCAGGCTGTCGGCCCCGCCGCTGACATCGCGAACGCCGAACAGGCGCAGCAGGCCATTGGAAATGCCATTGACCAGCCAGACCAGCGGATAGAGCAGCTTGAGCATGGGTTCGAGAATCACCGACGCCGGATAGGCGATACGCTCGGGATTCACGGCGGCCATGGTCTTGGGCGTCACTTCGGCGAAGATCAGCACCACGATGGTGAGGACGGCAGTGGAGATGGCAGGGCCGGAGACATCACCGAAGTAATGGATGGCAATGATGGTGGCCAGAGACGCTGCCAGATTGTTGACGAAGTTGTTGCCGATCAGGATGACGCCGATCAGACGGTCCGGGCGAGATAGCAGGCGGGTGACGCGCTTGGCGCCGCGCTCACCGCTCTTCTCGCGGTGGCTCAGGCGATAGCGGTTGATCGACATCATGCCGGTCTCGGAGCTCGAGAAGAAGGCAGACAGGAAGATCAGGATGACCAGCAGGCCGAACAGCAGCCCCAGCGGGGTGTCGTCGCTCAAGAGTGAAGGGTCCTCGGTGGCGGATTTACGCGCATGATACTGCTGCCGTGACGGCAATGCACCAGCTGCTGCGGGTGCTGCTCGTCACGACAGCGACGCTCAGTGGGAAAACACGACCTGCAGGGCGAACTTGGTGCCGAAGAAGGCCAGCGCCAGCACCAGGCAGCCGCCCAGCGTCCAGCGCGCCGCGCGCTGTCCGCGCCAGCCCAGGACATGATGGCCGAACAGCAGCACGGCAAAGATCACCCAGGCGCCGAAGCTCAGGACCGTCTTGTGCGCGAGGTGCTGGGCGAACAGGTTGTCGAGGTAGATCATGCCGCTGAGAATCGACACGCTGAGCAGGATCATTCCGGCCCAGATCAGCTCGAACAGTGCGCGCTCCATGCTGGTCAGCGCGGGCAGTACCTGGACGATGCCGCGGGTGTGACGCTTCTTCAGCGCATGTTGCTGCAATGACAGCAGACCGGCCTGCATGGCCGAGATGCTGAAGAAGGCCAGTGCCGCCACCGAGGTGAGGATGTGGGCGATGAGTCCCGCAGAAAGTGGATTCTCGGTATTGGCGCTGGGAAGATTCATCACGCCAAGGACGCAGATGGCCGCCACGGGGAAGAGGGCAGCACCGCCGGCAATCACCGGCTTGAACATGCTGGCCAGGATCAGCAGCAGGCTGATGGCCCAGCTGACCAGCGAAGCGCTCTCGAACAGTCCGAGGTGCAGCTCGCCGCCATGGCTGATGGTGAGCCAGACGATCACGGCATGGCAGGCGACGGCTACCAGTGCCAGGCCGCGTACCAGACGTGGTCTGGACGGTACCCGGCGGATGAGCGTCAGGCCCTGCCACAGGCCGGCGCCGAGATAGAAGATGATGGCCAGAAAGGCAAAGGGCAGAGCCTGCATGTGCTGTTGTCCAGGTGCCGAGGATGTACGAGGAGGCAGGTCCTGTACGAGACGCTGCCTATATGATGTGACTATACCGAATGCACTCATGTGATTGCATCCACGCCACGCGCTTTGAGGAGGCTGGCGGAGCCGTGTCGGGGAGAGAATTCCCGGCGAGAGAGGATTTGGTCGGCGCTTGAGTGTCCCCATCATGGAGACAGACCCGCCCTGTGCGTATAATGCGCCACAGGATGAACCATTCACGCGCTGGGGCGTCATGCCGTGACCCCCGGAATCGAGGACAGCACTGTTCTCGAGCCGCTGCGAGCGGCCCCCAGACGTCCCTAGCCGGAGAGGCCCATGTTTCAAAGTTTGAGTGATCGCCTGTCGCAGACGCTGAAGTCGATTACCGGCCAGGCCAAGCTGACGGAAGACAACATCAAGGACACGCTGCGTGAAGTGCGCCGTGCGTTGCTTGAGGCGGATGTCGCACTGTCGGTGGTCAAGGCCTTCATCGACCGCGTGCGCGAGCGTGCCGTCGGTCAGGAAGTGTCCAAGAGCCTGTCGCCGGGTCAGCAGTTCGTCAAGATCGTCCAGCAGGAGCTGGAAGCGATCATGGGCGAAGCCAATGAAGGTCTGGTGCTCAAGGGCAGCCCGGCCGTCATTCTGATGGCGGGTCTGCAGGGTGCGGGCAAGACGACCACCGTCGCCAAGCTGGCGCGTTATCTGCGTGAGCGCGAGAAGAAGAAGGTGCTGGTGGTCTCGGCGGACGTCTATCGTCCGGCCGCCATCGACCAGCTGGAAACGCTGGCCAGGGAAGTCGAGGTGGATTTCTTCCCCTCCGACTCCTCCCAGCAGCCTGTCGCCATCGCTGAAGCGGCGATGAAGCACGCGCGTATCCAGTTCCACGACGTGGTGCTGGTGGATACCGCCGGCCGTCTGCATGTCGATGCCGACATGATGGACGAGATCGCGGCGCTGCATCGCAGCGTCAATCCTGATGAGACGCTGTTCGTCGTCGATGCGATGACCGGTCAGGATGCCGCCAATACCGCCAAGGCCTTCCATGAAGCCCTGCCGCTGACCGGTGTCGTGCTGACCAAGGCCGATGGTGATGCGCGTGGTGGTGCGGCGCTGTCCGTTCGCCACATCACCGGCAAGCCGATCAAGTTCATGGGGATGGGGGAGAAGGTCGATGCCCTCGAGCCCTTCCACCCGGACCGCATCGCCTCGCGCATCCTCGGCATGGGCGACATGCTGTCGCTGATCGAGGAAGCCGAGCGCAGCGTCGACAAGACCAAGGCCGAGCAGCTGGCCAAGAAGGTCCAGAAAGGCTCGGGCTTCGATCTCGAGGACTTCCGCGACCAGCTTCAGCAGCTCAAGAACATGGGTGGCATGGGCAGCCTGATGTCCAAGCTGCCGGGCATGGGGCAGCTGGCGGAAGTTGCTCAGAGCCAGGCCAGCGAGAAGGAGCTGGGCAAGCTCGAGGCGATGATCAACTCCATGACACCCAAGGAGCGTCGCAACCCGGATCTCATCAATGGCTCGCGCAAGCGTCGCATCTGCATGGGCTCCGGTACCCAGGTGCCGGACCTCAATCGTCTGCTCAAGCAGCACAAGCAGATGGCCAAGATGATGAAGAAGGCCGGCAAGAAAGGTGGCATGCAGAAGATGATGCGTGGCATGTCCGGCATGATGGGCGGCGGCGGTCCCGGTGGCATGGGTGGCCCCGGCGGCATGGGCGGTCCCGGCGGAATGGGAGGCATGGGTGGCCCGGGCGGCGGACGCTTCCCGCGTCGCTGAGTCTCCGGCAAGGCTCTGAGGTTCTCGCCGACAGGATTTCGTGGCGTCAGAGTCACGAATCGCGCCCCGTGACACGGCTCGTGTCGCGGGGCGCGCGTATGGCCATGGAAAAAGGTTTCCAAGGCTTGGCATTTTCCGTAGAATGTCGCCTCTTCGTGTGGACCCTCCATGCGAAGCCGAGTTCTGTGGCACGATTTTCACTTCAACACGAAGGACAGATTACGCAATGGTTACCATTCGTCTGGCACGTGGTGGCGCCAAGAAGCGTCCCTTCTACCACCTGGCTGTAGCTGATTCCCGCACAGCCCGTGATGGCCGCTTCATCGAGCGCGTCGGCTTCTTCAACCCGGTCGCTCGCGGCCAGGAAGAGCGTCTGCGCATCGATCTCGAGCGCATCGCTCACTGGCAGCAGCAGGGCGCACAGGTCTCTGACCGTGTCGCTCAGCTGATCAAGGAAGCTGGCAAGCAGCAGGCTTGATTTCCAGGATGCCTACTCACTCGAACAACCCGCAGCCGACCGCACACACCTCGCATGGCGATGATGTGGTGGTCATGGGGAAGCTTACCAGCCCCTATGGCGTGAAAGGCTGGCTCAAGGTGTACTCCTACACCAGCCCGATCGATGGCATCTTCGACTATGCCGGCTGGATCCTGAAGCTTGACGGGAAGCAGATTCCCGCGCGACTTGCCCAGGCACGTCGTCATGGCAAGGGTCTGGTGGCGCAGCTGGAAGGTGTCGACGATCGCGAAGCGGCGCAGGCGCTGGCCGGGGCGGAGATTCTCCTGCCCAAGCAGCAACTGCCGCAGCTCGAGGTGGGTGAGTACTACTGGCATCAACTGGAAGGTCTCGAGGTGGTGACGCTGGATGGCCAGCGCCTCGGACAAGTGAACACCCTGATGGAAACCGGTGCCAACGACGTTCTGGTGATCAAGCCGAACGACGACAGCATCGATGAGAAGGAACGGCTCGTGCCGTACCTGCCCGATCAGGTGGTTCGCGATGTGGATCTCGTCAATGGACGCATGAGCGTCGATTGGGATCCCGAATTCTGATGAAAAGCACAGAGAGCTGACGCCTGTGTGGATTGGTGTAGTAAGTCTGTTTCCGGAAATGTTCACGGCGATCACCGCCAGTGGCGTGACCGGCCGAGCGGTCGACAAGGGCCTGCTCGAGGTCGATTTCTGGAACCCGCGTGACTACGCCACCGACAGGCACCGTACGGTCGATGATCGTCCCTACGGCGGTGGTCCCGGCATGTTGATGAAGGTCGAGACCCTGCGAGGCGCCATTCGTGACGCCCGTGCCGCTGGCGGTGACGACGCCCGCGTGATCTATCTCTCCCCGCAAGGCCGCAAGCTGGATCAGGCCGGTGCCCGCGAACTGGCGACGAATGAGCGCCTGATCGTGGTGGCCGGACGCTATGAAGGCATTGACGAACGCGTGGTGGAAGAGGAGATCGACGAGGAATGGTCGATCGGCGATTACGTCCTGTCTGGCGGTGAGCTGCCAGCCATGGTCCTGATCGATACGGTAGCGCGCCTGGTGCCGGGCGTACTCGGGCATGAAGCCAGTGCGGAGGAGGATTCCTTCACCGACGGCCTGCTCGATTGTCCGCACTACACTCGCCCCGAAGTCATCGACGGCAAGCGAGTGCCGGAAGTGCTGCTCAGTGGCAATCATGCCCTGATCAAGCGCTGGCGGTTGCAACAGTCTCTGGGACGTACCTGGCTCAGGCGTCCGGATCTGCTGGAGAGCCGCACGTTGACTCGTGAGGAGCGCAAGCTGCTCGACGAGTTCATCGCGCAGCACGCCCGGAAAGGCAAGGCCTGACCTTCGCGGACCTCGCGTTCGCCGTCAGGAGAAGGCCGCCACCGTGGCGGAGGTGCGGCACGGCCCGGAGTCATCTTGCGGGAGCCCCGTGGCGCGTCACACACAAGGTCGATCCCCGTGTTCAAGGCCGTTTGCGGTGCCGGGGTCATGACGAACATCAGCCTCAGGGTTGATGCTAACGAATTTGGAGCTAGCGATGAGCAGCAAGAACAAACTGATCCAGGCGATCGAAAACGAGCAGATGGCCAAGGAAATCCCGGCCTTTGCACCGGGCGACACCATCGTCGTCCAGGTCAAGGTCGTCGAAGGTACCCGCGAGCGTCTGCAGGCCTTCGAAGGCGTGGTGATCGGCAAGCGTAACCGCGGTCTGAACTCCGCCTTCACCGTCCGCAAGATCTCCCACGGTGTGGGCGTCGAGCGTACTTTCCAGACTTACAGCCCGCAGGTTGCTGCCATCGACGTCAAGCGTCGTGGTGACGTCCGTCAGGCCAAGCTGTACTACCTCCGTGAGCGTAGCGGCAAGTCTGCACGCATCAAGGAAAAGCTGGGCTAAGCGCTCCGCATTCCCTGACTGCAGAACTCGGCAGTACGGCGGAGGAGCGAATTGCCACTTGCTCCTCCGCCACACAAAGACCCCGCCATGCCTCGCATGGCGGGGTCTTTGTGTCTGTGGATGAGGGAAAGTTGCCGCAGTGACCGTCGGATTCATTTCAACGTCAGGGCGTCACGGTAGAATTCGGCAGTCGTCGCGCCGGAAGGTGTCGGTTGCGCGCATCGGGAAGGAGGAAGCAGGCATGAAGGATGACGAGACGCTGGTCGCGGCATTTCTCGATACGTTGTGGCTGGAGCGCGGCGCCAGTGACAACACGCTTGGTGCCTATCGAAGTGACCTCGAGAGCTGGCAGCGGTGGTTGCTGGAGCAGCAGGAGTCCGGAGGCGAAGCCACGCCATTGCTGGAGGCGACCCCTGTGCAGGTGCAGGCATTCTGTGACTCACGACGTGAATCGCATGCGCTTCGCTCCACCGCGCGACTGTTGTCTGCGTTGCGGCGGTTCTATCGCTGGGCACTGGCCGAGGGCATGATCGAGGCGGATCCCGTGCATGAGGTGCGCCTTCCCCGCGTGATCCCCAGCCTGCCCGGCACGCTCGACGAGGAGGAAGTCGAGCGCCTGCTGGAGGCGCCGGATCTCGAGACGGCCATCGGCCTGCGCGACCGGACCATGCTGGAGGTGCTCTATGGCGCGGGATTGCGCATCAGTGAACTGGTCGGTCTGCGGGTCGATGCGCTCAATCTGCGCCAGGGTGTGGTCAGAGTGATCGGCAAGGGCGATCGCGAGCGTCTGGTGCCGTTGGGCGAGGAGGCCTGTGACTGGCTGTCACGCTGGCTGTCGGCTGGCCGACCTGCGATGATGGCCGACCAGACGCGCCCGGCGCTGTTTCCCGGTCGGCATGACAAGGCCATGACGCGGCAGACCTTCTGGCACCGCATCCGGCGCCACGCCGTCACGGCCGGTATCGACAAGCCCCTGTCACCGCATACCCTGCGCCACGCCTTTGCGACGCACCTGCTCAATCATGGTGCCAACCTGCGTGTCGTGCAGCTGTTGCTGGGTCATCGTGATCTATCCACGACCCAGATCTATACCCATGTGGCTCAGGCGCGTCTGGAACGCCTGCACGCCGAACATCATCCGCGTGGTTGATACCAGGCACTTCGCCCCGCGGACGCCAAGGAGAGTCTGATGAGCAAGTTCACCCGCCGCCCGCAGCGCCTGCCACAGGCGTTGCGTCTGTTGAGCGCTGCTACCCTGCTGAGCGTGATGGCACCGCTCGCCCAGGCTGACGCGCTGGATGACCTGCGTGACAAGCTGGTGGTCAATGGCCAGCCGTTGCCGGTGGAGTCGCTGGCTTCCAGTCCGATCGAGGGTCTCTTCGAGGTGAAGCTCACCAGCGGCGAGACCTTCTTCACCGATGCGACGGGCAAGCACCTGATCGTCGGGGAAATGTACCGCAACGACGGTGACAAGGGGCTGGTGAATCTCAGCGAGCAGAAGGCCAATGGCGAGCGCCAGAAGCTGCTGGCCGAGGTCAGTGAGGACGACATGGTCATCTTCCGGCCGGCGGGTGAGGTCAAGGCGGTGATCAGCGTCTTCACTGACACCACCTGCCCCTATTGCCGCAAGCTGCATGAGGAAGTGCCGGAGCTCAATGCGCGTGGTGTCGAAGTGCGTTATCTGGCCTTCCCGCGTGGCGGTCTGCGCTCGCAGGGCGCACGCGAGCTGGCTCAGGTATGGTGTGCCGAGAATCGCACCGAGGCGATGAACCAGATCAAGAATCAGAGGCAGGCGCCCAAGCAGGAAGCCAGCTGTGATGCCCCGGTGGAAAGCCAGTATCAGCTCGGTACGCGCATGGGCGTGCAGGGCACACCGGCCATCGTGATGCCGGATGGCAAGATGGTGCCGGGCTATCTGCCGGTGGATCGCCTGACCACCATGTTGGGACTGGATGGCTGATGGCGTGACGCCTCAGAGTGGCTGCGCGTTGACAGGGCGTCCTGCCTTGCTACCGTGGTCACGAAAGACACAGACGCGAGCCGTCTGGATAATAGACCGACGACAGGTCGGCAAGGCCATGGCGCTCCGGCGCGGCCTCCAAGGCTGGATACCGTAACAAGAGAGGAAAGCGACGTTGAAACCGGTGAAAGTAGGAATCTGTGGTCTGGGTACCGTAGGCGGCGGCACGTTCAACGTGCTGGTACGCAATGCCGATGAGATTGCGCGTCGTGCTGGACGCCCGATTATCGTCGAACAGGTTGGCGCTCGTCGTGACAACCCTGACTGCGATATCACCGGCGTCAGCCGCACGCATGACATCTTCGAGGTCGCGCGCAACCCCGAGATCGATGTGCTGGTCGAACTGATCGGTGGCTATGATGTGGCCTATGAGTTGGTGATGGAAGCGATCGCCAACGGCAAGCATGTCGTGACCGCCAACAAGGCGCTGATCGCCGTGCACGGCAACGAGATCTTCCGCGCCGCGGCCGAGAAAGGGGTGATGGTGGCCTTCGAGGCAGCGGTCGCCGGTGGCATCCCGGTCATCAAGTCCCTGCGGGAAGGCCTGGGCGCCAACCGTATCCAGTGGCTGGCCGGCATCATCAACGGCACCGGCAACTTCATTCTCAGCGCGATGCGCGATGAAGGCCGCAGTTTCGATGACGTGCTGGCCGAGGCGCAGGCGCTGGGCTATGCCGAAGCGGACCCGACCTTCGACGTTGAAGGCATCGATGCTGCCCACAAGCTGACCATCCTGGCCTCCATCGCCTTCGGCGTGCCGCTGCAGTTCGACAAGGCCTACACCGAAGGCATCTCGCGCATCACGGCCGATGACATCGAGCAGGCCGACAACCTGGGCTATATCATCAAGCACCTGGGGATCACCCGCGCCACGGCCAAGGGCCTTGAGCTGCGCGTGCATCCGACGCTGATTCCCAAGGAGCGCCTGCTGGCCAACGTGCATGGCGTCAAGAATGCCATCGAGGTGATGGGCGATGCAGTGGGCCCCACCCTCTACTATGGTGCCGGCGCCGGTGCCGAGCCGACTGCCTCTGCCGTCGTGGCGGATCTGCTCGATGTGGCGCGCGATATCGCCACCGACCACCGCTACCGCGTGCCGTATCTGGCCTTCGCCGAGATCAATCAGCACGGTGACACCCTGCCGATCCTGCCGATGGAGGAGATCGAGACGGCCTGCTACCTGCGTCTGCATGCGGTGGATCGTCCGGGCGTGCTGGCGCGTGTCGCGTCGATTCTCTCCGAACAGGGCATCTCCATCGAGGCGATCATCCAGAAGGAAGCCACCGAAGGCGAGCTGGTGCCGATCATTCTGCTCACGCACCGCGCGCGCGAACTGCACATGAACGAAGCGATTCGCCAGCTGGAAGCGCTGGTGGATGTCGCCGGTTCCGTGGTGCGCATTCGCGTCGAGGATCTCGACGACAACGCCTGATCGCGGGCAAACGGTACCGGGTCATCGAGGTAGATGGCTCGGTACCGCTGGGCAGCCGGCGCAGGCCGGAAGAGCAAGAATCATAACGGTGGCGAACGCCACGGGAAGACACGACATGCGTTATATCTCCACGCGCGGCCAGGCGCCGGCGCTCGGTTTTGAAGATGTGGTCCTCACGGGGCTTGCCAGCGATGGTGGCCTGTATGTGCCGGAAACCCTGCCGCAGTTCAGTGCCGAGGAACTGACGGCGATGGCTGGTGAGTCCTATGCGGAAATCGCCTTCCGTGTCATGAAGCCCTTCGTCGATGGTGCCATCGATGACGAGACCTTCCGTGAACTCGTGCGCGAGACCTACGCGACCTTCAGTCACGATGCGGTCGTGCCGCTCAATCAGCTCGACAGCAACCATTACCTGCTGGAGCTGTTCCACGGCCCGACGCTGGCCTTCAAGGATGTCGCGCTGCAGCTGCTGGGTCGCCTGCTCGATCACTTCCTCGCCAAGCGTGGCGAGCGTGCGGTGATCATGGGCGCGACCTCCGGTGATACCGGTTCTGCCGCCATCGAGGGCTGCCGTGCCTGCGATCATGTGGATATCTTCATCCTGCATCCGCACAACCGCGTCTCCGAAGTGCAGCGCCGCCAGATGACCTCCGTGCTGGCACCCAACGTCTTCAACGTCGCCATCGAAGGCAACTTCGACGATGCCCAGGCGATGGTGAAGGCCAGCTTCGCCGACCAGGATTTCCTGGATGGCACGCGTCTGGTCGCGGTCAACTCGATCAACTGGGCGCGCATCATGGCCCAGACCGTCTACTACGTGGCCGCCGGTGTGGCGCTGGGCGCTCCGGCGCGTCAGGTCAGCTTCACGGTGCCGTCGGCCAACTTCGGCAACATCTTTGCCGGCTATCTGGCCTCGCGCATGGGTCTGCCGGTACGTCAGCTGGTGATCGCCACCAACGCCAATGACATCCTGCATCGCACCATCTCCTCCAACGACTTCTCGCGTCAGGAGCTGAAGGCGACGCTGGCACCGTCAATGGATATCGTGGTGTCCTCCAACTTCGAGCGTCTGCTGTTCGAAGCCTATGGCCGTGATGGTCAGGCGATCCGTGAACTGCTCGAGCACTTCTCGCGCGAACCGGCGGCGCTGGCAGATGCCCCGCTGGCCAAGCTGCGGGAGCTGTTCTCCAGCCACAGTGTCGACGACGAGACGATTCTCGAAGTCATCCGTGAAGCGCATCAGCGCACCGGCGAGATCCTCGATCCGCATACGGCGACAGGCTATCGCGCGGCAGAAGTCTGCCGGACGGATACCGCGACGCCGATGATCACGCTGGCGACGGCGCATCCGGCCAAGTTCGCCGAAGCGGTGGCGCGTGCTGGTTTCGCGGGTGTCGATCTGCCGCCACATCTGCATGACCTGCTGGAGCGCGAAGAGCGCTATAGCGTGCTGCCGGCCGAGCTGGCTGCCGTGCAGGACTTCGTGCGCGAGAATCGCCGCGGGTGATCGCATCAACGACGGCTCAGGCCTCCGGGGCTGAGCCGTCGTCCTTCTTTCATGGCCGTCATTTCGCAGTCCGCTGTCGAAATGACGGCCATGTCGTTTGTCAGGAGTTCTTCATGTCTGTCACTCCCTCCTTGTCACCCTCCTTGGCACAAGGCACCGCATCGCGCCCTGGTGAGCGTACGCTGGCGGCCAGCATCGCGCGGGTCATCCAGCCTCGCGTCAGAGATGAGCGCCTCTACCAGCAGGGGATCGCGACGGGGCTCAGCGAACTGCAGGCACGAGTACTGGCAGGGCGGTTGACGCTGGAGAGCTGCAAGGCGCCGCTGGAGGCGCTGGTCACGCCGGCGCTCCGGCACATCGAGCATCCCGAGCGGCTGGCGGATGGCCGGCGGGCGGCAGAGCGCATCGCGCGTGCTGTCGCCGAGGGTGAGCACATCGGCATCCTCACGGACTATGACGTGGACGGCATCACCTCGCATGTGGTGATGCTACGCACGCTGACGGAGCTGTTCGATGTGCCCTACGACCGCGTGCACAGTCTGATCGGTCATCGCATCCACGATGGTTACGGCATCAGTCTGCCGCTGGTCGAGCGCATCATGACACTGTCGCCGCGCCCGAGCCTGATCGTCACCGCGGATTGTGGTTCCAGCGATGAGGCGCGCCTGGCATTGCTCAAGGAGGCAGGCATTGAGGTGGTGGTGACGGATCACCATGCGCTGCCTCAGGAAGGGCCGCCGGCTTCCGCCTACGCGACCGTCAATCCGACACGTGACGATTGTGCCTATCCGGATGCGACCATCGCCGGTTGCATGGTGGCCTGGTTGACCATGTCATTGACGCGCAATGTGCTGATCGAGCAAGGCAGATTGCCGGGGGATGCACCCAAGTTGTCGCCATGGCTGTCATATGTGGCGCTGGGGACGGTGGCGGACTGTGTGTCACTGGGGGGCAGTGCGATCAATCGTGCGGTGGTCAATCTGGGTCTGACGTTGATCAATCGCATGCAGGAGCCCTGCTGGCGAGCCATGGCAGAGCGGCTCGGGGCCGATAGCGTGCCCTTCGATGCCGAGACGCTGGCCTTCCAGATGGGGCCGCGCATCAATGCCCGCTCACGACTGGATGATCCTTACGCCGCACTGCATTTCATGCTGGCGCGTGAAGATGAGGCTGCTCAGCGCGCGCTGGAGGTGCTCGATCAGGACAATCAGTCGCGCAAGGCGATCGAAGCCGAGATGGTGGAGTCGGCGCGCGCCTTGGCGCTCGCCTCGTTGCGGGAAGGGCATCAGGTGATCGTGGTGCATCTGGAAGATGGTCACCCGGGAGTGCAGGGCATTGTCGCTTCACGTCTCGTGCAGCAGTTCGGGCGTCCGACCGTCGTGCTGACACCAGCCGCGGTGCCCGGCATGTTGACCGGGTCCGGGCGCTCCATCGAAGGATTGCATCTGCGGGATGCGTTGCAGCGAGCGCATGACCTGGCACCGCAGTGTCTGCCGCGTTTCGGTGGGCACAGGGGTGCGGCAGGGGTGGGCTTGCCCCTGGCGGAGAAGGATACCTTCACTTGTGCTCTGCAACAGGCGGCCGCGGAGCAATTGGGTGAAAGGGCGCTCAACCCCTTGATTCTCAGTGATGGTGAACTGGCAGAAGGGCAGTTGAGCCTGGAGACCCTGGATGAGCTCGAGCGTCTGGCACCTTTCGGGCGTGAGTTCGAGGCACCGCTGTTCGAGGGCAGTTTCCTGGTCGAGAGTCTGCGACCGGTAGGTGCCGATGGCACACATCTGTCGCTTGAGCTCTCGCTCGGGCGTACACGCCTCAAGGCGATCTGGTTCCGGGCGCTGTCGCCGGGGGAATCGCCGGCATTCGGCGTGGGGGCCGCTCTGAAGTGTGCTTACAAGCTGTCGCGCAATCGCTGGCGGGGGAGAGAATCGCTGCAGCTGATGCTGGAGCATGCCGTACCAGCATGAGCGTGTTTGAATGAATTGCGGTATCTGGCCAGAAAGCCCTTGTGCTCAGCCCGGATCGTGCGTAAAGTACGCATCCGCTGCCGGGGACGCATGGCGTTACCAGCGGTGAAAGAGGTTTGCAGGTGATTGTTTTGTTTGATGTTTTTGAAGTCCGCTTCCAAATCATCGATTGACAATTCCGGGCGATTCGCTAGAATACGCCGCACTCCTTACGGAACAGGTGATCGAGCAACGCTCC
>NZ_BLWK01000011.1:0-106536 GCF_013374075.1 Cobetia sp. 5-25-4-2 | reverse complement strand
CGATCAGTTCCATGCCGACTTCCGCGGCCATCTCATCGCGGAACTTGATCATCTCCTGGAATTTCCAGGTGGTGTTGACGTGCATCAGGGGGAACGGCGGCACGCCCGGCGCGAAGGCCTTGCGCGCCAGGTGCAGCATCACGGCGGAGTCCTTGCCGATGGAGTAGAGCATGACCGGATTGGAGAACTCGGCCGCCACTTCACGAATGATGTGGATGGACTCGGCCTCGAGCTGCTTGAGGTGGGTCTGACGTTCCGGTGTGATACCGAGTTTTTCAGCCGTGGACGATGCTGTCATTACAGATTCCTTGAGATCACTCTGCTAGTTGTTCCTGCCCTCTTCACTCGCAGACGAAGCCGCACATCCTGAAGAAGACCACGTATCCTTGACATCAGACTGACATGTACAGACGTCAGTCCTGTGACGCCGTGGCGCATCCCACGCAGTCGGGCATCACGCCCAGGGGGCTGCCGGTCTGGCGCACACGATGAAATAGGGATTCAGCACGCTATCGTGCTGGTTGTAGCGCAGCGCCTGGCGGGTCTCGGCATTGAGCACCTGACCACCGGCAGCCTCGACGACGGCATGTGCCGCGCCGGTATCCCACTCACAGGTCGGGCCGAGGCGCGGGTAAAGATCTGCCGCCCCTTCCGCCACCAGGCACAGCTTCAGTGAGCTGCCCATGGCGACGATGTCACAGGCATGGAAATCGGCGACGAAGGCCTTGAAATCATCGCTCTGGTGGGAGCGGCTGCCGACGATGCGCCAGCTGTCCTGCTCACCGGGCACATGAGCGACGGAAATCGCCTGACGCTCGCCCTCGCCGACCTGCTTCTCGGCGATGGACGCCTGGCCCTCACTCTGCTGGGCACCCACATAAAGCGTCTCGATGGCCGGCGCATAGACGACGCCCATCGTCGGCACGCCCTGCTCGATCAGCGCGATATTGACGGTGAATTCGCCATTGCGCTTGATGAATTCCTTGGTGCCATCCAGCGGGTCCACCAGCCAGTAACGCGACCACTCGCTGCGCACGTCCCAGCGGATGTCGGCATCTTCCTCGGACAGGATCGGCGTGGCGCCGAACTCAGCCTCCATCTCCTTGAGGCCCTCGACGATGACGGCATGTGCCGCACGGTCTGCCGTGGTCAGCGGGGAGTCATCCGCCTTCATGTCGACAGTGAAGTCGCCACTCTCATAGATGTCCATGATGGCGGCGCCGGCCTTGCGAGCAATCGACTCGAGCGCGGTCAACATCGCGCGTGTGGTACTTGCCGCAGTCGTGTCTGTCATGTGCCTTCCTGTGCGTATTGATGTCTTGTACTGAGGTGGATTGTGTCGCTGATGGCTGAGGTGATACGCGCCTGTGCCGCCATCGGCGTTCTATTGTTTCGGCCATGTCCTGCCAGCGGCGCCACATCGCCTCGCCTGATGCAGAGGCAAGAAACCTGCCATCACCGGCTTTCCCGGGTCCCCAGTCTAACCAGTGAATGGCCAGATCACGGGAATCAGGACGACGGATGTCACCCCGACGATGAGGCTCATCGGCAGCCCGACCTTCATGTAATCCGAGACCTTGTAGCCACCGGGCCCCATCACCATCAGATTGGTCTGATAACCCAGAGGTGTGAGGAAACTGGCTGAGGCAGCAAACATGATGGCAATCGCATAGGGCATCAGGGAGACGCCCATCTGCTCACTCACCGCCATGGCGATCGGGAACATGAGCACGGCGGCGGCATTGTTGGTGATGATCTCGGTGAAAAGCGTCGTGGTGAGATAGACCAGCACCAGCATCAGGAAGGGAGAACCACCGCCGAACTGCATCAACTGGTCAGCCACGATCTGGGCTGCACCACTATCGGTCATGGCCTGGCCCAGCGCGAGGGCGGCGGCGATCACGACCAGCACGCTGCCATCGATGCTGGCACGCGCCTGGGCGGCAGGCAGGCAGCCGGTGAAGACCATCAGAATGGCGGCGGCGACAGCGGCCTCGACGAGTTCGACCATGCCGGCCAGATGCGTGACGATCATCAGGCTCATGATGGCAAGCGCGATGGGCGCCTTGGTCAGGTTGGGCATGCCGTTGCCGTCCAGGGTGCTGACCAGCAGGAATTCGCGATTGTAACGGTGCAGGCGCGTGAAATCGGCCGCGGCTTCCAGCAACAGGGTGTCCCCGGGGCGCAGCACGATGTCCCCGACCTTGCTGTTGATGCGCTCACCGTCCCGCGAGACGGCCAGCACCACGGAGTGATAGCGGGTACGAAAACGTGCTTCCTTGATGCTCATCCCGACCACCGGTGAGCTGGGCGCGATGACGGCTTCGACCATGCGGCGCTGGTGGTGGTCGAGATCCAGCCCGGCCGCATCGCTCTCGAGCCCGCGGAAGGCGCGGACTTCATGGGCGGTATCCGCCACACCGACGAAGATGAGGCGATCGCCTGACTGCAGGATGGTGTCAGGCCCGACCATGGACAGCAGCTTGCCGGAGCGTTCGATCTCGGCCAGATAGCCGTACTGCAGACTGCGAAGCCCCGCCTCTTCGATGCTCTTGTCGTGCAGTGGACCCTTGTCGGCGACACGCATGGCCACGGAGTATTCGCGACCATTGCCGAGCTGCTCGACCAGCCCCTTGCGCTGCGGCAGGAAGCGCCAGCCCACCAGCACCATCCAGAGCGTGCCCGCGATGAGCACCGGGATCCCCAGCGCCGTGATGTCGAAGATGCCAAGTCCGGGCTGCTTGGCCTGTGACTGCAGCAGGCCATCCACCACCAGATTGGTACTGGTGCCGATCAAGGTACAGGTGCCGCCGAGAATGGCGGCGTAGCTCATCGGCATCAGCAGACGGGAGGGAGAGATCTTCATGCGCGCGCACCAGCCCTGAACGAGACCGATGAACAGTGCGACCACGGGAGTATTGTTGAGGAAGGCACTCAACAGCGAGGTGATCGGCATCAGGCGTGCCAATGCGGAAGACGGTGAGGTGGGACGCCCGAGCAGACGCTCCAGCATCCAGCGCAGCGCGCCGGTCTCCTGGACCCCGGCCGCCACCACGAAGAGTGCGCCGATGGTCATGATCCCCGGATTGGCGAAGCCGGACAGGAAGGTGGTAGGAGAAATGACACCCAGCAGGATCAGCAGCACGGCGGCTGCCATCATCAGCCACTCAGCGGGCCAACGGTTCCAGATCAGTCCTGCCAGCACACCTATCGTGACGACGAGTGTAATGACAGCATCCATATGCTGCGCAATATCCATCTACAGATGTTCCCTTGGCATCCTGCCGCTTCTCGTTTCTGCTCAGCGCGTTCATTCGTGAGGTGCATGACCCACCGAGCTTGGCGAGGAGATATTCTCTATCGAAGCGGGACACATTAGCAGCAAACCTCATGCCACTAAAGCATGCAGTTAATAAGACTGACTTGAGGCAAAACGCTCAGACTAATCATTTGCCTGCTACCAGTTTCACCCACGAAGACTTTGATTGAATTCATTCGTCACTTTGCGTACTTTCCCTATTTGCGGACTCTGCGTCAACGGTAATGCCGCAAGAGCGGCAAGGACGTCGCCATCACCACGAGTGAGTAGTCACTTTTTTTCAGTGCAACGGATATCTTGCATGCTGGGCGCAATCAAAAAACACGGATGGTGGCTTTTCATGCAGTCTCGCTGCGCCTTTCTCGCTGACTCCCCGAATCGCCGGCCCCCCCCGACATGCGGGGCCTCCCGGCGGACACTGTGCTTCTCGCGTGGAATCCTGCGCCAGCCTCACCTTGAGGCTTTCATTCCGGAGCTGTTGCCACTGAAGAAGGCCGGTGTCTCGGCATCTCTCGGTGCGACATGCCGTGCGCCTGCATGCTACCACCCCTCGTGTCGCCCGAAAAACGCTGCTGCCACCCCACCTGCGACCGGCAAAAATGTAAGAAAATCACCACTTTTTGCATGTTTACCTCGCCAGGAAACAACGCCTATCAAGGCCACTTCTTCCCCTTCGATATTCGGCTTTAGTAGTACAAAAAATGCTAATATATGCAGTATTTTCCGCACTGAATCCAGCGCTGTCGTCGGATGGGGACACAAGGCAACGGCGGCTCAGGCGCGCGCGTATGCCCGGCGACATGCGCTGCCCTATATCGCATTGGAAGATGGCTTCGTGCGCTCACTCACGCTGGCAAGTGCAGGCTACCCCGCCATGTCGATGGTGGTGGATCATCAGGGCATCTATTACGACGCCCGCCAGCCGAGTGACCTGGAGCAGCTGATTCTTGAGGCGCCTGAGCGTCAGGACGAGGCGCTTCTGATGCGTGCCCGCACTGCCATGCAGCGTCTGCGCCACCAGCGCCTGAGCAAGTACAACCATGCGCCGGAGCGACAGCTGCCCGCCAGAACGAAGGCGCGGCGTGTGCTGGTGGTAGACCAGACATCTGGCGATGCCTCGATAGAAGGCGGCATGGCCACGCAGGCGACCTTTCTCGCCATGTTGAGAGAAGCCTGCGCCGAGCCGGAGGCCGAGGTGTGGGTGAAGACGCATCCGGATGTGATCGCCGGCAAGAAGCAGGGCTATCTGGTGGAAGAGGCGCGCCGACTGGGGTGTACCCTGCTCAGCGACGACATCAATCCCTGGTCACTGTTCGAGCAGGTGGACGCCGTGCATGTGGTGACCAGCCAGCTGGGCTTCGAGGCACTGCTGGCCGGCCTGCCGGTGACCTGTCATGGCCTGCCCTTCTATGCCGGCTGGGGGCTGACCGAGGATCGCCAGGCGTGCGAGCGCCGCGGCGAATCACGCCGTCTGGAACAGGTCTTCGCCGCGGCGTACCTCGAGTATTCACGCTATGCCAACCCCTACACCGGGGAGCGCGCTTCGCTGGAGGAGGTGCTTCAGCTGCTGGTAGACCAGAAACGTCAGAGTGAGCATCTGACAGGCCACTGGATCGCGCCTGGCTACTCGCGCTGGAAGCGTGGATTCCTGCCGGCATTTCTCGGCCCCTGGGCTAGATGCGATTTCACTCGCCGTGAGTCTCAAGCGCTGGAGACGCTCACCCATGGCACTCCCGAGAATGCTCCGCTGCGCGTTCTCAGCTGGGCCGGCAGGACCACTCAGGATTTCGCCCGATCCGTCGAGCGTCTGGGCGGAGAGATCTGGCGCATCGAAGACGGCTTCCTGCGCTCGGTCGGTCTGGGGGTGGATCTCACCCGCCCCCTGTCGCTGATCGTCGACGACAAGGCGATGCATTTCGATGCCCAGCGTGCCAGCACGCTGGAGGACCGGCTTGAGCACCACGAGCTTGACGACGCTGAACTTGCGCGGGCGCGTCGTCTTCGGGAGCGCATCATTGCGCTGGGACTGAGCAAGTACAATGCAGAACATGACGCCCTGCCGGACCTGCGGGCCCTGGCCGGCGAGCGCGAGATCGTGCTGGTGGTCGGCCAGGTGGAGTCGGACGCCTCGATCCGTCATGCCTGCCCGGGCATCAAGACCCACCGTGAGCTGCTGGAAGCGGCGCGGGAATTGCATCCTGATGCCTACATGATCTACAAACCGCACCCTGACGTTGTCTCTGGTGGTCGGCGCGGGGAGATGTCCGGCGAGAACACGCCAGAGGACCTGGTGTTGACCTCAGGCGATATCTGCCAGCTGCTCGAACAGGTCGATCATGTCCACACGCTGTGTTCCCTGGCGGGCTTCGAGGCACTGTTGCGCGGCGTGGAAGTCACGACCCACGGGCTGCCGTTCTATGCCGGCTGGGGGCTGACCCATGATCGCGTCAGCTGTGAACGTCGCACACGGCGCCTGAGTCTTGATGCGCTGGTGGCGGGTGCCCTGATCGAATACCCGCTGTACGTGGACCCGGTGTACGGGCATCACTGCAACGCCGAGACGGTTGTCACGATTCTGGAACAACAACGCACCATGCTGAGAAATGGCACCCGCAAGATCACCCTGCCTTGGAAAACAAGGCTCTACCGCGGCTATCGTGCGCTATTCATTGGAAGGCACTGACCTATGCAACAAGGAAGTCTGGCGTTGCCGAATCATCATTCTCCCCTGTCGGGCGGCTCTGAAGCGCGCGGCCTGGCATCGCTGCAGCCGCTGTTCAAGCTGTCGGAAGATATCGGGGTGATGCATCCGACCACGCAAGACGCGCCTTCCTCTCTGCTGCCCCCCCCACCTGTCGCGCGTCGCATTCCCGGTGGTGGACAGCGGCGTGTCTTCCTGCTGTTGCAAGGGGTCTGCTCGCCCTTCTTCCTGCATCTTGCCCACAAGCTGAAGCAAGACGGGCACGAGGTCATCAAGGTCAACTTCAACAGTGGTGACAGCTTCTACTGGCGCCACGACAAGGCCTACGCCTATCGCGGCCGGAGTGAAGACCTCGGCGAGTGGATCGCCGAGCTGTGGCGCAGGCACCACGTCACGGATCAGGTGCTGTTCGGCGATCGTCGTCCCGTGCATCGGGATGCCGTGCTCAAGGCGGAATACTTCGGGATTCGCACCCATGTCTTCGAGGAAGGCTACTTCCGCCCCTTCTGGGTGACGCTGGAGCGCGAGGGGGTCAATGGCCACTCCCTGCTGCCGCGTGACCCCGACTGGTTCCGTAAGGCGGGCAGGCAACTGGACGACGCGCCCACGCCGCAGCGCTTCAAGGCCTCCTTCTGGGAGCGCGCCCGTCATGACATGACCTATCATCTGGCCGGTGCCGCCAATCCGCTGCTGTTCCCGCGCTATCGTCCGCACAGCATCAATGCCGCGGAGGAATACTGCGGCTATGCCACGCGCCTGCCGTTGATGCGCTGGTACAAGCGGCGGGATGCCGGGCGCATCGAACAGCTGATGAACAGTGGCGCGCCCTTCTACCTGCTGCCGCTGCAGCTCAATACCGATGCCCAGATCCGTCATCATTCGCGCTTTTCCAACATGCAGGAAGTCATCCAGCGGGTGATGAAGAGCTTTGCCCTGAACGCTCCGCGCGGGGCGCGCCTGGTGATCAAGAACCACCCACTCGACATGGGTCTGGTGGATTACCCGAAGCTGATCCGAGAGCTCGAGCGCCGCTATGACGTGATCGGCCGCATCGTCTATCTGGAAAGCGGCAATCTCGAGAAGCTGCTGCAGCATGCCAAAGGCATGATCACCGTCAACAGCACCACCGGCAATGTCGCGCTTCAGTATCGCTGCCCGACCTACTGCATGGGCGACCCGATCTTCAACCTGCCCGGCCTGACCTTCCAGGGCGGCCTGCACGAGTTCTGGACTCAGGGCGAGAAGCCGGACACCACGCTGTTTCGCAGCTTCCGCAACACCGTCATCCATACCGTGCAGCTCAATGGCGGCTTCTACTGCAAGCCGGGCATGCAGCTCGCGGTGACGGGAGCCTCGAAGATACTGTGTGCCGAGCGCTCGCCGCTGGAGCAGATGTTGAGTCGCTGCTGATCCTGCCTCCGGGCCGAACATCGAGATCGTCGTTGGCAGGGATGCCACCGTCGATCATGAGAGCGCCATCAGGCGCCTTGCAGAGCAGGAACCCCCGAAGGCAGGCCGTATGTCTGCCCCTGGGCCACAAGAAGAACGACCATGAACAACGCAAGGGAACTGCCGACCGTGAGTGTCGGGATTCAAGGGAGACGATCATGACGGCAATGCCCCCGCAGCAGCCTGACACCCAGGCACCGTCCGCACGGGATGACGCAACGACCACCGAGCAGCGTGAAGGAAAGCAAGCTCCGGATGGCGCACCGCAGCAGAATTCGCGTTCCGCCACTGCCCTGCGCCGCGTGCTGATCACGGGCGCGACCGGCGAGATAGGCGGTGCGCTCGCGCGCGCCTATGCCGCCCGGGGCACCACGCTGATCCTCACCGGTCGCAAGCAGCGCAAGCTGGATGCCATTGCCGGCGAATGTCGCGCACTGGGTGCCGAGGTGGAGTGCACGGTACTCAACCTGTGCGATGAAGAGACACTCTTCACCTGGCTGGATGAGGTCTGCGCACAGGGAGTGCCGGACATCGCCATCGCCAATGCCGGTATGAACACCGACATCGGCCCCCAGGGCAATGGCGAGCGCTGGGAAGACGCGCGTCGCCTGCTGCAGACCAACGTGGTGGGCACCTTCGGCATGGCGCATCATCTGGCCATGGCGATGAAGGCGCGGGGCAGCGGCCAGCTGGTGCTGCTCAGCTCGCTTGCCGCCTGGCACGGCCTGGCACTCACGCCGAGTTACAGCGGCAGCAAGGCGGCGGTGAAGGCCTACGGGGAAGGACTGAGAAGCTGGCTGAAGCCGTTCGGGGTCGGCGTGACGGTGGTGATGCCCGGCTATGTCACCTCCCCGATGTGCGAAGCGATGCCGGGCCCCAAACCCTTCGAGATGCCCGCCGAGCAAGCCGCACGCCGCATTCTCAAGGGTGCGGCACGCAACCGGGCCCGCATCAGCTTCCCCTTCCCGCTCAATTTCGGCTGCTGGTGGCTCAGCGTGCTGCCAGCCGGTATCTCACAGCGTCTGCTGGGATGGTTCAATTACACTCACTGAATGGCTGCCTCACCCCACCCTGTCCGTCGCATGCCAGGCATCGCGGGCAGGGTTCCAGACGGTCGCGATCTGCGCCAGAACATTACACCGCTGCTGCCGTGGCAGCGCTAACGAGGTCGGCATTACATGGAGTTTGTCATTGCGTTCGTGTCTTTCATGGTCTGGCCGCTGCTGGCAGGGCTGCTGGTCACGCTGGTGCTGGAGCATCTGATCCTGCGCCAGATGGACTCGGCACCGGTGGTCTTCTGGCGCCGGTCCTGGAGCGCCCAGCTCGCCCATGTGGGGTATTGGTGCGCGAGCTGGGCGCTCTGCACCCTGATCACGCAACGCCCGTGGTTTTCCGTGGTGGTCGTCAATGCCCTGTGGCTGGTGGTGCTGCAGGTCAGTCACACCAAATACGTCTCGCTGCGTGAGCCTTTCCTGAGCCAGGACTTCGAGTATTTCACCGACGCCATCAAGCATCCCCGGCTTTATATCCCCTTCTTTGGCATCGGCCTGACGATTGCCGCCCTCTGCGCCGGCGCACTGGCGATCGGGACGGGTCTGTGGCTGGAACCCGCGCTGGGGTTCTCTGCGCGCTACGCCGATGACACCAGCGCCTGGCTGGTGCCGCTGGTCGCCCTGCTGCTGGCGAGCGGCGCCATGACCTATGCGCTCGGCAATCGACTGACTCGAGACATCATGCTGTTCCCGGAATATGACCTGCGTGAGCGCGGCATGGTCGCCTATCTGTTGGCATACGCTCGCCTGGCCCGTCGTCCGCTGATGCCGGATCACGATCCCCTGCAGGCGGCTGGGCAGACGGCGCGTGAGGCGCTGGAGGCGATCGGCAACGAAGCTGCACCAGGCTGTCTGCCCCACGTGGTGAGCGTTCAGAGCGAATCCTTCTTCGATGCCCGCCGCGTCTACCCCAAGGTGCGCGATGACCTGCTGCCGAATCTGGACCGCTGTCACTTCACCGCCCTGTCTCAGGGGCTGCCCTGCGGACGACTGGCCGTACCGGCCTGGGGCGCCAATACCGTGCGCACCGAGACGGCCTTCCTCACCGGCCTGACCGCCGAGCAGCTCGGCGTGCACATGTTCAACCCCTACCACCAGCTGGCCAGGCGTGATGTCTCCAACCTGGCCGCCAGCTACAAGGCGCTGGGCTATCGCACCCTGTGCATCCACCCGTATCCGGGTACCTTCTATCTGCGCAATCAGGTGCTCAAGCGCATGGGCTTCGATGAATTCCTCGACATCGCGCACTTCAGCGATGCCGACAGGTGTGGTCAGTACATCAGCGATGCCGCCGTGGCCGCCAAGGTGGAAGACTGTCTGCTGGCCGCGGGCGATACCCCGTTGTTCATCCAGGTGATCACCATGGAGAATCACGGGCCGCTGCATCTGGAGACATTGGACACGGCTCGCCTGTCGGAGTGGCATGACGGCGATCTGCCGGACAACTGTCAGGAGCTCGGCATCTATCTGCGTCACCTGGTGAACGCCGATGCGATGATCGGCCAGCTGACCACGGCGCTTTCCAGACTGCCGCGCGGCGGGCTGCTGTGTTTCTATGGGGATCACGTACCGATCATGCCCGAGGTCTATGCGACCCTGGGAGAACCCAATGGCGTGACCGATGGTTTCATCTGGTCCAGCGCCCTGCCGGAATCCGACGACACCGCACGCCAGACCATGGCGACCGTGCGCGACGAGGACCCGGAGCTGATGGAGTGGGCCCTCGATTGCGATGGGCCTTTCAAGACTGACGAGCAATGCCGCAAGGGCGACCCGCGCGTCACCAATATCGACACATTAGGAAGTGCGCTGCTGGAGGCGACCGCCCGTCATGCTCGCCACAGCGCCGCGACTCAGAAGTTCAGGAGCCTCTCATGACCCGACGCGTTGCCATCATCGGCGCTGCCAGCCGTTTCCCCGGCACCACTCAGGCCACTCTGTGGGACGACCTCCTGGCCGGCAAGGACATGGTGACCGAAGTCGCCGATGACCGCTGGAGCAAGGACTCCCTCCTGCACCCGGACAAGAAGGCACCGGGGATGAGCTACAGCTTCGCCGCTGGCTCGCTGGGCGACATCTCGGGCTTTGACCCGGCGTTCTTCGGCATCAGCCCACGCGAAGCCGCCAACATGGACCCTCAGCAGCGCATGCTGCTGGAGATGAGCTGGGAGGCCATCGAGCACGCCGGCATTCCCGCCGAGAAGATGCGCGGCTCGCGCTGTGGCGTCTTCATGGGCGTGGCGAGTCTCGACTATTCCTATCGCATGGCGGATGACCTGAGCGCCATCGGTCCGAATACCGCCACCGGCAATACCTCCAGCGTGGCCTCCAACCGTCTGTCCTATGCCTTTGACCTGCATGGGCCGAGCCTGTCGCTGGACACCGCCTGTTCCTCGTCGCTGGTCGCCTTCCATCAGGCCTGCCAGTCGATCTGCAGCGGCGAGACCGACATGGCGCTGACCGGCGGCATCAGCCTGCACCTGCACCCTTACGGCTTCCTGATCTTCTCCAAGGCCACCATGCTCTCGAAGACCGGCCGCTGTCAGGTCTTCGATGAGGCGGGCGATGGCTACGCGCGCTCCGAGGGCGGCGGCATCTTCCTGCTCAAGGATCTCGATCAGGCACTCGCCGATGGCGACCGCATCCTCGCCGTCGTCGCCTCCTCGGTGGTCAATACCGATGGCTACAAGTCCGGCCTGACCGTGCCCAACCCCGCCGCGCAGATCCAGCTGATGGAGCGCGCCTGTGAACTGGCCGGCGTGACGCCTGACGAGATCGATTATCTCGAGGCCCACGGCACCGGCACCGCCGTCGGTGACCCACTGGAAACCCGCGCCATCGGTGCCGCCATCGGCCAGAAGCGCTCAAGCCCGCTGCCGATCGGCTCGATCAAGAGCAACATGGGCCACCTGGAGACGGCCTCCGGCGTGGCGGGGCTGGCCAAGGCGCTGGGTGTGATCGCCCACCGCGAGGTGCCGGCCACCATCAAGATCCAGCGTCTGAATCCGAAGATTCGCAGCGAGGAGTGGAATCTCGACATCGTCACCCAGCCGCGCAAGCTCAAGGCCTCCGGCCGTCTGGTGGTCGGGGTCAACTCCTTCGGCTTCGGCGGCGCCAACGCCCATGTGCTGCTGGAAAGTGCCCCCGAACCGGCGGTAGCGCAACCGACGGCTGACGGCGACCAGACGCCGCCGCTGCGCCTGAGCGCCCGCTCCCCCGAGGCCCTCAGACAGATGGCGAGCGAGCTGGCCGAGCACCTGCGCGAGACGCAGGCGCACGATGCCGCCCCGAGCCTCTACGACCTCGCCTGGCATCTGGCGGCCCGCCGTGAGCATCACGTGCACGGCGCGCTGCTGAGTGCCGACAGCCTGGAGCAGCTGATCGAGGACCTCGACACCCTGGGCGGTGAGGCAGCGCTGGGCGATCATCCGCGCATCACCCTGGCGGACCGCCTCGCCCCGCTGCCCGCCGAGAGTGACAACGGTGCCTCGCCGCGCAAGGCGGCCGGCGCGCCCTCCCTCACTCGCGAGCGTGGGCCGGTGTTCGTGTATTCCGGCAATGGCTGTCAGTGGGCCGGCATGGGTCGCACCCTGATGCAGGAATCCGCCAGCGTGCGCGCCTGCCTGACCCGACTGGATGCAGCCTTCCGCGAGTACAATGGCTTCGAGCTGCTCAAGGAACTGGACGGCAGCCTGGCCGAGGACGGCGAGAACCGCCTCGACGCCACCGAGATCGCCCAACCGACCCTGTTCGCCCTGCAGGTGGCGATCACCGAATGGCTGATCGAACGCGGCATCCAGCCGGTGGCCGTCACCGGCCACAGCGTGGGCGAAGTGGCGGCGGCCTGGGCCAGCGGTGCCTTGAGCCTCGAACAGGCGACCCGTGTCATCTTCCAGCGCAGCCACCATCAGGGACGCACCCGCGGCAGCGGCGCGATGATGGCGGTGGGCCTGGGTGAGAGCGAGATGTGCGAGTGGCTGGAACAGCCACAATGGGCCTCGCTGTCACTGGCTGGCATCAACGGCCCGCGCGGCACCACGCTGGCCGGCGACCGCGAACGCCTCGAGGCCCTGAGTGCCGAGCTTTCCGCACAGGGCACCTTCGCCCGCGTGCTGGGGCTCGACTATGCCTTCCACAGCCCGGCGATGGACCCGATCAAGGACGGCCTGCTCGCCTCGCTCGAAGGGCTGACGCCCCGCGCCACCCGCATTCCCTTCCTCTCCACCGTCACCGGCAGCGTGATCGAAGGCGAACGCCTGGACGCCAGCTACTGGTGGGAGAACATCCGTCAGCCGGTGCAGTTCGAGGCCGCCGTCACGCGTCTGGTCAGCTGGCAGTCCGCCAGCGAGTCGGACCTTGGCCGTCATCGTCTGCTGGTCGAGATCGGTGCCCATCCGATTCTGCGCAGCTATCTGAATGATGTCCTCAAGGCGCGCAGTGACGAGGCGCCGGCGGGACAGGTGCTGGCCAGTCTGGAGCGCCGCCATGATGGCCTGGAAGCGCTGGAGCACCTGCGCGGCCGTCTGCTGCTCTCCGGCGCGGTGGATCTCACTCGTCTGTTCCCGGTGGCCGGTCGCTTCGTCGATCTGCCGACCTACCCCTGGCAGCGCACGCCGTGCTGGGTGAAGACCACCAGCGAAGGCCAGCGCCTGCTGGAGCGCCATTACGTGCATCCGCTCCTTGGCTATCGTCTCGCCCAGCAGCAGCTGACCTGGGAGGCGCAGCTCGATACCCGCAAGGTCGCGTGGCTGGCCGATCACCAGGTCGGCGAAAGTGCCGTCTTCCCGGGTGCCGGCTATCTGGAGCAGTGTCTGGCGGCCGCCCACGAATGGCAGGCCGCCAGCGCGGAGGAGGATTCCCTGCCCGACGTGCTGGATCTCGAGGACTTCGAGATTCGCGCCCCGCTGCTGCTCGATGACACCACCCTGCGCCTGACGCGACTATCACTGGACAGCCGCAACGGCGCCATGCGCCTGGAAAGCCGCGAGACCCGCGCCGAAGATGCCGACAAGTGGAATCTTCACGCCGTGGCGCGCGCCTTCACCGCCACACGTGGACGCCTGCTGGAGCGAGCCGCCCCGGTCATGCCGACTCGCGCCGCCGATTTCGGTCGTGATGAGCACGTGGCGGCTGCCGCACAACTCGGCCTGCATTACGGCCCGCACTTCCGCGCCGCCGAGCAGATCTGGGTCGAGCGTGGCAGCGAAGGCGCAGTCAACAGGCACACCGTCGGTGCTACTCCGCATCCGCAGGTGCTGGCGCGCTTCGCGCTGACCCCGGAAATGCTCATGCAGGACGGTGATTTCCACCTGCACCCCGGTGTGCTCGACAGCGCCTTCCAGCTGTTCATCCCGCTGCTGGGCGTGCTCCAGGGCCAGACGGCCGCCAGTGATGGCATGGCCTTCGTGCCGGTGCGGGTCGGCCGTCTGCAGGTGCGTGAGCAGGTACGTGCCTCACAGATCACGACCGCCCGCGTGGTCCTGCGCTCGCGCGGCCCGCATTCGCTGTGTGCCGATTTCGAGCTGTACGATGCTGACGGGCGCGCCGTGGCCGTGGCCGAGGAAGCGCGCTTCCGGGCCGTGCGCCTGGGTCGCGATGGCACGGCCCACCTCGATTTTCTGGATATCGCCCTGACGGCGGCGCCGCATCCGCTGAGTCCGCGCCCTGCCACCGCACTGGCGCTGGAGTCGCTGGTCGCCGAGGCGATGGCGCCCGAGCTTGCCCACAGCGACGACACCACTCATCCGCTGGAAGACAGCCACCGCTTCCGTGATGAGCTGGAGCCGCTGCTCGACAGCCTGATGCTGGCCAGCGTGCACGAGACACTGATGCGCCACGCGGCGCCGGGCGATCCGGCAGCCCCGCATCTGGATCACGAAGCGCTATCTCGCTGGCAGCGCCGTAGCCCGCTGTTCACCCGCGTGCTGCTCGACTGGGCCAGCGCCCAGGGTCTGACCGAATCCCGCGAGAGCGGCGACTGGCAGATTCACCCGCTGGACCTGCCGGCGGCCCGCGACATCTGGCAGCTGCTGGTCCGTGACTATCCGGGGCAGTTCCCGCTGACGCATGCGGCAGGCCGTCTGCATCTGCACCTGGACGAATGGCTCAACCGTGGCATGCCGATGGGCGGCACACCGTTGGATGGCGCCGAGGCAGATTCCGCGGCGGACGTGTTGGATGATACCGAGCAAGCCTCGCCTACCGCTCAAGTCTCCAGCGTGGAGGGCCTCGCCACTGACACCCTCACCCAGGACGCCGAAGCGGCGCTGGCACAGTTGTGCCAGCCGTTGATCCCCACCCTGCTCAAGACCGCCGTCGGCAATGCCGGCTGGCAGTGGCTGAGCGCGCAGCTGGATCAACGCCTCGCCCGCAGCCTGAGTGAACTGCCCGCCGGCCAGCGCCTGTCGGTGCTGGAACTCGGTGCCGGTGGCCCGTGGCTGGGACAGCGACTGGAAGCACTGCGTCTCGCCGACCAGCGTGAGCCGTCTTTCGATGCGCTGGATTACACCTTCCTCGCCGCCAGCCAGAGTGCGCTCGGCGAGGCCCAGCGCCTGCAGGAAGACCTGCCGCTGATCGATGTCACCACCAGCGAGGGCTGGGAAAGCCCCCAGGCGCCGGTACAGGTCGCCATCGTGCATCTGGACATGGAAGCGCCGTCTCAGGCCCGCGAGCTGCTCAGTCAGCTGGTGCAGCGCCTGGCCCCCGGCGCAGAGGTCCTGCTGTGTGGCTGCGAGCCTGCCGCCTGGAGCGGCCCGATACTGGCACTGGATGATGGCGAGCAGCTGCGCAGTCATCCGGGCATGGTCCAGTGGCAGCGTCTGCTCGGCCAGCTTGGCCTGAGCCTGCCGGCGACGGATACCAGCGCGGCGCCGATGTCCGGTGCCTGGTGGCTGGCCGCGAGCAAGGCGATGGCCGAGGACTCCGCTCAGTCAGATGCGCCACAGACGTCTCTGAAGATCGCGCTGCTGGATACCCCACAGGCGGCTGCGGACCAGGCGCTGATCTCGTCACTGTCGCAATCCCTGGAGGCGCGTGGCCATCAGGTGGCGCACGTGACGCTGCCGCTGCAAGACACCCCGGAGGCGCTGTTCGCTCGCTTCTCGAGCGTCGATCATCTGGTCGCGCTGCCGGCCAAGGCCAGCGACGCCGCTGCCGCCAACGCCCGGCAATGTGCCCGCCAGCAGCTGCTCACCAAGATCACCCAGGCCTTCGAGGCGGCGCAGGAAGAGGATGACAGTCTGGTGGCGCCGACCCTGTGGGTGCTCACGCATGATGTGGCCGCCATGTGGCAGTCGCCGCCCTCGGGGGATGCGACTGCCACCGAGGCGCCTGCCGATGCCGCCAGCTGGGGCTTTGCGCGCAGCCTGGCCAACGAGAGCCAGTCACTGGATATCCGCCTGTTGGACACGCCGACGCTGGGAAGCGACGCCGTCAGCACGTCAGCCTTGATCAACGCGCTGGTACAGGAAGTCGAAGCTCCGGATCACGAGCAGGAAGTCGTGCTGGATGCCAATGGCGCCCGCTTCGCGACGCGCCTGCGTCAGGTGACAGCCCCTGCACAGGCAAGGCTTGCGATGGCCGCCGAGCAGGCATCCCACGAGACGGCGGCAGGCCAGAGCGAGACAGCCAGGCAGGATCGCCGCAGCGTGAGTCTGGGCTTCAGTCAGCCGGGCCAGCTGCGCAATCTCGAGTGGCAGCCGCGTCACCTCCCCGAGGTGGCACGCGGTGACGTCGAGGTACGTGTCGAGGCCACCGGCCTCAACTTCCGCGACGTGATGTACACCCTGGGGCTGCTGTCGGATGAAGCCATCGAGCACGGCTTCTCCGGCCCGAGCCTGGGGCTCGAATTCTCCGGTATGGTGACACGTGCCGGTGACAACGCCGAATTCGCGGTCGGTGAGCGGGTGGTCGGCTTCGGCCCCGCCAGCTTCTCGGACCGCCTGGTGATCGCGGATACCGCGCTGGCCCGCGTGCCTCAGGGCGTCAGTCTGGAAGCGGCAGCGACCATCCCGACCACCTTCTTCACCGTCTACTACGCCCTCAAGCATCTGGCGCGTCTGGAAGCCGGCGAGAAGGTGCTGATCCACGGGGCTGCCGGGGGGGTGGGCATCGCGGCGCTGCAGATCGCCGAGTGGCTGGGCGCCGAGGTGTTCGCCACCGTCGGTTCGCCCGCCAAGCGTGACTTCCTGGCGCTGATGGGCATCGAGAACGTCTATGACTCGCGCAGCCACGGCTTCGCGGAGGACATCCTGGCCGATCTCGCCGCCCGCCAGCAGCGCGATCCGAGCGTGGATGCACGCGGTGTCGACGTGGTGCTCAACTCGCTGGCCGGTGAGGCCATCGTCCAGAATCTGCGCGTGCTCAAGCCCTTCGGGCGCTTCTGTGAGCTGGGCAAGCGTGACTTCTACGAGAACACCCCGATGGGGCTGCGTCCGTTCCGCAACAACCTGAGCTATTTCGGTATCGACTCCGATCAGCTGATGAAGGAATGCCCGGGCCTGACCACGCGTCTGTTCCGCGAAATGATGGCGCTGTTCGAGGATGGCACCCTCGCACCGCTGCCCTACACCACCTTCGATGCCAGCCAGGTGGTGGAAGCCTTCCGCTACATGCAGCAGGCCCGCCAGATCGGCAAGGTGGTGGTCACCCAGCGCTCCCTCGCAGCACCGCTGAGCGAGGCGCAATCTGCTCTCGCCGGTTCCGGGACTTCTGGCATGACCGCCGGCGGCTTGGCGGCGCACTCCGGCGAGCTGAGTCTCGACCCGGCGGCCAGCTATCTGGTCACCGGCGGTCTCGGGGGCTTCGGACTGCGCAGCGCCGAGTGGCTGGCCGCACAAGGCGCCCGTGAACTGGTGTTGCTGGGGCGCTCCGGCGCTGCCAGTGACGAGGCTCAGGCAGGTGTCGCGCGTCTCGAGGCACAAGGCGTGCGCGTGCATGCGCTGGCCTGCGATGTCGCCGATGAAGCGGCGCTCACGGCCGTGTTCTCACGCTTCGTCACGTCGGCGGATGCCAGTGAGGCGAAAGATGCCATCGCGCCGCTCAAGGGCATCATCCATGCCGCGGCGGTGATCGACGATGCGCTGATCCGCCATCTGGACGCCGAGCGCATCCAGCGAGTGATGACCCCGAAACTCGAGGGCGCACGCCTGCTGGATCGTTTGAGTGCCGAGCATGCGCTGGACTTCTTCGTGCTCTACTCCTCGGCGACCACGCTGTTCGGCAACCCCGGTCAGAGTGTCTACGTGGCGGCCAATCACTGGCTGGAAGGGCTCGCCGCCAATCGTCGTGCGCGTGGCCTGCCGGCCACCTGTGCCCGCTGGGGGGCGATCGAGGATGCCGGCTTCCTGGCGCGCAACGAGAAGACTCGCGAAGCGCTCAAGAATCGTCTGGGCGGCGATGCGCTGATGGCGGATCACGCCCTGGCCTGTCTCGGCGAGATGATCGTGACGGATCAGCAGGCGCTGGCACTCGGCCAGCCGGGTCGCTCGCTGGGCGTGCTGGAGCTGGAATGGGGAGCGCTGGCGCGCTTCCTGCCCACGGCCGCGACACCGCGCTTTGACGAGATCGCACGGCGCGCCGGAGACGATGACGGCAGTCAGGCGCAGCAGGACGATATCGCCGCGGCCCTGGCGGGCTTGAGCGGTGAGGCGTTGCAGACCGCCATCGTCGAGATCCTCAAGGGCGAGCTGAGCAAGATTCTGCTGATCGACGTGGCCGCCATCGACGTCAACAAGAGCGTCTATGACATGGGCTTCGACTCGCTGATGGGGGTCGAGCTGATGACGGCGGTGGAGGCGCGTCTGGGCATCAGCATTCCGGTGATGATGATCAGCGAGGCTGCCACCCTGTGGCGTCTGGCAGAGCGTCTGATGCACAAGATGAGCGCGGCCGATGGCGAGGACGCCGAGAGCAGCAGTGAAGATCAGGCCATGGCGCAGCTGGTCAAACAGCACGGTGGCGATGCCATTCCCCAGGGTGAGCGCGGCGAGATGGTCAGCAAGTAGCCGCCGGGAGGATGAGACGCGGGCGACGGCGGCAGGACGGTGACGGCGAGGCGAGACTGGCGCCGGCTCCCGTCTTGCCGTAACGTCCCAGTCATATCGTCACAGGTTCGCGTCGCCTCCAACGGCGGCGCCGACATGCATCACGTACCCGACGGGCGGGGAGCCACGGCTCTCGCGCCCGTTTTTGGGTCAGCAACATCGTGAAAGGAATTCGACTCTTGGCATCACGTCATACCCCCGGATCTTCCGCCAGTGACATGAAACAGCAGTTGCTGGACAAGGCCCGTGCACGCCGTACCCGCCCCACCAACGCACAGGCTCAGGGCCCCGAAGACGACATCTTCGCGCACAGGACAACCGCCCCACTGGAGATCAGCGATGACTTCGTGCGCTTCGATCACCAGCCCGGTTATCAGCAGCTGAGCATGATGCAGCAGGCCGGCGCCGCCTTCGGCGTGCCGGAGCCCTTCTTCCGCGTGCATGAAGGCTGCGCTGGCGCCACCACGCGCATCGATGGGCGCGAGCTGGTCAACTTCGCCAGCTACAACTACCTCGACTATTCCCGTCATCCCGAGGTGATCAAGGCCGCGGCCGAGGCGGCGGCCCATTACGGTACCTCGGTGTCGGCCTCACGCGCCGTCTCCGGTGAGCGTCCGATCCATCGCGAGCTGGAAGCGGCGGTGGCGCGCACCTACGAGGTCGAGGATGCGGTGGTGTTCGTCAGCGGTCATGCCACCAACGTGTCCACGCTGGGCTATCTGCTCGGCCCGAAGGACCTCATCCTGCATGACGAGTGGATCCACAACAGCTCGCTGGTCGGCGCCCAGCTCTCCGGCGCTCGTCGCATGCCCTTCGCGCACAACGACCCGGATGCGCTGGAAGCCCTGCTCAGCAGTCAGCGCGGCAAGTTCGAGCGCGTGCTGATCGTCACCGAAGGCCTCTACAGCATGGACGGCGACGTGCCGGACCTGCCGCGCCTGATCGCCCTCAAGCAACAGTACCGCTGCTGGCTGATGGTCGATGAAGCCCACTCCTTCGGCGTGCTCGGGGAGCGTGGGCTCGGCCTGAGGGAGCACTTCGACATCGCTGCGCGTGACGTCGATATCTGGATGGGCACGATGAGCAAGACGCTGTCCGGCTGCGGTGGCTACATCGCCGGCTGCAAGGAGCTGGTCAGCATGCTGCGCTACTTCGCGCCGGGCTTCCTCTACTCGGTGGGCATGCCGGCACAGGTCGCCGCCCCGTCGCTGAAGATCCTCGAACTGCTCCAGGGTGACGATGCCAGACAGCGCATCGCCCGCCTGCATGCCGTCTCCGGCTACTTCCTCACGCGCGCCCGTGCGCTGGGGCTGGATGTCGGCGACAGCCTGGGGGTCGCGGTGGTGCCTGTCATCCTTGGCAGCTCCCTGGTGGCGGCACGCCTCTCCAACCAGCTGTTCGAGGCCGGCTTCAACGTCCAGCCCATCCTGCACCCCGCCGTGCCGGAGAAGAGCGCCCGTCTGCGCTTCTTCCTCTCCTGCGAGCACACTGAAACCCAGGTGGATGCCGTCCTCGAGACCCTCATCCAGCAGCTGAGCGACATCAAGGCAGGGCTCTGAGGGTCGTCAGTCCACACGTGACGGATCGGCCAGTTCTGCCAGTTCACACCCCCGGAACGAAAAACGCGGCCCTGCTGAAAAGCGGGGCCGCGTGCGTCATGGGGTATGCGTTCACTCTATACAGCCATTGCGAAACGAGTATCTGATCCCGTCACTTCAAACACCGTTCAATATCGTCCTGATACCTGACAATTGGTGATGCCAATATTTTCCATTCAAATAAATCAGTATTTCGTAAATTAAACTCTTGGCCAATAACCAAAATAATCCCGCAACTCGTTATCGTATCCTGTATATTCTCGCTGAGATGATCACGCCAATGACTGACATGGTTCCTTGACATCTTTTATACAGAACTCTCAGGGACATGAAAGTGATAAGCGCATCACGAAGTCATATCTACACTCATGCAACGATTACATGGACGTATGCACGATGTCTCAATCTGGAAATCTCTCCCTGACCGGGAAAATCGACAATGGGGTCTCACGAATCCTCTGTCAGATATTGAATACCCTCAAGACCCTCCTGCTCTGGCTCACCGGCCTGATGATAGTGGTTCTACTCCCTTTCGCCATCTTCGAGTACGGTGAAGGCCTGGCTGACATGTCACTCCTGGAATGGGCATTCGTGGTGCTGTCAGGCCTGCTGGTGTGGCGTCATGTCCATTACTGCCAGCATTTCTCGACAGGCTTCTGGAAAGGGGCCAGTCGCTTGCTGGTGTCTCTGGGAATCCTCACGGTTGTGGAACTGGTCGTGATTGGCCTGTGTGAAATATTTCTCTGGCAGTCAGAATATGAAGAGCTCCCGAAGCAGTATCTTCTCGAAGATGATCCGCTCGTCAAACTGGCCACTTACGCCACGTTGCTGATTGCCCTCTATCTGGCAGCACCTACTGCGCTCCGCAGCACAGCGACGAAAGATGAGCAGCAGGACGAAAAGCCCTCTCTTTCCCCCGATGAGGCTGATTCAGCCACGAGTGATACTTTCAAGGAGCCCACACTGTGAAAACCCCATACGGTCAATACTCATTCATCGCTTTCCTCGTGACGCTGGCATTCACCTCGGCCACGCCTGCCCAGGCCAACAAGCATTCGGAACGTCTGATCCAGAGCTGCAACGAGCTGGTGGGAATCTATGCCGAGAGAGATAAACAGAACCTGCTGGCAGGTGTCACGACAAGTGTCTCGGAAGCCCTGCAAGCAGGCTACTGCATGGGTGTGCTGGATGAGTATCGTCGTCATGACAGATGTTACTCCCATGACTGGTTCACTCAGGCTCAGAAGATAGCGGAGATGTCGGTTGGCTACAGCGAGCGCATCTCGGTCAACGAGTTGCTGGAGTTCTCCTGTGAGCGAAGCTGACAAGGGTAACTGGCGCGAAATATCGTCTGTATACGAGGACTTGCTATGCCGCAAGGTAGGCTTGAGCAAGCCCCTCAGTCAGCATGGCAAGCTCCTGAACTCGATCAAGACACTGGTCAATGCTCTGAGTCCTTCTCTCAAGCACAAGGACGATGTCTGTCGCAAACCCGACCGCAGCAAGACGCAACACCTGCGCCTGGATTACACACCAATTGGTCATGGCTGTGACAGCCGGAACCGGGTGCGAATCCACCCAGGCGACATCACGCTTCTCTGGAATGCCATCCTGCTTCAGGGAATCTTCGGTGAGCCAAAGCTCGTCATTCAGCTCCTGGAGCAGAAAACCAGGCGACAGGAGCTGGTCGAGTGGGCACGTGAGCTGTTCTTCGAGCGCCAGTCACTGGCTGGGCTGGGCCTGTTGCGTCAGGAGCTGATTCACCTGCTGGATAGATTGCCTGATGCTGATCTCACGTCAGAGGAATTGCCTAACCCCTTTGCCGATGCGTTACCGCAGATGGGCCTCGGTCACCTGCAGGGCAACGTGCTCAAGGGGCTGGCCGCTCAGACAGCGGCCCTCTCCCAGGGGGACAGCATGATGGCTGCCTACTTCAGGGGAGATCTTCAGGAGGCCTACCAACAGGCATGCCAGCTGAAGACGGACAACGAGATGCTGGTGAAGTATCGCGGCCTGATCCTCCGTCAATACAAGGACGCTTCCTCCTTCGATGCACTGCTGGACACCTTCCGCAAAAAAGAGTGTTGAAGCATGCGTGTTGTGGAATCCACAAATAAATACTGGTTTCGTCAACCAAGACGGAGCCAGTCATGCCAACCATCGATACCATCCTCGCCCGCTGTCCCCATGAGGTCAGCCGCTGTTACCAGTCCAAGGCCATCCAGATTGATCACGCCATGGCCAATGGCACGCCCTACCGATCACTTGGCGGGAAACGCCTGCGCTGCCGCAAGGGCTATCTGCGCTTCAAGATCGGGCATGCCTGGCGTCTGCTTTACCAGCTGACTGCCAATGGCTATGAGCCCTGCGCCCTGATCAGTCGTCAGAGTTTCGACCGTGAGATGAAACGAAGGCGGGACATCAAGTTCTGCAATCCCCCCTCACAGGAGTCATGCTCATGAATGCCATCGTTTCTCTGAACCAACCCCGCGTGGATCGTCACGGGCTGGACATCAATGTCAGCCGTCTCGACCTTGCTCGTCTGAAGCACAAGTACACGGCCTCCAGCGAAGCCGAAATGTCGGTGGAAACCTGGGACCAGGCGGAGCGTGAGTATCGCCGCTTCCTGTCACTCAAGGCCTTCTATCCTGCTGTCTCGCTCGTGCCCAGCAAGGAGGTCGATGCCTTATGGCATGCACACATCCTGGACACACGTGCTTACCGCGAAGACTGCCACCAGGTATTCGGTCGCTTCATTGACCACTACCCCTACTTCGGTATCTACGGTGAAGACGACTACCAGCAATTGAAGGATGCCTTTGCACAGACGGTAGCGCTGTATGAAAAACACTTTGGCGCCTACCCGGGTGGCGGCACTGAATCACAGGCGATGCGTTGTGAAGGACATGCCTGCCACGTAGGTACCACGTGTGCTTGTCGCGTAGAGGGAGCCTGCAAGTAAACGCCGTCTACAGGCATCTGAAATCTTCCAATAGAACATCTTCAATGAGAGCTATCACAATGAAAAACACGACCAAGACTCACGCTCCAGCATCCAAGGCCCCTGCTCGCAAAGCCCCGGCTCCGAAAGTGCCGAACGGACCGAGCACGACCGGCAACCCCTCCGGCGGTCGCCGTGGCAACAACCCGCCCAAGAAGGCTCAATCTCCGGCGCCTAAAGCCCCTGCACGCAAAGCCCCGGCTCCGAAAGTGCCGAATGGACCGAGCACGACCAGCAATCCCTCCGGCGGTCGCCGTGGCAACAACCCGCCCAAGCGTGCTTGAAGGTAGTGTGTCTGAACTCTGCTGAGTGATTGACACACCCCAGAACGCAAAACGCGGCCCTGCTCTTCAGCGGGGCCGCGTTTTTGTCACGGGATCGTCACTACCGAAATCAGTGCCTCAGTGACACCTCATTCGGTGAGGCTCAAGCCTGATCTCCCGAAAGCTCGCTCAACACCTGCTCGAACACCTCTTTAGGCTGGGCCCCGTTCAAGGCGCTACGACGATTGAAGACGAAGGTCGGCACGCTGGAGATGCCCATCTGCTGCCAATGGGCTTCGCGCGCCCTTACCTGCTGGAGGGCTTCCGGGTCGTCCAGCTGTGCCAGCCCTTCGGTGGCATCCAGCCCGACCGCGGCCAGAGAGTCCGCCATCACGGCACGATCCGACATGTCCTTCTGCAAGGTGAAGTAGTCAGCGTAGAACTGCATCATCAGGTCATGCTGCATACCCTGTTCGGCGGCGTACTCGAGCAGGACGTGGAGCTCGAGGGTATTCACCATGCGCATGTCGTCGAAGAAATTGAAGACCAGGCCTTCCTCGGCTGCCAGAGCGGTCAGATTGCGACGTGCCTCGGCACTGGCCTTGGGCGTGGTGTCGTACTTGCGCTCGATATGGGCGCGCAGATTCTCGCCGTGTGCCGGCATGTCCGGATTCAGCTCGAAGGGCTGCCATTCGATCTCGACGCTATCTTCCAGGCCGAGTGACTGAATGGCGCTCTCGAGGCGCTTGTAGCCGATCACGCACCACGGGCACATCACGTCGGAGACGATGTCGATCTTGAGCTTGTCTTGCATGTCAGTTCTCCTGAGCGGTGAAGCAGCCTCCTTCACCCCACGTGAATAGTCGTGAGCGATTGCTCAAATTTTGCGCGTACTGTAGACCTGTCACCTTCGCAGGTCAAAATACTCTCAGGGTGCCTGCAGTGTCTCGAGGCGTCGCTCGTGGGCGCGCAGCGTGCCCCACACGATCGCCAGCCAGAAGGCGTAGACCATCACGCCGCTGGCCTGGGAGAACATCACCCAGGTCATCCCGAAGTCGAGGAAGGTCAGCGGCAGCAGCACGCCGGCGACAGCCAGTGAGCGCAATGTCAGGTCGTCGCTGTCCAGGCGACGATAGAAGAGTCGCAGCGGCACCAGATAGAGTGCCAGCAACGCCAGCAAGCCCAGTACCCCACGCTTGACCCAGGCATCGAGAAACTCGTTGTGGGGATGCTCATAAGGTTGGACATGGCGACTCAGCTCTCCCCGCTCGATCATCGCATCACGCGCCTCGGCATACCCCGTCTCGCCCCTGCCCAGCCACGGCTGCTCGGCGATCATCAGCAGAGCCCCCCGCCACATCTCGAGACGCGCCCCCGCGGAGGTGCCGGCATTGCGGTCCTCCACGTACTTCGTGACATCCGAGACACCGGCTTCGACACGTTGCTGGATACCGGTCGCCGGCGTCATCACCATCAAGGCGATCACCCCGGCGCACATGAAGACGCCCAGCCTGAGCACACGGCGTGAAATCACCTCACCATAACTGCGATACAGCACCCAGGCCGCGAAGGGAAAGCCGATCCAACCGCCGCGTGTCCCCGACATCAACGAGCCGATGATGCCGAACGCCCCGCCAACCAGCAGCGCCAGTATCCAATAGCGCCGCCGGGCACCTGCCTGACTCATGGCCCAGCCAAGTCCCGCGAGACACATCAGCCCCATCAACATGCAGATATCGCCGAAATTGATGGTGTTGGTGAAGCCGCCGGCGCGGTGCACGCCCCACACCAGCTTCTGCCACATCGCCCAGCTGCCGGTCAGCACGCTGCCGAGGATCAACCCACCCCACATCGCCCCCAGCGACGGAGGACACGACAACACGAGCAACAGCACCGGCACAGCCAGCAACAGGCGGATAGGCACGCCTGTCGTCTGCCACGTATCCCCCTGCAGCAGGATGCTCACCAGCAACAAGGCTGCGAGGCCCGCCATCACGCCGATGACTGTCATGTCCTCCTTGCGAGGCGCGCGCAGCAGCGTGCGCGGCTCGCGCAGCAACCCATAGCCACTGAGCAACACCAGCAGTGCCGGCCCGATGCTATAGCCAGAGGGCACGACCAGACTGAGCAGACCGAACAGGAAAACGCCGCAGGACACGGGGCGCGACGTCACCGAGGAATCATCGGCGTCAACGGGGGATGAAGCTGAACGAGCGAGGGAATCGTATGACGGCATACCTGGCCTTCCTGACCCAGTGATGACTCTATGAAGGATGGCACGAGCCACTCAGGCGCATGCTGCAGAGGGCTATTGAGGACTCCATGGGAGGGATAGCCTGACACAACTGCCCACCTCCTTGGCATCAGGCAAGCAGCATGAAAGTCTTCACCTATGCCCTCTCTACCCGGTGCCCTGTGAACCCATATGAAAACGCCGCATCACGAGGATGCGGCGTTGTATTTTCGATCAAGAGCCAGCGCTCTAGATCAATCGTTGCCGAACAGATCGCGGGTGTAGACCTTGTCGACCACATCGGCGAGCTCTTCCGCCATGCGATTACTCAGAATGACGTCAGCTTCCTGCTTGAACGCCTCGAGATCCCGCATGACGCGTGAACCGAAGAAGGTGTCCTCCTCCAGTACCGGCTCGTACACCACCACTTCCACACCCTTGGCCTTGATGCGCTTCATCACGCCCTGCATGGCACTGGCGCGGAAGTTGTCAGAGCCGGACTTCATCACCAGGCGATACACCCCCACCACCTGCGGGTTGCGCTTGAGCACGGATTCCGCAATGAAGTCCTTGCGCGTGGTGTTGGCATCGACGATGGCCTGGATCATGTTGTTGGGCACTTCCTGATAATTGGCCAACAACTGCTTGGTATCCTTCGGCAGGCAGTATCCCCCATACCCGAAGGACGGGTTGTGGTAGTGCTGGCCGATGCGCGGGTCCAGTCCCACGCCTTCGATGATCTGTTTTGCGTCCAGACCATGCGATTCGGCGTAGGTATCCAGCTCATTGAAGTAAGCCACGCGCATCGCCAGGTAGGTATTGGCGAACAGCTTGATGGCCTCCGCCTCGGTGCTGTCAGTGAACAGCACATCGACACCCTGCTTGATGGCACCTTCCTTGAGCAGCCCGGCGAACACCTCGGCACGCTCGGAGCGCTCACCGACGATGATGCGAGACGGATGCAGGTTGTCGTACAGCGCCTTGCCTTCACGCAGGAATTCCGGCGAGAACATCAGATTCTGAGTCTGGAAACGCTCACGCGCCCCCACCGTATAGCCCACCGGCACGGTGGACTTGATGACCATCACCGCGTCAGGATTGATGTCACGCACATCCTGAATCACCGCTTCCACACTCTTGGTGTTGAAGTAGTTGGTGGTGGCATCATAATCCGTCGGCGTCGCGATGATCACGAAATCGGCATCGCGGTAGGCCTCTTCCTTGTCGAGGGTAGCGCGGAAATTCAGATCTCCACGCGCCAGAAACTCATGAATCTCATTATCGACGATAGGTGAGATACCACGGTTCAGGCCTTCCACCTTCTCCGGCACGATATCCAACGCGACGACTTCATGATGCTGAGACAGCAGCATGGCGTTGGAGAGACCGACATAACCGGTGCCTGCGATGGCAATTTTCATTTAGCGCATCCAAATCAAATGAATTGAAAGCAAAGCAAATCGCTTAATATAAGATCTTAGAATGCTTCACTTGGCAGGGACAAACTACTCAGCATCAACTGCGTCCGTAACGATCATTAAAGCGGACGATATCATCTTCACCCAGATAAGAGCCCGACTGAACTTCGATTAGCTCCAAGGGAATCTTACCGGGGTTTTCCAATGCATGCACCTGGCCAATGGGGATGTAAGTTGACTCATTTTCACTGACAAGCTGAGTCTTGTCGCCAATGGTAACCTTAGCCGTCCCAGAGACGACGATCCAATGCTCAGCACGATGGTGATGCATCTGGACGGAAAGCTTGGCGCCCGGCTTCACCGTAATGCATTTGACCTGATAGCGCTCGCCTTTATCAATGCTGTCGTAGACACCCCAAGGCCGATAGACCTCACGATGATTGATATGCTCCTGCCGGCCCTCGTTCTTGAGACGCTCGACGATCTTTTTGACTTCCTGAACCCGGTCCTTATGAGCGACCAGTACAGCATCCTTGGTCTCCACCACGACCAAGTCTTCAACACCGACTGTAGCCACCAAGCGGTGATCTGAATGCACCATCAATCCATGACTATCATGAAGCATGACATCCCCATGACAGGCATTCCCCTGGGCATCATGTTCCTTGACATCCCACAACGCTGACCAGGAGCCGATATCACTCCAACCTGCTTCAAGTGGCACGACAGCTACCTGTTCAGTTCGCTCCATCACCGCATAATCGATGGAGTCTGATGGGCAGGACCTGAAAGCTTCCGCATCCAATCGCGTGAAATCGAGATCCTGACTTGCACCGGCCAGCGCCGCGCGACACGCCTCAACCATGGCTGGCTGGAATCGCTCAAGCTCATCCAGATAGCGCTTGGCAGAGAACAGGAACATCCCACTGTTCCAGTAATAGCCACCTGTCGCTAGATAATCTTCAGCAGTATTGCTATCTGGCTTCTCTACGAAACGCTTGACTCGGAAACCAAAGTCATTGAGCCCCACACCACGCTGGATATAACCGTACCCGGTTTCTGCATGAGTCGGTACGATACCAAATGTGACCAAATGATTTGACTCAGCCAATGTTTGCGCATGATTGATGCTCTCATGAAACTTCTCAACATCACGAATCAGATGATCAGCCGCAAGTACCAGCAACAGTGCACTCGGGTCTTCCACTATAGCGTGAAGTGCTGCTACTGCTATTGCTGGTGCTGTATTCCGGCCTTCGGGCTCAAGCAATATACTTGCATTCGATATACCCTGTTGACGTACTTGCTCAGCTACTAGGAAACGATGCTCTTCATTGCAAATTAATAGAGGTGCGTGATGCTCAATAGACTCCAATCGTTTCAAAGTTTCTTGAAGCATGCTTCCCTCGCCAGTCAAGGGCAAAAATTGCTTCGGATTTAACTGACGAGAATAAGGCCAAAGACGGCTACCACTACCACCGGCTAAAATTACTGGTTTTAAATGCATTATTCAATTATACCTTAAGCAAAAGAGAGTTTATACGATCTTAATACAGCATCCCAAGAATGCTCATTCTCTACGAAGCAGCGCGCGGACATAGATAGATCCCGTAATTCGGATTCAGAATAGGAGTTAACGATGTTTAAATATTCCTCTTCTGTATTTGCAATCAAAACATCTTTATTAACTTCGCAAGAAATACCCTCCAATCCAACATCAGATGTTATGACTGGTATCCCCAAAGACATATATTCTAAGATTTTGTTTTGTACACCTGCACCAATACGCATAGGGCAGACAGCGTATTTAGCGCCATGAGCTTCAGAAACTATGCTTTCTACCTGCCCTGTGCACTTAACTCTATCAAGGCTTTCTAAGGCAATCTTACTTTTTATAGGTATTTTACCTATAACTTTGAAGCAATAATCTTTAGGAAGTATTGGTACAACAAACTTAGCAAACCAATAAGCTGCATCAAAGTTTTGTACAGAATACATATTTCCAATAAATATTATAATATTGCCTGCCGGAGCATACTCATATGGCAAGTCGTTAACATTCACACCATTAGTGACAACTAATGGTTCTTTGTTAGACAACTTACTTAGATGGTCTTTGTCCACATCAGAAATTACAAATGATGAATGGAAGTTTTCCAGGCATTTTCTTTCATAATCTAATAATTTTTTTGCATCATAATGATAAGCCAAATCTTGGAGCGTTCTAATTTTTTTTGAATGCTCTATAAATCTACTGTAATTTAGGGAAATAGCATCCGTTAGCTCAATGACTTTATGTCCGCAAAAGTCATCAAGATATAGACTGGTTCGAATTAAATGACATAGCGCCTTGTCATCAGACTTAATAGCTTTTTTCAATTCTTTATGCAGTGAAGAGGAATAATAATAATACGCCTGAAGAGGCATACGTTTAACTATAGCCTTGAGCATATTCAGATATGACTTCCACTTAGGAAGGTAATATACATTACACTCAGAAAAAACACTTTCTTGATCGATAATATCTAATTCATCTTTGCTTTCACAAGTACTATAGAGCACTAAATCGTAGTCTTTAGATAATACCTTGCATATATTATAGATTCTTAATTTATCCCCGCCTATTGGTGGATACGGTAACCTAGGCGTTATAACAAACAACTTATCTTTCATGTAAAAACAAACCTTCTATAAGCTTTCTAGATTTTTTGTATGTATACTCATTATCAAAGAATTTAAATATACTAGACTCTTTAGGATTAACCTCTAACGTCTTCACTATCGTATGCAGTATATCTTCTGGCAAAGATGAATCTTCTAAAATTATTACATACCCACTATTCACCGCACTTTCATATCCAATTGCTCCAGATCGATAGCTTATTACTGTCTGTCCATATGAGAGAGCTTCAGCTATTTTTGTTTTCATCCCACTACCATCTTTTACTAGATTTATATAGTAACCTGAATTACTAAATAGAGTGCTCATCGCTTCTACCGAAGGATCACTGACTAAAGTTACATTTTTTGGTACGTAAGTAGAGGATGGTAATCCAGAAACGAATAAATCTAGCTTGCGGCCAGCGACCACATAATTAAGAGATGTATTTTTATGAGCTAAATCAATAATTCTTAACAAGGCCTTTTGATTAGGCCAGAAATCAAATGATCCGGTGAAAAGCAGATTTTTTTCACGGTCGCTGCTTAAATTTATATCTTTTGAAGGTAGACATATAGGTAATATATAGTTTCCACTTAGATTTATATTACCTTTCAACATATTTCTATCTTCGCTAGTTATTGTAGTTAGTATATCGGATGATTTGATAGCTAGCTTTTCTGAAAAAGGCACTAATAACTTATCTATTAATGTTATACAAGATTTTAAATTGAATCTTAACTTTGAGGATCTAATCAGTATGGTTTCAACATTATCGAAATGCACAATACATTTCTTATCCTTAAATATTCTTTTTAACAACCAACTCAATAGTCCTAATCTTGAGCTGTGAAAAACCAAATAATCAGAAGTTCTTGCTTCCTTAAATATAGTAAAGAAATAAACCATATGAAATGAGGGCAATAAAAAAATTCGAGAAACAATATCTGCAAAAAAGTTTTTATTAATATCTAGAGTTTTTACCGGAGTAATATAATTATTTGAATTATTTGCCTTAGTTACTAAAGTAACATTGGCAAACTTACTTGCATAACCATCAACGATTTGTCTTAAATACAAACCGCCACCTGTTAATTCTTGAAATGAATTTATAGATATAATAAGAACCTTCATCGCTCTTCTCCTATTTGATTAAACAGGTCTTCCCATTTCCTCAGTATTTTATCTTCAGAGAATCTTAAAGAGTTCTTCATAGCTTGCATACCGAATTCGACTCTTAAGCCAGAATTTTTCATGAGCTTAGTCGCTTTCTCTACAAACATATCAGTGTTTTCATAGGGTATTAAAAAACCATCCTCACCGTCGGTAATAATATCTGAAGGACCGCTATCACAGTCATATGCTATACATGGGACACCTAAGCTTAAGGCCTCTAAAATTACTAAGCCAAATCCCTCATATCTTGAAGTAAAAAGCAACAGACTACTTTCTCTAATTTTACTATCTATATTTTTGCTAAAATTATATATTTTTATACTATCTTTCAGATTATAACTTTCAATCAAAAAAAGTAAGTTTCTTTGCTCAGGCCCTTCGCCATATATCTCCAGCTGCCAATCAGGGTTCAATTTTATTATTTCAGCCCAATCTTTAATTAGTCTATCGAACCCCTTTTGTTGCGTGAGCCTCCCTATAGCAATAGCTTTCTTGTTTATCAAAGTGGATGGCTCTTTATCCTTAAAAGTAAGCCAATTCTCAATACAAGTAACATTGTTTACATTACAATCAATAAATCTATTTTCATCCTTTTTAGTTAAAGTTATTAAGTTATCTAACCTCTTGTAGTTAGTATCTCTTAGCTTTAACTTTATTTTTTCTACTATACTCAAGTCAACATATGACTCTTGGTAACACATGTGATGAATTTCAATTTTTTTACATGGCGTATTATAACGGGCATTAGCATAATATCGAAAAAAATTCCCCCCAATAATTATATCAAATGATAATCTATCTACTTCAGACGTAATCTTATTTTTATTAAAATATCTTGAAATAGCATTCTTAGGCTTTTTGAGGGCAAGATTTATAACCTCATTTTTATCATTTTTATCGTACTTAGAAAACAGGCTTATAATATGAGACTCTATACCTATAGCACGAAAACCTTTATTTAGGTTTAAAGCTACTCTTTCGACGCCACCAATGGTGTTAATATCAGGAACAACTAAGGCAACTTTCATTTCCAAACCCTTTTTAGAATATTATATATACCTATTCTTCTAAGAAGAATAATAATACGACTTTTAATACTTCTTGGGTAAAAACTATGGAAATTTTTTGTTAAACTTATGGATTCCTTAACGTCTTCAGAGTAAATAAAATCAGAAGTATGCACTACTGATGTATTGAACTTATCGGTTTTAGGTGTATTGACTCCTAATCCATCATTACCAATATTGTTAACTAGTGAAATAGGAGGGTAAAGAGTTAACGAATCATGTTGTAAAAACCTATTATAGTCACATCTGATAGCCCAAGCATTTGCTGTACCCTCTACTTGATTGACAAGCATATCGAGCATATCCGATCCAGCCCGTGCGAATTGTTTTTTTTGATGCTTATCCCTGATAAAAACGTCGTAACCAGGTATTGACCAATCGTTTTTTTGCCATCTATCCTTCCATATAGCCCACCCCCAAGAAGAGATTCTTGGAACAAATTCTACTTCATTTGTAGTATTAGTCGTTACTGGTGGTCTATACCCAGAAATCGAGTAAACCTTGTGATTATGCTTATATTTATCCAAGCTCTTGTTCATGAAATCTATAAACCCACGGGATACTACTATATCATCTTCTAAAACTATTACGGTGTCATGTTTTTGTAAAACATAATTTACGCCATTTATAACTGATGCGCCTAATCCTTTATTTATTTTTGAATAGAAAAGATTGATAGAATTAAAGCCAGACACGTTATTTATATAATCTCTGACCTCTTCAACCTTTTGTATATCTTTTTCTTGTCTAGGTCCATCAGAGAAAACATACAAATCTGTATCTTGTACTTTGTCATTTTGCTTCAAAGCTTCTATAGTTTTAATTGTGCAATCTAGGCGATTGTATACGAAAACAATTACTGGCGTCATATATGTCTCTTTCGTTAAAATACTTGTTAAAACATTTAAATACTTTATTTTTGCAAATAAAGCAACATTAATATCGGGCTTAGAATAGAGCCAGTAAACATAGGAAGCAACATTAAATAACATCTAGAAGTAACACGCTTCTCTCTATTTGCACTTGAAATAAAGAAAGCTAAAATCGGTATGGACATTATGCCAAAAGCAACAAACAAGATCCCATAAATATTATCAAAGCCCGAATAAAATATGAGCTCGCCATTCGTATACTTATACAAATAATTAAATATAGAGTTATGGGTATCGATGAATGAGGAATAAGAGAAAAAGCCGACGCCAAAAAAATGACCCAAATTGCTCATAAGATCGTAACCTACTTTAAATGGATTTATAAATCTTATAGTCGCACTTATATCTGGACCATTAATCATAACTCTTGTTATGCGATCGTAAAGATAAGAGCCATTATTTAAATCTATCACTACTAATAATATTAGTATCAAGAATAATGCAGTAACTTTAGTAATTGCTTTAATGGCACGACTACCTAGGAATATAAATGGAGCTAAGAACATATATGAACCAGATAAAGCCAAAGCCCCTAGAACCAGCCATACAAGAGCTTGTAATTCACTTGCTTTAGTGTTATCTCTTTGCAATAGAAAAGCATTTATTGTACAAAAAATACCTAAGTAACTAGGCTCAGAAAAAATGAATTTTACTCTACCGTCTTCTTCTAGCAATATATTATAGTTTATTATAGCCGTAATAAATGTTGCGATAAGGATGATAGCTAATAGGACTAAACAGACTTTATAGAACCTCTTTGTCAATCTAAAGTCATAAATACTAAACATAAGGATAAGTAAACAGAAGTGAAGAACTTGCTTTACATCTATTTTAATTCCCAAAAACAATGCTATGATGAGGCTGTGAATAACGACAGCGAAAAATATTACCAATCCTTTTTTAGGTATTTTTTTGACTTTAGGTACAGAGATAAAAGAAGCCATATAAATTAAAAACAATATATAGCTATTATAAAATGAGCTCCAAGAGTATGCTAAAGCAATTAACATCCAGAATTGTGTTGTTTTCAAAACCTCCTTAATTATCATTTTTTCTCCTAAGAACCTTCATGCTAATAGCCATATACAAATAACAAAAAGCTAGGAAAAATTCGACAAATACCGATACCCAGATTATTGATTTTCCATTGATAACATCGAAAAGATATAGCGTCCAAATTAAAGCAAAATAAACTATGCAGGTTATCGCGGAAATGTAGAAAAATAAATTACCTTTACCTAAAGGAATTAGTACTAGTTGAGAACACAAATTACTTATTGTAATAAACAGTACAGCAATCAGAGCTATCCTGAAAATAACAATAGCTTGTGTGTTTACTTCATTAAAAAAGAATTCCAACAATTCACTAGAAATTATAACACTTAAGCAATAAAACACTATCGACACTAATAATCCACACAACAAAACATACATAACTTTGCTGTAATTTTGAGTGCGTATTATATAAGGAAAAGCAGCTTGGCTTACCGCGCTCAAAATTGACTTATACGCTGAAACACATTTATTTGCAAAGTCATAATAGGCAAGTATTGAACTTCCAGCAACCAAACCAATTAGTATAGGCGTCGCCCTAATATAGGAATCTCTGGTAAACATTGCTCCAAAATAAGGAAATCCATTCACTCCTATAGCATATACACCATGTAAGTTTGGCTTACCAATTATCACACCATACTTGCGCATGGCTATTATCATAGACAAAACACCGCCTACTAATAATGATATACTCAAAAAGGAAGCCAATAAGTAACCATCACTTTCATCTTGTACATAAAAATAAACAAGGGCAATGTATATAATTTTAGACAATGATGAAATTATCGTTATATATTTCATCCTCTCAATGCCCTGGTAGAACCATATTGGCAGTAAAAGATCACCAAATACTATTCCTAAAGAAAAAACGTATATAATATTTATCGACTCAATCAAACCCCAAGAAAGTATGACCAAGGCACTTATCATTATAGAAACAAACAGCTTAAAGTAGAATATATTATTAAATACCTCATTATAGCTGCCGACTTTACTGTTAATACCAGAAATTAACTTTGTACCATAAATATTTAATCCGTAGTTTACAAATATAGTAAGATAATATATAGCTGACTGTGCTAAAATAACATTACCAAACTGATTAACTCCCACTCTATTAATTATCACAGGGTAAATCAATAATGGAGCTACCACGTTTACTAATTGCAATATTGCTAGATAGCTGAAATTCTTTAAGACTATATTCAAGAGGCGTCCTTATTTATCTTGCACCTTTATGAAACAAGACTGTTTTAATAGTCCTAACTAAAATCAAGATATCTAACCAAAAAGAAAAATTCTTTATATAATAAAAATCATACTCGAGCTTCTCAATCATACCTTCCACTTCTGCTGCATAGCCCTGCTCCACCTGTGCCCAACCTGTAATGCCAGGACGTACTACATGACGGTAGTGGAAGAACGGAACATCCTTCTCATACCACTCTGTCAGGCTCATGGATTCTGGGCGCGGGCCAATCATGCTCATGTCGCCTTTCAAGACATTGAACAGTTGCGGAAGCTCATCCAGGCGGCACTTGCGAATGAATCGCCCCACGCGCGTGATACGTGGATCATTACCTTCTTGGGTAAAGCCAGTACCTTTCATGTCGGTATACATGCTACGGAACTTGTAGACCGTAAACGGACGGCAGTGGAAGCCCATACGCGGCTGGCAGAACAGCGCCTTGCCCGGGCTATCCAGACGAATGACAAGAGCCGTCAATAGCATGACAGGGGCCAGCAACGGAATCAGGATTAACGCGGCGAGAATGTCCATGCCGCGCTTGATGACTTCATAGTCTTCACGCGGTGTCAGGGAGCCGAATTCATTGGCATAGAGGTGATCCAACAGTACCTTGCCGGTAATCATTTCATGGGCCTGAGTAGCGTGATACACCGGAATACGGTGAATCGTGCAGTCAGCGAGGAAACGTTGCCATTCTTCGGGAAGATCTGCACGCAGGTCCGCAACCACAGCGTCAATACGCTTGAACCCGACCAGTGTCGGTTCCTTCATCGCGTACCAATACACTGACTTGCTGTGGTGATCACACAAAGACGGGGCTTTCCCGAAGGGCACCACCGCCATGCGCTTGGTGGTGAGCTTGCTGTCGACATAATAGAAGGCCCCACCGAAGACGATGGCCAGCACGAAGGAAATCCCGACCTGCAGACGTGACACCTCGATTTCCAGCACACCGCAGATGATGATGAGCAAGGTATAGGAAGCCGCAACTGTCGGAATGACGTAAGTGAAAGAGCGTGTGCCCGGCAGTTGGCAAAGACGGTTGATCAGCGTCAGGGACAAGGTGAAGGCGGCGGCGGTGCCCAGAATCGCATTCCATTGTGCCAAGGTGGAGGTATTCCAGAAATCGAATCCCCAGCGGTACATGGCAGGCAGTACGACAACCAACAGCACGCCAAAGAATGTCTGCAGGCGCTTGCTGGCAAGCAAGCGCTCGTAGTGACGTGAATAGCGCCGTTGATGCTCCATGGTAGAGCTCATGTCTTTCATGTCTGGTTCCCTTCGAATTCAATATGACTGATGACGGAATACAGCGGGATCATTTATAGCTGTAGTTGTAATAGCCATAATTCTCGCCATAGGCGCCGGCGGCCTTGCGCTCCATGGCGTTGAGGATTCCGCCTTTCACGGCAATGCCAGAAGCTGCCAGGCGCTTGAGAGAGACTTCCACTTCCTTGGGCGCGTTCACCTCGAAGCGCGTGACCAGCAGTGTCGTGCCCATATGCTTGCCGATGACGGCGGCATCGGTGACGGCAAGGATGGGCGGGGAGTCAATGATGACCAGGTCATAACGCCCGCTGACCGCAGTCAGGAAGTCCTGGAAGCGCGCACTCATCAGCAGTTCCGAGGGATTGGGCGGCGCAATGCCGCGCGCGACGTAGGAAAGTGTTTCGAGTGCGGAAACGGGGCGAATGACCTCTTCCAGCGACTTCTTGCCTGCCAGGTAGTCACTCAAGCCACACTCGGAGCGCTCATCGAAGATGGAGTGCATGTGGCCCTTGCGCATGTCGGCATCCACCACCAGCACGCGTTGCCCGGCCTGGGCACAGACAGCCGCCAGGTTGGCGGCGATGAAACTCTTGCCTATCCCCGGGCTGGGGCCGGTGATCATCAGGGTGTTGGATGAGGATTCCAGCATGGCGAAGTGCAGGCTGGTGCGCAGGCCACGCAAGGCCTCGATCGCGAGATCCGCAGGATTGCGTTCGGCCAGCAGGCCGTTGGGAATCTTGCGTGAGTGCTTGTCTGTCGCGCGCTTCACCTTGCGGCTCAGCTTGCCCTGCTCATCCGAGAGCGGGATGGTGGCATACATCGGCAGGCCCAGCGCTTCCAGCTGGTCCGGCGATTCCACCCCACGCCGGAATGCCGCACGCAGCAGAATGACACCGACGGACAGCATGCCACCCAGCAGTGTCAAGATGACCACGATCATGGCCTTCTTCGGCTTGACGGGCTGCGGCAAGATACCGGCATCATCCAGGATGCGCACATTGCCCACCGTACTGGCCTTGGCGATCTCCATTTCCTGCACTTTATTCAGCAGCTGCACATAGATGGCCTGAGTCACTTCCACACTACGTGTCAGGCGCAACACTTCCTGCTGGGTTTCCGGGAGGTCCTTCACCTGAGCATTCAGCTTGTCCATCTCGCGCTTGAGCTGAGACTTCTTCTCGAGCAGTGCCGCGTAGGTGGGGTGGCTAGGCGTATAACGCTTGGCGATCTCGGCTTCGGTCAGTTCCAGCTGATTGACCTGGGCCTCCAGATTCACGATGCGCTCCAGCACTGACTGGGTCTCCAGTGAGAGATCCACACTGTCACGTGACGTCCTGAACGCATTCAGGCGCGATTCCGCCTCATCGAGCTGGGCACGCACCTTGGGTACCTGATTAGCAAGAAACTCGAGACTGTTGCGCGCCTCTTCACTCTGACGCTGAACATTCTGTGAATAATAGATATCCGCGATGGTATTCAGCGTGCGCTGTAGCTCACGCGGCTGCTCCCCCGTCATCGACCAGGAGAGAATGCCGGTTTCCTTGCCCTGCTCCGAGACGGAGAATGATTTACGTAGATCTTCGATCGCCTGCATGCGGCTGATGTGGGTCAGCTCAAATTCCGCGCCTGTGGCGGCATTCAAGGCAGTGACACGCAGATTCAGCTGACCATCGGCAAAGCTGTCCAGCTGATTGATGCGCCCCTTGCCCAGCAACTCACCGTCCTGGATCAGCTCGTAATGCGCATCATCAACGACACGTAGGGTAATGGTGTCACCCAGCATGGCCTCATCGACAGGCATCTCACTGACACTGATGCTCTCCCCTGCCCAGGTACTTGCCCAACCCTGGGCGAAATCCGGGCGCTCCATCCCGCGGCGCACAAGGAAATCTCCCAGCAGCGGCAGTCGCTTCGGCGTGACGGTGACATCCAGGTTGAGCAGGTCCACCGCGCGGCCGAGTACCATCCGCGAGCGGATGATCTCGATCTCGGACTGGGACGGCGGCTCCTTGCCCAGAATCGAATTGACGTCAGCCAATGGATTGGTCGAAGGGGCATCATCGATCTGGATCAGGGCATCCACCTTGTAGATGGGCGTCGCCAACAGCGCGTAGACCACCCCGATGACGGCAAACAGGCCAGTGATCGCGATGATCCATTGCTTGTGATCGAGCAGGATGCCGAACAGGCGCCCCAGATCAATCGCATCGTCATCGTTGTCGCGAGTGGCAGGCGCTGGCATCGCCCCAGTGGCCGTATGTTGCGGGGTCTGATTCATGAAACACCCTTCGAGTGCTGCGGCTCTCGTGAGAACCAGTGGTAGTGGGTAATGAAGAGGGAGACGGGAGGATGACGCGGATCAATCATCACTGCGCAGGTCATCGAAATCACTGGCGGAACGCGTCACCTGATAGACGGCGGTCAGTGTCGGCATCAGCTGGTTGACGACACGGTTCCAGCGACTGAGCGGCGCGGCCGTGACGTAGACCACATCCGAGGGCTGAAGCATGAATTCCGCACCGATCACGAAGGCCGCCGAATCACGCGCATCCAGCTGGTAGACCGTCGCCAGCTTGCCAGTGCTGGTGTCCGCACGCCGCACGACGAAGATGCCCTTGGCATCTGCCTGGCCTTCATCGATACCGCCAGACTGTGCGATGGCATCCGTCAGCGAGATACGCGAATTGCCCATCGCCAGACTGCCCGGCAATTGCACCTCGCCCATCACGTAGACCTTCTGATTGCCCACATCCGGGATGTGCAGCACATCGCCGTCGCGCAGCAGACGGTTGTTGCTCAGCGCGCCGTTTTGTAGCAGGTCATACAGCGAGAAGTGCTCATCACTGTCATCACGTGTCAGTACCACATCGTGCCAGTTGGCCAGCGGCGACAGGCCGCCTGCCTGATTGACGGCGTCGAGGATGGTCAGCGGCACATTGGTGATCGGCAGGATTCCCGGGGTTTCCACCTGCCCGGTGACATAGACCTTCTGGGACTTGAATGCCGCCACCTGCACATCGATCTGCGGGGAGGCGATATAGCCGGACAGACGACGCTCGATGACCGCCCGCAATTCCTTGACGGTGAGCCCCGCCGCTTTCACGCGCCCGATATAGGGATAAAAGATGGTGCCGTCACTGTGAACGCTGTTGCCGGATTCGATGGCGCTGCGCTCGGAGCCGGCCGGGATGGTCAGTTCGGGGTGGTCATAGACGATGATGTTGAGCACATCCCCTCGGCCGATACGGTAATCGTAATCGGCCAGCTGCTGTTCCAGCGTCTCGTTGTCACGCTGGGCCTTCCCGTGACTGTCCTTCAGGGCATCTACCATGCCAAAGGTGATGGGCCGGACCTCGAGCGCGTCATCCAGGGGAGCCGTTTCCGCTTGATAATCCATGTTGCCACCGGGGGCAAAGGCACAGCCGGTGGTAGACAACATGGCAATCAACAGCGCGGTGGTCATTGCCAGGCGGGGGCGCGGCTTCAGCGCACAGCCCTTGCCAAACATGGTGACCTTGATCATGTAAAACCCCCGAAACCTGCAAGATGAAGTAAGCAGCTCATCCGGCGCGCCTTGGCAAGGCACATCCGCCATGAGTGCTGAAGCGATGAAAGACGATGGATCGTCAGGAAGAGACGCTGGTTCGGTGCCCATGAACCGAGGTGGAGCACCTCTGAGCCATTCAGCGTTCAGGCACGCTACCGCCCTGAGGTATGTGACGGCGCTTACCCCAAGGCCCGGACACGCCCACCAGCAGAGACTGCTGGTGACGCGACAGAATTGCTTCCACGATGGAAACAATTCAAGAATTTTAAGACGAACGTTTCCCCACCCTGGAAAGGGCGTTACGAGAAGTCATAGGGAAAGCGGCAATGCAATGTGGCGCCTTGAAACGAAGTTCTCGAGTTCAATGCCGGATGGCCTTGACTCCTTCTCTTGATTTCATTAGGCGAGACATAAAGCATCACCTCAAGACAGAAAGCACATAGTGAGCATCGCCTTGAGGCGTGAGGATTCATCCATCACACGCAGGCATGTCGAGCTCATGAAGTTGCTTTGTGTCTTGACGCTATAGCGTTTGAGTGACTCAACCATGACATTGGCAGTACAAGAACTTTTTTACGCAAAAAAGCACGTCACCAGCGAGTCAGATGCAGGCGTGATTGACAAGAAAGAAGATTGCCAGCAGTAGCGGTAGGAGAATGTGTCACTTGCCAGAGGAGCACACGACAACCTCTGTGGTGCTTGATTTCCTATCAATCTGGTTCGCATCCTTGCCAACCCTGTCGCCTTTTCGCAACACGGTGGTGACAAATAAGGTGAGCATCATACTGTAAAATCACGCAATTCATCCACCAGTTTTTCACATTTCATTCAGGTCCAGGCGTGAGATTCTGGCACAAAATATCTTATAAGCTACTGATATAAACACAATTTCCTGTCATTTGATCCACTTTTCACTGTACTGATCACAGTTGACAAGACCCACCATGCGTCTGCTATGTGCGACGCAGCAGTACTCACACGCCTCCAAACCGTTACACAACGATACGCAAATATACATTCAGAACCACAACAAGCCCCGACAAGCATTAGACAAGCCATCCCCAAGAGATTAATTAAGCACCTTCTTATAATGACTTTCACTCGTCGGATTTAGTAAGCTCAGCCCCCTGACAGATATAAGGCCCGATATGATTTCGGTAGGTGAAGACGTCACATTGGCTCCCATATCTCTGCCAGCGGGTGAAATGAGATTCTCTAAAGAATGGGAATACGCTAAGATGGCTCGCATTATCACTAGATGCGCCATGCTTCAACTGATTTCACCTGTCATTGATGAGAATGTCATGGCTTGAGTGTACGCTTGCTTCTTTCACTCGCATGCTGGGCGCATTGTTCCAACTCTGTTCAAGTCTTGTCATAAAAATGTGCATGACCTGCCGATTGGTGCCAATAGGGAACCCATCGACAGGACATCACGATCACAACCAGATGTGCAGATGTACTCTGCAGGAGATAAGGCCCTCTCATGAAACGTACTGCTACAACATTGGTCATCGCGGGATTGGCGCTATCCCCTCTCGTTGCCGGGATCGCGCGCGCGGAAAGTGAAGCGCCAGCGCAGACGGGCACGACATCCACCGGCTCTTCCACAAGTACGGGCAGTAGCAGCGGTGGTGGCACTGCCGCAGGTGCCGGCGCAGCCGGTGGCATGGCAGCCGGCAGCATCGCCGCCGTTGCCGCTGGCCTCGCAGCGGCAGTGGGCGTCGCGGCGACTGTCGCATCTGGTGGCGATGGCAGTAGTGGTGGTAGCACTGGCGGCGATATCGGCACTGATCCGGGTGACGGCGGTACTGACCCGGGTGACGGCGGCGACGGCGGCACTGATCCAGGTGATGGTGGCACCGATCCTGGTGACGGCGGTACTGACCCGGGTGACGGCGGCGACGGCGGCACTGATCCAGGTGATGGTGGCACCGATCCTGGTGACGGCGGCGGCGACGGCACTGGTCCGGGTGATGGCGGCACCGATCCAGGTGATGGTGGCGATGGCGGCACTGATCCGGGTGATGGTGGCGACGGCGGCACTGATCCGGGTGATGGTGGCGACGGCGGCACTGATCCGGGTGATGGTGGCGATGGCGGCACTGATCCGGGTGATGGCGGCGATGGCGGCACTGATCCGGGTGATGGTGGCGACGGCGGTACTGATCCGGGCGACGGCGGCACCGATCCAGGTGATGGCGACGGCTCCACTGGCACCACCGATCCGGGTGACGGTGACGGCTCCACTGGCACCACCGACCCAGGTGATGGCGACGGCTCCACTGGCACGACCGACCCAGGTGATGGCGACGGCTCCACTGGCACCACCGATCCGGGTGACGGCGACGGCTCGACTGGCACCACCGATCCGGGCGATGGCGACGGCTCGACTGGCACTACCGATCCGGGTGACGGCGACGGCTCTACCGGCACGACCGATCCCGACGATGGCAGTAACCCGGATGAAGGCGGCGAGCCGGGCGATGGTGACGGCACGACAGGTACCACCGGTACCACTGGCACGACAGGTACCACGGGCACGACCGGCACCACCGGTTCTACCGGGACGACAGGCACCACCGGCACGACAGGTACTTTCTGATCATCATGATCTCGACATCCATCAGCATGGGGGGTCGCCTGGCGGCCCCTTTGCTCGTGTCCGGCGCACTGCTGCTTGGCGGCTGTTCCGCGCTTGAGCAGGGGCAGCTGGGGCAGACGGCGAGCGCCGTGTTCGGCAGCGATCAATTCGATGCCGAGCGCGCGCGCGCCCTGCCCTACGCGTCGCTGCGTCTACGCTACGACGGCAACACCGGCATGGTGGTACTGGCGTCACTTGAGACCGTCAGTTCCCGCACGCCCAGCGCCACGGACGCGAGTCCGACACAAGCAGACCACGAGCTGTCTTCACCGGCAGCCTCGTCATCTTCCGCCACTTCTGCCGGGACAGTGACGACTCCCTCGTCGCCTTCGACAGAACTGGCCCGTTTTGAAACCGCGGACCACGCCTTCGTTCGCCTGGAGAACGGCTGGCTGACCGGCACTGCCGGCTTCGACAACGACCTCCTGGACATGCATCGCGAGACTCGCCTGACCACGCTGATGTCCGCGTTGGCCGCTGGCGAGCCTGCTCCCGGCTACCACGTACGCACGCGCTGGCAACGCGCCGATGGCACCGAGGGCTATGCCCAGGGCCGTGCCGACTGGTCGTGTGCCGCGCCGAGCGTGCAGCCCTTCCCGCTTGGCGAGCAACGCGTCGCCCGCTGTGAGGAGAGCATTCACTGGAGCGACGGCTCGTTGAGCATCAATCACTACGCGGTGGCCCCCGCCATGGCACCGGATGCCTCTCCCAGAATCTGGGCTGCAGAGGTTCAGGCCTGGCCTGACTCACCCCATTGGCATTGGGAGGTGGCACGTGCCTGGTGGTAAGCGTGGTACCCGGTATGAAAGTGCCTGGCAAGACGGTACATGGCATGACAGCCACCGGCGTCAGCGCCTTGATCACGTCGCCCCTCGCGGGGGTGCCGACGGCCATTCTCCTGTTCGTCGAGGTGTCGTGAAACCTTATCTGCCAACACGTCTGAAGGCCGTCCTGTCCGCCGCACTGCTCGGCTCTCTGATGGCCGCGTCAGGCGCCTTCCTGACGCCTGCGCCAGCGTTTGCCGCTGAAGCCGCGACTGACCGCGCTCAGCCACCCACCACGCTGACCATCAGCGAGGCACTGTCACGTCACCTCGCCGGATTGAAGGGTGAGCACGGCATTGAATGGCCGCACACCTTCGTGGCGACCCGGCAGGCACGTGAGCACTCTCGCCAGCTGGGGCGTCGGCTGTTCTTCGAATTGCGTCAACTGAGTTCACAGGCGGTGTTCGATGAGCGGTTGCCCGCCGCCGGGCTCAAGCATTGGATGCAGATCGTCAAGCGCACGCCGATCGGCGGCCGTCAGGTGGGGCGTATCGATCCCATCGCGCTGTGGCGTTTCCCGCGCCTGGATATCCCGCTCAGCACGCATGACTGGATCGGGCAATGCCAGCCCGAGACACGCCTGCAGCTGTGGAGCGCCGTGGGCGTTCGTCAGCTTGACTGGCGGCCAGAGCTGACCCTGCGCGAGGCCATCGCCGGCCTGCCGGGCGCACGGACCAGCGCCGAGAGCGCCAGTGTCATCACGCTCAGCGGCCGAGTGATCGAGCGCGGTATCAGCGCCTGGAACGAGCAGCCCTATACGCTGGCACCGGGGGATCGTGTCGTGATCCATCTGCCGCGCCTCTCGCCCTCGGCGGCCTGGGTCAATCGCAGTCTTCCCGAATGGTTGAGCCTGCAATGGCCGGGCAAGGCGTGCCGCAGCCTGGATGCCATCACTGGCCAACCCCAGGCGCCGGAGTACCTGCTGTCGCTGCGTGAGCTGGACGCCTCTCCTGAGGCAGCAGAAGCGAAAGCCCCAGAAGGCACGGCTGAGGCGAAGGTGGCGGCCGACAACGCCCCCGCCGACGCGTCGGCGCCCGCATCCGACGAGAGTGAGACCCCATGAGCGAGGCGTCCATGAACCCGCCGCACGCTTCGCGCTCAGGCAAGCAAAGGATGGCAGCAGACAGCATGCATCATTTCCCCTCTTCTCCCGCCATGCAGGCCCGGCCGCGTCTGGCTCCGCTGCCACGCATCATCCGCAGGCTGGCGCTGCTCAGCGCGAGCGTGATGCTGACCCCCGTGAGCCACGCCGGCGTGCTGGATGGCCCGCAGCCCGTCGAGAGCCGCCTGAGCGGCCTGGGGCATGGCCAATCGGATTTCGGCGGCGTCGGGCTGATGCAGACACCGACCGCGCGCATGCAGAAGCCGGGCAGCATCCACTTCTCCTACAGCCAGGTCGAGCCGTATCAGCGCTATAATGTCAGCCTGCAGCCGCTTGACTGGCTGGAAGTGGGCTTCCGCTATACCGAGGTCACCAACCGTCTGTATGGCGAATCCATCGCCGGTGACCGCGATTATCTGGACAAGGGGGTCGATGCCAAGATCCGCCTGTGGGAAGAGAGCCGCTATCTGCCGCAGCTCGCGGTCGGCCTGCGCGACATGGGCGGTACCAGCCTGTTCGGCAGTGAATATCTGGTCGCCAGCAAGCGCTGGTATGACCTGGACTTCACGCTGGGACTAGGCTGGGGGTATCTGGGCTCCCGTGGGGATCTCTCCAACCCCATCGGCTGGATACGCGACAGCTACAACGACCGTCCCGGTCGCGGCGAGACCGGCGGTGACCAGGGTGGCGAGTTCTCCCTCAACAGCCTGTTCAAGGGCGACATGGGCGTGTTCGGCGGCGTGGAATGGCAGACCCCGTGGAACCCGCTGGTGATGATGGTGGAGCTGGATGGCAACGACTATCAGAGCGAGCCACAGGACAACGATCAAGCGCAGGACAGCCCGATCAATCTGGGCGCTCGTCTGAGCGTGACGGACAACCTGACCCTCAAGGCCGGTTGGGAGCGTGGCAATACCGCGATGCTGGGCGTCAACTTCGGGGTAGATCTCGCCGGGCTCTCCCAGGCCAAGCTGGATCGCCCGCCGGAGGCCTTGCAGGCAGAAGCCCCCTCACGCAACCAGGTCAGCTGGCCTGAGCTGTCCCGCGAGATCCAGACGCAATCCGGCATTCGTGTCGATAGCCTGTCCCGCGAAGGTACGGCGCTGATCGTCAGCGGCGAGAGTACGCGTTTCCGCTCGACCGCACAGGCCGAAGGCCGTGCCAACCGCGTACTGCACAACCGCCTGGATGACTATTTCGAGAGCTTCCATTACCGCCTGCGCTCCGGCGGCCTGGATACCCGCGAAGATGTCCACCAGCGTGCCGATATCGTCAACGCCGGTCACGACGCCCGCCAGCAGCTGCGCTATACCCATGGCGTCTATGCGCTGGCCGCCACCGAACCCGACAGTGACGAGGCACAAGGTGCTGCACGCTACCCGGGTGAGAAGGTACTGCTCGAGAATCCCGATGATCGCTGGAGCGCCGGCTTCTCCCCCGGCCTCAACCAGAACATCGGCGGCCCGGATGGCTATCTCTATCAAGCCTATCTGCGCGGCTCAGCCGCCTGGCGTACCGATCGCCACGGCTGGCTCTCCGGCTCGGCGCAGCTGACCCTGTTCGACAACTTCGACAAGTTCGATTACATCTCGGACTCCAAGCTGCCGAGGGTTCGCTCCTATATCGGGCGCTATATCGAAGAGACCGACGTCGGTATCGACAACCTGCAGTACACCCGTACTCACCAGTTCGGACGCGACTGGTACGGGATGGCCTATGGCGGCATCCTGGAGATGATGTATGCCGGTGTCGGCGCCGAGGTGCTCTATCGTCCGCTGGGCTCTCCACTGGCCTACGGGGTCGATGTGAACTGGGTCAAGCAGCGTGAATTCGACCAGCAGTTCGGGCTGCGCGACTACTCCACCACCACCGGCCATGCCAGCGTCTACTGGGATACCGGCTACGAGGATGTGCTGGCCAAGGCCAGTATCGGCCGCTATCTGGCAGAAGATGTCGGCGTGACGCTGGATGTCTCGCGCGGCTTCGCCAATGGCGCACGCATGGGTGCCTGGGCCACCTTCACCGATGCCGGTGACGACTTCGGTGAGGGTAGCTTTGACAAGGGCCTCTACATCGTGCTGCCGCTGGATGCCTTCTTCATGCACTCCACCCGCGACAATGTCGGCCTGGCCTGGAATCCGCTGACGCGTGATGGTGGCGCCCGCCTCAATCGCAAGTTCAGCCTGTATGACATGACCAGCTATCGCGACATGGACGACTACTGGCGCGGTTTCGCCTCACAGGTATGGAAGTGATCCTGACCGCGAGCTGACCTCTGCTCCCGCAGACAAGGCCGATCGTGCTGAAGTTCTCCTCAGTCACCTGCCGTGCCAACGACAAGGCCCCGATCCTCTGGATCGGGGCCTTGTCGTCTACGCCTTCTGGTCTGCGCCTTCACTCATGCCTTCTTGAGTGAAGGCATGAGTGGGCCACAATCTCTCACGCCGTACTCACCGCCCGGTGAAGTTGTTGCGTACCAGATCGACCACATCATCCATGCGCCCATTGAGCACCGCCTTGGCGGAGTAGAGCGCGGTGGAGGCGACCTGCCCGGCTTCGATGTGCGGCGGCATCACCAGCTCCATGCGATTGACCTTGACCTCCAGCACCCCGGGGCCGTCCTGGGCCAGCAGACTCTGCACTGCCTCATCCAGCTCGTGCTTCTCCTCGACACGCCGTCCCCACAGCCCCATGGACTGGGCGACCAGCGAGAAGTCGGGGTTCTCGAGTTCGGTGTAGGTATCCAGGATGCCCTCGACCTTCTGCTCCAGCTCCACGAAGCCCAGCGTGCTGTTGTTGAAGATGACGATCTTGAGCGGGATCTTCTCCTGCTTGAGGGTCAGCAGGTCCCCCATCAGCATCGATAGACCGCCATCACCGCACATGGCGATCACCTGACGCTCAGGGTAGGCCTTCTGGATGCCGATGCCCTGAGGGTAGGCATTGGCCATGGTGCCATGCATCAGACTTGGCAGCGTGCGGCGCTTGCCGTTGGCGCGGATATGACGCAGACACCACACCATGGGGCTGCCGCCATCGGCGGTGAAGACGGCGTCCTCACTGGCATGGCGGTCCAGCGCCAGGGTCAGCTCCTGCGGGTGAATCAGATGCTCATCGTCGGAGGTGACGGCGGCCTCGTCGCGTGCCTCGAGATATTTCTTGCGGCAGCTGTCCAGCCAGCCACTGTCATCACGCGGGTCCACGCGGGTCAGCAGCGCGTCACAGGTGTCCTTGACGCTACCGACGACACCGAGATCCACCGGATGACGGATACCGATCTTGCCGGGGTCGAGATCCACCTGGATCACGGTGGCCTTGTCCGGATAGAACTGGGACCAGGCAAAGCTGCAGCCCAGCAGTAGCAAGGTGTCACATTCCGCGACGGCCTCGTAGCCGCCCTGCAGGCCGAACACGCCGGTCATGCCGACTTCCTGCTCGTTATTGGGCTCGATGAAGTCCTTGGCACGCGACGTCCAAGCCACCGGCGCCTTGAGGCGACGTGCCAATGCCAGCACTTCTTCCTGCGCATCCTGACAGCCGACCCCGGCGTAGATCGACACCTTGCCCGGCTTATTGAGCGCCTCGGCCACGGCGGCCAGCTCCTGCTCACTCGGACGGATCACCGGCGAGAAGCGGTGGGCACGCCAGGGCAGCGAAGCTTTCGGCTTCTGCGGGAAAAGGTCCCCCGGGACGATCAGCACCGCGACCCCACCTTCCGCCAGCGCCTTCTGCGCCGCGATGGCCACCATGCGGCGAGCATTCTCGGGATTGGTCAGGTATTCACAGAACACGCTGTACTGGGAGTAAAGCGCCTTCTGGTCCACATCCTGCGGGAAGCCCACGCCCATCTCGGCGGTATCGATCTGCGAGGCGATGAACACCACCGGTGCGCCATTGCGATGCGACTCGATCAGACCATTGAGAAAATGGGTGCTCCCCGGGCCACAGGTGCCGGCACAGCAGGTCAACTCCCCGCTGATGAAGGACTCGCCCCCTGCCGCGAAGCCGGCCACCTCCTCATGCCGCACATGCACCCACTCCATCTCGGAGCGCCGGATGGCGTCGGTGAAATGGTTGATGGTATCGCCGACGATGCCGTAACAGCGCTTGGCACCTGCCTCGAGCAGGGATTCGGTGATGATCTCGGAGACGCTATGGGCCGAAGAATGGGACTTGGACATGGGGGCGCTTTCCTTTTCCGTTGAGTTGCGGTGAAGGATGAGCGATGCATTCACTCATTCGAATAAACAGTAAACAAGACGTTGGGATGACCCGAGGAAATGCAATGGTGAGGGCGCAAGGCACAAGTGGCACACGGCGTTGCGTGCGGCGTAGCATGACCCTGTGGCACCCGAGCCACTCCGCCTGATCACGCCGCGCGGCGTGCACAGGCGGAGTGAACAGGCAGAGTTGTCCATGCAGAGCAGAGCGCAGTGCTGGAGAGAGCGATACTGAAGAGAGCAATGCCAGAGAGAGCAATGCTGGAAAGAGCGCAATACTGGATGGGGCAATACTGGAGAGCGCGCAATGCTGGGGAGAACGAAAATGCTGAAGAGGATGGGGATGCAATGGCCGATCATTCAGGCCCCGATGGCAGGCGTCTCTACGCCTCGTCTGGCAGCCGAGGTCTCGAAGGCAGGCGGGCTGGGCTCGATCGGCGTCGGTGCCACGGATGCCGACGGCGCCCGCAGGATGATCACAGAACTGCAAGCGATGACCGACAGGCCCTTCAACGTCAATGTCTTCGTGCACCCGGCCCCGACACATGACGCTGCTCGCGAGAGCGCCTGGCGGGAGTGGCTGACGCCGCACTTCCAGGCCTTCGAGGCAACGCCCCCCGCCAGACTCGACACGCTCTATACCAGCGTCGCCGATGACCCCGACATGCAGGCGATGTTGCTGGAGACTCGCCCACCCGTCGTCAGCTTTCACTTCGGCCTGCCCTCACGCGATTTCATCCGCGCCTTGAAGGAGGCAGGCATCTGGCTCATGGCGACAGCGACCCACCAGGGGGAAGCCCGCGCCATCGAGCGGGCCGGCCCGGACGCCATCGTGGCGCAGGGATTCGAAGCGGGAGGCCATCGCGGAATGTTTGATCCAAAAGCCGCGGATACCCAGCTGAGCACTGCCGCCCTGACCAGGCAGCTGGTAGACGCCACGCACCTGCCGATCATTGCCGCAGGAGGCATCATGAATGGTGAGGCCATTGCCGCCGCTCTCGCGAATGGCGCCGTGGCAGCCCAACTCGGAACCGCCTTCATCGCCTGCCCGGAATCCAGCGCCGATGCCGCCTATCGAGACGCACTCGCAGGACCGGCAGCGCATGACACCCGCATGACCTCGATCGTCTCGGGCCGCCCCGCACGCATTCTCGCCAATCGATTCGTCAGCCTGATGGAAGACCCATCATGCCCCACACCACCGGACTACCCCCTCACCTACGACGCCGGCAAGGCGCTCAACGCCGCCGCCAGATCGCAGGGCGACACCGGTTTCGGGGCACAGTGGGCGGGCCAGGGCGCCCCGCTGGCCAGAGCGATGCCAGCGGGAGAGCTGATGGCAATATTGGGAAAGGAATATCGAATGGCATGTAGGGCAATGTCGTTGCGGAGATAACGGGGCAGAGCAAGGCGCTGCACCTTCCGTGCAGTGCCACTCCTGACAGGCTGCCTCACTCTTCACTCTTCACTCTTCACTCCCCCTCACCTCCTCTTTCCTATCCCGTTCCTCCCCCTACCTCTGTTTGCCCGCCTTCGACCCTCGAACCAACCTGCGCAGTGCACCCAATTGATTCTTTATTTCAAGACGTTAGCGCTAGAAGCCTACCAATTCACATATAAATGAAAAAATACTTAAAAATTTCACTTGCGTGATTTATACCGCCGTCTATTTTCATTTTGACGCGAGAAGATTCATCGAGTGCTGCATCAGCTGCAGCGCATTCACTGACGATGGATGGGGACCTTGCCGCTTCGATGAATGGCGAAGTCCCAGCCCCCGCTCCCATGACAACAATAAAATCTGCTCTCGATATTCCTGTCGGCTTGTCAGGTGTCTGACGAGATCTGGCTGGAGCATCAGGGCCCCTTCCTGGAGGCATCCCAGTGACAGCAACACGCAATCCCGCAGCGGCTGAGCGCGCTGGCAGCAACGGCGTTCCGCGCTCGTCCGGTCTGCTTGGCGACTACGACAAGGGGCTGTTCTGGCCCGTTCTCAGCATCTACACCCTGATCATGATCTACGCCCTGGCGGCACCGGAGCAGACCGGCGCGGCGCTGTCCGGCATACGCGACTTCCTGATCTTCAACTTCGGCTGGAGCTTCGTGCTTGGTGTCGCCGCGACACTGATCTTCAGCTTCTATCTGTTGCTCAGCCCCTTTGGCGGCATCCGGCTGGGGCCGGACGACTCACGCCCTGAATTCAGCTATGTGGCGTGGATCTCGATGATCTTCAGCTGCGGACTGGGCATCGGCTTCGTATTCTTCAGCGTCGCCGAGCCATTGACGCATCTCTACACCTCCTCGCATGTGCAGGACCTCAATCAAGTCGGCCAGCAGGCCGGGGTATCGACCGCGATTCTCGACACCTTGATGGACTGGGGCATGAATGGCTGGGCACTGTTTGCCGTGGCCGCCTGGGCCATCGCCTTTCCGGCCTATCGCCTGGGACAGCCGCTGACAGTCGCCACCGGCCTCTACGATCTTCTGGGAGAGCGTTGCAACAGCAGCCTGTGGGGCAAGCTTGCCAACGGGCTGGGGGTGATCGGCACCATCGGCGGCAATGCCACCATGATCGGCCTGGGCGTCACCTCCATCAGCTATGCCTTGAAGGTGCTGTTCGGGCTCGAGTTCGGTGCCTTCGGTCAGGCCATGGTGATGCTGGTGATCATCATCGCCTACGTGGCATCGGCAGCGACCGGCATCGAGCGCGGCATCAAGTACCTCAGCCTGCTCAACATGGTCATGGCCGGTGCCATATTGCTGGCGCTGCTGGCCTTCGGTCATGCCCCGGCGCAATACCTGCTGAACATGATCACCCAGCAGTTCGGTGACTACTTCGGCTCGGTGTTCGTCACTCAGTTCTGGACCGACGCGGGCAGCTTCGAACAGCGCGAATGGGTGGGCTGGTGGATGATCTTCTACTGGCTCTGGTACATCTCCTACATCCCCTTCTGCGGCGGTTTCATCGCGCGCATCTCCCGCGGCCGCACCCTGCGCGAATTCGTGTTCGGCGTGGTGGTGGTGCCGATGCTGCTGTCGATCGTATGGTTCAGCATCTGGGGTGGCTCGGCCGGCTATGCCGAGGTCAATCAGATCGTGCCGCTATGGGAGAGCGTACAGGGCAATCCGGAATCCGGCATCTACCTGTTGCTGCAGAGCATGCCCGGCGGCTGGTGGCTGTGCCTCGCGGTGCTGTTCAACATCATCGTCTTCGCCGTCACCACCTCGGATTCGGCCTCGTTCTTCTCGGCCATGCAGGTTTCCAATGGCAACGAGAATCCGAAGATCCTGATGCGTCTGCTGTGGGGCGTGATCATCGGTGTCACCGGCATCGTCTTCCAGCTCGCCGGAGGCTTCAACGCCATCAAGAGCCTGGCGATCGTGGTCGGTGCGCCCTTCTTCCTCGTCAGCATCGCCTACATGTTCTCGGTCTATCGCATGCTCAAGGCGACCCACGAGCAGCCTGCCACGGCCATGCAGCCGGCCCCTCAGGCCAGATCGATACCTGCCGAAGCCTCTGAGCCTGAAGCCCCGAGCGCTGCCACACCCGCCACGCCAGCTACCACGTCCAGTACCTCGCCAATTACCACGCCAGGCACCACTGCCACGCCAACCCCGCACGCCCTCCCGGGATCGAGAAGCCAACCCATTCCAGGCGCGACCTGAGCGGCATGATGCGCCTCACGTCGACTCGGGCAGGCAGAGTCCCCAGAGCGCAGCGCGCCTGGACAAGTACCGCCATTGATCACCGACAACAACGATCACCAATGACAACGATCGCCAACAACAACACGGATGGTGACCCACGATGACTGTCAAGCAGCCTTACAACCCTCACTACGACCCTCTCAAGGACACATCACCGGGTGAAGGAGTGGATTATGCGCCGAGCTACTGGCGCTACCACGCCGGCCCGCCTCCCGAGGATGATGGCCCGGTCACTGACGACATGGAGGCAGACGTGGTGCTGATCGGCGCCGGCTTTACCGGCCTTGCCACGGCGATGTTCCTGGCGCGCGAGCACGGCATCAAGGCGGTGGTGCTGGAGGCCAATCAGATCGGCTGGGGCTGCACCAGCCGCAATGGCGGCCAGGGCCATCTGGCCTGGGGACGCCTGAGTCGCAGCCAGTGGGTCAGGAAATGGGGGGTCGACATGGCGCGCCAGCTGCACGCCAACAGTCTCGAGGGTTTCGAGGTCTTCAAGTCCCTGACCCAGGACCCGGAAGTGGACTGCGAGCCTCAACCGCTGGGCAATCTGCTGATCGCCCACAGTCCACAGGCCATGCAGCATCTCGAGGCCGAATCACGCCTGTGCAACAACATCCTCGGTTACCGGACCCGGACACTGGACCGTGCGACGGTCCATCGGGACTTCATGGGCGATCAGGAAAGTCACGGCGCGATGCTGGAGCCCGAGGGCATCGCCGTGCAGCCGCTCAAGCTGGCCTACAGCTATGCGCGTATCGCGCGCCGCCATGGCGCCAGAATCCACACCAGCAGCCCGGTGCAACACTGGACGACAGAGAACGGCATCCACTATCTGCAGACACCGGGAGGCACGGTAAAGGCACGCGCGGCAGGCATCGCCACGGCGGGCTATACCAGCCCCAACCTCCACTCACTGACCGCCTATCGCAACATGCCGATCATGGCCAATTCGGTGTGGACGCGCACGCTGACCGACGATGAGATCGAGGCTTGCGGCCTGCGTTCGACCGTCCTGACCACGGATACCCGCAAGCTGCGCCATTACTATCGGCTGCTGCCCGAGAAACGCCTGCAGATCGGCACGCGCAGCGCCATCAGTGGTGCGGATGCGCAGAATGCTCGTCATCTGGATGTGGTGCATGCCGCCATTGCACGCAAGTTCCCGGCGCTGGCCGGCATCGAGACACCGTGGTTCTCGCATGGCTGGATGGATATCTCCCACGACATGATGCCGCGCATCGTGCAGCCGGACCCCAAGCAGCAGATCTTCTACTCCCAGGGTTACAGCGGCAACGGCGTGTCGTTCTCGGCCTATGCCTCCAGACAACTCGCCGCGCTGATCGCCGGTCAGTCACTGCCCGAGCGCCACCTGCCGATCTTCAACTCCCCGCTGCCCGCCCATCCGCTCAGGCCGATCCGGCGCATGGGGCAGCATCTGCTCTACAAGTATTTCCAGGTGCTGGACAAGGTGAGTTGAGCCACGACTCGCTCTCTACGCTCACCGACCACCGTCTTTCATGTTGCTCAACACGCCGCGGCGCTCCCGAATGACGTCGCGGCACCTCCCACTGGCATGCCACTCGCGGCATGCATGCACCAGAGACCCGTACCATGAACCGTGAACAGATGACCGCCATGTTCGATGCCTTCAATCGCCACGCCATCGATGACGTCATGGAGTACTTCGCCGATGATGTGGTCTTCGACACCGTGTCCGGCGATGAGGCGCACGGCACGCGTATCGTCGGCAAGGCCGCCGTGCGCGATGCCTTCGTGAACACCTGGGCGACCATGCCCGATGTGCAGTGGGCCAAGGGCGAGTTCTTCTTCGCCGATCAGCGCGTCGTCTCCGAATGCACCTTCATGGCGACCCAGCCCGATGGCCTGCGTGTCGAGGCCGATAGCGTGGATCTCTTCACCATCGAGAAGGGCAAGATCACCCGCAAGCAGGCCTTCCGCAAGCAGCGACCGGCCTTTACCCCAGCCGGGTGATTTTCACGCCCAGCGCACACGTAAAAGGCCAGTCATCATGACTGGCCTTTTGCGTCTCAAGCGTTATCTCTAAAGCCGCTATCTCAGAAGCCGTTATCTCATAAACCGCTATCTCAAGCCCTGAACCAACACCAGTCCCGACACGACGATTTGATAACGGCACTGACTTATCTCTCCACGCCGCATGCTGATAATCTTGCTGATGAAAACCACTTCACGCATTTCATCTACATGAAATGGCCCTCATTGCCTGACAGCCCCCATTGCCAAGAGGAAACCGGATGATCACGGAGACAGACTCCTCACAGGCATCAGCCGGCAGCACCGCACTCAGCAATGCAGAACAGGAAGACCGTCGTATCGGCAGACAGCTGCGCGACCTGCGCAAGTCCCGTCAGATGACACTCAGCCAACTGGCGAAGCGCGTCGGAAAATCCGTCGGCTATCTGAGCCAGGTGGAGCGCGGCGTCTCCTCCCTCCCCATCGGGGTACTACAGGCCCTGAGTGATGCCCTCGGTGTGCGCGTCAGCTGGTTCTTCCAGCCGGGCGGGAGTGACTCGGCGGCCGAACAGGAAACTATCGTGCGCGCGGATCAACGCCGTGCCATGAATCTCAGCGCCATCGGTGCACGGGAAGAACTGCTCTCTCCCCGCCTGAGCGGTCAGCTCATCCTGATCATGACACGCCTGCAGCCCGGCGGCAGCGGCGGTGAGACGCCTCGTGAGCGGCGCGGTGAGGAAGCGGGCTATGTGGAAAGTGGCCAATTGGAGCTGACCATCGGCGAGCAGGTATTCCTGCTCAACCCGGGCGACAGCTTCTCGCTGACCGGGGAGGAACCTCACTGGATTCGCAACCCCGGCGAGACCGAGACCCGCATCGTCTGGGTGATGACGGGCGTGGAGTACTGAGCCCCTCATTTCCATGAGGTACCTTCAACGAGGCATCTTGTCCCGCGTCGTGTAATAGACGCTGTCGATATGCGAGAGCATGGCACGTTCGGCGGCGTCAGGGTCACCGGCGCGCAGCGCTTCGACGATACGTACGTGCTCTTCATAGCTGCGCTTGATCGAGCCATGCTCGGCCATGACCTGGCGACGAATGTTGAGCGCATAGGTATAGAGCTCGTGGGCGTAGCGGATCAGGATCTCGTTGCGCGAATACTCCGCGATCACCTGATGGAAATTCTGATCCGAGAGCTGGAAGTTCACCGGCGAGTCGAAGTGCTGGGACTGGGCGTCCAGCAAGGCATCCAGCTTCTTGAGGCCCGCGGCATCGATGTGCCGTGCTGCGCGGCGGGCGATGGCCGACTCCACCACGATACGGCTCTCGAAGACGCTCTCGATGTCCAGATTGTTGAGCTCGTCGCCCTGCTGACGTGCAGGATGATTGCGGAAGCTGTCGATCACCGCCTCACTGGCACACACCCGTGACTTGCTGCCATGCGAGACATTGAGCAGGCCATAGCCCGTCAACAGCGCCAGCCCCCCGCGCACGGTCTCACGACTCACTTCAAACAACTGCGCCAGCTCACGCTCGCTGGGCAGTTCATCTCCATCGCGCAACAGGCCGGTCAGGATCATCTCGATGAGCTTGTCGGCGAGAATTTCCTTCTTGGTCTGATTCTTCAGCGCTTTCTCGAAGGCGAAAGGCGTCTGGTTCATGCGGCCCCCACTGGTATAGATTTCATACCAGAATAACTGACAACCGAATCAGACGCACCAGAAAACCGACCATAGTCGCAATTTTCGAGAAATCCTTGACCAATCATCGTGCGCTCGGCTAGTTTTCATCTCAACTGGTCCGGTAAACCAACCAGCAGTCCAATAAAGTCGTGATATTTCACAGTCCTGAACCGTCCTGAACTGTCTTGAGAAGGCCCTCACGCCAGAGGCCGGACTGCTGAGCACGCCCGACATCGATATGATCGACAACGGTCGACGACAACGATCTACCACATCGATCGACAACGACAACAACGACGACACCACCAAGAGGCTGACCCCATGTCCGCAACACGCCCTGTCATTGCCCTGACCCTCGGTGATCCCGCCGGTATCGGCCCGGAGCTGATCGCTCGCCTGATCGCGGAACCCGAGCAGTTCGCCGAGACCCACAGCGTGCTGGTCGGGGATCAGTGGCTTTGGGAGCAGGGCCAACGCCAGGCCGGGCTCTTCACCGAGCTGCCACGCGTCACAAGCTTCGCGGAAGCCCGTGAACATGAAGGCCTGTCATTGATGCTGGTGGAGAGCGTGGCACAGCAGGAAGTGACGCTGGCCGAGGAAAGCGCCGCCTGTGGCGCCTCGACCCTCGCGGTGCTATCTCGTTGCCTGGAAGCGGCCCAGAACGAGGAAGTCGACGCCATCTGCTTCGCGCCCCTCAACAAGCTGTCGATGAAGAAAGGCGGCCTGGGTCATGAGGACGAGCTGCACTTCTTCGCCGAGACACTGGGCGTCAAGGGCTACTTCTGCGAGTTCAACACCCTGGGGACGCTGTGGACCTCGCGCATCTCCTCGCATATCCCGCTCAAGGATGCCGCCGAGTACGTCACTCAGGAGCGCATCATCGCCGCCAGCCAGCTGATTCATGACTCGCTGACACTGGCCGGTGTCGAGCGCCCGCGCATCGCCGTGGCCGCCTTCAACCCCCATGGTGGCGAGGGCGGCACCTGCGGGCGTGAGGAGATCGATGTCATCGCGCCGGCCGTGGCCGAGTGCCGCGCCCAGGGCTATCCCGTGGAAGGCCCCTTCCCGGCTGACACCATCTTCCTCAAGGCACGCGACGGCGAGTACGACGCCATCGTGACCATGTACCACGACCAGGGGCAGATCGCGATCAAGCTGCTGGGCTTCAAGTCCGGCGTCACCGTCCAGGGCGGCCTGCCGATCCCCATCACCACGCCGGCCCACGGCACCGCCTTCGATATCGCAGGCCAGGGCAAGGCAGACGTGAACCCGACCCGCAATGCCTTCGCGATCGCCAAGCGCATGGGCACCAACCTGCGCGCGCTGCGCCTCGAGACCGCCTCGGCCTGACGCCTTGCCACTCTTGCTCACCTATCTGCGCCAACGTCATCCACAACAAGGATAATCCGATGAAAATCACCAAGGTCAGAACTCGCGTCTTCGAATGGAAAGGCCACACCGTCCCCCCCACGGCCCACTTCTGCTCCAACGCCATGGATGAACTGTGGGACAAGGGAGACTCGATGGGCACCTTCCGCTTCCACGGCTGGACGGTGGTGGAAATCGAGACCGACAACGGGCTGGTGGGGCTTGGCAACGTGGCACTCGCCCCGCGCATCGCCAAGGCGATCATCGATCAGTACCTCGCGCCGCTGATCATCGGCCAGGACCCCTTCGACTACGAATACCTGTGGCAGCGCATGTATCGCTCCACCCACGCCTGGGGTCGCAAGGGCATCGGCATGGCCGCCATTTCCGGCGTGGATATCGCCATCTGGGACATCATGGGCAAGGCGGTCGGCAAGCCGGTCTTCAAGCTGCTGGGTGGACGCACCAAGGACAAGATCCCCTGCTACGCCTCCAAGCTCTATCGCACCGACCTCAAGGGCATGCAGGAAGAGGCCCAGTCCTATCTGGATCAAGGCTTCACCGCCATGAAGATGCGCTTCGGCTACGGCCCGCGTGACGGCGTCGAGGGCGTGCGTGCCAACCTGGATAGCGTCGCCGCCGTGCGCGAAGTCATCGGCGAGGATGTCGACCTGATGCTCGAGTGCTACATGGGCTGGAACCTGGACTACGCCAAGCGCATGTTGCCGAAGCTCGAGCGCTTCCAGCCGCGCTGGCTGGAAGAGCCGGTGATCGCCGATGACATCGATGGTTACGCCGAACTCAATCAGCTGACCAGCATTCCCATCTCCGGTGGCGAGCACGAATTCACCCACTACGGCTTCCGCCAGCTGCTGGAAAAGCGTGCCGTCTCCGTCATCCAGTACGACACCAACCGGGTCGGTGGCATCACCGCGGCGCGCAAGATCAACGCCCTGGCCGAATCCTTCAGCGTGCCGGTCATCCCGCATGCCGGCCAGATGCACAACTACCACCTGACCATGGCCTCACTGGCCTCCCCGATGAGCGAATACTTCCCGGTGCATGACGTCGAGATCGGCAACGAGCTCTTCTACTACATCTTCAAGGGCGACCCGGAGCCGGTGAACGGCTTCATCGACCTCGACGAAGAGACCCCGGGGCTGGGCCTTGAGCTGAACAGCGACTACTTCGATCAGTTCAACATCATCGAGTGAGGAAGCCATCATGAGACTCGTCCAACTTCGCACCGCCAACGGCCCGCGGGTCGCCGTGGTCGAAAGCCGCGACCAGCTGCGCCTGCTCGACTTCCCGGGCGGCACCTATGAGCTGGCCTCTCGCGCCATCGAGCTGGGCATCGGGCTCAGCGCACTGATCGAGCAGCACTACTCCCACACGCTGGTCGACTACAAGCAGGCGATCGATCTCCGCGAACTGCTGCCGCCGGTCACCCACCCGGATCGCGCGCGCTGCACCGTCACCGGTACCGGCCTGACTCACCTGGGCAGCGCCGATACCCGCGACGCCATGCATGCCGCCGCACAGGCGCAGGATGACGCAAGCCTCACCGACTCGATGCGCATGTTCCGCCTGGGGCTCGAGGGCGGCAAGCCCGCCGAGGGGCAGGTCGGCGCGCAGCCGGAATGGTTCTACAAGGGTGACGGCAGCATCGTGGTGGCACCGGAAACCGCGATCAGCGTGCCGGCCTTCGCCGAAGACGCCGGCGAAGAGCCCGAGCTGGTCGGCCTGTACTTGAACGATGCCAACGGTCAGCCGCATCGCATCGGCTACGCGGTGGGCAACGAGTTCTCCGACCACATCACCGAGCGCGCCAACTACCTGTGGCTGGCCCACTCCAAGCTGCGCGCCTGCAGCTACGGCCCTGAACTGCTGATCGGCGAGCTGCCCCAGCACCTGGAAGGCACCAGCCGCATCACCCGCGACGGCCAGACCCTGTGGGAGAAGCCCTTCCTGACCGGTGAGGCCAACATGGCCCATAGCCTGGCCAATCTGGAACACCACCACTTCAAGTACGCCCAGTTCCGCGCGCCGGGAGATCTGCACGTGCACTTCTTCGGCACCGCCACCCTGAGCTTCGCCGATCAGATCAAGGTGCAGGAAGGCGATCGCTTCGAGATCGAACTACCCGCCTTCGGTCGCGCGCTACGCAACCCGGTCGCGTTCGAGTCCCACGCCAACGACGCTGAGCAGCCATCCGCCATGGCAGTGCTATGAACACTGCCGATCAGCACAAGAAGTAGAGCAAGGATCAGGGTCCTGAGATTTCCGCCATCACACGGCCCTGATCCCGGCAGCACCAGCATCACCAGTAGCAGCAGCAACCACTGCGTCAATAACGTCTGTACGCACAAGAAGCATCACGACAATAACGAGAAAAGGGCTTCGCCATGACACTCTCGACCCGCCACGCCACCGCCTCACTCATCACCGCTGCACTGGCAAGCCTTGCGCTGTCAGGTACGGCCAGTGCGGCAACCTCACTGACCTTCGCCCATGCGCATCCGGTCACCGACTCACAACACCTGGCCGCCGAACGCTTCGCTGAACGTCTGGCAGAACGCAGTGACGGTGAACTGACCGTCAAGATCTTCCCCAACGGCCAGTTGGGCAATGACCAGGCCATGATCTCGGGCGTGCGCAGCGGCACCATCGATATCGAGCTCTCAGGCAACCCCTACTTCAGCGGGCTGGTCGGCGAGCTGAACGTGCTCGACCTGCCCTTCCTGTTCGACACCCGTGAGCAGGCCTATCAGGTGCTGGATGGCGATATCGGCCAGGAGCTGCTGACCGCCATGCAGCCGCAACAGATCGAAGGCCTGGCCTTCTGGGAAATCGGCTTTCGCAACCTGACCAACTCGCGACGTGCGGTCGAGAACGCCGATGACGTCAGCGGTCTGACCCTGCGCACCACCCCGAATCCGGCGCATATCGCCGCCTTTCAGGCACTGGGCGCCAATCCGACCCCGATGCCCTTCGCGGAGCTCTATACCGCGCTGGAAACCCGCACCGTGGATGGCCAGGAGAATCCGGTCAGCCTGATCCGCTCCGCCAACCTGTACTCCGTGCAGGAGCACCTGTCGCTCACCGCACACGCCTACACCGCCGCCCCCTTGATCATGAACAAGCAGACGTTCGACAGCCTCGCGCCCGAACTACAGACGCTGATCAAGGAAGAAGCTCAGGAAGCGGCCCGCTATCAGCGTCAGCTCAATCATGACAATGAGCAGGGCGATCTGGCCTTCCTCGAAGAGCAAGGCATGCAGGTCGTACGTGAGCCCGATACCGCCAGCATGCGTGCCAAGGTCGCCGAGCCGGTGCGCGCCGAGTTCACCGAGAAGCACGGCAGTGAGCTGCTGGATCGCATCGACACCGCCCTCGCGCGCTGATCACGCTCGCCTGACTCGCCCATGCAAGGAGGCACGCCATGCTCTCTGACTCACTCCAATCCCCGGTAAAGCCTGTGCCTCTGGCGGAACTCGGCGAGCAGCGCGCACGTTATCTGGCCACTCGCGAGGAGGAAGATCTGCCGATCATCGATGCCCACATGCATGTCTGGGATCCGACGCAGAACTACCACCCCTGGCTGTGTGATGAGCCGATGATCCCCTTCCGCTACGGCGACTACTCCGCGATCCGTCGCCCCTACCTCCCCGCCGAGCATCTCCAGGCGGCGGGCGAGGCGCACCGGCTGCTGGGGTGTGTCTACATGGAGGCGGAATGGGCGCGGGGCGATGCGCTCAAGGAAGTGCGCTGGATCGAGGAGACTGCCCGCGAGAGCGGCTGGCCCGATGCCATGATCGCCCAGGCCTGGCTGGATCAGGATGACATCGGCGAGCAGCTCGAGAGGCTTTGCATGTCAGGGATGGTCAAGGGTGTCCGTCACAAGCCGGCCGCACTGGAGCGTCACGATCCGAGGCTTGCCACCCACGCCTTGCCCGGCTCGCTGCGCTGCCCGCGTTATCAGTACGGCGTCAGTGAAGTCGCGCGCCGTGGCCTGATCTTCGAGCTGCAGGTGCCTTGGTGGCACCTCGAGGAACTGCTGCCCTTGCTGCAACGCCATCCTGAGATGCCGGTGGTCATCAATCACGCCGGCGTGCCCGGAGATCGTGATCCCGACACTCTGCGCGAATGGTCGCGTGCCCTCGCCAGGGTCGCTGCCTGGCCGCAGGTGATGATCAAGTTCTCCGGTCTCGGCATTGCGGGCCAGCCCTGGCGACAGGAAGACAACCGTGAGGTCTTTGCCATCGTGCTGCGCCATTTCGGGGTCCACCGCGTGATGTTCGCCAGCAACTTCCCGGTCGATGGGCTGGTGACCTCACTCGATACGCTGTTTCAGGGCTTCAAGACACTCAGTCGTTCGCTCAGTCCCGAGCAGCGACTCGCGCTGTTCTGCGACAACGCCGTGCGCTGCTACTCGCTGGACACCAGCGTCCAGTGACCGATCGACACCGCAGCGGTCAACTCAGCAACGATCGCCATCACCACGATTGCCATAACAACAACTCGCAAGGAATTCGCCATGTCCATCCGCCACGCTCTGCTCAACAAAACGCTGCTCAACAAAGCCCAGTCCAACAAAGCGCTGCTCAACAAAGCCCAGCACACGAACGTCCTGCTCAAGACGGTCTCCACCCTGGGGCTGATGCTGACCTTCGCGACCACCGCCCACGCTGAGATCACCGCGCGCATGGGCACCAGCCTGCCGGAGGCACATCCCCAGACACTGGGCGCCAAGAAGTTTGCGGAGCTCGTCGAGGAGAAGTCGGATGGCGAGATCACCATCACGGTGTTCTCCAACGGCATTCTGGGCAATGACGTCAACATGACCTCGATGCTGCAGTCCAACACCCTGGACTTCACCGCGCCCTCCACTGCCACCCTGAGCAGCCTCAACCGTGACTTCAACATCGTCAGCCTGCCCTTCCAGTTCGATGACAGTGAACACGCCGATGCGGTGCTGGATGGCGAGGCCGGCCGTGCCCTGCTCGCAAGCCTCGATGACAAGAAGCTGGTGGCACTCGAGTACTGGGAGAACGGCTTCCGTCACATGACCAACAGCCGCCGTCCCATCGAGACGCTCGAGGACATCGAGGGCCTCAAGATTCGCACCATGCAGAACGCCCTCTACATCGACCTCTTCAACGGACTGAATGCCAACGCCGTGCCCATGTCGGTCAATGAACTGTTCACCGCCATGGAAACCCGCACGGTGGATGGTCAGGAAAACCCTTACACCGTGATCGACGCCAAGCGCTTCTTCGAGGTCCAGACGTACCTGTCGCGTACCGCGCATGCCTATGACGCCCAGGTGCTGGTCGCCTCGGCGGGCTTCATGCAGTCACTCGATGACGCCCAACGCCAGCTGGTCCGCGAGGCCGCTCGTGAAGCCACGCTGTATCAGCGTGAGCAGAGCCGCGCCATGAACGAGGAACTGCTGAGCGAGCTGCAGGACAAGATGACCGTCAACGTGGTGGCGGACAGTGAACGTCAGCGCATGCGCGAGGCACTGGCACCGGTGATCCAGCAGCACACCCAGGCGCTGGACCCGGCGGTGGTGACGCAATTCCAGGCAGCGCTGGCCGACGCCCGTTAGTCAACACAACCAGTCCCGGCGACCAGTCTGAGCAATCCGTTCCGGTGACCAGTCCCAGAAAACGACCCGCGGCAGTGCTGCCACGGCTCGCCACAGCGTCGCACTGTCGCGCCGTCATCGAGATGCTTCCTTCGGGGATAACACCATGAACAAACTGACCCAAGAGATGCCGTTATCCATGTCGATCAAACCGCCCATCGCGCCATCCTCCGAGTCACGGGGAAGCCACGCCACCCCGCTGGCGTCAGCGGCGCCTACCCGCACTGCCACCGGCATCACGACGATCTTCAAGGGACTGGAGAAGGCCCTCACCCTGCTGATGGTGCTGGCACTGGTGGCGATGATCGCGCTGGTCTTCGTCAATGTCGTGCTGCGTTACGGCTTCAACAGCGGCATCTCGATCAGCGTCGAGCTGTCCCGCTTCCTGTTCGTCTGGGTCACCTTCATGGGCGCCGTGACGGCATTGATCCGCCAGGAGCACCTGAGCGTCAACACCTTCGCCGACAAGCTGCCGGCGGCATGTCGCAGGGTGCTGGATCGCATTGTCACCCTGGTGATGCTCGGCTGCTGCCTGATGCTGCTCAAGGGCAGCTTCGACCAGACGGTGCTCAATTGGCGCAATCTCTCTCCCATCAGCGGCATTCCCGTCGGCGTCTTCTATCTCGCCGGCCTGATGGCAGGCGTATTGATGTCGCTGATCCTGCTGTGGCGACTGCTGACGCCCCTTGCCCTGCATGGCATCACGCCACCGAATGCCGCCAGCCCCTCACCTGATCAGCAAGGAGACACGCCATGACCATCGGGCTCTTCCTCGGCTCCCTGCTGGCCGCCATCGGCCTGAGCCTCCCCATCGCCTTTGCCCTGCTGGTCAGTGCCATCGTGCTGATGCTGCACCTGGATCTGTTCAACTCGCAGATCCTGGCCCAGAACCTCGTCAACGGCGCCGACAGCTACACCCTGCTGGCCATTCCCTTCTTCCTGACCGCCGGGGAAGTGATGTCGCGTGGCGGGCTCTCCCAGCGCATCGTCACGCTGGCGATGTCGCTGGTGGGTCACCGCAAGGGCGGACTGGGTTTCGTGGCCATCTTCGCCGCCATCGTCATGGCCAGTCTGTCCGGCTCCGCGGTCGCGGATACCGCTGCGCTGGCCAGCATGCTGCTGCCGATGATGCGCAAGGCAGGCTATCCGCTGGGCCGCTCCTCCGGCCTGATGGCCGCCGGCGGGATCATCGCGCCGATCATCCCGCCCTCGATTCCGTTGATCATCATCGGGGTCGCCGGTGGCATCTCGATCGGCAAGCTGTTCCTCGCCGGGATCGTGCCGGGGCTGATCATGGGCGTGACCCTGGTGGTGATGTGGCTGTTCATGACCCGCAAGGAAGATCTGGTCGTCACCAAGAAGGCCAGCGGGCGTGAGCGCCTCAAGGCACTCAAGGACAGCTTCTGGGCCATGATGCTGCCGGTCATCATCATCGGCGGCATCAAGAGCGGCATCTTCACCCCGACCGAAGCCGGCGTGGTCGCCGCGGTCTACGCCATCTTCGTCGCCACCGTGGTCTACCGCGAACTGGACTTGAGCCAGCTCTACGCCGTCCTCGCCCAGGCCGCGCGCAGCACCGCCATCGTGATGTTCCTGGTGGCCGCCGCGATGGTCGCCTCCTGGCTGATCAGCATCGCCCAGCTGCCGCTGATGGTCGCCGGTCTGCTGCAGCCGCTGGCCGATGATCCGCGCATCCTGATGCTCGCCATCATGGGCATCGTGCTGGTAGTCGGCATGGTGATGGACCTGACCCCGACCATTCTGGTGCTCACGCCGATCCTGATGCCCATCGTCAAGCTGGCCGGTATCGATCCCGTCTACTTCGGGATCATGTTCGTCCTCAACTGCGCCATCGGCCTGATCACCCCGCCGGTCGGCAACGTGCTCAACGTGATCACCAGCGTCGGCAACCTCAAGTTCGAGAAGGCGGTCAGTGGCGTCGCGCCCTTCGCCCTCGCCTATGTGGTGATCCTGCTGCTGTTCGTGGCCTTCCCGCAGATCATCACCGTGCCCCTGTACTGGATGACCGACTGACCCGCAGTTCAGCAGGTCGCCAGCGCCACTCACGACAACCGAGCCATTCACGACAACAGCGCCACTCACGACAACAACGACAAGAGAGCCTTTCCATGACGCCAATGCTCAAGACCTCCCTCGCCAGTCTGCTTCTCCTTGCGCCAATGAGCGCCGCGCATGCAGCCACCGTGCTCAAGCTGGCCCACGCGGCCCCGACCACCGATACCCAGCAACAGGCGGCCGAGCGCTTCGCCGAGCTGGTCAAGGAAGGCACGGATGGCGAGATCACCGTCAACATCTTCGGCAACGGCGTGCTCGGCGGTGACCAGCAGATGATCGCCGGCGTGCGCAGCGGCACCATCGATATCGAGCTGTCCGGCAACCCCAACTTCGCGGGCCTGCAGCCGGCGCTGGGCGCCTTCGATCTGCCCTACATCTTCCCGGACCGCAAGACGGCCTATCAGGTGCTGGACGGCAAGGTCGGCGACGATGCCCTGGCACTGCTCAAGCAGGACAACCTCAAGGGCCTGGCCTTCTGGGAGGTCGGCTTTCGCGCGATGACCAACTCCAAGCACCCGATCAAGACACCCGCCGATGTCGATGGCCTGGTGATGCGCACCAACTCCAACAAGTCACTGATCGAGGCCTTCTCCCTGCTCGGCGCGAACCCGGTACCGATGCCGCTGGGTGAGCTCTACACCGCGATGGAGACCGGCACGGTCGATGCGCAGGACCACCCGATCAGCATCGTCTGGTCGGCAGGCTTCTACGAAGTGCAGGACTACCTGTCGCTGACCAATCAGGCCTATACCTCGCTGTTGATGGTGATGAACGACGACACCTTCGAGAGCCTGTCACCGGAGTATCAGCAGGTGCTGGTGAGCGCAGCACGCGAGGCGGGTGATTATCAGCGCGAACTGAACGCGAAGAACGAGCAGAAGATTCTCACTGAACTGGCCGCCAAGGGCATGAAGATCGAGGCCGACGTCGATACCGCCGCCTTCCAGCAGGTCGTGCTACCCACCTGGGACAGCTATATCGCCGCCAATGGCCGTGACTGGATCGATGCCATTCAGGTCGCCAGTCAGGCCGGTGCCGATGTCGCGACCAACGCCCAGCCGCAAGGCACGCAGAAGACCACGGCCGCCGTGACTCAGTAACGCACAAGCGCTTTTTCGTTTTCCCTATCTGTCACTCCAGCGAGGGCACGGGCCCTTGATAACCAGAGCCTGATATCCAGGCTCTGACAAACAGGCCCTCGCTGATTGGAGAAATGTCATGTCCCGAGATGCTCTGCTGCTCAACCAGAAATGCGCACACACCCTGAGCCTTTACGACGCCACCAGCGGCGAGGAGCTCAACCATCTGCGCCTGCCGGACTACCCGCATGAGTTCGTGGTGGATTCCACCGGCCGCTACGCCTTCGTGGGCCACTACGGCATCCTCGGTGCCGACTGCATCGGCGATCAGGGCGGCTGCTCGGTGTTCGTGGTCGATCTCGAGACCTTCACGCTGGTCAACACGCTCAGCACCTGGCCGTACTACCGCATCCATGGGCTGGGCATCGATGAGCAGGATCGTCTGTATGCGATGAGCGAGGGCCACAACACCCTCCTGATGTTCAACACGCCCCTGACCCAGTCCACGCCGGACCTGGCCGTGTCCTCCGGGGGCTACAAGACCCACCTGTTCGCGCTCACCAAGGCAGGCGACTGGGCCTACGGCATCAACCTGCTCAGCAACACCATCACCAAGTTCAAGCCGCACGATGCCACCTTCGCGCCCATCGCGATGATTCCGGGCCGCAAGCCGGAGGGCAACAGCCTGTCCGCCGATGGCCGCACCCTGTTCATCAGCAATCGCGATGATGACAGCATCGTGGCGGTGGATACCGAATCGATGACCGTGCGCGCCTCGGCGACCACGGGACGTGACCCCAATCGCATCTACCGTGACCCCAGGGGCCGCCTGATCACCACCAACTACGGCGAAAGCTCGCTGTCATTGTTCGATGAAACGCTGGCACCGCTGGGCACCATCCAGCTTGAGGCGATTCCCATCGCGATGAGCTTCCATCCGGATGGCGAGCAGGCCTTTGTCTCGCTCAAGGGGGATCGCATCGCGGTGCTGGATCTGGAGAGCGGTCAGGTACACCGAAGCTTCGCGACGCGCGCCGAGCCGGACGTGTCTTGCTTGCTGGTGCGTGACCACTGAATCAGTGGGCACTTGATACTTCTTGCCAGGACACGAGCCAGTCATGACAGATACCCCAATACAGCGCGAACCTTCACAAAGCCAGCCGCTGATCGATGCGCACCACCATCTCTGGGCGCTGGATGGCCAGGTGGCGTATCCCTGGCTGGAAGACTCGCCGGTGGAGAACTTCTTTCTCGGCGACTATGCCGCGATTCGCCAGCCCTTTCAGGTCACGGATCTCAAGCGTCTGGTGCCTGAGGGCTTCGAGCTGGTCGGCAGCGTGCATTGTGAAGCCGAAGCGTCACGCCCACAGGCTGAGAAAGAGACGCGCTGGATTACCGAGCAAGCAGCCATTCATGGCCTGCCGAGTGCGCATGTCGGCTGGGCGGCCTTTGGTACTCCTGCGTGCGCCGCACAGCTGGACGCGCAATGTGACTCAGCGCTGTTTCGTGGCGTGCGTGCCAAGCCGGTCACCGCCGCCACACCTCAGACCCGCCAGTCGGTAACGGGAGCCAGCGGCAGTCTGCAGGACCCACGCTGGTGCGAGGGACTGGCGCTGCTCAAAGCGCGTGACCTGAGCTGGGACCTGCGCGTGCCCGCCTGGCATCTCGAAGAGGCAGCCACGACGCTTCAGGACTACCCCGGCTTGCGCGTCATTCTCAATCACAGCGGCCTGCCGTGGGATCGCACGCCGGAAGGCCTCGCCCAGTGGCGCGCAGGCATGCGGGCGCTTTCTGAGAACCCGAATGTCGCCGTCAAGCTCTCGGAACTGGGCACACCCTGGCATGCCTGGGATACCAGCGCCAATCACGAACTGCTCTGCAATGTATTGGACATCTTCGGCCCACGTCGTTGTCTGTTCGCCAGCAACTTCCCGGTCTCCGGACTCAAGGTCAGCTATGGCGACTGGCTATCACTGGTGACCGGTGCCATTGCGCAGACGGCGTCTCACGACCAACGCCAGATCGCGTTCGACCAGGTTCTGCACGACAACGCCATTCACTGGTATCGGCTGCCAATTGCCGCTATCACCCACGATGCCAGACCCACCCAACATGCCAGACAGGAGGCACCATGACACTCAACGGCCATCAGCTCATCGGACAGCGCAGCTTTGCCGCCAAGGGCGAGGCGATCCACGCCATCAATCCGGCCACCGGAGAGCGCCTGGCGCCCGGCTACCCGGGGGCCAATGCAGGGGATGTGGAAGACGCCTGCCGACTGGCCGGCCAGGCCTTTGATGCCTATCGCGCCACGACGCCTGAAGAAAGAGCCCTCTTCCTCGAGACCATCGCCGAGGAGATCGAGGCACTCGGTGAGATCCTGACCCAGCGCGGAATGCAGGAAACCGGCCTGCCTGAGGCACGCCTTAACGGTGAACGCGGTCGCACCTGCGGCCAGCTCAAGCTGTTCGCCAGGGTGCTGCGTCGCGGTGAGTGGCAGGATGTGCGCGTCGATCCTGCACTGCCGGAGCGCACTCCCCTGCCGCGGGCAGACCTGCGCCAGCGTCAGATCCCGCTTGGCCCGGTCGCCGTCTTCGGTGCCAGCAACTTCCCATTGGCCTTCTCGGTGGCCGGCGGCGATACCGCCTCCGCACTGGCCGCAGGCTGTCCGGTCGTGGTCAAGGGACACTCGGCCCACCCGGGCACCTCGGAACTGGTCGGTCAGGCCGTCGCGCGCGCCGCCCGGCGTTGTCAGATGCCGGAAGGCGTCTTCTCGTTGCTGTTCGGCCCGGGCAATGAGGTCGGTCAGGCACTGGTCAAGCATCCCGAGATCCAGGCGGTCGGCTTTACCGGCTCGCGCAGTGGGGGCACCGCCCTGCTGACGCTTGCCCAATCGCGTCCGCAGCCGATTCCGGTCTACGCCGAGATGAGCAGCATCAATCCGGTCATCCTGATGCCAGCGGCCCTGGAAGCCCGCGCCGAATTGCTGGGTGAGGCCTTCGTCGGCTCGCTCAACATGGGCGCCGGGCAGTTCTGCACCAACCCGGGACTGGTATTGGCAGTGAAAGGCGCAGCGCTGGAACGCTTCAAGCAGGCGGCCATCCCTGCCATCCAGGCAAGCCCAGTGCAGACCATGCTGACACCCGGCATCCACAAGGCCTATGCCCAAGGCGTCGCGAGCCTGTCCGAACAGCCAGGCATCACCTGTCTGGCCAGCGGTGAAAGCGACTCCCCCGTCGCCAGCCCGTGTCAGACACAGCTGTTCAGCACCCAGGCGAGTGACTTTCTTGCCAATGAGGCCATGCAGGCGGAAGTCTTCGGCTCAAGTTCGCTGATCGTCGAATGCGAGGATCTCGCTCAGCTCAAGCAGGTCTGCAGTGCACTCGAAGGCCAGCTGACCGCCACGCTGCATCTCGATGAAGCAGATCACACCGCGGCCTGCCACTTGCTACCAGTGCTGGAGCGTCGTGCAGGCCGCATCCTGGTGAATGGCTGGCCGACAGGGGTCGAAGTCTGTGACGCCATGGTGCATGGCGGCCCCTGGCCCGCCACCTCCGACAGCCGCACCACCTCGGTCGGCACCGCCGCCATTCACCGCTTCCTGCGTCCGGTCTGCTATCAGGACCTGCCGGATGCCCTGCTCCCGCCGGAGCTCAAGCACGATGCGCCCTCCGACATCAGCCGCTTGGTGGATGGGATGCGCCAGGTCATGAGATGACAAACAAAAAAGCCCGCCAATTTGGCGGGCTTCTGTCATTCATATCCTTGATACCGTCAGCATTCCCACGATGCGAGAAGCCGAATCTTCGCGATCCTCTAACAATAACGATAGACACCGTCTTGCTTGAGGATCATCCCATCGCTTTCCAGTGCAGAGAGGTATTGACGTGCCTTCTCGACATCACCGTCAAGCAGATAGCGATAAATGACCTTGCTCAAGTACGTGATTGAACGCGCAGTTCGAGAATAACGGATATTGGGAGGATCAATACTACAATCGAAACGCGTCACGGGGGTACGCCAATCGCCATAGTTCTCAGTCAAGTAACGATCAGCATCCGCGGCACCTTTGACTACCTGACTGCCCAAGGTGTAGTCAGTCAACGAAAACTCCGAGTTGTCCCACCGGTGGATAGCGGAGCCATGCCAGACGACGCTCCCCTCTTGCACATGAACAAAAAGGTCAGCGACAAGGCCGGTATGGTGCACGAGCTTGACAAGTATCGGCTGAGTCAATCTGGAATATCGCACGGCACGCTCGGATACGACTTCCCGGAAAGTACAATAACTTTCTGACTTTATGAACCAGGTATTGTTGGATCCAGCAACAGCATCTCGAAGTTGCTTGATATCAAAGTCCTTGGCGTCGACACCGATATCAATATCGTAGTCATGTCCCAGGAAATCCTGTTCTCTCACGGCTCCAAGAAGCGTGCCACTGATGACATACCAGGGCCACTCAAGGCTACCCATCAAACTATCGCAATCCTTGATCGTGCGATAGGCATCATTCTTGTCAAACGACTGCGCTGACTTCTGGAACTTATGCGCCACGACAGGCGCTGCTGTCGGATTGTCCATGTCAGCGCTGATGATCGACAATGCATGATTGACGCTGGCGCAGAAAGATTTGTCATATTGCCAGAGTGAGTCTTGCGGAGAGATGACCAGACTGCTGGTAGACGTATCACGATCATTATCACACTCTGAGAAATCGGCTTTTTCCAGCTTCCCACCATGCAGATCAGCCTGCCAGATATGGCGTTCAAAGTCAGTGATGCGCCGGTTGTCAGCCAACCAGGCAATGAGGCAGTCGGCCGCCTTGGTAGACATTTCTTCAGAAATATCGAAAAAGAAATCAGACCTGGTCGACACTGGCAGCCACCCGGTATGCGCAAACCAGATGCCTCGCCGCACGACGATTTTCAGTCCATTGCTTCGCGATGCGAGCTTGATACTGTCTGCCGCTACGGCCAGAGGCGCACCCAGCATCCACACACCAATGCCGGATAACAAGGCCAAAGGATAACGAAGTAATGGGTGGCGTGGTTTATTCAAAAACCGTAGAAGCCGATAGGATTTTTCGACTTCGATATTCATTTCACTTTCACCAATGTTTCAGTACGCATGTTTATGGATCAAACCCTTGAAGAGAGTCAGCATGATGATACGTAAGTCCAGCCATAATGACCAATGCTCTACATACCACAGGTCGCATTCAATTCGCTTGGCCAGGTCCGTATCGCCTCGCCAACCATTGATCTGTGCCCAGCCCGTGATACCGGCCTTGACCATGTGCTTTTGCATATAACCAGGAATTTCGTGACGAAGTTTTTCGACGAAGATCGTGCGTTCCGGACGCGGCCCCACGATTGACATGTCACCTTTGAGCACGTTGAGGAACTGCGGCAACTCATCCAGGCTGGTCTTGCGAAGGAACCTGCCCACAAGGGTAGTTCGTTTCGCCTGGGCATTTCCCCACTGCACCCCACCCTTTTCACTGTCGACTGGCATCGAGCGGAATTTCAGCATCTTGAAAGGCTTTCCGTTCAGCCCGACCCTTTCTTGGGTATAGAACACCGGGCCCGCAGAGGTACATTTCACCAATAGCGCGATAAGCGCCAATAAAGGTGACAGCAGAATCACGATGATCAATGACAGCAGGCGATCCTCGATCCACTTGAGAAGCTTTGCGCCCAGCGACATGCGACTGCAACTCAGATCAAGCATGAACAGACCGGCAACATCTGATACATCATGGTTGATAAGGCGGAAATCACGCATATCGGGCATATAACGCACATTGCAGGTCGTCAGGCTCAACTCTGACTGGATATCACGAACCAGGTTACCTTGCGTCAATGGGAGACAGATCCAGACTTCCTGCTCCTGATGGACGATCTGTTGGTCAGGCTGGTAGCGCTCTGGCTCGATCGCGCTCCACCCCCAATACTCAATCCCCCCAGTCAAGATGACTCGTTCTACATCAAATCCTGCTGTCGGGATCTTGGCTAGCTGACGCACAGCACCAACACAGGTCAAGGCATCACCAATCAAGAGGACACTTTTGCGATTCTTGCCCTTGGCTCGCAAATGATTGAGAACAGGATAAGCAATCGCACGTATCAGGATGGAGTAGGTCGTAGCACTTACCATCCAGTAACCAACCCACAGCCGGGAGAACTTGTCGCCTGTCTTGGTCATGAACATGACCAGCGCCAACAGCCCTCCCAACATCATGTATCCGGCCATGATCTGGAATACCAGACGGAAGCGGACTTGTCCTCTCCAGGAACGATAGATATTGAAATGCGGCAATACCAGAAGAGCTAATATCCCCCCCAGCAACATGCCCCAACCATATCTCTCGGAAACATCCAGTCCCCCAAAATGGAACCAGTGTGCACTGAACCCTGCCAGAAAGATAATACAGAAATCGACCAGGCGTACCAATTCAGTGGTATACATGGTATAGCCACTCAAGACGCGATTTTGAACTTTCATAGCGTTTGTAACATCATCATTATTCAAGATCTCTACGGAGCAATTCCAAGACTTCGAAAGCCTTGATGAGATCTTCATGAGGAATTGACAAGAACCGCTTCAGTGAGCGTTTCAGATCCGTCGTGGATATATCCTTGGTGCGCTCCATATACAGCACTTCACAATATTCCTGCAGGAAGTCGAACTCCCCTTTCCAATCTTCCCCTATTGCGAAAGTATCGACATTATATTCCTTGACGTCGCGTACTTTTTGCTCCCAGTCGTTTTCAGGAATCACGAGATCTACACAATCGATCGCTTCCACGATCTTGGCACGCTGATCGTAGGGAATCAGTGTCTTCTTGCCTTTCAGCAAGTTGAACTCATCAGTTGACACACCGACTATCAGACGATCACCTCTCTCACTGAGACGCTTCAGGAGATTGAGATGCCCGATATGGAACATATCAAACGTGCCATAGGTAATAACCGTTTTCACACTCTCATGTGAAATATCTATTGGGTTATGCTTCATCTAATATAACCTCATCATAGCTTAACCCTATTCAGGCATTATCAAGGTGGAAGCTAATATCCATTCACCCTTATCACATCTGCTTGATATCAAATAATCTTGAGTGAAGTAAGGGCACTAAACAGCCTATCGATATTGTTGCCATCGCTAAACTGATTGATCTCTTTATATCTAAACTCGTGTTCAGTAGTTCGTACATAGGAAAGGTTTATTTTATTGTTAGATATCGCACTATCGATAATTTCATTAAGCCCCTCAATAGAATAACTTCTATAACCGATATATTCATGTTCCTGCGGTACCAAAGGGCCTGTTTCGCGTTCATAATCTACAATATCTGGTTGAAAGAAAATTACACCTGCGCCGCGGTAAAATGAATTATAGCAGACTGAGGAATAGTCAGTGATTAGTAGCTTAGTATCTTTCAGGGCATCAGAAATTTTACCCACCCATAGCTGATCCTTTAAATCTGTGCGACATAAAGCATCATATACTTTCGGATGAGCAACTACTCGAATATTGAGTGCAGGTAACTTTGCTTTTAGCAGATGAGCGACTGCAACAGTATTACGGTAATAACTTGTCGCCGTGAAATCATTCAAATGCTCTTCATATGGTTTCCAAGTCAACATGATAGTCACAACATCATCAGTAAGATCGTTGATACTTGAATACTCAACATCATCAAATGCAGGCATACCAACATTCAATAATCTATCTTCAGGAAGGCGCAACATTTCTGAGACGACTTTTTTTTCTTTTTCACTACTCACTACCATATAAGCTGGCTCTGCTTCTCTATTTTTCGCGTAAACCCCCTTTCTATCGTGGTTCTTCAAATATGTAATTCCATGCTGCAAGAAGACAAACGGTGTTGTTATCAACTTTCTTCTTACATACTTGTTATTACTTCTCAATAAATTTACGTGAGCCGGAGCTTCAGTAGAGATAAAATAATTTGCTCTAAACAAGTGCCAGTAATAGCTATAAGAATACTTCTTCAATACCTTGTCATTATGTTTGATATCAGCATAATCATCTGACTCTTCGTCAATGACATAGTAATTCTTGGAATTTTTACTGTTTGTTGTTTTGCAGAAAAGATTATAAGCACCCTCCTCTGCTTTACAAGCATATTTCTCAAAGTAGATATTATGATTCACATCACTAATGGACCTGGAAAATCTGCCCATATGATACAGCAAGAAGCTAATTGGTCTCGATTCGAATAACCTGAATTTGAAATCATCCTCAATTGCATTTTTTTGGCGTCTTACCAGGGTCGGTGTCCCATTATAAGTACGTCTAAAGTGGACTGCAAAATTTTCAGTGTAGCATGTTGAAACAGGCACACTGTACAATCTTCTGTTTTTTTGTTTATGTATCTTTAGGGTCTGTGAAGGATAGACTGCAGTGTCACCGTCAATATCGAGTGCCATTTTAACTTGGCTATTGATAGGTGGCTCTCCACCTTTCAATAAACTTGGCATTCCAAATTTGGCTATCTTCACCAAACTCAACAATTTAAGCTTGGATTTTACAAATGACTTCCCAACCGGAATCTCCACAGGAAGTACATTATTATCGTCAAGATAGATTCTTGTATTCGAAATATTCAAATTGTATGGGTTTGAAATAAATGCAACGTAAGTCAACGCGACCTTATTCTTACTTACATATAGATTTAGAATCTTAAACTTGACCTTCACAAACTGCTTTAATGGGTGATTACCTTTATTGGCTTTTCTCAGGCAACTCAATGAGTGCTTGTTGGAATAAACGATCAAGATCTCATCAGTAGCAGGCAGCTCCTGTACCAATAATATCTTATTCATCTCATTTTGCTTCAGTCGAACCTTGAATGCTATCTTATCAACCCCCAACAGTTTATCTATATTCAAGGATATAAACCTTGAGTGAGTTCGATCGCTTATGACCAAAACATTACTGTCATAGGTCGCAACAATAATGTCTTCAATATCGTCCATTGCAGAAGCGGGAGAGGATACAGTATACGATACCTGGTTCATTACTTATTCCAGTATGTGAAACTTGACGCTAGAAATGACGTTGCCATCTTATAAAAGATGGTGGCACAATTCGGCTTAACCACTTGCGTTTTTTGATTTAGTTTAGTCGAGATATAATCGCCGATATGAATTATTCATCTCATATTTGAACCTAATAAATCAACATCGATATACATCAACTCTATACAGTAACGCTGAAGTGCTTGGAATAGCATTCGTGATATCAGTAATACGTAAATTGCTACGATTACTCCCATCCCCAAGTACATCACCTGAGTTAGGATGACAACAAATACCAATATAAAATTTGCAGAAGTAGCATATTCTATACATTGCTTCCGATGCAATTTGAAGTAATGAGTCCTGTCAGTATCTTTCATGAATATCGCTATCTTGAACATAGCAGCTATCGTGATTATCATCATCAATAGCAGTATTAATGCAGTAGAGATACTTACCATTAACACCAGCAACATGGATAACGAAATCAAAATGAATTCAGATGCTGCTTTTCCGATGTGTCCATGCATTTTTTTAAGTTTGTTAGCTTTTTTATCTTTAAATGGAATAGCACTATTTTCAATGAAGATAGATTGACTATAGTCGAGGCTTCTTCGACTTATTACCCCACATACTATATACATGATATAGACAATAGGAACAAGGCAGGAAAAAATTACAACAGCTTCGTTCAAACCAAAGTCAAATGGCAATATTTGTATGTAGCTTGGCTTAACATCCGATGAGACCAAGATTAGTATCTTCAATGGTAGGAAAAAAGCAGCCAGTTGAAACAGCCTGGATGTTGCTAAAAAGAATGCACCACCGATAAAGGAAGGAGACTCTTTATTTATTAACGACCATGTTGCAAGCATTATCTTGAAATGAGTAAAAAAATTCATCGCGACAACATCCATACTATAGTAGTGACTTGAACATACTCAAAGGATCATCTGTCCGATCACCCAAGGAAGAAACTCTCAACCTCTGTCTTGATGCTTGGAGTGGATCTTCTCTTTCAATCAGTTGTATGACATCTACAATATTACTTTCAACATTCACAAGGCTAGCTGCCGCAGCAGAAGGATACTCTGAATGCAATTGTTCAAAATCAAGTGATTGGGTATTACAAAGAATGATAGGTTTCCCTGTAACAAGATATTCATTCAATACGCTTGAAATATCACACACCAATATATCGCTTGAGTTCATTGCACAATGCAGTGAGTTATTTTCATCCAGCACTTCAACACCATGATCTTCGCACAACTTCAGGATCTTGCTTAACCAATACTTATGAGTACTGCTTATACTACCAGTATAAGGATGAGGCTTGAATATCAGTGAAAAACCATCATGCTCTATAATTTCTTTACATAACTTGTAACCTAATTCTCCAATGGAGCTGTAATCAACTTTCTTGACATGCCCTTCCCAAGTAGGAGCATACAGAATAGTGTTTATTCTATTTATCTCCTTTTGATATTTCAGTGCCATTTCCGCTTGAGGACGTCCAACATGTAACACCTGCCCTTCTCTCAGCGGAAGCCCTGCAGCTCTCAAACGCTCTTCCGAGAGAGGGCCAGCCACAAACAGATAATCATAGGCCATCAGCAATTTGCTTTGGTTAACGGCTTTATCACTCTCACCATGGTTGATGAAAATATGATCCAGGTGGTGATAACGCAAGGCTTGTACGTTTTTCATTGTATTGGCGGGATATAATACTTTCTTTACGGAGGTAGCCCCCCTCAATATGGCCTCAAGATCGATCTGTGTTCTAGCTGTTACTGTAAGAATATTCGTAGGCAGCATCCCTGAGAAAATATCAGCCTCACGAAGTATGATAATCACTGGCTGATCCAGCTTTTCCAATACAGGAAGCCATTGGTTGATTTGATATGCGACCCCCTTCATTCCAGTTACGTACACGGCGACGGTCGGACGCTCTGTCTCGAGCACCTTCACGGCATGCGCTCTTATCTTTTTTCTATTGAATAATTTGAGGATGATCGGCCATGCGGCAATCAGCGAAGTCACGATATATAGTAGTACTATAGGGAGTACATATAAACCCAGTTGACTTGTCAATAACGGTACAAGTGAGGCAGCAAAATTGATTTTCTGCCCGTATTTACCAACAGGGTTTTCATTGGAAGTCACTTTGACTTCCAAGCCAGACAGATAATACTCTAGCTTTGCTGATTTTCCCGTCAGGAATTGCAATCCGCATACTAGTGCAAATACGGCTATCGTGAATGAAGTAACAGAACCGATTACCATACTACCAACCAGAAGCGAAATAACGGAAAATACGACTGGCAATAATTTATGCTTACCTATCTTGCGCAAGATGCCTTTCATAACGTCTCGGGTCTCTGTTTATTTAGGCACGCTACCGCCCCAGGATTTTGGGGCAATTCCTGAGGCCAGACGACAAACAGGGCGCCGTAGTGAGAGCACGGTGCCCTGTTGGATAAAATAGCGAGGTTTTTATTGAAATCTTCATGGATTATACATATTTTCGTCATATTTGGCTAGATTCAGGGCAATGAAGCCCATCTTCCTGCAGGTGCTAGATCAAGAAAACATCGGATAATCATCACCTTAGTGTGCATCGTAGGCATGAAGCGACCAAGGGATCGACAGAAACGGTGCTGTTCTTGTGAAATGCACCCGACACCGGATGGGACAGAGCAGACTCGCAAGCATCAGATCATGTTAATTATTTATCATGAGAGCGGCTCTCAATACGATAGTAATGCGTCTCAGTCGTCAGATATTTTCTGGCTTTCATCTCCCACCTTCTATCTTGGTCAGTAATTGATCGCTTCCATCGAATGCCACTCCCCAGCTCCTGTTTTCACTGAATTGTTCATTTGCATTACTCCAACACTCACTGTATTTATCTATCGATGCAACAGTGGAGGAAAGTCGAAAGTCTAGAGGATATCACCAGATGGTGATGCATAGCAGATCGTGTCTATCTGATGACCGCTTGAGATACCTCAAATCAGAAACCCGGAGCATTATTCATAAATATTTCAATGATGCACCGTATCAGAAACATGGACTCACTCGTCCCCTTTCAGCTTACTGGCACCTCTTGCTCATATTAGGTGACATTCAATAATCTTGTATTCAAAAATAAAGCGCGCCAGAATTTTCTGACACGCTTTATTCATACTTCTTTACAGATTCGATTACGCAGTCTGGTGACTCAAACGCCAACGCCAATAATGCGTGATCAAACCACCGACAATCAGATTATGGACAAACAGGCCTGTCGGGAATGAATTATAGGATTCAAAGTTACTGATTATCATCCAATAGATGAAGAACATCAGGCCGAAGCAGGCAATGTCATCAGGCATCGCATTACCCCGCCACGCGAGCCAGGTGGCACGGCCAATCCAGAATGCCAATAGAGACATCGCGACAAGTCCAACAATTCCATATTCGACCCAGGTTTCAAGGAAGTAATTATGCAGGTGGCCATATTTTGCCAGTACCCAATCTGGCAGCCAGGTCGTTTCCGACATGACCAACTGACGCCCTTCAGGTCCCCACCCTGTCATCGGGCGTTCCGCAATCCACTGGCTCGCCGCGATCCAGCTATTGATACGAATGCCGATGCTTGTATAAGGAACTTCCGTGATTTCGCCATCTACCAACTGAGATATCACACTGCTCTCTTTATGGAAGCGATGATTGAGAGAGTCTCCCAGTGTAGAGACCAGTACCCCTGCCCCGATTACGATGGATAATGAAATTGTGACGAGATACTTTGTCAAATGTCTGGTTCTACCCTCCAGTACGGACTTGATAACCCAGAGTATCAGACCGATGCCACTTGCAATCGTTGCACTGAGCCAGACGGCTCTTGTCTGACCAACGGCGATGCCAGTCACCACCATCACCATCGCCAGGCACCAAAGCGCTATTCTCAAATACCGCGCGTTACCGTCGCTCCAAAAGCGACGAGCAAAACAGAGCAAACCCAATAGCGAAACCCCAAACAACATGGATGCATGCTGGTTATTACGGATTCCGAATCCCACTCTTTCCCCAGTAAACCCGGTGAGCCATCCGTCGTCACCTGGTGCAAACAGCGTCGTGATCAAGACCCCGCCGACTGCCAGTCCCCATACGATGAGAGTATTTCGTGTACTTCCGTTCAACCACCAGGCCACACTGATGAAGATAAACAATTTAGCCAGATCCTGGAGTCTGGGATCATCTATCGCCCATTTCGGGTACTGCCATAATCCCAGGCTCCAGGAAAACAATTGTACGCAGAGAAACCCCAGCAATAATAAGAGGGGGGCCTTGCGCAAGCCTTTACCGTATACGCAGAATGCGACAAGCCCCGAAAATGCCAGGACCCGTTCCATCACTTCTTGAGTATTCGGCAAGACAAATTGTAAAGCGGCATATAATAATAACGATATGACGCCTATATAAGCCAGCCAACGAGCTCCGAGACGATCATCAATCGAATACCAACACTTTACAGGTTGCATAATGACTCTACTTATCCAAGGTGTCTTTATCACACTGGGGTTTATCTTGGGGATATCAAAGAGTCTTGTCTCTATGCGATCTAGATAGACTCTATTCAAGCTGAGTTATCGAATGACGAACTCTGGACGCGAAATTTTACACAGTCTTTCCTGCCACCACAATGAAGACCGCTCAAAGGAGGAGACGCCACCCACTTTTTGAGTAGTGAAACAGGAGGTTGCCATTAGTCAAGCCATCGCAAGGCCCTGCTTGCCCATCATCGGGTCAGCCTCCCCGGAATCTGTCAACATAGTTGGCAAAATGAAGCAGGCCTACAGACTCGACGACGCCACGCACAATATTATCTGTGTCATGACTACGCTGGGGGTCCACATGACAAAGATAACTTATGATCACTGGGATGATACGTTAAATCACTCTCTGTTACAGAAGGCTCATCTCATCTGTTGAGCGATAACAGGTCAAGGATTGAGCTCATCCCTGAGACAAGAACTCCAGGGAGCGATGATGTCTGAATGCGTCACCACTGCGACGACACTTCGGCAACTAATCCGATGTCCGTCATTCGACTTTGCGTCTTGAGCTCTGATTCTGACCTTGGTTGTCAGTATCCGCCATCCACTGACTTGATATTGCCCACCCTGGCGATCAGCCAATCCCTGAACAGTCGCGCGGAGGCCGGTAACGGTCGATGAGGGCCGTGGGCAAGATGCTCAGCGAGGCCAATGATCGCGCGATGGTCTGTGACGCGCACCAGCTCGCCCTTTGCGATGGCGTCTCCTGCCATGAAATCCCAGGCCAGACCGGTGCCGGCGCCTCGCTGAATGGCGGCATGCATTGCCAGCACGCTGACGGTGTCAGGGTGCTGTCGCGCGCAGGCGTCGCCGTCTTATAGCCGCGAATACTGCCGCTGGTGCTGTCATCAGAGCGCTGGTGGGCTTTCGGTTCCGCAGTCGTCTTCATGTCGGTGGGCGGTTCGTGGATTGCCAATGCCTTGTGAAACTCCTCCGCCCAGCGGTTGCCGGTCTCCGTGGGTGGGCAGATGACCGTCTTCGAGACCTGCTGTGTGTTGCTCTACGGATACCTGCTGGCATGGCAATGGCCGCAGACCAACGAAGTATTGGGCATGCTGCTGATGCCTGGAGGTGCCACCTGGATTCTCCGTGCCGAACAGCATGTGTCCGGCCCCCGCCAGATAGCACAAGGCGTGCCGGTTGCTGGACCGGAAAAGTGAAATCCCCCGCTTGATGCAGCGTGGATTGCCTGAGGGGCATGCACCTCGGGGTTCGCTTGCTGGCTTCAGACACGCCAAGACCGCCTCAAAGGGCGGCCTTGGCGTGTCTGGTGAGCAGTCTCCATCACTGCCCTACTTATCTACCTACCTCTCTACCTATCAATCAAACACTCACCCATAGAAGTGCTCGACAAGGCTCATGGGAATCGCCGGCACGTAGGTGACCAGCATCAGCACCAGGAAGAGCACGAAGATCATCGGCAGATTGACCTTGGTGGTTTCCCACATGTCCGTTCTGGCAATCGAGCAGGAGGTCGCCAGCACCGAGGCGACGGGGGGTGTCTGCTGACCGATGGCGAGGTTGAGCGTCAGAATCAGGCCGAAGTGGATGGGATCGATCCCGATCTGCTGGATCAGCGGCATCACGATCGGCACGACCAGGATGATGGCCGCTGCACCATGCAGGAACATCCCCAGCAACAGCAGCAGGATATTGAGCAACGCCAGCACCGCCACCGGGTCCGTGGTCAGTGAAGTGATTTCCTGCGCCAGTTGCTGCGGCAGCTGCATCTCGGTCAAAAACAGTCCCAGGACGGCTGAGGTCGCGACCAGCAGCATGACGACGGACGTCTGGATCACGCCATCAATCACCGCCCGATACAGCACCTGCAGATTCAACTCGCGATAGACCAGTCCACCGATGACCAGCGCCGCCAGCACGGCGATGCCCGCCCCTTCCGTGGCGGTCACGAAGCCGCCGAAGATTCCGCCCAGGATGATGACCGGCAACGTCAGCGCCCAGAAGGCTTCCCGGAACGCCTTGCCAAGCGCCGACAGCGAGAAGGCAGCCTCACGCGGCATGTCGTACTTGCGGGCATAGTAGTAGCAGAGCACTGCCAGGCCGAATCCCCCCAACAGGCCCGGAATGATTCCCGCCACGAACAGTTTGACGATGGAGGTATCCGCGATGGCGCCATACAGGATCATCGACAGCGACGGCGGAATGATGATCGCCAATGATGCGGAGGATGACGTGATGGCCGCCGAGAACTCTGGCGTGTACTTGCGCTTCTTCATCTCTGGAATCAACACCGACCCCGTGGCTGCCACGTCCGCGACAGCTGAGCCGGAAATCTCGGCAAAGAACAGTGACACCCCGACATTGACCATGGCCAGGCCACCGCGCACGAACCCCACCATCGCCGTGACGAGATTGATCAGCCGCATGGAGATGCCTGACGTGTTCATCAGCGCACCGGCGAGGATGAACAGCGGAATCGCGATCAGTGGAAACTTGGTCGCGCCATTGAAGAGCGTCAGCGGCACGTTCACCAGCGCGTCCACGCCCATGAAGATCACCACACCCACGACCCCCACCGTGCCGATGGCAACCGCGATGGGAACGTTGATCAGCACCAGTGCGAACAGGGCCGCGATAATGATCAGTAGCGTCATGAGCGGTGCTCCTTGAGGTCTTCCTCGGCCAGGCGGATGGCTTCCGCGATCTCTTCCTCTTCGCTGTTGACGCCTTCACACATCTTGCGCCATGCGTGGGGCAGGCTCAGCAGCTCACACACGATGAAGAGTGCCGCACTGAGCGGGATCACCGACTGGGTGACATCCAGGCCAATGCTCGGCAAGGCGATCAAGGCATCCCAGGCCAGCACGTCCAGCACCTGATACCCGAACCAGCCCACCACGGCAAAGAATCCGATCACGATTAGCTCAGAGGTAATGAACAGCGTGCTGCGCAGTGCGATGGGCGCCTTGGTGATCAAGCCGGGAAAGCCCATGTGCGAACGCTTCAAGGCCGCGAGACAAGCGCCATAGAAGCTGAGCCAGGCCAGATTGATCGAGGCGACCTCGTCATACCACGGCAAGGAGCCACCGAAGGTACGCAAGGCCACTGCCGCCAGCACGATCACCGTCAGCGACAACAGCAGGCTGACGGTAAATACCTCAAGGCAGCGTTCTACCACACGGTTGATCCTGTCCAGCACTGTCAAGTCAGCCTTGGGCGTCAGTCCTTCCCCACTCTCGGTGGGGAAGGTTGCCTTGGCCGCATGGGAATGCGAGCTCATGACTTACTCCTTGGCCAGTGCCATGGCCCGGTCAACCAGCGCCTGGCCGCCATCGACCTTGTCGGAGAACGCCTGATAGACCGGCGCACTTGCGGTGACGAAGGCATCCCGGTCCACCTCGTTGACGGCCATGCCACCCGCCTTGAGGCTTGCCAGCAGCTTGTCATCAAGCTCCGCACCCTTGGCTAAGGCCCAGCTCTGAGTCTCGGCGGAGACTTCGGCAATCGCTGCCTTCACGTCCTCGGGCATCTTGTTCCAGCCGGCCTGACTGCTGGTCAACCAGATGGGCGAATAGACATGATTGGAGAGTGACAGGTACTTCTGCACCTCCTGGAACTTGGCGCCATCGATGTTGGACAGCGGGTTCTCCTGACCATCGACGACCCCGGTCTGCAGCGCCACAAAGACTTCCGAGAAGGCCATCGGTGTCGGGTTGGCGCCCCAGGCGTTGAACATGCCGGTCCGCCACTCGCTCTGTGGGGTACGCAGCTTCAGCCCGTCCAGGTCTTCTGGCGCAACGATCGGATGCTCGTTGTTGGTGATCTGACGGAAGCCGTTCTCCCAGGTGGAGACCAGCTTGAGGCCCTTGGACTTGGCATCCTCGGCCAGATCCGTCATCACGATCGCGTCATCGATGCGCTTGAGGTGCTCGCGGTCCTTGACCATGAACGGCATGTCGAACAGGGCGAAGCTTGGTGACACGGACGACATCACCGAGGAAATCGCGGCCAGGTCGACCGTACCCAGGCGCAGCTTCTGGATCAGCTGGCGCTCATCCCCCAGCTGCCCACTGTGGTAGTACTCGACCTGATGCTCATCGCCGAGCCGGGCTTGCAGGCTATCGGCGAAGTACTGTGCGGTCTGGCCCTGCAGACTGTTGGGACTTCCCCCGATGGCAAACACGATCTTCTCGGCATGCGCGGTCGTGGTACACAAGGCGGCGGCTAACAGCGTGGCGGCAAGCATGACTCGCTTCATTGTCGAATCCCTTTGATTGTTCTGATTATGGGTATGGACGTATCGCGTCTGGCATGACGCTTGAGGACGGTGAGCGTGTGCTGGCGACGGAGCTTCGAGCGCTTCACGCGCAAGAGCCGCCTCCCTCAAGTGGACTGCAAACCATACCAGATAGAGCAGAACTTAGACGCCTTCCGACTCAAGGGTCAATCCAATTGGCGCAGAAATAGACCTTTGTCTAGACAAATACGCAATATATCGCTCTACACCATAACATCTGGCCTGTTTTGCAAACCACATGATGCCTGATGGCGGCGCCCCAGACGCGAAGGCCCCACCGGCATCGCCGGCAGGGCCTGGACAGATCAGGACATCAACCTCGATGTCTCTTCAGCGGGGCCATTAGCTGGCACTCACCATGGCGCAGGGGGTTTCTTACGCACCACCTCCCCAGGCCACGGCATCATGGGGGTGAAGGCTCTCGATATGCCGCACATGGACATGCGCCTCACCCTGTGAGACCGCCAGGCCATTGATCAAGCGGCGCGCGGCGTCCTCGACGAACATCAGATTCTGACCATTGAGCGCGGCAAACGCCTGCTCATCGGCGCGTTTCACGGCCGTCTGGACGGGCGTCGCCACGGCCTGCTCGATGGCATCGATCAGCGCGATCAGTCCCAGATCTTCGGCTTCAGGCTTGAGCGTGACCCGGACAATCGCTTCACTGCGCTGGCTGTGGGGCGTGGCCAGGGTGGCATGGTGGGTGAGCCACTCGGCGACCTGCTCAGGCGGCAGCGCGGCGTCATTGCGGTGAGCCTCCAGGAATGCCTGCTCGATCAGCTGACGCGACAGGGCCGCCGAGCAGGGACAGGTGGAGGAATAGCCCACCGTGACACTGGCCTGCAGCGTGAACCTGCCCTCGTGCAGACTGGCCTCCAGCGTGACGGGATACGACTTCCATCCGTAGAGTGCCGGCGTGACTAGCGCCGGACGCTTCACCAGCAGTGCGAACGCCATCTTCACGCGGGCATTGCGCGAGGCGCAGTCATGATGGCTCTCCACCATTGCAGCGAGCACATTCCGCAGACTGCCGGGGGTCAGCGCCTTGCCCTCCGCCAGCCCATCCAGCAGACGGTAGAGGCGCGACATGTGAATGCCCTTGGTGTGCGACATCGGCAGGTCGACCTGCGCATCCACGCGGGCATGCAATTCACGGCGGTAATCGCCCTCCTCGATGAGCACGGGCAGATCAATGCCCTGCATGCCCACCCATTCCAGGGGGCTCAGGGAACGGGAGCGCTCGGTCAGGGAAACGTCGGGGAGTATTGCGGTCATTCGTCAGATATCCAGAGCGGCTCTCATCAGTGCCGCCTCCCTCACGCCGGTGGGAGGCAGGCACTGAGTTCCGCCGAAGTGTGGGGGAGTGTCAGGAGAGGTGATGAACAGAGCGCGGACGGCTCGCCGTCAGCGCAGGATCATCCCGCCAGTCGCGAGGAGTGATGGCCGGTGATCCTCCATTCGCCGCGGATCTCCTCGAAGGTGAACAGAAAGCGGGCCGGAATCGTGACCGTCTCGTCAGCGACGCGATACTCGAAGGTGTAATGCCCGCCGATCACCACGGTGCCCAGCTTGCGACTGACCCGTGGCGAGTACTCACCCAGCTCGCAGGCCAGCGCCTCATTGGCGAGAAAACCATCGAAATAGGCCTGCCGCTGCTGGCGATTCTCACGCACATCATCGGCGACCGTCGGCACCAGAATCGCATCCTCGGCATACAGCGAGAGAAGCGTTTCCTTTTCCCCACGCGTGACGGCGATCGCCCAGCGTTCGAGCGTGCGCGTTGCGGCATTGATGCAGAATTCAGCGTCACGTTCCGTCAATGGAGGGGACGTCGGATGGGGCATGCAGTGGCTCTCCCTTGAGGATGGTGCTCTTGAGGATATGGAAGGAAAGACGGGGATCTGCCGGCCTCCCCGTCCTGATGTCACGTGATCGCTCAGGCGTCGGCGCACCGCAGGATGCCCTGCCCCAGGCGCTCGATCAGCTGCGGATAGAGTGTCTCGCCCAGCGGCAGCCCGACCCCCAGCGGCTCGAAGACGATGGAGGTCTTGACGCCGGTCCCCTCGAAGACACTCTCGATCAACGCCGGGTTGTACTGTGGCTCACGGAAGACGCACTGGATGTTGTCCCGCGCCACACGCGCCTGGATCTCCTTGACGCGCGCCGGGCTGGGCGTGGAGGCATCCCCCAGCGAGATGGCACCGGACGCGGGGGCATCGAAGCGGTGCTCGAAGTACTGGTAGGCATCATGGAAGACGATGTAGCGAGTGCCCTGCACCTGTGCCAGACGCGCTGACAGTGACTCTGTCATGGCGTCGAGCTCCCGCTGGCCCGTCTGGGCATTCCTGCGATAGGTCGCAGCATGCTCCGGGTCCTGCGCTGCCAGCGATTCCGCGATCGCCGCCAGCCAGAGACGCGCATTCATCGGGTCCAGCCAGCCATGCGGGTTCATGCCAGCGTGGGCATGCTCATGGTGCTCGTCATGGCCGTCGTGATGCTCGTCGTGCTCCGCATGGGCTTCGTGACCGCCATCATGATGCTCGTCATGGTCACCGTGCTCTTCATGATCACCATCGTGATGCTCTTCGTGATCGCCATGCACTTCATCATGTTCAAAAGACACCTCATCATCATGATGATGCGCTTCGAAGGTGGCGCCCTCGCGATAGCGCAGATGAAGGGTGCCGGGCACTTCCATCAGCTCGAGGGTGTCGGCATCCGCGGCCAGCGACGCACGCGCCTTGGAAAGCCAGGGCGTCAGCTCATCACTGACGAAGAACACGATATCCGCGTCGGCCAGTGACCTGGCCTCCGAGATCCGCATGGAATAGCCATGCGGCGAGGCTCCAGGCTGGATGACAAGCTCGGGACTGCCCAGCTCCCCCATGACGCGCGAGACCAGTGAATGCACCGGCGGGATGTCCACCGCGACGGAGGGCACCTCCGCCATGGCCACGGCGGGCAGCATCAATACTGGCAGCGAGAGGAAAGGCAGCAACCGATTGCACATGACGGTTCTCCAGAAGATGCGATGACACGGAAGGAAGTTCGGAGACGCTACCGCCTCGACTAAATATGTTATAACATAACACTTACGACCACTGAACCGTCAACATTGTCATTCTTCAAGGGCCCGCTCCCCATGCCGCTGTTATCGATCGAGAACCTCTGCGTCACCCTCGGCAAGCACCGCATTCTCGAGGAGATCGAGCTACAGGTGGAACGCGGTGAAATCGTTACCCTCGTAGGCCCCAATGGGTCCGGCAAGTCCACGCTGCTTCGCAGCATCATCGGGTCCATTGCTCCGTCGCACGGTCGGATACAACGAGAGCCGGGGCTCAAGATCGGCTATGTCCCTCAACGTCTGAGCCTTGACCCGACGCTGCCGATGACGGTGGAACGCTTCCTGAACCTGCCACATCGACACTCGCTGGATGCCGTGGCGCATGCCCTCCTGCAGGCCGGCATTCCCGGTGCCGAGGTTCAGCAGATCGCCAGTCTCTCCGGTGGTCAGTTCCAGCGAATTCTGCTGGCCCGTGCACTGCTGGATTCGCCTGATCTCCTGCTGCTGGATGAGGCGACCCAAGGCCTGGATCACCGAGGCATCGCGGATTTCTATCGTCAGATCGACCGTGTCCGTCACACCCTCGGCTGCGGAGTGCTGATGGTCAGCCACGAACTGCATGTGGTGATGCGCGCCTCGGACCGCGTCGTCTGCCTGCATGGGCACGTCTGCTGCCAGGGCACGCCAGAGCGCGTCATGGCCTCACCGGCCTATCAGGATCTGTTCGGACTCGACACTGCTGACGCCCTCGCCTTCTACCGACATGACCATCGACACAGCCACACGGCGCCGCCAATGGATGACAGGGTGCCGCCAGCACAGCCCCTCACGACACCCGCGACACCGATCACAGAGAGATTGCACTGATGCTGGACAATGTCATGGACGATTTCATGGTCCGCGCCGCTCTGGCTGGCATTGCCGTCGCGCTTGCGGCAGCGCCCCTGGGCTGTTTCGTCGTCTGGCGGCGCATGGCCTATTTCGGTGATGCCACGGCCCACGCCGCGATTCTCGGGGTGGCGCTGTCACTGTTGATGTCCACCTCGATACTGGCAGGCGTGCTCGCCGTCTCACTGATCATGGCGACATTGGTGACCCTGCTGAGCGGACGCGGCTATGCCATGGACACCCTGCTTGGCGTCATGGCGCACTCCGCGCTCGCCTTCGGGCTGGTCGCCGTCTCCTTCCTGCCTGGCGTACGGATCGACCTGATGGCCTATCTGTTCGGCGATATCCTGGCCGTCAGCAAGACGGATCTTGCGATCATCGCCACTGGCGGCCTGCTGGTCCTCGGGCTGCTTCGCTGGCGCTGGTCAGCCCTGCTCACTGCGACACTCAATGAAGACCTGGCGCGCGCCAGCGGCATCAACCCGCGACGCGAGCAGCTGGTGCTGACACTGTCGCTGGCCGTGGTGGTCGCGGTCGCCCTGAAGGTGGTCGGGGCGCTTCTGATCACCGCGCTGCTGATCATTCCAGCGGCCACGGCACGCCGCTTCTGCCACACCCCAGAACTCATGGCGGTTACCGCTGCCATCATCGGCGGGATTTCCACCACGGGCGGTCTGCAGGCAGCCTACTGGCTGGATACGCCCACCGGCCCGACCATCGTGTGTCTCGCCGCCCTGCTGTTTGCCCTGAGCAGCGTATCGGCCCGTCTTGTCCGCCATGGCTCACAGGCCGGCAGCGAAACCTCTGCGCGCGTCAAGTAATGACAACGCCCCACTGACCAATGATCAGTGGGGCGTTGTCATGGGGCGCGAGAGTCATCGGTCACTATCTGCCCATCACTCATTCCCAGGCGGGGAACGGGTCCGGCAGGTCACGCCAGGCTTCCTTGCCCGCCAGCAGCGTAGCGTCATCGAGCAGACAGTCATCCAGCGCCTGACGGATACGGGCTTCCTCCAGGTTCTGGCCGATGAACACCAGCTCCTGGCGCATGTCGCCGAAGGGCTCCTGCCATTTCTCCTGAATCGACGCCAGATACTCGGGGTCTTCAGGCCATTCGACCTTCGGTACCGCCTTCCAGAACATGCCGCCGAATCCGTAGTGGGCGATGCCACCGGCCTGGTTCCACTGCCCCGCGAACTGCGGGCGCGTGGCCAGCCAGAAGAAGCCCTTGGAGCGCAGCAGCTTGCCACCGAACCAGTCCCCGTGGAGCAGCTGATGGAATTTCTCGGGATGGAACGGCACGCGCGCATGGTAGGAGAAGCTCGAGATGCCGTACTCCTCGGTCTCCGGCACGTGCTCGCCGCGCATCTCCTTCAGCCAGCCCGGTGCCTGCTGTGCACGATCAAAACTGAAGCGACCGGTATCCAGCACCTTGGAAAGCGGCACGGCGCCCTGCGCCATGGGCAGAATCTCGGCCTCCGGGTTGAGCGAGCGCAGCACGGCCGTCAGCTCATCCAGCTGGGTTGCCTCGATCATGTCCGTCTTGCTGATCAGCAGCACATCACAGAATTCGATCTGGTCAACCAGCAGGTCGGCGACATTGCGCTCATCGTCCTCGCCGAGGCTTTCCCCGGCTTCGGCCAGTGACTGCGCCTCGCGATACTGAGCAAGGAAATTGGCACCATCCACGACGGTCACCATGGTGTCGAGACGCGCGACATCCGAGAGGCACTGGCCGTCTTCATCCTCGAAGGTGAAGGTTTCCGCCACTGGCAGCGGCTCGGAAATGCCGGTGGATTCGATCACCAGGCAATCAAAGCGCCCTTCCTCGGCCAATCGTCGTACCTCGATGAGCAGGTCCTCGCGCAGCGTGCAGCAGATGCAGCCATTGCTCATCTCCACCAGCTGCTCCTCGGCGCGATTGAGCGCCACCTCGCTGCCTGTGCCGGGTGCGCCACGCAACATGGCGGCGTCGATGTTGACCTCGCTCATGTCATTGACGATCACCGCCACCCGCCGCCCTTCACGGTTGGTCAGGATGTGGTTGAGCAGCGTCGTCTTGCCAGCGCCCAGGAAGCCGGAAAGTACGGTTACAGGCAGCGCCGGCGGCAAGTCAGGAGAGCGAGCCGGTGTCAGGGTTGTCATCAGTCATAGCCTCGAATTCAGGGTGGTTACCACGCCGCATCCAAGGGGGTCATGATCCCGATGACAGCCTTGTCGTCATGAGACCTTGTCGTCATGAGTCAATGATTGCGTGGCAAGCCGATAGATGCGCCATCATCCATTGGCCCACAAATGATACGTTATAACATTTCTAGATGGCAATCTTTCGAGCAAGGCAAGCATCAGGGTCGAGAAGCCTTCATCTACAGAACTCTCGACTTTCCCCTGGTACTGATGCCCTCTCTACAAGAACGCCCCGCTGACAGGCAGCGAGGCGCAATATGAACAGACACACTTGAGGGAGAGTCACACGGTCAGGCATGTGATCCGCGTGGTTTCGATGAAGCCGATGTCATTGCCTAGACCGCCATCATGACAGCGGACGCCATCACGGTTCCTCCGATCAGGCGTGAAGCAATGGTCGGGAAGCTGACGAGCCGCTTGCCCATTTCTCGACCAACCATCGCCAGTACCACTGTGGCGACCGCAAAACCTGCCATATAGAGCGTAACGCTACCTGACGCTGGCATCTCCATGGCGTGGGCGAAACCATGAAACGTCATGAAGCCGGCCACCATGACAGCCCCCGCCAGCGTGGGGAGGCGCATCAGCAATGCCACCAGAGCACCGGACACCAGCACCGAGAGCAGGATGCCCTGTTCCGCGATCAGCGCATGCAGCGCCTGTCCACCGCTGAGAAGCGCAATGCCCGCTCCCGCCAGCATGCCGATGACCATCAGCAGCGGCGTGCCAAGCCTCAAGGCCCGTGACTGGCGTGCACTCCAGATGCCGATGGCCAGCATGGCCAGCAGGTGATCCAGCCCGGTGAAGGGATGCGTCAGGCCGGCCATCAGTCCGTGGGCATCATGGCCGGGGTGTGCGGAGGCCGAGGTCGCCACCAGCAGCAGTGAGGTGGCCAGCAGTGCGGAGTGAGAACGCTTCATGTGTCATTCCTGAACAAGATGATGATGAATTCACCCGATATCCGTCATGTGTCGACTACCGGGAGACAATGGATTCCTGGCAAGCGGCAGAAACCGCTGCGCCGTCAGGCCTGTGCGGCCAGCTTTTCCGGGCGGCGCTCCGGCAGCATGCCGCGATCCAGAATGAAGGCGATGATCTCTTCCAGGCCGACGCCGTCATACAGGTTGGCGAACACGAAGGGCCGCTCGCCACGCATCTTGCGCGAGTCGCGGTCCATCACCTCAAGCGAGGCATGCACCTGCTCGGCGATGTCGATCTTGTTGATGATCAGAAGGTCGGACTTGGTGATGCCCGGCCCGCCCTTGCGCGGAATCTTGTCGCCTGCCGAGACGTCGATCACATAGAGCGTGAGATCGGAAAGTTCGGGGCTGAAGGTCGCGGACAGGTTGTCACCGCCGGATTCCACCAGCACCAGCTCCATGTTCGGATGACGCGCCTGGAGATCATCGATGGCCGCCAGATTCATCGAGGCGTCTTCGCGGATCGCGGTATGCGGGCAGCCGCCGGTCTCGACGCCGAGAATGCGGTCCGCCTCCAGTGCTTCATGACGCAGCAGGAAATCGGCATCTTCGCGGGTGTAGATGTCATTGGTGACCACCCCGATGTCGTAGTGATCGCGCAGGGCCAGACACAGCTGACGCAACAGCGCCGTCTTGCCGGAGCCTACCGGCCCACCCACTCCTACGCGTAGACAATGCTTCATGACAGCTTCCTTTCTCGTGAGATATCAGGCGTTCGTGTCGGTCGGTTCAGGCGCCGCCGCCTCAGGACAGGCGGCGTTCGCTCAACTCCTGAACAGACGGGAATATTGGGTTTCGTGCTGGGCGGAGGCGAGTGCCAGCCCCGGCAGTATCGGGCCAAGCGCTGCATCCGGGCGCTCAAGCGCCTGTGCGACGACCTCCACCACGCGGAGGCGCAGTTGCTCGGTCAGGCGCTGCGCGGCGGTATGCCCCAGCGGCATGGCCTTGCAGGCCACCGCCAGCTGGTTTTCCAGCCAGGCCCAGGCAAAGCCGATCAAGGTCTGGCGCAGTGGCACCCCACGCTGATGCGCCACCCAGGCGAACACCGTGACGTAGCCCGGTGTCTCGGGCATCAGCGCCGCTGGCGGTTCAAGCGCGAGGCTTCTGAGCAGACGCAGCAGCGCCGCCCCGAGACGCGCGTCCTCATCGCTGAGTTCGGCGGTTTCGCGTGTCGCCTTGAGCCAGCCATCCCACTCATTGAGCGCCGCCACATCCTCCACGGCCCATGCCTGCTGCAGGCGCACCAGCAACGGCAGTTCGCAACGGCCGAGCCCGTCTTCCAGCACGCCGTCGATCCACTCGCCAAGCTCCTGCTCCTGAGTGACCCACCCCAGTTCGAAGGCACTTTCCAGCCCCTGGGACCAGGCAAAGGCACCGATGGGCAAGGCCGGACTCACCAGCTGCAGGAGCCCCAGCAGTGCCAGGTCCTCCTGAGCCGGCAGGCCCGCCATGGCATCAATGCTCATGCGTGTGCTCATGGGCGTGGCTGTGAGAATGACCGTGGCTGTGCTCATGCCCGTGCGAATGACCATGATCGTGAGAATGAGCCCCCTGTCCCGCCTGGGCATAGGCGCCCGGCTCAGGATCAAAGGGCGCCTCGTGATGAGTGAGGGTCGCGCCAAGGCGCTCGGCCAGCGCTTCCAGCACGTGGTCCGGCGGGAAGCGCACCCAGCCGGTCTGAATCGCGGCTCCGGTCTCGGCTTCCTGCATGCCGATCGCCAGCTGCACATGGCGATTGCCCAGGTGATAGCAGAGCGCCGCCATCGGACGCCCGGCGGCGATGTGGGCAGTCACTACCGGCTCATCCGCGGCGCGGATGCGGATCACCTCGCCCTCGCGCGAGGCCAGCCGATCGCCGTCACGCAGCACCGGTCCGCGATCCAGAAACAGGCCGACCTCGCGCCCGCCGTCCGTGGTGGCACGCAGCCGCCCACGGATGCGCAGCTCCAGCGGCAGAGTCAAGGTATCCAGAGGCTCCGCCTCGGTGTGAGCGCTCGCTGGGTCGCCTGATCCACTGGCGTCTGGCAGGCGATGTATCAGTTCCATCATGGCGTCAATCTCGAATAGGGAATCAGAACAGGCACTTGAAACAGGCCCTCAGAACAGGTCTTCAGAACAGGTGATAGCGCTGGGCCAGGGGCAGCTCGGTGGCAGGCTCACAGGTCAGAAGTTCACCGTCGGCGAAGACTTCGTAGGTCTCGGGGTCGACCTTGAGCTCCGGGCAGGCATCGTTGAGCTTCATGTCACGCTTGCGCACCTGGCGTACGTCGCGACAGGCGGACAACGGGCTGTCGAGTCCGAGGGCCTCGCCGACACCGGCCTTGAGTGCCGCCTGAGAGACGAAGGTCAGGCGCGTGGCGCTGGCCGCCTTGCCGAAGGCGCCGAACATCGGGCGGTAATGCACTGGCTGCGGCGTGGGAATCGAGGCATTCGGGTCGCCCATCGGCGCGGCGGCAATCATGCCGCCCTTGAGAATGCAGGCCGGTTTGACGCCGAAGAACGCCGGTGACCACAGCACCAGATCCGCCAGCTTGCCGACCTCGATGGAGCCGACCTCATGGGCGATACCGTGGGTGATGGCCGAGTTGATGGTGTACTTGGCGATATAACGGCGGGCACGGAAGTTGTCGGTGCCACGCTCGGCATCCTCCGCCAGCAGGCCGCGCTGCTCGCGCATCTTGTGCGCGGTCTGCCAGGTGCGGCAGATCACCTCGCCCACACGGCCCATCGCCTGGGAATCCGAGGACATCATCGAGATGACACCCAGGTCATGCAGGATGTCCTCGGCGGCGATGGTCTCGCGGCGAATGCGCGAATCGGCGAAGGCCACATCCTCGGGAATGCTCGGGTCCAGGTGGTGGCAGACCATCAGCATGTCGAGATGCTCATCCACCGTGTTGACGGTGTAGGGACGCGTCGGGTTGGTGGAGGACGGCAGCACGTTGGGCCGCGAACAGGCGGTGATGATGTCCGGCGCATGGCCGCCCCCGGCGCCTTCGGTGTGGAAGGTGTGGATGCAACGGTCCTTGAAGGCCGCCAGCGTATCCTCGACGAAGCCTGATTCATTCAGGGTGTCGGTATGGATCGCCACCTGCACGTCGTAGGCATCGGCGACGGTCAGACAGTTGTCGATGGAGGCCGGCGACGTGCCCCAGTCTTCATGCAGCTTGAGGCCGATCACGCCGGCCTCGATCTGCTGCTCCAGCCCCTCGGGCAACGAGGCATTGCCCTTGCCGAGCAAGCCGATGTTCATCGGCAGGCTGTCCACCGCCTGCAGCATCTTGCCGATATGCCAGGGCCCCGGCGTACAGGTGGTGGCATTGGTGCCGGTGGCAGGCCCTGTCCCACCGCCCAGCATGGTGGTGATGCCGCTCATCAGCGCCTCTTCCACCTGCTGGGGGCAGATGAAGTGGATATGCGGGTCGACACCGCCGGCAGTCAGGATCTTGCCCTCGCCGGCGATGATCTCGGTGCCCGGGCCGATCACGATATCCACGTCAGGCTGGGTGTCGGGATTGCCGGCCTTGCCGATGGCCGCGATGCGCCCAGCCTTGAGACCGACATCCGCCTTGACGATGCCCCACCAGTCCAGAATCAGCGCATTGGTGATCACGGTATCCATCACGCTTTCATCAGCGCGCTGACTCTGGCCCATGCCATCGCGAATCACCTTGCCACCGCCGAACTTCACTTCTTCCCCGTAATGGGTGAAATCCTTCTCCACCTCGATCCACAGTGCCGTGTCGCCCAGACGTACGCGGTCACCAGTGGTCGGGCCGTACATGTCGGCATAGGCCTGTCGCGTTATCTTCATGGGTTGCCTCTTGATCCCGGAGTCTCTATCTCTGAGCTGCAGTTGCTGAGCGAGCTCCGAGCTGAATGCCTGTCAGTGCCATTGCCTGACACATTGAGCTAAAGGGCGTCGCTCGCTCAGCGCTCGACACTGCCGTCATCCTTGAGCTGTCCCATCACCTCGCCACGGAAGCCATAGATATGGCGACTGCCGGCGAAGGGGATCAGCGTGACGTCACGCGTCTGCCCGGGCTCGAAGCGAATCGCCGTGCCCGCGGCGATGTCCAGGCGCTGCCCGAGAGCGGCCTCGCGATCGAACACCAACGCCGGATTGGCCTCGGCAAAGTGATAGTGCGAGCCGATCTGGATCGGTCGGTCACCGCGATTGCCGACCGAGAGCGTGGTGCGCAGGCGGTCCTCGCAGAGAGAGATCTCGCCGTCCGCCACCTGATATTCACCGGGAATCATCATTGCTCACCTCACACGATGGGGTTGTGAACGGTCACCAGCTTGGTGCCATCCGGGAAGGTCGCCTCGACCTGCACCTCGGGAATCATCTCGGCGATGCCTTCCATCACGTCATCACGGGTCAGCACCTCTGCCCCGCGTCCCATCAGCTCAGCCACGCTCAATCCTTCGCGTGCGCCTTCCAGAATCTCGGCGCTGATCAACGCGATGGATTCCGGATAGTTGAGCTTGAGGCCCTTGGCCTTGCGGCGCTCGGCCAGCAGTGCTGCGGTAAACAGCAACAGCTTGTCCTTGTCTCTTGGCGTCAGTTCCATGTCGTGGCTCTTGTGGTCGTCATTGCGTGGGGGCTCTCGAGGTCAGGTCAGCCAGATTCGCGGCACCTGTGCCTCGCGCCCGGTCATCAAGGGGCGCAGGATCTGCCATGCCTGCTGGCACAGTGCCCAGGCCTCGTTGCGTTCATGGCCGAGATAGCGCAGCAGTAGCACGCCCTCGCGGCGTGTCACCGCCCATCGTGGAGAGGCAGGCATCGCCTCGCGCAGGGCCTCGATGGCCTCCGGCTCATCTGCAAGCCCGACCGCCCACAGCGTGGCCTGGACACTGCAGCCACCCTGCCCCCAGCGCCCCATGAAGCGCGGATGCAGCGGGTCCAGCGACTGGCGCTCGATCCACACTGGCTTACCGTCACGCGTCAGGCGGAAGCGTTGTTCCAGATGGCCGCTGACAAAGGGCAGCTCACCGACGGGCCGGCCGAGTGCCAGCACTTCCCAGCCCAGACAGCGAGCATTGCCCTCAAGCTCGAGAGTGGTGGTCTGCTCGCCGCGCGAGCCATTGAAGGCCAGCGTTTCCTGAGGCAGCCATTCCAGAATGGCGCCGTTGGCGACCTTGAGATGGGTATGCTGGCCCCAGGCCACGCCATTGCGATCCGCCTTGTAGAGCTTGGCGGCCGCAGGCGTGGTCAACAGCACCTGCGCACCTTCCTCGACCTCTGCCGAGATATGCAGCGCATCACCACTGACCAGCCCACCGGGGGGATGCAGCAGATAGACATGGCAGCATCCGTGGCGGCCTTCCGGATAGAACGGCCGCTGCACGCGCAGCGGGCCGTGATGACGCCGACGCGTCAGGCGCGTGATGGGGCCTGCGCCATCGCGGGTGTCGGTCTCGAAGCGCAGCGCCAGCGAGGCCTGCCACTGACGCTGATCATCGAAGCGATGGCCGGACGCGACATCCGTCGCGCCGTCTGCGGAAATCATGCGCTGGATCGTCATACGGTCAGGTGCTGCTTGATCAATTCATCGGACAGCGCCGCGATCTCGCCTTCGGCCACCCGCCGGCCGCGATCCATGATCACGAAGCGATCGGCGTACTTGCGCGCGAAGGGCAGCTTCTGCTCGACCAGCAGCACCGTCAGGCCGTCTTCCTTGATAAGCCGGCGGATGACCTCGCCTATCTGGGCGACGATATTGGGCTGGATGCCTTCGCCGGGCTCATCGAGGATCAGCAGCCGCGGCTCGATCACCAGCGCGCGGCCGATGGCGAGCTGTTGCTGCTGGCCGCCGGACAGGTCGCCCCCGCGCCGGTGACGCATCTCCTTGAGCACGGGAAACAGCTCATAGATGCGCTCGGGAATCTGACGCAGCCCATCACGACGTACGGCCAGCCCGGTGCGCAGGTTCTCTTCCACCGTCATCATCGGGAAGATCTGACGCCCCTGGGGGACATAGCCGACGCCCAGGCGGGCGCGCTCCTCGAGCTTGCGGCGTGTCAGATCAAGCGGCTCGAGGCCACTGGCATCGCCACTGCTGCTCTCACCACTACCGCCCTCGGCGCGATACAGAAGCTTGCCGTCGCGGACGCTCTCCTCACCCATGATGCATTTCATCAAGGTGGTCTTGCCGACGCCGTTGCGGCCCATTACGCAGGTGCATTGGCCGGCGGGAATCTCCAGCGTGAGATCCCACAGCGTATGACTCTCGCCGTAGAACTGATTGAGCGACTCGATGCTCAACAGCGGCGCCACGTCATTCGTCGCCGGGTCATGGGTCGGCGATGCGTGGGGCATCGGGGTATCGGTCATCTGCGCTTGCGTCATCCGTCACTCTCTCCCAGGTAGACCTCGACGACCTTGGGGTCGCTCGATACCGCATCCATGCTGCCTTCCGCCAGTACCGAGCCCTGATGCAGCACCGTGACCTTGCGCGCGATGGAGCGCACGAAGCCCATGTCGTGCTCGACCACCACCACCGACTGGCGTCCCGCCAGGCTGGTCAGCAGCTCCGCGGTGCGTTCCATCTCCTGCTCGGTCATGCCGGCCACCGGCTCATCGACCAGCAGCAGACGCGGTTTCTGCATCAACAGCATGCCGATCTCCAGCCACTGCTTCTGGCCGTGGGACAGGATGCCCGCCTCGCGCGCATGCCATTCCTTGAGATGAATCGTCTGCAGCACTTCCTCGATCCGATCCCGAGTCTCGCCGGTCATGCGCGCGGTCAGGGTCGGGAAGATGCGCTTGTCGGTGGCCATCGCGAGTTCGAGATTCTCGAACACGCTGAGCGCCTCGAAGACGGTGGGCTTCTGGAACTTGCGACCGATGCCCAGGGTGGCGATCTCGGGCTCACTCATGTGCAGCAGATCGTGGCGGCTGCCGAACCACACCGAGCCACTGTCGGGGCGCGTCTTGCCGGTGATGATGTCCATCATCGTGGTCTTGCCGGCGCCGTTGGGGCCGATGATGCAGCGCAGCTCACCATCGTCGATGGTCAGGTTGAGGTCGTTGATCGCCTTGAAGCCATCGAAGCTGACACTGACATCCTCCAGATAGAGGATCGGCCCGTGGGTCACATCCACCGGCGAGACACGTGGGGTCAGGAAGTCGAACACGCGATCCCGCGTGGCCATCTCTTTCAACAGGCTCATGCCGTGGCCTCCTGCTCGGTGGGACGAGTCGCGTTCGTCGGATCAATCTTCGCCTTGGACGACGAGCGCCTGCCCCAGCCACGCTGGGCGAACAGGCCGGCGATGCCCTTGGGCAACAGCACGGTGACCAGCACGAACAGACCGCCGAGAGCGAACAGCCAGGCGTCCGGCATGATGCCGGTGAACACCGTCTTGGCGTAATTGACGATCAGCGCGCCCAGCACGGCGCCGTAGAGCGTCGCGCGGCCGCCGAGCGCCACCCACACCACCACCTCGATGGAGAACAGCGGCGAGAACTCGCCGGGATTGATGATGCCGACCTGCGGCACGTACAGCGCCCCCGCGACCCCGGCCAGCATCGCCGAGACCACGAAGATGAACAGCTGCACACGTTCGACGCGATAGCCCAGAAAGCGCGTGCGCGCCTCGGCGTCGCGACAGGCGATGCTCAAACGCCCGAGCTTGGAGCCGACGATGCCACGACACAGCAGATAGCCGAGCCCCAGCGCCACACCACTGGCGATGAACAGCGCGACGCGCATGGCATCCGTGCGCAGATCGAAGCCCAGCATGTCCTTGAAGTCAGTCAGGCCGTTGTTGCCGCCAAAGCCCATCTCGTTGCGGAAGAACGCCAGCATCAAGGCGAAGGTCAGCGCCTGGGTAATGATGGAGAGATAGACACCGGTGACGCGGGAGCGGAAGGCGAGGAAGCCGAACACCAGCGCCAGCAGCCCCGGCGCCAGCAGCACCATCAGGAAGGCGAAGGCCGGCATGTCGAAGCCCTGCCAGAACCACGGCAGCTCCTGCCAGTTGAGGAAGACCATGAAGTCCGGCAGCTCCGGATTGCCATACACGCCGCGGTCGCCCACCTGGCGCATCAGGTACATGCCCATGGCGTAACCGCCCAGCGCGAAGAAGGCCCCGTGGCCCAGGCTGAGGATGCCCAGGTAGCCCCAGACGAGATCCACCGCCACCGCCAGCAGCGCATAGCACAGGTACTTGCCCAGCAAGGTGACGGTGAAGGTGCTGACATGCAACGGGTTACTCTCGGGCAGCAGCAAATGCAGCAGCGTGACCGCGAGTACCGACAGTGTCAGGACTGCCAGGAATATCTGGGTGGAGCGCTCCGTGAAGGGGCGCGCCAGCCAGGAACGTGAATCAGGCATGGATCAACCCTCCGCGGCGCGGCCCTTCTGCGGGAAGAGTCCCCGCGGGCGCTTTTGAATGAACAGGATGATGAACACCAGCACCACGATCTTGGCGAGGACCGCACCCGCCCAGGGCTCGAGGAACTGATTGAGCAGTCCCAGCGACATGCCGGCCACCAGCGTGCCCCACAAATTGCCGACCCCGCCGAACACCACCACCATGAAGGAGTCGATGATGTAGTTCTGGCCCAGGTTCGGCCCGACGTTGGTGATCTGCGAGAGCGCGACTCCGGCCAGGCCGGCAACGCCGGAGCCGAGTGCGAAGGTCATGATGTCGACACGCGTCGCCTTGATGCCCATCGAGCGTGCCATGGCGCGATTCTGGGTCACCGCCCGCACCTCGAGTCCGAGACGGGTGCGGCGCATGATCAGCATCAGGCCGGCGAACACGAACAGCGCGAAGCCGATGATGTAGAGGCGATTGAGCGTCAATGACAGCGCCTCGTTGATCATCAGCGAGCCGCTCATCCACTCCGGCGTGACCACGATGCGATTCAGGGGCGAGATGGTGGTACGCACCAGCTGCTGCAGGATCAGGCTGATGCCGAAGGTGGCCAGCAAGGTCTCCAGCGGACGCCCCTTGAGGTGCTGGATGACGCTGCGCTCGATGATGACGCCCACCGCCGCCGCGACCAGAAAGCCTGCGGGAATGGAAAGCAGCAGTGCCAGTCCCGGCTGCCCGGGCAGCAGCTGCTGCATGCCCCAGGTGGTGTAGGCGCCCAGCATGATCAGTTCGCCATGCGCCATGTTGATCACGCCCATGACACCGAAGGTGATGGCAAGCCCGATGGCAGCCAGCACCAGTACCGAGCCCAGCGAGAGGCCGAAGTAGAGCGTCTCGAGCCCGCTGTTGAGCTTGAGCTTCTGCTCGATACCGGCCAGTGCTACCCGGGCGGCCTTGGCCAGCTGCGGGTCATCACTGGCCGCGGCACCATTGATGGCGGCGATCGCGGCGGCATTCAGGCTGCCGGATAGCGTCTCCAGCGCCGCAGGGTCGCCATTGGCTTCCAGCTGCTGGATGGCGAGCGCCTCCGCCAGGGTGGCGCGGATATCAGCATCGGCTTCCTGCTCGATCAGGCTTGGCAGCCGCTCGGCCATGGTCTCATCGACACTGCCGCGCAGGCCGCGCGCCGCCGCGAGCCGGACCTCGGCCTCCGGGGACAACAGGTCGATCATCGACAGCACGCCATCGATGTGGCCGCGCAGCGAGTTGTTGCTGCGCAGTGTCTCGAGCTCACGCCGCGAGACCTTGCCGGCGGAGTCGCCGGACAGGGCGTCGGAAACGGCCCATTCGCGGCCGCGATTGTTGTCGATGATCAGGAAGCGCTCGCCGCTCTTGAGGCGAGCCAGCTTGCTTGAGGAGAAGGCTTCCAGCCAGCCACGCGCGCGCTCATCGCCGCTCACGGCGATCTCATCGATCACGGCCGGCTTGGCGGGGTTGCGCGCCTCGGCAAGTCGGGTCAGCAAGGTCTGGGCAGCGCTGTCAGACAGACGCGCTGACTGCCCAGTCGCGGATTCGGACTGGGCAGCGGCAAACAGGGGGAATGACAGAAGACAGATCAGCAGCATCCTCTGCCAGCACCAGCGGAACATCGTTGAAACGGAGATAGACATCAAGAAGGCCATCCATGGTGAACGCGCGAAGGCGTCATCAGTCTCCGAGGGCGTCGCGACCTCGGAGCCGACACTCAGTGAGGCGGCACGCAGGTTCACATGCGCGCCGCCTCACTCTCAGAACGTGCTACGCATCATTGCGTGGCGACGTTCTGTTGAGCCCCACAGGAATGGGTCACGACGTTGTAGTTGCCGCACTCCATCGGTTTGCGCCAGTCACTGATCAGGTCCTTGGAACCTTCCAGATAGTCCGACCAGGCATCGCCTGCCACGGTGGAGGGGGTCTGCCAGACGACGGAGAACTGACCGTTGTCCTGGATCTCGCCGATCAGCACCGGTTTGGTGATGTGATGGTTGGGCATCATGGTGGCGTAGCCGCCGGTCAGGTTGGGGACGGATACGCCGATGATGGCGTCCTTGACCGCATCAACCTCGACACTGCCCGCCTTGCGAGCGGCTTCCATCCACATGTTGAAGCCGATGTAGTGGGCTTCCATCGGGTCATTGGTGACGGCATCTTCCTTGCCGGTGTAGGCGATCCACTCATCGATGAAGTCGTAGTTGGTATCGCTGTCCACGCTCATGAAGTAGTTCCAGGCCGCGAGATGCCCGACCAGCGGCGCGGTATCGATGCCCGAGAGCTCCTGCTCGCCCACCGAGAAGGCCACCACCGGAATGTCCTCGGCATCGATGCCCTGGTTGGCCAGCTCACGATAGAACGGCACGTTGGCATCGCCGTTGATGGTGGACACCACGGCCGTCTTCTTGCCCGCGCTGCCGAAGGACTTGATGTCCGAGACGATGGACTGCCAGTTGGAATGACCGAAGGGCGTGTAATTGACCATCACATCCTCGTCGGCCACACCGTGAGACTTGAGGTAGGCGGCCAGGATCTTGTTGGTGGTACGCGGATAGACATAGTCCGTGCCTGCCAGCACCCAGCGCTCCACGCCCACATCGTTCATCAGATAATCCACTGCCGGAATCGCCTGCTGATTGGGCGCCGCCCCGGTATAGAAGACATTCTCCGAGGACTCCTCGCCCTCATACTGCACCGGATAGAACAACAGGCCGTTGAGCTCCTCGACCACCGGCAGCACCGACTTGCGCGAGACGGACGTCCAGTTGCCGAAGATCACGTCGACCTTGTCCTGCGCCAGCAGTTCACGTGCCTTCTCGGCGAACAGTGGCCAGTTGGAGGCCGGATCGACCACGACGGGCTCCAGCTTGCGCCCCAGCAGCCCGCCCTTCTCGTTCTGTTTCTCGATCAGCATCAACATGGTGTCTTTCAGTGTCGATTCACTGATCGCCATGGTGCCGGACAGTGAATGCAGGATGCCGACCTTGATCGGCCCCTCTTCCGCCTGAGCGACATTGGCCAGTGAGAAACCGACACAGGCGGACAGCATTGCGGCAGCGATTTTCTTGTTCACGACATTCCCTCGTGTCTTGTTGTACTTGTTATCCCGACTGAGGTAGTGCAATTGATGTGCCAGTCATAAGCAGGGGCGAACTGATGGAGGGAAACAGGGTGTCAGGAATCGGGCGCGCAAAGAGCGCACCAGTGCAGTGCATAATCATGAGGCACGCCAAGCACACCGCACCAAAATAGGCCGATCCACGACAATGCAGAGTCAACAAGGAATACCAAAGCCACTCGAGGCGAGTGAATGACCATTTTCTAGAATGGTTATGCAAGAAGGTCACTAGAGGGAACAGGAGGTGTAACAGGCTTCTCAGACAGTGGCAGCATGCCCGAGAAGACCATGATCTTCTCGGACTCATCCCTCAGGATGACTACCCTGAAACGTTTCTGAAGGAGGTGGCAAGCGCTGATGGATTTCCTTTCGGTATTTTCGCAATGTCACCAGGCTGATGGATTTACCATGCTCAACCTCGAAGTAGAACTGCACCTTGCAGAGATCTCCTGAGTATCTCTCAAGCAGATGCTTTATCGCAGCTCTATCTACTGCAGAGAATTTTGGAGGACGACCAGGTCTGGGCCTGTCCTCCAACATCGCCCACCGAGTCACTTTCCACCTATCAATCCAATTGACAATCGATTCTTTTGTCACCCCCAATCGAATTGCCACCACCTTGGCACTGATGCCCTCATCCACAAGTAGAAGTGCCGTGGCTCTCAATGCCTTCTGCTTACCTCTATGGGTATTCCTGAACGCCTCAAGACAAGTTCTTTCATACTGACTCAGCATTGATGAAATTCCCCTTTCAGCATAATACTCATGCCATTTACCACCTATCACCATATGGCAGAACAGTATCTATTTTTGGATTCTACTAACCCATAAACCTCTGTCTTTCCTCTTCACTGTGTCGCCACCTCGGCGGAACAGTTGGACATGGATAATACCCACCAGGCACCAGCCACAGGCTATACAAGGTGTAAATATCTGTAAAACGTTTTATTATCGTTTAACTATAGAGCAGAAAGATTAATCTTCAAGTACTACGCATCTCATGCTTTTGGCCAAAAATCATCACCAGCCAATTCATCAAAAATCGAATGAATGAAACACAAAATACAAAATCAGTTACTAAAAAGATACGTTATGGAAAACACATACACATCATCGCGACATTTTGCGGCACGAGATTCTCAACATTACAAACACGAGGCAATAGATAAATAAAACCTACTACTCATTAAACGGTAGATAAACAATCGCTTCTGAACAAATGATCCTCACCCTATCGCTTTGTGCAATAACTGCGATAACCCTCAGTAGATTTGACGCAGATCAATATTTAAGATCACCCCTAACAAAGGAATCAAAAAGAAAAACTGCAAGGGAGAATCATCTATGCCGGTCAATGCCAAGGTCGCAGGACACAGCGGTCTGTCCTTACAGGACACTGTTCTTCGTCAAGTGCGTGAAGTCAGACTCAACGAAGCATCCGATGTGTCATTGGATATATCACCCGACGAAATCGCAGGTCTGTCTCGCTCGGGTGATGACCTTGTCCTGACACTGCAGAATGGTGAAGTCATTACCCTGGACGGCTTCTATATCGATCCACAGGAAGAAAGCCACCTGTATCTTCAGGGTGATGACTTCGCTGGCGATATCTACCGCATCGACATGGCCGGCACGTCTCCCGGCAATATCCCCTACGAAGCCATACCAGTAGAAAATACGATTGAGTCCGCTTTTCTGGCCACAACATTGGGCGCATCAGGAACGACTCTGGCGGCACTCGGCGTGATAGGTGCTACGGGCCTGATGATCGGTGGCACCAATTCAGGTGGTGGTAGCCAGGATGATGATACGCCCAGCCCGTCCAATGCCCCGGACGCTCCCGAGATTGTGTCAATCGTGGATGACGTGGACCCTGTCACAGGCGAGCTGGCTTCTGGCGACAGCACCGATGACACGACTCCGACCCTGACAGGTACTGCCGAAGCCGGTAGCTCAGTCGCCATCTACGACGGCGAGACCTTGCTCGACACCGTCACCGCGGATGCCGACGGCAACTGGAGCGTAACGCTCAGCGACCCGCTGGCCGAAGGCGATCACAGCCTCACCGCGGTGGCGACCGATGCCGCCGGCAATGAGAGTGATCCGTCAGAGGTCATTGAACTGGCCGTCGATACCACCGCCCCCGAAGCTCCGGTACTCGAAGAGACCGACGGCGAGACGCTGACCGGTACCGGCGAGCCGGGCTCCACCATTACCGTCACCAATGGGGACGGCGATGTGCTTGGTGAAACGACCGTCGATGCCAACGGAGACTTCAGCCTCGAGCTGACGCCAGAACAGGAAGACGGCACCGAGCTGACAGCAACTGCCACCGATGATGCCGGTAATGAAAGCGACGCTTCTGCCATTGTCACCGTGCCGACCNCAGCGACCCGCTGGCCGAAGGCGATCACAGCCTCACCGCGGTGGCGACCGATGCCGCCGGCAATGAGAGTGATCCGTCAGAGGTCATTGAACTGACCGTCGATACCACCGCCCCCGAAGCTCCGGTACTCGAAGAGACCGACGGCGAGACGCTGACCGGTACCGGCGAGCCAGGCGCGACCATTACCGTCACCAATGGGGACGGCGATGTGCTTGGTGAAACGACCGTCGATGCCAACGGAGACTTCAGCCTCGAGCTGACGCCAGAACAGGAAGACGGCACCGAGCTGACAGCAACTGCCACCGATGATGCCGGCAATGAAAGCGACACCTCTGCCATTGTCACGGTGCCGACCGCCGGTGACATCACGGCTCCTGCCGCGCCTGTCATTACTTCTGTTGACGACAATGTGGGCAGCGTCACAGGCGAGCTGGCTTCTGGCGACAGCACCGATGACACGACTCCGACCCTGACAGGTACTGCCGAAGCCGGTAGCTCAGTCGCCATCTACGACGGCGAGACCCTGCTCGACACCGTCACCGCGGATGCCGACGGCAACTGGAGCGTAACGCTCAGCGACCCGCTGGCCGAAGGCGATCACAGCCTCACCGCGGTGGCGACCGATGCCGCCGGCAATGAGAGTGATCCGTCAGAGGTCATTGAACTGACCGTCGATACCACCGCCCCCGAAGCTCCGGTACTCGAAGAGACCGACGGCACCACCCTCTCCGGCACCGGTGAGCCCGGCGCGACCATCAGCATCACCGATGGCAATGGTGACGAGGTGGCGACAACCGAAGTGGGTGATGACGGAAACTTCGAAATCACCCTCGACCCGATGCCGGAAGACGGTACCGAGCTGACCGCCACCGCGACCGATCCAGCCGGCAACACCAGTGCGCCGTCCAACCCCGTCACCGTCGATAGCAATACCGACACCACCCCGCCGACGGAAGGCGACAACAGCATCGCCTTCGGCGATGGTGGCGATGGCTTCCTGAATGCCGACGAGATCGGCAACGTGACGCTGACCGGCACCCTCGAAGACGGCTTGGACAGCGGCAACGTTCAGCTGGTCATCACCGACGGCGAAGGTGGCTCCGTCACCGTCGATCCCGCCGACATCACGGTCGATGGCACCACCCTGACTGTCGCTGGCCAGAATCTCTCCGACCTGGCCGAGGGCGAACTGACCGCGACGTTGACCGTCACTGACGACGCCGGTAATGCGGCCGAGTTCACGGATGCCGCGACCAAGGACACCGTCACCGACA
>NZ_BLWK01000010.1:0-143736 GCF_013374075.1 Cobetia sp. 5-25-4-2 | reverse complement strand
CTGGCGCGCAAGGCCTTCGCGCCGGGCGTGCCGCCGTTCCCCCTGATGCACGTCAACACCACCTGGAAATTCCAGGAGATGATCAAGTTCCGCGATGAGATGGCCGCGGAAGTCGGCATGGAACTGATCGAGCACATCAATCAGGAAGGCGTCGAGGCGAACATCAACCCGTTCGAGCACGGCAGCGCCAAGTACACCGACATCATGAAGACCCAGTCGCTGAAGCAGGCGCTGGACAAGCATGGTTTCGATGCGGCCTTCGGCGGTGCGCGTCGTGACGAGGAAGCCTCACGCGCGAAAGAGCGTGTCTACTCCTTCCGTGACCAGTACCACCGCTGGGACCCCAAGAATCAGCGTCCGGAGCTGTGGAACATCTACAACTCCAAGATCAACAAGGGCGAGTCCATCCGCGTCTTCCCGCTCTCCAACTGGACCGAGCTGGACATCTGGCAGTACATCTACCTNGAGTCCATCAAGATCGTGCCGCTCTACTACTCCGCCGTGCGTCCGGTGGTGAAGCGTGACGGCCTCGACATCATGGTCGATGACGACCGTCTGCCGCTCAAGGAAGGCGAAGTGCCGGAGATGAAGTCCGTGCGCTTCCGCACCCTGGGCTGCTATCCGCTGACCGGCGCCGTGGAATCCACCGCCGCGACCCTGCCGGAAATCATCCAGGAAATGCTGCTGACCCGTACCAGCGAGCGCTCCGGTCGTGCCATCGATCACGATCAGGCAGGCTCCATGGAGAAGAAGAAGCGCGAAGGGTATTTCTAGTCGCCAATTCTCGCTAGGCCCATTGCCTCACGAGGCCCCATCCTGCTGATTCCGCCTCGTGCTTGATGACCTGAACGAACAATTCGCCTGATGAATCGGCTCGCAGCCTCACGAGACACTGGCTCGTGATACTGGCTCGCCAGCTCATCAGGCCCATGACAGCGGCAAGGAGAAGAGTGTGTCCCACGCGTCAGACAAGATTTCCGCGGATATCGAAGCCTATCTGCAAGAACACGAGCGCAAGGACCTGCTGCGCTTCATCACCTGTGGTAGCGTCGATGACGGCAAGTCGACCCTGATCGGTCGTCTGCTGTTCGACTCCAAGCTGATCTACGAAGATCAGCTGGCCTCCATCACCCAGGCCTCCAAGACCAGCGGCACCACCGGTGATGAAGTCGATCTGGCCCTGCTGGTCGATGGCCTGCAGTCCGAGCGTGAGCAGGGCATCACCATCGATGTCGCCTATCGCTTCTTCTCGACCGACAAGCGCAAGTTCATCATCGCCGATACCCCGGGGCATGAGCAGTACACCCGCAACATGGCCACCGGTGCCTCGTCCGCGAGCCTGGCGATCATCCTGATCGATGCGCGCTACGGCGTGCAGACCCAGACCCGTCGTCACAGCTTCATCGCCGACCTGCTGGGTATCCAGCATCTGGTGATCGCGGTCAACAAGATGGATCTGGTCGACTACTCCGAGGCGCGCTTCAACGAGATCGTCGCCGAGTATCAGGAATTCGCCGACAAGTTGAATGCACCGGATATCCGCTTCGTGCCGATGTCTGCGCTCAAGGGCGACAACGTCGTCAATCGCAGCCCGTCACTCGACTGGTACACCGTCGATGGTCAGGCCGGACCGTCGCTGCTGGAGGTGCTGGAAACCGTCGAACTGACTCGCGATCAGAACCTCAGCGATCTGCGCTTCCCGGTGCAGTACGTCAATCGTCCCAACCTCGATTTCCGTGGCTATTGCGGCACGCTGGCGGCCGGTGTCGTGCGTCCGGGTGACAGCGTCAAGGTACTGCCATCCGGCAAGATCTCGACCATCGAGCGCATCGTCACCTTCGATGGCGACCTCGAGATCGCCTATCCGGGCCAGGCCATCACGCTGACGCTTGACGACGAGATCGACATCTCGCGCGGTGACTGGCTGGTGGCGGCAGACGCCGAACTGCCGCTCTCCAATGCGCTGGAAGCGGATGTCGTCTGGATGCACGAGAAGCCGCTGCAACCGGGCCGTCAGTACGATATCAAGCTGGCGACCCGTGATCTGACCGGGCAGGTCAGTGCCATCGATTACCTCTACGACGTCAACACGCTGGAACATCACGAGGGCGACAGCCTGGCACTGAACGCCATCGGCCGCGTCCAGCTCGAGCTGACCCAGTCGGTGCCGGTGGACGACTACCGTTCAAGCCCGGGCACCGGCAGCTTCATCGTCATCGATCGTCTGAGCAACGTGACCGTCGGCGCGGGCATGATTCGCGGCGTGGGCCGCTCCGGCACGCAGGCAACCACGCAGCAGACCGATTGGGCCGCGTTTGAAGCCGATCTCAACGCGCTGGTACGCAAGCACTTCCCGCACTGGGAAGCCCGCGACGTGCGCGAGCTGCTGGGCCGTGGCAACTAAGTCTTTGCAACAGAGTCTTTGTAACAGAGTCTTTGCAACTAAGTCTTTGCAACAGAGCCTTGGCAACATGAGTCGCGGTAACGGAGTCGAGCCGGCACGGTCGACTCCGTCGCATGACCCGATAACAACAACGCTGGACACGCGATAACAACACGGCCTGCTGGATATGAAGCCGGAGAACGCAGAAGCCCCCATGGCCGCAAGGCGATGGGGGCTTTTTGCATGGTGCGGGTCACGTCAGCGCATCAGGCGGCAGCGGCGTCGATGGCAAGCGGTGTGGAGGGGCCGAAGTGCTCGTGATGGCACTGGGTGAGCGGTACGCCGATGCGATTGAGGTGCTGGATCATGCTCTGCATGAAGCCATGCGGACCGATCACGAAGGCCTGCAGGGACTCGGCACTGGCACCTGTCGCGGCAATCTGACGTGCCAGCCAGTCGCGCTCGATGATGCCCAGGTGCGCATGCGTCGGCAGAGTGTCAGCCTTCTCGTAGCAGACCTGATAATGCAGCTGCTCAGGATACTGCGCGACCAGTGATTGCAGCGTGGTGTCGAAGGCATGTACCTCGGGATTGCGGGCCGCATGCAGATAGATCACCTGACGACCCGCCGCGAGCGCTGCCTCCAGCAGCGAGAGCATCGGTGTCTGGCCGACGCCGGCAGACAGCAGCAGTACCGGGGCCTCGGGGCTCTGGGGCGCGGCATGCTCGAAGGTCAGCTCGCCGGCCGGCGGCAGCAGGTCGATCTCGTCACCCACGTTCAGCGCATGCAGATACTGGCTGGACTGGCCGTGGTCTTCACGCTTGACCGAGATACGGCAGAAGCGCTCGTCCGGCGCGTGTGACAGGCTGTAGTGGCGATGGATCACGCCCTGCGGCGTCGTCAGGCGCATGCCGATGTACTGGCCCGGCAGGAAGGAGAACATCGGACCTTCCACCGGCGCCAGGTACAGCGAGCGAATCTCGCGGCTCTCGTCCTCCGTACGCACGATGCGAAAGCGGCGCAGCCCCTGCCAGCCGCCGCGGGTGGCAGCGAAGCTGTCGTAGCGGCCCTGCTCGGCGGCGATCAGCACGGCGGCCAGCTCTCCGTAGAGGGCGCCCCAGGCGTCGGCGATCTCCGGCGTGACGGCGTCTCCCAGCACCTCACCGATGGCGGCCATCAGGCACTCGCCGACGATGGGGTAGTGCTCGGGCAGGATATTGAGCGAGACGTGCTTGCTGACCACGGGCGCGAGCAGGCGGTCCACCGCCTCACGCGAGTGGCGTGCGCCGACATAGGCGAGCACGGCGCCGGCCAGCGCACGGGCCTGACCACCACTGGCCTGGTGCGTCTGATTGAACAGCGGCTTCACTTCGGGATAGCGCTCGAACATCAGCGGATAGAAGCGCGCGGTAATGGCGTTGAGGTGCTCGGCGACGACGGGAGCGGTGGCGGCGATCAGGTCTTCCTGGGCGTTGGTCAGCATGACGATACCTCGTGATGAATGTCGCCATGAAGAGAGCAAGGGCCATGCCAACTCGTCAGGCCAGTATCCATGCGTCCCCGAGAGCGGTGATGTGAAAAATACACGACGTGAGAATGTGTCAAGATGACATCTTGCGTGTCATGATGACATCATCTGTCGCCATGACGATGTCTTGCGACACGCCGTCGCGTGAGCCGCGTGCTCATCACCCAGTACCTCGCCCGCCATTTCCGGTTGACTGACGTCAGGAATCCCGCATGCCCGAGACTCCCTTGCCACGCAATGATACGCCCCTTGCCGCCCTGAACGCCTGGCTTGCTGCCTGGTTGACGGAAGAGGAGGGTGGCAAGCGGCGTGCCTTGCCATGGACCCGTCTGCTGGCCGCGATCATGCAGCGTCTGCCCGGTGAGGCCGCGACGCTGATGCGCTATCTGCCGGAGCGTGACGAGTTGCTGCCGCTGGCCACGCATGGGCTACCTGCCGAGGTGCGCGGTCGGCGCTTTGCGTTGTCAGAGCATCCGCGGCTCAAGGCGATTGCCGAGCACACCGGTGTCTATCGCTTCGCGGTGGACAGTGACCTGCCGGACCCCTTCGATGGCCTGCTGGGGGAAGTGCATGGGCCGGATCTGCTGGTGCACGACTGTGCGGGTATCGCGCTGCGCGAAGGGGACAGGTTGCTGGGCGTGATGACCTTCGATGCGCTGACACCCGGCGTGTTGGCCCCGCTGGAAGCGCTGGAGATTCGGCAGATCGGCGATGCCGAGCTGGCAGACGTCCTGGCGCAGGAGCATCAGGAGCATCAGGAGCATCAGGAGCATCAGGAGCATCAGGAGCATCAGGAGCATCAGGAGCTTCATGACCTGCTGACGCTGCCCACCTGCTGTCTGGCGCTGGCATCACGGCTTGAGCGTGGGGCCGCTCCGCTGACCGGCATGGCAGCGCTTGCGCCGGGCATGACACCGCAGGCCCAAAGGACCTGTCCGCAGCGCGGGCCAGCGATGGCGAGACTGGAGGCACAGCTGGAAGCGGTAGCCGATACCGACATGACGGTGCTGGTGACGGGCGAGACCGGGGTGGGCAAGGAGGGCGTGGTCCAGCAGTTGCACGATGCGTCGCGTCGCGCCAGTCGGCCTCTGGTGCGCATCAACTGTGCCGCGCTGGCACCGGAACTGGTCGAGAGTGCGCTGTTCGGGCATCGGCGAGGGGCCTTCTCCGGCGCGTCCCATGATCACCGTGGCCATTTCGTGATGGCCGATGGCGGCACCCTGCTGCTGGACGAGATCGGTGAGCTGCCACTGGCGCTGCAGCCCAAGCTGCTGCGGGTGCTGCAGGAAGGTGAATTGCAGCCGCTGGGCAGCGATCGCGTGGTCAGGGTGGACGTGCGCGTCATCGCGGCGACCAATCGTGATCTCGAGGCCGAAGTCGCCGCCGGGCATTTCCGCGAAGATCTCTACCACCGCCTGAGCGTCTATCCGCTCAGGGTACCGCCGCTGCGTGAGCGCGGACGAGCGGATCTGCTGGCGCTGGCGGGAACCTTTCTCGAGCACAACCGCACGCGCCTCGGGCTGGGCAATCTGCGCCTGACGCCGGCGGCGGAGCATCTGCTGTGTGACTACCCGTGGCCCGGCAACGTGCGTGAGCTGGAGCACTGCCTGAGTCGTGCCGCCCTGCATGCGCGGCTGGCGCAGGGGGCTCATCCGACGCGCCTGCGCGCCGATGGGCGTCAGCTGGTGGTGATCACGCCGGAGTTGCTGGGGCTGGAGGCGAGTGCCGAGGTGGCGCACGAGCAGGCCGGTGGCTTTGCCCTCCACGCCGCACAGGAGGGGTATGGCACGATTCAGGCGGGGAGAGCGAACCCGGCGCAGCGTCATGTCCTGCAGGACATCGATGAAGCGCTGGGGCTGCGTGATGCCACCGAGGCGTTTCAGCGCGAGCACATCTCGCGGGTCTGGCTGGCGAGTGATCGCAACTGGGCAGAGGCCGCGCGCAGGCTCAAGGTCGATCGCGGCAATCTGTATCGACAGGCCCGGCGGTTGGGCATCGTGTGACGTGAGAGACGAAGACGGCGGTGCTCGATGAGCGCCGCCGTCGTGTGTCGTCTGCCCTGACGCAGACATCGCTGGGAGAGAAGGTGCTGCGCAGATCAGGCGCGCGTGGCGATCAGCACTGCACGCCGTGGTGCCGGATGGCCTTCACGGGTCAGGCGTGGGTCGTCAGGGGCGAGGAAGTCACTCAGCGAGTGATAGGTCATCCAGTCGGTCGAGCGTTGTTCATCCAGCGTGGTCACCGCTTCATCGACGATGCGCACGTCCTTGAAACCGGCGCGCTCACACCAGTGGGCCAGCGCCCGGGAGGACGGCAGGAAGTAGACGTTGGGCATCGCGGCGTAGCGCTCGCCGGGCATCAGTACCGTCGTCACGTCACCTTCCACCACCAGGGTTTCCAGCACCAGTTCGCCGCCGGGGCGCAGGGCATTGCGCAGCTGGAATAGGTGGTCCATCGGCGAGGGGCGATGATAGAGCACCCCCATCGAGAACACGGTGTCGAAGGCGGCCATCTTCGCGGGGACGTCCTCGATGCCCACCGGCAGGAAGTGCAGGTTGCGCCCCTGGGGGTGATCCGCGCCGATGAAGTGACGCACGGCATGGAACTGGCAGTAGAAGCGCGGGGAAGGGTCGATCACCAGCGTGAAGGCGGCACCAGCGCCGACCATGCGCCAGCCGTGGTAACCATTGCCGCCCCCGACATCCAGCACGCGACGGTGAGTGAGATCCGACAGATGCGGCGCGAGGCGCTGCCACTTCCAGTCGGAGCGCCATTCGGTATCGATATGGATCTCGTCGAGCTGATAGGGGCCCTTGCGCCACGGCATCATGGCGCGCAGCAGATTCTCGCTCTGGCGTTGCTGCCCCGTGCTCAGGCCTGTCGGGAAGCATGCGCCCACACGGTCGGCATCCAGCTGCACCTCGCGCTCGTCAGGTAGTTTCGGCAGCTTCTCCAGTGCCCCATGCCAGGCCTTGAGGTCAGCATGGCGCTTGCGGTCCAGACCCTTGGCCAGTTGCTCGGGCAGGGCGCCCAGCCAGCGGGCGAAGCCGTCACCGACGGCGCCTGGCTCACAGGCAAGCTCGGTGAAGGCGCGGTAAAGATCACGATCGTAGGGGGAGATGCTCATGCGCTGGGTCGGGTCCGTGCAGGCGTAGCGGTCATTCGGCGGCTTTGAAAGCGACCATCGAGGCAAAGTTCAGGTATTGCAGCCAGGTGTGGCTGCGCGCGAAGCCGGCGCGTGCCAGGCGCGCATGGTGAGTGGTGAGACTGTCGGGCTTCATCACGTCCTCCAGCGCTTCGCGTTTCTGCGAGATCTCGAGGTCGGAGTAGCCGTTGGCGCGCTTGAAGTCATGATAGCGCTCGATCAACCAGGCGTTCTCGACCGGGTCGTCGCTGATGATCTTCTCGGACAGGATCAACACGCCGCCGGGCTCCAGCGCCGCAAACAGCTTGTCGATCACGGCGTCGCGGTCCTGCGGCGGCAGAAACTGCAGGGTGAAGTTGACCACGATCATTCCGGCAGGCTGGTACTCCAGGGTGCGGATATCGGCTTCACTGACGTTGATGCGATGGTCCGGGAAGGCGTCGGCGAGCTCGCGGCTGGCGCGCTCGACCATCGGCCGGGACAGATCGACGGCTTCGATCTCGATGTCCTGGGCCGCCATCTCACGTGCCAGTGCCATGCTGGCAGCCCCCAGCGAGCAGCCCAGATCATAGACGCGTGCGCCAGGGCGCAGGTGAGCGCGGGCCATCAGCCCCAGCATGGCGATGATCTGACCGTACCCCGGCACCGAACGGCGCAGCATGTCCGGGAAGCAGCTGACGACCTGTTCGTCGAAGGAGAAGCTGGCAACACGGTCAAGGGGTGTCGTAAATATCGCGTCACGGTAAGATGCATCACTCATGGATCAAGGCTTCATCGGGCAGAGGGCCTGGGCGACATGCCATTGGCCGGGGAGCGGCTGGGCTGAGTGCCCTGCTGGGCCCGCCATTCTACGCATTCGAGGTGCCTGACGCACCCGCCGCGGCTTGCCGATGATGCTTCCATCAACCGATTTCTGACCGGGCCACGCAGGGCCGGTCGCGACACTTCAAGGAGAGAGGTGGCCATGTCCACTCCATCGTCTGCACGTTCTGCCCGCCGTAACAGTCAGGCCTGGCAGGCCCTCGCGCGTCATCATCAGGAGCAGATGGCCGATGTGCACCTGAAGGACCTGTTCGCCGAGGATGCGGCGCAAGGGCGCGATCGAGTGACGACCTTCACCCGTTCTGCCGCGGGCCTGCGCCTGGATCTCTCCAAGCAGCGGCTCAAGCAGGAGACCCTGGAGCTGCTGCTGGAGCTGGCGCGGGAAACCGGTGTCGAGCAGGGCATCAAGCGTCTGCTGGCCGGTGAGCACGTCAATCGCTCGGAAGATCGCCCGGCCCTACACGCGGCCCTGCGTCTGCCACGCTCAGCAAGTCTCGAGGTGGATGGCGAGGATGTGGTACCTGCCATCCACGAGAGCCTCGAGCGGCTCGCCGAGATGGTCGAGACCTTCCATAGCGGGCAGTGGCGTGGTGCCACCGGCAAGCCGATCACCGATGTGGTCAATCTGGGGGTCGGTGGCTCGGACCTGGGGCCGCTGATGGTCTCGAGCGCGCTGAGCGATTGCCGTCCCAAGGGCGTCCATGAGGTCGGCGTGCACTTCGCCTCGACCATGGATGGCTCACAGCTGGCGGACTACCTGCAGTCCTTCAGCCCGGAAACCACCTTGTTCATCCTGTCGTCCAAGTCATTCTCCACCATCGACACGCTCTCCAATGCGCGCACCGCGCGTGACTGGCTGAAGTCGCGCCTTGACCCGCAAGGCCGTCTGGAAGGGCTGATCAATCGCCAGCACTTCATCGGCGCATCCGCCAAGCCGGAGAAGATGAGCGAGTGGGGTATCGCACCGGAACATCAGCTGCTGTTCTGGGACTGGGTCGGCGGGCGCTACTCGCTGTGGGGCACCATCGGACTGCCCATCGCGCTCAATGTCGGCATGGACAACTTCCGTCGCCTGCTGGCGGGGGCGCATGAGCTGGATGAGCATTTCCGCACCGCACCGCTGGAAGACAATCTGCCGGTATTGCTGGCGCTGGCGGGTATCTGGAACAACAACTTCCTCGATATTCGCGCCCACTCCATCCTGCCCTACGACGGTCGCCTGGAATACTTCGCCAGCTACCTCGAGCAGCTGGAAATGGAATCCAACGGCAAGTCGGTCACCAACGATGGCGAGATGGTCGATTACTCCACCTGCCCGGTGCTGTGGGGCCAGCTGGGCCCGAACGCCCAGCATGCCTTCTATCAGCTGCTGCATCAGGGTACCCAGGCAGTGGAATGTGACTTCATCGCGCCGATGCGTCGCTATGACCATGTCGAGGACGCCGAGACCCGTGCCCACCTCAAGGCGCAGCACCGTCTGACACTGGCCAACTGCTTTGCCCAGTCGCGCGTGCTGATGCTGGGCGATGACGCGATACCGGGTGACGAGGCCCAGCCGAATCACAAGCGTTATCGTGGCAATCAGCCCTCGACCACCCTGCTGCTGGAAGCGCTGACGCCGGAAACCCTGGGGGCCCTGATCGCGCTTTACGAGCAGAAGGTCTTCGTCCAGGCCACCATCTGGGACATCAATCCGTTCGATCAGTGGGGCGTGGAGCTGGGCAAGCAGATCGCCACCGCGACGGAAGCGACCATGACCACGGGAGAAGGCTTCGAGCAGCTGGACGCTTCCAGTCGTGCCTTGATCGAGTCCGTGTGGGCCGCCCAGGGGCAGGACCCGCGCTGACGGGGGATCACGCAGGTGATCATCCTCTGTTGATTTATACAGTATTCTCGCTATCCTATATGGGAATCAATCGTTTACACTAGACACCTTGCCGCGAACCGAGCGTGAGCCGTTCGGTTCGCGCGTGTCGGGAGCGCTGATGAGCCGTCCCCATTACCCTGCGCAGGCAGGCGTTGTCGTTCCTCCGGTCAGGGGCGTGTTGTACCTGCATGGTTTCAACTCGGCCAGTTGCTCGCCCAAGGCGCAGTTGATGAAGCGTGCGGCCGCCGAATTCGGTCTGCCCTGCGTCGCGCCTGACATCCCACCTCAACCCGCTGCCGGGCAGGCGGTGGTGGAGGAGGCCTACCAGGCGCTCTGCGCGCAGTTGGATCTCGACCCGGCTGACCCTGCCTGTGACGACGCCATCGTGGTGATCGGCAGCTCCATGGGTGGCTTTCTGAGCACCTGGCTTGCCGCGCGTGAGGCTGCGCGACTCGATGGACCCCAGGGCCGCGAGCAGAGCGTATGGCGTCAGGGGCCGCGCACGGTATTGATCAACCCAGCCGTGCGCCCGGTCAGGCTCGTCACGGCATGGCTGGGGTCGACCCACGCCAACCCCTATACCGGCGAGTCCTTCACCGTCACCGAAGCATTCGGTCCGGCGCTGGCCGCACTGGAAGCGATCCCCGTCACGCCGCAGCGCACCCTCGTGCTGCTTGCCACGGCGGACGAGACATTGGACGTCAACGATGCCGCAAGCCTCTATCAGGATTGCCGGCTGATCCTCACGCCGGGAGGGGATCATGGATTTGCCAGACTGGCGGAGTACCTGCCTGCCATCATGGCGCATGCCGGCCATCGTCTGGCCCCGTCGCTTGCGACATCCTTCCACGTCGCACCCTGCTAACGTGTCGAGGACGGTTGGGCGTGCGGGCCGGACAGGAAGATGAATCCGTCATCGGATCGTTCGGCCAGCGGCGACTCTCTTCAGAAAATCAGGCAGAGGCATCGCCATCCGTGATGCGTCTGCCGGACGTCAACACCAAGGACACAAGGCTGCGATGAGTCAGTACAGCGCCAGTTCCATCGAGGTTCTCTCCGGCCTCGAACCGGTCCGCAAGCGGCCCGGCATGTATACCGATACCACTCGGCCCAACCACCTGGTCCAGGAAGTCATCGACAACTCCGTCGATGAGGCGCTGGCGGGTCACGCGAAGGAAGTGCGCGTGAAGCTGCTGGAAGACGGCGGTATCGAGGTGGCGGATGATGGTCGTGGCATGCCCACTGACATCCACCCCGAGCATGGTGTGACCGGGATCGAGCTGATCCTCACCAAGCTGCACGCGGGGGGCAAGTTCTCCCAGGACAGCTATCGCTTCTCGGGCGGCCTGCACGGCGTGGGGGTCTCGGTGGTCAACGCCCTGTCGACACGCCTTGAGGTGGAAGTCTGCCGTGAGGGTCTGCGTCAGCGCATTGCCTTCGAGAATGGCGAGAAGGTCGAGGAGCTGAGTCAGATCGGTACCGTCGGCAAGCGCAATACCGGCACTCTGGTGCGTTTCTGGCCGGACGAGAGCTACTTCGACAGTCCGCGTCTGGCGATGGCGCGCCTGCGTCACCTGCTGCGCGCCAAGGCGGTATTGTGCCCGGGGCTCAAGGTTGTGCTGACCGAGACGGATGGCAGCGAGACGGCCTGGCATTACGAGGATGGCCTGCGCGACTATCTGCTCGGCGCCACCGATGGTTTCGAGCGACTGCCGGAATCGCCGTTCGTCGGTCATTTCGAGGATGAGGAGCATGGCGTCGACTGGGCCATCCAGTGGCTGCCGGAAGGCGGCGAGCTGGTGCAGGAGCCCTACGTCAACCTGATCCCCACGCCGCTGGGCGGCACCCACGTCAATGGCCTGCGTTCCGGCCTGCTCGAGGCGCTCAAGGAATTCTGCGACTACCGCAGTCTGCTGCCGCGTGGCGTCAAGCTGAGTGCGGATGACCTGTGGGAGCGCGCCGCCTTCGTGCTGTCGGTGAAGATGCTCGATCCACAGTTCGCCGGCCAGACCAAGGAGCGCCTGTCCTCGCGCAGCGTCGCGGCCTTCGTCTCCGGGGTGGTCAAGGACGCCTTCTCGCTGTGGCTCAATCATCATGTCGACCAGGCCGAGGCGCTGGCGGAACTGGTGATCTCGGCGGCCCAGCGCCGTCTGAAGAGCGCCAAGAAGGTCGCGCGCAAGAAGGTGACCTCCGGGCCTGCGCTACCGGGCAAGCTCTCGGATTGTTCAAGCTCCGACCCTGCCGACAGTGAGCTGTTTCTGGTCGAGGGGGACTCCGCCGGCGGCAGCGCCAAGCAGGGTCGCAACCGCGAGACCCAGGCGATCCTGCCGCTGCGCGGCAAGATCCTCAATACCTGGGAAGTCGAGTCGCATGACATCTACTCCTCCCAGGAAGTCCACGACATCGCGGTCGCCATCGGGCTGGACCCGGGCTCGGATGATCTCACCAAGCTGCGCTACCACAAGGTCTGCATCCTGGCGGATGCCGACTCCGATGGCCTGCACATCGCCACGCTGCTGTGCGCGCTGTTCGTGCGGCACTTCCCGGCGCTGGTGGATGCCGGGCGCGTCTTCGTCGCCATGCCGCCGCTGTATCGCATCGACCTGGGCAAGGAAGTCCATTACGCCCTGGACGAGAGCGAGAAGGCGCACATCCTCAAGCAGCTCGAGAGCAAGCGTGGCACGCCCAACGTGCAGCGCTTCAAGGGGCTGGGTGAGATGAACCCGCTGCAGCTGCGCGAGACCACCATGGCACCGGACACTCGCCGCCTGGTGCAGCTGACGCGCAGTGCGGATGACGGCACCCACGAGATGCTCGACATGCTGCTGGCCAAGAAGCGCGCCAGTGATCGCAAGAGCTGGCTCGAGGACTACGGCAACATGGCCGATATCGAGGTCTGATCATCGGTTGAGCTTTCACAGCCTTTGAACTTCGAAAGCCAGACAAGCTGCGCGACAGCATTCTTTCGGGAGCGCCACAGTCAGGCGCTCCCCGGTTTTACGCTCGTAATCAAGGTCAAGTGCCCATGAGCATGGATATCCAGGTCGCGGAGGGTGACGTCGAACGTCTGGCCCTGCGTGACTACACCGAAAAGGCGTACCTCGACTACTCGATGTACGTGATTCTCGACCGCGCCCTGCCGCATGTCGGTGATGGCATGAAGCCGGTACAGCGCCGCATCGTCTACGCCATGCGCGAGCTGTCCCTGACGGCCAACGCCAAGTACAAGAAGTCGGCGCGTACCGTCGGCGATGTGCTGGGCAAGTTCCACCCGCATGGTGACAGCGCCTGTTACGAAGCCATGGTGCTGATGGCGCAGCCGTTCAGCTATCGCTATCCGCTGGTGGATGGGCAGGGCAACTGGGGTAGCCAGGATGACCCCAAGTCCTTCGCGGCCATGCGTTACACCGAATCGCGTCTGTCGAAATATTCCGAGGTGCTGCTGTCCGAGCTCTCCCAGGGCACCGTCGACTGGGTGCCCAACTTCGATGGCACCATGAACGAGCCCAAGGTGCTGCCGGCGCGTCTGCCCAATGTGCTGCTCAACGGCACCACCGGCATCGCGGTGGGCATGGCGACCGACATTCCGCCGCACAACGTGCATGAAGTCGTGGCCGCCACACGCCACCTGCTGCGCAACCCGGACTCCGACAGCGATCAGCTGATGGACTTCCTGCCGGCACCGGATTTCCCCACCGAGGCGGAGATCATCACGCCGCGCACCGACCTCGCCAAGCTCTATCGCACCGGTCGTGGCAGCGTGAAGATGCGCGCCCGCTATGTGCTGGAAGAAGGCGATATCGTGATCACGGCGCTGCCGTATCAGGTCTCCGGCGCCAAGGTGATCGAGCAGATCGCCGCCCAGATGCAGGCCAAGAAGCTGCCGATGGTCGCGGACCTGCGCGATGAGTCCGACCACGAGAACCCGACGCGCCTGCTGATTCAGCCGCGCTCCAATCGGGTCGATATCGAAGGCCTGATGGCGCACCTGTTCGCCACCACGGATCTCGAGAAGAACGCGCGCGTCAACATGAACGTCATCGACCTCAAGGGTCGCCCGCGCGTGATGGCGCTGCACGAGATGCTGGCCGAGTGGCTGCGTTATCGTCGTGCCACCGTACGTCGCCGCCTCGAGCATCGTCTGGCCAAGGTCGAGGATCGTCTGCATATCCTCGAGGGGCTGCTGACGGCTTACCTGAATCTCGACGAGGTGATTCGCATCATCCGCGAGGAGGAAGACCCCAAGGCCAGCCTGATCGAGACCTTCCAGCTTTCCGAGCGTCAGGCCGAGGCGATCCTCGAGCTGCGTCTGCGTCACCTGGCACGCCTCGAAGAGATGAAGCTGCGGGGCGAGCAGGACGAGCTCAAGCGCGAGCGCAAGCACCTCAAGCATCTGCTGGGCAATGACGAGGCCCTGACGGACCTGATCGACAGTGAGCTTGAGCAGGCTGCCACTGACTTCGGCGATGCACGTCGCTCGCCGCTGGTTGAACGCGGCGAGGCCAAGGCGCTGTCGGAAGTCGAGCTGATGGGCGCCGACCCGATCACCGTCGCGCTGTCCGAGAAGGGCTGGATCCGCGCCGCCAAGGGGCATGATATCGACCCCGAAGGCCTGTCCTACAAGGCCGGCGACCGCTTCCATCTGGCGGCGCGCGGCAAGACCAATCAGCCGCTGGTGCTGCTGGATGACACCGGGCGCGCCTACACCCTGGCCGCGCACAATCTGCCCAGTGCGCGCGGGCAGGGCGAGCCGATCACCGGGCGCATGAATCCGGCGGCGGGGGCTTCGATGGTCGGGCTGCTGCTCGACGCACCCTCGGCGCGCTATCTGCTGGCCTCCGATGGTGGCTATGGCTTCGTGACCACGCTCGAGCAGCTGACCGGCAAGAACAAGTCCGGCAAGGCCGCGCTGACCTTGCCGCGCGGCTGTGCGGTACTGCCGCCGGTGGCGATCCCCGAGGTGCCTGAGACGGCGCAGGGGGATGCCGCGCCGCTGGAAGTGGCGGTGGTGTCCAACGAAGGGCGTCTGCTGGTCTTCCCGCTCGCCGAGTTGCCGGAAATGTCCAAGGGCAAGGGCAACAAGATGCTGTCGATTCCGGGCGAACGCGCCGCCAATCGTGAGGAATTCGTGCGCTCGCTGGTGGTCGTGCCTGCCGGGGCCACGCTGGTGGTGCACGCCGGCAAGCGCAAGACGCTGCTCAAGGGCGCGGATCTTGACTACTATCGTGGCGAGCGTGGCCGACGCGGCAGCAAGTTGCCCAAGGGCTTCCAGAAGGTCGATCGTCTGGCCGTAGACAGTTGATGATGCCAGTGGCGAGCTGCCCTGGAGGTAACCTCTTGATGATTCATTGCTCAGGAACGATTTTCCGATGACACAACGTATCTTGATCCGCGCCACCGGTGCGGCTCGTCCGGGACAGCTGGCAGGGCTCGGTCAGGCGCTGGCCCGCAGTGGCGCACGTCTGCTGGATATCAATCAGAGCGTGACCTTCGGGCTTGTGTCGCTGGAAGCGCTGGTGGCACTGGAGGCGCAGTCCGAACTGGAAGCGGCGCTGAGTGCTGCCGGGGAACAGCTGGGACTGGATGTGCAGGCCGTGCAGGTCGGCGCCGAGGAATATGCACGCTGGAGCCATCAGCTGGAGCGCCCGCGCTGGATTCTGACGCTGCTGGCGCCGCGGCTGCCGGCGGGCATTCTCGCCGAGGTCGGCGGCCTGACGGCGGAATTCGGTATCACCGTCGAGCTGATGCATCGCCTGTCGGGGCGTGAACCGCTGGATGGCGAGTCACCGGCCGAAGGCGCCTGTGTCGAGTGCTGGCTGCGCCTGCCGGAGCACGAGACCGACATCAATGCGCTGCGCGAGAAGGCGCTGGCGCTGGGCGCGCTGCATGGTGTCGATATCGCGATCCAGGAAGACGATATCTGGCGTCGTCATCGCCGCCTGATCTGCTTCGACATGGATTCGACCCTGATCAAGACCGAGGTGATCGATGAGCTGGCGCGTCGTCATGGTGTCGGCGAGGAAGTCTCGCAAGTCACCGAGCGTGCCATGCGCGGTGAGCTGGACTTCCAGGAAAGCTTCCGTGAGCGAATGAGCAAGCTCAAGGGGCTGGACGAGTCGGTGCTGGCGGAGATCGCCGCCAACCTGCCGCTGATGGATGGGGTCGAGCGTCTGATGGCCAATCTCAAGGCGCTGGGCTATCGCACCGCGATTCTCTCCGGTGGCTTCACCTACTTCGCGCGTCACCTCCAGCAGCTGCTGGGCTTCGATGAGATCCACGCCAACGAGCTGGTGATCGTCGATGGCAAGGTGACCGGTGAGGTGCGTGAACCGATCGTCGATGCCGAGCGCAAGGCGCTGCTGCTGCGCGAGATCGCCGAGCGTCACGGCCTGCGCATGGAGCAGACCATCGCCGTCGGGGATGGTGCCAACGACCTCAAGATGCTTGCTGAAGCGGGGCTGGGCATCGCCTTCCGCGCCAAGCCGCTGGTACGTGAACAGGCGCGTCAGTCGATCTCGACGCTGGGGCTTGATGCCGTGCTCTATCTGATGGGCTACCGCCAGCAGGACCTCAAGCACTGAGTCTGCAGTGAGTGCCTGATGGTGCCTCATCGAAAACGCCCTCACCGCGGTTGCGGTGGGGGCGTTTTCGATGTTCGGGGCGGATGGGACGGGGTCTAGTCCCAAAGCAGCAGGGTGGTTTTGCGCACGGTGACTAGACTGGTGACAGACGCCGACGACTCGGAGTCTGTCTGTTGTCGCCCTCCCAAAACGCCATTCGCCACGCCGTCAGGAGTTTGCCCATGCCGTCACCCTATGACGATGAACTGCACCTGCTGTGTCTGTTCCCGCATGACGCCGCCCTCAAGGGCTTGAAGATTCGCCACGATGCCAGTCCTGACATGGTCGCTGCGGCAGAACGTCTGCACGCCAAGGGCCTGACCACGCTGCCCGATGGTGGCTATCTGACCTCCGTGGGTCGTGAGGCTGCCGAGCATGCCCATCGTCTGAACGATCTGCTGCACGTTCCCCAGGCCATGACAGGGACCTGAACACCGCGCATGAGCCCCGGATACGGCGATATACGGGGCAGGTGCAATAACGCAAGACGCCCCGCGGCAGCCTGCCGGCGGGGCGTCTTGCGTTATCGCCTGAGGGGTCAGGCCTTGTGCTTGCGATAGGTCGCGCGCGTGATCTCGACGATCTCCACGCTGACCTCGCGAGCGGCCTCGCAGTGCGGCTTGAGGGCTTCCATCAGGATATCCGCCAGACGCGACTTGTCGTCATCGCTTCGGCCTTCCAGCTGATGGCAGTGAAGGTTGACGAAGCCATGCTTGTGCGCCAGCGGTGCCTGATTGCCCGCCAGGCGCCAGTGACGCCAGCTTTCCGCGCGCACCTTGATGTCGCTTTCCTTGAACAGGCCGCTTTGCATGGCGGCGGCATGCAGGTCATCCATGATCGCGTCCATGTCGAGGCTGGGGGCCAGACTGTCGGCATAATCAATGACGAGATGAGGCATGTGATGGGCTCCTTGAGCGTGGCCACGCCTCTTGGGGCGTGTGCCGATGGTGATGATGGCCAGCGATTCTAGCGAAATGGGGCCGCGATGGTAGCAGATTTTCGCAAGCGCACCGCGCATGGCGCAGTGCTGACCTCAAGGTCTGACCTCATCGGCTGATCTCATCGGTGGATTTCATCGGTGGATTTCAGCTGCGGGCAATCAGCGTGGCTCTCGTCGGGTCCGGATGGTCATCATGGCCGACAGTCTGGGCGTGGTCTGCGAGGTGGCCCGGGGAGTGAGCACCACTCAGGGGCGTCTTGGAGCGGCGCCCGGGGATCTCGCGTACCAGCCGTGGCATCAGGAAGCCGGGCAGATGCTCCAGCAGTGCCTCCATCAGGGCGCAGGCGTCTTCATCGCTGACCGCGAAGTGGGCGGCGCCCTGGACGGGGTCGAAGGCATGCAGGTAGTAGGGCAGCACCCCGCACTCGAACAGTCGCTCGGCGAGGGCCGTCTGCGTTTCCACCGAGTCATTGACGCCGCGCAGGATGACGCTCTGGTTGAGCAGGGTGACCCCGGCTGCCTTGAGGCGTGTCATGGCCGCGGCGACCTCCGTGTCCAGCTCGTTGGCGTGGTTGCTGTGGATGACCAGCACCTTCTGCAGTCGCGTCGCCTTCAGCCAGTCCAGCAGCTCGGCATTGACGCGATCCGGTATCACCACCGGCAGGCGGGTGTGGATACGCAGACGCTTGAGATGCGGTATCTCGCCCAATGATTCCACCAGCCAGGCCAGTCGCCTGTCGGGAGACACGAGCGGGTCGCCACCCGAGAGGATGACCTCGTGGATGCGCTCATCGGCGCGCAGGTAGTCGAGAATGTCCTGCCATTGCGCGCGGCTGGGCTGGTGGTCTTCATAGGGAAAATGGCGCCGGAAACAATAGCGGCAATTGATCGCGCAGCCACCACTGACCATCAGCAGCACCCGGTTGGTGTACTTGTGGATCAGTCCCGGGAGCGGGGTGTGCTCCGCTTCTTCCAGCGGGTCGGTGACATAGCCGTCGAGCACGTCCGTCTCGCTGTCCAGTGGCAACACCTGACGCAGCAGCGGGTCATTCGGGTCTTCTGGGCGGATGCGGCTGGCATAGGCCTCGGGAACGCGGATCGAGAACAGGGCATGGCCGTCGCTGGCGCCGGAAAGCCATTCGTGATCCAGTCCCAGGCGGTCCAGCAGCGCCTCGGGAGAGCGAATGACGTCGCGCAGCTGTGCACGCCAGTCACCGCGCGGACTCGAGTGGAGTGCGAGGGGTGTCACATCGTGACTTTCGCACGTCTCATGCGTGATGGTATGCAAGGATGGCGAGGTTCGGGTTATCATGCGCATCACTTCTTAGTCATGGTTGCTGCCCGTGAGGCGGCAATCTGGAATTCATGGCGGGCAAGACCCGTTAACGAGTCGAGAGCGAGCAAGATGGCCAATTATTCTACCAACGAATTCAAGTCCGGTCTGAAAGTGATGCTGGACAATGACCCCTGTGCCATCGTTGACAATGAGCTGGTCAAGCCGGGCAAGGGGCAGGCCTTCAATCGCGTCAAGCTGCGCAACCTGAAGACCGGTCGTGTGTGGGAGCGGACGTTCAAGTCCGGTGAGAGCATCGAAGCTGCCGACGTCATGGAAGTCGACATGGAATACCTCTACACCGACGGGGAAATGTGGCACTTCATGCGTACCGATGGCTCCTTCGAGCAGTATGCCGTCGATGGCAAGGCGCTGGGCGACAACATCAAGTGGCTGAAAGAGCAGGTCGTCTACACCATCACGCTGTGGAATGACAACGCGATCGCGGTGACTCCGCCGAACTTCATCGAGCTGGAAGTCGTCGAGACGGATCCGGGCCTCAAGGGTGACACCGCCAACGGTGGCTCCAAGCCGGCGACGCTGTCTTCCGGTGCCGTGGTGCGTGTCCCGCTGTTCATCAACCAGGGCGAAGTGCTCAAGGTCGATACGCGCAGCGCCGAGTACGTCTCGCGCGCCTGAGCCTTTTCGCTCACGTCGTGACCCCTCTGATGCCTCGCCTCGTGCGGGGCATCATCGTTTGTGCCGGTCAATCCTGCAGGCTGGCCACTGTTCCTTGCTGATCCACTCGTCGAGCTCGCCATGTCAGACGTCGATATTTCCTCTGATTCTCCCCAGACTCCCTTGCCGCAAGACTGGGCGCCCACCGCGACGCGAGAGCGCCTCGAGCAGCGCGCACGACTGATCAATGAGGTGCGGGCCTTCTTCGCCGAGCGTGAGGTGCTGGAGGTGGAGACGCCGGTGCTGGGGCAGGCTGGCTCGACCGACGTGGGGCTGGCCTCGTTGTCATCGTCGTTGCAACTGCCCGGTGAGCGTGAACGGGTGCCGATGTGGCTGCAGACCTCGCCGGAATTCCACATGAAGCGTCTGCTGGCGGCCGGCAGCGGGCCGATCTTCCAGATCGCGCGTGCCTTCCGCGATGGTGAGGTCAGTCGTCGCCACAATCCCGAGTTCTGCATGCTGGAATGGTATCGCCCCGGCATGAGTCTCGAGGGCCTGAGAGAGGAAACCTGTGAGCTGATCCAGCGCGTGATGGCGCTCGGGGCGCAGCTGACCGGCAAGTCGTCGCTGCTGGACACCTCTGGGGCATCAGACGCCTCGGGGACTGGTCCTGCCGTCACGGCCTACCGTGATCTCTTCCGGCGAGTGCTGTCACTGGACCCGTTCAGTGCTTCTCTGGACGAGGTACGCGCGGCATGCGGGCGTGAGTGCGCTGTCGATGCCAGTGACTGGTCTCATGAGACCTGCCTGGATGCGCTGATGAGTCTGGTGATCGAGCCGACATTGGGACAGGGCGCCGTGGAGCTGGTGACGGACTATCCCGCGGCTCAGGCGGCGCTGGCACGCAAGCATCGGGATGCTGAAGGGGATTGGGTGGCCTCGCGTTTCGAGGCGTATGTCGCAGGGATCGAGTTGGCCAACGGTTACGATGAGCTGACCGATGCCGCCGAGCAGGCATCGCGCTTCGCGGCTGACAATGCCGAGCGTCATGCGGCAGGCCTGCCGCAGGTCGCGGCAGACCATCGCCTGGTGGCCGCCTTGCACGCCGGGATGCCGGCAGGCAGTGGTGTGGCGCTGGGGCTGGATCGTCTGATCATGCTGGCACTGGGTGAGCGTGATATTGCCGCAGTGGTTGCCTTTCCGGCAGCACGTGCTTGAGGTGTCACGTTGCTCGCAAGCAATTGCGTTTATCTTTGACACGCTAGGGACATCTGAGTCGTCTAGACTGCAGGTATCAGACAGGGAGTCTGATGTCGTCATACCGGCGTCGTAGCGGGGCAGACATTCCCTCTGGGTACCTGCTCCATCGATCGGCACGGGGTGAGGCGATTCACATGACCGAAGGAGTGGCTGTCGGGCGCCTTTCATCGGGCATGGTGACAAGGTGTCGACAGGGGTCTCGCATGAGCTTCTCGGAGCCGCTCATGAGAGATTCCGGCAGTAGAGCCTCAAGAGAACTACGCCATTCAGGGAGGAAGACTCGCAGTTGGACGAACAGGCATGTCCAGGCACGTTGGCGAGATGCTGACGTGCAAGGATGCCAGAGGGGGCCGGTTGATACTGGTGCCTCAGTTGAAAAGGGAAGCCTGGCGGCTTCCCTTTTTTATGTGTCATCCATTGCCTTCGGCAGCGCTCCTGCCTGTCATTCGCTGTCTGGCGCGAAGGTTTCCTCATTGCCGAGGGCCGACTCGTCAGCGACCTGCGACTCGCAGGAGGCTGGCCGCATGCCGAGTGACTGCCCCATGCTGACCTTCTGGCCCGGCATCAGGGTGTCATCGAACTCGACGCTGTCCGGGAAGCACATCACCACGGTGGAGCCGAGCTGGAAGCGACCCATCTCGGCGCCCCGTGCCAGCTCGATGAGTTGATCGAAGCGGGTCGTCTCGACATCGCCGGACAGTGGCGTGACCTGGCCGCTCCACACGGTCTTGATCGCCGCGACGATCATCGCGCCGACCAGCACCATGGCCATCGGGCCGTGTTCGGTCTCGAAGATGCAGACCAGGCGCTCATTGCGGGCGAAGAGGCCCGGCACATGCGTGGCGGTGGCTTCATTGACCGAGAACAGGCGTCCCGGCACGTAGGCCATCTCCACCAGGCGGCCCGCCAGGGGCATGTGGACGCGGTGATAGTCCTTCGGTGACAGATAGACGGTAGCGAAGCGGCCGTTGCGGAAGGGGGCGGCACGCTCCTCGCTGCCACCCAGCAGCTGGGTCAGCGAGAAGGCCTGACCCTTGGCCTGCACCAGGGTGCCGTGGCTGATGGCTCCGAACTGCGACAGCACACCATCGGCAGGCGAGACGAGTCCTTCCTCGATGGGGCGGGCCTCTTGCTTGAGGGCACGGGTGAAGAAGTCGTTGAAGCAGGCGTAGGCGCGCGGATTCTCCTCGAGCGCCTCGCTCATGTTGACGTCGTAGGCCTTGATGAAACGTTCGATGAAGGTGTTCTTGACCCACGGATTCTCGCAGGCGGCGATGCGCCCGATGAGGCGTGAGATCAGGTGCTGGGGTAACGGGTATTGGCTCAGAGAGAACAGCTTGGCACGATCCACGATGTTGATCCTTGCAGAAAAGAGAAGCCCGCCCCGAAGGGCGGGCGCTGACCAACGAGATGGCGGCCAGCAGGCTGGCAGCACCTTAGCCCATCGTCATTGGCCGCTCAAGCGCGGGGGCAGGCAGGGGCAGCAGCGAGCCCCCTCTGGCCGCTCAGCGTTCTATCGGCGTGTCCTCGCGATTGCCCCATTCCTTCCAGGAACCGGGATAGGCGCGAATGTCCTCGAACCCCAGTGCACGCCCCACCAGCCAGGTCAGGCCTGAGCGGTGGTGGCTCTGGCAGTGCGTCACCACATGCTGCTCGGGACTGATGCCCCGCGCGCCCAGCTCGGTGATCAACTCGGCATAGTCACGAATGCGCAGGTCGCGCTCGCGGTCCATGGCCTCGGTCCACTCGAAGTGCACGGCGCCGGGGATATGGCCAAGACGCGCGTTCTGGCCTTTTTCTCCGCGATACTCCTCCAGTGAACGGGCATCCCACACCACGACCTTCTCCTCGGGGGCCTCGGCGGACAGGCGCTCGAGAATGTCCTCGCGGGTCGCCATCACGCTGGTATCGACATAGGCGGCGTGATATTCGCTGGCCTGCCATTCGCTGGCAGCCTCACTCAGGGCAAGTCCTTCACCCTGCCAGGCATGCAGACCGCCGTTGAGATAACTGAAGCGCGTATGGCCCAGCAGCGCGAGGGTCCACAGCAGACGACCTGCCCAGCCACCGCCTTCGTCGTCATAGGCGACGACATGGCTGTCCCGCGTGATGCCCAGCTCGGACATGATGTCGGACAGCGCCTGTGGGCTCGGCACGCCGGGGATCTCGTCCTCGTTGCTGCCGACCAGGCGCTTGAAGTCGAGCAGGCGTGCACCGGGCACATGACTGGCATGACTCTCGGCCTTGAGCGGAACATCGACGATCACGATGTCCGGGTGGTCAAGCAGCGGCAGCAGCTGCGCAGGCTCGACGATCAAGGGCAGCAGGTTCTGCTCGGAGCTGAACGAGGCGGAGGCCGTCGGGTCGCAAGACGTTGACTGGGAAGAGGAGGGTGACATGGCGTGGTCCTTGCTTCATCGATGGGGATGATCCTTGTGAGCATCATGGCATGCTGGCGGCCAGTGGCGTCAAGTCGCGGCTTGCGGGGCAGATGGCGGACGCCAGGCGGTAGATGGCAGGCATCGCCATGCGCCCCTGCAGCGGTCCTGGCGAGAAACGCTCAATTCGTGCTGACTTTGCGTCTATAATGCTGCCCGTCACATGCTGGGCGAAGAGTGTGACGCGCAAGTGGTGGCGAGCGCTGGTCGTCATGCACAGCGTCATGCACGGAGACGGTGCGTCATTCGCAGTGCCTTGCGCTGGTGCCATGCTCTGGCGCATCCGTGCCTTGTGCTGCGGCGTCTGTCCGTCCCTGCCTGTCAGGGACGAATCGCCACATCCGGCAGTGTCCTGCAAAGCACACAGCCTCTGAAACGCCTGCAGTGAAATCCGTCTTGTCTCCAACCAATCGCGACCTAGTCCACGGGAGTTTCACCTTGTTCGAGCGCCTCTTTTCACTTCGCGCCGAAGGCACCACGACGCGCACGGAAGTGCTGGCAGGCATTGCCACCTTCCTGGCTTCGATGTACATCATCGTGGTCAATCCCGGCATTCTGTCCGCTACGGGCATGCCGTTCAGTGCCGCACTGACCGCCACCGTGCTGGTCAGCTTCTTCGGCAGCCTGATGATGGGACTGTACGCCCGCAATCCGATCCTGGTGGCACCGGGCATGGGCATCAATGCCCTGTTCGCCTACACCATGGTGCTGGGGACCGGCATGCGCTGGGAGGTCGCGCTGGGGTGCGTCTTCTGGGCGGGTGTCATCTTCGCCATCCTGGCGCTGTTCAACGTGCGACGTCTGGTCATCGATGCGATTCCCGCTCAGCTGCGCTATGCGATTGCCTGCGGTATCGGCCTGTTCATCACCCTGATCGGGCTGGTGAATGCCAAGCTGATCGTATCCAACCCCGTCACCGTGGTCAGTGTCGCCCCCATGACGCCCTCGCTGGTGATCTTCATGATCGGGCTGGCGCTGACGGCGGTTCTGGTCGCCAGACGTATCCATGGCGCCTTGATCATCGGCATCGTGGCGACCACCCTGATGGCGGCCACCATCGGCCGTCTGTGGGGGGACGGGACTGCCTACTTCCCGCCCGAGATCGCGCAGCCGACGCTGGTCAACTTCACCGGCATCTTCGCGGCACCTGATTTCAGCGGCCTGCTGGCACTGGATTTCATGGGCTCGCTGAAGATCGCCTACGTGCCCTTCATCTTCGTCATCCTGTTCACGGTGTTCTTCGATGCTCTGTCCACCTTCATGGCGGTCGCTGAGGCGGGCAATCTGAAGGATGAGAATGGTGACCCGCGCAACATCCGTCGCTCGATGATGGTCGATGCCTTCTCGGCGCTGGTCTCCGCACCGCTGGGCACCAGCCCTGCCAACGCCTATATCGAATCGGCGGCCGGTATCAGCCAGGGTGGGCGCACCGGTCTCGTCGCCGTGGTCGTGGCACTGTGCTTCCTGCCGTTCCTGTTCCTGGCGCCGTTGCTGTCGCTGGTGCCTGCCATCGCCACCGCGCCGGCGCTGATTCTGGTCGGCGTGTTCATGATGGAGCCGATTCGCAAGATTCACTGGCACCAGTTCGATGATGCGATTCCGGCCTTCATCGCCATGGTGATGATCCCGCTGACCTACTCCATCACCCACGGGATCGTGTTCGGCTTCCTGAGCTTCGTGATCATCAAGCTGGGGGTCGGCAAGGCGCGGGAGATTCGCCCGACCATGTGGGTGCTGTTCGCGCTGTCGATCCTGCTGTTGCTGGAAGGCTGAGGGGACGCGATTGCGTCGGACGCCTTCTCTCGGTCGAGAACGAAATAATCCCGCCAGTCTCGGACTGGCGGGATTATTTTATGGCCGATGAGGTGGCGCGATCAGGCGATCATCCAGCCCAGGAAGGTCAGTCCGAGGAACACCAGCAGGATGCCGCCGATGATCGAGCCTCTGAGCAGTGACGTGACGCCCTTGAACAGCAGATATAGCCCGAACACCAGGCCCAGCAGACTGAAGAGGGAGGTGCTCATGCCCAGCTCACCGGCCAGACCACTGAAGAATCCCTTGAGGGCGTCGTCGAAATTGGCGAAGAAGCCGCTCAGGCCCTCCACGATGAAGCGGATGGCGGCGCCAAGCTGAGTGCCGATCCAGTTGAAGAAGTCTTCCATTGCGCACGGTATCCGGACAGAAAAGAGGCCACAGTGTGCCATGAATGCGGCCTGGGCGCTGTCGTGCTGTTGCACTGCGGCATGTGGGCCCGAGCGTCACTCCTCACTCACCCGCTCACTTTTACTCTCACTCTCACTCTCACTCTCACTCTCACTTTTACTCTCACTCCAAGTCCCACTCCCACTCTTGCAGCATCAGGTGTCCAGGTACCTGGCGGTGAAATCGTCGATTCCCATGGGCTTGTCCATCAGGTAGCCCTGCAGGGCGTCGCAGCCCATCTCCAGCAGCAGCTCTCGCTGTCTGGAGGTCTCAACGCCTTCCGCCACCACGCACATGCCCAGTTCATGCCCCAGCTGCACCATGAAGTTCACCATCCGGCGGTTCATCTCGTCGTTCTCGAGATCATTGACGAAGCTGCGATCCACCTTGAGCTCATCGAAGGGCAGGTGCTTGATGTAGGTCAGCGAGGAGAAGCCGGTGCCGAAATCATCCAGTGACAGCCGCAGTCCCAGCGAGCGCAATTCATGCATGCGTGCCACCGTGGCTGGCATGTCGGTCGCGAAGACATTCTCGGTCAGTTCCAGTTGCAGGTATTCAGGGGAGAGGGTGTGCTGGCCGAGCGTTCTGGCGACATTGCTGACGTAGTGCGGTGATTCCAGCTGTTTGACGCTGACATTGACAGATAGATAGAGCTCGGCGAAACCGGTGCCGTTCTGCCAGCCCGCCAGCAGCCTGCAGGCCTGTTCCAGTACCCAGTCGCCGAGGCTGTCGATCAGCTGGCTCTTCTCGGCCAGCGGGATGAATTCATAGGGGGAGATGTTGCCGAACCGAGGATGTCGCCAGCGCAACAGGCATTCAGCGCCGACCAGCTTGAGCCCTCTGTCGAATTGCGGCTGAAGCTCCATGTAAAGCTCTTCGTGCTCGATGGCGCGACGCAGGTCATTTTCCAGCTGCACGGCCCGCTCAAGCTCCACGCGCATGCTGGGGTCGAAGCGCACGGTCTGGTTGCGTCCGGCTTCCTTGGCGCGATACATCGCGATATCGGCGCGGCGGATGAGCTCCTCCGCACTCAGGGCGCGATCATGGAACATGATGCTGCCCAGACTGGCCGAGCTGTGATGATCCAGTGGCTGCGACTGCGGGTCGGAGAGCGTATAGGGCTGGTTGAGCGCCTGCTGCAGACGTTCCATCAGCTCATCCAGTTCACGACAGGCTGCCTGCGGGTCATGGCTCAAGGGCTGTACCAGGATGACGAACTCGTCCCCGCCAAAGCGCGCGACAAGATCCGTCTCTCGCACCTGGCCGGTCAGACGGTGGGCCACTTCGATCAACAGATGGTCGCCGGTGGTATGCCCCAGCAGGTCATTGATCTTCTTGAAGTGATCCAGGTCGATGAAGATGAGCGCCCCGTGAGTGTCTCTGGCGTCCGTGATGATGATCGCCTGCTGCAGCGCATCAATCAGCGTGGCGCGATTGGCCAGCTTGGTGAGAGGGTCGAAGCGACTGTGCTGATGCAGCAGGGCTTCTGATTCGACGATGCGCGTGATGTCGGTGATGGAACCGATCATGCGCAGGGGAGTGCCGTCGTGATCACGCTCGATCACGTCCCCCTTGTCGATGACCCAGACGACATTCCCGTCCCGTGTCAGCATGCGATGGCGATGGTAGTAGGGTGTCCCGCCTTCCAGGCAGTCCTGGATGGCGACCATGACTTCCGGCGTGTCCTCGGGATGCAGCAGGCTGGCGAATTCCTCGAGGCTGTTGTGCAGCTCGTCGTGGGGGACGTTCAGGATCTCGGACCAGCGCCGATTGTGCGTCACGGAGCTGTTGGTGATGTTCCAGTCCCAGAAGCCTTCCAGCGAGGTGTCATAGATATGATCGATATGACGGCTCTTGCGCTCATGCTCACGGACTTCCGCGGTGATGTTGTGCGCCAGCACGGCGACCAGCGGCTTGCCATGAATGTCATGGAAGGGCTGCTTGATGGAGCGGAAATGATTGATCTCGCCGGTGGTGCCGTCGGTGGCATCCTCGAAGACCTGCTCACGCTCGAACTTGCTGAGCACCTGCTCCACGCTGCGGCGGAAGAAGCGGCTCTGCTCGGTATTGCCGGTGTAATGACTGTCGTCGCGTCCGATGATGTCTTCGAGCGTGGTGCCGTAGAAGTCGGTCAGGGTGCGATTGGCGAAGCGAAACAGCCCCTTGGCATCCTTGATGAACAGGATGTCGGGATGGGTATCGACCAGCGTGCGCAGCAGATGGTTCTCGGCTTGCAGCGCCTCGAGACGTGACGACATGGCCTGCAGTCGTGCATGCAGGCTGTCGTCGTCAGACGCTAGGGTCTCGGTGGAGACTTCTGAATGCGAAGGGTGGCGTCCCTCGGCATCGGAAGGTGCGGCCATGGCGGGTTCCCGGGGCGATGGAGACAGCCTCCAGTCTACGTTGCCGCTCGGTTGAATAGGCAGGGAGGCGGGGTCCTCGCTCAGTCAACGTTCACGCCTGCCGGCCACGCATGGTCAAGCCCCCCGATAACGCCTGGTGTTCTGATGTGTTAGAGGTCTACCTTGTCCTTGTACTCGCAGAGGTCCTCGATCACGCAGCTGCCGCAGCGTGGTTTGCGTGCCACGCAGGTGTAGCGGCCATGCAGGATCAGCCAGTGATGGGCGTCGACCAGAAACTCCTTCGGTACATGGCGCATCAGCTTGTGCTCGACCTCCAGCACGTTCTTGCCCGGCGCGATTCGCGTGCGATTGGAGACGCGGAAGATGTGCGTGTCCACCGCCATGGTCGGCTGACCGAAGGCGGTGTTGAGCACCACGTTGGCGGTCTTGCGGCCCACGCCGGGCAACGCTTCCAGTGCCTCGCGGGTCTGCGGCACCTCACTTCCATGCTGCTCGATCAGCATGCGGCAGGTCTTGATGACGTTCTCGGCCTTGGTATTGAAAAGCCCGATCGTCTTGATGTACTCCTTCAGTCCCTCGACGCCCAGCGCCAGAATGCTCTCCGGGGTATTGGCGACCGGATACAGCCTGGCGGTGGCCTTGTTGACACCCACATCCGTGGCCTGGGCCGAGAGCAGGACCGCGATCAACAGCTCGAAGGGCGTCGACCACTCAAGCTCCGTGCGTGGCTCTGGATTCTCGTTGCGCAGGCGGGTGAAGATCTCGAGACGTTTCTGGGCGTTCATGGCAGCTCGGTGTCAGGTCGGCGAGGTTCGGTCAGTGTCTGTCTGGAGGAACACAGCTGGCCTCCAGACAGGGAAAGGCAGACAGGGGAAACAGACAGAATAAAGCAGGCAGGCCCGGGGCTCAGGCCCGCGTATCAGGAAATCGTGCCGGTGACGCGCACGCGACGCGAGGCCTTGGGCGCATCCACGGCTGCTGCCTTGCGGCGCTGCTCGAGGCGCTCATCGATGGTCTTCTTGCCCGCGATGATCAGCCCCATGCAGAAGAAGGCGCCGGGCGGCAGCACCAGGAACAGGAAGGAGTAGTCCGGGAACAGCGTCAGCTTCCAGTCTGCGGCCACCGGCCCGAGCAGCAGCTCCATGCCCGCAAACAGCGTGCCCTGACCGAACAGCTCGCGCATGCCGCCCAGCAGTACCAGCACGGCCATGAAGCCCAGCCCCATCATCAGCCCATCGGTGGCCGCCGGCAGCACCGGGTGCTTGGCGGCGAAGGCATCGGCACGCCCGAGAATCGCGCAGTTGGTGACGATCAGCGGAATGAAGATGCCCAGAATCTGGTAGAGCTCATAGGTATACGCCTTCATCAACAGCTCAGCGCAGGTCACGAAGGAGGCGATGATCATCACGAAGGCCGGCAGGCGTACCGCCGACGGCACCAGATTGCGGATCAGTGACACCGCCACGTTGGAGCCGACCAACACCAGCAGGGTGGCAAGTCCCAGGCCGATGGCATTGACGACGCTGGCGGTGACGGCCAGCAGCGGACACAGGCCCAGCAGCTGTACCAGCGCTGGGTTGTTGTCCCACAGGCCGTCGCGGCTGATCTTGCCAAGTGAGATATCACTCATGAGGTTCATCTCCGCCGTGTTCAGAAGTCGCTGATGGCGCAAGCGTGCCGTCAGCGGAGGGAGCGTGTGCGGTGTCCTGTGCCTTGGCGGCGCGGCGTGTCGCGGTCAGCGTCTCGCTGTCGCCGGCCAGCAGCGCCGTGCGATGCGCCATGAAGTAGATCAGCGCCTGACGCACAGCCCCCACGACTGCACGCGGGGTGATGGTCGCGCCGGTGAACTGGTCGAAGTCTCCGCCATCCTTCTGCACCTTCCACTCCACCGAGCTGAGCGTCTGGTCGTCGAACTCATGGATCCATCCGGACTTGCGGGCTTCGATCTTGTCGCCCAGTCCCGGGGTCTCGGCGTGCTTGACGGCGCGCACGCCGGCTACGCTGCCATCTGCCCGGATACCGACCAGCAGGCGGATATCGCCGCTGTAACCTTTGCCTGTGACCACCGGCAGCAGCACCGCGACGGTCTTGCCATCCCGAGTGGCGCGCCAGCCGGTGTCGGCGCTCACTAGTCCCAGCACCTGGGAGGGCGGCAGGACGAAGGCATCGTCGAGCAGGTCATTGTCGTGCAGTGACGGCGGGATGATCTCGGCAAGCGCGGCGCTCTGGGCGGCACGCTCGTTGTCCGCGATGGTGTCGGCGGTGGTCATCTGGGTGACGGCCACCACGCCGGCGGTGACGATGGCGAACACCGCCAGGCCCGAGGCGGCCCGCGCGATGTTGTGCTTCAGGCCTCGCGCGGCCTGGGCTTGCTGTTCGGGCTGATCCGGCGTCAGGCTCATGCCTTGTCCTCCAGCTTGATGCCGCGACGGGCCTTCTTGTGGCCATAGCTGCGGGGCTGCGTGTAGTAATCGATGAACGGTACGCTGAAGTTCATCAGCAGCACCGCAAAGGCGATGGCATCCGGATAGGCACCGAAGGTGCGAATCAGATAGATCAGCACGCCGATACCCGCGCCGTAGTAGAGCTTGCCCTTGTTGGAGGTCGCCGCCGTGACGGGGTCGGTGGCGATGAAGAAGGCACCGAAGATCGCCGCGCCGCATAGCAGGTGGAACAGCGGGCTGGCATGCTGATCGCCCTCCATCAAGAAGAAGATGCCCGAGATCACGCTCAGGCTGCCCAGCATCGCCACCGGGATATGCCAGGTGATCAGGCGACGTGCCAGCAGCACCAGGCCGCCGAGGCCCCAGGCGATGGCGGTCTGCTGCCAGGCCAGCAGGTTGGCGGCGGGCAGCAGGCTCGGGTCGGCCCAGAACTCGCTGCTGGAAAGCTCGCCCTTGTTGCGGAAGGCGTCCAGCGGTGTGGCGCCGGTCAGGGCATCCGGCGTGGCGATCATGCCGAAGAACTGCCTGAGGCTGTCGGCGAAGCCGAGCGTGAAGCCATCGGGGGCCGACCAGCGCGACATCTCGACCGGGAAGGAGATCAGCAGCAGCGCATAGGCGACCATCGCCGGATTGAACGGATTCTGGCCCAGGCCGCCGTAGAGCTGCTTGGCGACCACGATGGCCGCGACCACGCCGGTCAGTACCAGCCACCAGGGGGCCAGCGGCGGCAGCGAGACGGCCAGCAGCACGCAGGTGACGAGCGCCGAGTTGTCCTTGAGGAAGAAGCTGACCGGCCGTCCGCGCAGCTTGAGCAACAGCGCCTCGAGCGCGATGCCGGTCAGGCAGGCGAAGACGAGATTGAACAGCACGCCCCAGCCATAGTGCCAGCAGAGTACGGCGATGCCCGGCAGCGTGGCAGCCAGCACCCAGGCCATCACGCGCGAGGTGGCGGTGGGCCCATGGGCATGGGGGGAGCTTGCATGCATCAGGCTCATGAGGCGTTCAGATCCTTGCGATAAATGGACAATGACGTGTGGCGTGCGGTGCAGTGGCCTGACAAGGGGGCGGTGAAGGAACGCGCGTCACTCATTGCGCGTCCACCAGTGCCTGTACCTCGGCCAGCGACTCGCGGGCGTGTTCCAGATTGCGGCGCGTACGGTCGACCTTGGTGGCCAGTCGCTGGCGGCTTTCGTCATCCGCCTCGCTCAGTGCTGCCTCTGCCTTGCGATGGGCCGCCTCGGCCGCCTTGACCGCGATGGTGACCTGCTTGTGACGCTTGGCGAGGTTCTCGGCGCGCGATGCCTCGATCTCGGCCTGGGAGAGCGTCACGTTGCTGGCCATGCTGCCACGTCCCACCGATCCCGCGGCAGCCTTGGGGGCCTCGGGAATCAATTCACCCGCGCCCTTGGCGGCAGGCGGCGCGTCAGTGCCCTCAGCTTGTGCACTGGTCAGGCGAACCTCGGCGGCGCGCAGGTTTTCCTGTGCGGTGGCCAGCAGGGTCTGCAGGTCCTCGATATCGCCCTCACCGCTTTCGCTGGCGCGGGCCAGCGCCTTCTCGGCCTTCTTGACCGCGATATTGGCGGCCGCACGCGCCGTCTTGAGTGCCTTGAGATCGGCAGCCGAAGCTGCGGCAGCCGGCGCTGCGGCTGCCGGGGCAGCGGCGCCTGTCGAGGAAGTGCTGGCCGGCGCAGGGGCAGCTGTCTCAGCAGCATCAGTCGCCGCCTTGAGGTCGGCTTCGGCCTTGGCAAGTCGCGCCTTGGCATCCGTGACGCTGGCCTCCAGCGCCGCGATGTCACCCTCACCGCTATCCTGTGCCGTCTTGAGGGCCTTCTCGGCCTTCTTGACGGCGATGTTGGCGGCGGCACGCGCCGTCTTGAGCGCCTTGAGATCGGCTGCCGGGGCAGCGGCGCCTGTCGTGGAAGTGCTGGCCGGCGCAGGGGCAGCTGACTCGCTGGTCTCGCTGGCGGCCTTGAGGTCGGCTTCGGCCTTGGCCAGTCGGGCCCTGGCGTCCGTGACGCTGGCCTCCAGCGCCGCGATGTCACCCTCACCGCTGTCCTGTGCCGTCTTGAGGGCCTTCTCGGCCTTCTTGACGGCGATGTTGGCGGCGGCGCGCGCCGTCTTGAACGCCTTGAGGTCGCCAGCCGAAGCTGCGGCAGCCGGGGCTGCGGCGGCGGGGGCGGACGCGCCAGTGACAGCAGAGGCGGGGGCCGCAGCGGCGGACTCGCTCGCCTCGCTGGCGGCCTTGAGGGCGCTTTCCGCACTGGCAAGTCGGGTCTTGGCCGCGGTCACGTTGGCGTCAAGCGCCGCAAAATCACTGGCGCTGCTCTCGCCACTGTCCTGAGCCGCCTTGAGCGCCTTCTCGGCCTTCTTGAGGGCGATGTTGGCCGCGGCGCGTGCCGTCTTGAAGGCCTTGAGGTCCGTCGCCGCTGCCGGCGCCGACGGAGCGGCGGCACTCGCTGTGGACGTCGTATCGGCGGCAGTCGCGGTCTCGGCGCGCGCTGCGGCGGCCTTCTGGGCGGCCTGGGCACGCTGCTGGCGCTTGGCTTCCTTCTCGGCTTCCTCGCGTGCCATGCGCGCCTGCTTGAACTCGAAGCGGTGACGGGCGCGCTCTGACTTGCGCGCCTCGTGCTGGGCGGTGCGAATCTCGCCCTTGGCGAAGCGGTAATACTGCACCAGCGGAATCTGGCTGGGGCAGACATAGGAGCAGGCACCGCACTCGATGCAGTCCGCGAGGTTGTAGAGCTCGGCCTTGTCGAACTCGCGAGACTTGGAGAACCAGTAGAGCTGCTGCGGGAGCAGCTCCGCCGGACATGCCTGCTCGCACATGCCACAGCGGATGCAGGGTTGCTCGACAGCGGGGGCCGGCACCGCCTCAGGTGAGGAGGCCAGCAGACAATTGGTGGTCTTGATGATCGGCAGGGCGTCACTCTCGAGGGTGAAGCCCATCATCGGCCCACCCATCACCAGACGGGCGATGCCGCTCGCAGAAGGAGCGGCCAGGCGCAGCAGGTCAACGATGGCGGTGCCCAGGCGGGCCTCGACGTTGTGCGGGTGCTGCAGGGCCTCGCCAGTCAGGGTGACGACCCGCGAGATCATCGGCTCGCCGAAGCACACCGCACGCTGCACCGCGCGCACGGTGCCCGGATTGTGCACCACCACGCCGACATCGGCGGGCAGGCCGCGACTGGGCACTTCGCGATCCGTCAGCAGCTTGATCAGCTGCTTCTCGCCGCCGGAGGGGTACTTGGTCGGCACCACCACGACTTCCAGACGTGAATCCAGCGGCGGCAGGCGCTTGTCGGCACGCCGGGCGCGAATCGCCTGCTCCAGCGCGATGACGGCCTCGGGCTTGTTGTCCTCGATACCGATCAGGATGCACTCGGGGCCGATCAGGCTGGCGAGAATCTCGAGCCCTTCGATCAGCGCTTCCGGATGCGTGCGCATGGTCAGGTCATCGGCGGTGATGTAAGGCTCACACTCCGCCGCGTTCAGAATCAGGGTGTCGATGGCGTGGCGCTCACGCACGCGCGCCTTCACCGCCGAGGGGAAGCCCGCACCGCCCTGGCCGACCACGCCGGCATCCTGCAGGCGCTGGATCAGGTCCTGGGCTTCCTGCTGGCGCCAGTCGCGCCAGGCCTCAAGGCGCGCCCATTCATCGATCTCGCCGTCACGCTCGATCACGATGCACAGATCTTCCAGGCCCGAGACGTGAGGGATCTGACGCGGCTCGATGGCGGTGACCACGCCGGTGATGCTGGCATGCACCGGCGCGGAGATCATGCCCTGGGCGCGAGCGATCAGCTCACCGGTCTTCACGCGCTGGCCGATCTCCACCAGCGGCTGGGCGGGCGCGCCGATATGCTGACTGAGCGGCAGCACCACCTCATGGGGCAGCGGGGCGGCCACCAGCGGGGCGCGATTGGAGAGTGCCTTGTGTTCCGGCGGGTGAATGCCGCCGTGGAAGTCGAATACGCGGGGAGCGCTGTCACTGCCTGTCGCGCGCGGGGCAGCAGTGCTCGTGGCAGAACGGGACGTCACCATGGACTTGAGCAACGACAGAACCATCAGGCGACATTCCTTGCAGAGGTGGCGGTAGCGCGCTCTTGCGGGGCAGCGTCAGTGACGATCAGGCTGCCGCTGAAGCGGGTATTGTCTCGGGCCGGGCCGGCCGGCTGTGGCCAGTGCCAGCTGCGCACGTCGGTGGCGACCGGCACCATGTCGATGCAGTCCACCGGGCAGGGCTCGACGCACAGGTCACAGCCGGTGCATTCGTCGGCGATCACGGTATGCATGTGCTTGGCGGCGCCCAGGATGGCGTCCACCGGGCAGGCCTGGATGCACTTGGTGCAGCCGATGCATTCGTCTTCGCGAATCACCGCCACCTTGGGGGTGTTGTCGGCATCGCCATCCAGCGGCGTGGCCTCGCGCCCCAGCAGGTCGGCCAGCGAGGCGATGGTGCTCTCGCCACCCGGTGGGCACTTGTTGATCTCGTCCCCCTCGGCGATGGCCTGGGCATAGGGCTTGCAGCCCGGATAGCCGCACTGGCCGCACTGGGTCTGCGGCAGCAGCTGGTCGATCTGCTCGACGATGGGGTCGCCCTCGACCTTGAAGGCCACCGAGGCGAAGCCGAGCAGGCCACCGAAGACGATCGCCATGGCCACCAGCGCGATGATGGCGGAGATCAGCGTATGGTCGTTGAGGAAATCGAGCATGTCAGATCTGCACCAGTCCGGAGAAGCCGAGGAAGGCCAGCGACATCAGGCTGGCGGTGATCATCGCGATGGCCGGGCCCTGGAAGGGGCGTGGCACATCGGCGAAGGCCAGGCGCTCACGCATGGCGGCGAACAGCACCAGCACCAGCGAGAAGCCCACGGCCGCACCGAAACCGTAGAGCGTGGCTTCCATGAAGCTTGAATTGCGGTTCAGGGTCAGCAGCGCCACACCGAGCACCGCACAGTTGGTGGTGATCAGCGGCAGGAAGATGCCCAGCACCTGATAGAGCAGCGGACTGGTCTTCTTGACCACCATCTCGGTGAACTGCACCACCACGGCAATCACCATGATGAACGCGATGGTGCGCAGGTACTCAAGCCCCAGCGGCGCGAGGATGAAGTGGTAGGTCAGGTAGGCGCACATCGAGGACAGAGTGAGCACGAAGGTGGTGGCCAGCGACATGCCCATCGCCGACTCCAGCTTGTTGGAGACCCCCATGAACGGGCACAGGCCGAGGAACTGAACCAGCACGAAATTGTTGACCAGGATGGTGCTGATCAGGATAAGAAGGTATTCACTCATCAGGGGCGTCGCTCGGTCAGGGTGTTTCGAAGGCGCTCTGGTGTACGGTCGACAGGCATGACGCTGCGCTAGCAGAAGATCATGGCGCGTCGCTGTCGTGCGCAGTCAGGATGCGGCACGTCAGGAAGGAGCGTCGAGCGCGGCAGCATTATACGCAAGATACTGCCTGCCGACAGCCTGTAGCGTGGCAATCAAGGCGCAGTGTTGCCAGTGTGAGACGGCCATTGTTTCGTGTTTTGCTTGGTTCTTGAAGTAATAAAGAAGAATTCCTTTATTACTTTTTATGATTCTGGCGTTGCCAGTGTCTCTTCATCCTCAAGGGATTGCACAAGGAGTGGGATATGCGTCGATCGGGTTCGCGCGGCAGGCGGCCGTTGTGGGTCATTGTCATCGTGGTCATCCTGGCGGGAATTTCCCAGCTGACGGGCAATGGCAACCTTTCGCTCACACAGTTGTGGAGCGACTTCCGCTCTCCGCAGGCCGCGCAGGAGCAGGGCACCGGCTCCGCGGATGAGCAGCGCCTGCGCGATGCCATCCGCGCGCAGCAGAGTGATGTGCAGGTGCGCGGCACGGGGGAGGTGATACGCCTGCTCCGAGATGATCTCAAGGGCAGTCGTCATCAGAAATTCCTGATTCGAGTGGCAGGCGGGACCACCATTCTGGTGGCGCATAACATCGATCTCGCGCCGCGTATCGACAGTCTTCAGGTCGGGGATCGCATCGGCTTCTACGGGGAATACGAGTGGACCGACAAGGGCGGCGTGATCCACTGGACGCATCATGATCCCGGTGGCCGCCATGTGGGCGGTTGGCTGGAGCATGCCGGCCGTCGTTACGAGTGATCGTGATACTGCCGAGTCCTTAGCCAGATGCCTGAACGACAACGCCCCGCCAGAGACTCTCTGGCGGGGCGTTGTGCTGAAGAGCCCTCAGCATGTTGCAAAGAGCCCTCAGCGTGTTGAAAGAGCCTTCAGTGCATCAAGTGACGCGCTGACCCGGCTTGGCACCGGTGTGCGGCTCCAGCAGGTAGATGCCTTCGTCGTCACCGGCGGCCAGCACCATGCCTTCGGAGACACCGAAGCGCATCTTGCGCGGTGCCAGGTTGGCGACCATCACGGTCAGGCGGCCTTCCAGGGCTTCCGGCGCGTAGGCGGACTTGATGCCGGAGAATACGGTGCGCGTCTCGCCGCCGATATCCAGTGTCAGCTTGAGCAGCTTGGCCGCCTTCTCGACGTGCTCCGCCTTGACGATCTTCGCCACGCGCAGGTCGGTCTTCATGAAGGTGTCGAAGTCGATCTCCTCGGCGATCGGATCGGCGTCGAGCGGGCGCGGCGCGGCGGCAGCTTCCGCCTTGGCGGTGCCGTCCTTGATCTTCTGCTCCTCGACCAGCACTTCGCGCGAGGCTTCGAGCATCTTGTCGATGCGCTCCGGCTCGACACGGGTCAGCAGCGGCTTGAACTTGTTGATGGCATGATCGGTCAGCACGCTTTCGCGGCTGGCCCAGTCCAGGCTCTCGAGGTTCAGGAAGTCGCGCGCCTTGTCGGCCAGCTCCGGAATCACCGGCGCCAGATAGACCATCAGCTGGCGGAACAGGTTGATGCCCACGGAGCAGACCTCGAGCACTTCCTGCTCGCGACCGTCTTCCTTGGCCATCGCCCACGGCGCCTTGTCGGCGATGTAGGTGTTGGCTTCATCGGCCAGCTCCATCACCTTGCGCATGGCGCGGGCGAATTCACGGGCTTCGAAGTCCGCCGCGATGCCTTCGCCAGCGGCGATGAAGCGCTCGACCAGCTCCGGCTCGGCGCAGGTGGCGGACAGCTTGCCGTCGCCCAGCTTCTTGACGAAGCCGGCACAGCGGCTGGCGATGTTGACCACCTTGCCGACCAGGTCGGAATTCACGCGGGCGGTGAAGTCCTCGAGGTTGAGGTCGAGATCATCGACGCCGGAGGTCAGCTTGGCGGCGAAGTAGTAGCGCAGGTATTCCGGGTTGAGGAACTGCGCGTAGGTGTCGGCCTTGATGAAGGTGCCGCGCGACTTGGACATCTTGGCGCCGTTCACGGTCACGAAACCGTGGCAGTTGACGCCGGTCGGGGTGCGCATGCCGGCACCTTCCAGCATCGCCGGCCAGAACAGGGCGTGGAAGTAGACGATGTCCTTGCCGATGAAGTGATAGACCTCGGCGTCGGAATCGGCCTTCCAGTAGCTGTCGAAGTCGATGCCCTGCTTCTCGCACAGGTTCTGGAAGCTGGCCAGATAGCCGATCGGCGCGTCCAGCCACACGTAGAAGTACTTGCCCGGCGCGTCCGGAATCTCGAAGCCGAAGTACGGTGCATCGCGGGAGATGTCCCACTCGGCCAGACCCGCCTCGAACCATTCCTGCAGCTTGTTGGAGATCTGGCTCTGCACGCGGCCGCTCTTGGTCCACTGCTGCAGGAACTCGGCGAAGTTCGGCAGCTTGAAGAAGTAGTGCGTGGAGGTGCGCATTTCCGGGGTAGCACCGGAGATGGCCGAGACCGGATCGATCAGCTCGGCCGGCGTGTAGGCCGCGCCGCAGGCTTCACAGTTGTCGCCGTACTGGTCTTCGGTCTTGCACTTCGGGCAGGTGCCCTTGATGAAGCGGTCGGCGAGGAACAGGCCCTTGACCGGGTCGAACATCTGCTCGATGTCACGGGTGGCGATATGGCCGGCATCACGCAGCGCCAGATAGATGCGCTCGCTGTGGGCGCGGTTCTCCGGCGAGTGGGTGGAGTGGTAGTTGTCAAAGTCGACACCGAACTTGGCGAAGTCGGCCTGGTGCTCGTCACTCACACGCTGGATCAGCTGCTCGGCGGTGACACCTTCCTGCTCGGCACGCAGCATGATGGCGGTACCGTGGGCGTCATCGGCGCACACGTAATGGCATTCGTGGCCACGACTTTTCTGGAAGCGTACCCAGATGTCGGTCTGGATGTACTCAAGCAGGTGACCCAGGTGGATCGACCCATTGGCATAGGGCAGGGCACTGGTGACCAGAATCTTGCGCGCTGACATGAGGCCTCGTCTTGACGGTAAAGGGCGCCTGCTGCGTGAAGGGCAGCGGCTCGCCGGAATGACACGTGATAGGGGCGAACGCATCGCCCCGTCGGGATGAGCGCTACTATATCGCGAAGGTGCGGGCGGCGCGAAGGGCGCGTCGCGTCACCAGCAACGCCGCCATGCGCAACTGTGCGGTTGCATCCCTTCCCGGCGCCCTCATGAAGGATGCTATACGCCACTTTTCCCGTTTCTGGAGGTCAGCATGGCAGCTCAACTATCCGTCGCCGGTCAGATCAATCGTCTCATCCGTCAGGTGATGATGCCCGGCAGCAACGCGCGCCCCAACGATGAACCCGGCCCCGAGCTTGCGATGGCCGTGCTGATGTTCGAGGTGGTGCGCGCCGATGACCACCTCGACGTGCGCGAGCGAGAAGCGCTTGCACGCCAGCTGGCCGAGCGTTTCTCGCTGGAGAAGGATGAGCTTGCCAGCCTGTTGTCCCAGGCCGAACAGGATGCCGAACAGGCCACGGATCACTACCGCTTCGTCAAGCAGCTCAACGAGCACATGAGCCTTGAGGAGCGCACCGAGCTGATCGGCATGCTCTGGGAGCTGGCGTACGCCGATGGCGAGCTGGATGCTCATGAGGAGCATCGCATCCGCCGGCTTGCCGGACTGCTGCACGTCAGTCACAGCGAATTCATCCGTACCAAGCTGGCGGCCCAGCCGGACAAGTAAGTGACAACCCGCTCTCATGCAGACGCCCCCGCTGCCAATGGCAGTGGGGGCGTCGTGTTTGTGGCTTCTGGTCGCAGGGTTTATGGAGCAAGTATCGGCTGGCTCTCAACAGCGGTCATCCAGCAGCAGCGGCTCGCGCTCAGTTGCGATAGAACAGGTGCTGACCGATGCGCGCGGTGCGCACGAAGCGCTTGGCCCAGTAGGGCGTGGCGTAGCGGGCGTGGAAGTAGAGCGCGCCGTCGGTGACGTCTTCCAGCTGATGGTTGAGTGCCTGACGGGCCACGTCGCGTGCCTCGGCATAGGCCTTCGGCTCGCGAATCCTGTCGGAACGCCCGTCACACCACCAGGAGAACTGGCAGCTGCCGCTCTCGCCGCCCTGCTTGACCACGCCACAAAGGCTGTCGGGGAAGCGCGGGTCGGCGGCGCGATTGATCACCACGTTGACGATGCCCTGCATGCCGCTTCGGCCTTCGCCCTTGGCTTCCCAGTAGGCGGCGCGCGCCAGACAGGTCAGCGGGTCGTCCACCGGTCGCTGGCCATTGGGGTCGATGGCGCGGGCGCCGGCCTTGGTCAGCAACAGCTCATCGGGGATGTCGTCCTGGCCTCGCACCAGCAGGCTCTCGAGGCGCTCGGCCTTGGCGGCGGCGCTGACGGCATTGGCAGCGGCAGGGGTGTCCGAGGCCTGTGGCGCCGAGCAGCCAGCCGCCAGCGTCAGCCCCGCGACAAGCAGCAGATGACGCAGTCCACGCAGCGTGGCGTGGCGGTCGATGCCGGCAATGCCGCGGCGCGGTGCCGGGGGTGTAGCGTGGGCACGCACGGGGTGCGCGGATGTCGATGGACGCATGCAGTTTACCTGTAGACATGTCCTGTAGGCTTGGGGTGGTGTGCCAATCTAGGCAGTGACACAGGCATCCCCCGGCGTGATGACCCTTCGGGCGCGATCGAGCAGTAATGGTCGCATGAGGGCGAGTCGCGCAGACGCGCCATCTTGCCCGATGTCATTCGTTCGATGCCCCTTGTCGGCTTCAACGCAACTCTGACGCAGCTCAGACGACGACAGTCGGGAAGAGTTCCCTGCCGCCATTGAATCACGCCGGGCGGCGGCGGGCATTCTCCCGTGTCATCGCGCCGGCATGTCGTTATCATGGCCGGTCTTCGTGATTGTCCATCGTGCATCACACTTCGTCATCCTGCGCTGGTGCGTGCCATTGCCTCCTGTCGCTAGCGTCGCTGTCCTTGAGAGTTTCCATGACTGAACCCGTCCGTCTATCCAAGTTCCTGGCCCATCAGCAGGGCATTTCACGTCGTGAAGCCGAGCATCTCATCGCCCAGGGCGTGGTGCGAGTCGCGGGCGAAGTCGTCGAGGCGCCGTTCTTCAAGGTCACGGATGAGGAAGTCACGGTCGATGAGGGCGCCAGCATGGAGCCCATCGCGCCGATGACTCTGGTGTGGTATCGCCCGCCGGGCGCTCCGCTGCCGGACCCGCTCACCCTGCGTGACGGCGCGCCGCGCAGTGCGCTGGACAACAGCGGTGCCGACTGGCTCAAGGTGCATTTCCTGTCCCAGCAGCCGCTGGCGGAGCTGGCCGAGCAGGAGTCCGGCCTGGTGGTGTGGTCACAGAATCGCGGCGTGATCCGCAAGCTCGGTGATGACCTGGACCAGCTGGAGCAGGAATACGTCGTCGAAGTGGAAGGCACGCTGGATGACGACGGCCTCAAGCGTATCGGCTTCGCGCTGTGCGCCGACATCCGTGGCCGCAAGCCCAAGGTCAGCATCAGCTGGCAGAGCGATACCCGTCTGCGCATCGCCATGAAGCGCGTGCCGGTGGGCGGTATCCGTGGCGCGGTTGAGGAGCAGGGCCTCAAGGTCATCGAGGTGCGCCGCCTGCGCCTGGGCGCGATCCTGCTGGGCCGCATGGCACCGGGCGAGTGGCGTTTCCTGCCGGTCGACGTGCGTTTCTGATCATGGTTCATCGGGTCATGACTCCTCGAGGCATGTCCCATCGGCTTGGCCCGTATCGCGGTGGCAGGCATACTGTGCCCATCGTGTTCCACGGCTTTTTTCGCTGACAGTTCAGACGTCTGCGCCTGCTGCGTTGACCGCGCGGTGCAGGCCGTCACAGGAGTTTCAAGATATGGAAGGTATCAAGCACATCGTGGCCGTCGCCTCCGGCAAGGGTGGCGTCGGCAAGTCCACCGTGACGGCCAATCTGGCACTGGCGCTGGCTCAGGAAGGTCTCAAGGTCGGCCTGCTGGACGCCGACATCTACGGGCCGAGTCAGGCGCAGATGTTCGGCGTGCCGACCGGTCAGCGTCCGGAGATGGCCGGTGAGCAGGTCTTCAGCCCCATCGAGGCCCACGGGATCAAGACCATGTCGATGGCTTACCTGGTCGACGTGAAGGACCCGATGGTCTGGCGTGGCCCGATGGTCGCGGGTGCCTTCCAGCAGCTGCTCAACCAGACTGCCTGGGGAGAGCTGGACGTGCTGTTGATCGACATGCCGCCGGGCACCGGTGACATCCAGCTGACCCTGTCACAGAAGGTGCCGGTCTCCGGGGCTGTCATCGTCACCACGCCGCAGGACATCGCGCTGCTGGATGCCCAGAAGGGCATCGAGATGTTCCGCAAGGTCAAGGTGCCGGTGCTGGGCGTGGTCGAGAACATGAGCACGCATACCTGCAGCCAGTGTGGCCACAGTGAAGCGGTCTTCGGTGCCGGTGGCGGTGAGCGCATCGCCGAGGAATACCAGACTCGCCTGCTGGGCCAGCTGCCGCTGACCCTGAGCATCCGCGAGAATGCCGATGGTGGTCGTCCCAGCGTGATCGCGGAGCCGCAAGGTGAGGTGGCCAAGTGCTTCCTCTCCATCGCGCGTCAGGTCATCGAGACCCTGGACACTGCCGAGGCGGACGAAGGCCCGAGCATCAGCTTCAGCTGAGCCTGAGCCGACACGCCGCCGTCGCCTCGTCGCGAGGTTTCCAGCGGCGCAGCGGGCCGGTATCATGCTGGCCCGCGTTTCATGGCGCTCACGCGTCTCTCCCCCATCAGTCAGTCAGGTACGCTCGATGAGCATCAAATCCGACAAGTGGATCCGTCGCATGGCCGAAAGCCACGACATGATCGAACCCTTTGAGCCCGATCAGGTGCGCTTTCACGATGAGCGCCGTGTGATTTCCTACGGCACCTCCAGCTACGGCTACGACGTGCGCTGCTCGGATGAGTTCAAGGTCTTCACCAACATCCATTCGGCGACGGTGGACCCCAAGCACTTCGACGAGAAGAGCTTCGTGGACGTGAAAGGCGATTCCTGCGTGATTCCGCCCAACTCCTTCGCGCTGGCCCGTACCATCGAGTACTTCCGCATTCCGCGTAACGTGCTGACCATCTGCCTGGGCAAGTCCACCTATGCGCGCTGCGGCATCATCGTCAACGTGACGCCGCTGGAGCCGGAGTGGGAAGGGCACGTCACCCTCGAGTTCTCCAATACCACCAACCTGCCGGCGCGCATCTACGCCAACGAAGGCGTGGCGCAGATGCTGTTCCTCGAGTCCGACGAAGTCTGCGAGACCAGCTACAAGGATCGCGGTGGCAAGTATCAGGGCCAGCGTGGCGTGACACTGCCGCGTACCTGAGGCACCGGTAGCGGTACTGCTTCCGCTGCCAGCCGCGCCTGTGATTGCCGAAAGCGCCTCCCCCGGGAGGCGCTTTTTCTTTGCGCGAACGCAGGCGAGATCCGTCGTGGATGTGCTCGCTGCTTGCTGCTTGCGAGCCGAAGCATTAGTCGGAAGTTGAACGAAACAATCGATTCAATCACTTGTTTTATTGCCTATGCTTGTCTGCAGGCCACCCCAGAGTGGCTGCAGGACGGATACCTCCCACAAGCAAGGGGCACGCCATGCCATCGCGTTCACATCGCGCTGTATTCCCTTCGACCAGCGCCAGCGGTCTGGTCCGACGTTTCACTCTGAGCAGTCTCGCGCTCGCCATCAGCACCACGCTGCTGGCGACTCCCGCGCAGGCCTATTCCGACATCTATCTCTTCGGCGACAGCCTGAGCGATTCCGGGCAGTTCCCCGATACCACCCTGGGCGGCCTCAACAGCCTGCGATTCACCAACCGCAGCGGGCCGGATTACGAGAACTCGCCCTATGGCAGTGTCTCGACCCAGTTGCTGGCCACGGAGCTTGGGCTTGCCGCTGAGCCTTCCACCTCGGTGATCTATCAATTGGCCGGCTTCAGTGACGGCACCAACTACGCCGTGGGCGGCTATACCACGGCGCAGATTCTGGCCTCGGTGACAGATGAAGATGGCTCCGAGGTGGTCATCCCCGCGGGCAGCCCGGGCGGTGGTACGGTGCTCAGGGTCGAGGATGGCTATCTGGTCAGCACCGGCGGCAGTGCCGACCCGGACGCGCTCTATTACGTCAATGGCGGTGGCAATGACTTCCTGCAGGGCGTGATCACCTCACCGGCCACGGCGGTCGCCTCCGCCGGCAATCTGGCCGCGGCGGTGGAGGCACTGGCGGCGGCGGGGGCGACCACCATCATGGTCTCCAACCTGCCGGATGTCGGCAGCACGCCGGCCGGTCAGTCGGCGGGTGCCGCGCAGGCGGCGGGGACCTCCGCACTGGTGGGCGTCTTCAATGACGCGCTGGGCGAGCGCTTGGCGGCGCTGGATGGTCAGGTCAACATCATCCGGCTCGACACCGTCGGCATTCTCGAGGAGGTACTGGCATCGCCGGCCGAGTTCGGCTTTGCCAGCGACGTGCCGCTGACCCAGGTGTGCTTCTCGGACAGCTGCAACGTCACGCCTTATGGGCTGGGCGGAGCTGCAGAAGACCCGGACTCCCTGCTGTTCAATGACGGGGTGCACCCGACCACCGCCGGCCAGGAGATTCTCGCCGACTACGCCTATGCGATGCTCGCCGCGCCCTCGGTACTGGGGTTGGCGCCGCAGCTGGGCACGGGGGCGCTCAATGCCAGTCAGCGTAGTCTCGCCGATGAATTGCGCCCCGGGGCGCAGCATCCGCACGCGGGAGGGGAGACGGGCGTGCGTGTGTTCGCCATCGGCTCGGCCACTGGCGGCACCGGCGATGGCGAGACCTCCACCGGCCAGCAAGGCGTTGACAGCGAACAGCGCGGCGCGGGTGTCGGCGTGATGCTGCCGCTGGACAACGCGCTCGGCCGCGCCTGGGGCGGGGTGGCGGTCAGTCAGCGCCATGCGGACTTCGATGTCGACGACGGCAGTGAGCTTGAATTGGAAGGTCAGGTATTCAGTCTGTTCGCCCGTCAGCAGCTGGGCAGAGTTGGCATGCAGGCAGTGGCCAGCTACGGTGACTTCGAGTACTACCTCGACCGCCATGTCGCGCTGGGCCAGTCATCGCGCACCCTGTCCGGTGAGACGGATGGCGATGGCTTCAGCGCCGAGGCGCGTCTCGATTATCGCCTCACCGCCGCCGATTCGCTGTGGTACAACGCGCCCTTCGTGGCCTATCGCCACACCGAGTCCGACCTCGATGGCTACACCGAATCCGGCTCCGCCGCCAATGCTCTGAGCGTCTCGGATCAGACGCTGCGCGATCGGCGTGTCGAGCTGGGCTTCATGGTCGATCGCGCCGTCGCGGATGGCTTCGGCCTCTACGGGGAGCTGGCCTACGGCAAGCGTCTCGATGATGACGCCGAGAGCGCCGAGGTGCGTCTGGCGAGCCTGCCGACCAACGCCTACAGCGCCGAGGATCTCGATCGCGGCAGTGACAACTACCTGCGTGTCGATGGCGGCTGGCGCATGCAACTGGGCCGCAATGCCATGCTGCATCTGGGGGCAGGGTTCGAGACATGGGATGAGGTGACGGCGCGCGGCGAGGTGGGCGTGAGTTATACCTTCTAGAAGCGCAAGCGCCGAGAGAGAAGGGAAGCGTGAGAGACAAGAAGACCCCGTGACATTGGCATGTCGCGGGGTCTTCTGTTTTCAGCTCGCTGTCAGCTCAGCCTGCCTTGTCAGCAAGGCAGGCAGTGCGGATCAGTCTTCTTCGCCTTCCGGCAGCTCATCGCTGAGCTCTTCTTCCACATCGGCGTGGGAGAGGCGCAGACCGCCCACCGGCAGGTCATGGCCATCCAGCTTGGCCACTTCGCCGTCGAGCTTCAGGCGGCCTTCGAGGAACCAGCGCACCGCGATCGGGTAGATCAGATGCTCACGCGTGTGCACGCGTTCCTTGAGGCTGGCTTCATCATCACCTTCCAGCACGTTGGCGACGGCCTGGATCGCCACCGGACCACCGTCGAGCTCCTCGGTGACGAAGTGCACGCTGGCGCCGTGTTCCTTCTCGCCAGCTTCCAGAACCTTGCGATGGGTATCAAGGCCCGGCCAGGCCGGCAGCAGTGACGGATGGATGTTGATCAGTCGACCGAAGAAGCGCTGCACGAAGATCGGCGACAGGATGCGCATGAAGCCGGCCAGCACGATGAGATCCGGCTCGTGGCGTTCGATCACCTTGATCAGGGCGCCATCATAGTGCTCGCGATTCTCGTACTCGTCATGCGGCAGCACCACGGCATCCACGCCCGCTTCGCGTGCGCGCACCAAGCCGTAGGCATCGGCCTTGTTGGAAATCACCGCGACCACGTCGCCGCCCAGCTCATCGTGCTCCTGAGCCTCCAGCAGCGCCTGCAGGTTGCTGCCGCTGCCGGAGATCAGTACCACGACGCGTGGGCGTACCGGCGTGTCATCCGCCTCGAAACCGTTGCCGAAGCCGCCGAGAGTGTCACCGTTGGAGGCGTTGGTAGTCGGCTCGATCATGCGGACAGATTCTCCAGCTGGACCTGTTCTTCTTCGCCCTTGCGTGCACGGATGGCACCGAGGGTGAAGACCGTCTCGCCCTGGGCTTCCAGGTGAGCGCGCGCGGCATCGGCATCCGCCGCGGCCACGACGACGACCATGCCGACGCCACAGTTGAGCACGCGGTGCATCTCGTGCTCCTCGACATTGCCCTGCTGCTGCAGCCAGTCGAACACGGCCGGACGCTTCCAGCTGGCGACGTCGATCTCGGCGGTGCAATCATGCGGCAGCACGCGCGGGATGTTCTCGAGCAGGCCACCACCGGTGATGTGGGACATGGCGTGCACGCTGACATCGCTTTCCTTGAGCAGGGACAGCAGCGGCTTGACGTAGATGCGCGTCGGCGCCATCAGGGCGTCAGCCAGCGGCTGGCCGTCGATCTGCTGCTCCAGCAGCGAGGCATCGGCGACTTCGAGAATCTTGCGGATCAGCGAGTAGCCGTTGGAGTGCGGGCCGGAGGAGGCCAGACCCAGAATCACGTCGCCTTCGCCGACCTTCTTGCCGTCGAGGATCTCGGACTTCTCGACCACACCGACGCAGAAGCCGGCCAGGTCGTAGTCACTGCCTTCGTACATGCCCGGCATCTCGGCCGTCTCGCCGCCGACCAGTGCACAGCCGGACTGCAGGCAGCCTTCGCCGATCCCGGTGACGACGTCAGCGGCGATGTCGACGTCCAGCTTGCCGGTGGCATAGTAGTCGAGGAACTGCAGCGGCTCGGCGCCGGCGACCACCAGATCATTGACGCACATGGCGACCAGATCGATGCCGATGGTGTCGTGACGGTTGAGGTCCATGGCCAGGCGCAGCTTGGTGCCCACGCCATCGGTACCGGTGACCAGCACGGGCTGGCGATAGCCTTGCGGCAGTTCGCACAGGGCGCCGAAGCCACCCAGACCACCCATCACTTCCGGGCGGTGAGTGCGCTTGGCGACACCCTTGATGCGTTCCACGAGGGCGTTGCCTGCATCGATATCGACACCTGCATCCTTGTAGCTCAAGGAAGTCTTGCTGGGCGAGGAGTCCTGGGGGCGTTGCGTCATGTGAGGTTCCTGTCGGTGCGGCCTGAGCGGTGAGACACGATCGATCGGGGGAAAGAAAGGCGGCTATTGTAGCATTGCGCTTCACGGCTGACACCGTGGCGTTTCACAAAAAATGGCCATGATGTGAAAGACACGCCCCGAGCGCTTTCCTGAGGGCGCGCCAGTCCCTTTGGCCATCTCCCGTCAGGCGGGTCGTCCCGTTCGCCGGGCGCTTGTGGGTGAGTCAGTGACAGGCAACAATGGGGGCATGCGTGGACCGTCGGCGACATGCCGCCTGTGAGCCACACAGCTTGTCTCAAGGAGTGATGATGCAGCGTAAATGGTGGTTGCTGGCCGCAGGCGTGGCCCTGCTCGGGTTGCTGGTTCTGCTGGAGCCGATTCTGATGCCGTTCTTCATCGGCATGATTCTCGCCTATCTGGGCGACCCGCTGGCCGACTGGCTGGAAGAGAAGGGCCTGTCGCGCCGACTGGCCGTCAGCCTGGTGTTCAGCGTGCTCTCGGTGGTGCTGCTGATCGCGCTGCTCATTCTGGTGCCGCTGCTCGGGCGTCAGCTGGCGCAGTTGATCAGCTTCATGCCGATGGTCTTCAACTGGATACGCGAGACGATCCTGCCGGAAGTGCAGGCCTTCACCGGCATGGATTTCAGCGCCGATTTTGATCAGGTGCGCTCGCTGTTGCTGGGCAACTGGAAGGAAACCGGTACCTTCGCCGCCGCTTTCCTGGGCACCGTCTCCAAATCCGGGCTCGCCATGGCCATCTGGCTGGGTAACCTGGCGCTGATTCCCGTCGTCACCTTCTATCTGCTGCTCGACTGGGACCGCATGAAGGAGAAGCTGCAGGGGCTCCTGCCGCGCCACATGGAGCCGACCGCCACGCGGCTGGCCCATGACTGCGACGAGGTGCTGGGTGCCTTCCTGCGCGGGCAGCTGCTGGTGATGCTGAGTCTGGGCATCGTCTATGCCATCGGCCTGGCCATCATCGGCCTCAAGTTCGCGCTGCTCATCGGGCTGGTGGCGGGGCTTGCGAGTATCGTGCCGTATCTGGGCGTCATCGTCGGGGTGTTGATCGCGGCGACGGTGGCCTTCTTCCAGTTCGGCGAGTGGTGGGCGCTGCTGGCGGTGGGCGGTGTCTTCGCGCTGGGGCAGCTGCTGGAAGGCGTGGTGTTGCAACCCCTGCTGCTGGGCGACAAGATTGGCCTGCACCCCGTGGCGGTCATCTTTGCCGTCATGGCCGGCGGGCAGCTGTTCGGGTTCACGGGCATTCTGCTGGCGCTGCCGGTAGCCGCAGTGATCATGGTGCTCTTGCGTTATCTGCATGATCGCTATAAAAACAGTACTTTATATGATCAACAGCGTGATTCTCGCCCCGTGGCCGCCAGTGAGCCACCCGCGTCTTCGGCGGCAGAGGATACCCAGTGATCGAGAGAGATCACGGCAACAACAACCAGCATGACGGATGGCAATGACACAGGGACAGATGGCACTCGGCGTCGGGGTACGCGACGCCGCGACCTTCGACAACTACCACTTCACCTCCACCTCGCTGGCAGAGGCCCTCAAGGGGCAGCTTGCTGACGGCGGGGAGCCCTTCGTCTATCTATGGGGCGGTGAGCAGAGTGGGCGTAGCCATCTGTTGCAGGCGGCATGCCATCTGGCGGGAGAGCAGGGCAAGCGTGCCTTCTACCTGCCGCTCAAGGAGATTGGCCACTTCCCGCCGCACATGCTGGAAGGGTTGGACGAGATGGATCTGGTCGCCATCGACGACCTCGAGAGCGTGATCGGCCGCAAGCGCTGGGAAGAGGCGCTGTTCCACCTCTACAACCGCCTGCGTGACAGTGGCCGCCACCTGCTGGTCAGCGCCAGCTGTGCGCCGCGCCTGCTCCCCGTCACCCTGCCGGACCTGGCCTCACGCCTCTCCTGGGGCGTCACCTTCCACCTCTCCGGGCTGGATGATGCCCAGCGTCTCGAGGCGCTCAAGCTGCGCGCCAAGGACCACGGCCTCGCGCTCCCAGATGAAGTCGCCCGCTACATCCTGCATCGCGGGCCGCGCAGCCTGCCGGGCCTGTTCGCCGCGATGATCGAGCTTGACAACGCCTCGCTCTCCGCCCAGCGCAAGCTCACCATTCCCTTCGTCAAGCAGACCCTCGGCTGGTAGACGCCGCGCCTGCGCACTGCCTCAGCGTCAGAATCCGTGATGCTGCGACCGGGTGGCACCGTTCTTGCTGCCTCTTTCTCATCATCCCTCTTCGAGGACACAAGGCATGAAGCGGCTAGACAAGCACCGGGAACGCATGCACGAACAAGCCAACTCGATCGGCAATTTCCTGGTCGAAGGCTTTCATTATCTGGGCCTGTTCGCCATCGGCGGGGCCATCGCCATCGCCTCGGTGTCGGCCTTCTTCGAGATGTTCGCCAAGGGCTCGGCCAGCGTCGATGATATCCTGCTGCTGTTCATCTATCTCGAACTCGGCGCGATGGTCGGCATCTACTTCAAGACCAACCACCTGCCGATCCGCTTTCTGCTCTACATCGCCATCACCGCGCTGACGCGCTACCTCATCGGTGATGTCTCCCACCACAAGGCCCCCGATATCGGCCTGCTCTACCTCTGCGGCGGCATCTTCTTCCTCGCCCTCTCGGTACTCGCCGTGCGCTTCGCCTCCTACAAATACCCCTCCAGCAAATCTATCGACCCGATGGGCGGTACGGTAGGGGACGAGGATTCGACGCGATAAACCCGGGTTTCAGTAGCTTCTGAAGACCCCAAAGGCCGCGATCACTCGCGGCCTTTTTTCATTCTCCACTCAGAGTCAGACACAACCTGCGACTGCCGCCGTGGTCGCGGTGTTCACCGAGCCAGATGCCTTGCCAGGTGCCGAGGGCGAGGCGGTTGAGGCCGCGGCGGGCTTCGACGGGCAGGGTGAGTTGGGTGCCGAGCAGGCTGGCGAGTACATGGGCGGGCATGTCGTCATCGCCTTCCAGCGTGTGGCGGAAGTAGGGCAGGTTGCCGGGCACCAGGCGGCGCAGGAAGGCGTCCATGTCGTGACGCACGTCGGGGTCGGCGTTCTCGTTGAGCGTCAGCGAGGCGGATGTGTGCAGCAGCTGCACATGCAACAGGCCGACACTGACCGGTGGCATTTCGGCCAATGCCTGCTCCACCTCGTCACTGATGAGGTGAAAACCGCGCTTGCGGGCGGAGAGGGTGAGAGTGTCGCGTTGCCACATGAGAAGCCCTGCCTGTCATTGATTCAGTCCATGCTAAACATGACAAGCCAGAACGCAAAAGGCCAGCCCCGGAGGGCTGGCCTTTTTGCTGCGTGCTGCGCCGGTTCATCTCAAGCGAGAGGAGGGCGACAGCATGGCACCGCTGCCATCAACCGGCAGTGGTGGCGGCTTCGCTGACGGTGCGACGGGCGGCCTTGGCGGTGACGCGCTCCGGTTCTGTCTTGCCGATCTCGCGGGCGAGCCAGTCGGCCAGCATGCGCACGCGGGTCGGGATCGGGCCGCGCGGCAACAGCATGCCGATCTCGACCGGGGGGATCTCGTCGCATTCCAGACGCTTGAAGGACTGGCCATTGCGCTCGCTGAGCGAGTTGACCCAGTCGATGGGCAGCACGGCGCGAATCAGGCCATCGGCGACGTAGTCGGTGAGGACTTCGAGGTCATCGGACTGGATGTGATTCGGGCGCGGGTCTTCCGGGTGACGCGAGAGCGAGGTGCCGGAGACGAGCGGTTCCAGCTCGCCCCACGGCAGCTCTTCGGGATGCTCGACATGCGAGGCCGCGTAGGCGGCTTGCTGCCACTGGGTCAGCGGGCGGAAGACGTGAGTGCTGCCGGCCAGGTGCGGAAAGCCGATGACCAGATGCGGCTGGTTCTCGAGAATCTCGCGTCCGTTGTGCCACAGCTTCAGCTTGATATCGACTCCGTCATGCTCTGACAGGAAGCTGGTGAGAGCGTGGCCAAGGAAGTGACGACCCAGCGCTGGGGTGGCGTGGATCCGAATGGTGCCGGTGAGGTCCGACTGACGATCCTCGATGGCGCGGTGCGCTTCATCATCGAGGTTGGCCATCGATCGTGCGTAGCGGTAGAGAGTCTCACCCGCTTCCGACAGGCGGATACCGCGATGGCCGCGTTCCACCAGGCGAGTGCCGAAGCGGCCCTCGAGGGCGTCGAGGCGACGGCTGACGGTGGATTTGGGCAGGCGCAGGCGTTCGGCAGCGCGGGACAGGCTGCCGAGATCCGCGACCATCAGAAAGGTGTTATAGGCGTCGATATCGCTCATCGAATAGGTCCGGTTGTTCAGGGGGTCGGGGTGTGTCGTCAGGGAAACACCCACCTTGTACGGGCCATGTCGGGCCCGTCGCAGCGCAGGGGCTGCACAACGGATTGCCTGTCGATGACCGTGCCCCTCGTACCGCGGGGGATGCCCCGGGCAAAGACGCGCTCATCGATCAACAACCGCTCCTGTCAGTCGTGCACCGCAGCGCACGTCGACAGGTCTTGCACTTGATTCTTGCCTTCAACTCTTGCGGCCGGCTGGTGAAGCCGGTCTTGGGGCTCAGTCTTGAAGCCCAGTCTTGAAAACCGATCTCGAAACCCGGCTTCGCGCACAGTGCCGCGCCAGAAACGCGAGAACGGTTTTCAGGCGCTGGATGACAGTGACTCTGAGCAGGCTAACAATATCACCATCCCGTCATTGTTGCATCCAAAGTCGCACGCATTGCGCAATTCCGATCTCCGTGAAACGTGACACCTCGGCAGAATGCGCAACGGCGGGGGACTGGCGTCATTGGCGGCATGACGGCTCAGACGTCAGTGACCGGAGATGGTTCCGTATCTGATGACAGACAGGTGAGAAAAAGTGTCTTTTTCGTGAGGCAAGGCGCAGGGCAGGTCCTTGCGCGGCTGGGGAGGGCCTTCTGGCGCGAGAAATCGGGAATCGGCGAGGGGGTAGGTGGGCGCGAGGCGAGTGGGCGTGCCCGTGAGGAGAGCACCCGATTGCAGGTTTCGAGAAGAGGCGTTGCAGAAACGGTAGATGACGGAAATGTGCAAGAAAGTGCATTATCTCGCCTGCAAAGAAGAATCATTATTATTATTAATCTTGGGAACGCTCCGCACATGACAGTCTGCCTCTCTTCGCGCCACACCGTCAGCGCTTCACGCGCGACGGTCTTCACTCCTCGTCCGCTGGTCGCGGCCATCGCCTTGCTGTGTGCCGGGACGGTCAATGCCGAGCCGCTGCAGATGCAGACACTGCAGGTCGAGGAGGATCGCCTCGAGGCCACGGCGGTGGTGGACAGCGAAGAGCTTGCCCTGCATCAGGCGCGTGACCTCAAGGACATCTTCCGCGATACGCCTTCCGTCACCGTTGGCGGCACCACGGCCTCCTCCGAGAAGCTCTACGTGCGCGGGCTGGAAGATACCAACCTCAACATCAGCATCGATGGTGCCAGCCAGAACGGCTACCTGTTCCACCACAGCTCCAACTTCAACATCGAGCCGGAGCTGCTCAAGCGCGCCGAGGTCCAGGCCGGGCCGGGGGCGGCGGACAACGGGCCGAACGCGCTGGGTGGCAGCATCAAGTTCGTGACCAAGGATGCCCAGGACCTGCTCAAGCCGGGTCAGAGTGTCGGTGGCATGGTGAAGGGCAGCACGGAATCCGCGGCAGATGCCGTCAAGGGCACGCTGTCGGTGTATGGGGAGGTGGCGCCCAACGCGGGGCTGCTGTTCACCACCAGCGCACGCAACAGCGATGACTACCGCACCGGCGGCGGTGATGAGGAAGAGGGCACCGGCGGTCATCAGCGCAGCTATTTCGGCAAGTTCAGCCTGCTGGATCAGGGCGCGCACAGCCTGCGACTCAGCGCGGAGCACAATGAGGACACCGGCATCTACTGCGTACGTCCCAACATGGAGTGTCAGCCGTTCAACAACGCCAAGGTCGATACCGAGCTGAGCCGTGACACCTATACCGCCAACTACGATTTCGAACCGGGCTCGCGGCTGGTGGATGTGCACGCCAATGTCTTCCACTCCAGTACGGAAGTGGACCGCACGTCCCTCACTACCGGGGCCAGCTCGAATGCCAAGGTCGAGAGTGTCGGGGGGGATCTCAACAACACCTTCCGCTTCGGCCCCGAGGCGATGAACAACCGTCTGACCCTGGGCAGTGATTACGTCGAGGATGAATCCAGCACCGCTGGTTTCGACGAGACGGCGCGCAACATCGCGCTCTACGCCCAGCACCGCATGACGCTCGGCGCGGTGGATCTGTCCTTCGGTGCCCGGGTCGATGACTACCGGACCGAATACGCCAATGGCGAGACGCTGGATGACACCGATGTCAGCCCCAACGCGAGCCTCAACTGGCGTGTCGGCGGGGGTGTCGAGCTGTTCACCGGGTACGCCACGGCCGTGCGTGGCAACAAGGGCCGCGAAGCCCTGTTGATCGACGGGGGCGTCGGCCCGGGCGAGACGCTGGTGGTCGAGCCGGGTCTCGAGGCCGAGACCTCGCGCAGCACCGAGGTCGGTGCCCGCTGGAAAGGCGAGGGCATCCTCACCCAGCGTGACCGTGCTGGACTGGAAGTCACCTACTTCGATACCCACTTCGACAACTACATCACCGAAGGGTCGGCGGGTGACGTGACCACCATCACCAACATGGAAGGTATCGTCACCAGCAAGGGTGTCGAGGCGCGAGCCACCTACGGACTGGGCGGCTGGGACATGACGCTGGGCTACCTGACCATGGACCTGGAAGACAACCAGGGCGAGACCGTGGTGGATGACATGGGGCTGGGCAACCAGACCGGAGACCGCTGGAGCCTGGACAACCGTTACACCTTCGCCGACCCGCAGCTGACTCTCGGCTGGACCGTGACCGCCTACGAGCGCCTTACCGACCTGCCGGATGACCAGAGCGAGCGTGCCGGTTACGCCACGCATGACCTCTACGCCAGCTGGGTGCCGGGTGACATGCCGGACCTGACTCTGACGGCCGGTATCTACAACCTGTTCGACAAGGAATACTCCGACCAGAACACCTTCTATCTGGAAACCAACAGCCCACGTGGCATCACGCCGGGCGCCATCACCAGCCCGGGGCGTGACGTGCGTCTGTCGGCGGCGTATCGCTTCTGATCAAAAGGTGCTGTCAGCCAGCGTGTCTCTGACGGAAGGGCATCGCCAGCGGTCGTGATCCAGGCTCGCACCCCGGGAGGCTTCACTGACGCGTAGCCCCGCTCCAGAGAACGAGGTAGCGACACGGCGGCAACGGCAGCACCGATGCAAGGGCATCAGCGCAGGAACGTCTGTGCAGGAACGTAAGCGCAAGAACGTCAGCGCAAGAAAAAAGCGGCGCCATCGTGTTTTCACGGTGGCGCTGTCCTGTCTTTGGAGTACGAGTGCTCCATGGCGCGGGCCCCGGCCGGCCTGCGTCCCGCGGGCAGGCTGTGCTACCATCGCGACCAAATGTCGGAGAGCCGCTGCACGACTCTTCGCACCGCACTCACGTTCCCGCCCGTGGCGGGTGATCGTACGAATAAGGAAGGATGCATGGCGCTTCTGAAGATTTTTGTCGGCACGATGTATGGCGGCTCACTGGATGTGGCCGAGCAGGTGCAACCGCTGTTCGAGCAGGCAGGCTATACGGTGGAAGTGCTTGACCAGCCGACACTGGAAGACTTGACGGAGACACGCCCGGATCTGGCGCTGTTCGTCACCTCCACCACCGGCAGTGGCGATGTGCCGGGCAACCTGAGCGGCTTCCTCAATGCGCTCTCGGCCCAGTCACCGGCGCTGGACTGGCTGCGTTATGGTCTGATCGCTCTCGGCGACAGCTCCTACGGCGAGACCTACTGCGGTGCCGGGCGTCAGCTGGACGAGCGCCTGGCGGATCTGGGCGCCACGCGCCACGGCGAGCGCCTCGAGATCGATGCCATGGAGACCTTCATGGCGGATGACGCAGCCCTGCCGTGGGTCGAGAGCTGGATTCCGACGCTGCCGGCGACCGCCTGATCCCGTCACGCCGGGCGTGCCCGGCGTCCGACTTCCTCGTCGTGTTCGATTTCCACGTTGCCCGACCTTTCCTCGAGACTGCTGCACATGCCGAAACTCAATCCTGATCATCCGCGCGCCCGCAACCTGACACCGCAACGTGTCTCCGTGCTGGCGGGCCTCGCCATCGTGATGGTCGCCAACATTCCGCGTTTTCTGCTCAGCGGTGACACCACGCGCCTGATGCTGATCAGTGGCTTTGCCGTGGCCGTCGCGGCGCTGGGGGTCTACATCTATCGCCAGCTCTCCGATGTCGCCCAGGGCGAAGTGCCGAGGCTGATGCGTCGCGTGTTCGTGTGGCTGGTGGTGGGCCTGGCGGCGATGGCAGCCTTCAACTTCGCCGCGCCGATGCTTGACCGCCCCAGGGAAGGGGCGCTGGAAGTGCTGGTTGATGGCCTGACACTGGGGCTGGTGGCGCATGTCATCAGTCTGTGGATGCATCGGGGCCGCAAGAGCGACTGAGCCCTGTCTGCCGCCTGCCGCAAACGACGACGCCCCCGGCCAGTGATGGTCGGGGGCGTCGTCGTATCAGGCCCGGGGCTGATGTCCCGGGCGTCACGGCCTCACTTGCACAGCGTGTAGCAGGGCTCGTAGTCGCTGCCCGGCAGCTTCATGCGGCCCTGGGCCACGAAGGAGGTGAGCAGGGCGTCGAGACGCTCCATCAGCTCGGCTTCGGCGGTCAGGCGGAAGGGCCCATCGCGCTCGATCTCCTCGATGCCTTCCTTCTTGACGTTGCCGGCGACGATGCCCGAGAAGGCACGGCGCAGGTTGGCTGCCAGCTCATGCACCGGCTGGTTGCGATGCAGCGCCAGGCTCGACATGTTGGCGTGGGTCGGCGCGAAGGGCTGCTGGAAGTGCGGGGCGATATGCAGACGCCAGTTGTAGTAGAAGGCGTCGTGATGCTGACGACGGAACTCTGCGACGTCATCGATGCCGCCTCGCATGGTGCGCGCCACCTCGACCGGATTGTCGATGATGATGGTATAGCGCGAGCGCGCTTCCTCACCCAGCGTATAGGTGATGAACTCGTCGATCTGCTGGAAGTAGTCGGCGCTGGAGGCCGGGCCGGTGAAGATGACCGGGAACGGCAGGCCTTCGTTTTCCGGATGCAGCAGGATACCCAGCAGGTAGAGAATCTCTTCCGCGGTGCCCACGCCGCCCGGGAAGACGATGATGCCATGCGCGGTCCGCACGAAGGCCTCAAGGCGCTTCTCGATGTCCGGCATGATGATCAGTTCATTGACGATCGGGTTGGGTGACTCGGCGGCGATGATGCCCGGCTCCGAGATGCCCAGATAACGGCCCTGCTTGCGACGCTGCTTGGCATGCGCGACGTTGGCCCCCTTCATCGGGCCCTTCATCGCGCCGGGACCACAGCCGGTGCAGATGTCGAGTTCGCGCAGGCCGAGGTGATAGCCCACGTCCTTGGTGTACTCGTATTCCTCGCGATTGATCGAGTGGCCACCCCAGCAGGTGACGAGGCTTGGTTCACGCGAGGACTTCAGGGCACCGGCGTTGCGCAGGATATGGAACACCGCGTTGGTGGTGCCTTCGGTGGTGGAGAGATCGAAGCGGGGCGTGTTCTGGATCTCGTTGGCTACGTAGACGATGTCGCGCAGCACGCTCGAGAGGTGCTCACGAATGCCGCGGATCATCTTGCCATCCACGAAGGCATCACCCGGCGCATTGTCGAGCTTCAGACGGATGCCACGATCCTGCTGCAGCACCTCGATCTCGAAGTCCTTGTAGGCATTGAGCACCGAGACGCTGTCATCGGTCTGGCTGCCGCAGTTGAGCACCGCCAGCGCGCAGCGGCGCAGGATGTCATGCAGGCCATTGGAGGAGGTGTCGCGCAGGCGATTGACCTCATCCTGGGAGAGAACTTCCAGGCTGCCTTCCGGTGAGATGATGGTGGAGACCAGCGTCGAGCTGGCATCGCGGGAGTAGGTGGTAGCTTCACTGGTGACAGAGTTCATGACCGTCTTCCTTGTGTCAGGCGCCCACGGCTGACTGGGCGCGGTTCCGGGCTTCTGCCCAGAGTTCGGCGATGCGCTCGCGGTCGTCCACGCTCATGCCGTCCTGGGCAAAGGCGTGCTGCATCCACTCTTCGAAGGTGGCGTCAAAATCTTCCGCGACCACATCGGCGGCATCGTAATCGGCGTTCTCGAGAACCAGTTCCACCTGGGGAATCATGTATCCCAGCGGGAAGAGGTCGACTTCGGCGCATTCGCTTTCCATGGCGAGCAGTGCCTTGTGGATGGCTTCGCCGCGCGCGGCCAGTGGATCAAGCATCTGGAGCATCTCGTGATTCGGGCCAGTCGCGAAGACTGGTCGGGGCAGAGGAAAGGCGCCGAGCCCTGCCGCGTCATTCGGGCATCGCCCACGAAAGACGCAGCCAGAGCGGCACCTGGCAATGAGGATGATGCTAACACGCGAGGGCGCCACGGCGCAGCGCTGCGCATGGCGGCTGGCTCTGGTAGAATCATGGGCTTTGCGGGTCGGTGGCCCTGTGCAGACATTCAGGCAGCTATCGGCAACACGACGCGCCGAGTCGCGTCCCCCGTTCGTGAGTGGTCAGTGCCTCCATGTTCAACGCCCAGTATTTTCGTACCTTCATCACCCTGGTGGAGACCGGCAGCTTTACCCATACCGCGCGCAAGCTGGAAATGACCCAGCCCGGCGTCAGCCAGCATATCCGCAAGCTGGAGCAGTACCTGGGGCGCTCGCTGCTCAACCGTCAGGGACGCAAGTTCTCGCTCACCGCAGCGGGGCGTCGCTGTTACGACTACTCCGTCAAGCTGTTTGCCGAGCACACCCAGTTCATGCACTCGCTGGATGATGACTCGCCTGACAGCGGGGAATGCCGTGTGGCCAGCCCCTCAAGCGTCGGGCTGATGTTCTATCCGTTCACGCTCGGCTATCAGCAGCAGCATCCGGGGCTGACGGTCAGCTACAGCTTCGCCTTCAATTCCGAGATCGTGCAGGACGTGCTGGCGGGGCGCTTCGATCTTGGCATCGTCACCGAGCCGGTCAAGCATCCGGATCTCAACTTCGAGCTGTGGCATCAGGAGCCGCTGTGCCTGGTGGTGCCCGCCGACTTCGCCGGCAACAGTCTCAATGAGCTGATGGCGCTGGGCTTCATGAATTACGCCGACGGCGTCAACAACGCCAGCGCCTTGCTGCGCGAGAACTTCGCCGGTGAATTCCGCTCGATGAGCCACTTCCCGCAGCAGGGTTTCACCAACGACATCGGCATGGTGCTGGATGCCGTGGCACGTGGCCTGGGCTTCACCGTCGTCTCGCGCACGGTGCTGGAGACGTCACCGTGGCAGCGCCAGGTGCGCGAGATGCCGCTCACCGAGGCCGTCTACGAGAACCTGTACATCGTCACGCGTGACAATGCCGAGGTGCCGCGTCGCTATGAGCAGCTGCTGGGCGAATTCCGCCTGCAGCGCCGCAACACGCTCTACGGCTACGCCGATGCCCCGGAAAGCTTCGACAACATGGACCTCGACGGCATGGTGTAACGCCTGCCATGACGTGACAGGGCTCCCCTCAGGCCTGCCTGGCATCGCAAGACCCGCTCCTCGAAGCGGGTCTTCGTGTTTCCGGGGCAGGGACAGGCCCGCGTCAGGGCGTCGCTTGGAGCGCACCGTCCTGTTTCAGTGCGCGACCCCGGCTTGCGACCAAGGCCTGATGCGACGCCGCCACGGCGCGTGGGATGCTGGATGACAGCCTGACCAGTGTCGTGAGGTGTTTGCGCGACTTGCTGCCTACCCCTTGTTCGTTGTCATCGAGGAACCCGTACCGTGTCTTCTTCCAAGTCCCGATTCGTTGATGCACCGCCTGCCGCGAGCGACGTGGCCGATGCCCAGTCCTTTCGCCAGTCGTTCTCGCTGCTGTCGCGCATGGAGGTGACGGAGCTTGACGAGGCGCTGCGTGGCGAGCTCGCCCGGCGCTGTCGCTGGCAGGGATGGGAGTCACGCCACATGAGCGCGAGCCAGGCCGCCGAGCTGATTCGCGATGGCATGACGGTGGGCATGAGCGGCTTCACGCGGGCGGGGGAGGCCAAGGCCCTGCCGTTGGCGCTGGTGGAGAAGGCGCGCCGCGAGCCGTTCTCCATCACGCTGATGACCGGCGCCTCGCTGGGCAATGACCTGGACGGTCAGATGGCGGACGCCCACATGCTGGCGCGGCGCATGCCGTTCCAGGTCGATCCGGTGCTGCGCCGTGCCATCAACGCCGGCGAAGTGATGTTCATGGATCAGCATCTCTCGGAGACGGTGGAGCTGCTGCGCAACCATCAGCTGAGTGACATGGACGTCGCGGTGGTCGAGGCCAGTGCCATCACCGCCGACGGCGGCATCGTGCCGACCACCTCGGTGGGCAATTCGGCCAGCTACGCGATTCTGGCCGACAAGGTGATCATCGAGCTCAATCTCGAGTCCCCGGCGGCGCTCGAGGGACTGCACGATATCTACATTCCGCAGATGCGCCCCAGCCGTCAGCCGATCCCGGTGGTGGCGCCGGATTCGCGTATCGGCACGCCGTACATCCCCATCGATCCTGCCAGGATCGCCGCCATCGTGTTGACGCGTGGCAAGGACAGCCCCTCGACCTGTACCCCGCCGGATGAGGATACCCGGCGGATGGCGGACCATCTGGTCGAACTGCTCAAGCAGGAGGTCACGCTGGGGCGTCTGACGCCTGCGTTGCTGCCGCTGCAGGCCGGGATCGGCAGCATGGCCAACGCGGTGATGAGCGGACTGAAGGAGGGGCCCTTCGAGCACCTCACCATGTACTCGGAGGTATTGCAGGACTCCACCTTCGACCTGCTGGATGCCGGCAAGCTCGACTTCGCCTCCGGCTCCTCCATCACCGTCACCGAGGAGCGCGGGCGCACCCTGTGGAAGGACCTCGAGCGTTACCGTGACCGTCTGATCCTGCGTCCGCAGGAGCTGTCCAATCATCCGGGCATCGTGCGGCGTCTCGGCGTGATCGCCGTGAATACCGCGCTGGAATTCGACATCTATGGCAACGTCAACTCCACCCACGTGTGCGGCACGCGGATGATGAACGGTATCGGCGGGTCCGGGGACTTCGCGCGCAATGCCCAGCTCTCGGTGTTCATCACCAAATCACTGGCCAAGGGCGGGGATATCTCGAGCGTGGTGCCCTTCGTCAGTCACGTGGATCACACCGAGCATGACGTGGACATTCTGGTGACCGAACACGGCCTGGCGGATCTGCGGGGGCTGGCACCGCGAGAACGCGCGGTGCTGGTGATCGAGAACTGCGCCGACCCGCGCTATCGTCCCGCGCTGCGGGCCTACTTCGAGGAGGCCTGCCGGCGGGGCGGCCATACCCCGCATTGCCTGGAGCAGGCGCTCAGCTGGCATCGCGAGGTGGAAGTGCACGGCAACATGCGCGCCCTGTGCACGCCTGAGCAACGCGGCGATGTGCCGGCGGAGCAGGCAGGTGAGAAGGTCAGCGCCGGCTAGCGCGGCGTTCAGGCCGCTCTCGCCATCGGGGCGGCCAGACGCCAGAAACCAGGGCGGCTCAGGCGACTGACTCAAGTGATTGACTCAAGCGACTGACTCAAGCGGCAAGCGACAGGCGACGAGCGACAGGAGGACGGATCACTGATCCAGACCGTTTTCCTTGCGCTCGTCTTCGCATTCCGGGCTGCCCATCTCATAGTCACGGCATAGCTGGGGGCGGCGATCATAGATGGTGCACATCAGCGTCTCGCGATCGACGGCGGCACACCAGCCATCATCGAGGCGGCGCATGACTTCGCCCCCCCACTCATCCTCGTCGATCAGATAGTCCGGCACGCCGGTATCGGTGAGCAGGATGACCTCAAGCCTGCAGCAGCAGGCCTGGCAGTTGCTGCAGGTGATCTCGGGATTCACAGGTGTCGTATCGCCGGTAGCGAACGGCGATACGTCGGTAATCGGAATATTCATCGGGTCAGGGTCAGCCACAGTGAGTCAGGTGCCATCATCGGCACGCTTCAGCCGGCAGTGAAACATACTCACGCACGGATTACTTGTAGACCTTGTCGATCCCTTCCCAGTAGCCCTCGGGGTCCCGGTCATCGGTCATGTAATAGAGCTGGTAGCGACGATTGAGGCGCGCACCACCATCACGGGTCAGCGGTGCCCAGGCAAAGCCGGTACTGCCCTTGCTGGAGGTGGTGAAGAAGGCGTCCAGCGGAATGCTGACGTAGAGCCCCTTGTCGAAGCTGCCCTCGCCATAGTCATCGCCGGCATCGGTCATGGTCGCCCAGGCCCCGACGCTGACCCCGTTGGAGAAGCGGCGGGACAGATCCAGCGTCGCGCCGATATCGCCGGCCAGATAGCGCCCCACCGAGCCCTTGACCAGCACATCGTGCCAGCCGGACTGCCAGTAGGCGGTGGCATGGCCGGTGGTGACGGAATAGTCGCGCAGGCCGAACTGCTGATCGAATTCCCGCTGGCGGACGCGGTTGATATCCAGTCCCAGTGCCAGCGAGCTGTTCATCGGGCGATAGAGCACCTCGGCACCGGCACCGGCATACATCATCTCGAGAATGCCGCCGTAGGCCTGGGCATACCAGTCACGTCCGAACTGATGAGTGCGGGTGTACTGCAGATTGGTGATGCCCAGATCGGTCTCCTTGACGTAATCCCCGACGTAGGTGCGCACGCGTGGCAGGTCGGAGTCAGCGATGTACTCGTAGTTCTCGTAGTTGTCGGCCAGCTGATAGGTGGCCACGCCGGAGAACCAGCCATTGCGATCGGTGCGCCACAGGGCATCCAGCTGCAGGTTGAGCTGGTAGAGATAGCCGTCCGGTCCGCCGAAGTTCTGTTTCAGGTTGGGCGAGAATCCCCAGTTGAAGCCGGCGGGTTCCCTGTCCAGCACCGTGGCGGCATCCGCGCTGGCGTCGTCGTCAGGCGCGGGAGAGGCGGCGCGAGCGGTGATGGAATGCTCGTACTCGGCACCGAAACGTCTGTCGTTGGCGGCCGCGACGAAGGCCTCTCGCGGATGCTCATCCTCGCGCAGCGCCAGGCCGTTGCTGCTCAGGCGGTAGCGGAAGTGGGTGATCTCGGCGGGCAGGCGGTTGTGCAGCACGCGATTGGCGCGGCCTTCGGCCTGCAGGTCCTTGCGAAAGCGCGTGGCCTCCGCCTCGATGATCAAGGTCTCGCCCTCTATCCGCAGGCGGGAGACTTCAAGCCCCGTCTGTGCACGCAGTGTCGCGGCCAGTGCCTGCCAGTCGACGTCCTCCAGCCGTATCGGCGCTGGCGGGCTTGCGGCGGGCTCGCCCGTGGTGGCACTCGGGGAGGTCGGCAGCGTCAGCAGGCGGCCTTGAGGCGCAGCCTCGTCGCCGTCCAGCGAGGGCGCTGAGGCCGGCGTGGCACCGGCGGGACGTGGAGGGCGATCCGACGGGACTGTCTCGCTGTTCCCACGATTGACGGCATCCAGCGAGCGCACCCGGAAGGCTTCCGGGGTCTGGTCATGGCGGTAGCGCGAATGGTGACTGGGGGCGACATCTTCCGGGGTGCCGTCATCCTTGGCCTGAGCCAGCCCCGCCAGATTGGTGGACAGCGACAGGCCCAGCATGGCGGTGTTGCCGCGCTCCCAGCCGCCATGCAGCGACAGGTTGTCATTGACCTTGAACGTCGCGCCCAGATTGAACGGTGAATCCTGGTCTATCTCCACCGTCAGGGGCTCGTCGGAGTAGTCGTTGCCCTCGTATTCCAGCATCAGGGTCAGCGGGTCCCAGGGCGTCTGATATTCGATACCGCCGAAGACGGCTGGGCTGCCACTGAACATGCTGCCCAGCTGGAAGTCGCCCCCGTTGTCGCTGGTGGTATCGCTGCGCGTCTCGAGGCTGCTTCTCACCAGCGCCAGAGGGTTGCTGAAGTCGCCCCGCGTGCCCAGATAGCCCCAGCCGACGCCCAGACTGAAATCGAAGTCGCCGTAGCGCTTGCTGGCGACCAGATACTCGGAGCTGAACAGGCCCGTACCGCCGAGATCTCGCAGGCCCACCGCGACTTCGGGTTGATAGCGGCCTTCCTGCATCAGGCGGAACTTGGTGTCGAAGGATTTATCCAGGTAATCGCGGTCCGGGGCGGCCGCGCCATAGCTGACGGTCTCCACCGAGACATAGCGAAAGCCCAGCTCCATCCACTCGAAGGGGGCGGCGTTGACGCTGAAGCGCTTGTAGGGCTGGGTACGGCTGTAGGTGAAGCTCAGCTCGCCCTGTGGGGCGAAGCGTGCCGTGGGAGTCTGCATCAGCCCCACGCCGCCGAAATCACTCTGGGATTCCCCGGTGGCGGCGTGGGCGATCTGGGCGCCGAGCAGGCCTCCCGCCATGCCGAGCGCCAGCCAGCCGGTGCGTGCCGGAGCAGGGCGCTGCTCGTATCGGGGGCGCGTGGAGGGATGGGCTGGGCGAAAAGGACTCGACATGGGCGTCTCGCATGCTCCCGCGCGACAGGCGCGTGAGCGTGAATGAGGGTATGGAGGATAGAAACATCGAGGCGATGCCGGCAGTGCCGGGAACGACCGCTAGCGGGCCGGCGCTTGCGGGTCACTGCCTGACGTCCCGGGAGCTGTCGGCTCGTCGTCCGCTGACGGCAGCGAGGCGGCGTCCAGCTGCCAGCTGTGACAGTTCTCACCGGGCAGGCGGCTGGCCAGCCATTGCGGCAGCGCCTCGTTGACCCATTGCTGCGCGGTATCGATACCGGGGGTATGGATCACCAGGCTGGCTCCCGGCGCGACCGGCAGGTCGGCTGCGCCACGCGTGAGGCGATTCCAGCTGGCGATGGGCCGCGTGAGCACCTGCCCCTGGGGGGTGACGAGGCTGGCCCGTGCCGCCTGGCCCAGCGAGTCGGCGGCGCGGCGCTCATCGATCAAGGCGTCCAGTGTCAGGCCGGGGCTCCACTGGCGCTGGTGCACGCCGCTGGCGTCCAGGATCACCACGTCGCGGGGAGCCTGACAGGCACCGATCACCATGCCGGGAGCGATGCGTATCGCCCGCGGGCCATCGCGCATGTCAGTGAGCGGATTCAGCTGGCCGGGCAGGCGTGCCAGTACGCTGCGTGGCTCACCCTGTTGACGGCCCTGATCGAGATAGCGCTGCCAGGCGTGCAACCCCTCGACATAGGCGGCCCGAGAGCTGCCCTCAGGTGCTCCCACCGCGTAGCGAGCCGCGATCAGTTCAATCTCGGCGCTCAGGCGGTTGGCGGTCGCGGCCATCTGCCGGCGAATCAGCGGCGTGCTGACGAAGCTGTAGCGCCAGTCCAGCGCCATGCGTGTCTGGTGGGAGGACCATTGCTGTTCCAGTACCTGACTGGCCAGTGGCGTGCTGGCGGCGCTGAAGGGCAGCGGCGTCTCGTTCGCTCGGGCGAGGGTCGGGGTCAGCAGGGCGGCCAGGCACACCCCCGTGGGCAATGTGCGGGCGAGGGCGCGCAGCGGTCCCTCGACGCGGGCCGAGTCGTGTGCGGGGCGAGCAGAATCAGGTCGTGAAAAGCGCATTACCATGCCTTGGCGATCTCCCAGCCGAAGCGTGGCCCGTCCGGCCAGGCCGTCATGTCGGCGGCCCACACCCGAGTGGCATCGCGCCATATCTCGTTGGTGGTAGTGTGGCCATCGTCCCATGCCAGGGTCTCTGTGCAGTGTTGCAGCGACAGCTCGGCCAGTGGCAGCGCGTGTGGCGCGGCGGCCTCACAGCGCAGATGTGCATCGGCTTCATGCACCTGCATCACCGGCACGTCGTCTTGATGCTGACTGCCGGAGGAAGCGGCATCTGCCCGCTCCAGCCGGCGAGGATAGGGGCTCAGGGCGCTGACACTGACGCGATAGCGGCTGTCGTCAGCCATCAGCCAGGCCGGACGCGCCAAGGCGCGCCCGGTAGTGCTTTGCTCATGCCTGTCCGCGATGTCTCGCGTGAAGCCGGATGTCGCGGACAGTACGCCGTCGCGCAGTTCGATGATGCCGCGGTCCTGGCTCTCGAAACGCGCGATGCGTCCCTCATCCTCGAGCGTGGCCAACACGACCAGTGCCGTGTTGTTGCCATGCAGGAACTTGAGGGAGGCGTAGGGCAGTTCACTGGCGCGCGCCGCCTCGAAGTCATCCTTGCCGAAGGCATCGCCCACCGAACTGGCCACTATCTGGGCACAGCCGCTCACTGACACGGCACAGGCAGTGATGCCCAGCAGCGTCAGCGAGCGCCGGATGCCTGGAAGGTGCCTGGCTGGCGATTGGCGATGATTCGCGCCTGAACGACGCGATGCGGAGCGCGACGTCATCAACGTGTCCCGGTAGAGCCGGTGGTACCTGTCGTGCCGGTGGTACCGGTGGTGCCGGTCGTCCCGCCACCGACGGTGCCCGTGGCCGCGCCGGCCGCGATGCTGCCGCCGTTGGTGCTCGGGGTCACGCTGCCGGACGCGCTCTGGCTGGCCGTGCCGCTGCCAGCGGCGCTGCCGGTGGGAACGCTACCGGTCGTGCCGGTGGTGCCAGTCGTGCCGGTCGTACCAGTCGTGCCGGTAGTACCAGTCGTGCCGGTCGTGCCGGTGGTGCCGGTGGTACCGGTCGTGCCAGTGGTACCGGTCGTGCCGGTCGTCCCCGTCGCAGCCTGCCCAGCGGGAGGTGCCTCCTCTTCCGCCATGGCGTTGCCTGCCAACAGCAGGGCACCGGACAGGCCGAGAATGGCGCCGATATGTGACTTGCGCATATGAAGTCTCCTTGATGAGCATTGCCGGTCATCTGCCAGTCAGGGCGCTGCGATGACTGGGCTCGGTGATGGGTGGCCAAGGCCAGCGTCGTGCATGCCGGATGCCGTGCTGTCTCTGACCATCGGCAACACTGCTGCTGAGAGTTGCGTCGTGGTGTGCGTGAGCAAGCTCACGCCTGTTCCATGATCTGCAGGGCGCCGTCCCTGATACCGTCCGTAGCATCTTCCCTGGCGCAGCCTCGTCCTGAGGTGTTCCTGCCATGGCCGCATTCCCTGGCCACCGTATTGCTCGCTTTCGAGGTGATGACATCGCCGTCGTCATGAGAAATGTGCATGCACATTTCAGACGGACGCCTCTCTCTATCCCCCGTGAAAGCGAGGCCCATGTTAACCAGAAAATGTCGGCTGTCTAGCGAGAGAGGTCGCGTCGATGTGGCGTTGATGGAAAGCGAAATATTTATGTAAAAAAGAGTAATTGTGGTGTGGATAAAAGCAGACATGCCTGTCGATCTTTCAGACACCGCGGGCGCTGGACTTGATCCGCATGGCTGCTGAAATTCTTGTGAAGGATGTGTCGATTTGCAGACGAACCCAGCGTTGCACTGTCTGTAATCAGCTACGTCGCCATGTGGCGGTTAGCGACACACGTCGTGCTGATGATGATACAAAGCAATGTTTTTATTGGATTTTTGTAACAGCGCTCGATTGGCGAGCGGCGTGGATCAGGTAAAATGCGCAACAGATGGAGTCTGGTCACTCCACTCTTGATGCCCATGAAGACGACGCAGAGGACAGTGCGATAAACGTTGCCATCACGTTGTGGAACCTGCGCCGTCAGGTGGGTGTGGTGGGCACTGTCGATGGCGTGAATATGTGCCTGTAAAAGGTGTCATCGATGTGCAGCAGAGACGTGATTTTATGAGGAAGACTTCGTGTAAATCGAAGGGGACTCAATCACATTCATCGTCTTCATGGGCCAGCATTCGCGTGATTGCCCAAGGGAGTGTTCGCGCCATTGCCAGACAGGCGCAAGCCGTCATGCAAGGGGCGGGACGCCAGCAGACGCAAGTACTCAAGCAAACCAAGACATGACACCAGCACGAGGGATCACCCTCGGCCCGAGGTCACCGTCGTTGCAACTGTCGTTGCACATGGGGCCATCGCGTTACGCAAGGCGAACCGAAGACGTTATCGAATTGGTCCCGGCGTCAGCGTGCGGCGGGAATGATCGGGGCAGCCTCGCATCAATCGCTGCTCGGGTCTGTCGACTCAACGGACTTCAGATGAAAAATGCACTGATCGCACGACTTCTGGGCGCCAGCTTGAGCCTCGGCGCCCTCACCGGACTGGCGGGCTGCGTCTTCGCGCCCGGCGGCGACATCGACTATGACACCTCGGCCGCGCCGGTGGATGACATCGTCGATGTGGAGCCCATCACCTTCGGCTTGATCAAGGCCCAGGCGCGGGCGGATGCCCAGGCACGCCAGGCGGCTCGGGGTGACGGCACCCAGCGCGAGCTGGAGCAGGCGCTGACCCAGGAGCTCAACAGCAGTACCCGTGCGCAACTGGCGCCGGATTATCAGTACCACGTGGGGCCGGGCGACATTCTCAATATCGTCGTCTATGACCACCCGGAGCTGTCGTTGCCCACGGGCTCCGAGCGCAGCGCCCAGGAAGCCGGCAACGTGGTGCATGCCGACGGCACGCTCTTCTATCCCTATATCGGCCGTGTCCAGGTCAGCGGCAAGACCCTGGACGAGATCCGTCGGGTGCTGGGCGAGCGCCTCCAGCCCTATCTCAACGAGCCGCAGATCGACGTCAAGGTGGCGGCCTTCCGCAGTCAGAAGGTGCGGATCAGCGGTGAGGTGGAGCAGCCTGGCGTGCAGCCCATCAATGATGTGCCGTTGAGTCTGCTCGATGCCATCGCCGCCGCCGGCGGCATGACCGGAGACGCGGACTGGCACAACGTGGTGCTCAAGCGCAATGGCGAGGAGACCGTCATCTCGCTCTATGAGCTGCTGGCACAGCGCAATGCGGCGACCGGCGAGGCACGTGATCGGCTGCTCAAGGACGGTGATGTCCTGTATGTGCCGGATGTCGGGACCCGCAAGGTGTTCGTGATGGGTGAGGTCGACAAGTCGGTCAGCCTGCCGCTGGGCAGAAGCCCCATCTCGCTGACCGATGCCATCGCCCAGGCGGGCGGCATCAAGGAAGACTCCGCGGATGCCTCCGGCATCTTCGTGGTACGGCGGGACCGGGAAGACCCCGAGAAGCTGGCCACCGTCTATCAGCTGGATGCTCGCAACACCACGGCCCTGATTCTGGGCGCCGACTTCGCGCTCAAGCCGCAGGATGTCGTCTATGTCACGGCCGCGCCGGTGTCGCGCTGGAACCGCGTGATCAGTCAGTTGCTGCCCACCGTGAGCTCCATCTACTACAGCACCGAAATCCAGGACAACCTCGATACCCTCGGCCAGTAAGGCGAGGGGTCGTCAAGGCGTCCCTGCCCGTCGCGATGCACGGGCAGGACACCAGGAGAGTGACTCAACGATGTCGATTCGCAATGCCCATTCCTCCCGTCAGACGGGGGCCACCGAACCCGCAGCGGTACCGGCGCGCACCAGTCTCGATCTGGGCCGCATGCTGGGTCAGCTGTATGACAGCCGCCTGACGCTGGCGCTGATCACCGGCTCCTTCACCGTGCTGGCGGTGCTCTATGCGCTGCTGGCGACGCCGATCTACAAGGCCGATGCGCTGGTGCAGGTCGAGGATGGTGGCAGCAACATGAATCCGCTGCGGGATGTCTCCAGCATGCTGCGGGGGGAGGCGCCGCCGTCGGAATCCGAGATCCAGATCATCACCTCGCGCCTGGTGCTGGGCGAGACCGTCAAGAAGGAGCAGCTGGATCTGGTGGTCAAGCCTTACCAGTACCCGGTGATCGGGACCTTCCTGCGCAGCCACGAGGTGGAGCGCCCGAGCTGGCTGTCCGGTTCCAGCATGGTGTGGGCCGGCGAGTCACTGGAAGTGGCCAGCCTGGCCGTGCCCAAGGCCTGGGACAACGTCCCGCTGACGCTGGTGACGCTCGGCTCGGGTGAGCAGGGCCGCTATGAACTGCGCTACGACGGCAAGGTGCTCGGCACAGGCTCGGTGGGCAAGCGTGAGCGTTTCGAGGGACCGCTGGGCGAGGTGAGTCTCGAGGTGACCTCGCTCACCGCGGGCGAGGGAGCCGAGTTCACCCTGATGCACCAGTCCACTCTGGAAGCCACCAATGCGTTGCGCGCGCGCTTCGCGGTGGCCGAGATGGGCAAGGAGACCGGCGTGCTGGGGCTGGCACTGGTGGGGGAAGACCCGCTGCGCACCCAGCAGGTGCTTGAGCGCATCACCGAGACCTATCAGCAGCAGAACATCGACCGTCAATCGGCGGAAGCGGAGAAGTCGCTCGAATTCCTCAAGGAACAGGTGCCGACCGTCCGCAAGAAGCTGACCGAGGCCGAAGAGCGTCTCAATGCCTATCGCGGCAAGAGTGACAGCGTGAATCTGGATCTCGAGACCAAGTCGGTGCTCGAGCAGCTGGTGAACATCGACAACCAGCTCAACCAGACCCAGCTCGAGGAAGCGGAGCTCTCCGGCAAGTTCAACCCGAGTCACCCAAGCTACGTGGCACTGCGCAAGAAGCGCGCGGATCTTGAACGCACGCGCAGTGAGCTCGAGAAGCAGGTGGGGGATCTTCCGGACACCCAGCAGGAGATCCTGCGTCTGGAGCGTGAAGTCGAGGTCAATCAGCAGATCTACGTGCAGCTGCTCAACAAGACCCAGGAAATGAACATCGCCCAGGCCAGCACCATCGGCAACATCCGCATCCTGGATGAGGCCGTGGCGCAGCCGCACCCGGTCAGCCCGCGCAAGGCGATGATCGTGGTGATCGCGACCCTGCTGGGCGCCATGCTGGGTGTGGTCTTCGTGCTGCTGCGCTCGCTGCTGCATCGTGGCATCGAGACACCGTCGGAGCTTTCCGATCTCGGCCTCAACGTGCATGCGACCCTGCCGCTCTCCGAGGAGCAGGCGCGCCTCAATCGTCGCCTGGCGCGAGGCATCAAGCGCTTCTCCTCCTTCAAGCTCGGCAAGGGCGCCACGGCGGCGGCCGGCAATGCCGCGCCCGGCCTGCTGGCCGTACGCAATCCGGCAGATCTCTCCATCGAGGGTCTGCGGGGTCTGCGTACCAGCCTGCACTTCGCGATGATGGAAGCTCCCGACAACCGCCTGATGATCTGCGGCCCCAGCCCGGGCATCGGCAAGAGCTTCGTGTCCGCCAACCTGGCCGCCGTCTGTGCCCAGGCAGGCAACCGCGTGCTGGTGATCGATGCCGACATGCGCCGTGGTCACGTGCATCAGAGCATGGCGGGCCAACAGGTGGGCGCCGTGGCACCGGGGCTGAGCGACTACCTGCTCGGCAAGGTGGAGCGCAGCGCCATCATCCGCAGCATCGCCGACGAGAGCCTGGCGGTGGTCGGCGAAGGCGGTGAGACGCCGGACACCCTCTGCTACGTGGCTCGCGGCACCTCACCGAGCAATCCCTCCGAGTTGCTGCTGCAGGCGCGCTTCTCCGAGCTGCTCGAGTGGGCCAGCGAGAACTTCGACATGGTCATCGTGGATACGCCGCCGATCCTGGCGGTCACCGATGCGGCCATCGTCGGCAAGCTGTGCGGCGTCAGCGTGATGGTGACGCGCTTCATGCACAACTCGCCCAAGGAAATCGAAGCCGCATTGGAGCGCTTCGCTTCCAGTGGCGTGAGCGTGGATGGCGCCATCCTCAACGCCGTCGAGCGCAAGGCGACCACGGCCTACAGCTACGGCTACAGCTATCACGACTACCAGTATCAGGGCGGCGCAAATACGTGAGTGCTGACTTGCCATCCACGGCGACGCCCCTATGTCTGATGACAGCTCGTCAACAGACACCCAGGCGGAAGACGACGTATCGCAAGGCCCGGTGTCACTCGACACCACGTCACCGACACGGCGCGGCATGCTGGCCCGAAGGGCGCATGCGGCGTGATGAGAAGACAGCACGATTTGCGATAGACCGGTGCAGGCCGCAAGGGCGGCGAGAGACGGCACCGGGTGTGATGAACGGAAACACCACTCGAACGCAAACCAAGGGGGAGACAGGCACATGAACACGACGACAAATCCAGCGACGACCGGACTCGAGGGGCGTCAGCGACATTCGCGCATGTACGAACGTCTGATGTTCAACTCGCTGTGTCAGGCGCTGGTGGGTCTGATTCTGGCGGTGGGTGTCCCGCTGTTGCTGATCAATGGCCTGCGCCCCTGGGTCAGCGAGATGCGCATGCACAGCGTCATCGCGGCCAGCGGTGGCTTCCTGCTCGCGCTGCAGGCGATTCGTCACATGTCGCGCTACCCCGGTGCCAAGGCATTCGCCTACGTGCTGCCGGCCATCACCATCAGCTATCTGCTGGCGATGAGCGTGCTGATCGCGCTGGATCTGCGCTTCAGCCGTATCGTGCTGGGCAGCTCCTGGCTCGCGGCGATGCTGATCTGCTCCATCGGCTTCTGGGCCGAGCAGCGCACCCGCATCCGCAAGCTGGCCGTGGTGCCGTTCGGTGACTATCGCAACCTGTTCACCACTCGTGGGGCGCGCTGGAACCTGATGCGCGCACCGGACCTGGGCCAGGAGCGCTACAACGGCGTGGTCGCGGACCTGGAAGCCGAGATGCCGGCCGAGTGGCAGCGTTTCCTGGCCAACTGCGTGCTCAACCGCATTCCGGTCTACGACGCCAGTGAAGTGCGCGAGTCGCTCACCGGTCGCGTGGAGCTGAACCAGGTGCGCGAGAACAGCTTCGGTCAGCTGGCACCCAACAGTGAATATGAGCTGTTCAAGCGTCTGTTCGACGTGCTGGCCGTGCTGGCGGTGGCCCCGTTCGTGCTGCCGATCTGCCTGGTGACTGCCGTGCTGATCCGTCTGGATTCGCCGGGTGGCGTGTTCTTCGTGCAGGAGCGTGTCGGTCAGGGCGGTCGTCCGTATCGCATGTTCAAGTTCCGCAGCATGTGCCATGACAGCGAGAAGTCCGGTGCCCAGTTCGCCCAGGCCAACGACATGCGCGTGACCCGTATCGGCCGCGTGATCCGCAAGACCCGCATCGATGAGCTGCCTCAGTTCATCAACGTGCTCAAGGGCGAGATGAGCCTCATCGGTCCGCGTCCGGAACAGGTCAAGTTCGTGAATGAATTCGCCGAACAGATCCCGTTCTACAACTACCGTCACGTGGTACGTCCTGGCATCACCGGCTGGGCGCAGGTGACCCAGGGTTACGCCTCCGATGCTGACGAGACGCGCGAGAAGCTCGAGCACGACTTCTACTACATCAAGCGCTTCTCCGTGTGGCTGGATCTGTTGATCGTCGGTCGTACCATCAAGACCATGCTGACCGGTTTCGGGGCACGCTGAGCATGCTGACCGTCAGTGGCTATTACGTCGGCTTCATGGCCCTGCTGGTGGCAGTTCTGCCACTGGCGGCCAGCGAGCGCACCCGCATGGTGGGTGCCTGGCTGGGTGGCGGGCTGTGTCTGGCGTTCATGGCATTGCGTTACGACGCAGGATACGACTACTTCTCGTATCGCCAGATGGCCACCTGGCAGGTCGACCTGAGCTTCCTCGAACCCGCGCCGGCGGCACTGGCGCGCATGGCTCGGGCCTGGGGGGAACCGCAGCTGTTCTTCTTCATCACTGCCTTCCTCTATGTATCGTGCTTCGTCACCGCACTGGTGATGAGCCGCCGCAACCTGGCCTGGTGCCTGCTGTTCTTCGTCTGCCTGCCGCTGATCTATCTCTCGGCCTTCGGCTTCGTCAAGCAGCACGTGGCGATCGCCCTGTTCATGGTGGCGATGGCCTGTCTGGAACGCGGCATGCGGCTGCCGGCGCTGGTGCTGATGCTCGTCGGCACCAGCTTCCACTACACCCTGGCGCTGTATCTGCCGTTGCTGGTGCTCTACCCGCTGCTGCGACGCGCCTATCCCTTCTGGGTCTATCTGGGGCTGCTGCCGCTGTGTTTCGTGGCAGGACCGCTGGCCAAGAGCGCACTCAGCGCGCTGGGGCTCTATGCCCACTACTTCGAGGATTTTTCCGGGGGCGGGCAGAAGCTCTATGTCATCTATCTGCTGATCTGCCTGGGGACGCTGGGACTCTGGAAGCATTTCCGCCTGTCACTGGACCCCTGGGCCTTCAATCTGATGTTCATCGGCGTGGCGCTCTACACCCTGTTCATCACCTATGGTGAGCACGTGGCCCGCGCCAGCTACTACTTCCTGCCGTTTGCCATCTTCGTCATCTGTGACGTCATCGAGCACTTCCGCGACAAGCTGCTGCCCAGTCTGATCAGCGGTGCGCTGATGATGGCGTTGTTCTTCATGTCGCTGAAGGTGGCGGCCGGCAATCAGGATCATGATTTCTTGAACAACTACCAATTCTATTTCTTGAGCGATGAAGCACTGGTGGTCGGCAATGGAGGTCAGTCATGAGCGAAGCGCTGATCTTCTCGCTGTTCAACCTGATGGCGCGTGGCCTGTCGTCCGCGGCGGGCCTGCTGCTGGCGCGAGCCGTGGCGCCCGAGGCCTTCGGGGAATATGCCCTGGCCCTCAACTATGCGGTGTTGCTGGGCGTGCTGGCGCGCATGGGCGGCAACGAGGTGCTGCTGGTCACCGAAGATGGTGCCAGTGGCGCGGCGCTGCGCCGCTGGATGGGCGTCGGCATCGGCCTCTACGCCTTGCTGGCCATCGCCTTCGCCGTGGGCATCGCGCCGCTGCTGGGGCTGTCTGCCTTCATCTTCGCCTTCTGTGCCCTGCGCGCCGGGGCGGAGCAGGTCGGCCTGCAGATGGTCAATTCGCGCCTGCAGCGTCAGGAGCGCCTGGGGCGCGTCAATCTGATGACGGTGCTGATCTCGCTGGCGGTGGCGATCGCGGTGGCCTGCGCGGCAGGTCCGGCGCTCTATCATCAGGGCGTCGCGCTGCTGACCGGCGCCGAATTCAGCGCCGAGCTGACCACGCCGTCCGGCATGTTCGGCCTGGCACCGGTGGCCACCTTCGTGATGGTCAGTGCCCTCGCGCTGGTCATCGTGATGCTGCTGGGCATGTGGCTGTCACATGACGCGGCGGCGGATGCGCGGGCGGCGGCTGCCAGCCGCGATGGCGCAAGCTCAAGTCGCCTGCCGAGCAAGGCGGACTTCGCGCGTGGACGCGGCTTTCTCTACAACAACCTGATGTCATTCGCCTACCTGCAGGCCTGGGTGATCCTGGCCGGGCTCGCCTTCGCGCCCGCCCAGGTGGCCAGTGTCTCGGTGGTGACCTCCATCGTGTTCGCGCTCTATGTCTTCCCCACCAGCCTGTATCGCTACTACCTGCCCAAGCTGACCCAGGGTGATGGCCGCCTCAAGGAATACCTGATCATCGCCAGCGGCTTCGCGCTGCCGGTGGCGGGCGGTCTGGCACTGGTGGCGCCGTGGCTGGCCGAGCACTTCCTGAGCGGCGCCTATCCGCGCCTGATCATGACGCTGCGCGCCTTCGCGCTGGTCTACCTGGTGCACGCCTTCGTCACCTGCGCCTTCACGCGTCTGGCGGCACTGCGCCTGAATGGCAAGCGCCTGCTGTGCCAGAGCACCGGGGCCATTCTGGTGGTCGGTGGGGGCCTTTCGATCGCGGCGCTCAATCACTCGCTCGGCAGCGCGTCCGGCGAGAGCGGCAGCCTTCTGGGCATCGACCTCTACCACCTCTTCCTGTGCGTGCCGGTCACCGCGGAGCTGGTGATGCTGGCGATGGCGATCCTCTTCCAGCCGGCTCGCCAGCAAGAGGCGGCCGCGACGGCCAGCCCTTGACGTTCGGCCTTGGGGCCGACGAGTACACGACATTTCACGTGGCGATGCCCGGGCATCGTGCACACCGAACAGCGACATTACGGATAGAAGGACGAACAGCATGGCCAAGATATGCATGACGCACGGATGGCATGACGACAACAAGGGCGACTCCGCCATCCTGATGGGCACCATCGACTTCCTCGACCAGCTGATCGATGCCGAACACGGCCGCAGCGATGTCTCCGGTGAAGGCGTGGCGAAGGCCGAAGGCCATCGCATCGATATCCTGCCCATCGATGATCAGGTGTTCGCCACCGAGCGCGGACCCTTCCGCCACATTCGTCGCCGCTACCGCGAGCGCGTCACCGTCGGTCAGCCCTTGATGCCGCCGATGCGTGACAAGCTGCGCTTCGTCACCTCGCTGCTGGGGCTGGGGGCCAAGATGGCGTTCGGCAAGCAGGGCAAGAGCGGCAACGATGTCATCGACGGTGCCGACCTGGTGGTGGTGAAGGGCGGTCATATCTTCCACAACGGCAGCTTCAAGAAGACCCTGTCTTCCTGGCTGGCGCTGATCGGCTATCTGGCGCCGGTGATGCTGGCGCGCAAGGCCGGCAAGCGCGTGCTGTTGCTGGGCCACTCCTTCGGCCCGTTCAAGACCCCGGCCCAGGAGCGCTTCTTCCTGCGCACCCTGAGCGACTGCCTGGTGGTCTCGCGTGAGGAGATCACCCACGCCATGACCCAGAAGGCCGACCCGAAGCTGCCGCATGCGCTGCTGGGCACCGACATGGCCTTCGCCATGGCCCCGCGGGCGAGCGATGAACATGCCGAGGTCAAGGCACCGGGCGGCGTGGCCTCTCCCTATGCCGTGATTACCCTGCGTGACTGGTGGGGGCTGGATCAGCAGGCCTTCGCCGAGCGTGTCGAGGTGCTGTCGCGTTCACTGCTGGAATCCCGGGAGCGTCTGGGCATCGAGCGCCTGATGATCGTGCCGCACGTGCTGGGTCCGACCGATATCGAGAATGACCAGCGCATCTCCCAGCTGGTGTTCGATCACCTGCAGAAGGCACTGGCCGCCGCTGACGGGGGCCAGGAGCTCGCCACGCGCATCGAGCTGGTGCAGGGCGACCCGAGCCCGGATGCGCTGGTGGATCTCTACCGCGACGCCGAATTCCTGGTGGGCACGCGTTTCCACTCGGTCATCTTCGCGCTGATGTCCGGCACGCCGGTCTACGCGCTGTCCTACTGTGGCCCCAAGGCGCCGGGCATCATGCGTGACTTCGGGCTCGGCGACAGCGTTCAGGACATCGAGAACTTCGACCCGGCACGCATCGTGGCCGACATCGAGGCGCTGGTCGCCGACAAGGCCTTCCCGGCACTTGCCGAGCGCGTCATCGCCGACAAGCTGGCGATCACCGCCGACATCACGCGGGACTTCCTGCGCCGCGCACCGGGACGCGCCGGTGTCTGGGGTCAGCGTGAGCTCAAGCTCAATGACGACGCCTATCCGGCGCCGACGGCTGCCAAGGCACCTGCCGCGACGGACCCCGTGGCCGCGGATGCCCCGGCCGCTGAGCACGCCACCCACGACAGCGAGCCTGTCGTGCGAGGAGTCTGACATGGCCCATGTCGCTCTGTTGATCCAGGACATCAGCGCCTGCGGTGGCGTCGAGAAGGTGATGCACGGCCTGGCGCGTGATCTGCGCGACAGCCATCAGGTCACGCTGGTGTCGGTGCGTGAAGGCGAGCCCTACTGGGGCCGTCTCGAGGGTGTCGAATACCGCACTCTGGGACTGCCCGCCACCGGTACGCGCAAGAACTTCCGCCACTGGGTGACGCATCTGCGTCGTCTGATGCTGGAGGCGCGCATCGAGGTGATGGTCAGCGGCTACTTCGCCTTCCATCTGGCCGCCCAGCTGGCGGCGCGTGGCACCGGAGGCCGTGACGAGGCGGGCAATTCGCGCCCGCTGACCCGCGTGATCGCCCAGGAGCACAGCGCCTACCATCACGATCGTCGCGCCAAGCGCGTCATCAAGCACCTGCTCTATCGTCATCTCGATGTCCTGCAGGTGCTCAACGAGGTGGATGCGGAATGCTGGCGGCGGCGTGGTCTGCAACCGACGGTGATCCCCAACTATCTGGATGATCTCGCGGAGCGCGAGACGCGCGCCGAGTGCGAGCGTCAGGCCGACGTGGTGATGGTGGGGCGTCTGGCGCCGATCAAGCGTGTCGATCTGGCGATCCGTGCCTTTGCCCATTCGGGTTACCGCCGCGGGCGTCTGGTGCTGGTCGGGGATGGTCCGGAACGTGAGTCCTTGCTGGCGCTGTGCCACGAGCTGGGGCTGAAGGTCTTCCAGGGCGCCAACGACGACAGCGTGCCGGATGATACCCGGGTGCTGTTCACCGGCGCGCTGCAGGACGTCTCGCGTGAGTTGCGCCGAGCCCGTCTGCTGTTGCTGACGTCCGAGCGTGAATGCCTGCCGATGAACGTGCTGGAAGCCAAGCGTGAGGGCCTGCCGTGCCTGTCACGCCCGGTGCGTTCAGGCCCGCTGGCATTGATTCGCCACGATGTCGATGGCGTGCTGAGTGCCGAAGCGGACAGTGCCGGTGAGGTAGAGATCGTGCAGGAGCTGGCGCATGAACTGGCGCGTCTCGAATTTGACGACCATCGCCTGCTGCATCTCTCGAAGGCCGCACGCGAGAGCTTTGCCCACTACAGCCGTGATGCGGTGCTGCCGGACTATCAACGCCTGATCACGCGCCTGGTGCCGGCCGATTCGCGCCAGCGCGCATTCGTGAACGGCGTCAGCGTCAGTGGATCCCACTCGCCTCATTCCAAGGAGAAGGCCCATGGCTGATGTGTCCGTCATCATGCCCAACTACGGCTATGACCGCCGCCTGCATGCCGCCGTCGATTCCGTGCTGGCCCAGAGCGAGCCGGTGCGCGAGATCCTGATCAGCGACGATGCCTCACCCGATGGTGCCGCCGCGCGACTGCGCGAGGATTTCGCGGCGCTGGAGACCGGCGACGTCGAGATCCGCATCCTCGAGACCGACACCAACGGCGGGCCGGGGCGTGCCCGCAACCGTGCCATCGCCGAGGCCCAGGGCCGCTACATCGCCTTCCTGGACGCCGATGATGCCTGGCTGCCGGAGAAGATCGAACGCCAGATCGCCTTCATGCAGGAGACCGGTGCCGGACTGTCCTACACCGGCTACGAGATGGTGGATGAGCAGGGCAACCATGTCTCCCACTTCGCACCGCCGGTGCGTCTGACGCGTGACGACATGCTGCGCTCCAACTCCATCGGCTGCCTGACCGCCATCTATGACGCGGGGCGCTTCGGGCGTTTCTACATGCCGACCATCCGCAAGCGTCAGGACCTGGCGCTGTGGCTGATCATCATCGGTCAGCTGGGCCCGGCGCAGGGCATGCCCGAGCCGCTGGCGCGTTACACGCGTCGCGAGAGCAGCGTGTCCTCCAACAAGTTCAAGGCCGCCGCCTACCAGTGGCGTCTGTATCGTGAGGTGCTGGGGATGGATGTGATCAGCGCCAGTCGCAACTTTGTCCATTACGCGGTGAACGGTTATGCAAAACATCGTTGATGAAACTATCTCCGTCGATCCCGCTCGTCATGCAGGCCGCCCCATGCAGGAATCCCGTGCTCGTGTGCTGAAGCATCAGCGTCAGGTGGAAGACAGCGCCCGTCGTCAGGTGCCGGAACTGACCTTCCTGATCTCGACCCTGGATGCCGGGATCTACAGCGTGCCGCGTTATGACGAGCTGCCCGGTGCCCGCTTCCTGATCGTGCATCAGCTGTCGGAAGCCCACCAGGACGAGGCGCAGCGCGATATCTTCCGCGAGTACGTGCTGGCCCATTTCGACAGCCGTTTCGAGTATCTGGCGGTCGCGGGGCGTGGTCTCTCCAAGAGCCGCAACATCGCGCTGGCGGCCTGTCCGACACGCTACGCCTACATCCTGGACGACGATGTCCAGCTGCATCCCCAGGCCGTGTCGCTGGTGATGGAAGCCTTCACCTGTACCGAGGCGGCGGCGATCAGCTTCCCGCACGTCAAGGCCTTCCCCTTGCACGAACGGGACCCGGATCGTCCGGCACCGCCGGTCGCCTTCAAGGCCCACACCCTGATGTCACTGGCTCGCGTGCGCTCGGTGGACATGGCACTGGATCTCTGCCAGTTCCATGCCCGCTTCGATGAGCAGTTCGGGCTGGGCACCGACCAACCCTCCGGCGAGGAATTCATCGTGATGAGCGATGCCCGCCGTCAGGGCGCGCGCCTGATGCGCGCCAATCTGGGCATCGTCGCCCATGCGGGGGTCACCTCCGGCAGCGACTTCTACAGCTCGCCCGCCAAGGCGCGCACCAAGGGGCGGATGTTCGCCCGGGTCACTGGCAGTCGCTTCTCGCCGCTGGCACTGGCCTTCCTGGTTCGCAAGGCCCCGATCGCCTTCAAGCGCGGCTATCTGGCGACCTTCGTCGGCAATTTCTTCCGCTAGTCGCCCGCGCGACACACACGTACGCCCGAATCGGCATGGGCAGACGCCGATGGATGGCAGTCTCTGCGCTTTTCTCTCTCCCCACTGACGTTGCCCGTCAGTGGGTTGGGTAACGTCACGCCGGATTCGGGCCGAGGGGCGATCTGTCAGTGGTTCACGGTCTCCCTGCAGTGGGAGATCCGCCCCGACCGGTATCGCTCATGCATCGCTTTGGCGCATTGCGTTCACACTCGAGATGGCCGTCAGGCCAACAAGGATGACATTCAATGAAGATCACGATTTTCGGAAGCGGTTATGTAGGCCTGGTCACCGGTACCTGCCTGGCCGATGTGGGACATGATGTGGTGTGCATGGACGTGGACGCCGCCAAGATCGAGCGCCTCAAGCAGGGCGAGATTCCCATCTACGAGCCGGGACTCGAGAGCATGCTGCTGCGCAACGTGGAAGCCGGCCGTCTGAGCTTCACCACCGACGCCCGCGAGGCCGTCGCGCACGGCGTGCTGCAGTTCATCGCCGTGGGCACGCCGCCGGATGAAGATGGCAGTGCTGACCTCAAGTACGTGCTGGCGGTGGCCGAGAGCATCGGTGAGTACATGGATGACTACAAGGTCATCATCGACAAGTCCACCGTGCCGGTGGGCACGGCAGACCGCGTGCACGCCCGCGTGGCTGAGGTGCTCAAGCACCGCGGCGTGAGCGTGGATTTCGATGTCTGCTCCAACCCGGAATTCCTCAAGGAGGGCGCGGCGCTGGAGGACTTCACGCGTGGGGCCCGCATCGTGGTCGGCACCGATTCCGAGAAGGTGCGCGAGCGCATGCGCGAATGCTACGCCCCCTACAACCGCAACCATGAAAAGCTGATGTTCATGGATGTGCGCGCCGCCGAGCTGACCAAGTACGCCGCCAACGCGATGCTGGCCACCAAGATCAGCTTCATGAACGAGATCTCCAACCTGGCCGAGCGCCTGGGCGCGGATATCGAGGAAGTGCGCCGCGGGATCGGCAGTGACCCGCGCATCGGTTACCACTTCATCTACCCGGGCTGTGGCTACGGTGGCTCCTGCTTCCCGAAGGATGTCCAGGCGCTGGCGCGTACCGCCAGCCAGATCGGCTATGAGGCCGAGCTGCTCACCGCGGTGGAATCCGTCAACAAGCGTCAGAAGGTCACGCTGTTCGAGAAGCTGTCACGCGCCTTCGATGGCGATCTCGCCGGCAAGACCATCGCCGTCTGGGGGCTGGCCTTCAAGCCGAACACCGATGACATGCGCGATGCGCCGAGCCGCACGCTGATGGAAGCGCTGTGGGCGGCGGGCGCCAAGGTGCAGGCCTATGACCCGGAATCCATGCGTGAGACACGCCGCATCTACGGCGAGCGCGATGATCTGGTGCTGGTGGCGGATCGCATCCAGGCGGTCAAGGGCGCGGATGCGCTGGTGATCTGCACCGAGTGGAAGGAATTCCGCACGCTGGATGCCGGCTGGCTCAAGACCCAGCTGGCCTTCCCGGTGGTGGTGGATGGCCGCAACCTCTTCGAGCCGTCCGCCATGAAGTCTGCCGGCCTGATGTATTACGCGGTCGGCCGTGGCGACACCCTGGCGCTGACGCGCGACTGACCCAGGCGGCGGCCTGCGACACGTGATGTGGCAAGCCGTCGTCGCGGCATCCCGACTCAGTCTTTGACTCAGCCCTCTGGCTCAGTTCTGTGGCTCAGTTCTCTGACTCAGCCTCTCGGCAAGGCGGCCGCGTCCGTGACCTCTGCAAGGACACCGCCTTGCCCCCCATTCATTCGAACCGCTCCGTGCCTGGCACGGGGCGGCAGCAGACAAGGAGCTTTCCATGTGTGGCATCGTTGCCGGCCTGGCTCAGCGTGACATCAGCAAGATTCTCATCGAGGGGCTGCATCGCCTCGAATACCGGGGTTACGACTCCGCTGGCGTGGCCGTGATCGACCCCGCCGGTGAACTGCGCCGTGCGCGTGCCGTCGGCAAGGTCCGCGCGCTGGAGGACGAGCTGCGTGAAGCGCCGCTGTCCGGTGCCATCGGCGTCGCCCATACCCGCTGGGCCACCCACGGGCGTCCGGCCCAGCACAACGCGCACCCGCACCTCTCGAGCGAGCGCGTGGCCGTGGTGCACAACGGCATCATCGAGAACCACGAGGCGCTGCGCCGTGAGCTGGAGCAGGAGGGCTACGCCTTCACCTCCGAGACGGACACCGAGGTGGTCGCGCATCTGGTCGACCGTGAACTGCGCGCTGGCCGTGCGCTGCCGGAGGCGGTCAATGTGGTCACCGCGCGTCTGGATGGCGCCTTCGCGCTGGCGGTGATGGAACAGCAGAATCCCGAGCTGCTGGTCGGCGCCCGCCAGGGCAGCCCGCTGGTCGTGGGGGTGGGAATCGAGGAGCACTTCATCGCTTCTGACCCGCTGGCACTGCTGCCGGTCACCGACCGCTTCATCTATCTGGATGAGGGCGACATGGTGGCCATCAGCCCGAGCGGCATCCAGGTGCTGGAACGCGGCGCCGAACAGGATGAGCTCACGCCGGTGACCCGCGAAGTGGTGCGCTATGAGCACAGCGTCGAAGCGGCGGGCAAGGGTGAGTATCGCCACTTCATGATGAAGGAGATCATGGAGCAGCCCACCGTGCTGTCGCGTACCCTGGCCGAGCGTCTCGACCCGCAGGGCGTACGCCTGGAGGCCTTCGAGGTCTCGCGCCATTCCTTCCTGGCCGCGGATGACGGCGCCGAGAAGGGCAGGGAAGTCGTCGATGTCGAGCGACTGACGCAGCTGCTGGCCGATGTGCGTCAGGTGCAGATCATCGCCTGCGGGACCAGCTATCACGCCGGCATGGTGGCGCGTTACTGGCTGGAAGAGGTCGCCGGCATTCCGGCGCAGGTCGAGGTGGCCTCGGAGTTTCGTTACCGCGAGCGTGTCGCGGCTCCGGGCACGCTGTTCATCACCCTGTCGCAGTCCGGCGAGACCGCCGACACGTTGGCGGCCCTGCGGGATATCCAGAAGCTCAACCGCGAGGGGCCGCAGGCAGGGCATTACCTGGCGAGTCTGGCCATCTGCAACGTGGCGGGAAGCTCGCTGGTTCGTGAGTCGGATCTGTCACTGCTGACCCATGCCGGGCCGGAGATCGGGGTGGCTTCCACCAAGGCCTTCACCACCCAGCTGGTGGCGCTGATGCTGACCACGCTGGCCCTGCGCCAGAGCCGTCGACAGCCGCAGGACGAGGAAGATGACCTGCTCTCGCGTCAGCTGCTGATGCGTCTCAAGGACCTGCCGCATGTCATCGAACAATCGCTGGGGCTGAACGGGGAAATCGCCCAGTTGGCCGAGAAGTTCATGCATCGCCATCACACCCTGTTCCTCGGGCGCGGCAGCCAGTACCCGATCGCGATGGAGGGTGCGCTCAAGCTCAAGGAAATCTCCTATATCCACGCCGAAGCCTATGCGGCGGGTGAGCTCAAGCACGGCCCGCTGGCCTTGATCGATGAGGACATGCCGGTGGTGGCGGTCGCGCCGATGGATGACCTGATGGAGAAGCTGAAGTCCAACCTTCAGGAAGTCCGCGCGCGTGGCGGCCAGCTGTTCGTGTTCGCCGACCCGGAAGTCAGCCTCAAGGCCGGTGAGGGCGTGCACGTCGTCACCGTGCCGGGGGTGTGTCGCTTCCTCGCGCCGATCGTCTATGCAGTCCCGCTGCAGCTGCTGTCCTATCACGTCGCCGTGCTCAAGGGCACCGATGTCGATCAGCCGCGCAATCTCGCCAAGAGTGTCACGGTAGAGTGATCCCGCGCGGGCACTGAGTCGTGTCTCGCATGAAGACGAAAGGGACTGCCCATGGGCAGTCCCTTTTTTCGTGTGCGCGCATCATGCCGCCGGCGGTTGCCTGACGCTGCCTGCTTGATGCAGCTCAGTCCGGCAGGCCCCATGACGACAGACGGCGCCACCAGCTGCGCCGCCCGGCTGTGGTGTCCCTCTCGCAGGTGTCCTTCTCGCAGATGTCCGGGGGCTCGGGGGTGGGGCCCTGATGACGAATGCAGAAACGATCTCCCCCCGGCCCCGTGATCCAGCGTGAACTGCCTGAGCTGACACGCCCTGCCTTGACGTCATCGTCGAGTTTCCTGCCCGCGGCCTTGATGGCCTCCAGTGTGCCTGGCGCCAGTTCGATGAAGCCTTCCTCTCCCGGCGCTTCCTCGACCTGTGACGGTGGAATATCGCGCATCAGATCAACCCCTTGAGGATCAGATTGCCACTGGAGACCAGCAGGATGGCGTAGGCCACCTGGCGCAGGTGATGGTCACTGAGCGGGGGTGGGAAGCGGCGTGCGAGCTCCGTGAAGGCGATGACCACGAACACGCCTGCGGCACCGATCATCAGCAGTTCACTCAGGTGCTCGCCGGCGCGTCCGGGAGAGATGATCGAGAGCCCCATGCGCATGGCGCCCCCGACCAGAAAGACAGCGAACAGGGTGCAGCGGATCGCCACCAGCGTCATCGGCTGGCGGTAGAGCATTACCACCAGCGGCGGCCCGTTGGCGGCGAACAGCCCGCCCATCAGGCCCGAGAGCCCGCCGGCGGCATGGAAGTGCCAACGGGGAGACAGCGTCTCACGCGGCTTGGGTTGCATCAGCAGCGCCAGGCAGGCGATCAGGATCACGCATCCCAGCAGCATGCCGAGCAGGGGCGCGCGCTCCTCTCCCAGCCAGGTGGCCAGGTAATAGCCGACCGGCAGCAGCGGCAGGCTGGTGACCAGCAGTCGCCGCGCGAGGCGCAGGTCGATTTCCCGCCAGTGACCCCGCAGTGCCATGCAGTTGTTGAACAGGCTCAAGAGGGCGCATAGCAGGGCGGCGCTCTCGATGGGCAGGACATCGAGAGTGGCCAGCAGGCCCATGACGATGAGCCCGAAGGCAAAGCCGGTGAGGGTCTGGATGTAGCTGGCCAGTGCCAGGCTCAACAGGATGGCAGCGAGTTGCCAGAGGGTCATGGTGACTCCGTTGGGTGGCCCCGTTCGGCGCGAGGGGAGGGTGGAGGCATTGCGCTGCCATGATAGCGCGGGCCAGCCGCAAAAGGGCGACAGTCTCGTGGCTGCCAGCCGGCGAGGGTGAGTCATGTGAGCTTTCGCGGATGAAGCGTGTCAGCAGCTCGGCCCATCCTGCTCAAACTTGCATAGGTAATTTAGTGGTCTTGAATTGCTTAGCTTACGCATGAGATGCAAGGAGTTTGCGACATGAACCCTCATGAATTCGGTTTTTGGCGACATGTCGCCTTGTTTGAATATCAGCAGCTTATTAGTCTGTGGTGAACAAGGGGGCATGAAGTGTCGCCATTTGCGGCCACATGATGTCGCTGGTGGCTTGGGCCGGGCTTTGGCAGGGCAAGCCAGCCGACAGATTCATGGGCCTCCTTGCTTGATGCCTGGCAGTGATGAACACGGCCTGAGCGTGAGCCCCTGATGGACAAGCACCGCCACATGGATATCCGGGCATGGAACGCAACGCAGCACAATCTCCTTTCTTCACCATCGTGACGCCGAATCACAATTCGGGTGACGGGCTCGAGCGCTGCATCGCCAGTCTCGCGGCCAACGACACCGCTTACGAACACATCATCATCGATGATGCCTCTTCGGATGATTCCTTTCTGCGGGTGGAGCGCAGTCACGCCGCCCGGCCACCGACCTCATTGGTACTGCGCCGCAATGCCGAGAATCTCGGGCCCGGGCCGACCCGCAACCATGGCCTGAGTCTGGCACGTGGCCGCTATGTGCTGTTCTGCGATGCGGATGACACCTTCGTGGCCGGCGCCCTGGATACGCTCAAGGCGCAGATCGTGGCCTTCGATTGCCCGCAGGTGGTGGTGTTCCGTTATTGCCTGCAGGGGCCACAGGGAGAGCGGGAGAGCACGCCACTGTGCAGCCAGCCTCTTGAGCGCACCCAGATGCAGGCCTTCACCGATTTCATGCACGACCGCATCGTCTCCGCTCCCTGGGGCAAGGCGATCCGCGCCGATCTCGCCTGCGCCCTGAGCTTTCCTGACCTTCCTGTTTCCCAGGATGGTCTCTACAACCTCGAGCTGTTCGGTCGGGCGGCACGCGTTCTCTATCTGCCCCAGGTGCTGTATCGCTTCGACAAGCGCAGCGACGGTTCTCTGACCCGCAAGCCCTTCGGCAATCGCGAGCTGGCCCGATTTCACCGCAGCTGGCAGGTGTTCGATTCCCGCTACCGCGAGCAGTTCGCGGCCGCCCACGGCCTGGCACTGCTGGAGATTCGCGCCCTGCGCTTCGTCGGTGTGAGCTTCATCATGCGCCAGGCCATCAACAAGACCCACGACGATGACCAGGTGAGGCAGGTGGTGATGTCTCAGCTGCGCCAGTCATCCTGGGCGGCATTGCGTCAGCTGTCGTTGAAGGAAAAGGCGTTGCTGATGAGCTATGCGTTCAGTCCTTCCCTGTCCCGGCAATTGATTCGGCGGAGCCAATACGCGTCATGAGCACTCGCAAGCATGTCCTGTTCTACACCGGCGCCCAGTCGCGCACCGGCGGCACCGAGCGTGCCTGCGCCGATACCGCCAACATGCTGGCGGCCAGCGGTGACTATCAGGTGGAGGTGGTCAGCGAGCATGGCCCTGCCGACAGCCCCTATCCCCTGCACGAGGATATCGTGCATGAATCGCTGTATCCAAAACGTCAGCATCTGGGGGCGCTGCGCGGCGTGCTGCTGTTCCTGCGGCTTTTCTGGATGGTGCTGCGCAAGCGACCGGACGTGGTGATCGTGGTCGAGAGCATCGGTTTCCTGCCATTCTTGCTGCCCAGCTATCTGCTGCGGCGCACGCGCTATCTCTGCTGGGAACACTTCAATGCCACCTCGGATCTCGGCGTGCCACGGCGCAATGTCGCGCGGCGTCTCGCGGCCAGGCGGGCCGATCGTATCGTGGTGCTTTCCCATGAGGACCGCGAATACTGGGAGCAGCTGCTCCCCCAGTCCACCGAGCGTCTGAGCGTCGTGCCCAACCTCAATCCGCTGGAGCACGAGATCCTCCAGCGTCAGGCCCGGCTGCAGGACGCCGCCGCCGCGCCGCCCGCAGTGGCGCCTTCTGAGATCGTCGCGCCGAAGGTGGCGGTGGCGGTGGGGCGTCTGACGCACCAGAAGGGCTTTGATCTGCTGCTGGAGGCATGGGCGGCGATTCCCGCCGAATCGCGTGATGGCTGGGTGCTGCGCATCGTCGGCGAGGGTGATGCACGCGAGGCGCTGGAGGCGCAGGCGGAGCGGCTTGGCATCACGCGCCAGCTTCAGATGCCCGGCCAGTGCAGCGACATCCGGCGCGAGTACGCCGCGGCAGACCTGTTCGTGCTGTCATCACGCTTCGAAGGCTTCGGGCTGGTACTGGTCGAGGCGCTCAGCTGTGGCGTGCCCTGCATCAGCTTCGCCTGCCCGGCCGGGCCCCGCGAGATCCTCAAGCATGGCATCAATGGCTATCTGGTCGAGCAGGGCAATGTGGCAGCGTTCAGTCAGCAGCTGGGCGCCGTGCTCGGTGATGATGAAGTGCTTGCGCGCCTGCGTGCCAATGTCGATTACGGCCTGGAGCGGTTTTCGCGCCGTACCGTCGAGGCCAGTTGGCAGGCCGTGCTGGAGGGACTGGAAGCCCCGGCACTGCTGCGTGTCATCTGAGCTGAGTCAGGCACCAGACATGTGATTTGCGAGCCCTCCTTTCGGGGCTCGCGTTCGCGCTATCGGATACGAATCTTCAGGTACGACAGCAGGAGGCTATCGCCGTGAGAATCATGCATGTCATCTCGACCCCCGCATCAGGAGGTGCCGAGGTCTACGTCAAGGACCTGAGCCTTGCCATGGTCGCGGCGGGGCACAGCGTTCATGTCACGTTTCTGGAAACCGCTGAGCAGTGCGGGCGAGATCTGGACTATGAAAGACACTTCCTGGCCCAGCTGAGTCAGGCGGGCATCAGTCATTCGTTTCTGGGCGCCGACACGCGTCGCCGTCCCTGGCGGGGCGGCACGCGGCTGCGCGCGGAAGTGAATCGATTCGCCCCGGATGTGGTGCATTGCCATCTCTACTACGCGCTGATGTTCGCCTTCCTGCTGCCACGCAAGCTTGCGGTGATCATGACCGTGCACAGTATCGAGCTGGGGGCGCCCAACTGGCTGTTTCGACTGTTCGATCGTCGCGTCAGCGCCTATGTCGGCATCTGTCACGCCTGCACGCGCAAGCTTGCGCCGCTGGTCAGGCGGCCAGTGGTCCAGATCGACAATGCCGTCTCGGGGGCACGCCTCAAGCACAGCGGCTGGCAGATGACGGCGCTGGATACCCCGGTGAAGCTGGCAGCCATCGGACGTCTCACCGAAGCCAAGCAGTATCCCTTGATGCTCGAGAGCTGCCGCCGCCTCAAGGCACAGGGGTTGAATGTCACGCTCAGCATCGCCGGGGAGGGGCCGCTCAAGGCCGAGTTGGTCACGCAGATCCGTGACGCCGGGCTCGAGGATCAGGTCACCTTGCTGGGCAACATCTCGGATGTGGCGGGGCTTCTGGCCTCATCGGACATCTTCCTGATGTCGTCTGCCTGGGAAGGACTGCCGATCTCGCTGCTGGAAGCCACGCTGAGCGGGCTGCCGGTGCTGGTCACCAACGTCGGTGGCTGCGCAGAAGTCGTGCATCGGGTCGGCAACGGGCTGGTGGTGGATGAGCAGACGCCGGCGCGCTATGCCGATGCTCTCACCCGCCTGGTGGCTGACGAGGAGCTGCGACGCAGCTGTGCGCGCAACGCGCGACGCCACGGCGGCAGCTACCACATCAACACGGCGCTGGCCGGGCATCTGGAGCTCTACACCAGCCGACTGCAAGGCGAGCTGGATGCGGCACCCGAAGTCTCGGTCTGAACGCGCAGGGCGAGGGTGGCGAATGGGAGAAGAGTGCGCATGGGGCCCTGCGGGGCTGAAGAATGGGCCTGAGGTGCGGACCTGAAAGGTGCGCCTGAAAAGCGGGCTTGAGATGCGGGCTTGAGATGCGGGGCCTGGCGCTGGACATGGCAGTCAGAAGAGTGGGCAATCGATGCGATGATCGGTTGCCCTTTTTCTTGTCCTGGAAATGGGGAATGGCGCTATGCGGCCACCTGAATGAGACGTCTCATGCCAGATGATGGGGAGCGCTGGGTCATGAGGTTCATGCGGATGTCAGTCAGGTGTGGCATCAGGATGAGTGGCTCTCAGCGGTTGGCGATTCATTCACGTCATCGCTCTACTAATACTTGAGATGAGAGAAAGCAGTCTAAAGTGAAGTGCGGCAATACAATCGTCGTGAAAGAGAGTTTACGCCTTGCTGTTGTGGTCGATTAATTTATTATCAAGTCCGTAATCAGACATTGAAAATCAAGCAGATCGCCACCTCATGAAATATCGATGATGTCACGCTGATTAAGACGTGATTATTCACGATTCATCGTAGATGAGAGGGTGATTTGATGATGGTCAAGTGCCGAATCCATCACGAAATCCCTGTGACGTTCTGATCGCTGCTGTCAGTCTCGATGGCGCCAGTTCGTGGCATGGGAGAAGAGAATGGAAAGGCCGACAGGAAGTCAGGCAGGTACGAACTGGTCGCAAGTTGCTGTATTTCATTGTGTCTCACCACTCCAGAATACGTGAATGTCATCTTCTCCTGATGCCGGATGCAGAGGGTTCGCCCTTGCTCATCCGGTGATGCAATGCGGAGATTGACGTTTCACGATTCACCCAGGCCTTCTCGTGATGCGTTGTTGATACTCGGGAAAGTGTCGAGAGATCTCTGAAATACCGGCGAAAATGAGTCCTCATTTTCGTTCTTATGCCCTCCTGTAATGGCTGATCACGCTATCAGTCATCCTTCAATGACGATACTGATGATGTCGAGCATGAGAGTCATGAGTCATCGATGAAGATGCCGTGATTATCTTTCATGTCGTCATGATGAGTTGTGCTGATTCTTCAGGCCGTGTCATGGATCAGGATGGTCTGATGCCGTTGGATGATTTTCATGATCCGGTACATGTCGGGATTGGGTCGATCCTGACAGGTCACCGTTCGTTCAACGGCGCGCTGGCGGAGGCAGGGAATGATTCGCGCCTGTCTCGCAAGGGAACGTCACAGAATTTCCACGTGCTGCAGGGGAGAAAGCCGATTCCTCGGGGCGGTAGCGTGTCCGGATACACGATGAATGCGCCGATCAGGATGTGATCGAGCAGAGCGCAGGGCTTACAGGGGATGACAGAGGTTATGAAGAGATCGACCAGATCGACGCTGCGGGGAGTTTCCCTGGCGATAATGCTGGCCGCCTTGGGAGGCTGTGCCTTCGCCCCTGGCGGCCATATGGACTATGAGGTCGAGACGGCGCCGCTGTCGGACCATGTCACGGTCAGCCCGATCACGCCGGCCTTGATCAGCAGTTATCGCGCACTCCCGGCTCAGACAGCCCCGGCCGATGACGCTCTGGTGGATGACATCAAGCGCTACGTCTACCGCGTGGGTGGCGGTGACATCCTGGCCATCAATCTGAGCACGCCGCTGGATCTGGCCCAGGAGACGGGCGTTCAGCGCCAGACGGTGGAAGCGCTGACCTACATCGTGCAGCCGGATGGCACGCTGTATTACCCCTACGTCGGGCGCATCAACGTCAAGGACATGACCGTGGATGAGGTGCGCGCCTCGCTGGTGCGTGGCCTGTCACGCTTCATCACCGACCCGCAGGTCAACGTCTCCGTCGCCCAGTTCCGCTCGCAGCGCGTCTATCTGAGCGGCGCGGTCCGTGAGCCGGGCTTCGTGCCGGTCACCGATGTGCCCCTGACCCTGATCGATGCCATCAGTGCCAGTGGTGGCGTCACCGAACTCGCCAATACCCACGACATCACCCTGACCCGCGACGGCCACCAGGAGCACCTGAGCCTCTATCAGCTGCTGCAGCAGGGCAACATGCGTGAGAACCGCCTGCTGCACGATGGCGACGTCATCAATATCCCGGTGGCGACCGACCAGAACGTCTTCGTGCTGGGGCAGGTCCTCAAGCCCGGCAACATGCCGGTGGGCAACGAGCGTCTGAGTCTGACCGATGCCCTGTCACGCGCCGGTGGCGTGGATGAGGACCGTGCCGACCCCTCCGGTGTCTTCGTGGTCCGTGAGAACGGCCCGGACGCTGACAAGCTCGCCACCGTCTATGTGCTCGATATCTCCGATGCCACCTCGCTGATGCTGGGGGCACGCTTCCCGCTGCAGCCCAGGGATGTGGTCTATGTCACCGCGGCGCCGGTCAGCCGTTGGAACCGCGTGCTGAGTCAGTTGTTGCCGTCGGTCACCAGTACCGGGGCCTTCGTCTCGGTCATCGACGACATCGAGGGAGATTGAGGTCCATGAATCAGTTCACTTCTCCCATGCCGCCATCTTCCGGTGACGCTGGCCGGGACGCGACGCGTCGCCTGGACTTCAGCACCCTGCTGGCACTGCTCTGGCATCGTCGCTGGTGGTTGATCGCCAGCACCGTGCTGCTGACGCTGATCGGCATCTATGTGGTCGGCAGCCAACAGCGCATCTATCTGGCTGATTCGCTGATCCAGATCGAGGACAAGGGCGGCAGCGCCAGCCTGCTGGGCACGCTGACGGGTCAGTCCGGAGGCCCCGAGGAGGGCAGTACCAGTGACGAGCTGGAGATCCTGGCCTCGCGGCTGGTGCTCGGGCAGGCCGTGGCGCGTGAGCGTCTCAACATCGTCGTCACACCGGTGCGCTACCCCGTCATCGGCGACTGGCTGTCCCATCGCGGAATGCGTCTGCCGGAGAGTCTCGGCGGCAATGAATATGCCTGGGGGGATGACGTCCTGAAGGTCACCACGCTGGAGCTTGGCGGCCAGTGGCAGGGACAGACGCTGACCCTGGAAGTGGTCGATGAGCAGCACTATCGCCTGCTGGACGCCGAGGGCAACCTGCTGATGCATGGCACGGTGGGCGAGAATGCACTGTCCGGTGACATCAAGGTCTTCGTCCAGCGCATGGAGGCCAGCCCCGGGGCGCGCTTCGCGCTGACCAGCATCTCGGACCTCAGTGCCATCAACTCCATCAAGTCGCGTTTCACCGCCGAGCGCAACGGCAGCGATACCGGCGTGGTGACCCTGAGTCTGTCCGGCAGCGACCAGCAGGCCATCGTCAGCACCCTGGACACCATCACCGACGTCTTCCTGCAGCAGAACATCGAGCGCGAATCCGCCGAGGCCGACAACCAGCTGGGCTTTTTGGGTGACCAGATCCCGACGCTGCGCGGCCAGCTCGATGAGGCGGAATCCGCCCTCAACGACTATCGCCGCCGCCGCGATTCCGTGGACCTGACCGCCGAGAGCCAGCAGGTGATGGAGAATCTGGTGGGGCTGGACAACCAGCTGACCGAGATCAAGCTGCGACTGGCGGAGCTGTCGCGTGCCTACACCCATGAGCACCCGGCCTATCGGGCACTGGTGGCGCGTCGTGACTCCCTCAATCAGGAAAAGGCGCGGGTCCAGAAGCAGGCGGAACAGCTGCCGGCGGCGCAGCGCGAAGCGCTCAATCTGAACCGCAACGTCAATGTCAGCCAGGAAATCTACGTCGCGCTGCTCAACAAGCGCGAAGAAGTGCGCCTCAAGAAGGCCGGTACGGTCGGCAACGTGCGGATTCTGGATCCCGCCGTCCTGCAGCCTGGCCCCATCTCGCCGAGAACCTCGCTGATGATGGTGGTCTTCGCGATGGCCGGTTTCCTGCTGGGCGTGCTGGGCATCCTGCTGCGGCATTCCATGCGCAAGGGCATCGACAGCGCCGAACAGATCGAGTCCCTGGACCTACCGGTCTACGCCACCATCCCGCTCTCGCCGCTGCAGCAGGGCATGATGCGTCGCGTGCGCCTCAAGGGCGAGAAGTCCGGGCGCGAGATCTATCAGGGCGTGCTGGCGACCTCGCAGCCTTCCGACATCAGCATCGAGGCGCTGCGCAGCCTGCGCACCAGCCTGCACTTCGCGCTGCTGGACAATCAGCGCAAGTCGGTGATGTTCACCGGCCCGAGTCCGGGCATCGGCAAGAGCTTCGTGAGCCTCAACCTGGCCGCGGTGAGCGCCGAGGCCGGCCAGCGCGTGCTGCTGATCGATGCCGACATGCGACGCGGACATCTTCACCACGCCTTCCAGCGCACCTCCGAGCAGGGCGGCCTCTCGGATGTCCTCAGCGGCGCAAGTCCTCTGGAAGAGGTCATCTATCACACGCGCATCGACAACCTGGACTTCCTGGGCCGTGGGGTGGCACCACCGAATCCGTCCGAGCTCCTGATGCAGGAAAACTTTGCCCAGTTGCTGGAGCAGCTGGGAGAGCGCTATGACCTGATCATCATCGATACCCCGCCGGTACTCGCCGTCACCGAGGCGCTGATCATCGGGCGCCATGTCGGCGCGAGCCTGATGGTGGCGCGCTTCGGCATGAACCAGGTGCGTGAGCTGGAACATGCTCGCAAGAAGCTCGAGAACAACGGCATCCACGTCAAGGGCGCGATCTTGAATGCCATCGAGCAGCAGGCCGGGGATAAGCAGCACTACGGGTATTACAACTACAGCTATACCTGATGCCGTGTCGCGGCACGGCTCTCATGACGCTTGAATCACGGAGGAGATGGCACGATGAGCGGTTTACCCTTATCGATGGAGCACCAGCGTCGTTACTCGCATCATTACGAGCGCTTGATCGCCAGCAAACGCCTGCAGCTGGTCTTCGGCATGCTGGTGGTGGTGATCGCGCCGGCACTCTACCAGGCGGGGCTCAACGAGCTGGTACCCGGTGACCACGGCTGGTGGCTGACCAGCGATGCCCAATGGCACGCCATGATCGGCACGGGGGTGGCCTATACGCTGTCCATCACCGCCGTCAATCGCCTGTCGCGCCTGCCGGGGACCCGCTCCTACCTCTACGTGGTACCCACCATCGTCATCTGCTATCTGATGCTGATGCTGGCGCTGGGGGTCTTCGATCTCGACTACTCGCGTCATCAGGTCGGCCTGTCCTTCCTGCTCGCCGTGAGCCTGTGCACGGCCTACTACTACATCGACACCCATGTCCGGCGCATGCGCTTTGCCGTGGTGCCGTTCGGCAAGGCGCCGGCGCTGTGTCAGCGTCGCGAGGTAGAGTGGCTGACGCTCAAGGGGCCGGACCTCGTGGGCATGCGGCGCATCGATGGCGTGGTGGCAGACCTGCGTGCCGAGATGCCCCGTGAGTGGGAGAGCTTCCTCGCTGACTGCACCATCCACCGCATTCCCGTCTATCACGCCACCCAGGCCCACGAGATGATCACCGGCCGCGTGCTGCTCGATCACCTCTATGCCAATGAATTCGGCTCGCTGATGCCGCGTGAGGATTACGAGGTCATCAAGCGCTGGATGGACTTCAGCGTGGCGCTGGTGCTGCTGCCGCTGCTGGCACCGGTGATGCTGCTGACCGCGCTGGCCATCCGACTGGACAGCCCGGGCCCCGTGGTCTTCCGTCAGCCACGCATGGGCTTTCATTGCCGTCCCTTCACCGTCTACAAGTTTCGCAGCATGTATGACGGCATGAAGGGGGCCGGCTTCACCCAGGAAGGCAGTGACCCGCGCATCACCCGGGTCGGGCGCTTCATCCGCAAGTGCCGTCTCGATGAACTCCCGCAGCTGTTCAACGTGCTCAAGGGTGACATGAGCCTGATCGGGCCGCGTCCGGAATCGATGAATCTGGCGGACTGGTATCGCAAGGATGTGCCGTTCTTCCATTACCGCCATGTGGTACGCCCGGGCATCACCGGCTGGGCGCAGGTCGAGCAGGGCTATGCCGCGGAAGTCGAGGGCATGATCCGCAAGCTTGAATACGACTTCTTCTACATCAAGCACTTTTCCTTCTGGCTGGATCTGCTGGTGGTGATTCGCACCATCCGGATCGTGATCAGCGGGAACGGGTCGCGCTAGCCGACCCTCCTTCCTCCGGTTACCCCTGGCACTCGCGACCTGACAGGGGCCCATGAGCTACCACCCATTGTCTGATGCACGAAAGGAGTCGAGATCATGATCACGGTGACGCGCCCCTATTTTCCCGAGCGGAAGAATTTCGATCGTTATGTGGATGCCATCTTCCAGAGCCGCTGGTTGACCAATCATGGCCCGCTGGAGCAGGAGCTGACCCGGCGCCTGGAGACCTATCTGGGCGTCAAGCATCTGCTGCTGGTCAGCAATGGCACCCTGGCACTGCAGGTGGCCTATCGCGCGCTGGGGATCAACAACGTGGTCGGACAGCGCGAACCCGCCGAGGTGATCACGACTCCCTTCACCTTCATCGCCACGGCCAGCAGCCTGAAGTGGGAAGGGATGCAGCCGGTCTTCGCGGACATCGATCCTGCCACCCTGTGCCTGGACCCCGCACAGGTCGAGGCGGCCATCACGCCGCGTACCCGCGCCATCGTGCCGGTGCACGTGTTCGGCAACGCCTGTGACGTGGAAGCCATCGATGCGCTGGGGGAAGAGCGCGACCTCAAGGTCATCTATGACGGCGCCCATGCCTTCGGCGCGACCTACCGTGGCAACAGCCTGCTGTCGTACGGGGATGCCAGCACCCTGAGCTTCCATGCCACCAAGCTGTTCCACAGCATCGAGGGCGGCGCGATCATCTTCAAGCGCAAGGAAGACCTGGAGCGTGCCCGCAAGATGATCAACTTCGGCATCACTGGCCCCGAGTGCATCGAGGAACTGGGCATCAATGCCAAGATGAACGAGTTCCAGGCCGCCATGGGGCTGTGCGTGCTCGACGAGATCGAGGGCAACCTCGAGAGCCGCGCGCTGGTCTGGCATGCCTATGCCCAGGCGTTTCAGGGCAACGTGCAGCTTCAGGCACGTCAGCCGGGCGTCAGCCTCAACTACGCCTATTTCCCGATCATTCTGGAAAGCGAGAGTGTCCTGCTGGGGGTGATGCAGCGTCTGGAGCGGGAAGGCTACCAGCCGCGGCGCTATTTCTGTCCGTCGCTGGAGTCACTGGCATTTCTGGGGCGACCGGCGGCAGACCTGCAGGACGCGGACTTCCAGCAGCCCGAGATCGTGCATTCCAGAGACATCGCCAGCCGTATCCTGTGTCTGCCGTTGTTCTCGGGACTTCAGGTCAGCGAGATTCTCGCCGCGGTGCGCGTCATCGTCGATCGGCATCAGAAGGCAGCCTGAACGATGAACATCGCGATCATGCAACCCTACCTGTTGCCGCATCTGGGCTACTTCCAGCTGATGCACGCCTGTGACGAATTCCTCATCTATGACGACGTCGCCTACATTCCGCGTGGCTACATCAACCGCAACAGCGTGCTGCTGGGCGGCAAGGCCCATCGCTTCACGCTGTCGGTGCCGGATGCCTCACCCAATCGGCGCATCGGCGAGCTGTCGTTCGCACCGCCCCCCCTGTCACTGTTGACCACTCTGCACCATGCCTATGCCAAGGCGCCGCATTACGCAGAGGTCATGCCGCTGCTGCAGACGATTCTCATGCATGAGGATCGCCGCATCGGGGCACTGTGCCAGTTCAGCTTCGAGACGATCTGCCGCTATCTGGGGCTCGAGTGTCGCTTCGCGCTGACCAGCGAGATGGATTACGAGCGCAGCCAGTCGGCGCAAGACCGTCTCATCGAACTTTCCCGCCAGCGCGGCGGGCGCGGCTACGTCAACAGTATCGGCGGGCGCAAGCTCTACCGGGGGGAGGCCTTCGAGCAGGCAGGGCTGCGTCTGTCCTTTCTCTCCAGCCATCCGCGTGATTACCGCCAGGCAGCGCCCGGCGCGCGTGAGGGCGAGTTCGTCGGCAGTCTCTCGATCATCGATGTGCTGATGTGGTGCTCACCCGCTGACGTCGTCTCGCGGCTGGCGGAGTACACCCTGCTGTCGGGAGATGCACCCTGGGGGCCCGCCGCTGAGGGCATGGATCAGCTCTGGCAGCCGTCGCTTGCAGAGCCTGCTTCGCGCCCGCGCGCCTCTTCACGAGAAGCAGCCGGAGGCGTCGCCGCGTGTCACTGACCCACAAGACGACCATCGGCATCCTGTGGAATTTCATGGATCAGCTGTTGCGCCGTGGCATGGCCAGCATCGTCACCTTGCTGCTGGCCCGTCTGCTGCTGCCGGAGGACTTCGGGCTGCTGGCCATGGTGCTGGTCTTTCTGACCATCGCCTCGGCCATGATGGATTCGGGCCTGCAGCAGGCCATCCTGCGTCTGCCGACTCTCGGCCCGCGTGATGCCAGCACCGCCTTCTTCAGCAACATCGGCTTCGGGGTGGTGGCCTATGTGCTGCTGTATCTCAGCGCCCCGTTGATTGCCGATTTCTACGCTGAACCACGACTTGTCGTGCTGGTGCGTATCGGCGGGCTGGTGGTGTTGATCAACGCCTTCGAGGTGATCCAGGGCGCGATGCTCAACCGGGCGCTGGATTTTCGCACCCGCATGAAGGCCGGCATCCCCGGCAGCGTGATCTCGGGCAGCGTCGCGGTGTTGCTGGGCTGGCTGGGCTTCGGGGTCTGGGCGCTGGTGGGCCAGATGCTGACGGCGGCCTTCGTGACCACGGCACTGATGTGGTGGTGGGGCAGCTGGCGTCCGCACCTGACCTTCGACATGGACGCCTTCAAGGCCATGTTCAGCTTCGGCTACAAGATGTTCCTGTCGCGCATGCTGGACGTGGTGTTCGTCAATCTCTACGTGCTGGTGATCGCCAAGCTGTTCGCGGCTTCGGTGGCGGGGCTGTTCTTCTTTGCGGATCGCCTCAAGGAGCTGGTGCTCAATCAACTGGTCGCCGCGATCCAGAACGTGACCTTCCCGGCCCTGGCCAGCATCCAGCATGACCCGGTGCGGCTGAAGGATGCCTATCGACGCATTCTGCAGCTGATGGTCTATCTGCTGTTCCCCGGGGTGCTGCTGATGGCGGCGCTGGCCCGTCCGCTGTTCGAGGCACTGTTCCCCGACCGCTGGCTGGACGCCGTGCCCTATCTGCAGTTGATGTGCATTGCCGCCGTCATGTATCCGCTCAGTTCGCTCAACCTCAATGTGCTCAAGGTCAAGGGGCGCTCGGACCTGTTCCTGGGGCTTGAGGTGATCAAGAAGCTGCTGATCTGCGTGGTGCTGGCGCTCACCTGGCAACACGGCGTGATCGCGATCCTGATCGGTCAGATCGTGGTGGCGGTGCTGTCCTACATCCCCAATGCGTGGTTCTCGCGAACGCTGATCGATTACAGCATCCGCGAGCAGTGCGTCGACTTCCTGCCGAGCCTGATGCTGTCATCGGTCATCGCGCTTTGCTGCTGGCTGGCGGTGGAGCATCTGGCGGCATCGCCAGACTGGTCTCCGTGGGCGGCGCTGCTGGGACTGGGATGTCTCTCCGGCGCAAGTTACCTGTTGCTCTCTTGCCTGCTGCGCTTTCCGGCCTGGCAGTCGGGTGTTGGTCTGATACGAGATCGTCTTTCACAACGGAAAGTGGAGAATCTTCATGCTAGCTGAAGTGAGCTATTCCCAGGCGCAGGGTACCCCGGTCACGGGGGGCGCCCTCGAGGAAGGGCCGATTCCGGTTCCCCCGGCGCCGGCGGATGAAGCCACCATCATGGCGGACTGGGAGGGGAATCTCTCCACGCCGCGTGTCTCGGTGATGTGCTTCGCCTTCAATCACGGCGACTACATCGCGATGGCGCTGGATGGTTTTCTGATGCAGCGCACGCGGTTTCCCTTCGAGATCGTGGTGCATGATGATGCCTCCACCGACGGCACGCGCGAGATCATCGAGGACTATGCCGCGCGTTACCCCTCCATCATCCGGCCGATCCTGCAGGACGTGAACCAGTACTCGCAGCACGTGTGGCCCATCACCTTCTGCATGCCGGTGATGCGCGGCGACATCATCGCCTACTGCGAAGGGGATGATTACTGGGTCAAGGCCGACAAGCTGGCGCGTCAGGTGGCGCTGTTCGATGCCAACCCGCGTGCCACCGTGTGCTTCCACCCGGCCATCGAGTATGACGAGCATCGCGATGAGCATTCGATCATCTGCCGCTATGCCGACAGCGTCGCGCGTCTCTCCCCCGAGGCCATCATCGGGCTGCGGGGCGGCTCCATTCCGTCACCGGCGCTGACCTTCCGCCGCGTGGAGTCGCATGTGGACGCCATGCTGGAATCCTACCGTGGTGCGCCGATCATGGACTTCTTCCTGCAGGCCTACATGGCGCTGCTGGGTGAGACGCTCTATTACGAGGATGCCGCCTGCGTCTATCGTCGCAACGCCAAGGGCTCCTGGACCTCCCAGCAGCAGGATCATGAGGTCGAGCAGCGCTACCAGCGCGACATGCTGGCCGCCATCGACACCTTCTATGGCGCCACGCGCACGCTGCCGGAAGCCGACACCCTGTATATCCCGCTCTATCACTACTTCAAGCAGTACGTGATGGCGCCCGGCACCACCCAGCAGCGCCTCGCCAACTTCCGCCGCGGGCTGGGCTATCTGCACCACATGCAGCGCAACAAGGTGCTGTCGCTGGTCCGCCGCGACATGTTCGCCAAGCTGACGCGTCGCAAGGCTGCCACGCCCGGGCAGGCGAAGGACACGGAGGCAGCGGCATGAACTATCGCAGCTACGGCGATCTGGGCCGTGACATCGCCAGTCAGATGTCACGCCTGCAGGCAGGGGACTTCGACCTGATCGTCGGCATTCCGCGCAGTGGCATGGTGCCGGCCTACATGATCAGCGCGATGCTCAATCGCGCCTGTACCGATCTCGATGCCTTCCTGGCGGATGGCGTGCCCGGCAAGGGCATCACGCGCAAGTTGCGCGAGTCCACCGCCGGCGAGGTGTCCGAGGAAGGCACACGTTCCGCCTGGGCCTATCGTCGCGTGCTGCTGGTGGATGACAGCCTCAACAGCGGTGCCTCGCTCAAGGCCTCCCTGGCGCGCATCCCGGCGGATTGCCCCTGCGAGATCATGACCTGCGTGATCTACGCCAACCCCGGGGTCACCAATGAAGTGGATCTGGCGCTCGTCGAGCTCGAACACCCGCGCGCCTTCCAGTGGAACCTCTTCCACCATCCGGCACTGGAGGATGCCTGCGTGGATATCGATGGCGTGCTGTGTCTCGATCCTTCTCCCGAAGACAACGATGACGGCCCGCGCTATCGCAGATTCCTGCTCGAGGCGACCCCGCTGCATCTGCCCACCTACCGGGTGCACTCGCTGGTCACCAACCGTCTCGAGAAGTACCGCCCCGAGACGGAGGCCTGGCTTGCGCGCCATGGCGTGACCTATGAGCGACTGATCATGCTGGATCTGCCGAGCAAGGAAGCGCGACTGAAACTGGGCTGTCATGCCAGCCACAAGGCCGGCTATTACCGCGAGTCGGGCTGTCGGCTGTTCATCGAGAGTGAAGTGGGGCAGGCCAGCAGCATCGCGCAGATGACCGGCAAGCCGGTCTACTGCGTGGATGCCCAGCAGATGGTCAACCCCGAATGGCTGGCCATGCTGAAGTTGCAGCGTGGCAAGTGGATGACACGCCAATGCAAGCGTGGCATCCGCCGGGTGATGAAGCTGCTGCCGGCCTCCTGGGAGCGTCAGGCACGGGGCGTCTTCCAGCGAGTGGCATGAACCTCGCGCGGACACCCCCTCGGGGGTGTCCATCCACTGCAAAGGAATCGTTATGAAAACGCACAGGATGGCGCTATTCGTCTCGGCCGGCTCCGATCATGGCGAGACTCGTCAGATGCTGGCGCTGGCCGCGGGTCTGACCCGCCTGGGACACGAGGTGGATGTGGTACTGCCGCATGCCGAGGAAGACGTCGTCACGTCGCTGGCGCATGGCGTGCGTCTGGTGGAGCTTGGCAGGCAGGGGCCGTTGGCCCTGTCATTGGCCCTGACGCGCTACCTGGCGCGCCACAAGCCCTGTGTGCTGATGTCCAGCGGTCTGGAAGCCAACCTGACGGCGCTCAAGGCGGCGCGCCTCAATCGGCGGCGCGTGCCGGTGGTCATCCACCACGTCGCGGCGCTGGCGCAGGAGCTGGCAGCGGCGGGGAATCGTCGCGACGCGGCAAGACGTGCGATGGCGCTCAAGTATCCGCAGGCGGCATTGGTGATCGGGGCCAGCGAGGTGATCACTCAGGCACTGGCCAGCGAGGCAGGCATCCCGCAGGCGAATACCGCGCAACTGGATCTCGCGCCACAGCGCATCGGTGGCGCGGCGCACGCCGGGGAATCGTCTGCGGCGCTGGAAGAAGGGCCCTTGATGCGGTGTCTGTGGCTCTTGATGCAGGCGGCAGGCATGAACACGCAAGAGCTGGAAGATAGCCCGTCAGTCGCGTCCGCGACTCCCGCACGCGTGCAGGGACGGGACACGCAGACCGTGCCGGTCACCGCGTTTGCGGGTGACAGGGCATCGGCGACGTATCGCGTCACGGCCAATGCCGGCCTGTCTGCTACACACACCGACGTCAGGGACTGAGCCGTTTCATGGAAGCCATACTGCTCGACCTGCCCAATCTGCTCGTCTGTCTGGTACTGGTGATGGTGGGCTTCGTGCGCGGGTGGGTGACCCGCAACGTCGCGATCATCCTGAGTCTGAGCAGCCTGGTGCCTTACCTGCTCAACAATGTGCTGTTCTCGCCGGAATACATGCCGGACCAGTTCCGTTACTGGGAGCAGGTACTGGCCATGCGTAGCATGGACTGGGACTCGATGGATCACTCGCTGACCGTCTCGTTCTCCTCGAGCCTGCTGGCCCTGCTGCCATTGCCGCTGGTGGAGACGATTTCCAGTCTGGGATTCTTCAACAAGTTTCTCTACATCGGCGGGCTGATGGTCATGCTGCGCCGCGGGATCATCTCGCATGCGGTGCTGCTGTTCCTGCTCTGCTACCCGAGTCTGGTGCTCTACAGCTCGCTGAGTCTGCGCGACACCCTGGTGACGGGCTTCATGCTGGCCAGCTTCCTGCTGGCCATCGAACGGCGACCGGGCTGGGCACTGCTGATGCTGATGCCGCTGTGGCTGATCAAGTTCCAGAACATGCTGATCATGCTGGTGTTCCTCGGCGTCTACGTGGTCTACGACGTCAGCCGCCGTGGCCTTTCCACCAAGCGCTTCTGCTGGTTGCTGGTCGGTCTGGTCGCCAGCGTACTGATCATCTATCCGCTGGCGGTGGACCAGATCAACTTCTTCCGCGCGGCCATGTACATCGAGGATGGCGGCAAGAAGGAGGATGTCGAGATCATCCAGGGCTTCGGCGACTTCGTGGTCACGGGCATCCAGGGGGCGCTGTACTTCCTGATCAAGCCGCTGCCCTGGGAGGCGGCCAACCCGCTGCAGCTGATCCAGGCCGGCGAGAATCTGCTGGTGGTGGTCTTCCTCGTCTGGCTGACCCTGCAATGCTGGCAGGTCCAGCGCGAGAAGACGCTCTTCTGGCTGCTGTACCTGATCGGCGCCTTCACCATCTATGGACTGGTGGTCTTCAACTACGGGACGGCAGTGCGCTACCGCTTCCCGTTCCTGGTCATCTACGTGGTCTGCATGGCCTACGACACCGGGCTGATTCGCCGCTGGCAGCAGGAACGCCGCCCGGCCTTGCTCGACTGACGCCTCGCGCTGATCGCCTGCCCGCACACTTCCTGCCGCTCATGTGGCTGGCAGATCACCGGGCAGGCGATCCGTGCCCCTCGCTTGTTCCTCTGCATCACATGCCAAGGATAGCCACATGCCGACATCAGATTCCCGGCCCGCCACGGTGGTGCTGGTCTCCAACTCGTCCTTCTTCCTCTACAACTTCCATCGCGGTGTCATCGAGGGCCTGCGCGATACGGGCTATCGCGTGGTGTGTCTCGCTCCCACCGATGCACACAGTGCGCGCCTGGTCGATGAGCTCAAGGTCGAGCATCGGCCGCTGGGGATGGAAGGCAAGGGCACGTCACTCGTGGGTGAGGGCAAGAGCCTGATGGCGCTGTTGATGACGCTGCTCAAGCTCAGGCCACGCTATGTCCTCAACTTCACCATCAAGGCCAATATCTACTCGGGGCTTGCCTGTCGCCTGCTCAACATCCCCTACACCAACAACGTCTCGGGACTGGGCACCGCCTTCCTCCACGACAGCTGGCTGTTCCGCCGGGTACGGGCGCTGTACGGCATCGCCAATCGCGGCGCACGCTGCGTGTTCTTCGAGAACCGGGATGACCAGGCGCTGTTCCTGCGCATGGGGCTGCAGAAGTCGACACCTTCCGTGGTGCTGCCCGGAGCGGGGATCGACCCTGAACGCTTCGCCTTCACCGAACAGCCCCAGAGCCCGCCGCTGACCTTCGTGATGGTCGCGCGGCTCATCGCCGACAAGGGCGTGCGGGAATACGTGGCAGCGGCGGAACGCCTGCATGAGCGCTATCCCCAGGCACGCTTCTGGCTGATCGGGCCGTCGGGCATCAGCAACCGCACCGCGATCAGTGACGAGGAAATCGCCCAGTGGCGTGCGCGGGGCGTGCTGCATTATCTGGGGGAACAGCGTGATGTCAGGCCGTTCCTGGCCGAGTCCAACATCCTGGTGCTGCCGTCCTACCGAGAAGGCATGCCGCGTACGGTACTCGAAGCGGCCTCGATGGGACGTCCCGCCATCGTCAGCGACGTGCCCGGCTGTCGCAGCTCGGTGCTGCCGGGGGCCACTGGCTGGCTGTGCGAGGCCGGCAGCATCGACTCTCTCGAGCAGCACATGCAGGCCTGCCTGGAAATGCCCCGCGAGGCCCTGGAGGCGGCGGGGCTGGCCTCACGGGAGCGTATCGAGCGCGAGTTCGATCAGGCCATCGTGGTACGGGCCTATCTCGGGTGCATGCAGCACACCCTGGCGCCGGAAATCGGACGGGGACGCGGCGCGATGTCACCGGCCTGAGCGGCGAAAGCATGACGGATTTGCTGCTATGCAGTGCGGCGAATATCGGAAACGGCGTGCGCGCGAGAGGCGCATAATGGACAGACCACGTTACCTGTCAGGCCGTCATCCTTCTGGTGCCTGCGCCGCCGTTACCTTCACGTCGTCATCGCCTTGTCGTTACCACGCCCACACGGCGCGAGCCCGCGGTGTCAGTCTGCCGAGTAGAGGGCAGCGCATGATGGCGATTGCGCCATTTGACTGTCCTGCCAGTTGCCATGCACGTAATGGAAGCATCTCGGGGTCGTGCCCGGGATATCTGAGAATACATGGAGTAGAGAGTCATCATGCGTGGATATCGTTTCTGCACCCAATGTGGCGGTGCCAGCGTGCACCGTATCAAGCGCCACTGGTGGCAGCGGCTGATCGGGCTGCCGCCTCGCTATCATTGCGAGGACTGTGGCGTGATTGACCAGGTCTCCGACAGGGAGCATCACCCAGCTCTGCATGAGGCGAAGCCGGGCGGTAGAGCCTCCTCCTGAGCGACGCATGATGTCGTCGTGACACCGCGATCGTGGGCCGAGCTCGCGATTGTCAGGCGAGACAGCGCGATGGCCATGCATGATCGACCCTCGCCAGAGCCCCCGGACATGGCTTCTCGCCAGAGCCCCTCGAACTGGCTTCCGAGCTAGCCTTTCGAAATGGCTCACTCGATATCGTCCACTCGAAATAGCCCTTCAAAATAGACCCCGCCATCGACACTCGTCGGTGGCGGGTTTTTTCTGCGCCGGAGATTGTCATGTCTGGTGCACCGCGCCCCTGGCTGCGCCTGCCGGACACGGCTCTCCTGCGTGAATTTCCCTGCACGGAGCGCATGAGAAATGAAGATCCTGTTCATCGTCGGCAATCTTTCCAGTGACGGCGGTACGGAACGCGTGACCTGCGAGATCGCCAGTGGACTGGCACGCGCGGGACATGATGTCACCATCGCCAGCCTGTTCGGTCCCGCGACCACCTCCTTTCATCTCGATGACGCTGTCATGACCAGTGAGCTCAAGCTCAAGGAAGCGCGCGGTGGCGTGCGCCGCTTCATGGGCATCAGCTCGGGTCTGCTTGCCAAGGTGCGCCGCCATCAGGCGGATGCGGTGATTCTGGTGGACTCCATCCTGTTCGCCTTCTGTGCGTCATGGGCACCTTTCGTGCGTTCGCGACTGGTGTGCTGGGAGCACTTCAATCTCGGCACGCATCATGGCTCGCACCTGCGCACGGTGGGGCGCTCGACCGCGGTGCGTCTGGCGGATGCCATCGTGGTGCTGACCGAGCGGGACGCCACGGCGTGGCGTGCACGCTATGGCATCACCGACAAGGTGCAGGCGATCTGGAATCCGGTGCCGCGCATCCCCCAGGAGGATGCGCCGACTCAGGCATCGCGCACCGTGCTGGCCGTCGGCCGCCTCACCGAGCAGAAGGGATTTGATGTCCTGCTGGAGGCCTGGGCCAGGGTCGCCCGTCAACATCCGGACTGGCGACTGCGCATCGTCGGCTGGGGAGAGGATGAGAACGCCCTCAAGGCCCAGGCCTGGACGCTGGGTCTGAGCGAGAGCGTGGTCTTCGTCGGTCGCACCTCCCGGGTGGAAGAGGAGTATCAGCGGGCGGCGCTGTTCGCGATGAGTTCGCGCTGGGAGGGATTGCCGATGACGTTGCTGGAGGCGCAGTCCTTCGGTCTTCCTGTGGTCTCCACCAACTGCGAGACCGGCCCGGCGGAGATCCTCCAGGGCGGCAGTGGCGTGCTGGTGGATGTGGAAGATGCTGCGGCACTGGCGCGTGAGCTCTGCCTGCTGATCGAGGACGCGCCGCGGCGCCAGCAGATGTCCCTGCTGGCGCGCGAGAACGCGGCACGCTTCGATGCCGACGTCCTGTGTGACGAGTGGCAGCAGCTGCTGGCGCGCATGCTGCCCGGGCAGCGGGTGCTGGACAAGGCATCCTGAGGCTCGGCCTAGAATGCCTCGCGTCGTATCAGAAACGTGCCGGGGAGCAGGGTGCCAGCCAGTCCGGTAAGCCTTCGGCTAAACACTCGCTGACAAGTCGCCCGGTCACGCCCGCCAGGGTCACGCCGATATGCTGGTGGCCATAGGCATGGATCACGCGTGGCTCGTTGGGTGACGGGCCGATCACCGGCACGGAGTCCGGCAGGGTGGGGCGAAAGCCCAGCCAGCGCCGGGCTACCGGGGCATCCAGTCCCAGCACCCTGCGCACTCGGGTTTCCAGATAATCGAAGCGGGCCGGGTTGGCGGGCCCCGCAAGCGAACTCAACTCCACGGTGCCTGCCACTCGCAGACGCGGCCCTTCGGCGCCTCGCAGAGGCGTCATGTAGAAGGCACTCTCCACCGGACAGGTCGGGCGGTTGAGCGGCGAGTGCTCGAGATCGAATTCGATGTGGTAGCCACGCTCGGTATCCAACGGAATCCTGTCGCCGATCTGGCGGGCGAGATGTGCCGACCAGGCCCCGGCCGCCAGTACCACGCGGTCCGCCATCAGCCGTCTGCCGTCGGCGTACTCCAGCAGCATGCCGGAGGCCTGAGAGCTCAGGCGGGTGACCTCGGCGGTGACGAGTCGGCCCTCCTCGCGCAGCGGAGCGGCTAGGGTATCGATGAACACCTGCGGGTCATCCAGATGACAGGAAGAGGGGAACAGCACGCCGCCGGCGGTATGGCCTGCCATGGCGGGTTCCAGCGCGATCAGCTCGTCCGCTGTCAGTACCTGCTGCTGGATGCCGAGCTGGTCACGCAGCCGGATATCGCCCTGTGCGGCCTGCAGGTTCTCGGCCTTGCCGTAGGCATATAGACAGCCCTTGCGCTGAATCATCCCGGCCGCCGCCGGGGCAGCGTCCAGCAGCGGCTGATAGTCCTCGTAGGTGTGACTGAGCAGACGCGCCAGCATCTCGCTGTTGGCTCGAAAGCGCGTGGCGTTGCACTGACCCATGAAGCGCATCAACCACGGCGAGAGCCTCGGCAGGCACTTCCAGTCGATGACGAAGGGGGAGTCAGGTGACAGCAGCAGTGAGGGCATGCTGCGCCAGATCTCGGGGCGAGCGATGGGCAGGCAGCCATAATCCGCCAGGGTACTGGCATTGCCGAAGGAGGTGCCGCTGGCGATGCCCTCGCGCTCGATCATCGTCACCTCGTGGCCGCTGCGCCGCAGCCACAGGGCGCAGGCGACACCGACGGCGCCCGCGCCGATCACGGCCACTTCCGTGTGTTCGCTATCACTCATCGAATGCTCACCATGTTGTCTTGTCGTTGTTGTCGGGGTGCTTGCGCCGCAATGCATCGCGCCCCGGAGTCAGCCGGGGCGCAGAGTGTGACAACCCGAGCATGCCTCGCAGGGGAAATCTCGGCAAGGGCGTCCTGCGTCTCGGCAGCGTGTCCGCCAGGGCGATGGGCGCCGGGCGATGAGCGACTTGCGGCGAGCGGTTCAGGAGCCATTCGGCTCCTCGAAGGGCAGCGGGATGTCATCGCCACGCCGCACGGCGAAGACATTCAGCGTCATCGCCACCAGAGCGTAGTAACCCAGTATGCCAACCAGTTCGACCACGACCGTCTCGCCGAACATCGCGACGGCCTCGGCATACAGCGCATCATCGATACGTCGCTCGGCGTAGAGTGCGCGGGTGACGCGATGGATCAGCCGCTCATCATCGCGGTCGAACTCAGGCTCCCGCTCCTCGCGCAGTGCCGTGATGACATCCGGCGAGAGACCGGCCTGCTCGGCGATCGGCGCGTGGATCTGCCATTCCGCCTGGGACTTCCACCACACCGCCGTGGTGAGAATCGCCAGCTCGCTCAGGCGCAGCTCAAGGCCGGTAGCGTAGCGGCAGAAGGCGCCGAGTCGCTGGGCGTGATTGGCAAGCTCCGGACTGTGGACCCAGGCCAGAAACGGGCCATCGAGGTTGCCGCGCGGGCCGCTGAGAATCTCGGCGATCACCTCACGTTGGGCTGCGCTCATGCTGGCCTCATCCAGTTCGGTCAGGCGCGATGTGATCGCCATGAAAGTCACTCCATTCAAATCCATTCAAAGATCGTGGGTAGGCAATGCGCCTGCAGCTGAGCCGTCACAGGCTGGCCAAGGTGGTGTCGATGGCACGCCCCAGCCTGTCGGTGATCTCGTCCAGATGTGAGTCTTCCAGCATGAACGGCGGCGCCAGCAGGATGTGATCGCCCTGGCGGCCACCCAGGGTGCCGCCCATCGGGTAGCACATCAGGCCTTCGGCCATGGCAGCCTTCTTGAGGCGAGCATGCAGCTTGAGCGCAGGGTCGAAGGGGCGTTTGGTGTCGCGGTCGGCCACCAGCTCCACGCCCTGGAAGAGACCGCGACCACGGATGTCGCCGATGTGGGGATGGTTCGCGAAGCGCTCGTTCAGGCGTGCCTGCAAGCCATTGCCCAGCCGCGTGACCTGCGCCAGCAGCTCGCGGGACTCGATGGCCTGCTGGACGGCCAGTGCCGCGGCACAGGCGGTGGCATGGCCGATGTAGGTATGGCCGTGCTGGAAGAAGCCGGAGCCATTGGCGATGGCGTCACGAATGCGCTGGCTGACCAGGGTCGCGCCGATCGGTTGATAGCCGGCGCCCAGCCCCTTGGCGATGGTGATCAGGTCCGCCGTGACACCTTCCTGCTCGGCGGCGAACAGGCTGCCGGTGCGTCCCATGCCGCACATCACCTCGTCGAGAATCAGCAGCACGCCGTAGCGGTCACAGACCTCGCGGATGCGCGTGAAGTAGCCCGGCACCGCCGTGACGGCCCCCAGGGTGGCACCCACGACGGGCTCGGCCACGAAGGCCATCACGTTCTCACCGCCCAGACGCAGGATTTCCGCCTCAAGCTCGGCGGCGAGACGCACGCCCATCGCCTCGGGCGTCTCGTCGGGTTGCTGGTCCCGATAGGCGTAGCAGGGGCTGACGTGACTGACGTTGATCAACAGCGGCTCGAACTGCTGGCGGCGCCAGGCGTTGCCGCCAGTGGCCAGCGCGCCCAGCGTATTGCCGTGATAGCTCTGACGCCGCGCGATCAGATGCTTGCGTTGGGGCTGGCCGATCTCGACGAAATATTGGCGGGCCAGCTTGAGCGCTGCCTCGACCGCTTCCGAGCCACCGGAGACGAAGTAGACGGAGTCGAGCCCCTCGGGGGCGCGCTCGATGAGGAAGTCGGCCAGCTGCTCCATCGGCTCGCTGGTGAAGAACGAGGTATGCGCGTAGGCCAGTCGGCTGACCTGATCCTTGATGGCCTGAGCTACCGCTTCATCGCTGTGGCCCAGGCATGAGACGGCAGCGCCACCGCTGGCATCCAGATAACGGCGACCCTCTCGGTCGACGATGTAGGGGCCATCGCCCTGCACGGCGGTGGGGTAGTCCTGATGGAGGTTGCGATGGAAGACGTGGCTCATGGGGGCTCCGTGGGGCGGGGGCGCGAAGGTGTAATGCAAATATGTAGTGCATTTGTCGTTTATGCAATCAATAATTGCATGTTGTCGCTTGTGCCTTCGGACTCGACCCGCCAGAGATGCTACCGTTGCCGCCATCTGTCCTGTCCCTTGCCAAGGAGGCATCCCATGCCCCCATCCTCCCGAGCCCCCGGGCCCGCATCCCCTGACTCGCCGCCGGAGACCCTGGAAGGGTTGAAGCAGCTGCTGGTGGCGATCGATCGTCGTGAGGTGGCGATCCGCCTCGGCGCGAGTTCCCGACGCGTGCTGGCCGTGCTGATCGAGTCGCCGCAGCGCACGGCGGTGTCTTCCATCAGCCAGCTGGCGGAGATGACCGGCGTGAATGCCTCGACCTTCTCGCGTCTGGCGCAGCGCCTGGGTTACGAGGGCTTCAGCCGGTTTCAGGCTGTCTTCCGTCAGGCCGTGACGGACGGCGAGCACTTCTACAGTCAGCAGGCGGCGCGACTCTCGTCACGTGATGCCGACAGTGGTGCCATGGCACAGCTGGCACGACTGGGGCGTCAGGAAAGCGCCAACATTCTCGGCATGCTCGAGAAGGTGAACGCCGCGGACTTCGAGGCCGCGACCACCTTGCTGGCCGAGGCACCGCGCGTGCGCCTGCATGGCATGCGTCAGTTCAATTCTCTGGCACTGTTCATGGCCTATGGACTTGGCATGCTGCGCCCGGACGTGGCGCCGCTGGATGCCAGTCGTCAGGGCGTGGCGGATGCGCTGGCCCAGCTGACGGCCGGCGACGTGCTGGTGGTGGCCAGTTGCTTCCCCTATACCCCAAGCGTGGTGGCCTGTGCCGAGGTCGCAGTGAAACGCGGAGTCGTGGTGATCGCGTTGACCGATTCGGCCAGCTCCCCGCTGGCGCCGCTGGCGCGCCACAGTTTCCATGTGCCCAATCACAGCCTCTTCTACAGCAACAGCATGAGCGCCTTCATGTTTCTCGCCGAAGGTCTGCTCAGCGAGGTGGCCAGCAAGCTGGGAGAGGCAGGCGTGGCCTCGCTCAAGCAGCGCGAGGCGATCATCACGGAGCTGGGAGGCGCACGTCGCTGATCTGGCGCCGATGCACTTGTCCCATCTCACGCGGCATGGCTGGGCGGGCGCACCAATTGGCAGCATCTGTCTGCTCGCCTCCGTTCGCGAATAACTGAAGGCGCGCCAATCTGGTGCAAGGGTGTCGCCGCGGTGATGTTCACTCTCGCCGTGCAGGCGTGTCAGTCATGAAGGCACGCCTTGCAGCGTAGGGTCTGCAGGCATGTGCAGGACCAAAGAGGGGCCTGAAGAAATTGGCGTGATTCCTGCAAAACGACTGAGATGAAATGACATCTGTCAGTGCAAGGAATCACCCATGAGTCGCGAATACCGTTACACCCTGGGCAGTCAGGTCCATCGCTTCGCCAGTCTGGCCGAGCTGATGGCCAAGGCGACCCCCGCCCGCTCCGGAGATCGCCTTGCTGGCGTGATCGCGGAAACCGCCGAGGAGCGAGTGATCGCTCAGCTGTGTCTGGCCGAATTGCCCCTCAAGACCTTCCTGAACGACGTGCTGATTCCCTACGAACAGGACGACATCACCCGCCTGATCATCGATGAGCATGATCCGGTAGCCTTCCTGCCGATCGCCCATCTCACCGTCGGCGACTTCCGCAACTGGCTGCTGAGTGATCTCGCGACGCCCGCGGTACTGGCGCAGGTGCGTGCCGGCATCACCCCGGAAATGGCTGCGGCGGTCAGCAAGCTGATGCGCAATCAGGACCTGATTCTGGTCGCGAAGAAGTGTGAGGTGGTCACGGCCTTTCGCAATACCATCGGCAAGAGCGGCCATCTCTCCACGCGCCTGCAGCCCAACCATCCCACCGATGATGTCACCGGCATCGCTGCCAGCATTCTCGATGGCCTGCTCTACGGCAACGGCGACGCCGTGATCGGCATCAATCCGGCCACCGACAACGTGGCCCAGAGCATCAAGCTGATGCGTCTGATGGATGAAGTGATCCAGAAATACGAAATCCCCACCCAGTCCTGCGTGCTCACCCACGTCACCAACACCATTGAATGCATCGAGCAGGGCGCCTCGGTGGATCTTGTCTTCCAGTCCATCGGCGGCACCCAGGCCACCAACGAGAGCTTCGGCGTCGAGCTTTCCGTGCTGGCGGAGGCCCAGCAGGCCGCGCTGTCGCTCAAGCGCGGCACGGTGGGCGACAACGTGATGTATTTCGAGACCGGCCAGGGCAGTGCGCTGTCCGCCGATGCCCATCACGGCCTGGACCAGCAGACCTGCGAGGCACGCGCCTATGCGGTGGCCCGCAAGTACTCGCCGTTGCTGGTGAACACCGTGGTCGGCTTCATCGGTCCCGAGTATCTGTTCAATGGCAAGGAGATCATCCGCGCGGGGCTTGAGGACCACTTCTGCGGCAAGCTGCTGGGGCTGCCGATGGGCTGCGACATCTGCTACACCAATCATGCCGATGCCGACCAGAACGACATGGATACCCTGCTGACGCTGCTCGGGGTGGCCGGCTGCAACTTCATCATGGGCATCCCCGGCTCCGATGACATCATGCTCAACTATCAGACCACCTCCTTCCACGATGCTCTCTATGCCCGGCGGGTGCTGGGCCTGGGCCCGGCGCCGGAATTCGCCGCCTGGCTCGAGGAGATGCAGATCTTCACCGATGTCGCCCAGCAGAAGCTGCCCGCTGACATGCCATCCTGCTTTGCCGATTCCCTGCGTCAGGTGTCCGGAGGTGAGGCATGAGCCACGACTCCTCCCCCAGTGATACGTCATGCGCGGCTCGCGAGGGCCAGCAGGGAATGGCTGTCAGCGAGTCGCCCGCCATCGTCACGCCCAATGCCTGGCAGTTGCTGGGGCAGTTCACGGATGCGCGCATCGGCCTGGGCCGCGCCGGCATCAGCCTGCCGACCCAGCGCTCGCTGGAATTCCAGCTGGCGCATGCCCGCGCGCAGGACGCCGTCCATCTGCCGCTGGAGATTCCCCGGCTGACCGAAGATCTCCAGCAGCTGTCTGCACTCGAGAACGCCCCAGATATTCAGCATCTGCACAGCCGCGCCGTGGATCGCACCACCTATCTGCAACGCCCCGACTACGGTCGGCGTCTTGATGAGGCCTCGTGTGAGCAATTGTCCAGCCTCGCACCGGAGCCTGCGGATCTGGCCATCGTGATCGTCGATGGGCTGTCGTCTCTGGCGGTCCAGAACAACGCCGCGCCCTTCATCGCGGCATTGCTGGAAACGCTTGCCGAGGAGGGTCCGGATGCCTGGACGCTGACACCCATCAGCGTGGTGGAGCAGGGACGGGTCGCGATCGGCGATGAAGTCGGTGAACTGCTCAAGGCGCGGGCGGTGCTGGTGATGGTCGGCGAGCGCCCCGGTCTCAGTTCTCCGGACAGCCTCGGCCTCTATCTCACCTGGCAGCCGCGCGTCGGCCTCAGTGATGCCAGTCGCAACTGCATCTCCAACGTGCGCCCGGCAGGGCTCGACTTCGCCATGGCTGCCCAGCGTCTGCATTACCTGCTGCGCGAGGCACGCAAGCTCGGCCTCACCGGGGTGGGGCTCAAGGACAGAAGTGGTGACAACTCGCTGGAGAGCGGGGGCGGTATCCAGAACTTCCTGCTGTCCTGACGGGATGGCAGCGCATCAGCGGGAATCTCCCGATCCAACAATGACAATGCTTGACGGAAACTAGGCGGCACCATGACTCGCGACACGAATCACGACATGAATCACGACACCAACGAGCAGGACTATCTGGCCAGACGCCAGTTGAAGAAGGGCACGGCGGGCTGGATTCTGCTGGCGGGACTCGGGGTCTCCTATGTGATCTCCGGCGATTTCGCCGGCTGGAATTTCGGTATCGCGGAGGCGGGCTGGGGCGGCTTCGCGATCGCGGCGCTACTGATGGGCATCATGTATCTGGCGCTGGTGCTGTCGCTGGCGGAAATGTCAGCGGCGATACCGGCCGCCGGCGGCGGTTACAGCTTCGCGCGTCAGGCCATGGGCCCGGCCGGCGGCTATCTCACCGGCCTTGCGGTATTGATCGAATATGCGCTGGCACCCGCAGCCATCGTCATCTTCATCGGCAGCGCGGTGGAGTCGCTGCTGGGCATCAATGGCCCGATCATCTACGCCATCTTCTACCTGGTATTCATCGGCATCCACTTGGCGGGGGTCGGCGAGGCGCTCAAGGTGATGATGGTGATCAGCGGCCTGGCGGTGTTCGCGATCATCGCCACCGCGGTCGCGCTGATCGGTGACTTCGACAGCAGTCGCCTGTTCGACATCGCGCCGACGGATGCCTGGGGCGCCAGCGATTTCATGCCCAATGGCTGGTATGGCATCTGGGCCGCGCTGCCCTTCGGCATGTGGCTGTTCCTGGCCGTGGAAGGGGTGCCGCTGGCGGCTGAGGAATCGCGCAATCCGGCTCGTGATGTTCCGCGTGGCATCATCGGCGCCATGCTGTTTCTGATGTTCACCGCCGTGCTCGTCGTCTTCCTTCTGGCCGGTGCCGCCGGTGCCGAGGCGATCGGCAGCAGTGCCGTGCCGCTGGTGGATGCGCTGAACGCGACCGGCAGCGAAGGGTTGGCGACGCTGGTCAACGTGCTGGCACTGGCCGGGCTGGTGGCCTCGTTCTTCTCGATCATCTACGGCTACAGCCGTCTGGTGTTCGCGCTGTCACGGGCCGGCTATCTGCCCAAGACGCTGTCGCTGACCAGCAAGCGCAAGGCGCCGACCTGGGCGCTGGTGGTGCCGGGCATCTTCGGTTTCCTGGTCTCGCTGACCGGTGAAGGCGATCTGATCCTGGGCATGGCGGTGGTGGGGGCGACAGTCTCCTATGCGCTGATGGCCGGCAGCCATATCCTGCTGCGTCTGCGCCAGCCACAACTTGCGCGCCCCTATCGCACGCCGGGTGGCATCGTGACATCTTCCATCGCGCTGGTGCTGTCGCTGATCGCGCTGACCGGGGTCTATGCCTTTGACCCGCGCGCCTTCAACTACACTCTGGTGCTGTTCGTGGTGGGCATCGCCTACTACGCCATCTTCAGTCGCCATCAGCTGGTGGCGAAGACCGCCGAGGAAGAGTTCGCGCTGGTGGCCAATGCCGAGAGTGATCTCGCGGCCAGCTGATCCGCTCAGGCAGACCCTTTAGCAAAGACGACAACGCCCGCCATGGCTGACCATGGCGGGCGTTGTCGTCTCTATCTGATGGGCAGGATCAGATCAGAAAGGATACTGCGCCAGAAATTGCTGGGCGGCGGCGGCGGGGTCCTCGGCACAACACAGCGCCGAGACCACGGCGAGGCCGTCAGTGCCGCTGCTCATGACGTCTCCCGCATTGGTCAGCGAGATGCCGCCGATGGCCACCGTCGGCAGCGGGCTTGAGCGCACCAGCTGGGTGAGTCCTTCGATGCCCAGCGGTGCGGCGTGATCGGGCTTGGTCGCGGTGGCATAGACCGGGCCGAGGCCGAGGTAGTCGATGCGCTCGAGATCGACGGCCTTGAGCTGCTCAAGCGTCTGGACCGACAGGCCGATCAAGGCGTCCTCGCCCAGACGGCGACGCGCCTCGACCGGGTCGCCATCGCTCTGGCCGATGTGCAGGCCATCGGCGCCACTGGCCAGCGCGACCTCGATGCGGTCATTGATGATCAGCGGCACCTCGTACTCGTCCAGCAGCGCCTTGAGGCGGATGGCCTGGGCGATCATCTCCTCGTCGCTGGCGTGCTTGTCGCGCAGCTGCACGACACTGACGCCGCCGCGCACGGCGGCCATCACGGTGGCTTCCAGGCCGCGCTCGGCGCACAGCGCGGGGTCGGTGACCAGGTAAAGGGATAGATCAAGTGACATCGGTCAGCTCCAGGCGAGAGGCAAGCAGAGTGGAATCGGCGTCGAGAGTATACAGGGCATCCAGGAAGCGTGGCACGAAGCTGCCCGGGCCCTCTGCTGACTGGCCCGCCGTCTCACCGGCCTCGGCGTAACAGGCCAGCGCGGCGGCGGTGGCCTGCAAGGTGTCGTCATGTCCGTCGAGTGAGGCGGCGAGGAAGGCGGCGACCACGCTGCTCAGCGCGCAGCCCATGGCGGTGACGCGGCCCATCAGCGCATGGCCGCCCTGAATCGTGATTTGCCGCTGGCCATCGGTGACGACATCGACGTGGCCGGTCATCGCCACCACGCAGTTCTGCGCGCGCGCCAGGGTGATGGCGGCGCGGCTGGCGCGTTCCAGCGCATCTTCGCCGTCATCGCCGCTGTCCACGCCACGGCCCTGATTCATCTCGCCGGCCAGCGCCAGCACCTCCGAGGCATTGGCACGTATCACGCTGGGGCGATATTCCAGCAGCGCGCGGCACGCGTACTGGCGCAGGCTTGAGGCGCCGATGCCGACGGGGTCCAGCACCCAGGGTTTGCCATCGCGGTGGGCGCACATCGCCGCCAGCTGCATGGCCTCGATCCAGCTGGGCGACAGGGTGCCGATATTGATCGACAGCGCCGCACTGATGGCGGAGATTTCCTGGATCTCCTGCTGCGCATGCGCCATCAGCGGCGAGGCGCCAATGGCCAGCAGGGTATTGGCGGTCGGGGTCATGGCGACATGATTGGTGATGTTGTGCACCAGCGGGGTGGTCTGACGCAGACGGCGCAACGCGTTGCCGGGGGAGTGGGATGGCGATGTCATCATGGAAGCTCGTGGTGAAAGACAGGGAAGACGCTGTGAGTCGAGGGTAAGAGCTTGCGCTGCAAGGTCAAGCGACGACCGTCGTGAGCGTGTGGCTGACCCGGTAGTCATCGAAAGTCGCGCAAAGGGTAATAAATAACATCATGGTTCTATAAACCTTGACGACAAGTCCATAAGATACAGGGCCTTACGGTCTTTTGTGTACGAGTCATCAGTCAAGGGTCATGCAGTGATACGCACAGGTCATCGCGGTAGCGTCAGCAATTCGAGCAGCAGTCACTCAAATATCGCCAGCAACAGCAGCACGAGTAGCATCAGCAAGAACACGCGCGGCCGGCAGCCCTCTGATGGCTCTCGGCTTGAGCGGATTGTCAGACGGGTGGTGACGGCGCTGGCAGTCCCCGTGCTGTTGGGCGCTGCGGCCAGCAGTCAGGCGAATGCGGTGATTGCCAGCTGGAACCTGAAACATGCCGGCTGGAACAACGGCAAGCATCTCGAGCAGGTCGCGGCGGTGGCCAGCCACATGGATCTGATCGGCCTGCAGGAGGTGATGAAGGAGGAGGTCGTCAGCGAGCTCGAGCAGCAGCTGGAGGCCCTGACCGGCGACGAGTGGGACAGCCTGGTCAGTCATGCGGTGGGGCGCAGCACCTATACCGAGCGTTACGCCTATCTGTATCGCGACAAGACGATCGCCTATCAGGGCGGGGCTACCGTCTATCTCGATCCCGAGGATGTGTTCTCGCGCGAGCCGCTGCTCGCCACCTTCGTCGAGAAGGACACTGGGCGGGCCTTCAGCGCCGCCAACGTGCACATCGTCTATGGCGACAGCAAGGCGGATCGCTCGCCGGAAATCCGCGCGCTAGCCGATATCTATGACCTGATGAAGGAAATCTCGCCCGGCACCCCGGCGATCATCATGGGCGACTTCAACATGGCACCGGATGAGCCTGCGTGGGGAGATCTGCGTACCCTCGGCCTGCGCCCGCTGATCACCGAGGGTGCGACGACGCTCTCCAAGACCGATGGCCGCTATGCCTCGCTCTACGACAACATCTGGTATGTGCCGAGCGAATGGCCCAAGGCCAATGGCGACGTGTTCCGCTTCCCGGACTATCTGGGTATCAGTCATGAGACAGCGCGTGCCGATGTCTCGGACCACGCGCCGATCTATCTGTCGGTGACCGGCGAGACACTGGCGTTGCTGCCGCTGGAGGGTGGTCAGCCGCAGGCAGCCGGGGCAGAGGTCGCCTCCCGCAGGGCGTCAAAGACCTCCAGCTCGGCGAGTCAGACCTGCATCGACCTCAACACCGCCAACGCCGACCAGCTGGATCAGCTGCCCAATATCGGGCCGGCGCGTGCCGCAGACATCATCCGTCAGCGTCCGTGGAGTTCCAGTGGTCAACTGACCCGCATCAGCGGTATCGGCCAGGGCACGCTCAGCGAGATCGTCGCCAGTGGGCTACTGTGCAGCTGAGCTTTTTTCAGAACTGGCCTGTTCTGAACTGATCAGGCCTGAGCCTGAGGAAGTATCGGCCCCGGTCACACGGAAATGACGAAGCCAGCCATCACGCAATCCAGGTGATGGCTGGCTTCGTCGTATCGAGGCTGGTGGCTGTTTCCCCGGTGCCGCCTGAGGTCAGCTCAGATACTTCTCGAACCAGGCAAGGGTTCTGTCCCAGGCGAGCTTGGCGGCCTGTTCGTCATAGCGTGGGGTCGAGTCGTTGTGGAAGCCGTGGTGGGTGCCGGGGTAGAGATAGGCCTCGTAGACCTTGTCATGCTCCTTCAGCGCGGCTTCATAGGCGGGCCAGCCGGCATTGACGCGCTCGTCATGCTCGGCGTAGTGCAAGAGCAGCGGGGCCTGGATGGCCGCGACTTCCTCGGCGCGTGGCTGGCGGCCATAGAAGGGCACGGCGCAGGCCAGTTCCGGATAGGCGACGGCGGCCGCATTGGAGACCCCGCCACCGTAACAGAAGCCGGTGATGCCGATCTTGCCGGTGGTGCGGTTCTCGGCCATCAGGTAATCGATGGCGGCAAAGAAGTCGTTCATCAGCTTTTCCGGGTCTACCTGTGCCTGCAGCTCCTTGCCCCTGGGGTCGTTGCCGGGATAGCCGCCCACCGAACTGAGGCCATCCGGCGCCAGCGCGACATAGCCGGCCTTGGCCACACGCCGCGCCACATCCTCGATATAGGGATTCAGGCCGCGGTTCTCGTGCACTACCACCACGCCGGGCAACGGCCCGCTGGCATTGGCCGGTGTCACTCGATAGGCGCGCACCTCGCCGTGGCCTTCGGGAGAGGGGTAGGTGATGTATTCGGCGACGATGTCGGGGTCGGTGAACTCGACCTGTGAGGCCAGTGCGTAGTTCGGGCTTAGACTGGCCAGTATCGAGGTGGCCGTCATGCCCGCGACGGCAAAGGCTGCCGCGCGATCCAGAAACTGGCGGCGGGTGATCTGGCCATGCACATAGCCGTCATACAGCTCCAGCAACTCGGGGGCAAAATCCTTTGCGGTCAGGCGGGTCATGTCAGACTCCTGTGATCAAGGGAATTCTGAACATAGCAACCCTGAGGTGACGCCACCATGTCAGCGCGAGTCTTTTTGTCGGATAGGCGAAGGGAGGCTGAATTCGGCATTCTTCCTGTACTACGCTCACCAGAGCGGTGGCCAATCGCTTGAGGCAAGCGGTGGGTGAGCGGTGAGCCGCCTGAGAAGCGTGCTCAAGACGTCTGACGTGGAGGCCAGCATGACAGAGGCGGAGTATCAGAGATTGCGCTGGAGAAGCATCGCGCTCACCAATGCCCAGTTGGTGTCGGCCGGTCTGGCGGTGGTGAATCTGTTTCGCGGCGATTTCGCCTCGGTGGTGGTGCTCGTCGGGGTCTGCTGGGTGCTTGGCTGGTTCAAGCCACGCTGGGATGTCTAGCGTTGATGGCGGGCCTATCGCGCCAGTTGCGGATGGATATTCATGAAAGTGGAACGTATTGTATGGAAAATTGATGTTTGATGGCGGATGATGGCGAAGCAGGCCGAGAGATTGCTCTGACTTGCCTTCATTTCCGTGCCATCGGCATGGCGCGGTGAACGACGTTTCTCAAGGAGGCCACATGTCCAGGACACGCATGGTGACCCAGTTCGGTATGGGCACTTCCATTCGCAGCCAGAACTACACCGAGGCGGCGGCCCGCGGGATACGTGATGCCCTGTGGCACAACTCCCTGAATGTGGCGGATGCCTTCGGCTTTCCCAGGGAGGCGATGCTGATCGAGGTCGAGATCGGCGTGCAGCAGCCCGACAAGGTCGACAGTGACGCCCTGCTGGGGATCTTTCCCTATGGCCAGCCCAGCGTGAAGGTGGTCAAGGGCGGACTGGACGTGGCCAAGCCGGATGGCAGCGGGGTGAGCGTGATCGCCAATGTCGCCCTCATCGTGTCGTTTGACATGCTGGCGAGCGGTATCGACATGCCGGAGCGCCCTCAGGCTTCGCGACAGACCCGCCATCCGTCAGGAGGTCAGGCATGAGCGAGCAGCGCATCATTCTCGAGATGGGCACCGGCAATGACCTCTACGGAGAGGACTACACCAAGGCCGCCTGCCGCGCAGTGCAGGATGCCCTGCATCATTCCTCCATCGTGCTGTTTCAGTCCCTGGGCATCGACCATCGTCAGATGCGTGTCGAGGTCACCATCGGCGTACAGACACCGGAGGCCGTGGATGTGGATGTCGTGACATGCGAGTTGCCACGCGGGCGCGCCGAGGTCACGGTGGTGCACGGTGGGCTGAATGTGCATGATGAGGCCAATGGCCAGACCCATGTCATCGCCTCGGCCGCCATCGCGGCAATGCTGGAGATCGAGCACGACGACTGGCAGCTGTGCCCGCCATCGTCTGGATAGTCCGTAGTGTCCAGGCAGGCCGTATTGCCTGCATCGCCTGTCTGCAAGGGCACGCAAGACAAGACGCCCCATCTGTCACTGACAGATGGGGCGTCTTGTCTTGCCGGCTAGCCGGCCGTCGCGTCCGGGAGCGAGTCCCTTGGATCAGGAGGCGTCCCGAGTAGTGACGTGGGTGATCACCGACATGCCGATGCGCACCTTGTCGAAGTCGGGTTGATCGGGGTCAAACGCGATCTTGACCGGCATGCGCTGGGTGATCTTGGTGAAGTTGCCGGTGGCGTTCTCGCTGGCCACTGCCGAGAAGGCGTTGCTGGAGGCCGGTGCGATGCTCTCGACATGACCGTGGAAGGTCTTGCCCGGCAGGCTGTCCAGCGTCATCTCCACCGGCTGGCCCGGCGCCATCTCGGCCATCTGGGTCTCGAGATAGTTGGCGACCACGTAGGCTTCCTTGTGTGGCACGATGGCCAGCAGCGAGGAGCCCGGCTGCACGTAGGCACCGACACGCAATGAGCGCTGGGTGACGATGCCATCCTTGGGGGCGCGGATGGTGGTGTAATCGACGTTCAGCGCTGCCTGCTCAAGCGTGGCGCGCGAGCGCTCGACCTCGGCGCGGGCCTCGACGCGCTGAGCCTGCAGGACACCGATCTGTTTCTCGGCCGAGCGCTGAGCGGCCTGATACTGCACGAGTCGTGCCTCCCAGATGCCCTGTTCCTCATCGGCCTTTTCCTTGTCCTGCTGGGAGGCGGCATTGGTCATGCGCAGGCTGCGATAGCGTTTGGCATCATTGCGTGCGTAACGCAGTGACGCCTCGGTCGCCTTCACTTCGGCGAGGGCTTGCTGGACCACCGCGCGCTGACGTTCGATGTTGGCGTCCAGATCTCCTACCGCCGCCTGACTGGCGGCGAGATCCGCCTGGGCGGAATGCAGGGAGGCCTGGTAATCACGGTCGTCCAGCGTGGCCAGTATCTGCCCCTCGTGAACCACCTGGTTGTCTTCCACCCGTACCGTGTCGATCTGGCCGGCCACCCGTGGGGTGACCATCACGCTATCGGCACGCACGTAGGCGTTGTTGGTGGCCTCGCGGCCATCGTGACCCTTCCAGTAGAGCGCTGCATAGAGAATCAGCAGCAGCAGGGCCAGTCCGCTCAGCAGCAGAGTCGTGCGTGTCTTGTTCATGGCAGTATCGTGTTCTCGCTTTTCAGGTCGCAGGAGAGTGGGTGTGCTGGCGGGCGGCAGGTGCCGGTTGCGGCGGGTAGGCGCGCACCGGCAACACCATGACCAGCACCAGCAGGGCCACCACGAAGGGAATGATGGCGAGGTAGGCATCCGCGTAGCTCATCACCGCGGCCTGCTCGGAGAGGCGCGTGGCGATATCGCGCGCGGCGTCCAGCGGGATGAGGCCAGCGGGCTGATTGCCCTGCAGGCCCAGCGCCTCGCTCAGACGGGTCGAATGCAGGGCATCACGCTGGACGATGAAGCTGCCATAGACAGTGGCGGCCACCACCGTGAACAGCGCCCGCAGCGAGTTGACCATCGCGGTGGCGAAGGGGCCGTCCAGCGGACTGATGGCGCCGGTGGCATTCATCAAGAGCGGCACGACCACCATCGGTTGGCCCAGGGTATTGAGCACCTCGATGAGCAGGAAGTTGTCACGGTTCCAGTCGCTGGTGAGCTGCGAGCCCAGCAGGCAGCTGATCAGGATCAACACCAGGCCCGTGGCCATCACATAGCGGCTGTCGACGTTCCTGCGATTGATCAGTGTCGCCACCAGCGGTGCCAGCACGAGCTGCGGCAGAGCCATGGTCAGCATCACCGGGAACAGCTGCATGGGGCGATAGCCCTGTACCTCGCCCAGGAAGGCGGCGGGAATGGTGCCGGCGGCCAGGGTCAGGAACATGAAGGTACACAGGGTAAGAATGCCGAAGGCGAAGTTGCGATGGGCCAGGAGCTGCAGCTTGTAGAGCGGCAACGGGTGGAACCATTCGTGGATTAGGAAGGCGGCGAAGGCCAGTCCGCCCGTGCCCAGCAGGGCGATGATCACGGGGGAGTTGCCCCAGTCGAGACGCTCGCCCTGGGTCATGCCGGCCACCAGTGCGCACAGGGCGGTGACGCCCAGCAAGGCACCGAGCCAGTCGAACTGCTTGAGGCGCTCCAGCTTGAGCGGGTCCTGTGGCAGGCCCCAGGACACCAGCGCCGCCGCGATGAGACACATCGGCGCGGTTTCCCAGAACACCAGATTCCAGTCGCCCAGGTCGCCATAGAGTGCGGCCAGCGGTGCCGACAGATAAGGGCCGAAGGTGGCCGTCATCGCATAGGCTGACAGGCCATAGAGCTTGCTGTGCCACGGCAGAAAGCGCAGCGCCGACATCATCAGCAGCGGCAGGATGCTGCCGGATGCCAGCCCCTGGGCAACGCGCAGCCCCGCCATCAACGGGAAGCTGTCGGCCAGTGGCACCAGAAGCGAGAACACTGCCAGTGACAGGCAGGCACCGATGGCGAAGCGGCGCAGGCTGAAGGTGACGGCCAACCAGCCGGCCAGCAGCATCATCGAGACTTCAGCGGCGCTGTAGAGGGTGGTCAGCCAACTGCCTTCATCATGGGAAAAGCCGAAATGACCGATCACATCCGTCAGCACCGTCTGAGTGACTCGCTCGCCGACACCGGACATCAGCGAGGCGAGCAGGATACCCACGAGGCCGAGAGCGATTCGTAGATTGAAGGGTTGAGCAGCAGCCACTGGCAGGTTCTCGCGTCTGACGGAAAGGGCAGGAAGATATCGCGGTGGGTGTTTCGTTATGCGGTACACTGTACCATTCAGTGGTTTTGTTGAGCAAGTAGTTAGCTTGTTAAGGAGATGTGACTTGACCACACGTGAAGGCGGTGGCGTACAGGTCGTGGCCAGGGTCGCGGCGATTCTCAAGAGCCTGGAAGGCAATGAGCGGGGCATGAGTCTGGGGGAGATCGCGCAGCGCAGTGAGCTGCCGCGCTCCACCGTCAAGCGGCTGGTGGACGCGCTGGCGCAGGAGGATCTGCTGGAGATTCATGGGCATGGCGGTATCCGGCTGGGGTCTGCCTTGATGCGACTGGCGCGGCATAGCCAGCTCGACATCACCACGCACGCCAAGTCATTTCTGGAAGCCTTGAGTGTCACCACCGAGGAGACGGTGGTGCTCTGCAGCCTGAGCGGCAACGAGTTGCTGATACTGCATTCCGTATTGTCCCCGCAGCCCCTGCGGGTATCGCCGATGGCCGGCAATTTCCTCTCACTGCACGCGACGTCCAGTGGCAAGGTCCTGCTGGCACACCTGCAGGACGCGCAGGTCAAGCACTTGCTGGGAACCGCGCTCACGGCCTACACGGACAAGACCGCGAACATGCCCGAGCTGCTCGAGCAGCTGGCGGAGATTCGTCGCTGCGGATACGCATACGACGCCGGTGAGCACACCCGCGGGGTCGCGGCCATCGCCATGGGTCTCGAGACCAGTCAGGGGCATTACGCCATCTCGGTACTGGGACCGGAGTGGCGCATTGCCAGCCGGCATGACGAGATCAAGACGGCCCTCGGCCAGACCCGTGACGAGATGCTCAAGACGTTCCGGTCACTGGAGTGAAGGCATCGACAAGAGGCAGGGGGCAGAAGAAGGCTGCAGATCACCAGGGAGGTGGAGGTGAGGCGGGGGAAGAGGTGAATCGGACACGCCACGGGCCTTGAGTAGGCGCCGTGGCGTGTCTGTCATGCGGCTTTCACCAGCGGGGGAGATCAGGCGTGTCGGGTGGCGATCAGGTGATCGGCCAGGGTCATCAACTCATCGGCCACATGGTCCGGTGTCGGGACATTGCTTGCCGGCAGCACGGCATTGTGCGGACGCGTCAGGAGTGCACCCTGCATGCCGGCTGCCTGGGCGCCGATGGTATCCCAGACGTGACAGGCGACCATGCACATGTCATCGAGCTTGACCTCGAGTTGCTCGGCCACGTGCTGGTAGGTCGCGGGCGCCGGCTTGAACTGTTCGACGGCTCCGACACTGAAGTGCTGCTCGAAGGCCTCGCTGATGCCGGCCTTTTCCAACGGTGTCGGTGAGGCACCGGCGGGAGAGTTGGTCAGGGTCACCAGGCGAAAACCGGCCTGCTTCAAGCGCTCAAGCGCCGGTGCGACGTCGGGGTGAGCCGGCATCTCGGCCATGCGCGACTTGAGCTCATCGATATCGCTGTCCTTGAGCGTGACCTGATGGATATCGGCGACCATCTTCAGGGTACCCACGCCAAGCTCACCGAAGGGGGTATAGCGATGCGCAAGCGTCATGGTCTGGGAATACAGCACCAGTTGCGCGAACCATTCACGCAGCACGCCTTCATCGCCGAAGACGCGCCCGAACAGCGGTGAAAGGGTGGTGATGTCGAGCAGGGTCTCGTTGACGTCGAATACCAGAACGGAGACGGGCTTTGGGGTGGACATGAACACTCCTGGACAGACTGGGTGTGGGGTGTGGGCCTGGGGAGGCAGTACAGCGGATGTCGGTGAAAGGAGTCTCCCTGCATTGCTGGCCCGGTAGCGCCCATCGATTGCCTACCAGCTTACGCAAATTTGAATGATTGCTCAACAATCGACAGGAGGCGACCGTGATGGGGCCTGGCCATGACGAAAAAAGCCCCTTGCCCCTTCTGATGACAGGGGGCAAGGGGCGCTGGTTCGATGCACGCATGCGTCGGTCATCGACTCATGCGTGCATCGCTGCCTGGGGCTTGATCAGTCGTTCTGATAGGCACCGGCGGCATAGGTCATTTCATAGCTGTGGCTGTAGACCTCGAGGATGTTGCCGAACGGGTCTTCCATATAGACCATGCGGAACGGCTTCTCGCCCGGGAAGTACTCGCGTACCGGCATGCGCTGCTTGCCGCCGGCGGCCACGATGCGTTCGGCCAGCCCTTCGACGTCCGGGTCCTGAACGCAGAAGTGGAAGATGCCGGTCTTCCAGTACTCGAAGTTGTTCTCCGGCGTCTCGTGGTGCGGGAATTCGAAGATCTCGACCCCGATACGATCACCGGTGGACAGGTGGGCGATGCGGAAGCTGCCCCAACCCGGACCGAAGACATCGCTGCACATCACGCCGATGGCGGAGTCGTCTTCGGTGATGGTGGTCGGCTCCATCACCACGTACCACCCCAGTACCTCGGTATAGAACTTGACGGCGGCTTCCACATCACCGACGGACAGGCCGATGTGGGAGAAGGTGCGCGGATACGGTGTGTGCTTTTCGCTGCTCATGATTCACCTCGTGAAGGGAGTCGTGAAGGGAATTGGCTCAGTCACTGTCTGCGTGACGTTGGATGCCATCTTGGGTGTCATGAGCAATAATGAAAACTACGTAGCTGTTATGATAGTGATAAGAGTTCGTTATGGCGGACCGGCGTCGACGCCGATCAGGACTGCCGGCTGTCAGGCCAGACACGTCCCGGGCGCCATGACTGTCGCAACGAGGAGCCGACATGCTGCAACCCCAGTGGTTACGTACCTTCCGCACTCTGGTGAGTGTCGGCAATTTCACGCGCACCGCAGAGCAGCTCGATCTGACCCAGGCCGCTGTCAGCCAGCATGTGCGACATCTGGAAACCCAGCTGGGCAAGCTGTTGATTCGACATCCTCGCAAGCTCGAGCTGACACCGGCCGGCCATGCGTTGCTGGATTACGCGCGCGAGATGGAGACGGCGGAGCAGCGCCTGGCCCAGCGCCTGGCCGGCAATGAAGACAGTCACGGGGATATTCGGCTGATCACGCCGGGCAGCATCGGACTGGCGCTTTACCCCCGCTTGCTGGCGCTGCAGCAGGCGTCACCCGGTCTCAATATCCATCATCGCTTCGCCCCCACGCGCGAAGTGGTGGAGTCAGTGCTTGAGAATCACTTCGAGCTGGGCATCGTCACCCAGAAGCCGGATGACCCGCGCCTGAGCGTGACGGAGCTGACCCGCGAGCCACTTGAGCTGGTGGTGCCGGCGGGTGTCGAGATCCATGACTGGCGCGATCTCGAGACGTTGGGCTTCATCGATCATCCCGATGGCCAGGACATGGCGTCACGACTGCTCAGTCGGCGTTTCCCGGGCAATCCGGGGGTCCGCTCATTGCCGCGCAGTGGCTCCACCAATCAGATCAGCCTGATTCTGGAACCGGTGGCCTGCGGGCTGGGCTTCAGTGTCGTGCCTCGCCATGCCCGTGAGGCCTTCCAGAATCATCAGGCCATCAAGGTGGTGGCACCCGCAGACGGGGATGTCGAGGTGGTGGATACGCTGTGGTGGATTACACGGGCGGAGTGGCCGCTGTCAGCGCGCGCCAGACGGGTACAGCGCGATCTTCAGGCCGGTCTCTGAGAGCTGATGAGTGAGGAGGGCGGGCGTCAGGCGTCAGGCAATGTCAGGCCTGAGAATTCGCGCATCAACCAGCGAGTGATGGGCTGGATCACGGCGCTGTTGGGATGGCGGACACTCATGCGATAGCCATGACGGTCACGCGAGATATGCGGCGTCAGGGCGATCAGCGAGCCGTTGTCGAGCAGGTCCTGAATGACGTGACTCCAGCCCAGCGCGACTCCCTGATGGTTGACGGCGGCGTTCAGCGTCAGCGGGAAGTTGTTGAAGGGAAAGGCCTTGTCGAGACGCGGTACCGGCAGTCCCGCATGACGACACCAGGTGGCCCAGTCCAGCCAGCGACTATCGCGCATGTCCAGATGCAGCAGCGTGATGCGCGACAGCGCCTCGGCATCCAGCCCCTTCTCCAGCCCATGACGCCGCGCGTAATCCGGGGAGCAGACAGGAAAGGCGCGCTCCGCGACCACCAGCGTATCGCGATGATCGCCCGTCAGCGGCGGGCCGAAGCGGATCGCGATATCGGCCTGCTGCATCTGCGGGTCTTCATCGCGATCGATCGGCAGCAGCGTGAAGTGACACTCCGGAAAGGCCTGCTCCAACCGCTCCAGTCGCGGGCGCAGCCAGACGTGGGCAAAGCCGGCACCCGCGGCGATGGTGATGCGCGGTGTCGGCTTGTGCACCTTGCGACGTGCTTCCGTGACGGCGCTGCAGACCTGGCCAAGTCCGCCTGCCAGTTCGGCATGGAAGCTCTCGCCGTAGTGGTTGAGGATCAGCCTGCCGCCCTGGCGATCGAACAGCGGATGGCCCAGGTGCTCCTCCAGCGCGCGGATGCGCTGGGAGATGGTGGGCTGGGTGGTATCCAGCTCATTGGCCGCAGCCGTCATCGAGCCCAGGCGAACCGTCACGTCAAAGGCGACCAGCCCGCGCAGGGAGGGCAGGTCATCCAGAGGGCTGGCGGTATCGTCTGGCGCAGGGGAGCGTGTCTTTCGGGCCGGCACGGGAGTCCTCGCTGTGATGCACTGTCACGGCGGTCCTGTCCTGGAATATCCGGGCCTGCGAGAGGCTTCACGCCGTACACCGCGGATATCAGGCAGGAGCGCCGCCTTGTATAGGCGGCACTTATACGCGACGCAGCGAGTGACATCAACGCTCAGCCCGGCGAATCAGGGCGCGAGGTCGCACCTGATCCTGACCAGGGTCGCACCTGTTCCTGTTGGAGGGCGTCCCTGAGCTTACTGAGTGCCGCGCTCGGCAATTCGCGCATGCCAGGCCGCGATGCTCTCGTCGGGATACTCGGCGTGATGGGCATCACGCACCTCGTGCGGGACTTCCACCCAGTTGGCCTTGCTGTCGAGCATGATGTGGACATGCTCCGGTGGCACGGGCAGCGGGGTGTCTATCGCCCCCGCCTGCGGGTGGATCAGTTCTGGCCAGCGGGCATCGTAGAGCCACAGTGCACTGCCGCAGTGCTTGCAGAAATGACGTTCCGCCGGGCTTTCGACCCCGTCGATCACCGCGTGATAGATCGAGATGTGCTCGCGGCCTTCCACCTTGAGGGTGCCGGCGTCGCCCGCCAGGTTGATCGCGTAGCCGCCGCTGCCTGCCGTCTTGCGACAGATCGAGCAGTAGCAGCGCTGGTACGGGTAGGGATGCGGTGACTCAAGCTGGAATGTGACGGCCTGGCAGTGGCACGAACCTTCAAGCTGCATGAGAAATTCTCCTTGTGATGCCTGGGCGAGGGTGCTGGCGAGGCTGGGGCCGAGAGGGTGACGCGATCCAGAGGCAGGGGGATCGCTCTGTCACTTGTCGCTCTGCCTGCCCGGCAGGAGATTCTCACATCGCCAGCGCATAGACATAGACCTCGAGCTCACGATTGTCGTCGAGAATGACGGTGGTGACGCGACGCTGATAGATGGGGCCCTCGAAGTCATCGAGAGCGTCCCAATGCTCGGGCAGCTGCGGTGAGGAAAAGACGTGGCCGCGTATCACCTGCCCCGTGTTGTCGACCACCAGCCCGGGGAAGTTGTGCTCGGTACCCTGATCGCTGTTCTCGAGTCGGCCGCGCAGATAGGCCGGGCGCCATTCGCCATCGATGTTGGCGATGACATGTTCGTTGAGTCCGCCTGGCCCCAGCGGGCCATAGATGAAGAGGTGTTCCATGTGTCTGCCTGTCGGGTCGGGGAGGGGGAATGCGTCTCAAGGAGCGAGACTGCCGCATCATCAGGGACAGTCTTCATGGATACTTGCCTTGCCCCACGATGATGAAGGCTGAGTGGCGAGGTTCAACCCCCTGTTGGCGTGGTGCGCTCAACGCAACGCCCACAAACCACATTGCCCCCACTGGGCGGGCCAGTGGGGGCAATGGTCAAGCACAGGAGTGGAGCAGGTCAGGCGCGATTCATGCGCCCGCCATCCACACGTTCAGACGCGGCTGTCGAAACCGCCGGCGGGCTCTTCGCCGATCACGTCCGGATCGAAGGGCTTGCGTGCGAAGACGCGACGCAGAGCCGGCTCGAAGTGCTCCAGCGGCGGGGTCGGATAGTCCGGATCGAAGGCCGCCTGATCATAACGCTCGCAGAAATCCACACACTTCTGATACCAGGGGTGATCCTTGTAGATCTCGCGCTCGTTGCGGTCCTCGCCGGAGAAGTGACCGTAGTAGAACTTCTGGAACAGTCCATGGTGGTGGATGATCCAGGTCACTTCGGCACGCACATAGGGGCGCACGATGGAAGCGGCCAGCTGCGAGTGATTGTAGGGCGCCAGCTCGTCACCCAGGTCATGCAGGAGGGTCGCGACGACGAGATCATCATCGCCACCGTCGGCTTCGGCACGTGCCGCTGACTGCAGGGAGTGCTCCAGACGGCTGACCTTGTAGCCGCTCAGACCATCATCGAGCTTGCGCAGGGCAAGCTTGAGGCGCTCCACCAGCCCTTCATTGAACTGATCCTCAAGACGCTCGAGCAACGCATAGTCTTCTGCGGTGCCGTCCTTCATCTGGGTGAATGAAACCTGATCCATTACGCCATTTCCTCACGGTTTTCTTGTTGTGCCTGCTGCTGACGCTGACGCATCAGGGTCGTGGCGAAGCGCTCACGCGGGCCGTCGCTGTCCATGTAGCAGCCCTGCAGGTGACGATGCCCCTCATTGGTGTCGAACGCCGTACGGCCATGCAGCACGCGGGTGTTGTCGAACATCATCAGCTCACCGGACTCGAGCTGGAAGCGAATCTCGTTGGCCGGGTCCTGGAACAGCTGTCCAAGACGCTGACGGGCCTGATGGTAGCGGCGCGTGTTCTCCAGCGACATGTGCGGCAGATGATCAAGACGCGGGCTGTAGTTGACGCCGATCGGCTCACCATCGGAATTCTCGCGAATCACGCAGCGACGGGTGGTCAGCTCGGTACCGGCATCCAGGAAGCGGAAGCCCACCGGGGTGGTACGCAGCAGTTCATAGCCTTCCGGCATCTCGGCCTTGAGCTGCTTGAGCGCATTCAGGCTGTCGACCAGCGTGGACAGGCCGCCAGTGGTCTCGTTGACCAGGCAATGCAGCATCTGGATGCCCGGCACCGGATCACGATACGGATTATCGGTGTGCGGTCCAAGTGCCACGCTGCGATAGGCCAGATCGTTGCCGGTCGGGCGCGAATACACCTCGAAGTAGCTGCCGAAGTTGGTGTCCTTCACGTAACCGAAGTGACCGGCCACTTCCAGAATGCGCTCCGGATCGGTCGGCACGTTCTGCACGATGATGTAGCCAAAGCGCAGATAGGCCTCCAGTGCCTTCTGGAAGTCCTCATTGTTGCCCATCTTCTCCCAGTCGACGCGCTGCGCCTGCTGATCGATGCCCGCATCCCAGCTCTCGGCCTTGGGGAACGGCGTGATGCCCTGCAGCTCATGCGCCAGCAGGGTGAGGTCATACACCTCGCAATGCCCGTCACTGAAAGTGAATTCCACGTGCGTCTCATCGACCGGGCGCGCCGCGGTCAACTCGAGATTGACGTCGATGGCATGCGAATCGAACAGACGCTGGGTGGTGACCTCATCGAGCTGCTCCGGGTCCTGGGTGCGCTCGCGCAGCCACAGCGGGCTGACCGGCTCGTGGCCTTCAGCGGTGATCAGGTTCAGTGACAGCGGCGACTCGCTCAGGGTCAGCGGCAGCGCGTCGGACAGGGCATTGGTCAGGGACATGCAGGCATCTCTCCATTAGCACGGTTGTATATCGTGGCCATTATGGGAGCGAGGCATGGGACCTAAGTAGGGGGTGAGTGTTATCGGAGGGTATGCATTTTTCTTATGGAGTGAGTCGTGGCGAGATGACGTGAATGCTCAGCCTGAAGATGCTGACGTCACTGGGCGGTTGACGTGTTCTCGTGACTGCCGGGCGTGGGGGGGAGCACTCCCTTAACCACCACTCATACCAGGGACTCTCGGCTGCGATGGACGATGATATTGACATGCCATTGGTCGCATATAGGAGGTCTTGCGTGTCAAGAAATCCAGCGAATCACTCCTGTAAGACCAAAGGATAAATGCGATTTTATTTTTCTATATCAATGACTTGTATTTTAAGCGGGGTGCTCGAAAAGAGAATTTTCGTGAAATTGACTGCGTGTAATCATGGTTTGTCGAACCCGTAATATGAATACATATTTATATATTAAACAAGAATTAAAACGACATTTCATATTTTTGGTGTGCTTGCTAGCTTTGGTGAAACGCCATTTCATTCGCTTGGTTCAAGGAGAGGCGTGACGCCACGGGGTCCTGCTCGAAAAGTGCTCGTCAGGTGATGAGTTACGCACTGCCCCCCCTTAAGACCGGAAGTCATCGGAGTGCCCTGCCGCGGCACGGCGCTTCATCTCTGCACGCCATACGCCAAATAAATACAAGAGGCACAAGATGAGCATCGATATATTGATCGTCTTGGTATATTTTGCATTTCTAATGTTGCTGGGGTGGCTCTATCGCTCCGCGACTCGTTCGACAAACGATTATTTCCGAGGTGGCGGTCGCATGCCGTGGTGGATGGTCGGCGCCACGGCATTCATGATGTCGCTGAGTGCCATGACCTTCACCGGACTGATGGGCAAGGCGCTGACGGGCGGGATCTCCATCGTCATCGTCTTCGTGGCCAATGCCACGGGGTATTTCATCAACTACCTCTTCTTTGCCGCCAAGGCTCGGCAGATGCGAGTGGTCAGCCCCATCCAGGGGATTCGCCTGCGCTTCGGTCGCGTCAACGAGCAGGTCTTCACCTGGGCGAATGTGCCGCTCAACGTGATGCAGGCTGCCATCTGGCTCAATGGCCTCTCTGTCTTCGTCAGTGCCGTGCTGGATATCCCCATCGAGCAGACCGTGGCAGGGGCTGGCTTCGTTGTCCTGTTCATGTCCCTGGTCGGTGGCAGCTGGGCGGTCATCGCCTCCGATTTTCTGCAGATGGTGCTATTGACGGTGATGACCTTCGTCGCGGCGGTGGTGGCGGTCGTCAAGTCGGGCGGCGTGGAGAATCTGATGAGCCGAGGCCTGCCGGAGCATGCTTTCCTCGGGGATGGGTACAGTTATGGATATCTGTTCGTCGGCTGGTTCATCTGCATCTTCGTGAAACAGTTCTTCAGTACCAACAACATGATCGATTCCTATCGCTATGTGGCCGCCAAGGACACGCGTCATGCGCGTAAGGCAGCACTGCTTGCCTGTGGCCTGACGCTCTTCGGCACCAGTATCTGGTTTCTTCCCGCGTGGTATGTGGCTGGGAATTACCCTGACCCGGCCAGCTGGGGGCTGGCAGATCTCGGCAGCAATCAGGCGGACGCGGCCTATTACATCTTCGTCAAGCGCGAGCTTCCCCTGGGCATGGTGGGACTGATGCTCTCGGCGATGTTCGCGGCCACCATGTCGTCCATGGACTCCGCCCTCAATCGCAATGCCGGGATTCTGGTGAAGAGTGTGTATGAGCCATATTTCTGCAAGGACGGTGATGAACGCAAGCTGATGCTGGCAGGCAAGATATTCACGGCGATGTTCGGGTTGATCGTGATCGGCGCGGGACTGTTCTTGACCACGCTGCAGGAGTTCGGGCTGTTCGATGCCATGATGATCGTCGGTACTCTGGTCGGGTTCCCATTGCTGATCCCCGCCATTCTCTGCTTCTTCGTACGCAAGACGCCTGACTGGGCCGGCTGGGGCACCATCTTGGTCGGTATGTGCGTGTCGGCCATCATCGCCTTCGGTGTCACGCCGGAGCTTGTGCAGTCCGTGATGGGCATGTCCGAGCCGATGGAGGCACGCGAGTTCGCCGAACTCAAGTCAGTCACCCTCGGGGTAGGGGCACACATGTTGATCACGTTGCCGTTCTTCCTGCTCACCACACTCTTCTACAAGGTGCCCTCGGCTGAACGTGCCGCGGAGATCGCCCGGTTCTTCGACAACGTGGATACCCCGGTGGTGTCCGAGGATACTGCCGAGACACTCGAGCTGGATCGTCAGCCCTACCAGCTGTTGGGGAAATTGCTGATGGCCTCAGCCTTGGGTGTCCTGCTGCTGGTGCTGGTGCCCAACGAGATGACGGGACGTCTCATCTTTGTCAGCATCGCCGCGATTCTAGGCATCCTGGGCTTCTTCATGAATCGGTTCGGTCAGGAAAAGGTACAAAAAGCAGCATATCGGCCTTCTCATTCGTAACCCCTTGGACAGCAAGTGACTGTTACCAGCATGGGGGAGAGGATGTCTTCTTTTCCCATGTTCTCCCATGCTGAGTGACTCGACCCGAAAACCGTCATGTTCCATCAGGAGCCATCATGCCCGAGCGACCTAGGTCCGCCATTCACGCCACGCCATCGGTTCAGGCCCGGCATGGCGGCATCTTGAGCGAGGAAGAGTTCGAGAAGTTCACGCTCTATCTACAGGCGAGCAACAACCGCGAGGATGACCAGGCACGCGCCCGTATCCTGGGATTCACAGGAGAGGGCATCCGCATTGCGCCGGGAGCCATCGTGCGCCCTCATGATAGGAGTGCCATTCATGAGCAGGTCTATATCGGCCTACAGGCTTACATCAATGGGGATGTCACCATCTATCCGCATGTACTCATCGGCCCCAATGTCTCGATCGTGGCCTCCAACCATCAATATTCTCCACGGGATGACCGTTTCAGTGATCGCTCGGATGAGGTGAAAGGTCGCGTCATCATCCAGCATGGCGCGTGGTTGACCTCTGGCGTGGTCGTGACACCTGGGTGCGTGCTGGGCCGTTGTTGCCTGATCTGTGCCAACTCCGTGGTCACGAGCGATGTGCCGGACTATGCCATCTTCGCTGGTATGCCAGCGCGTCAGATTGGTCATATTGACCGTGACACCGGCGAATATCATTGGATCTGAAGGAGAGGCTGGATGCTGCTGTTGACACGAGATCACGATTTTCAGGTCTTCCTCTCGCCCTGCGAGTCACTGCCGGCCTGTACCAACCCGCCCGCTTTTACCTGGCCAATGGCCACGACCGACAGCGTCTACACCTTTGAGCTGGTGAGGACGGAATCGGGAGACTCACTCTGTCGTGAGCAGGTCACCTCCCCGGTGCTTCTTGAGGATATCCTCGAGGTCGGGGGATATCGGTGGCGTGTCACTGACGAGATGGGGGAAAGCTCGCAGTGGGTCGAGTTCACCCTGACCGGCCGAGAGCCTGAGTATCTCCCGCCACGTGCAGAAGTCTTGTTTGCCGCCTGCGAAGCACAGACGCAATGGATGCTGTATCTCGATGCCGACCTTCCACTGGTGAAGCAGGCCGCTGCCGAGGATATTCCCCGTATGCGGGCGACAGCCAGAGTCGCGCTGGATAACGGGTTGCCGGAATATCCTGACCACCATCGCCGGGGGCGTGAACGTTACAAGCGTCTGGCCATCCATCGGATACGCGAATGGGTGGATCGTGACCTGATGGCACTGTGCCTGCTCTATCGCATCGAGGGGGATGTCGCGGCAGGCGAGGCTGCCGTCGAGCGATTGCTCACGTTGGCGGAATGGAGCACGGATGGCCCTGCCACCCTGGAGAGACCTTGCCAGTGGGGTGATGAGGTCGGGTTGTCTCTGGCGCGAAATGTCTTCCTGGCCTATCACTGGCTGACGCCGCTGCTGGCGGATGGAGAGCGTTCCTTTGCCCGAGCGCTGCTGGTACGTGTCGCCGAGCAGATGATGCATCGTCTCGAGCAGGATGACTTCGTGCAATATCCCGGTCATTCACATACGTCGCGGTTGCCAGCCTATCTCGGTGTGGCAGCGCTGGTGCTGCACAAGGAACACGACCGCACCAGGTGCACGCAGTGGTTGCAGTGTGCGCTCGACCTCTATCGAGGCGTATTGCCGTTCTATGGCAGTGCGGATGGCGGATGGGCAGAGGGTGCCTTCTATTCGTCTTCCTATACCAAGTGGTTTCATCCGTTCTTTCTTGCGGTGGAGCGGTTATCCGGCTTCTCGTTCTATCAGCATCCCTTCTACGTCAACTATCTGACGTACTGCCGCGACTTCGTCGTGACGGACAATGACCTGCATCCCTTCGGAGATGGTTTCTGGTGTTATGCCGATGGCAAAGAGTGGCCAGGGTTCTTCGCTCAGAATCCGCTGCGGATCTACGCCCAGCGTTTTGGCAGCCGGGACGATATGCATAAGAGCCGTCAGCTGGAAGAGTCGATCGAGATCCATGCTCTGCATCTGCTGGATGTCATCCCGACGCTGGATCAGATACGTCTTGCACACGAACGTAGTGAGCAGCAGACAGGATCTCGGCATAAGTCTCCTGATGACTCCCGTCATGCTTTCTACCCGCATGCCGGGCATGGTCTCGATCGTTTCGGCAAGCTGGAGCTGCGCTACCGCTGCAGCCCCTTCGGCAACAGCTCTCACCGCCATGGTGATCAAGGCAATGTGAGTTTCATCGATACTGGTCGCTCCGTTTTATGTCCCACAGGAAGTTACGGTTATGCTTTCGGCAGCCAGCATCACCGTGAATGGACGCGCACCTCACTTGCCCACAACGTGCCATTGATCGATGGAGTGGCGCAGTCTCTGGATGATCCAGCAGCGATAGCTCGCGTTATCTCGAGTACCCGAACGGGTGGAATGGTGGCTCATCGGCTGGACTTGAGCGCTGCCTATATAGGTGATATCCGCTATGTACGCACCATCGTGTTATTGGAAGGTGTCGGCATCGTGATATTTGATGACCTCTCAAGTCAGCAGCCATTTACTGTGCAGTGGCAGCTGCATTCTTCACTGAAAGCTGGCCTTCAATCCGACGAGCAGGGCAAAGCAGTAACACTTTGCGAAGGCCAGCGTGACTACCGACTGCGCCTGGAAAGCCACCCGGAACTGACTCCTGAAGTGACTCATGGCTACGCTGAAGAGCGAGAAGAGCACATCATCATCGACAGCGATGCAAACCCCGATGTCGCTCACATGACGTGGACAATTCCTGCCCAGCGACAGCATTGCATCCTTGCCAGCTGTGTCAGTCAGGAGGTCATTCTGAAGCAGGAGGAGGGAAGGTTGCGTATCGTCTGGGAGGGTAAGGAGATGGTGGTGGAATTGATTGATTATTAATGGGAGAGGTTTTCTCTATTGTTATCATTCATTTTCAATCTCTACTTTGTTGTCACACATTGAGTGTCCCGGCACTAGAATATGGTCCTTGTTCAAGGAGGTTATAAATGACTATCCGTAGTGGCCGGGTTTGTACTCGCTTCAATTCAGTGTGGATAAATTTAGCTTCCTGTACTGGCTTGTTTTCTCTACTGGAGGGCATAAAAACCAGCAGAAATAGTGTATGGATATCCATCGGGCCTGGTCTGAAAGGGAGAGATGAATGTATGGTGATTATCTTGATTCAGTCATAGGTCATAAGATAATCGTACTATCTATTGTTATTGTAATATATCAGAAATCTCCTTCCGATTTAGCCCTTTGTATAATGTGGATAGCATGCTCTTCTTGATCATGAAGTGTAGAGTTCTCATTACTGCAATGCTATGATCAGCGTTCTGAAAATATATAGAGAACATGGGATGTCAAACGATAGGGAAGTTGTTTCTCGGAAATATCATGTTGATGACTTGCCGGGTACAAAATTACCCGCCACCAGAATTACTGGTATCTTGGAGCGGCTTCAGCAGGGAGAACCCATATCTCAGCTATCATTACGATACTTGGATAGTCAGGGTCTGCTGGCCCTAAAGAAATTTATCATGCAAGACATCCCTTTTGATCAGTTTCATCAAGAAGCAGAAGAAGAGCAGATTCTCAGAATACGGAAAGCCAAGCTAGACAGGATCGCAAAGGAAGAAGAAGCACGGTTGATAGAGGAAGCAAGACAAGAGAGTGTCCGAATAGCACAACAAAAATCCTTGGAGAAACGAAAGGCGCTAGAAAAGACACCTCAATATAAAGCCAGGATGAAAAATCGATTTCTGAGAAACAAGTATGCTATCGACTGTTACATTGAGAAAATCGACTTTCATCGTTTGATGGATATATTGCGTCGAATTGATGAAGACAATCGTCTTTTCGAAAATGATTTGCTGTGACTTTCTACACATGGCCGGGATTATTTCAGCAAAGAGTTGAGGTCAGCCTATCATCATGCAGAGGCCAGGTTTTACGAGGAACATTTCAATCGTAGTCAAGATGTATGGATGGCGATTAATGCCAGTAGCCACTATCGAAAATGCGGAAAATCTCTCAGAGCTGCTGAAATTCTCAAGGCTATTTATATTGTAAATATGGCATCAAGAAAAATGAAAACCGCATTTCATACAACATTTGGTGGTGTACAACGTGACCTCGGACACCGAGACGAGGCTATTGATCTAGCAATGATCGCTCACGGGCTCATGAGTAAAGACTTCAGACCATGCACATTGTTGGGTGCAATTTATATGGAAGGTGGACAGGTCAGTCTCGGTCATGAGTGGTACGAAAAAGCGATTGAACGTGGTGCGAGTGAGGAGGCTATTGATAGTGAGCTAAGAATCATCTTCAATCGCGCCAACCATAAGGACCGTCAGGATATTCGCAAGTATCTTCTTCAGGTTGATTCAAGACGTTTTTCCTGGGTCAAGAATAGATGAGACGTTATTGAAGACCGTGGCCATTCCAGACCCTGTGCGCAACATCTTTAGGGATTGGACGTGGTGCGTAGTTAGCCGAGCAAATATCCATCCCGTAGCTTCCTGGAGTCTGACGCTATCAGTCATATGTCAGCGGGTTTGCGGAGAAGGGGTTGGATGAGGTTCGGGTGTTCATGGCATTCGTTCCCCCAGAATGCCCGCGCGCTGGATGATCTCCGGCACAGACGCTTCCTGACGATGCGCCATGATATGCACGCCACTCACACCCTCGATCTCACGCAACTGCTGGATCATCTCGATGCAGATGTCACGGCCTTCCGCCTTTTGATTCTTGGCACCCTTGAGGCGTTCGATCACCTGGTCCGGGATATGCACCCCGGGGACGTGTCGACGCATCCACTCGGCGGTACGTGCCGAGGCCAGCGGGCCGACGCCGGGCAGGATGAAGCATTTTTCCACCAGGCCCAGATCACGAGCGCGATGCATGAAGTCCTGAAAGCGTGGGAGGTCGAAGCAGTACTGTGTCTGGATGAACTGAGCCCCGGCGGCGATCTTCTTGGCCAGACGATGAGGGCGAAACGCGAAGGGCGGAGCAAAGGGGTTGGCGGCGGCGCCCAGAAATACCTGGGGCGCAGCGGTCAGTGACCGGCCGCTTGCGAAGGCGTGCTTGTCACGCAGTCCGGTGACGATTTCCAGCAGCGACAGGGAATCGAGGTCGAACACCGGCTTGGCCTCGGGGTGATCCCCGACCTGCACACCATCGCCGGTCAGACACAGCAGGTTGCGGATGCCCAGCGCCGCGGCCCCCAGCACATCGCCCTGGATGGCGATGCGATTTCTGTCACGACACGAGATCTGCATCACCGTCTCATGGCCTTCGCGGGCCAGCAGGGCACACATCGCCACGCTCGATATGTGGCAGTTGGCGCCCGAGCCATCGGTGGCGTTCATGGCATCCACATGACCGGCAAACAGCTGCGCGCGTGCATGGACGTCCTGTGGGTCAGCCGAGTCGGGAGGCGCCAGCTCGGCGGTAACGGCGAACTGCCCGTTTCTGAGCACTCGCTCCAGGTGACCGACGTTGCCATCGCGCTCGGCAGGTGGCGCCTGGGTGTTGTCCGGGATAGTGAGTCTGGAGGTCATTTCAGGCTCTCTCGACGCTCAGCGGCTTGCCGAGCCACACGCAGCCAGGATGAAGTGCCCTGCAGGCGGTGGTCCACCGGCAACTGCACGACCTGGATCGCGTCGCTGTCCTTCATTCGCTGGCTGCCTTCCCAGGCTTCCACCCAGACACAACGCTTGTCCGGTTCGACTTCACAGTTACCATTCTGCATGACACCGCCGCAGGGACCGTTGCGCAGATTCTTGGGGCAGTTCATGGAGCAGGACATGCCGGTCGAACTCAGAATGCATTGGCCACACATCTGACAATCAAATAGCAAGCCCTTGCAGGCTTGTTCCAGCCTGGCAACGGGCTTCTCTGCACGTGCGTAGCCCACGGATTTCCATAGCGGATGCAATTTGATGATCACCGGCTCGATGGCCCGATAGGTGAGCTCCAGCAGTCGCGCGTGATGTGCGGCCCACAGACGAATCGAATACAAGGATGTCTCCTGCAAGAAATCTTTCAGGTGAAGGCTTGGACATGCATGCAGGGCAGTAAGGGAGCCGGTCACGTTGATCTGCATGACGCCATGAGGTTTGCCTATCTTCGCACGTCCTCATGGCAAGCTGGCATGTGAATGTAGCAACCCAATAGGCATTACAGGCATAGGCGGGTTTTTCAGGTCTGGCGACACCACTGTGTCGGTTGTGCCGTCTTGGCATGTGCTCAAGCCGTGAAGACAGGTCTTAGTGAGGAGTTGACGCTTCAAGACTAAAATCTGGAGGCATCAGGCAATTTTCAGGAGGTGGTCGTCACGCCATCCCTGAAATGCGGCCTTTCTCCCTGAATCTCCTGACAAGGAGGCATATCAATGGGATGCCGGGATATCTGTCTGACGCTCAATGAATGGATTGGCTCAGGGGGCGAGAAAGTCATCGAGGAGGGGAGTTCGTGATGAATGATCACTTGCCTTTAGAGTGATATAGGACTTGAGTTCTTCTGTACTGATATTCGAACTGTAGCGAATGTGCTGATCGATCAGGTGGACCAGGAGCTCGGCGTAGCACTGTCGAGCGACCTCTATTGTCGTGACGGTGACTCCAATACGTTGAACGATCACGAAAAAGGTATTCGTCTGTGTTCCGGCCAATATCAACGTGAATCCATTTTCGCTTGGCGTCAATGCCAAGGGCGTATTGTGGCAATCGGAAGGGCTTCCGTGCAGTGTAATGATGGTCATTTCTGCCATGAACTTGTCCAGGTTCTGAAGCGCTAATGCTCGGCCTCTATTATTCAATCCATGAATCACGATGTCTCAGAATGGTTTCTGGTAAAGCGTCCAGCTATTTTCTTGAGTGTTAAAGGCATGCAGGTCATCGGGACTTGACGAGTTCCAGCAGGGTGCGACAACGCTCTGTGCGATGACGGCTCGCTAGAGGAACCGGTCGCTCAGCGACAATGTCACACTCATTGGAAGACTCGAGATTCCACGCTGACCAGGCTTCATGGTCGATACTCTGATATGGGCACGGGTAAACGAAACAGCCGCCCGATATCGGACGGCTGTTTCGCCTATTCATGCCTCAAGCGTTGGTCGTGACTGAAACATCCTGATCGATATACAGCGTGGCAGACCCCAGCGCGTAGGTATCATAGGTCGCGCCGTTGATCACTTCCTGGCCGACCATTTCTGCACCGTCAGCCTCGACTGTATCGTTGCTGTCACCTTCGATACGCAGCACATCCTCGTCATCAGTGAGGTTGAGCACCGTATCGGCATCCAGTGTCAGCGTCGTCCCACTTTCACTGCTATCACTGATATCGAGCACTTCGATATTGAGCATCTCGCTGGTGCCGGAATCAGTCGCCAGCAATGCGCTCAGATCGATGCTTTCTCCGGTGCCATCGAACTGCACGGTATCCGTACCGAGCCCGCCATCGATATCGAACGTCAGTGTCGAGGTGACGATGGTGTCATCGCCCAGGCCACCGTCGAAGCTGTTGTCGCCAGCTTCACCAAACAGCAGGTCATCGCCGCTTCCACCGACAAGAATGTCATCGCCATCACCACCACGGATCAGGTCGTTGCCAGAACCGCCCGTCAGAGTGTCATCCCCATCCAGTCCGTAGAGATTGACATCGTCACTTGCGGTACTTGCATCAATGACATCTGCGGCCTCGTCATCGATGAATACCGTACTGCCTTCCGCACTGTCGAGCAGGTTGGCATCCAATAGTGATCCCAGAGCCTGGGTGGTCGTGGCGCCTTCGCTGTCCGTTGCACTGATGGACAGGTAGTCAAGCAAACTCAGGCTAACGAGGTCGCTTTGATTGAAGTCCAGTGTGCTCAGAAGCTCATTGATCTGCAGGTTGTCAATCGTGCCTCCGTCAGTTGACGTGATGGTGATGGAGGCTTCAGCTGCGACAAGGCCCAGCAGACCAGCACTGCTGGTAGTCTCGATCGAGAGCCCGAATTCCTCTGCCAGAGCCGTGTTGACGGATAACTCCGGTGCGCTCAGTAGACTGCTGAGATCCACGTTGACCAGTGGCTCGAAGGAAACGGTCACACTGGTCAAGTTGCCATCGACATCCGCCACGTAGAGATCATTCTGCGACAGATCAAGAATGCCCAGGGCGTCCAGACCCACCAGGCCAAGGAGTTGCTGGCTGGAGCCAGCCACCGTCGGCGCGGAGTTCGAGGTCTCGACGATCGTCGGTGCATCTGCCGCGAAGACCAGATCTCCCTGTGCCGTATCTCCGTCCCCATCGATCGCATTGACCTCGATTTCGCGTGAGATGTCCCCCAGCACGGTGGACGACGTGGCCTCATCGACCAGCAGCTTGCCTTCTTCCAACAATCGTGCGATCAGATCGGCGCTGTCCTCGCCAGTCTCGAACAGATTCACACCCTCGAAGGTGATGGTCTGATCCACAAGCCCGGTATCGGTCTCTTCACCCGTGAATGCTCCCGCGCTGCTGATCGACAGCACGGTATCTGCTCCCACCAGTTCAAAGGCCAGATAGCTTGAGAGATTGTTGAGTTCAGAGGTGACATAGCCCTCGCCCTGCAACAGTCGCGACAGATCGATGATGTCACCCGGGTTGTCGGCATCTGTCAGCGCGTTGACGTTGAAGTCTGTAATGACGTCATCAGAAGGCGCAGCGGTCGTTCCTTGATCACCCTCCTCCCAGCGGAAGATATCGACACCATCGCCACCGGTCATGGTGTCATTGCCGGTACCGCCTATCATCAGATCACTGCCGGCACCACCATCCATGATGTCGTCATCGGCACCGCCGCGCAGGATATCGGCTTCGCTGCTGCCGATGATGGTGTCATTGCCACCGTATCCATAGAGGCGAGCACTTTCGGTAGGCACATCAAGTATCTCGTTGGCATCTTCTCCAGTGGCATCCTGAACTCCATCGATGATATTCGCACTGGCACCGCTGTCTTCACCGTCCAGTAGCGTGAGGCCCAAGAGATCGCCCACTGAACTGGTGTCCGATGCACCATCACTATCCTTGACGGTCATGGTGGTAGAGCCCAGCAGATCTACATCCAGCACATCGTCTGAGGTCAAAGTCACCGTTGCCAGGAATTCGTTCAGCTGTTGTTGATCAATAGTACCGCCATCCATTGCAGTGACTGTCAGGGTGGATTCTCCTAGGATGGAGATCGTACCAACTAGTGGAATTGTTATATTTATGCCCGTACTGACAAGTTCTGCGTTGAGCCCAAATTCATCTGCCAATTCTTGGGAGAAGCCGATTGTCACATTGGGTGAATCACTGCTGATATTCAGAAGCCCTTGGGTAGTGATTTCCACTTGTTCAATATTGTTGTCGACATCGCTGACGCTCAGGTCCTGTGTTCCCGCAAGATCGAGTAGGCCAAGCGCTTCTACGTCTACGATCCCCAGCAAACCACCGGTATCAGCTACATTGGCTGAAGGCGCACTATTCTCAGGTGAAACAATATCCAATACGCCCGTGTACTCGTAATCATATGAACCGTCTACCAGGTTGATCTCGAATGTCTCGCCCAGCAACGTCGTGATGGAAAGTACGCCATCAGTGATTGCCACATCAGACGCGAGATCGATGATCTCTGAGGTGCCAGCGGTACTGAGGGTATAGCCATCCGTTGCGTCTTCAGCAATGGTGAAGGTGACGCCTTCAAACGTGACGCTGTTGATGTAACCGCCATCCGCGCCGAAACCAGCGGTCTCGAGCAGATTGCCGCTGACGGCCGCAGCACCCGCTGTCACTTCCTCGTACTGATAGCTGGTGACCTCAGGCACATCATCCACCACCTTGACGCTGATATCGCTGGTCAGGATATCGTCGCCATCCGTCAGCGTGACGCCGACAGAGAAGTTCAGGCTGTCTTCGCCTTGCAGCGTGTGATCCAGGGTCGAGAACAGCTCGGTGTCATAATTTCCGGCGTCATCAATGGTGATCTGCAGCACTGTCTCGGCGGAATCTGGATTCACTGCCTGCAGTGTCTGGCCATCTTCGCTCAGCACCCACTCGAGATCAGTTCCGTCCTGGCTCAGTGTCGTATCCGCAGGCGCCACCAGGGCGAAGCTGGCATCACGAGACACGTTTGTATACGTCAGCTGCCCGCTTGATGTCGTTTCTTCTATATCGCTGTCATCTTCAGTGGCGGGCAGGGCGGCAAATCTTGCGAAGCTGAAGGTAAAGGCAGCTGGTTCAACTGTCTGAGTAGATTCGACCGTCTCTGTTGTCAGTGCATCCTCGGTGACAGCAGTGCTACCTGTACCAAGCGTCGCAGTGGTGTCCTTGGTGGTGGTATCAACGAAGTCTGTCGTGTTTCCTGCTTCATCAGTGACACTCATGGTCACTGTCAGCTCACCTTCTGCCAGCCCGGATAGATCTTGTCCGACGGTACTGATGACTCCATCAGTGACGGTGATATCCGCCGTGTCGACGGTAATGGAGCCACTCTCGCTATCGGTGATGGTAATCACGACATCGTCACTATCGATGCCATCTTCCACTGCCCCTGTCAGCTGAACGCTGGTGATCTCATCAAGACTCAGCGTTTCGTCTCCACCATCCACGAAATCGATGGAGTTATCCGCTGCTGACGGCGCGGTCGTATCGATCACGATATCCTGCGAGGTCGCTGGACCTGTGTTGCCGGCGGCATCCTGCACACGGAGCTGCACGGTGGCGGACTCGGTGAGGCCGCTGTCGTAGCTGACCGCAGTGCCTGTCACGCTGGCATCGGGGATGTCGATCCAGGTGGTGCCATCGGTGCTGTACTGCAGGGTCTCATCTGCGGCCAGCGGCGCAGTCAGGGAGGCCGTGATGGTCAGGCCGTCATTGTCGCTGGTAATGAAGTCATCCGCGGTACCGGTGTCTTCACTGATGCCAGTGATGCTGATGGTGGTGGTCGGCGCAGCGGTGTCTTTGACGCTATCCGCTGTGAAGCTGTTGTCGTTGCCGGCGTCGTCAGTGACCGTCAGGGTGGCGGTCAGCTCGCCCTCGGCGAGGCCAGACAGATTCTGGCCAGCGACAGTCAGAGTGGTGCCCAAGANGTGGTGCCATCGCTGCTGTACTGCAGGGTCTCGCCCTCGGCCAGCGGCGCATCCAGTGTGGCAGAGATCGTCAGGCCATCATTGTCGCTGGTGATGAAGTCGCCCGCGGTACCGGTGTCCTCACTGATGCCAGTGATGCTGATGTTGGTGGTCGGCGCAGCGGTGTCTTTGACGCTATCCGCTGTGAAGCTGTTGTCGTTGCCGGCGTCGTCAGTGACCGTCAGGGTGGCGGTCAGCTCGCCCTCGGCGAGGCCAGACAGATTCTGGCCAGCGACAGTCAGAGTGGTGCCCAAGACGGTGATATCGNGCCGTCATTGTCGCTGGTAATGAAGTCATCCGCGGTACCGGTGTCTTCACTGATGCCAGTGATGCTGATGGTGGTGGTCGGCGCAGCGGTGTCTTTGACGCTATCCGCTGTGAAGCTGTTGTCGTTGCCGGCGTCGTCAGTGACCGTCAGGGTGGCGGTCAACTCGCCCTCGGCGAGGCCAGACAGATTCTGGCCAGCGACAGTCAGAGTGGTGCCCAAGACGGTGATATCGGCGGGGTCGACGGTGACGGAGCCACCTTCGCCGTCGGTGATGACCAGCTGAACGTTGCTG
>NZ_BLWK01000009.1:0-111082 GCF_013374075.1 Cobetia sp. 5-25-4-2 | reverse complement strand
GATCAAATTTTTAAAGAGCGTCGCTGTTAAGCGAGGAGGCATATTCTATCCGGAACGCTTGAGAAGTCAAGCACTTGATGATGAGTCAATCGACTGCCTCTAAGCATCATCCAGCGGTGAGGAGCGTTGCTCGATCACCTGTTCCGTAAGGAGTGCGGCGTATTCTAGCGAATCGCCCGGGATTGTCAATCGATGATTTGGAAGCGAACTTCAAAAACATCAAACAAAACAATCACCTGCAAACCTCTTTCACCGCTGGTAACGCCATGCGTCCCCGGCAGCGGATGCGTACTTTACGCACGATCCTGGCTGAGGGCAAGGGCTTTTTCCATCGATTGTCATTTCGAGGACATGCGGGCGACATCTCTTCCCTCATCACCTCTTCTTGCTCCTTGGGCCTCGTCTCGCCGTTGCTTGCTGACACATCTCTTCCCCGGCCAGAAACGTATTCGGCCCCGCCAGAAATGGCGGGGCCGAATATCGATCATCACACCAATGGCAGCTGGCGCTTACTTGTTGCCGCGCAGCTTGCGGCCCAGTGCCATGATCGGACCACTGGCGACATAGCAACCGAACAGGCCCAGCAGCATCACGGACGGCTCCAGCGAGATGACCACGAAGGCCAGCACGATGGCGAGCAGCGCGACGAAGGGCACCGGCCCCTTGAGGTCGATCTCCTTGAAGCTGTAGTAGCGGATGTTCGACACCATCAGGATACCGGCAGCCGCGACCACGAAGACCATCAGCGACTTGAAGGCGAAGGTCTCGGCGTCGAAGTTGTGCATGGTCCACACACAACCAGCCACGAGTGCCGCCGCTGCCGGACTGGGCAGGCCGATGAACCACTTCTTGTCGGTGGAGCCTATCTGGACATTGAAGCGCGCCAGGCGCAGCGCAGCGCCCGCGACATAGACGAAGGCGGCGATCCAGCCGATCTTGCCGACATCCTGCAGAATCCAGCTGAAGGTGACCAGTGCCGGTGCCACGCCGAAGGACAACATGTCCGCCAGGCTGTCGTACTCCGCACCAAAGGCGCTTTGCGTATTGGTCAGGCGAGCCACACGTCCATCGAGACCATCCAGCACCATCGAGACGAAGATGGCGATGGAGGCATTGGCAAACTCGCCGTTCAGCGCACATACCACAGCGAAGAAGCCAGAGAACAATGCCGACGTGGTGAACAGGTTGGGCAGCAGGTAGATGCCACGCCGACGAACGGGCTTGCCATCCTCGATGGCCTCTTCCACGACTTCGCTGTCGTCGGTGAATTCTTCCACCACCTTGTCCAGCACGGAACTGCTACGGCGGGTCGGTTCTTCGGGGGCATCTTCTGCGCCGGGATGTCGATTTTCGTCAGTCATGGGATTCCTTGCATCATGCCTCGTCGTGGCAGGGTAACCACATTCTACACCTGCCAGTGAGCGCGAATAGTAGTGACACCCTAGCGGCCTCACCGTCGACTGTCACTTCCCTCCCCCATTCGATAGCGCTTATAGAGCAACAACGCAAGCGGGGCGCCCTCCTGATGGAGAGCGCCCCGCTCATTTCACGCCGGATCCAATAGGCAGGATCAGTTGCGTGACTTGTCGACCAGCTGGTTGGCAGTGATCCACGGCATCATGCCGCGCAGCTTCTCACCAGTCTGTTCGATCGGGTGCTCGGCGTTCTGACGACGACGGGCCGTCATGGACGGGTAGTTGGTGTTGCCTTCCTGGATGAACATCTTGGCGTATTCACCGCTCTGGATGCGCTTGAGTGCATTGCGCATGGCGACACGGGACTGCTCGTTGATGACTTCGGTGCCGGTCACGTACTCGCCATACTCCGCATTGTTGGAGATGGAGTAGTTCATGTTGGCGATGCCACCTTCGTACATCAGGTCGACGATCAGCTTGAGCTCGTGCAGACACTCGAAGTAGGCCATTTCCGGTGCGTAGCCGGCTTCGGTCAGGGTCTCGAAGCCCATCTTGACCAGCTCGACCGCGCCACCACACAGGACAGCCTGCTCACCGAACAGATCGGTTTCGGTCTCGTCCTTGAAGGTGGTCTCGATGATGCCGGTACGACCGCCGCCGACGCCTGCCGCGTAGGACAGTGCGATGTCCTTGGCCTGGCCAGTCGCATCCTGGTGGATGGCGATCAGGTCCGGGATACCGCCGCCCTTCACGAACTCGGAACGCACGGTGTGACCCGGTGCCTTCGGCGCGATCATGATGACGTCGAGGTCAGCACGCGGCACGACCTGGTTGTAGTGGACGTTGAAGCCGTGAGCGAAGGCCAGGGTCGCGCCCTGCTTCAGGTTCGGTTCCACCTGGTTCTCGTAGATCGCCTTCTGGTTCTCGTCCGGCGCCAGGATCATGACCAGGTCGGCCGCCTTGACCGCTTCCTCGACTTCAGCAACCTTCAGGCCGGCCGCTTCGGCCTTGGCCCAGCTGGAGGAAGAGCGACGCAGGGCTACGGTGACGTCGACGCCGGATTCCTTCAGGTTGTTCGCGTGGGCATGGCCCTGGGAACCGTAACCGAGGATGACCACTTTCTTGCCCTGGATGAGGGAGAGGTCACAATCCTTGTCGTAATAGAGTTTCATCGTCATTGCTCCTGGCGGCTCACCCCGTCAGCGGGATGGCGTGAGATCTTGAAAGAGTGTCTGTTGTTCTTGCGACCCTTCCCGCGAGGGAAGGGCGTATGTCAGTGTCCAGCGCCGACGGCCATCTATCCTGACCGCTCTGCGTCCCTGGGAGGTCGTGCGCCTTGGATCAAGGTCTGCCGTCCTCCTCCTGCGCGGCGATGAGTCCACCTTACCTGCACCTCGGCATTGCGTAAAATGCTATATTTGCACCATCATATGCCATATAGCGCAACACAAGGCATTTCCCCCTTCAGCACTCATCGACAGCGGACTCCGGCATGGACAATCGTCAACTCAAGCAATTCCTGACCCTCGCCGAAACGCTGCATTTCGGACGCGCCAGCACTGCCCTGCACCTGAGCGCCTCTGCCCTGTCACGTGCCATTCGCGCCATGGAAGAGGAACTGGGCGTCAGCCTGTTCGAGCGCGACAACCGCAGCGTCGCACTGACACCGGCGGGAGAGCGCTTCCGTCGTCATGCTCGCGAACTCCTGAGTCAGTGGGATGACATTCGTCAGTCATTGCTGGAAGACAGCGATGAACTGCGTGGCGAGCTATCCCTGTACTGCTCGGTGACCGCCAGCTACAGCTTCCTGTATGAGATTCTCGCCTCCTTCCGGGCCCGCCATCCGCATGTGGAGCTCAAACTGCATACCGGTGACCCCGCCGTGGCATTGGAGCGCGTGCTGATGGGCCACGAGGACCTGGCGATCGCCGCACGCCCGGACGTGCTGCCCTCGCGCCTGGCCTTCACCGACTTCGCCGAGTCGCCGCTGCGCTTCATTGCCCCGCGTCGTGATGGCCCCGGCCATCAGCTGGAAGGCATCGGCGAGACGGACGATTCGTCAGCGGGGGACGACCATATCGACTGGACCCGTGTCCCGATGATCCTCTCGGAGACCGGCCTGGCGCGCGAGCGCTTCAATGCCTGGTGCCACGCACGCGGCATCAAGCCGCGCCTGTATGCCCAGGTCGCCGGCAACGAGGCCATCGTCAGCATGGTCGGATTGGGCTTCGGGATCGGCGTGGTGCCGCAGATCGTGCTCGACAACTCCCCGCTGGCCGATCAGGTGCGCATCCTCGATGTCGATCCGCCGCTGACCCCCTACAAGGTCGGGCTGTGCGTACAGGAGAAACGTCTTCGACATCCACTGGTACGCGCACTCTGGGAACAGCTGCCCGGTACCCCGCTACGGCCAGAGGAGTGATGACGCAGTGACCCTGCGCCACGGAACATTGCGCTACATGGCCCGCCCCACGCCACAACGAAAACGGCGCCCCGAGGGGCGCCGTTCTTGTATCGCGTTTCCACAATCACCGTCTTACAGGCTCAACACCTTCTCACCGCGGGCGATGCCGGATACACCGGTACGAGCCACTTCCAGCACCCCTACCGGCTGCATCGCCGCCAGGAAGGCATCCAGCTTGCCACCGTCACCGGTGATCTGGATGGTGTAGAGGCTCGGCGTGATGTCGACGATCTGGGCACGGAAGATGTCCGCCGTGCGCTTGATCTCGTCACGCTGGGCGCCCAACGCCTTGACCTTGACCAGCATCAGCTCGCGCTCGATGTGGCTGCCCTCGGTGAGATCCACCAGCTTGACCACATCCACCAGCTTGTTGAGGTGCTTGGTGATCTGCTCGATGACGCGATCTTCGCCGACCGTGGTGACGGTCAGACGTGACAGGGTCGCGTCCTCGGTCGGGGCCACGTTGAGGGTCTCGATGTTGAAATTGCGCTGTGAAAACAGGCCGACGACCCGTGACAGCGCGCCCGGTTCGTTTTCCATCAGAATGGAGATGATATGGCGCATCAGGTCCGCTCCGTCTTCGTAAGCAGCATGTCACGCATGGAGCCGAGAGGCACCTGCATCGGATAGACGTGTTCACGCGGGTCGACATAGATGTCGAGGAACACCAGCTCGTCCTTGTTGCGGAAGGCTTCTTCCAGCGCAGGCTCGAGCTCCTCCACCGTATGCACCTTGATGGCACGGAAGCCATAGGCGCCCGCCAGCTGCACGAAGTCAGGCAGCGACTCCATATAGGAATGCGAGTGACGGGACTTGTAGTTCAGGTCCTGCCACTGACGCACCATGCCCAGCGACTGGTTGTTGAGGTTGATGATCTTGACCCCGATCCCGTACTGCTTACAGGTCGAGAACTCCTGCATCATCATCTGGAAGCTGCCTTCCCCGGTGAACAGCACCACATCGTCATCCGGGTAGGACATCTTGATCCCCATGGCCGCCGGGAAGCCGAAGCCCATGGTGCCCAGACCACCGGAGGTGATCCAGCGGTTGGGGCGCTGGAACTTGTAGTACTGGGCGGCGAACATCTGGTGCTGACCGACATCGGTGGCGACGAAGGCTTCGCCACGCGTCGCGCGGTGCACGGCTTCCACCACCTGCTGCGGCTTGAGCGGCTCGCCCGGGGCAGACGGCTCATACAGCTTGCCTTCACGCTCGGCACGCCAGCCATCGATCTGGGTCCACCAGGCCTCCAGTGCATCGGGGTTGGCCAGCTCACGCCCCTGCACGAGGCTGATCATCTCGTTGATCACGGCATCGGCCGGACCGACGATCGGCACATCGGCGCGCACGGTCTTGGAGACCGAGCTCGGGTCGATGTCGACGTGGATGATCTTGGCCGTCGGGCAGAACTTCGAGGTGTTGTTGGTCACGCGGTCATCGAAGCGCGCACCGATGCAGATGATCAGATCGGTGTGGTGCATGGCATTGTTCGACTCATAGGAGCCGTGCATGCCGGGCCAACCCAGACACTGGCGATCGCCCTGCGGATAGGCACCAATGCCCATCAACGAGGTGGTGATCGGGAAGTTCAGACGGCGCACCAGGTCGGTCAGCGCTTCGCTGGCACGACCGGAGACCACGCCACCGCCGGTGAAGAACAGCGGGCGGCGGGCCTTGAGCATCAGCTCGACGGCCTTCTTGATCTGGCCGCTGTGGCCACGGGTGACCGGGCTGTAGGAGCGCATGCGTACCTTCTTGGGGTAGCTGTACTCGTAACGCTCGGTCGGGGCGGTCATGTCCTTCGGGATGTCGATGACGACCGGCCCCGGGCGTCCGCTGGAGGCCAGATAGAAGGCCTTCTTGATGACTTCCGGAATCTCGCTCGGGTGCTTGATCGAGAAGCTGTGCTTCACGATCGGGCGAGTCACACCGACGATGTCGGTTTCCTGGAAGGCGTCTTCACCGATCAGGTGACTGGCGACCTGGCCACACAGCACGACCATGGGAATCGAGTCCATGTAGGCCGTGGCGATACCGGTCACGGCATTGGTCGCGCCGGGGCCTGAGGTGACCAGCACGACTCCGGGCTTGCCGGAAGCGCGTGCGTAGCCATCGGCTGCGTGGGTAGCAGCCTGTTCGTGGCGGACCAGAATGTGCTGGACCTTGTCCTGACGGAACAGGGCGTCATAGATGTGCAGCGCCGCTCCACCGGGATAGCCGTATATATACTCCACGCCCTCGTCATGCAGCGCGCGGGCGATCATGTCAGCGCCGGAAAGCAATTCCACTTGGTTGTTCTCCCCTGGAGGTCTCGAGTGCGTCCGGCAGCAATACGCAAGCCGGATCGAGTGCGACCTGAATGTCGCTACCGCAACAGTTGCGGCACCTGATGCCAAACCCTGGCGTCTGCGGCCCGGTTAGGGCCTGCACTCTTGTCGCATCGGTTGGATGCGGTCGGGGCTGATGGCCGATCGGTACGGTTGGCGTACCCTGATCGGCATATCCTTCGACAGGCGGACAGCGACTCAGCGTCTGTCCTTCACGTGGCGCTTCGAGGGTCGCCCGAATGGCCACGCCCGCAATCAGGAATGGTCAAGAGTCCAACAGCCGCAAGGGGCTGTCAACTCAACCTTACGCCAGTGTGCGCCGCCTACGCCAAATGCCACACCGATAACGGAAAATCCGGCCATATGCGTGCGTAAAACCTCACAGATGGCATTTAATTCGCAATTTTCTGCCTCGTGATTTTCAGCATCCCTGCCACCGGGTTGTCATTTTGCGCCCAGACGACAGACACGAAAACGCCCCACCGCAAGCGGAAGACAGACTTCCGTCACGGTGGGGCGTCACTCACGGGCGCGCGATTCAGCGCGTGAAGGTCAGCTCCCCGCCCTCTTCGCCGACACGGATCACGTCTCCGGGCGCGAAGTCGCCGCCCAGCAGCGCCTGGGCCAGCGGGTTCTCGATGCGGCTCTGGATGGCGCGCTTGAGAGGACGGGCACCATAGACCGGATCGAAACCTGCCTTGGCCAGCAAGGCCATCGCGGCATCGGTGATCTCGAAGCCGAGATCACGTTCGGCCAGCCGCGCCTTGAGCCGCTCGAGCTGAATGCCGGCGATGGAGGCGATCTGCGCCTGCCCCAACGCGTGGAAGACCACCACTTCATCGATGCGGTTGATCAGCTCCGGCCGGAAGTGATTGCCCACGACTTCCATCACCGCCGTCTTCATGTCGTCGTACTGGAAGGCCGCCTTGCGATCGACACTCTCTTGCGTGTCTTCCTCGTCCGCCAGCTCGCCATTGAGACCGCTCATGCGCTGGATCATCTCGGACCCCAGATTCGAGGTCATCACGATCACGGTATTGCGGAAGTCGACGGTACGCCCCTGCCCATCGGTCAGGCGGCCATCTTCCAATACCTGCAGCAGGATGTTGAAGACATCCGGATGCGCCTTCTCGACCTCATCGAGCAACAGCACGGAGTACGGCTTGCGACGCACGGCCTCGGTCAGATAGCCACCCTCTTCATAGCCGACATAGCCGGGAGGCGCGCCGATCAGACGAGCCACCGAGTGCTTCTCCATGAACTCGGACATGTCGATGCGCACCATCGCCTCTTCGGTATCGAACAGGAAGCTGGCCAGCGACTTGCAGAGCTCCGTCTTGCCGACCCCGGTCGGGCCGAGGAACAGGAAGGAGCCATTGGGACGATTCGGGTCCGACAGCCCGGCGCGTGAGCGACGCACCGCATTGGCCACCGCGATCACCGCCTCGTCCTGACCGATCACCTTCTCGTGCAGCGCCTCTTCCATGCGCAGTAGCTTGTCGCGCTCGCCTTCGAGCATCTTGGAGACCGGAATGCCGGTCCAGCGCGAGACGACCTCGGCAATCTCCTCCTCGGTGACATTGGAGCGCAGCAGCACGTGGGCGGAGGTATCCGCCTCGCCTTCGCCGGCTTCGCTGATCTGCTTCTCGAGCCCCGGAATCACGCCGTACTGCAGTTCCGACATGCGGCTGAGGTCGCCGGCACGCCGCGCCTGTTCCAGATCGATGCGCGCCTGTTCCAGTTCGGACTTGAACTGCGCTGCCCCCTGGATACTGGCCTTCTCGGCCTTCCAGACCTCATCGAGATCGGCGTATTCGCGTTCCAGCTCCGCGATCTGGTCCTCAAGCGCGCCGAGACGCTTGAGTGCCGCTTCGTCGGTCTCCTTCTTGAGGGCTTCACGCTCCATCTTGAGCTGGATCAGACGGCGGTCGAGACGGTCCATCTCTTCCGGCTTGGAGTCCAGCTCCATGCGGATGCGTGACGCGGCTTCATCGATCAGGTCGATCGCCTTGTCCGGCAGCTGACGGTCCGTGATGTAGCGCGATGAGAGGCGCGCGGCCGCAATGATCGCACTGTCAGTGATATCCACCCCATGGTGCACCTCGTAGCGTTCCTTCAAGCCACGCAGGATGGCGATGGTGTCCTCCTCGCTGGGCTGATCCACCTGCACCTTCTGGAAACGACGCTCCAGCGCGGCATCCTTCTCGATGTACTGGCGATACTCGTCAAGCGTGGTGGCACCGACACAGTGCAGCTCGCCACGCGCCAGCGCCGGCTTGAGCATGTTGCCGGCATCCATCGCGCCCTCGGCCTTGCCCGCGCCGACCATGGTGTGCAGCTCATCGATGAACAGGATGACCTGGCCTTCTTCCTGCGACAGCTCCTTGAGGACGGACTTGAGGCGCTCCTCGAACTCACCGCGGAACTTGGCCCCCGCCAGCAGCGAGCCCATGTCGAGAGACAGCACACGCTTGTTCTTGAGGCCTTCCGGCACCTCGCCATTGACGATACGGCTGGCCAGCCCCTCGACGATGGCGGTCTTGCCGACACCGGGCTCACCGATCAGCACCGGGTTGTTCTTGGTGCGACGCTGAAGGACTTGAATCGTGCGACGAATCTCCTCGTCACGCCCGATCACCGGGTCGAGCTTGCCGTCGCGCGCACGCTGGGTGAGGTCCATCGTGTACTTGTTGAGTGCCTCGCGATTGTTCTCGGCGTCGGCATCTCCCACCGCCTCGCCACCGCGCAGTGCATCGATGGCGGAGGTCAGGGCGGGCTTCTTGATGCCCGAGGAGGTGAACAACTTGCCAAGATCACCGCCCAGCTCCAGCGCGGCCAGCAGCGCGAGCTCGGAAGCGATGTATTGATCGCCGCGTTTCTGGGCTTCGCGGTCGGCCAGATTCAGAAGCTTGCCGAGCGCTTGGGAAGGCGCGACATTGCCGTCGAACTGGGACACGGTGGGCAGGTCATCCAGTTGACGCTTGAGCCCGCTCATCAAGCTGGTGGCATCACCGCCCGCCTTGTTGACCAACGCCTTGAGACCGCCATCGCGGTCCTCCAGCAGGGCCAGCAGCAGGTGCTGGGGATGGATTTCATTGTGGCCTCGCCCGACGGCGAGCGACTGGGCATCCGCAAGCGCGTTCTGCAGCTTGCTGGTGAGTTTGTCGATGCGCATGGTGCCTTCTCCTGAGAGTCATGGCGGTACTCCTCTTCTCAGGAGCTTCGCCTGTAACATTTCGTATCTAACCCTAGAGATGGGGGGCTGGGGGGTCGCTTTCAAGGCGTGATTTGCGGCAACGCAGCATGTTGTCCGCGAAGCATGATCCAGATCAGGTTCCCCTGCAGCAGGTTGGCCCTCAGCGCCTGAAGATGTCGCCAGGGGCTTCCGCTCGACACGGAAAAGCGCCCCGCCAACCTGAGTGATCAGGTCAACGGGGCGCTTTTGTCTTTCGGCTTGCCGAGCGTCGGTGCATCGCGGCGGCCAGGTCTCCACTTCATGCTATCAGCGTAACCAGATCACCGTGGCCATTCGCCCCGTCACGCCATCATCACGGCGATGGGAGTAGAAGCGCGATTCCGAGGCGGTGCAGAAGTGTCCGCCACTGACATGACCGACCCCCGCACGCTCCAGCCGCAGGCGAGCCAGCTTGTAGAGGTCGCCCATGTAGTGGCCCAGCCGATAGGGGCTGGATTCGAAGGCGTCGTCGGCCTCGGGGAGATCCGCGATAAAGGCGTCACGCACCTCGGGGCCGACCTCGAACTGGGCATTGGAGATCGCCGGGCCCAGCCAGGCCATCAGCTCGCCCGGGTCATCTCCAAGACGAGCGACAGTGGCTTCCAGCACACCTTCCACCAGGCCACGCCAGCCCGCATGCGCCACCCCGACCCGCGTCCCCTGACGATCACAGAACAGCACCGGCAGGCAGTCCGCCGTCATCACCACGCAGGCCTGCCCCGTACCGGTACTGATGCAGGCGTCAGCACGTGGTGGCACCGCCTCATGGCGCTCATCGGCGTGACAGACGTCAAAGGCATCCACCACCTGAGTCCCATGCACCTGATCCAGCCACGCCAGCGGACGACCATCATCGACCTCCGCCGCGAGCAGGTCACGCACCCGCGCGACCATCGCCGGATCATCCCCGACATGCCGCGCCGGATTGAAGCCAGCGTATGGACCCTGACTCGGGCCGCTCTCACGCGTGGTCACGAAGGCCTGCACCGGACTGGGTGCTGGCCAGTCCGGCAGAATCAGGGTCGGGCGTAGACTGTCGTCGTGCATAACCTCTCCTGGCGCGATGGGATACGCGAACCGAGCCCCTCAGCGGGCGATGTCTTCCTTGAGATAGTCGATCAAGACCAGCATGTCACCCGGCATCTCGGCGCGGAATTCGACTTCCTTGCCCGAGATCGGGTGGATGAAGGCGAGGCGACGGGCATGCAGCGCCTGACGCGGGAACTGACGCAGCAGCTCCTTGAGCGGGTCACTGGCCCCCGGCGGAAGCTTCAGACGGCCTCCGTAGACCGGGTCCCCGATCAGTGGATAGCGCTGGTGCGCCATGTGCACACGGATCTGGTGGGTACGCCCGGTTTCCAGCTTGCAGCGGATATGGGTATGCCCCCGGAAGCGCTCCACCACGCGAAAATGCGTGATCGCCATCTTGCCGCTATGGGTCACGGCCTGACGCTTGCGATCCTTGGGGTGACGCCCGATGGGCGCATCCACGGTACCGCCCGCCGTCAGCACACCGGTCACGACGGCATCGTACTCGCGAGACACGGTACGCGCCTGCAGCTGCTCGACCAGGTCCGCCTGGGCGGTCAGCGACTTGGCGACCACCATCAGGCCACTGGTGTCCTTGTCGAGACGATGCACGATCCCGGCACGCGGCAGCATGGCATTGCCCGGACAATGGTGCAGGATGGCATTGAGCAGCGTGCCATCCGGATTGCCGGCCCCCGGGTGCACGACCATGCCGTGCTCCTTGTTGATGACCAGCACGTCGTCATCCTCGAAGACGATCTCGAGCTCGATGTCCTCGGGGCCATGACTGACTTCTTCTTCAAGCTCGGCGGTCAGGGCCAGACGTTCACCGCCATAGACCTTCTCGCGGGGTTTGACAGCGGCACCGTCGAGGGTCAAGGCACCGGTCTTGATCCAGTGCTTGAGGCGCTCGCGGGAATAGTCGGAGAAGATCTCGGCGCAGGCCTGATCAAGGCGCATGCCAATCATCGCCTCCGGGATCCGCTCTTCGCGGTTGATGGTGTCTGCCATATTGCTCTCTGAGGCCGTTTCGCAGGAAAGGGCCTTTGCTTTATAGTGAGTGCGGATCGGCGGATTCTAGCATGCCCGCCATGGATTGCCCGAGATGAGGAAACCGATGCGCGCCCTTCCCTTGACTGCCTTCGCCCTGGCCAGCACCTTGCTGGTCGGCTGTGCGTCCAACGAGCCGGCACCGGATCTTCAGGAGCAGGAGCTGTACCGTCAGGCTCAGGTTTCCCTGGATACCAGCCGCTTCAACTCCGCCGTGCAACAACTTGAAGCACTGGATACTCGCTTCCCGTTCGGCAGCTATGCCGAACAGTCGCAGCTGGAGCTGATCTACGCCTACTACCAGGTGGACAACTGGGAAGCCGCACGCGCGGCGGCCAGCCGCTTCATTCGGCTGCACCCGGACCACCCGCAGGTCGATTATGCCTACTACATGCGTGGACTGGCAGCCTATAGTGCAGGGCGCTTCAGCCTGGAATCGCTGGACCTGATCGACATCTCCAAGCGGGATCTCGGTGCGACGCGGGACGCCTACGTCGACTTCGGCGAGCTGGTGCGCCGCTTCCCCAACAGCACCTACGCCGCAGATTCGCGTCAGCGCATCATCTATCTGCGCAACGTACTCGCGCGTGGCGAGCTGCAGACAGCGGATTTCTATCTGCGCAAGCAGGCCTATCTGGCCGCCGTGAAGCGTGGCGAGTGGGTGATCGAGCACTACCCTAACACTCCTGCCACTCGCGATGCGCTGGCCGTGATGGTCGAAGGCTATCTGGGCCTCGGTCTGCGCGACCGCGCCAGCGAGACGCTCAAGGTGCTGATCCAGAATGATCCGGACAACAAGCGTCTGGATGGCCGTACCTTCGAGCCGCGCTACGTGAAGGCGGATGACCTGACCGTCTGACGATCAGGCTTCCCGCCTCACCATCGAAAAGCCCGTGATCACCGATCACGGGCTTTTTTCGTGCTGTCAGCATGGCCAGAATCGTCGGACTCAGGCGCTTTCAGCGGCTTGCGCAAAGAATCCGCAATCCCTGACACCGGACATGAGTTGCCTCAGTCGCCGGCCGCCCAGCCATTGACGATCGGGTAGCGACGGTCACGCCCGAAGCCACGCGGCGTGACACGCACGCCAACCGGTGCCTGACGGCGCTTGTACTCACAGCGGTCGACGAGACGCACCACACGATAGACATCCTCTTCCTCGAAACCGGCACGGATGATCGCCTCGGCACTCATGTCACCCTCGATGTAATGGGTGAGAATCGCATCCAGGGTGTCGTAGTCCGGCAGCGAGTCGCTATCGAGCTGGTCTTCGGCGAGCTCCGCGGACGGCGGACGCGTGATGACACGCTCCGGAATCGCCGGGCCCATGGTGTTGCGCCAGTTGGCGAGACGGAATACCCAGGTCTTGTAGACGTCCTTGAGCGCATTGTAGCCACCGACCATGTCGCCATAGAGCGTGGCGTAACCCACCGCCATCTCGCTCTTGTTGCCAGTGGTCAGCACCATCAGGCCCTTCTTGTTGGAGATGGCCATCAGCAGCACGCCACGACAGCGTGACTGCAGGTTCTCCTCGGTGGTGTCGCGCACACTGCCGGCAAAGCTCTCCGCCAATGTCTCGGTGAACGCCTCGACCATCGGGGCGATGGGCATCACCTCGTAATTCACGCCCAGCAGTGTCGCCTGCTCGGCAGCGTCTTCCCTGGAGATGTCCGCGGTGTAGTGGTACGGCATCATCACCGCATGCACGCGGTCCGCGCCCAGCGCATCGACGGCAATCGCCAGCGACAGGCCGGAGTCGATGCCACCAGAGAGACCCAGCACCACGCCCTTGAAGCCGCTCTTGTTGACGTAGTCACGCAGGCCAGTGACCAGTGCGCAGTAGAGCGACTCTTCCGGTGACAGCAGCTCGGCGATCTCGCCGCTCTGCGGCGCCCAGCTACCGCCTTCCTCCTTGAGGAACTGCACCGGCATCAGGCCGACATCCCACCAGGGTGCCTGCACGCAGGTATTGCCCTCGGCATCGATGGCGGCGGAGCCACCATCGAAGACCAGCTCGTCCTGGCCACCGATCTGATTGACGTAGACCAGCGGACACTTCACTTCGGCCGCCCGCTGAGCGAACAGATGATTGCGCTCGGCCGGCTTCTCCAGATGATAGGGCGAGGCATTGAGGCTGACGAGAATGTCCGCGCCGGCATCCCGCGCCTGACGAACGGGCGCGCCATCCCACAGGTCTTCACAGATGACGATACCCAGACGGGCGCCGCGGCATTCCACCACGCAGGCCTCGGAGCCCGGCGTGAAGTAACGCTGCTCATCGAAGACCTGATAATTGGGCAAGGCCTGCTTGGCATACTCGGCGATCCACTCGCCATCCTTGAGCACGCCGGCCAGATTGTAGCGCTTGCCGTCACGCATGCCGGGGTAGCCGACGATGACCATCACGCCGCGCGCGACCTTGCTGGCCATCCGCGCGCGCGCCTCGTCGAGTCGTGCCTCCATGGATTCGCGCAGCAACAGGTCTTCCGGCGGGTAGCCGGTCAGACACAGCTCGGGCAGCACGACGACGTCGGCCTTGTGCTCGAGACTCGCTTCACGGACGGCTTCGATGGCACGCTCGGTATTGCCGGGGATATCACCGACCAGCGGGTCGAGCTGGGCCATCACCAGAGTCAGATCTTGCATGCGGTAAGGATCTCTCGATTGGCGGTTCGATAAGGGGCCAGTACACTGTGGCCAGACATCTGGCTCAGACTGCTGAGCCGTGCACCGGCTCATCAGTCTCATGATGGCCGCCATTGTCCCGCAAGGTCGCGCCGCTGGCAAAAAGCCACGCGCGCCGCCTCATCTGGGAGTCATATAGGAATGAGCCTGTTGATCATCCGTCTGCTGGTATTCGTCGTCCTGTTCTGGGCAGGCCTGCGCCTCTATCGCATGTATCGCCAATGGAAGCTGAGCCAGGACAACCACGATGACGGCCAGCCTGCCGAGCGCGAGGCCCAGAACATGGTGCGCTGCGCCTACTGCGATCTGCATCTGCCGGAAAATGACGCCATCCGCCATGAAGCGCTGCACTTCTGCTGTCAGGAGCACCAGCAGCATTTCCTCGACGAGGGCCCACGCAAGTAACGCGCTGTCTTCCCCCTCGAGACGAAGGCTCGAGGGGGAAGACGCCATGACGATGCTCAGGCCCAGCGCGTCGCGTCTGGCTGGGACGAGGCTTCCAGCGTGGCGATCTCGCCCAGCAAGGTCTCGGGCTGGTAGGGGGTGGGGTCGATGATCGGCGTACGCCCCAGCAACTGATCCGCCAGCAGGCGGGTCGAGGCCGGCGCCAGTACCAGGCCATTGCGATAGTGACCGGCATTGACGTGCAGGTGGCGGCGTTCGGGCACGGCACCGATGAACGGCGTGCCGGTCGGCGAACCGGGACGCAGCCCCGCCCAGTGATGCTCGACCTCACACTCGGCCAGCGCCGGGATGATCTCGCAGGCGCTCTTGATCAGCGACTCACGCGCCTCAAGGGTGGTCGCCTTGTCGAAGCCGACCTCCTCCAGCGTGGAACCCGCCACGATGCGCCCATCGGCACGTGGAATCACGTAGCGTCCATTCTTGAGTACCACGCGCTCCACCAGCCCCTTGGGTGCCTTGAACAGCACCATCTGGCCGCGTACCGGCCGCACCGGCAGCGCCAGCCCCGCCTCACTCAATATCTCGCGACTCCAGGCGCCCCCACAGACCACGACCTGTCCGGCGGACAGCACTGAATTGGCGGTCTGCACGCCGATGGCGGTGTCGTCCTGCAGCAGAATGCCCTGCACCGCGACATTCTCGAGCAGACGTACGCGCGGGTGGGCATCGAGAGCGGCGCGCAGTGACTTGCCCAGGCGCGGATTGCGGATGCTGCCCAGCGTCGGCATCCACAGCGCCGATTCGCAACCGGGCGCGACGGCCGGTGCCTTGTCGTAAAGAAAGTCAGCCTCCACGCGCGTCAGCGGCTTGGTGTATTCCTCGGACCACGCCAGTGCCTGCTCGGCATCCTCGACATTCAGGTACAGCAGACCCTGCTGGCGATATTCGGGGTCGATGCCGGTGGTCTCGATCAGGCGCTCGGCCAACGTGGGGTAGAAACCTTCCGACCAGGCAGACAGGCGTGAGATCGGCGCACTATAACGCCACGGATACAACGGCGAGACGATACCGCCGCCCGCCCAGGATGCCTCGCGCCCACACTGGCCCCGCTCGACCAGCGTGACCTCGGCGCCGCCATCCGCCAGTTCCAGCGCAGTCAGCATGCCGATCACGCCACCGCCTACCACCACAAAGTCATTCACGCCTGTTCGCTCCTGCCTCAAGACCGGGAAAGGCTTCCAGAATACGCCGCCCGCAAGGCGGTGCAAGCGAGCCGCGCCCAATCCAGCATCGCGCCGTGGCCGCTCTCGCCACTGCTACCAGCAATCGCCATCGCCGGTCGTGTCGCGGATGCCGGTATTGGTGAGGGTCAGCGCAGGGCAATCGCTATCGGCGCTCTGAGGCGCCACCGCAGTCGCGATCAGCGTGAAGCGGGTCGTCGTGGCGCCATCCTCCAAGCTCAGGGCGTAATAGCCTTCCGGCGACTCGGTGGCGCGCCCCAGTCCCTCCTCGTCACAATCGCTGTCACCGGCGATGCTGGTCGCGTAGCCACCGCAACGCGCCATGTAGCGCTCCTGAGCCTGTGCCAATGACATCAGTGCCGCCTGCCCATCGGCACGACGTGAGCGGATTACCTGATCCTGATAGCTCGGGTAGGCGATCGCCGCGAGGATGCCGACGATGACGACCACGATCATGATTTCCGTCAACGTGAAACCGCGGGCGTACCTGCGGTGAGACAGCGCATTGCGAGACAGAGCACTGCGAGACAGGGCACTGCGGGACAGGCTAGCGCCTAGAGAGAGAAAGCTGGCCATGAAGATCTTCCTTGAAAGGGGGGCTTGAAGGTACTGCTGGGAAGTGAAGGCGCCGCCACACTCTGAGAGAGCGTGACGGCGTCGGGGGCATGCATCACAGATGCAATGCGATCAGCGCAGTTGATACCAGGAAACACGACCGGTATCCGTCGAGCTGGACACGTTCAGGTCGTAGGATGAGACGGTGCCTTCTACCGTTCCCAATGAGCTGCTACCCACATAGACCGTATTGCCGACACTGACGCTGGACGTCGGCGTACCGCTCAGTTTCACGCTGACGACCACATTGCCGACGGCGACGGTGTTGTCGATGATGGTGCCGACCAGATCATCGGCGCTGAAGGCTTCATCCTGATTGAAATCGAAGATGGTCACATAGCTGCCTTCGCTGTCGTCGTAGGTCGGCAACCCTGTCTCGGTATCCAGCGCGACCAGCCAGCCGCCCCCGGTGCTTTCACAGAAGTTGGTCCCCGTGCTGGAGGTGCTGGTAGAGAAGACCACCAGGTTGGAGAGCAGGTTGGCCGGCTCGACCAGCTCTTCCTGCTCGGAGGCATCCAGATCCAGATACCAGCCGAAGCGATCGCTGTCCTGATCTTCCAGCTGGCTGGGGTAATAGCTGAAGCTGTCGCCACCGAGAGTCCGTCCAGTCAGCTCCCCGTTGGTGTAGCTGCCACTGACGAAAGTCCGCTCCTCGAGGTTGCTGCGCATCAAGCTGGTGTGACTGCCACCGGCATCCAGCACGGTGTAGAGGCTCTGGGTGACCCAGGCCTCGTCCTCGGCATCAGCGTACATGTCCTGCCCTGTTCCGAAGGACACCAGCAGATTGGGCGAAGACATGGTCTGCGTGCCTCCGGAGTAGCGACTCAGCGTCGGTTTGACCGTGATCGGTTGCAGCGCATCCGTCTGGCACTCCCCGCCAGTCAGGCTGGTAGCACAGGCCGTGAACAGCCGCGTGACACTCCACTTGCTGCTGTCATCATCACTGAGATCGAACTTCCACAACCGCCCCTGAAGATCCCCTCCATAGGCAAAATCGACGGTGCCATTGCTGTCGATATCAGCAACCTGCAGATTGGCCAGGCCGCCGGTCACCCCACTGGGGGACAACTTGGCGATCACGCCACCGGCATTGACTCCATCGAGCTCCAGCGCGAACAACGTCGGCGCGGCGTTCTCATCGGCGGTTTCCAGGCCATTGCCGACCAGCACCGCACTGTCACCATTGTTCAGTGATACGATATGCGCACTGCCGAAGACATGCCCCATGTCATCATCGTCGCTTGAGCCGAATTCCCAGCGCACTACATCATCTTCATCGAAGTCTTCACCCGCCACGGCCTTGGTGACATTTAGCACGAACAGGCCGCGTCCACCGCCCGCCAGACCGGATACCAGCCACTCCTCGCCATCCAGACTGGCGATACGCACTTCACCATCGACATAATAGCGATGCTGATAGCCCGGGTCGGTCAGATAGCCCAGCCCTGCGTCGTCCTCTTCGCTATAGAGCAGCTCCGGAATGTAGGCGAACTGCTCGCTACCGGTATTGAGGTCGAAGGCGTGCAGCATGCCGTCGTTGGCCCCGACGAAGACACTGCCCTGTGTCGTCGAGTCCTCACGTGTCACGACGACTGGCGATGAGCCGATGATGTCGCCCAGCTGCACGCCAGTGCGATTGCGCAGACCATCGCCCTCATATTCATCACTGCCCCGCAACCACTCGATCGCTGCCTTCACATGGTCATCGGTAGAGTTGCCACCGACTTCCATGCGCGCGAGATCGTTGCGCTGGCTCGAGCTCAGCCGGCCCGCGTTGTCGGTCGTGAACTCGACGCCGTTCCCCCCGGACATGGTGAAGACCGTACGTGACTCGAGGCCATCCTTCTCTGCCAATGCCTCACTCAGCTGGGTGGCAGCACTCCAGAGCTGGTCGTCATCCTCGACATCCTTGCCCTCCTGTACCGAGGAGGCCACTACATCTCCCGTCCAGGTCGAGGCGGAATAGCGGCTCTCGACCAGTCGACTGTCCGTCTCGACACTGGCCGTCGTCAGATTGGTAGAAAGGCCGCTGACACTGTTGCCTACCGCAACGATCTCGGAGGCGATCGCCGCCAGCGCCGAGACAAGATCCGTCGGGCTGGAGGCATTGAAGTAGGAGCCGCCGCCATCGATGGCGGCCTGTTCCAGGTCATCGATGGTACTGGAGCTGCTCTCCGTAACGCGATCCTTGTCATCCCAGTCGTTACTAGTCGACTCGACCCCGAACGCCACCGTATAGGTCGTCATCACCTGCTTTTCATAGGTCCCGCTTCCAAGCTTCGGCAGGAGATCATTATGTGCATAATAATAAGCGACATCCGCCAAGGTGGCATCGCCACCAGATCGGCCATTACTTTGTTGCCAAGTGCGACCATCACCGTTGGCATCACGAATATCTCTTTCAATCGCATTGGAGTCTGAGGAGTCCTCGGAATTCCAGAAACCATCGGTTATGAGAACAGTGAAATTCTGCTGACACATGCCGCCTTCATCTTCTGAGAGTATCGGCGTAGCTCCTAGAGATGGATAATTATCGCTATAATATTCTCCAGCACGATACAGTGCCTCACGGAGAGGCGTACCACGATAAGTATTATAACCATTGACCGTACTTGGAATTATTTCCGACTCGACAATAGCATCTCTGATCTCTTCAAGATGTTTGTTGCCGCTATCGCTATTCGTCACCAGCTCAACCACTGCCCCCAAAACATTGGTTACGTATTGGATAATCGAGTCAAAAATATTATCAACTTCAACTTTTCTCGAAGTACTAGCACCAGGATTTATCGTAATGAAACCTGTGCGATACTCAATGCCTGAAAGTAGCTCCAAACCAGCAGCCTTACCAACACTCAAACGACTCCTGTAGTAAGTAAACCAGTTGGCATAATTAACCTTCTGCGCAGACGTCAAGTCAGAGACAGACCTCTTGATACTACAGTCGCTTCCAGTGTAATAACGATAATTCAGACTAGAGTCCGTAAGATCGACTTTATTGTTTTTGCTATCCCCCGCACTAAAGTCTATCCATGCCGCAGTAGGATCCATATTATCATAGCGTTCATCACCATCACCTTTTTTCCAAGGTAGATAGGTTTGATCTGGGTCATATGCCTGAGTATTCTGTGATGAACAAAAAAACTTGTTGGATAAATTGGTGCGAGGTCTGAACACAATCGAGCACCCGGAAACTTGGCAGTAATAGGACTTATAGTACCAAGTATAAATCAGATTATAACCCTGTTCGTATTCACCACCCTCGAAGGTATCCTCGAATGACATCGAGCCCGAATCATCCAATACCAGCAGGACATTGGGGGTGACGCCGACGCTCTGGGTAGTGGGCAACTGAAGTAGCGTGTCGCTGTCTGCCAGTACGGGCAAGGTGACCACCAGCAGTCCGCTTGAGAGCAAGACCGGCAGGCGAATACGACGCAAGCCGCTGGGGCGGGGTGAATGCTTCGATTTCATCGATAGATTCCCTTCAATCGGCCATCATGATTTCGCTTTGCACCACTGCCAGTGCACGCTTTCTGCTCTCAAGGTCTCCCGCGCTCTCAAGACTCCAACCGGCGGCCGTGATGCGGAAGGCATTCAACAACTGGCTGCTGCTCAGGTTGTCGTCATTCAGAACGCCTTCTGTCGTTTCCCCAAGATATTCAATGACATAGTTACCATTGGCAGCCGCATTGCCACTCAGGATGCCCTCGCCATCCCAGGCGTCTGCCTGCAGAGGATCGAAGTCCAGACTTTCTCCCGCCGTCAGGTCATAGAAACCATCCTCGCCGAAGTCATCCAGCGTCAGCTCGCCCTCGAGCAGACGACTTTCGGCCTGCTGCTGAAGGCTCTCGGCCTCGGCATAGGCGTTGTCGTAGAACTGGGTATTCATCAGCATGCGGGTCTGCAACTGGGTATCCTCATTGCCCGTCACTGCCATCACGCCGACCACGATCAGCATGATCAACACGACCAGCAATGCCATCCCCTGCTGACGAGGATGCCGGGGGGCGTTCATCTGATTCATAGACCGATATTCCTCGGGCTCAGGGTAATGTCGAAGGTACGTTCCAATTCACCATCATCCTCACCCTCGACGTTGATCGTCGGTGGCGTCTTGAGGGTCAGGCTGATGTGGATACGTCTGACGCTACCCCAGTCATTTGCGGCTTCCACTTCCGCCGCGCTGCGCTCTACTGCGAAACGACTCGCACTGCCACTGCCCGAGGCCGTATCGAAGGACAGATCCAGCGCTTCGACGTATCGCGCCACTTCTTCATCACAGCCTGCGGTCGGGTCACCATCGACATCTTCTCCGTTCAGGCACAGACGGACGGGAGAATCGTCATCGGTCTGCGACAGCAGCAGATACCAACGCTGCAACGGGTAGACATATGCCTGGGTCTGCTGGGCACCGCCGTAGCCATGTTCCACAGCACTCGACAGATCCAGTGAATTGCTGCCATCGCCCGCCAGGCGAGCGATATCACCACTCTCGCAGTCACTGATCAGCACGACGCTATCCGCCTCCAGCGTATCGGCGGCGTAATCTTCAAGTACCAACGACGTATCCCCCTGAGCGACACTCGACCCGAGCTGCCAGCCACGCTGCGCTCCCAGTGCGGGTACCTGCAGGGCCAGGCGGTCGTAGGTGACCCCCGCCACCGTGTCGGACTCGGCCGTCAAGGGAGCATCGGACAGCGCGTGGCTGCCGGTGCCATCACTGACACTGCTCACCGACGCACAGCCGGAAAAACCGGCATTGCGCACCAATGGCTGCAAGCGACGCGTGACATGGCGCGCAGACTCCTGCAGGTAGGACACGGCAGACGTCGTGTTGAGGGTTGAGCGCGAGGCGAGAAAGTACTCCAGCGCCATGGCGGAAATGAACAACCCCAGCACCAGCGCCAACATCAATTCGACCAAGCCGACGCCCTGCTGGGCACGCCGTGAAGGCATCGAGCGAGGCGCCCTGGGCGAGCGCGACGCGCAGGCTCGCCGCGAAAGAGAGACTTTCAATGACATCAGGGCACCACTCGTATCTGTAGGGTCTCGCTCAACGCCTGAGCATCGGCGTCCATGCTGTCTGCGTTCTGACCCAGCGGCGCGGCACCGCTCCAACCGAGAGTCAGTGTCAGAAGATCACTCCCGCTGCTGGCGATGGCCCCGACCGGCGCGTTCAGTCCACTGTCCTCTAGCCTGTACGCCCACACCGCTACATCGCGTGCCGCCAGCTCAGCAACACTGCAGGGACAATTGCCGGGATTGCCCGCGCTCTCGGTGTCGAGACCAGCGTAGTCATCCACGCCGTCAGGGTTGGCCTGGATACGCTCCGCCATGCTGATCAACAGGATGCGAGCTTCGGTACGCGCATAACTCTCGTTGTTGGCCTGCAGGCTCTCCATTTGCATGAGTCCGAAACCCAGCAACGTCAGCCCCATCAGCAACAGGGCGATCAGAGCCTCCAGCAGACTGGTACCTTGTTGCCCCTCTCTCGCGGGATGCGAGCCCACCTCAGCAACTCTGGTCATCGCTGCCATATGTCTCCGTCAGTACTCGTCCAATGGGGGTCAATTCAAGCTGGCGATGGCCCTGACCACCCGACTGGTCACAGATCAACAGCCAGGTGGAGTCCGGTGTCGCGCCCTGGTCATCAAAGGTCACGCCGGCGACATCTGCCTGCACGGTGATGGCGGCATCGAACAGACGCAACAGATCATCGCCCAGCGATACCCGAGCATCCGCCTGAGTGCCCTGCACGACCGCCCAGCCATTGCTCCAGCGGGTCGAATTCATGCAGGCATCACCCGCGGCATTCAGCGGACAGAGCGTGATGCTGCCACCACTGGCCACCGCCTCGCTGCGCGCGTAGTTGACCGAGGCAATGAGTGTCTCGGCGGTACTGGTCACGGCATTGCGCGCGACCACTCCCTGCCAGGCGGGGACGGCGATCGTGATCGTGATGACCAGCACTGCCAACGTGATCATCAGCTCGATCAACGTGAATCCTTGCTGCCCCTCCTGCTGACGTGTGCGTCGAAGCGCATGAAAAACTGACATCGTCATATCCCTGAGAAACACGCAGGCGAAGGTGCCCTTCGCGATGTGAAATGGGGCAATGTAACGTCAACCAGCCACATAATGGAATTATTATGTTACATAGAATTACCTGACATCCCACAAATTACTCATATTCATCATTGTTTCATCTTTGGTGGCGCGAGTTTCTGGACAACGAAAAGCCCCGATCCAAAAGAATCGGGGCTCGTGTCTGCTGCAAACGGGTGGCAGGGTGTGCTGCGTTACCAGCAATTGCTACTGTCGGTGCCTTCTGAATCTGCCAATACCGCAGCTCCCTTGATACCCAGCTCCGTCAACGTGAAAGTGGCACAGTCCTCATCATTGGCCTGACTGCCCGTGGCAGTGGCCGTCAGCGTATAGCTGTCGGCGTCCCCCGCGACGGCCAGTGTATAGAAGCCCTCCTCGCTGGCCGTATCAGCCTGTCCAAGCCCGATCCCGTCTCCGCCGAGCCCCAGAGCATCATCACAGTCCGTGGTGGTAGTCACACTGGCGGTCGCATATTCTCCGCAGGTGGCCATGATGCGCTCCTGGGTCTGGGCAAGCGCCAGCAGGGACGTGATGGCATCCGTGCGGCGTGAGCGCTCCACCTGATCCTGATAGCTGGGATAGGCGATAGCGGCCAGGATTCCGATGATGGCCACGGCAATCATCAGCTCCATCAAGCCGAAACCACCTTGTGATCGAGAACCGCCAGTTCGTCTGATCATCAACGCCCCCTGCGAAGCAGCGTGATATCGATCACCGGTCTTGGCTCGCCGCGCGGATCGAAGCGTACCTCGACCTCCTGCCCCGGATTGAGGTGGAATGCCTGAAGTTCTCGCCCATTGCGATTGAGGACGCGCGTGGAGGGCAGGATCACGAACCCCATGTCGTTGAGCTGCAGCTGGTCCCCCTCCACCTGGTCAATCACGCCTGTGACGGTCTGCTCCATGTCCAGCTGAATCAAGGTATCTGCCGCCATGGCCGTCCCGCCCCACCCCGTGAGGAGTGCACAGGCTGCCAGTATCCATGCGCCGCCGCTCCGCTGCCACTTGTGTCGTGATGTCTGCATGTTCCCTCTCCTAGCGCAGCTGGTACCAGGCACTACGGCCTTCCAGTCCATCGATCCCGAAGTCCATGGCCATCTCGACCACCTGATTGGTACCGCCCTGTCCGACGTACTGGGTATCTCCCAGGAACTTGGGCGAGGTGGGCTCCCCGTCCGTCTTTATCGACAGCACGACCTGATTGTTGACGTTGTCGCTGGCATCCACCTTGCCGTCGCCATTGTAGTCAAAGACCTGCTGGACACTGTTGTTGCTGCGGACCGGTTGCAGGCCATTGCGCAGGCTGAGGGCATTCAACCAGCCGCTGGCACCACCGGTACAGGGGCCATTGCTGCCCGGGATCGTGGTATTGAAGACGATCAGATCGCCACGTACTGCCGGAATCGTCACCAGACGCTCCCCGGAATCGGAAAGCTCCACATACCACCCGTACTGGATGCCATTGTTGTTCTGATTGGCATAATCGACACCCACACCGGTGACGGTACGTGCATCACTGACCCCGGTGATGTTCGTGAAGCTCTGCTTTTCCAGCTGTCCGTGATAACGACGCGTCGTGTCGCCCGTGTGCAATACGCTATAGAAAGACTGCGTCGAGGTGTCGATGGCATCCTGCAGTGTCAACAGTTGCCCCGTCCCCCAATAGACATTCAGGTACGGCGTATCGACGGTACTGTTGAAGACACCGCTGCGTGCCACGGCCACTCGCGAGGTGATGGGCTGGCGCGAAGCCGTCGGACAGGTCGATGTCGTGCTGTTCAGAGCCACCGCACATGACTGGAAGAGGCGCGACGTCTCGCCGCTCCCCACGTCATCCAACGAGAAATCACGCATGTCGAACACCCAGACATTGCCGTGAAGATCACCCGCGTAGACCCAATCGGTAATGCCATCGGCATCGATGTCCGCCAGCTCCGGGCTCGACATGCCATTGCAGTCGCTGTTGGCTGACGTGCAGGACCCCCCGGCATTGCTGCCCTGCTGTGAATCCAGCAGCGCGAAGTTTTCCGGGTCCTCCAGATCCACGATGAACAGTTTGGCACGCCCGTCACTATCCGCGTTGTAGCCATTGCCGAAGATGGCGTACCACTTGCCATCATCAAGTCGAGCAACCTGAATGTCGCTGAAGGTGTAACCGAGATCCTCGTGGGTGAATTCCCACTGCACGATATCCGCCGGCGAGGTGCCATTGGACTCCCCCAGCGTGTCGAAGGCTTCGGGATCCGTGATATCCAGCATGTAGACCGCCTTGCCACCCGCGCCAAGCCCCCCCACCAGGACCGAATGCCAGCTGGGAGCGTCTTCCTCTCCCAGTTGTACGTGGACATCGCGCGCGACAGGCGTGGCATCGACGTAATACTGGTGAACATAATTCTGGTCGGCGAGCTGACGAATGCCACGCCCACCCTCGATGCTGAAAGCGGCATATGGCATGTAGGCGAATTTCTCTTCCCCGCTTTCCATGTCGATGGCATGCAACATGCCATCGTTGGCACCGATGTAGATCATCGACTGGCGATCTTCATGCAAGGTCTTGAAGGAGCGGTACGAAGACACTTCCATGTCATTGCGGTAGCTGGCGGAAGGCGGGCCGACGATGGCCGGCGAGGCGTGGACGATATCACCGAGATAGTTGTCGTCACGATCACGGAACAAGGTACCTTCATAGGTATCATCGCCCTTGAGATAGCCGATCAGATTCTCGAGCTCCGACGTTCTCACGGCAAGCGGTGTCCCATTGAGCGTGAGGAAGGTCCCGCTCGTATCCAGAATCTGCCCCGTCAGCTGCGTCACGGTATCACCGACCAGCTCCAGCACGCCGCTCTGCCCGCCGGTCAACCCCAGGGCATTGGCCAGACCATTGCCATTCCCCAGGCCGAGCCCCAGACCGTTGCCGAGAGTCCCGGAGACCCCGTTTGCAGCTTCACGCACGGAGATCAGCACGGCATCGGTCAACAGCGTCTCGTCCAGGAAACCGACGAGGTCGAGAATCTGTTCCGCCTCCAATGAGCCGGCCTCCTCGATATCAAAGAAGAAGGCCTTCTCGTCGACGTCCGAAATCCCCGGATTATAGGTGATCACCTTGCGACTGCTGCTGCGACCGGCATCGTCACGCAACCACTCCGCGACGGACCACTCGGATGTGCTGCTCAAGGTGCCATCGCTGCCGATCTTGCGTGCGACCACATCCCCCGCCCAGTTGGCCGGGTCATAGGTCGTCTGGATGACATAGGCATCACTGGTCTGGCTACCACTGCTGATATCCAGACTGCCGGTGCTGGCAGCACGCCCCGCGATTGACTGGGCGATATTGTTCAATGCATCGATCAGGGCCTGGGGGTTGGCAGCACTCAGATACTCGCCGCGTCCATTCCAGGCGGCATGGCGAAGATCATCAATGGTGGTATTGGTATTGGACACCGGCTGAGGCCAGGTGAAGGAGGTATCGATACCGGATGGATTCTCGGTCAGGGAACCATCCACCCCGAAGCCGACAGTGTAGGTGACCATGTGCTGGGACGGATTTTCATCCACATCCGGCACGGTGGGAACGCTATTGATCAGATCAGTGCGCAGGTCGGTGCGATAGTAATACATCGCCACGTCACCCAAGGTATTGGAGTAACTGTCACGGTGACTGGCACTGATGTAATCACCGCTGCCACCATCGACATTGCCGACACTGGGACTTGAGCCATTCCAATAGCCATCAGTCATCATGATCGCGTAATTCTGCTGACACATGCCGCCTTCATCCGCACTCAGGATGGGCGCATTGTTCCCGGTACTGGCGAAGTATTCGCCGGCATTCTTCAAGGCCGTGCGCAGTGGAGTCCCGCCGGAGGGATAAGCGGTGAACAGCTCTTCCATCAGGTCGTCACGTTCATCGGCATCGGTCATGTCCGCGACGTTGCGGTTGTTGCGCCCCTGGATGGTACGCAGGCCTACCCGAGACTCGTTGGTATCGATGACGCCTGCCATGGCCGACTTGGCAACGGACATGCGGTCGCGGTAATAGGTGAACCAGTTGGCGAAGTTGGTCTTCTGCGCGGCGGACTGCTGGTTGATGTAGGTCTGACGCGTGGTATCCACATAAAGACCATTGCCACTTCGATAGAGCCCGCACTCCTCGAAGTCATACTCGCCGTCACCGTCATTGTCCGTCCAGGGCATGTAATAGACCCCGGTAAGATTGACGGTTGTCGTCGGCTCATAGGGATCCGCGCGCGCCGTCAGGAGCGTCGCGTCGAGGTAATCCGCTCCAAAGCGATCCTTGCCCGCCCAAGGGGCATAGGTGAGCGCCGGATTGTAGGCCAGGACATTGAAGCCATTGCACGAGCCAATGGCGCGGGCAACGCTGGTCTGGGATTGATGACTGACAGTCCCAAAGTTGCTGATCGAGTAGACTCCGGAGTCTCCAAGCACCGACGAGGCGGGCTGATAGCCCCAGTATTCGACGCCCTGATTGAGCGTATCCTCCCAGGCCATGCTGCCCGAATCATCAAGGATGAACAGGATATTGGGCTGAACACCGGTGGCTTCCGTCACTGGCGCACGAGCGATTTCCCCGGGAGCCGCCAGGCAAGGCAGAGCGAAAAGGCATAGGGCACCACTCAGCAGATAACGCATGTTCATGCTCCTCTCAGAAGTAAGGGCCCAGTTCCAACTCGCTTTGCACCACTGTCCAGGAGGCACCATTGCCGCCTCCCAGGCCCATTGCACTGACGCGGAAGGCATCCAGGCGCGTACCGACCGCATTCAATTCGTTGCTGGTATTCAGTGGGGGCTGACCGACCTTGCCCAGATACTCGATCACGTACGCCCCGATCACCGCGCCGTTATCATCATCCAGCGTATCGATGCCATTGGCCTGCCAATCCGCTTCAGAGAGCGGGTTGATCGGCGGCGCATCCTCAGGGAGTGCCAGCATCAGCCCAGCCGAGTCATCGAAATCGCCCAGTTCCCAGGCGCCATTCTCCAGACCCTCCTGCAACGCCCGCTCACCGATGCTGAGGCTGGTCTCGGCGTTGTAATAGGACTGCTCGAAGTTGCGGCTGTTGACGGCCATCCGAGTCTGCAACTGACTGTCCTCCACGCCGGTGACGGCCAGCAGACCGATCACCACCAGCATGACCAGCACGATCAGCAGCGCGATGCCTTGCTGATGCGCGGGCCCCCTCGTTGCCGCACAGGGCCCGGATGTTGACGGCGATGTATGCATCAGCTGCCCCTCAGTTGCAGATTGCGCGGCGTGAACGTGAGATTGAAGGTGCGTGTCAGACGGCCATCGTTATCTCCGCCCGGCACCACGCCTGGCAGGCTCTCGAGTGTCAGGGCGATCTCGATGCGACGCACCTCATCCCAACGGTCTTCGCTGCGAACCGTGGCGGCAGGCACCTTGACCCGATCGACACTGCCGTTGCCGGTGGTGTCCAGACTGAAGCTGACATCGAAGCCCTCGACGCCAGAGGCCAGCTCTTCGCGCGCAAAGGTGGCATCGATGCGATCGAGATACAGCGCACGCACCGAGCTGTCATTGGCCTGATCATCCAGCCGGAGCTCCCAGGCCTGCACCGGATACAGATAGGCGTTCGATGACTGTGAACTGCCATAGGAACGCGACAGGGTATCGTTGGTCTCGATACTGCCCTGGGTCGTCCCCGACACCTTGAAGACATCGGTGCTGTTGCAATCACTGACCAGCGCGAACTCGTCGGTCACGAAGGCCGCTTCACTGCCATTGCGCACGCTCAGTGGTCCGCCCAGTGAGGTCATGCTGCTGATGAGCGTGGTCTCATCGCCATCCTTGCTGGCGGCGACGAACGTCAGATTGAAATAGCTGAGGCTACGCTGGGTACGCTGCTGCCCACCGAAGGGCGCCGTGAGATCGTGGGAGTCATCCACTGAACTGGCATTGGTGATATCACGACTGTTGGCACACCCCGCGTAGCCCACATTGCGCATGAGGGGCTGAAGCCGGAACGAGGCATAACGCGCCGACTCCTGAAGATAGGACAGGGCTTCCTGGGTACTCACGGTACTGCGTGACGTCGAGAACATCTGCACCGCCATCGCCGTGATGAGAAGCCCCAGCACCAGACTGATCATCAGTTCGACCAGGCCAACCCCCGCCTGATGCGCGCGAGAGGCTGGAGAGCGAGAGAACTTCTTGCCAGCGATAGAGACACGCGGATTCATGGCTCCACCTCGAAGCGATATGCCTGGATATCCATTCCACCATTGAGCGTATCGCTCCATTGCACCTGGACACTGACGTCATGCACCCCGATACCGGCACCGCCGACCAGGCGCTCGTCTACCGTCACGTTGCCGACACCGCTGGTCAGAGTGGAACCCTGAATGGCCGTTCGCCAGTCGATCACATCCTGATTGGCCAACTGAGCGGGCGTGCAGTCTGACGAGCATCCATTGTCCGGTGGGTCCTGCGTATCGGCACCATCGTATTGCGCAATGGCTTCGAGATTGGCCCGAATGCGCTCGGCCATGTCCAATGACAGCAGCTGTGCCACCGTATTGCTGTAACTGACGCGCTGGTGCTGCAACGTCTGCACCTGCAGCAGCCCCAACCCCAGCAAGGAGACACCAAGCAGCAGCACGGCCACCAGCGCCTCGATCAGACCGACGCCACGCTGACAATACGCCGTCGCGATCTTCGGAGGGTTACGCCTTGTCATGAGCAATCACCTCCCGTCTCGAGTCTCACGCGCCCTGAAGGCGCCACCACCACGGAAGTGGAATCCGATGCTGCGCAGAACACCAGCGTGCTGTTGCCGCTGTTGAGTGTGCCGCGATCATTGAAGGTGATACGACTGGCACCGCCGGATTGCGCCACCGAGTTGCTGCCCTGATGAACCCACATGCGATCCCCTGCCGTGAAATTGGCCCCACTGCCTTCATACACCACCCAGCCATTCGACCAGTCCGCATCACAGACAGTGGGATTCGGCGTGGCAACGCTCGGAGCATAGGGACAGACGCTGACCATGGTGCCGCGACTGGTCGCGGCACTGCGTGCCATCGCCAGGGCATGCGTCAGGGCGCGCACGTCGGACTCCACCTGAGAGCGCTGTACCATCCCTTGCCAGGCAGGCACCGCCCAGGCAGCGATGATGGCGATGATCGCCACCGTCACCACCAGCTCGATCAGCGTGAAACCGCGTGAATGACGCATGATGTCAGGCTCCCCGGCCTCTCGTGGCCTCTCATGCAACGCGAAAGGCAGTTCTCTCCCGACCCGATGTCGAGAGGATGGTCTCGCAGACTTCACCAACACCGCCCCCCTCCTTCCGCGCCGGTATTCATGACCTCATCCATCCACAGAATGCCGCAGTCATCGTTGAGCTGTGCCCCCTGCGGAGTGGCCTGCAACACGAAGGTGCTCGGCGTGAGGCTGCGATAGGAGATCAGGTAGCGCAGATTGCCGCCGGCATCCTCGATACTGCTGACGCCATCGGCTGGCAACTCACCCTCCAGCACCGGCGCCTCGGAGAAATCGTGGCCATAGAAGCCATGCAACTGCCTGGCCTGCTGGCCCAGCGCCTGCTGAGCATGAGAACGCCAGCTGCGCTCCACGTACCCGAGATAGGATGGCACTGCTACCGCCGCCAGAATCCCGATGATCGCGACCACCATCATGACTTCGATGAGCGTGAAGCCTCGTGCTCCTCTGGGCCCGCACGCTCCCGCTGCCCCGCGTCGTGCACGAGCACCGATGACGCTTTTGGCTAGGGGATGGCATGGCATGCCGATATCTCCAGAGGTGGCTTACCCTCCATTATGTATCATTTTCGTAACTGAGCATTACATTTTTTTTCATATATCCTCAGGCCAGATCAACGCTCACCGGAATGATCAGGGCATTGAGAACATGCGCAATAACTCACAAAGAGCCAGATATTGCGGATCAGACATGAAAAAAGCCGCGACAGAGTCGCGGCTTTCAGATGACCAATGACTTACAGAGCGTTACAGCTCGCGAATCTGATCCGAGGCGATCAAGCGCTCCTTGAGCTCCTTGGGCATGGAGAAGACGATATTCTCCTCCTGACCTTCCAGTTCCTCGGGCGCCGAAGCCCCCAGTGCCATCAGGCGATCGATCACGCCCTGCACCAGCACTTCGGGCGCACTTGCGCCTGCCGTGATCCCGATACTGCCGATACCCTCGAGCCAGGCGGCCTCGATCTGCTCGGCATCATCGATCAACCAGGCCGGGGTCTGCATGCGCTCGGCCAGTTCGCGCAGGCGATTGGAGTTGGAGCTGTTGGGGCTGCCGACCACCAGCACCACATCGCAGGCTTCCGCCAGCATGCGTACGGCGTCCTGACGATTCTGGGTCGCGTAGCAGATATCGTCCTTGCGCGGCCCCTGAATCGCCGGGAAGCGTTCGCGCAGCGCATCGATCACACGCGCCGTGTCATCCATGGACAGCGTAGTCTGGGTGACGAAGGCCAGCTGATCCGGGTCCTTGACCTCCAGGCGCGCCACATCGGACTCGTCCTCCACCAGGTGGATGGTGCCACCCTTGGAGGTGTCATAGCGACCCATGGTGCCCTCGACTTCCGGGTGACCCTCATGGCCGATCAGCACGCAATCCTGGCCCTTGCGCGCATAGCGCAGCACTTCCATGTGCACCTTGGTCACCAGCGGACAGGTGGCATCGAAGACCTTGAGGTTGCGACGCTCGGCCTCTTCCTGCACCGCACGCGAGACACCGTGGGCCGAGAAGATGACGATGACGTCATCCGGCACTTCGTGCAGTTCCTCGACGAAGATGGCGCCGCGCTCCTTGAGGGAGTCGACCACGAAGCGATTGTGCACCACCTCGTGACGCACGTAGATCGGCGGCCCGAACACGTCGAGCGCCCCGTTGACGATATCGATGGCGCGATCCACTCCGGCGCAGAAACCGCGCGGGTTGGCCAGCTTGATCTGCATGACAGGCTCCGCTTGATGGCAAGGGGCACACGTGTGAGGCGCCCCTGGAAAAGAAGACTCAGTGCGTGGTCGCGGGGGAGACGGACAGCACCTCGACCTCGAAGGTCAGGGTACGCCCGGCCAGCGGGTGGTTGAAGTCGACCTTGACGTCACGCTCATCGATCTCGCGAATGATGCCCGGCAGCTCCGAGCCTGACGGCTCGGCGAAGGACATCACCATGCCGACCTCGATCTCGTCATCGAAGCTCTTGCGCGCCACGGTCTGGACATTCTGCGGATTGTGCTGACCGAAGGCATGCTCCGGCGTGACCGTGAAGCTGCCGGTCTCACCTGCCGCCATGCCCATGATCGGCCGCTCGAAGCCCGGCGGCAGATTGCCATCGCCTACCTGGAAGGTGGCCGGCGTCTTGTCGAAGGTGGAATCCACTTCGGTACCGTCTTCCAGACGCAGACGGAAATGGAGGCTGACCTCCATGTTTTCGGCGATACGATATTCGCTCATGCTGACCTCGTTTGCGCCACTCACTCGGAGCGGCCACGGAAGGATTCGATGATCAGTGCCACGGCTCCCAGGCTGATGGCGACGTCCGCCACATTGAAGGCCGGGAAGAAGGCATTGCCCCAGTGGAAGGACAGGAAGTCCACCACGTAACCATGCACGACACGATCATAAAGATTGCCCAGTGCGCCACCCAGTACCAGCGCGATGCCCAGCGCCGTGAAGGTCTCGTGACGCTTGAGGCGCGCAAGCCAGATGCTCAGACCGATGGCCGCCACCACGGCGATGCCGGCGAACAGCCAGCGCTGCCAGCCGTCATGACCGGCCAGGAAACTGAAGGCCGCGCCGGTATTGTGCAGCAGCGTCAGATTGAAGACCGGCAGCACCTCGTTGGCCTGACCGTAGATCAAAGAACTGCTGGCCAACCACTTGGTGGTCAGATCCAGCACCACGATCACCACTGACAGCCACAGCCAGCGCAACGGCGAACGCATCGGCTCACTGGCGGCCGAGCCGGCCTCACTGGCAGGCGGTTGTGAAGAAGACGTCATGTTACCTTCCTGTCGAGGATGCCATGGGCATCCCTGCATGAAATGAATCCGTCGGCGGCAAGACACGAACGCCGGGCCAGAGCCCGGCGTTCGATATCAGCGCTCAGCGGAGGCTGAACGATGCCGCGGTCGCGTCAGCGATCACGCGAAGTAACGCGTCTCGCCTTCGCCATCCGGCAGGTTGGTCACGCAGCGGCCACACAGGGTCGGATGTTCCGGCAGGGTGCCGACTTCCGGACGGTGGTGCCAGCAACGTTCGCACTTGGCATTCTCGCTGACCTTGACCGCCACCTTGAGGCCGGACACTTCGGTCTCTTCTGCGTCACCCGCAGCATCGAGAGGCGCCAGGGTCACGCCGCTGGTCAGCATCACGAAGCGCAGTTCGTCGCCGAGACTTGCCAGCAGAGTGCTGAGCTCATCATTGACGTAGAGGGTGACTTCCGCCGCCAGGCCATTCTTGACCAGACCGGCGTTGCGCGCGCCTTCCAGCGTCTTGTTGACCGCCTGCTTGACGTGCAGCACCTGCTCCCAGAACTCACGCCCCATGGGGGCATCATCCGCCAGCGTGGTCAGGCCGGTGTAGGCCGTCTCCAGGAAGATGGTGTCCTTGCGCGGGCCCGGGATGTTGGCGTAGATCTCTTCTCCGGTGAAGGAGAGGATCGGCGCCATCCAGCGTGCCAGCGCCTCGATCACGTGATACAGCGCCGTCTGACAGCTGCGACGCGCACGCGAGTTCGGCTGCGTGGTGTACTGGCGGTCCTTGATGACATCCAGATAGAAGCCGCCCAGCTCACGTGAGCAGAAGGTCAGCACCTGCTGGTAGATGTCGAGGAAGCGGTATTCCTCGTAGGCCAGCTCGACACGTGCCTGCAGCTGGGCGGCACGATCGACCACCCACTGGTCCAGCGCCAGCATGTCGTCGAAGGCCAGCGCATCACGCTCGGGCTCGAAACCGTTCAGGTTGGACAGCAGGAAGCGCGAGGTGTTGCGAATGCGGCGATAGGCATCGGCAGTCCGCTTGAGGATCTCGTCCGAGACGGCCATCTCACCGGAATAGTCATTGGAGGACACCCACAGACGCAGGATGTCGGCGCCCAGCTTGTCCATCACCTGCTGCGGCGCGACCACGTTGCCCACTGACTTGGACATCTTGCGGCCCTGCGCATCGACGGTGAAACCGTGAGTCAGCAGTGCCTTGTAGGGCGCGTGGCCGTCGATGGCACAGCCGGTCAGCAGTGACGAGTGGAACCAGCCACGGTGCTGGTCGGAGCCTTCCAGATACAGGTCGGCACGCGGACCTTCCTCGTGACCATGCGGGTGCGACCCACGCAGCACATGCCAGTGGGTCGTGCCGGAATCGAACCACACGTCCAGCGTGTCGGTGACCTTCTCGTAGTTCTCGGCCTCTTCGCCCAGCAGCTCCTGGCTGTCGAGTGACCACCAGGCATCGATGCCGTGCTCGGCGACGCGATCCGCGACCGCTTCCATCAGCGCGACGCTGTCAGGGTGCAGTTCGCCAGTGGCGCGATGCAGGAACAGCGGAATCGGCACGCCCCAGTTGCGCTGACGCGAGATGCACCAGTCAGGGCGGTTGGCGATCATGCTCTTCAGGCGCGCCTGGCCCCAGGCAGGAATGAAGGTGGTGTCCTCGATGGCGGACAGCGCCTTGTCACGCAGGGTCACGCCATCGGTGCCGGCGATGTCCATGCCGACGAACCACTGGGCCGTGGCGCGATAGATGACCGGCGTCTTGTGGCGCCAGCAGTGCATGTAGCTATGGGTGATCTTCTCGTGCGCCATCAGCGCGCCGAGTTCTTCCAGACGCGCGACGATGTTCGGATTGGCCTTCCAGATGAACTGACCACCGAATTCCGGCAGGTCCGGCACGTAGACACCGTTGCCCTGCACCGGGCTCTCGATCTCGTCGAAGCTCATGCCGTAACGACGGCAGGTGTGGAAGTCATCCTCGCCGTAGGCCGGCGCGGAGTGGACGATACCGGTACCGGCACCGGTCTCGACGTAGTCGGCCAGATAGACCGGCGACAGACGATCGTAGATCGGGTGACGGAAGTTGAGATTCTCCAGTGCCGCGCCATTGACGGTCGCCAGTGTCTCGCCACTCAGCCCGAAGCGCGCCAGGCTGTCCTCGACCAGCTCCTCGGCGAGCACCAGCAGGCGCTCGCCGGTATCGACCAGCGAGTAGACGAAGTCCGGGTGAACGTTGAGCGCCTGGTTGGCCGGAATGGTCCACGGGGTGGTGGTCCAGATCACGATCGCCGCCGGCTTGCTCAGTGACTCGAGGCCGAAGGCCTTGGCCAGCGCCGCGCTGTCGTCTGCCGCGAAGGCGACATCGATGGCGTCAGAGGTCTTGTCGGCGTATTCGACTTCCGCTTCCGCAAGCGCAGAGCCACAGTCGAAGCACCAGTTGACCGGCTTCAGGCCCTTGAAGACATAACCGCCCTTGACCATCTCGGCCAGCGCACGGATCTCACCGGCTTCGTTGGCGAAGTCCATGGAGCGATACGGGTTGCCCCAGTCACCGACGATGCCGAGACGGATGAACTCGTGCTTCTGACCTTCCACCTGCACGCCCGCGTATTCGCGGCACAGGTGGCGGGCTTTCTCGGACTCGAGATGCTTGCCGTGGGTGGTCTCGACCTTGTGCTCGATGGGCAGACCATGACAGTCCCAGCCCGGCACGTAAGGCGCATCGAAGCCCGCCATCGTCTTGGACTTGACGATGATGTCCTTGAGAATCTTGTTGACGGCGTGACCGATGTGAATATTGCCGTTGGCATAGGGAGGGCCGTCGTGGAGCACGAAGCTCGGACGGCCCTTGCCTGCTTCACGCAGACGCGCGTAGAGGTCAATCTCGTTCCAGCGGGCCAGTTGGTCCGGCTCACGCTTGGGGAGATTGCCGCGCATCGGGAAGTCGGTATCGGGCAGATTCAAAGTGTGCTTGTAGTCGCTCATAGCCTTTCGGGTCAGCCGTCGTGGGGGCGGGAAGCCTGAGCTTCCCGAGCTGTGGAATCAGACACCTCAGCAGTGCCGTGTAAGGGTGCCGTCGGCGCATTCATCAGTGCGCTCAGCGGACGGCTGGCCAGCGGCAGGTCAGCCATCGAGGTCATGCAATCGAGCAATGCCTGCTCATCACTGGCGGGCGTCTCACCTGCGGCCAGCGCGAAGAAGCGGCGTGCCAATGCGATATCGGCGTAGATGGCGGCCTTGAGAGCTTCCAGGCCATCGAAGCGCTGCTCGCCACGCAGGAAGGCACAGAAGCTGACACGCATCGACTGGCCATAGAGGTCCTCCGCGAAGTCCAGCAGGTGAACCTCAAGGACCGGGCGCGGCGTGCCGACCGTCGGGCGCCAGCCGATATTGGCCACCGCCGGGCAGGCGCGGCCATCGGCCAGATGCGCCATCACCGCGTAGACGCCGGAGACCGCCAGCGGCGCATTCGGCAGCGGCAGATTGGCGGTCGGCACGCCGATGGTACGCCCCAGCTGACGGTCCGCGACCACGCGCCCCTGCCAGTGATGGGCTCGTCCCAGCAATCTGGCGGCCAATGCCATGTCACCCGCGGCCAGTACCTTGCGCACGCGAGTGCTGGACACACGCTCACCGGCGATCTCGAAGGTGCGGGTATGCTCCACCGCGAAGCCCTCGGCGGCGCCGATGCGCTCCAGCAGCGCGAAGTCACCGGCACGATCACAGCCGAAGCGGAAGTCGTCGCCGACCACCAGGTGGCGCACGCCGAGGCCATCGATCAGCACCTGCTCGATGAATTCACGGGCCGACAATGAGCGCAGCGCCTCATTGAAGGGCAGGCACAGCACGCGCTCGGCGCCGTGGCTACCCAGCAGGCGGACCTTTTCCGCCAGTCGCGTCAGGCGTGGCGGCGCCTTGTCACCCGCGAAGAACTCGCGCGGCTGCGGCTCGAACACCACCACCGTGGCCGGCAGCCCATAGGCCGCCGCGCGCTCGCGCAGTTGCTCCAGAATCGCCTGGTGGCCGAGGTGCACCCCATCGAAATTGCCGATGGTGGCCACGCAGCCGCGACTGCCATCCTGCTTGCGCAGGCGGGCGAGATTGTGGAGTCCTCTGATCAAGTCCATGCGTGCATCACACAAGCCGCCGAAAGTGGTCGATTATAGCGAAGGGGCACGGCGCTGACAGCCACCGTTGCCCCACCAGAGAGAAAACTGCTGGAACGCGAGATGTGAATCGGGAGTCGGGGCTCAGCCCTGCATGCGGAAGTGGCGCGGACGTATGCCGCAAAGCCCCAACCACAGCGCATAGACCAGCACACCGCCGACGACCAGCGCCCCCATCATCGCACAGCGCTCCCACAGGCCCCAACCGAGCCAGGTGGTCCAGTCCGGTGACAGCCACAGCAGGCCGCCGCCCATCAGGGCGCAACCGCCAATCAGCGTCAGCGAATAGCGCCCCCAGCCCGGCTGGAAGCGCAGCACACCCTCGCGATACAGGCCACGCGCCAACAGCCCGGCATTCAGGAAGGCCGACAGCGCCGTGGCCAATGCCAGGCCCGCATGGGCCAACGGCACGATCAGCGCGAGGTTGAAGGCCATGTTGGCGACCATCGCGATGATGCCGATCCTGACCGGCGTCTTCGTGTCCTGACGCGCATAGAAGCCCGGTGCCAGCACCTTGATCAGCATGAAGGCCAGCAGCCCGAAGCTGTAGGCCCGCAGGCTCTGGGCCGACATCACCACATCATTGTCCGTCATCGCCCCATAGTGGAACAACGTGATCAGCAGCGGCTCCGCGAGCACGCCCAGCGCCAGCGCCGCCGGCACGCCGATCAACAATACCGAACGCAGCGCCCAGTCGAGCATCTTCTGGAAGTGCTCCAGCGACTGCTCCGCGTGACGCTTGGAGAGCGCCGGCAGAATCACGGTGCCGATGGCGATGCCAATGATGCCCAGCGGCAGTTCGACCAGCCGGTCGGAGTAATAGAGCCACGACACGCTGCCGGTGACCAGAAACGAGGCCAGCACGGTATCCAGCAGCAGGTTGATCTGCGAGACCGAGACCCCGAACAGCGCCGGTGTCATCAACTTGAGGATGCGCCGCACGCCTTCGTGGGCGAAGTTCGGCCATGGCTTGGGCATCAGGCCAAGACGCAGCAGGAACGGCACCTGGAACAGCAGCTGCACGCCACCGGCGATCAACACGCCCCAGGCCAGCGCCATGGCGGGTGTCTCGAAACGCGGTGCCAGCAACAGCGCCGCGCCGATCAGGCTCAGGTTGAGCAGCACCGGGGTGATGGCCGGCACCGCGAAGCGGTTCCAGGTATTGAGCACGCTGCCGGCGAAGGCGGTCAGCGAGATCAGCAACAGATAGGGGAAGGTCAGGCGCAGCATGTCACCGGTCAGCGCCAGCTTGCCGGCATCGTCACCGAACCCGGGCGCGAAGACCCACACCAGCCAGGGCGCGCACAGCATCGCCAGCGCCGTGATCAGCGCCAGGATGACGCCGAGACTGCCACTGACGGCATCCAGCAACTCGCGGACCTCTTCCCGCGTGCGCCGGGTCGCATACTCGGACAGCACCGGAATGAAGGCCTGATTGAAGGCCCCCTCGGCGAACAGACGACGCATGAAGTTGGGGATCTTGAAGGCCACGAAGAAGGCATCCGCCCCGCTGCCTGCCCCCAGCAGACTGGCGATGATCACGTCTCGCGCCAGCCCCAGCACCCGCGACAGCATCGTCATCACGCTGACGATCAGTCCGGAGCGCAGCAGTCCCGCGCGCACCGGCAGGCTGTCTCCACTGCTGGTCTCTGCCTGAGCCGTCGCCTGAGAGCCAGTCTGCACGGCCTGGCGACCCGACTCTTTCCCGACATCCTGATCGCCTCTGGGCGACTCATCCTGCGGCTTGCTCACCCTGACACCCCTTTCACTTCCCTGATCCGATACCGATGCCATCCAACACGATAGACAGACACAAAAAAACCGGCCGAAGCCGGTTTTTTCACGCGAACACGTCTTAGACAGCCAGTGCCTTGACGCGTGCGTTCAGACGGCTCTTGACGCGAGCGGCCTTCTTCTTGGACAGGATGTCCTTGTCGGCGTAACGGTCGAGGACCTTCTGCGCGACATTGAAAGCGGCCATGGAAGCAGCGTGGTCACCAGTCTTGACGGCCTTCAGCACGTTCTTGACGCTGGTACGCACGGCGGAACGCTGTGCGGAGTTGTGCTGACGACGGACTTCAGCCTGACGAGCGCGCTTGCGAGCTTGCTTGGAGTTTGCCACTTTGATGCTCCTTATGAGTCCACCCGTAGGCGCGTACTCATGAACTTGAATTTGGAAGACGTTGTCGCGGGGCGACAGCGGGTCCGGTCATCTCTCGCTTTCGACACTTGACGTGAAGACCATAGAGAAATCAGCGACTTGACGTGGAAGCCCCGCCAAGCCTTCGCCATCGGAGCGGACCAGCTCCCGACAGGACGGCAGAGTCTAGCATGGCCAGACGGATGACTGCCAGCATGAGGCCCGCATCGGCAGGCCTCATGCGCCCTACAGCACGATGAGGTTGTCGCGATGAATCAGCTCCGGCGCCTCGATATAGCCCAGCGCAGCCTCGATCTGATGACTCGGCAGCCCCAGGATGCGCTCGGCATCGACCGCGGAATAGTTGACCAGCCCCTTGGCGATCCGCGCGCCGGATTCATCGACACACTGCACCAGGTCACCGCGCTTGAAGGCTCCCTCGATCTTCTTCACGCCCACCGGCAGCAGGCTGGAACCACGCGTGGTCAGCACGCTGACGGCACCGGCATCCAGCGTCAGGGTGCCCCGCACCTGCAGTTGCCCGGCGATCCAGCGCTTGCGCGCCGCGATCGGCGCATGCTCGGGCAGCAGCAGGGTACCGAAGCGCTCGCCAGCGGCCAGGCGCGTGATCACGTCAGGCTGGCGGCCGGAGGCAATCACCGTCAGTGCGCCGCTGCGGGCTGCCAGGCGCGCCGCCCGCACCTTGGTGGCCATGCCGCCACGCCCCAGCACCCCGCCGCCACCGGCGACCTTGACCAGCATCGGGTCATCGGCCTGCGCTTCCTCGATCAGCCTGGCCGCCGGATCATGGCGCGGGTCGGCGTCGTACAGCCCTTCCTGATCGGTGAGCAGCAACAGGGCATCGGCTTCCAGCAGATTGGCGACCAGCGCGCCGAGCGTATCGTTGTCACCGAAGCGAATCTCGTCGGTGACGACAGTGTCATTCTCGTTGATCACCGGCACCACGCGCAGCTCCACCAGGGTGCGCAGCGCCGAGCGTGCATTCAGGTAACGCTTGCGATTGGAGAGATCGTCGTGGGTCAGCAGAATCTGGGCGGTGGTCAGGCCGTGACGATGGAAATGCTCTTCATAGCACTGGGTCAGGCCATTCTGGCCGACCGCCGCCGCGGCCTGCAGCTCATGCACGCCACTGGGTCGCGCCGTCCAGCCAAGCCGGGACATGCCGACGGCGATCGCGCCGGAAGACACCACGATCACCTCGATGCCACGCGCATGCAGTGCCGCGATCTGGTCGACCCAACGCCCGATGCCGGCATCGTCCAGCCCGCGGCCGTCGTCGGTCAGCAGCGCACTGCCGATCTTGACCACCACGCGCCGCGCCCTGGCCAATGCCTCACGTCCGACCCGACTGCCCATCTCCGCCAATTCCGCCACCTTCTGCTCCGCCACCGCACTATCTCCTGTCATGTGGTCTCCCGCCCCGCTCGGCAGGCTGTGACTGCCCCGTCGCGTCATTGTCCGCTCCCGCCCCGCTGCTGTCATCACCCTCGAGCGGCACCTGCAACGAAAACGCCCCGCCGCGAGACCAGAAGGCTCGGGGCGGGGCGTGAATCGCGAAGCGGGTCGCTCGTCACTCAGTGACTGCCTCGCAGGGCAGCCACCGGACGAACCTCGACCTCAGGGCGCGTATTCGACCTCGACGTCGTAATCGTCGTCATTGAAGTCGTCATCGTCCTCTTCTTCGTCATCCTTCTTGCGCTTGCGACGTGTCAGGCGCTCTTCAGCGCGCTCCAGCGACTCGTTCTCCATGCGCGCCAGCAGGGCGGCATGCGCCTCGGCAGCTTCCGGATCTTCCGCCAGCTGCAGGCGTTGCTCGCCCAGCCAGCGGTGTGCGGCCTGCACCAGCTCCTGAGTGCCGATACCACTGGCCGCGGAGACGACGAACAGCTCACCTTCCCAGCCCAGACGCTCGACGAGGTCCTTGACCATCGCCTCGCGATCCTCTTCCGCCAGCAGATCGATCTTGTTGATCACCAGCCAGCGCGGCAGCTCCGTGAGTGCCGAGGAGAAGTTCTTGAGCTCATTGAGAATCGCCTCGACCGCGTGGACCGGGTCGCTCTCGTCGAAGGGCGCGATATCCACCACATGCAGCAACAGGCGCGTACGCGTCAGGTGCTTGAGGAAGCGCAGCCCCAGGCCGGCACCATCCGCCGCCCCTTCGATCAGGCCGGGAATGTCGGCCATCACGAAGTGCTGGTGGCTACCGATCTTCACGACGCCAAGGTTCGGCACCAGCGTGGTGAAGGGGTAGTTGGCGACCTTGGGCTTGGCCGCGGAGACGGCCCGAATCAGCGTCGACTTGCCGGCATTCGGCATGCCCAGCAGGCCGACATCCGCCATCACCTTCATCTCGAGACGCAGGTTGCGACGCTCACCCCAAGTGCCCTTGGAGGTCTGGCGCGGCGCGCGATTGGTGGAGGACTTGAAGTGGATGTTGCCCAGACCACGACGCCCACCCTGCGCAACCAGCACCAGCTGGCCGATTTCCGTCACGTCACCGATGATCTCGAGGGTTTCCTCGTCGATCACGGTAGTGCCGACCGGCACCTTGACGATCAGGTCCTCACCCGCCTTGCCCGCCATCTGACGGCCCTGGCCGGCGTCACCGCTCTCGGCCTGGTAATAGCGCTGGAACTTGAAGTCGATCAGGGTATTGAGGGAATCATCCCCGATCAGGTACACACTGCCGCCGTGCCCGCCGTCACCCCCATCGGGGCCACCACGCGGCACGTATTTCTCACGGCGAAAACTCAGGCAACCATTGCCGCCACGTCCGGCCTCGACAATGATCGACGCTTCATCAAGGAACTGCATGCTGCTCTCTCCTGACGACGACCCGGGCCGTCATGCGACAAAAAAGCCCCGCCTGAGCGGGGCTTCCTTGCAGACCGTCATACGATACCGGGGCATCGTCCAGTCTGCGTAAGCTGTCAGACGTTTCAGGCAGAAACGATGCTGACGAACTTGCGGTTCTTCGGACCCTTGGTCTCGAACTTCACGTGGCCGTCGGCCAGAGCGAAGAGAGTGTGGTCCTTGCCGATGCCAACGCCAGTACCGGCGTGGAAACGGGTGCCGCGCTGACGCACGATGATGTTGCCGGCGATAGCCGCTTGGCCACCGAACAGCTTCACACCAAGGCGCTTGGATTCAGAATCGCGACCGTTGCGGGTAGAGCCCGCCGCCTTCTTATGTGCCATTGGATAATTCTCCTATGGTGGGTAGCGCTGCAATTACGCAGAGATACCAGTGATCTTGACTTCGGTGAACCACTGACGGTGGCCCGCACGACGCATGGAGTGCTTCCGGCGACGGAACTTGATGATGGTGACCTTGTCGCCACGGCCGTGAGACACGACCTCGGCAGCAACCTTGGCACCTTCAACCAGCGGAGCGCCGACCTTGATGTCGTCGCCTTCAGCGACCATCAGGACTTCGTCGAACTGGATAGTTTCGCCAGTGGCGACTTCAAGCTTCTCGAGCTTCAGGGTCTGGCCTTCCTGAACGCGGTACTGCTTGCCACCGCTCTTGATAACTGCGTACATGATTCTCTCCATCGAACTCATCAAGGGTGTGCTCTTGGGTGGCCTGCTGCGAGTGGCGCCCCTTCTGGAGCCATCTGACAGGGAGCGGGATGAGTCACGGCCGCGTATTATAGCGCCGCGTGCCGCGATCGACAAGCAATGTCAAGATGCACACGCCCGACCCGCCGCCAGCCTGCATCCCTGCGCGGGTGCACGCCTTGACGGCCATAGGGGTGCCCCATAGCATAACCGGCAAATGGCACGCCACGGCGGCCTCACCTCTCGCTACGGGCACGACGACCTCATGCAAGCCGACGCATCGACCCTTCACGCGGCAGTGGCAGATGACTTCGCCGCCGTAGACCGCACCATTCTCGCGCAGCTCGAGTCGCGCGTGCCGCTGGTCCAGACCATCGGTCAGTACATCATCCAGAGTGGTGGCAAGCGCCTGCGCCCGGTCCTGGTGCTGCTGGCAGCCCGCGCACTCGACTATCAGGGTGATCGCCACATCAACCTGGCCGCACTGATCGAGTTCATGCACACCTCGACACTGCTGCACGATGATGTCGTCGACGAGTCCAGTCTGCGTCGCGGTCGCTCCACCGCCAATGACACCTGGGGCAATGCGCCCTCCGTGCTGGTCGGTGACTTCCTCTATTCCCGCTCTTTCCAGATGATGGTGGAAGTCGGCTCGATGGACGTGATGGCGATTCTCTCCGCCGCCACCTGCACCATCGCCGAAGGCGAGGTCCTGCAGCTGACCAACATCGGCAATGCCGACATCGATGAAGCCGCCTACTTCGAGACCATCCACGGCAAGACCGCCATGCTGTTCGAGGCGGCCGCGCATGCCGGGGCGATACTCGCCCAGGAAGCGGATGGCAGCGTCACGGCGGCACAGGTCAGCGCGCTGCAGAACTATGGCCGCTACCTGGGCCTCGCCTTCCAGCTCATCGATGACCTGCTCGACTATCAGGGCGACGCCGAGACCATGGGCAAGAATGTCGGTGATGACCTGGCCGAGGGCAAGCCGACCCTGCCGTTGATTCGCGCCATGCAGGTCGGAAGCCCGGCGCAGGCCAGCCTGGTACGTGGCGCCATCGAGAAGGGCGGACTGGAGCAACTCGACGAGGTACTGGAAGTCGTGCGCCTCACCGGCGGCCTCGACTATACCCGCAGTCGCGCGCAGGAAATGGCCGACAACGCCCTGGCGGAACTCGAGGCGCTGCCAGAGAGTGACTTCCGCGACAGCCTCGAACGCATCGCGCTGTTGAGTGTCGGCCGCCAGGCCTGATCCCCCTTTCAGCCACGGGGAGACAGACCACCAGCAGGAAAACGTGACGAGAAGTACCGGCAGGATGAGGTGAAGAGAAGCGCGCTTCTCGACAGCCGAATTGCCCCTTGAGACATCGATAAAACTTTTTGACCTCAAGGGCTTGCAAAGCAAAGCTGTCTGCGTATAATTCACCTCCGTCGAGACAAGCTCACGACGCATCGGAGTATAGCTCAGCTTGGTAGAGCGCTGCCTTCGGGAGGCAGAGGTCGTAGGTTCGAATCCTGCTACTCCGACCAGATATCTGAAAAAGCCGCTGATCACTGATCAGCGGCTTTTTTGATGCTGGAAGGTTTTCCTGCGGCTCATGTTGCCCAGTGACGAACTCCCCTCCAACGCCTTACATCCCTCAGGATGCCACATGCACACACTGCGCCTTGCCATGCTGTCCCTGCTGCTCACCTCCCTGCTCTCCGCCTGCGCCTCCACCCGTACCCAATGGGAGAAGCCCGGTGCCAACAGCACGGAGGCTCACAACACCTGGGCCGGCTGCCAGTACGAACTTGGCCTGACGGACAAGTCAGACAACGAGAAACAGACGCTGCTGAAGTACTGCATGGAGCGTGAAGGCTACCGACTGCAGAGCTACTGAGTCGCTCACCTGCGTCAATCGGACATCCAGGTGTCACTCGCCTTGCGGGCCCGCTCGCGACCAGCACGTTCTCGGTCGCGGCGGGCCTTTTGCTTGAGGTAGTAACTGCGCAGCGCCAGCCCTAGTCCACAGGCCAGCATCAGGGCGAACACCAGCCCCTGCCACGGGCGGGCGGCATCCCCCAGCCAGGTTTCCAGCGCGACGATGGCGATCAGCCCCATAGCCTGGCTGGCAACGGCGATCGCACGGCTACGGTCATAATGATGTGAAAGCATGGGGATATCCCTGAAGCGTCCTCGGCGACAGAGCAATGCTCAGCGCGCGAGGCGTGGATGTCGAAGTCCGTCGATTATCGCATACTCGAGCCTCGCGACTGCAGCGCCGGCCAAGCGCCGCTCGACAGGTAGTGCTGACCCGAATGCCCCTTCCCGGACACCGCCAAAGGATAACCGCATGGATGCCATCGCTCTGGGCCCTGCCCTGATTTCCGTCGAACGCCTCTATGCCTTCGTGGCAGCCCTGGTGATGCTGATCGAGTTCTCGCTGCTGATTCGTCTACTGGCGCGCATGCACGCCAGGGGCACGACCGCGCCCGCTCACGACTCTTCACCGCTGAGCCCCTCGCGCTGGTTCAATCGCATGCTGGTCAGCTGGGTGATCGGTGCGCGCCTCACTTACGTCGCCCTGCACTGGGCAAGTTATCAGCAGACACCGCTGGATATTCTCAAGCTGTGGCAACCGGGCTACCACCTGCTCGGCGGCATGCTGGCCGCGACCCTGGCCAGCCTGTGGCTGCTGCGCCGGCATGGCGTGATTCGCCAGGTCATCGCGCTGGGCAGTCTGACTCTGGGCCTGACCGCTTTCCTCGGCCTCAAGCAGCTCGACCCGCTGGGCAGCACGCATTCCATCGAGCGCATGCCGTCGATCACCCTGCATCATCTGGATCGCCGCCCGGTATCGCTGGATGAGGTCCGCAATCAGCGCGTGATCGTCAATCTGTGGGCTACCTGGTGCCCGCCCTGCCGCCGGGAGATGCCGCTGCTGGCCGAGGTGGACGCCCGGCCGGATGTCACCGTGGTGCTGGCCAATCAGGGCGAACAGGCGCTCGCGGTCACTCGTTTCCTCAAGAGTGAGCGACTCACGCTGGAATACGCCCTGCTGGACCCCGCCATGCAGCTGATGGGGCTCGCCGACGCACAGGGCCTGCCCGCCACCCTGATTTTCGATGGCGAAGGCCGCCTGATCGAACGCCACATCGGCGAGCTGAGCCGCGCCCAGCTGCAGGCGCTGATGCCCCCGCCTGGATCGTGACGGACACCCTCCCCCAAATCATGAGAGAAGGCCTCATGCCATGGGTGCACCACGCCCAGTGACGACACGAGAGGACAAAGACGCCTCACAAGGACAAAAGGCGCTTAAGCCACGGCGCGTGATCCGGTAAGATACCGCGCCCCTGTATTCCCGATTCCCGTCTTTGTCCTACCCCGAGGCATCATGAGCGACTTCATTCCCGGTCAGCGCTGGATCAGTGATGGTGAGGCCGATCTCGGCCTTGGCACGATCCTCAATGTCGATTTCCGCACGGTTACCGTCCTCTTTGCCGCCAGCGAAGAAACCCGCACCTACAGCCTCCGCGAGGCGCCCCTGACCCGAGTCGCCTTCGGCAATGGCGACCGCATCCAGTCCGACGATGGCGAATGGCTGATCGTCGATGATTCCAAGGAAGTGCGCGGCCAGATCCTCTACATCTGTGAACGTGAAGGCGAAAGCGCCGGCGAGCTGCTCGAGCTTCCCGAGGCACGCCTCAACGACAAGATGCAGTTCAACCAGGCCCGTGACCGCCTGCTGACCGGCCAGGTCGACCGCAATGACTGGTTCGACCTGCGTTACCGCACCCTGCGCCACTTCCATCGTGTCGAGCAGAGCCCCGCGCTGGGCCTCTCCGGCCCCAAGGTCGACCTGGTACCGCACCAGCTGTACATCGCCGATGAGGTCTCGCGCCGTCACGCACCGCGCGTGCTGCTGGCCGATGAAGTCGGCCTGGGCAAGACCATCGAAGCCGGCCTGATCCTGCATCGCCTGCTGCTCAGCGGTCGTGCCCGTCGCGCCCTGATCCTGGTACCGGCGAGCCTGACCCACCAGTGGCTGGTCGAGATGCTGCGCCGCTTCGCGCTGGATGTCTCGCTGCTCGATGAAGAGCAATGCAAGGCCCACGGCACGCGCAACCCCTTCGAAGGCAACCAGATCATTCTGGCCAGCCAGGACTGGCTGTTCGCCAACCCGTCGCGTCAGGTCCAGGCTGCCGCCTGCGACTGGGACATGCTGATCGTCGATGAAGCCCACCACCTCGACTGGAGCGAAGACAAGGTCGGCCCGGGCTATGCCTGCGTCGAATCACTCGCCCGCCAGACCGCCGGTGTGCTGCTGCTGACCGCCACACCGGAGCAGATGGGGCTGGAGAGCCACTTCGCGCGCCTGCGCCTGCTCGACCCGGAGCGCTACCACGACCTGGAGCGCTTCAAGGCCGAGGAAGAGGGTTACGTCGCCGTGGCCTCGGCCATCGACAGCCTGGATGCCCTGCCGACTGACACCAGCGGCCTGGACAGCCTGACCGCCGTGCTGGATGACGGCGACAGCCGCGCCCTGCTCGAGACCCTGATGGACAGCGACAGCGATGACGCCCAGCGGGACAGCGCACGTCGTCAGCTGCGTGACCAGCTGCTCGACCGCCACGGCACCGGCCGCGTGATGTTCCGCAACTCGCGCACCCACGTCGAAGGCTTCCCCGAGCGTCGTCTGCACGTCCATGAGCTGGAGTTGCCCTCCTCCTACCGGCGTGTGGTGCGCAAGCTGGAGCGTGACGAGGACTACCTCGATGACCTGCTGATCGAGACCGGCATGAACCACCCCGAGGTGGTGCTGTTCCTCGACGAGATGTACCGCGCCCTGCCCGATGACCGCATGAACGCCGAGCCCTGGTGGCAGATCGACCCGCGCGTCATGTGGCTGCTGGAAACCCTGACCGACCTCGGCAACGAGAAGGCGCTGGTGATCTGTCACACCGCCGATACCGCGCGTGAGCTGTCCGAAGGCCTGCGCGTGCTGGGCGGCGTGCATGCACCGGTCTTCCATGAGGGCATGAGCCTGGTCGAGCGTGATCGCGCCGCCGCCGCCTTTGCCTCCGAGGAAGAAGGCGTGCAGCTGCTGGTGTGCTCGGAAATCGGCTCGGAAGGCCGTAATTTCCAGTTCTGCCACCACCTGGTGATGTTCGACCTGCCGGTGCATCCGGACCAGCTCGAGCAGCGCATCGGGCGTCTGGACCGCATCGGCCAGCAGTTCCCGATCGAGATCCACGTACCGGTCTTCGAAGGCTCACCGGGCGCCCAGCTGCTGCGCTGGTACCGCGATGGCATGGACGCCTTCAGTGCGCCCCACGGCATCGGCAGCGAGCTGTATTCCCAGTTCGGTGACGAGCTGGAAGAAGCCCTGCTCGACAGCGAAGAGATCGACAGCATCATCGAGCAGACCCGCGAACGCTTCGACGCCCTGCAGGCCGAGCGCCAGTCCGGTCGCAACCGTCTGCTGGAACTCAATGCCTGTCGTCACGAGCGCGCCGCGGAAGTCATCGCCGCCATCGAGACACTGGACAACGACAAGGCGCTGCCGGGCTACCTGGAGCGCGCCTTCGACATCTTCGGTATCGAGAGCCGGGACCTCGGCGATGGCATCACCTACCTGGCACCAGGCCCGCACATGCTCGACGGCCTGCCGGGGCTGGTGAAGGGCGAGGAAGGCTTCAGCGTCACCAGCGATCGCGCCACGGCGCTGTCACGCGAAGATGTCCAGCATCTGTCGTGGGAGCACCCGCTGGTCCGCGAGATGCTGGTGCGCATCATCGATGGCTCCATGGGCAACACGGCGCTGGCACTGCTCAAGCACCCGGCGATCCCGGGCGGTCGCCTGATGACGGAAGTGGTGTTCCGCACCCAGTCCACCGCACCGCGCGGCTTGCGCCTGGGTCGCTTCCTGCCACCGACCGCCATCCGGGTGCTGCTGGATGAAAACGGCAGCAACCTGTCCGACAAGGTCTCCTTCGGCGGGCTGGCCAAGAACCTCAAGCCGGTCAAGAAGGCGGTCGCGCGTGATCTGATCAAGCAGAGCCACGCGACACTGCGCAAGCTGATGAGCGGCGCCGAGCAGGAAGCCGAGCGCGAACTGCCGAGCATCGTCGAGCAGGCCCAGCAGCAGATGCGTGAGCAGCTCAGCGCGGAGCTCGCCCGCCTCGAAGCATTGGCCAGCCACAACCCGTCGGTGCGCGAGGAAGAGCTGGAAGCGCTGCGCCAGGAGCGTGCCGCTCTCGATGGCGCCATCGAGACCACGCGTCTGCGTCTGGACAGCGTGCGCGTCATCGTCACCGTGGATGCTCACGAACGTTGATCTGCCCGCGACGTGACGTCATCCCTGACGTCACGGCTTGCCAATGGCGCAAGAAAAGCGCCCCACCTGCCATCGGCAAGTGGGGCGCTTTTCATTGTGAGTCGTCGAAAGCGTTATTCTTGGGCCTGACCGTCCAACCCCTACCACTCTAGAGCACCGTCATGGCGACATCACATCCAGAAAGCCGACCCGACACCACGACCGAGCATGGCTGGCAGGGACAACGCCTTGCCGAGGAGGTCGCGCGTGTCGAGGGAGTGGGGCTGACGCTGCTGGCGGCAGGCGATGACTGGTGGGCGATCGACAAGCCGGCCAAGCTGCCCTCGGTACCGGGCCGCGACCCTTCACGCTTCGACAGCGTCCATTCGCGCCTGTGCCGGTTGAGCGCGGACACCCGTGCCGTGCATCGGCTGGATGTGGCAACCTCCGGGGTGCTGCTGGTGGCGCGCAATGTCGAGGGACAGCGGCGGCTGTCGCGCCTCTTCCAGTCGCGCACCCTCGAGAAACGCTACGTGGCCGTGGTGGCAGGGCATCTCACGCCCGACGAGGGCAGCATCGCCCTGCCGCTGCGCTGTGACTGGCCGCGCAGACCGCGGCAGATCGTCGACTTCCTCCATGGCAAACCGGCACTGACCCACTATCAGATCGAGCGTCACCTGATGCTCGATGGCCTGCGCCCGGATGGCTCGCCTCAGACCCTCGCCGCCAGCCGTGTCCTGCTGACACCCCATACCGGGCGCTCGCATCAGCTGCGCCTGCATATGCTGGCGCTCGGCCACCCCATCATCGGTGATGGCTTCTATGCACGCGGCGCGGCACTGAATGCCAGCCCTCGCCTGCTGCTGCATGCCGCACAGCTGGTGATTCCGTCAGCGACAGGCAGCGACGCGCCATCGCTGGTGCTGAATGCTCCGCTGCCGTTCTAGCCGCCAGGTACTGGCCAAGAGGCTCAAGTCCTGCAGCATCAGGCCCCGGCCTTCACTTTCTCAGGATGTCGGCGAAGGCCACGTCGAGGGTCGGGTAGTCGAAGGTGAAGCCTGCGGCCAGCAGGCGCGCCGGCACCATGCGGGCGCCCTCCAGCAATAGCGTGCTCATCTCTCCCAGCCCCAGCTTGAGTGCCTTGGCCGGCAGCGGCAGGATCGCTGGGCGCCCCAGACCGCGCGCCAAGGCGTGGGTAAAGCCCATGTTGGTGACCGGATGCGGTGCACTGGCATTGAAGGCCCCACTCAAGTCCTCATCCTCCAGCAGACGCTCGATGATGCGGATCAGATCATGGCGGTGGATCCACGGCATGTAGTGACGGCCATCGCCGAGACGCCCACCCAAGCCGAACTTGAAGGGCGTCAACAACTTGGCGAGCGTTCCGCCATCCGCTTCCATCACCAGACCGATGCGGATGATCGCCAGGCGAACACCACAGTCCGAGACTGGCATGGCGGCCGCTTCCCAGTCGCGACACAGGCGATGATTGAAGTCATCGTGAGGCGTTGCCTGCTCGTCGATCTCGACATCACCCGGCTCGCCCGCCTTGGGCTGCGCGCCGTAATACCCCATCGCCGAACCGGATACCATCACCTGGGGAGCCTGCCCCTCAGCCGCCAGTTGCTGACACAGCAGCACCAGATGCTCGGTGGTTTCCAGCCGCGAGCGACGCAGCTCTTGCTTGTGATCCTCGCTCCAGCGCCTCCCGGCAATCGATTCCCCCGCCAGATTGACGATGCCCTGTGGCTGCCAGTCCTTGAACATCAGCGCCGAATCCGCCGCCTTCAGGGTGATGCCCAGTTCGGCGAACTGCCGCTCGGCCCGCTCCGGACGACGTGACACCACTGCCAGCTCATGCCCGGCCGCGGCCAGTGAGCGGCAGAGTGCCTGACCGACAAATCCCGTTGCCCCCGTGATCAAGATTCGCATGCTGTCCTCCTCGGCGATGAAGCATCGAGTGTGCCAACTCTTGCCATGAATCTATACCTTTATTGTACAATCATGCACAAGAAGTTAACTTCAAGGGATGCCGGCGTCATTTCATGTTCCATCCTCCCGGTCCATCTTCCCCAGCAGGAGCCCTGCCTGATGTCAGTATCGTCCATCGCCATCATCGGTGCCGGTATCGCCGGTCTCTCTGCTGCTTCGTACCTGGCAGCGCAGGGTCACGCGGTGACGATCTTCGAGAAGGGACGCGGCCCGGGCGGTCGTCTGGCCAGTCGGCGCACTCCCCACGGCCCCCTCGACATCGGCGCTCAGTATTTCACCGCGCGTGATCCGCGCTTCCAGTCAGCGCTCGAGACATGGCGGGCAGACGGTATCGTCGCCCCCTGGGGTGACAGGCTGTTGCGTCTGGGCAGGACAGCGTCTGACACGCAGGAATGGCAGCGGCTTCGCGATGATTCTGCCCGCTATGTGGCCAGTCCGCGCATGAGCGCCCTGAGCCGCCACCTGAGCGAGGAGCTGCCGGCCAATGCCACCCTGCACACTCGCCTGCGCATCACACGCCTGGTCCGCGATGAAGCGGCGGGCGGCAAGGTTCGCTGGCAGCTTGAGGACCGGGACGGCGAGCGGCATGGTCCCTTTGATCATGTGATGATCACCGCCCCGGCCCCTCAGGCCCGTGCTCTGCTGAATGACGCCGGTACCGACGCTGAAGGCAACGTGCCGGCCTCGGCGCAACAGGCCTCACACTCTCTGGCGCCCGAGCTGAGCGCCCTGCTCTCGCGGATCGAGATGGCACCCACCTGGACCGTGATGGCCGCTTTGGAGACACCGCTGCCGGCCCTGGCAGGCATCGAGGACTGGCAGGGGCTGCTGGTCAGTCGCGGAGATGACGCCCCACTGCGCTGCGTGATGCGACAGCATTCGCGCCCCGGCCGCCAGCCCCCCTCGGGGGCTCGCGAGACCCTGAGCCTGCTGGCCACCGCCGGCTGGAGCCAGACTCACCTGGAAGACTCGCCTGAGGACATCTGCGCGGCACTCTGGCAAGCCTTCACGGCACTGCCCGAGATCCAGGCGCTTGGCGAGGACTGGAGTGAAGGCAAGGTATCGCTCACGGCCCATCGCTGGCGCTATGCTCATCCGACCCGCTGCGCACCTCAGGCAATGCCCGCCTCGCCGATGAGCCAGCACGGTCTGAGCCTGGCGGGCGATGCACTGAAAGGACCGCGAGTCGAAGATGCCTGGCTGTCAGGACGCGAAGCGGCAGAGCGACTGGCTGACGCGCTGAACTCATGAGCTCACGAGTTCACGAGTTCAGAGGACTGACCCACGATCCCCCCATGACAGGAAGCCCTCATGAGCAAGACGGAACACCAGGATGATGCCTTGATCCTGCTGGCGCATGGCTCGCGTGATCCACGCTGGCGCGAGCCCTTCGAGGCACTCGAGACCTCGCTCGCCAGTCGCCTGAAGCGCCCGACACGTCTGGCCTACATGGAGTTGTGTGACCCGCTGCTGACCGACACCATCGACGCCCTGGCGGCAGACGGTGCGGCGCGTATCGACATCCTGCCGCTGTTCTTTGCGGCGGGCCGCCATCTGCGCGAAGACGTCCCCGCCATGCTCGAGACATCCCGCCAGCAGCATCCGGATTGTCCGATCACGTTGCTGGACCCGGTGGGTGCCCATCCAGCGTTTGTCGAGGCCTTGATCGAGATTGTGGAGCAACAGGACAACGCATGATGACCCGATGACCCGAGAGAGACTGCGAACCGGAAAGGCTCTGCGATGCCACCTTCAGGCCTGCGCGTCGAATATGCGACGTGAATTGACGCGTGATGCCACTTGTCAGGCCGAGGCGGCTGCGCCATCCTGAGCCCCACATGTACAGCTAATGCACAAGATGCATTGCCGGCATCCCGCAGCGCTTCGAATGCTTCAGTTCCCACTTCTGTGCTTCGTTCCTCTTCGTGCTTCATCCGGGATGCCTCGTCACCGCAGAGGTAACACCATCCATGACTGACAAGGCCACGGAAACTGCCAGCTCGCCCCTGTTTCCGATCCGTGAAGTCTCACGCCTGACCGGCGTCAATTCGGTCACGTTGAGAGCCTGGGAGCGCCGCTACGGGTTGATCGAACCGCGCCGAACGCCCAAGGGACATCGCCTGTATGCCCGCGAGGACATCGAGCGCATCGAGCACATCCTGCAGTGGCTCAACAGGGGCGTGCCCGTCAGTCAGGTGCGAGAGCTGCTGGATCAGCCCCAGCCAGAGACGGCGCCGATGCCGGATGAAGGCAGCTGGGGCGGCCAGCAGCAACTGATCATGGCTGCCATCGACGCCCAGGACGAGTCTCGGCTGGCGGAGCTCTACAACCAGAGTCTGGCGCTGTATCCGGTCAACAGTGTGGTCGAACGCCTGTGGAAGCCGGTGGTCGAGCAGCTGGAGGAGCGTGGCACCACGACCTTCGGGGCCCGATTGGCACAATGTTTCCTCGAGAGCTTCCTGCGCTCACGTATCGGCGCCCGCCTGATGTTCGCGAATCAGGAGCGCCATGCCCCGCACATCACTCTGACGCGCCTGCCGGATGAACCGGGATTGAGCTGGCTGCTGCTGCTGGCGCTGGTCGCCAGCGATGCCGGTTATCACGTCAGCCTGCTGGATGGCCCGCTGCCCCTGGCCGAGCTGCCACTGGCCGCTGAGCGATTCCAGGCGCAGGCCGTGATCCTGGTCGGCACTCAGGCCGAGCGCAGCGATGTCATGCGCCGCCAGTTGCCGCGGGTGGCAGAACAACTCTCCGTGCCGTTGGCCATCGCTGGCCCGGCCGCCCAGATTCGCCAGCAGGAGCTGGTGGACGGGCCCCTGGAAGGTCTCGGGGCCGACCCCGTTCAAGCGGTGGTCCGCCTGAGGTCCTTGCTGGCTCGTTGATCCTCCCGAAGCTCCTGCGCGATGCACATTTTCGACCGCAAAGGAGCTTTCATGCCTGCCCCTTCTCCCACATCCCGCACTTCCACCGCCTCACGGTCTCCCGGTACGGACACCGAATCCGGGGCTGACTCCGATGCGAGCCGACAGCCTCTGCAGCTCGTGTGGCTGCGAAGCGACCTGCGCGTGCATGACAATACCGCCCTCTCGCAAGCGGCCGCACGCGGCCCGGTGGTGGCGGTGGTCATCCCCTGCTACGCCCAGTGGATGACCCATGGTCATGGTGCCAACAAGCTCGACTTCCTGCGTCGCGGTCTGCACGTCCTGCAGCAGGCACTCGCCGGCCATCACATCCCGCTCAAGGTCCTCGACTGCGACACCTTCGCGGAAGTACCCGAAGCGCTGGCCACGCTGTGCACGCAACTTGGCGTCCAGGCGCTGCACTTCAATGACGAGTACGCCGTCAATGAGCGCGAGCGCGACAGACTCGTCCGCGCGCGCCTGGCCGACAGCGACATCCGCCTGCATCGCTACACTGACATGCTCGCCTTCACGCCCGGCGAACTGCTGACCGGCAAGGGCGATTACTACGGCGTCTTCACGCCCTTCTCCAAGCGCTGGCACAAGGAGATCGACGCGCGGCGTCTGGCGCTCAATGAGGCTCCCGCGGTGCAGGATGCGCCCCGAGACGCCGAGGGACGCGAGATTTCAGGAGACGCCATTCCCGCGCTTCCCGACACGCTAAGCGTCGACGTGGAACATGGGCCGAGCGAGCCGCTGGAGGCGGAGCGATGGCCTGCCGGCGAGGATGCCGCTCAGGAGCGCCTGGAGCGCTTCATGACCTTCCGGGCGCGCCGCTACCACGAGCAGCGCGACCTGCCCGCCACGCGCGGCACCAGCGAACTGTCCCCCTATCTGGCGCTCGGCATGATCTCGGCTCGACAGTGCTACGCGGCGGTATTGGCGGAAAACGGCAGTCTCGCCGACGGTGATGTCGGCCTGACCACCTGGGTCAACGAGCTGATCTGGCGCGAGTTCTACCAGCACATCCTGGTCGGCTTTCCGCGCGTCAATCGCCACCGTCCCTTCCAGCGCCATACCGAAGCCCTGCAATGGCGCGATGATGACGCAGGCTTCGCCGCCTGGTGCGAAGGGCGTACCGGCTACCCCATCGTCGATGCCGCCATGCGCCAGCTGGTCGAGACCGGCTGGATGCACAATCGCCTGCGCATGGTGACGGCCATGTTCCTCACCAAGCACCTGTTGATCGACTGGCGCCGTGGTGAGGCCTACTTCCTGGCGCACCTGGTGGATGGTGAATTGGGGGCCAACAATGGCGGCTGGCAGTGGGCCGCCTCGACCGGCACCGATGCCGCGCCCTATTTCCGCATCTTCAACCCCACCACCCAGGGGCAACGCTTCGACAAGGACGGCGACTTCATCGCAAGCTTCGTGCCTGAGCTGGCCGACCTTCCCGCCAAGCGTCGTCACCAGCCCACGGCTGACGACTGCCATGCCTGTGGCTACCCGCGCCCGATCGTCGACCACAAGGCCGCCCGCCAGCGAGCCCTCGATGCCTTCAAGGCGCTCACCAGAAGCGAATGACCCTGCCAGGCGGCCTGCTGATCTCCAGCGGGCCGCTTTTTCATTGTCTCGACGTCAGGAGCACAGCCATGCAATCGCTGCCCCCCGAGATGAGCCCGGCGCTGGTTCGGGTCTGTCGCCTTTACGAAAAGCTGGACAAAACCTCTACAGAGCTGCTGAAATCAGTCTATAGTGACGATGTCGTTTTTCGCGATCCTCTGCACGAAGTTCAGGGCCTCGAAGCGCTCAACCAGTATTTCTCAGGGTTGTACACGAATGTCTCATCGATTGATTTCGTGTTTCATCATCCGCTGGGCCCGACTCGGCCAGAGCCGGCGGCCACGTCGCTTGAGGCACCGGACACGTGGGAGAGCGCGGAGCAGGGACTGGCATGGTTGAGCTGGACGATGACCTATCGCCATCCGCGCCTGAACGGCGGCAGCGATATCGTGGTGGAAGGTGCCTCACGCCTCGAATTCCGACACGGCAAGGTATGTCGGCACCGTGACTTCTTCGATGCCGGCGAGCTGCTCTACGAGCAGGTGCCGTTGCTGGGCAAGGTGATCAGGCTGCTCAAGCGACGCATGGACTGATGTGCCCCCAGGCACGCAGATGACATCCCCCCACCGACAGTCAAGCGGTGCGCTCATCGCGACAGGCGAACACGCCAAGGAGAGAGAATGCCCAGTCAAGCCAGGCCCCCAGCCACGACACGCAAGCGCATCTGGTTGACCGGTGCCAGCTCCGGGATCGGTGAAGGACTGGCGCGTCGCCTGCTGGCCGATGGGCATCGTGTCGTGCTGAGCGCACGCTCCACCGACAAGCTGAAGGCCATCGCGGCCGACGCCGAACAAGGCCCCGGTGATGCACTGGTGATCACGCTGGATCTCACCGACCGTGATGCCATCCGCACGGCTGCACGACAGATCGAGGAAGACTTCGGTGGACTCGACCTGATGCTCCTCAACGCAGGTACCTGCGAATATCTGGATGCACGTGATTTCGAGGCCGATCTGGTTCACCGAGTCTTCGCCACCAATTTCCAGGCAGCCGTGGATGTGATCGAGAGCGCGCTGCCCCTGCTTCGCACGGCTGCCGCGCAGGGGGGAGAGCGGCCACAGCTGGCGGCGGTGTCGAGTGCCTCGGCCTACCTGCCGCTGCCACGCGCCGAAGCCTATGGGGCTTCCAAGGCTGCAGTGAGCTACTTCCTCGAGTCGCTGCGGCTGGACCTGGATGCTCAGGGGATCGATGTCAGCGTGATTCATCCGGGCTTCGTCAAGACACCGCTGACCGAGCGCAATGACTTCCCGATGCCGATGCAGGTCACGGTCGATCAGGCCGTCGAGGCGATCGTGTCAGGGCTGGCGCGTCACCGGCTCGATATCCACTTCCCCAGGCGCTTCACGCTGCTGGTGAAGCTGCTGGGCATTCTACCGCCGACATTGCGCCGCCAGATCGGACTGCGCATGACGCGAGATTGACCGACATCAGGCAGGCGGATGCCTGCCACGAACAGCATGTTTCTTGATCGCAGGTCTTCCTTCTCTGGAGTGGCATGAATACAACGACGTCACAGGCAACAGCTCCTCTTCCCCGCCAGCGGATCGCCGTCATCGGCAGCGGCATCAGCGGCATGGCAGCGGCCTACTACCTCAGTCGTCACCACGAGGTGCATGTCTTCGAGTCGGCCGAGCGTCTCGGCGGCCATACTGCGACCATGGACGTGCAGACAGTCGATGGCAGCGAATGGGCCATCGATACCGGATTCATCGTCTTCAACGACCGCACCTATCCCCACTTCCAGCGCCTGCTGGAGCGTCTCGATGTCGCCTACCAGCCCACCGAGATGAGCTTCTCGGTACACACCACCGCCGAGGACTTCGAGTACAACGGCCATACGCTGCTGTCGTTGTTCGCCCAGAAACGCAACCTGCTGCGTCCGCGCTTCTATCGACTGCTGCGTGACATCCTGCGCTTCAATCAGCAGGCCGCGGCGGACCTGGACAGCGGCAGGCTCGCCGAGGACGCGACCCTGGGCAGCTATCTCGACGCCAACGGCTACTCGCAGGTGTTTCGTGAGCATTATCTGCTGCCGATGGGCGCGGCGATCTGGTCCGCCAGCATCGCGGACATCGAGCGCTTCCCGCTGCAGTTCTTCGTGCGCTTCTTCCGCCATCACGGCCTGCTGTCGATCAACGATCGTCCCCAGTGGTTCACGCTGATCGGTGGGTCACGCAGCTACATCGCCCCACTGACCGAGGGCTATGCCGAGCGCATTCACCTCAACAGCGAGATCCGCCAGATACGGCGCGATGTCGACGGCGTGACACTGGAGCACGTCGATGGGCGCTGCGAACGCTTCGATCAGGTGGTGCTGGCCTGTCATGCGCCTCAGGCACTGGCTCTGCTGAAAGACGCCAGCGCCTGTGAGCAGGACGTGCTCTCGGCGATCACGACCCAGCGCAATGACGTGGTGATGCACACCGACACCTCCCTGCTGCCCAGGCGCCGTGAGGCCTGGGCGAGCTGGAACTACCGTCTCGATGGCCGGGATGACGCCCAGCGAGCCAGCGTCACCTACGACATGAACATCCTGCAGCGCCTCGATGAGCGCGACTATCCGCCTCGAGAGACCTTCTGCATCACGCTCAACGACAGCGATGCCATCGACCCCGCCCTCGTACTGGGCCGTTACGCCTATGATCACCCGCGCTTCACGCTTGAGGCCGAGGCCGCCAAGCAGCGCTTCATGGAGATCTCCGGTGTCTCGCCGCGGCCCGGTGGCCCGGTGGGACGCACCCATTTCTGTGGTGCCTGGTGGCGCAACGGCTTCCATGAAGATGGCGTGTGGAGTGCATTGCGCGTCGCCGAGGCACTGGGTGCCCGCGAGGCAGACGATTGAAGGCGCCCGCCAGCCGTATCGGCTACGGCACGCTGCGCCATCGTCGCCATGCGCCGCGCCAGCATGCCTTTCGCTATCGCGTCGCGATGGCGTGGCTGGCGCTGGATGAGCTGCCGGACCTGATGGCAGGCCGGCGTCTGGCAAGCGCCAGCCGGGCGGCACCGCTGGCCTTTCGCGAGCGCGACCATCTCCCGGCAGCCCTGCACGGTCTGACGGATGGTCCATTGATCGAGCGTGTCCATGAGGCTTGTCGACGCGAGCTCGCCATGGCGGGCGATCATGCGCCCCTGCCGCAAGGCCGCATCTTCCTGCTGACCCAGCTGCGGCATTTCGGGGTGGGCTTCAACCCGATCCGACTCTATTACCTCTACCACGCGACGGGCCAGCTGGGCGCCGTGCTCGGTGAGGTGACCAACATTCCCTGGGGCGAGCGTGTGCTGTATGCCTCGCGCACCGATTCGCGACGGCGCATGCATTCGGCGCATTTCGACAAGCGCCTGCATGTCTCTCCCTTCATGCCGATGGGCATGCGCTATCACTGGCGCTTCAATGACCCCAGCAACGATGAGCTCCTGTTGCACATGGAAAATCATCCACTGGGCGAGGAAGTGACACGCAAGCCCGGGGAATCACTCTTCGATGCCAGTCTGAGCCTGCATCTGGAACCTGCGACTCCACGCGCCATGACCCGCCTGCTGCTGCGCTTCCCGTGGATGACGCTCAAGACCGTGGCAGGCATCCATTACGAGGCGCTGCGTCTGGCGCTCAAGCGCGTGCCGATCTTCGATCATCCGCGCCCTCAGCCAGAGACTCGGCATCCGTCATGAGGACATCACCATGAGCCAGTTTGAACCCGTTCCCCCCAGTCCGGTGGCAATCCCCCGTCACGATGACCGCCTGACCCGCCTGCTGCGCCCTCGGCTGCTGCGCATGCTCGACAGACTCGAGGGCGGCAGCCTGACCGTGCTGGAAGGTCGTGAGCGCCATGTACTGGGGCAAGGGGGACCACGTGACATCACGCTGCGCATCCACGATTCGCGCGCCTGGCGGCGCATGGCACTGGGGGGCACCGTCGCGGCGGCGGAAGCCTACATGGATGGTCAGTGGGAGACGGATGATCTGGTGGGGCTGGTACGTCTGTTCGCCTTCAATCTGGAACAGGTCAATGACTCGGTGGACAGCGGGACCTCGCGCCTTTCCAAGTGGGCGCTGAGTGTCGCCTACGCGCTGGCGCGCAATACCCTGGCGGGCTCGAAGCGCAATATCTCGGCGCACTACGATCTTGGCAACGACCTCTTCGCGCTGTTCCTCGATCGCGAGCACCGCATGTACTCCGCGGCGGTCTTTCCGCATCCCCAGGCAGACCTCGAGGAAGCCTCGACGCACAAGCTGGAGCGACTGTTCGACCTGCTGGAGCTGGGACCACAGCATCATCTGCTGGAGATCGGTACCGGCTGGGGCGGCCTTGCCATCCATGCTGCCCGAACGCGCGGCTGTCACGTGACCACCACTACCATCTCCGATGAGCAGCATGCCTACACGGCGGCACGCATCGCCGAGGAAGGACTGGAAGATCGCATCACGCTGCTCAAGCAGGATTATCGTGCCCTCGAGGGCCGCTTCGACCGTATCGTCTCGGTGGAGATGATCGAGGCGGTCGGGCATCAGTATCTGCCGACCTACCTGAAGACTCTCGAGCGACTCCTCAAGCCCGAAGGCCTGATCGCCCTGCAGGCCATCACGATCCGTGATCAGCGTTTCGCGGCCGCCAGCCGCGAGATGGATTTCATCAAGCGCTACATCTTCCCGGGCGGCTTCCTGCCCTCACATGGCGCCATACTGGGTGCCATGCAACGTGATACCCAGCTGAACCTGCTGACACTCGAGGATATCGGCCTGCATTACGCGGCCACGCTCAAGGCGTGGGGGCAGCGTTTCGAGGCACGCCTCGACGATGTCTATGCACAGGGGTATGACGAACGCTTCGTGCGGATGTGGCGCTACTACCTGGCCTACTGTGAAGGGGGCTTCCGGGAGCGCACCATCGGCACCTGTCAGCTGCTGCTGGGAGGCCCGGGCGCGCGCCCGGTGCAGATGGGACTCAAGGACTGGAACGCCTGAACGTGCTCTCTCCACGCATCACCCCACTGCTGAATGCCGGGCTGTTTCAGCTTGGCTGGTTCAGTTGCGTGCTGGGGGGCGCCTGGGGCGCACTGCTGGTCACCCCGCTCATTCTGGCCGCGCATCTGGGCTGGGTCGTCCCACAGGCCCGGCGCGTACGAGAGCTGCGATGGCTGGGGGGCTTTCTGGCACTGGGCATGGTGGTGGACGGCGGCCTGACCCTGGCCGGTGGCTACTCGCTGCCAGCCACCGCGCCGGACTGGACACACTGGCTGCCGCTGCCCGTGTGGATGTGGTGCCTGTGGCCGCTGTTCGCCAGTACCGTACATCATGCATTGCACTGGCTATGGCAGCGCCCATGGCTCGCCGCCATCGGCGGGGCGACAAGCGCGCCCCTGTCCTATTACGGCGGCGCTCAGCTCGCTGACGTCACGCTCGCCGATTGGCTGTTGCCGGCACAGGCCCTCATCTGGGGCGGGCTATGCCTGGCCATCTCGCGCTGGAAGCTGGCCCAGCCAGGCACATGATGTCCGTGCATCGAGGCGGCTTCAGGCCATGGCCATGGACAACTGGCCGGATTCATAGCCATTGAGGCGCTCGATGACGTCCGCCGCCGGCGCGGGACGGGAGAAGTAGAAGCCCTGAATCCAGCCACAACCGTGCGATACCAGGTACTCACGCTGCTCTGCCGTCTCGACACCCTCCGCGATCATCTCCATGCCCAGCCCCTTGGCCATCGCCAATACCGCCATGGTGATGGCCGCATCGGAGCGCTCCCCCGGCAAGCTGCGAATGAAGGCCCGATCCAGCTTGAGCTTGTCCACTGGCAGATCCTTCAGATAGGACAGCGACGAATAGCCGGTCCCGAAATCATCCACCGCGATCTGGTGGCCTCTGCTGCGCAGGGTCGCCAGCCGGCGCGAGATGTCACCGGCGCGCTCATCCAGCAACACCGATTCGGTCAATTCCAGGCCGATACTGTCCGCCGGCACGTCATACTCCAGCAGCAGCGCGGCCAGCGAGGCCTCGAAATTGCCCTGTATCAGCTGCAGTGCCGAGACATTCACCCAGATGCACAGGCGGTGTCCCGCACGTCGCCAGTTCGCCTGCTGCTGCACGGCCTCGCGCAGCACCCAGTTGCCCAGTGTCAGCATCAGGCCATGGCGCTCGGCCAGCGGGACGAAGTCAGCAGGCGACACCGGCCCACGCAATGGATGCTGCCAGCGCAGCAGCGCCTCGACACTGCTCACCTTGCCGGTACTGGCCTGATGCTGACACTGGTAGTGCAGCTGCAACTGGCCATGGCTCTCGAGCGCTGCCCGTAGATCGTTGGCCAGTCCCAACTGGAGATCGGCACCGGAGTCCAGCGCCGGCTGGAAGCGCATGTCGATATTGCGACCGTGGCGCTTGGCGGCGTAGAGCGCGCTTTCCAGGCGCTGCATCACCACTTCGGGATCACGCCCGTCCTCCGGTGCACGACAGCTGCCGATCGAGAGCGCCAGGTGGAGAATCTGATCGTCCACTTCCAGTGGCTGGGTCAGCGTCGAGCGCAGCTCTTCGATCCACTCACCGTGGTCTCCCCCCGCCGTGGTTCGCAGAATCACGAACTCGTCACCGCCGATGCGTCCTGCGACACCGCCGCGTGCCAGCTCCGTGAGGCGCCGCGCGAACAGCTTGAGCAGACGGTCTCCCCCCTCGGTGCCCAGCGAGTCGTTGATGCTCTTGAGGGCGTCGATGTCGATCAGCGCCAGGTCCAGGGCTTCCCCGGCCCGCAAGCTGCCCAGACGACTCACCATCAGGTCACTCAGACGACGTCGATTGGGCAGGCCGGTCAGAGTGTCCTCCAGCCCGATGCGCTGCAGGTCTTCCTCCCGCGCCTTATGGCGCGAGATATCCGAGAACAGCGCGATGTGGAACACCTCTCCCGCGCGCTCCATGCGTCGCGCCCTCAGCCACTCAGGGTACTCATCGCCCTGCTTGCGCCGGTTCCAGACCTCGCCCTCCCAATAGCCATGCACCGCCAGGGCCTGCCAATAGCGGCGATAGAAGTCCTCGTCATGGCGGCCCGAGGACAGCAGGGAAGGGTTGCGCCCGATGATCTCCTCCGGCGCGTAGCCGGTGATCCGACTGAAGGCGGCATTCACCGCCAATACCTTGTTCTGACTATCACTGATCAGGAGTCCATCGCTGCTGAGGTGCACGGCCGCCTCCAGCAACTCGCGCCGCAGATGCAGTCGGCGCATCAACCGCAGGATGTCCGCGCCTGCCAGGGTGACCGGTATCAGCGCGCACAGTCGCAGTTCGAGGCCTGGCAGCCACGGCATCAGGCACAGAGCAATGACTCCCCCCCAGATGAGGGGGCGATTGAAGGAAGCATTCGGCCACATACCGGACCCTCGGTCGAGATGACGATATCCACTACACGGTTTCATCATGCAAATGGCCACTTCACAGCCAGGCTGGCCCGCGCACCAATGCTGCCCATTCTCCACGGAAATGTCATGCCAGCCCGCTGACACCCATCGTCTTATCGACTGGCACGCCAAAAGCTGAAGCAGATATTTGCACCGCCCCATGGTGCCCTTTAGTCTGCCCCCCACGTGCATTCAGTGGGGCCAGCCATTAGACTAGCCCCATTCGGGCGTTGTTACGCCCCGTACGGCATAACCATCCCGCTACTCGGAATGACTCAGTGACCAAGCAACACTCCTTTACTCGCGACGAGCTGCTGGCCTGCGGCCAGGGCGAACTCTTCGGCCCGGGCAATGCGCAACTGCCTGCTCCCAACATGCTGATGCTGGATCGCATCACTCACATCAGTGAGGAAGGCGGTAGCCACGGCAAGGGGCAGTTGATCGCTGAGCTCGATATCACTCCGGACCTGTGGTTCTTCGACTGCCACTTCCCGGGCGATCCGGTCATGCCGGGCTGCCTGGGCCTCGATGCCATGTGGCAACTGGTCGGATTCCACCTCGGCTGGCTTGGCAACCCGGGCCGCGGTCGTGCGCTGGGCTGCGGAGAAGTGAAATTCTCCGGTCAGGTCCTGCCGACCGCCAAGAAGGTGACCTACACCATCAACATCAAGCGGGTCATCACTCGCAAGCTGATCCTCGGCATCGCCGATGGCACAGTCACCGTTGATGGCCGCGACATCTATCAGGCCAACGACCTGCGCGTCGGTCTGTTCACCTCCACTGCGAACTTCTGAACGGGAGGCTCCCATGCGTAGAGTGGTAGTCACCGGGCTGGGCATTGTTTCCTGCCTGGGCAATGATCGCCAGCAGGTCCTGGAATCCCTCCAAGAGGGACGTTCCGGTATCCGCCGCAAAGAGGAATACGCCGAGCTTGGCTTCCGCAGCCAGGTCGCGGGCGTAGTCGACATCAACCTCGAAGACCATATCGATCGCAAGCAACTGCGCTTCATGGGAGATGCCGCGGCGTATGCCTACATCTCCATGGAGCAGGCGATCGCTGATTCCGGCCTGAGCCCGGAGCAGGTCTCCAACGAGCGTACCGGCCTGATCGCCGGTTCCGGTGGCGCATCTTCCGCCAACCAGGTCGAGGCCGCTGACATCATGCGTGCCAAGGGCCTGCGCCGCGTCGGACCGTACCGCGTCACCCGCACCATGGGCTCCACCGTCTCCGCGTGCCTGGCCACGCCGTTCAAGATCAAGGGCATCAACTACTCGATCTCCTCGGCCTGTGCGACATCGGCTCACTGCATCGGCAGCGCTGTCGAGCAGATCCAGCTGAACAAGCAGGACGTGGTCTTCGCTGGCGGCGGTGAAGAAGAACACTGGACACTGTCCTGCCTGTTCGATGCCATGGGCGCGCTCTCCACCAGTTACAACGACTCGCCGGAAACCGCGTCTCGTCCGTACGACACCACCCGTGACGGCTTCGTCATCGCTGGCGGTGGCGGCATGCTGGTACTGGAAGAGCTGGAGCATGCCAAGGCACGTGGCGCCAAGATCTACGCCGAAGTGACAGGCTACGGCGCAACGTCAGACGGCCACGACATGGTGGCACCGTCCGGTGAAGGCGCCGCACGCTGCATGCGTCAGGCGATGGCAACCGTGAATGGCAAGATCGACTACATCAACACTCACGGCACCTCGACGCCAGTGGGTGATGTCGCCGAACTCAAGGCCATCCAGGAAGTCTTCGGTGCGGACAGCCCGGCGATGAGCTCCACCAAGTCGCTGACCGGCCACTCTCTGGGCGCCACTGGCGTGCAGGAAGCCATCTACTCGCTGCTGATGATGGAGAACGACTTCATTGCCGCCTCCGCCAACGTCAGCGAACTGGATGAACGCGCCGACGGCCTCGATATCGTCACCACTCGCCGTGATGGCGTGAAGATCGAGCGTGTGCTCTCCAACAGCTTCGGCTTCGGTGGCACCAACGCCTGTCTGATCCTGGAGCGCTTCCAGGACTGAGATCATGAATCTCTGACCGGTGATGCATGACACGAAAAGGCCGCCCCATGGGGCGGCCTTTTTGCTGGTAGCGAGCTATCGGCTGGCTTTCACATCACTTCACCGCCCGACTTCCTCCAATCGGAGCGCTCAGACGCCCACGCTGTCTGCCGGTGCCTTTTCCTCGAGTGGCGGACGTGGAGTGCGGGATATCCGCTGCAAGGTGTCTTCCACCCACCCCTCGACATCCGCGATCACCGCATCCGGCTTGCGGCCGGTGGTCTCGATCGCAGGCCCGAAGACGACATGCAGGGTGCCAGAACGCTTGATCCAGCTGTCATTGGGCCAGATCTCGCCTGCATTGTGGGCCACCGGGACGACCGGCACTCCAGCACGACAGGCAATCGCGGCACCTGACTTATTGAATTTCTTGCGCGTCCCCGGTGCCAGGCGCGTCCCTTCCGGGAAGATCAGCACCGTGAAGCCATCCTTGAGCCGCTGCGTTCCCACGCTCAACACCTGCTTGAGCGCCTTGGCGGGCTGCTTGCGGTCCAGCGGAATCGGCTCAAGCAGCTTGAGCCCCCAACCGAAGACGGGAATCTTGAGCAACTCCTGCTTGAGCACGGTGCACAGCGGCCGCTTGACCACCTGCAGATAGATGGTTTCCCACTCACTCTGGTGGTTGGAGAGCAGAACGCATGCCCCTTCGGGCAGCTGCTCACGTCCGCTGACCTCTACCCTGACGCCACAGGTGAGACGGAACCACCAGAGCACAAGGTGGTTGTAACTATGCAGAACGCGATAACGTGCCTTGAGCGGCAAGCAGGCTGCCACGGGTACCAGCACCAGGGCACTGAGCAGCAACGCCATGAAATAACCGAAGTAAAACAACACACTACGCAGTGCATTCACAGTAAAGATCTCCGCACGTCAGACATCCTCTTGAGGTGAGGTCACCGGGGTGCGCTGTGCCACCCAATCGTCCAGCAGGCGGGACAGCTCCAGCCGCCAGGGTTTCTGATGCACCCCGAAGGTCTCCAGCACTCGTCGACAGTTGAGCACTCGGCGCAGCGGAGTTCCCGAGTTGAGCGTCAACGCCTTGATCGGGCCGGGTGATACCTCCTCCCCGATCCCCTCGAGCCGAGTGATCAGCTGAGTCCGCACCACGCTGATGAAGGCGTAACTGCTGACAGGCTCGGTACCCGCCAGATGATAGGCGCCCCAGGAACCCGCACCGCAACGTTGCTGTTGCAGCATGCCGACCAGCGCCATGGCCACGGCGTCGACACTGGTCGGGCACAGGATGACGTCTTCCGCAGCCCGGACTTCCTGACCCGCGAGCAACGACTCGATCAGCGTCGGCAGCCAGGCATCACGGCCATCGGGGCCGAACAACGGCCCGAGACGCACGATCAGATGGCTCGGCAATTCGGCGCGGATACGGTCGCCCGTGGCGATGACCCGACGCAATGCCGTATCGATGGGGGATGGCACCTCTTCCTCATCGAGCAAGCCTTCCCCGCCCTGCTCGAACATCTGGTCCGCCACGCACCACACCAGCGGCGTGTCTGTCTCGACACAGGCCGCCAGCACGGCTTCCACGTGCTCGGCATGCGCCGTGACGTCTGCCGGTGCCGAGTCCGCAGGACTGACGAAGGGAGGCACGATCACCACGTCCGCGCGATGCGAGCGAATATCACTGGCGTCGATACGCACGGCATCGAGCACTTGAAGCTCGAGATCCGTACGGGTGTTGGCCACTCGGGCCAGGCCGAGGCTCAGGCAATGCCCGGCATCCAGCAGCAAGAGTTTCACAGGCACACTCCGGCAAACAGACGCATCGGCACGAAGCGTGCCGATGCAAAGGCGACATTCTATCAACCTTGCAGGCTGGCTGCAGGCCCGTTGTCGCGCCGGGGACCAGAAGTGAGCAGCACCCCTCCCAGCGGCTGGGGGCGACCGATACCATAGCCCTGAACGAGATCGACACCGATCTGCTCAAGTGCCGGCAGCAAGTCACGTCGCTCCACGTATTCGGCGATGGTGACGATGCCCATCTGGGCACAGATGCGGCAGATGGCCGAGACGATGGCAGCGTCCAGGCTGTCACGGGTCAGATTGCGCACGAAGGCGCCATCGATCTTGAGCTGATTGACGGGCAACTCCTTGAGATAGGCGAAAGAGGACATTCCGCTGCCGAAATCGTCCAGCGAGAAGCTGCAGCCAAGGCGACGAATGCCACGAATGAATTCGCGTGCTTGCGCCAGATTGCTGATGGCGGCCGTCTCGGTGATCTCGAAGCACAATCGCTCAGGCGCCACGCCACTCTCCTCGATCATGGTGATCAGCTGATCGCGCAATGGCATGTCACTCAGGCTTTGCCCCGAGAGGTTGATGGCCAGGATGGCGTCTTCTTCAATGCGCCCGTCATTGGATTTCAGTACCTGCAGCGCTTCAGTGACGACCCAGACATCAATGGCAGGCATCAGCCCGAAGCGCTCGGCAGTGCCCATGAAGTGGGCCGGGGTCATATGCTCGCCCTCGGCATTGACGTAGCGCAGCAATACTTCGTAGTAAGGCCCACTGGAAGGGCGGCACAACGATTCAATCGGCTGGATATAGAGCGTGAAGAAGCGTTTCTCCAGCGCTTCCTGCAACAGAGGCAACCATTGGAGCTCGCGCTGGGCACGCTCGAGCCCGGCATCTTCCTCATGATAGGCATGCACCTGGTTGCGACCATTCTGCTTGGCCATGTAACAGGCCGCGTCGGCCTGACGCAGCACTTCCGTGGCCGGTGCACTCCCCGTGATGGACGCCAGGCCGATGCTGACACCCAGCTGGAACTGACGCCCATCCTCGAGATAACGATAATCCGCGATGGTCGAGCAGAGTCTCGAGGCGCGCTCCAGTGCCTGTTCACGATTGCATCGGTAGAGGATGACCGCGAATTCATCGCCTCCCAGACGGGCGAGCACATCAGAATCCCGGATCTGCTCGCGCATCAGATGCGCAATCTCGCGCAGCACGGTATCCCCCGCCGCATGACCGCAGGTGTCGTTGATGACCTTGAAGAAGTCGAGATCCAGATACAGCAATTGATGCAGATCGCCGTCTTCCAGCGAGGCCCCCAGAGCATCATCGAAGGCACTGCGGTTCTGCAGCCCCGTCAGGCTGTCATGATGGGCCTGGAAATCGAGCCGACGAATCATCGCCTGGCGATAACTGATGTCACGGAAGACCAGCACGGCACCTTCCACCTCATCATTGCGAGCGCGTACCGGAGACGCCTTGAGCTCTATCGCACACTCACTGCCATCCCTGGCGACCAGCAGGGTCTGGTTCGCCATGTGCACGACCTCCCCGCGGCTGAGCACGACATCCAGGTGGGTATCCATCATGTGGAGCGAACCCTCATGGCGCAATTGCAGAATGCGCGCCCAGGGGCGGCCCCGGGCCAGCGCGGGATCCCAGCCACACAATTCTGCCGCGATGGGATTGATGTGGCGGATCATTCCCTCCCGATCAAGGCTGATCACCCCTTCATCGATGGAATCCAGCATCACGGTTACCTGATCCCGTTCGTGACGCAATTCCCGGGTGCGGTACTCCAGCAGACCGCTCAACCGCGCCCGATAGTGTCGACTGCGCCGCACACGACTTTCTGCCTTCAGCGCCAGCAACGTCAGTCCCAGCACGGCCAGTGAGGCAACCCCGAGTATCACTGCCAGCCAGACATGCTGCCCTTCCCCCGAACGAAGCGGGGGAGCCGGCATCACCGAGTCAGGCACCACTTCCATCGCCGCCATGCCCAGATAGTGCATCCCTGCGATCGCTCCCCCCATCAGCAACGCAGCAAGGGCCTGATAACTGCGACGCGGGCGGCGTTGATGCAGAAAGAGCCCTCCAAGCCACAGCGCAGCCGTCGAGGCGATGACGGCCACCAGAATCGACAGTCCCAACAACGGGGCATCGTAGCGATACGCCATCGGCATCTGCATCGCCGCCATGCCGAGATAGTGCATCGAAGCGATCCCGCCCCCCATCACCGCCCCGCTGCCAAACAGCCATGGCAGCGTCAAGCGCGACAGCGTGTTGGCCCACAGCGCCAGTCCGGAAGAGAGCACGGCCACCATCATCGAGAGTAGCGTCAAGCCCCACTCATAGGTGACCGACGTACCGATGTCATAGGCCAGCATGCCGATGAAATGCATTGACCAGATGCCCAGGCCCATCGCCAGAGCCCCACCCAGCAGCCACCCCAGGCGACTGGCACGCGACACCGACAGCGCGACCTGCCGAATCAGCTGCAAGGCAGCATGAGATGCCAGTACCGCGACCAGAATGGAAAGCAATACCAGTGAGGGGGAATAGCTACCATGCATGAATGACCTCAATCATCGGGGGCCTGCCAAGGGGAACGAGCTGAAAGTGGACATACACTTGAAACGATAGTTTACCTGCAAGGTACGGAACTGCCTGATTTTTTCCTCCACGCTCAGTGTCCTCAAGCGAGACGACAGCGTAATGGCCCGATCATCGGACTCGGGGCATACCCCCTTACGCTCGCAGAGCGACTTTGGATGTATCGGCCGATATCCTGGCAGATGGAGGGGGATGCCTGAAAACCTCCCCGCCCTCTCACGCAGTACCCTCGATACCTCGAGAGGTTTCCTTTGCCTCCAGAAACGAAAAACCCCCGCAGAGCGGGGGTTCGAGGCAATATGGATAGACCATGGAGCTGATGATCAGAACGGAATCTCATCATCGAAATCGTCAAAGCTGCCAGCCGGCGGCGCGCCGAAATTGTTGTTCTGCGAGTTCTGCTGAGGAGGCTGGTGAGCGGGCTGCTGAGCCGGAGGCGGAGTGTGCGGCGCCGGCGGCTGACCACCGAAGTTGCCACCCTGCTGCGGTGCCGGCGGCTGGCCGCCGAACTGGCCACCCTGCTGCGGAGCTGCCGCGGCCTGCTGCTGACCACCATACTGACCACCTTGCTGAGGTGCCTGCTGGGGACGACCGCCGCCACTGAAGCCGCCACCGCCGCCGCCTTCACCACGGGTATCCAGCATCTGCATGTCATTGGCGACGATTTCGGTGCTGTAGCGGTCGTTGCCGTTCTGATCCTGCCACTTGCGCGTCTGCAGACGACCTTCGATATAGAGGCGTGAGCCTTTCTTGACGTATTGCTGAGCGATTTCCGCCAGCTTGTTGAACATCACCACACGGTGCCATTCGGTACGTTCCTGACGCTGACCGCTCTGACGGTCATTCCAGGTATCCGTGGTGGCGAGGTTGAGGTTGCACACCGCACTACCGGACGGAGTGAAACGGACTTCCGGATCCTGACCGAGATTACCGATCAGAATGACCTTGTTTACGCCGCGAGCCATGAAGATTACTCCTGAAAATAGACCGGTGCACATCAGGCACCGGCGAAGGTATCGAGTGCACTGACAGTGATCTGCCAGTGTCAAGGTTCAGCTGGCAGGTGCCTCGGCACCTGCCGGAGTTTCGCCATCACGCTGGCGAGTGAAAGTCGCCAGCGCCTTGTCATCCAGTGTATCGCGTGTGACCTTCAGATAGGCGACCTGTTCCTCACGCACGACCAGAGCTTCTTCCACGCCGGCAATGGCCAGCAGGCGCGTCTGCAACTCGACGGCCGGAAGCCTCGCGGCTTCTGGCGACAGGCCGACCACTTCACTGCCAAGATGTCGCGGCGGCTGCATGTTCCAGACTACGGCCAGCCACAGCAGCGCCAGCAACCCCATGCCGAAGAAGACGCCACTCAGTCCGAACTGGCCCGTCAGCCAGCCGCCGCCGACACCCCCCACGAAGGCACCGAGGAACTGGCTGGTCGAATACACCCCCATCGCGGTGCCCTTGGCACCGGCCGGCGCCAGCTTGGAGATCATCGACGGCAAGGTGGCTTCCAGCAGATTGAAGGCCACGAAGAACAGCCACAGCAGGCCAAGGAAGGGCACGAGACCTGCGTGCTCGATGCCATCCACCCCCAGCAGCAACAGGCTTGTCGCGATGGTCGCCACGGCGCCCAGGAAGACCGGCTTCATGCGGCGGTACTTCTCGGCCACGATGACCAGCGGAAGCATGGCGACAAACGCCAGGCCCATCAAGGGCAGATAGACCCAGCCATGATGGGCGGGCGCGATGCCGAAGTTGACCAGCTGCTGCGGAATGGCCACGAAACAGGCCGTGAGGATCATGTGCAGCGCAAAGATCGACACATCCATGCGCAACAATGCGGAATTCGCAAGAATGCCCTTGAGCTGGCGACGATCAAGCCCCACATCTTGATGCTGACGCCTGGGTGCAGCAGGCACCAGTTTCCAGAGTACGAACACGCTCGCCACGGCCATGATGGCCGTCAGCCAGAAGACGCCCGAAAGTCCGAACGCATCCGCGGCCAGGGGTCCCGCGACCATCGCCAGCGCGAAGGCGACGCCGATCGACATGCCGATGGAGGCCATCGCCATCGTGCGCACCTCCTCTCGCGTCTGATCGGCCAGCAGCGCCATGATCGCACCTGCCACGGCACCGCTGCCCTGCAGGCAACGACCAAGGATGATCATCTCGATGCTGTCGGCATTTGCCGCGACCAACGAGCCAAGGATGAACAGCCCGAGTCCGAAGCCGATCACGGCCTTGCGCCCGAGGCGATCGGACAACCAGCCGAAGGGGATCTGCAGCAGTGCCTGGGTCAGGCCATACCCGCCCAACGCGACGCCGACCAGCGTCGGCGTCGCGCCAGCCAGATCACGGGTGTAGAGCGCCAGCACCGGCAACACCATGAACAGCCCGAGCATGCGGGTGGCATACAGGCTGGCAAGGCCGACGATGGCGCGACGTTCCGGCGCTAGCAGTCGAGAGGTCTTCATGGATGGCGGCGGGCTCCGGAGCAGGACAGTCAAGAAAGGGAGGCCGACCACGCGGGTCGCCAGAGAGTAGACTCCATGGGTGCTGATCACCGATGGACTGCACATTCTAAGGCTCGCCTGTCGGCTTTGAAAGCATGCAGCCTTTGCCGGGCGTTTCGCCCGCGCCTTATAATCGTTGCTTTTATCGACGCAGCCCGAGGTGGCAATGGACAGGATTCAGGTCAGGGGTGCGCGCACCCACAACCTCAAGAACATCGATGTCGAACTGCCGCGTGACAAGCTGATCGTGGTGACCGGGCTCTCCGGTTCCGGCAAGTCGTCACTTGCCTTTGACACACTCTATGCCGAGGGACAGCGGCGCTACGTCGAATCACTGTCCACCTATGCTCGCCAGTTTCTGTCGATGATGGAAAAACCGGATATCGACCACATCGAGGGTCTGTCACCGGCGATTTCCATCGAGCAGAAATCGACATCGCACAACCCCCGCTCCACCGTCGGTACCATTACCGAGATCTACGACTACCTGCGCCTTCTGTACGCTCGCGCCGGTACGCCGCGTTGCCCGGACCACGACATCGATCTGGAAGCCCAGACCATCTCGCAGATGGTCGATCAGGCGCTGGCCCTGCCCGAGGGCAGCAAACTGATGCTGCTGGCACCGGTAGTCAGCGGGCGCAAGGGCGAGCACCTGCAACTGCTTTCCGAGCTGCGCGCCCAGGGCTTCGTCCGCGCGCGTATCGATGGCCTCATCGTCGAGCTGGATGACCTCAAGCCGCTGGAGAAGAACAAGAAGCATGATATCGACGTCGTCGTCGATCGCTTCAAGGTGCGCGAGGACCTCAAGCAGCGTCTGGCCGAGTCCTTCGAGACCGCACTGAACCTGGCCGATGGCAGCGCACGGCTGCACTTCATGGACGGCGAACAGGAAGACCTGGTGTTCTCCTCGCGCTTCGCCTGCCCGGTGTGTGGCTATGCCCTGGCCGAGCTGGAGCCACGCCTGTTCTCCTTCAACAACCCGGCTGGCGCCTGCCCGACCTGTGACGGTCTCGGGGTGAAGCAATACTTCGACCCGGAGAAGCTGATCAGCCATCCGGAGCTGTCGCTGGCCGAAGGCGTGATCAAGGGCTGGGACCGTCGCAGCGTCTATTACTTCAGCCAGCTGCAGGCCGTCGCCGAGCACTATGGTTTCGCTCTGGAAGCCGCCTGGGAATCGCTCAGTGATGAAGCGCGTGATGCCGTGCTCAATGGCAGCGGACGTGAGGATATCGCGTTCAGCTACGTCAATGACCGCGGCCGCAAGGTGACGCGCGAACATCCCTTCGAGGGCGTACTGCCCAACATGGAGCGGCGCTACCGTGAGACCGAATCCAACATGGTGCGCGAGGATCTCGCCCGCTATCTGGCCGTTCAACCCTGCCCGAGCTGCGATGGCTCGCGTCTGCGCCGCGAGGCACGCAATGTCTACGTCGACAATCGCACCCTCGCCGAGGTCGTGCGCCAGCCGATCGGCGAAGCGTGGGAAGAGTTCGGCAAGCTGAGCCTGCCCGGGCGCAAGGGCGAGATCGCTGCCAAGATCGTCAACGAGATCCAGGCGCGCCTCGAGTTCCTCGTCAATGTCGGCCTCGACTATCTGACGCTGGAGCGCAGCGCCGACACCCTTTCCGGGGGTGAGGCACAGCGCATCCGTCTTGCCAGCCAGATCGGCGCCGGCCTGGTCGGCGTGATGTACATCCTCGATGAGCCCTCCATCGGCCTGCATCAGCGTGACAATGATCGCCTGCTCAAGACACTGATTCACCTGCGTGATCTGGGCAACACCGTGATCGTGGTCGAGCATGATGAAGATGCCATCCGTGCCGCGGACCACGTACTCGATATCGGCCCCGGGGCTGGCGTGCACGGCGGCGAGATCGTCGCCCAGGGCACCCCGGCGCAGATCGAGGCGACGCCCGGCTCATTGACCGGACAGTACCTGAGTGGCGAGCGTGAGATCGCCGTGCCGCCGTATCGCCTGCCCGCCAATCCCGAAAAGGTGCTGCGCCTGACAGGTGCCACCGGCAACAACCTGCAAAACGTGACGCTGACGCTGCCGACAGGCCTGCTGACCTGCATCACCGGCGTCTCCGGCTCAGGCAAGTCGACACTGATCAACGCCACGCTGATGCCGCTGGCCGCACGTGAGCTCAATCGTGCGACCACGCTGACCCCGGCGCCCTACGGCAAGATCGAGGGGCTGGATCTGTTCGACAAGATGGTGGACATCGATCAGAGCCCCATCGGGCGTACACCTCGCTCCAACCCCGCCACCTATACCGGGATCTTCACGCCGATCCGCGAGCTGTTCTCCGGGACCCAGGAAGCGCGCGCCCGCGGCTACAAGCCGGGCCGCTTCAGCTTCAACGTCAAGGGTGGGCGCTGCGAAGCCTGTCAGGGCGACGGCCTGATCAAGGTCGAGATGCACTTCCTGCCTGACATGTACGTGCCCTGCGATGTCTGCAAGGGCAAGCGCTACAACCGTGAGACGCTCGAGGTCCAGTACAAGGGCAAGAACATCCATGAAGTGCTGGAGATGACCATCGAGGAGGCACTGGAGTTCTTCTCGCCGGTGCCCGCCATCGCGCGTCGACTGCAGACACTGATGGATGTCGGCCTGTCCTATGTCCGCCTCGGTCAGAGCGCGACCACGCTCTCCGGCGGGGAAGCCCAACGCGTCAAGCTGGCGCGCGAGCTGGCCAAGCGGGACACCGGCAAGACGCTCTACATCCTCGATGAGCCGACCACCGGCCTGCACTTCGAGGATATCCGACAACTGCTGGTGGTCCTTCACCGCCTGCGCGATCACGGCAACACCGTCGTCGTCATCGAGCACAACCTAGATGTGATCAAGACCGCTGACTGGTTGATCGATCTGGGGCCGGAAGGCGGCTCAGGCGGGGGCCAGATCATCGCCGAGGGGACACCGGAGCAACTGGCAACGCAGGAGGTCTCGCATACCGGTCGCTTCCTGGCACCGCTGCTGAAGCGCCAGAGAGCCTCCAACGCCAAGACAGGCGCTCAAGACACGTCAGCGGACAGCAAGCCGTCCAATGGCGGAAAGCCCGGCAGCAAGAAGAAGGCAGAAACCAGCAACTGACCTTCGTCAGGTGCCCCAGCGACACCCCTGACTCCTTCGTACCGTTTCCTTGCGGAACGTGACGAGTCAGGGCTTGCCCATGACGCCTGGCCGCATGGGCTGCCCAACCGACAGGCCTGTCTATCAGGCATAAAAAAAGGCCAACCCCGAAGGGTTGGCCTTTTCTTGTGGACGAAGCAAGCCGAAGCTTACTCTTCGCCCGCTGCCTCGGAGGCAGCCGGACGATCGACCAGCTCGACGAATGCCATCGGGGCATTGTCACCGGCACGATAGCCACACTTCAGGATGCGCAGGTAACCGCCCGGACGGGTGGTGTAGCGCGGGCCGAGCTCATTGAAGAGCTTGCCGACCGCTTCCTTGGAACCGGTACGAGAGAACGCCAAACGACGGTTCGCAACGGAATCCTGCTTGGCCAGGGTGATCAGCGGCTCGATATGACGACGCAGTTCCTTGGCTTTCGGCAGGGTAGTCTTGATGACTTCGTGCTCTACCAGAGAGATGCACATGTTCTTGAACATGGCTTCACGGTGAGAGCTGGTACGGTTCAGGTGACGACCACTCTTACGATGACGCATGGTTGTGATTCCTTACCAGTCTGGGGCTTGAGCCGACCGGGCTTCCTTAAGCGGAAGCCTTGTCGTCCTTCAGGCTTGCGGGCGGCCAGTTTTCCAACCGCATGCCGAGGGACAGACCACGCGCGGACAGCACGTCCTTGATTTCATTCAAGGACTTCTTGCCGAGATTCGGGGTCTTCAGCAGCTCAACTTCGGTGCGCTGAATGAGATCACCGATGTAATAGATATTCTCGGCCTTGAGACAGTTCGCACTGCGAACGGTCAGCTCAAGATCGTCTACGGGACGGAGAAGGATCGGATCGATTTGATCTTCCTCTTCTTCGACTTCCTGTTCCTTGTCTGCTTCCAGATCAACGAAGGCGGCCAGCTGCTCCTGCAAGATGGTTGCGGAGCGGCGGATCGCTTCTTCCGGATCCAGCGTGCCGTCGGTTTCCAGGTCAATCACCAGCTTGTCAAGGTTGGTGCGCTGTTCAACACGCGCCGCCTCGACAGCATAGGAGACCCGGCGAACCGGCGTGAAGGTCGCATCCAGCTGGAGACGGCCAATGGCACGTGATTCGTCATCTGCAGAGAGACGCGCGTCAGCCGGTTCGTAGCCGCGGCCACGAGCGATCTTGAGTTGCATCTTCAGCTCGCCACCATCATTCAGGTGAGCGATGACGTGATCCGGATTCACGATTTCGAGATCATGGTCACCGGCGATGTCGCCAGCAGTCACGATGCCCGGGCCCTTCTTGTTCAGCGCCAGCACAGCTTCGTCGCGACCATGCATCTTGATGGCCACGTCCTTGAGGTTCAGCAGGATTTCGATGACATCCTCCTGTACCCCTTCAATGGCGCTGTACTCGTGCAGAACGCCTTCGATCTCAGCTTCCACGACGGCACAGCCGGGCATGGAAGACAGCAGGATGCGACGCAGAGCATTCCCCAGGGTGTGGCCGAAACCACGCTCGAAGGGCTCGAGGACGATCCGCGCATGATGGGCGCTGACTTCCTCGACCTTGATATCGCGAGGACGGAGAAACTCTGTCACTGAGCGCTGCATAAGAACACCTTTAAGGCTGCCAAACGGATAATCTGGGTACTCCAGCCGGGCCGACGAATCAGCCCGGCATCACATTACTTGGAGTACAGCTCGACGATCAGGTTTTCGTTGATATCGGCAGACAGGTCGCCACGCTCGGGGACAGCCTTGAAAGTGCCTTCCATCTTCTTGGAGTCGACGTCGACCCAGGAGACATCACCGCGGTTGGCAGCGAGTGCCAGAGACTGCTGGATGCGAGCCTGGTTCTTGGCCTTCTCACGAACGGTAACCACATCACCGGCCTTCACATTGAAGGAAGCGACGTTGACGGTACGGCCGTTCACGGCGATCGCCTTGTGGCTGACCAGCTGACGTGCCTCGGAACGCGTGGAGCCGAAGCCCATGCGGTAGACGACGTTGTCGAGGCGAGCCTCGAGGAGCTGGAGCAGAACCTCACCAGTCGCGCCTTTCACGCGAGCGGCTTCTTTGTAGTAATTGCGGAATTGCTTTTCCAGAACGCCGTACATGCGACGAACCTTCTGCTTTTCACGCAACTGCAGGCCGTAGTCTGAAAGACGTTGACGGCGCTGGCCATGAACACCCGGGGGTTGTTCGGATTTGCACTTCTTCTCGAACGGAGTCACGCCACTCTTCAGGAAGAGGTCGGTGCCTTCACGACGAGACAGTTTGCACTTCGGTCCAATATAACGAGCCATGAGTCTGTCTCCTTAAACGCGGCGTTTCTTCGGCGGACGGCACCCATTATGCGGGATGGGGGTCACGTCGGTGATGCTTTGCACGCGGAAGCCTGCGGCATTGAGAGCACGCACGGCGGACTCACGACCCGGACCCGGGCCCTTGACCAGCACGTCGACGTTCTTCACACCATATTCGGCTGCAGCGGTCGCTGCACGTTCACTTGCGACTTGCGCAGCGAACGGGGTGCTCTTGCGAGAACCACGAAAACCCGAACCACCGGCAGTTGCCCAGGAGAGAGCATTGCCCTGGCGGTCTGTGATCGTCACGATAGTGTTGTTAAAAGAGGCATGGATATGCGCGATGGCATCCACTACCTGCTTTTTAACCTTCTTGCGCTTACTCGGGTTAGCCATTAGATGTTTCCTGTCTAAACGCCAGTTCGTTTACTTGCGAATCGGTTTACGCGGACCTTTGCGTGTACGTGCGTTGGTCTTGGTGCGCTGACCGCGCAACGGAAGACCACGACGATGGCGCAGGCCACGATAGCAACCGAGGTCCATGAGACGCTTGATGTTCAGCGTGATCTCACGACGCAGGTCGCCTTCGACGGTGTACTTACCCACCTCGGCACGAACCAGGTCCAGTTGTTCAACAGACAGATCAGCGATCTTGACGCTCGGTTCTAAACCGAGAGCGGCGCAGATCTGCTGTGCACGCGTACGGCCAATCCCGAAGATATAAGTCAGCGAGATCGCCGCGTGCTTGTTGTCCGGGATATTGACGCCAGCAATACGGGCCATCAGTTTTCTCCGAAAGGTTAGCGGCGGATTTTACATCCACAAAGGGCGCAATAGCATACCCCTTGATCCCGTTGGGAACAAGGGGGTATGCCAGCACCCGAGCTTGTATTCAGCTAAGCGGGGTCGAGGGATTAACCCTGACGCTGCTTGTGGCGCGGCTCAGTGCAGATGACCCGCACTGCGCCACGACGCCGAATGATCTTGCAGTTACGGCAAATTTTCTTGACGGAAGCTCGAACTTTCATCGTTCTCTCCAGTTTGCTAACAGGGGCTGCGCAATCAGCGCATCATGCCACCGCTGCCATAGCCTTTGAGGTTGGCCTTCTTCATCACCGACGCATACTGATTTGACATCAGATGCGACTGCACCTGGGCCATGAAGTCCATGACCACCACAACCACGATGAGCAGAGAGGTACCGCCGAAATAGAACGGAACCTGCCAGGCGACAACGAGGAATTGCGGCATCAGGGAGACGAGGGTGATGTAGAGGGCGCCGAACAGCGTCAGGCGAGTCATCACCTTATCGATGTAACGGGCCGTCTGTTCGCCTGGGCGAATCCCCGGCAGGAAAGCTCCTGACTTCTTGAGGTTGTCAGCAACATCCTTGGGATTGAAGACCAGCGCCGTGTAGAAGAAGCAGAAGAATACTACAGCGGCAGCGAAAAGCAAGATGTACAGTGGCTGGCCCGGCCCGAGAGCCTGAGAAGCCGTCTGCAACCATTGCATGCTTTCACTCTGGCCAAACCATTGGCCCATCGATGCAGGGAACAGCAGGATGCTTGACGCGAAGATCGGCGGGATGACCCCGGCCATGTTGACCTTCATCGGCAAGTAGCTGCTCTGACCGGCATACATCTTGTTGCCCACCTGACGGCGCGGATAGTTCACCGTGATGCGGCGTTGACCGCGTTCGATGAACACCACAAAGGCAACGGTAACGACTGCGAGCAGCGTCAGCGCCAGCAGCGGAAGCACATTCCAGGCACCATCATTGCGCGCCAGTTCGAAAGACTGGCCGATGGCACTCGGCAGCCCGGCGACAATACCAGCAAAGATGATCAGTGAGATCCCGTTGCCGATACCCTTCTCGGTGATCTGCTCTCCCAGCCACATCAGGAACACTGCACCAGCCACGAACGTACTCACGGCGGTGAAGTAGAAGCTGAAGTCAGCGGAATAGGCGACACCGTTTCCGACCAGTCCGACTGCCATGCCGATCGATTGGACCAGGGCCAGTACGACCGTGCCGTAGCGCGTGTACTGGCTGATCTTGCGACGACCGGCCTCACCTTCCTTCTTCAACTGCTCTAGCTGAGGCGAGACCACCGTCAGGAGCTGCATGATGATCGACGCGGATATGTAGGGCATGATGCCCAACGCGAAGATACTCATTCGCTCCAGTGCACCACCGGAGAACATGTTGAACATGCTCAGGATGGTGCCCTGGTTTTCCCTGAACAAGGCAGCAAGCTGGTCAGGATTGATACCGGGAACGGGGATGTGTGCACCGATTCGGTACACCACGATGGCGATGAACACGAAGCGCAAACGCGCCCAGAGTTCGCTCAACCCACTTCCCTGCATCGCCGGTACGTTTCCTGACTTAGCCATTTAGTCCTCTACCTTGCCACCGGCAGCTTCGATCGCAGCACGGGCACCCTTGGTGACCTTGATGCCGCGGACCGTGACTGCCTTGTCCAGTTCGCCGGAGAGCATGACCTTCGCGAACTTCGTGGAATCACGAAGCACGTTGGCCTTCTTCAGCGTTTCGAGGTCGACGATATCACCGTCTACCAGTGCCAGCTCGCTCAGGCGCACTTCTTCGGAAACCAGAGATTTCGCGGAAGTGAAACCAAACTTCGGCAGGCGACGCTGCATAGGCATCTGACCGCCTTCGAAGCCCGGCTTGACGCTGCCACCGGAACGGGACTTCTGGCCCTTGTGGCCACGACCGCCGGTCTTACCAAGACCGGAGCCGATACCACGACCGACACGCTTTGCAGCGTGCTTGGAGCCCGGGGCCGGACTCAGGGTATTCAATTTCATGGATTACTCTCCCTCAACACGGACAAGGTAATGAACCTTGTTGATCATGCCGCGTACCGCGGGGGTGTCTTCCAGCTCGACAGTGTGACCGATGCGACGCAGCCCAAGGCCTTTCATGGTGGCCTTGTGCTTTTCGAGGACGCCGATGGTGCTGCGGATCTGGGTTACCGTGATCTTAGCTGCCATGGTGCCTTACCCCGCAATCTTGTCGACAGACAGGCCACGCTTGGCGGCGATGTCTTCCGGAGATTTCATGGCAGCGAGACCGTTGATGGTCGCGCGCACCACGTTGACCGGATTGGTGGAACCGTAGCACTTGGCCAGGACGTCATGGACGCCTGCCAGTTCGAGCACGGAACGCATCGCACCGCCGGCAATGATGCCGGTACCTTCGGATGCTGGCTGCATGTAGATCTTGGATGCGCCGTGACGAGCCTTCACCGGGTACTGCAGGGTGTGGCCCTTCAGGTCAACCTTGATCATGTTGCGACGAGCTTGGTCCATTGCCTTCTGGATCGCGACCGGCACTTCACGCGCCTTGCCACGACCGAAGCCAACACGACCATTGCCGTCACCAACGACAGTCAGAGCGGTGAAACCGAAGATACGGCCGCCCTTGACTACCTTGGCGACGCGGTTGATCTGCACGAGCTTCTCTTGCAGGTCACCGCCCTTCTGTTCGATATTCGCCATCGTAAAACCCTTTAGAATTCCAGGCCGCCTTCACGTGCGGCATCGGCCAGGGCCTTCACGCGACCGTGGTACTTGTACCCGGAGCGATCGAAAGCCACTTGCTTGATACCCGCTTCCTTCGCGCGCTCGGCAATCAGAGCACCCACCTTGGCGGCGGAGTCCGAGTTACCGGTAGAACCTTCGCGCAGGCTCTTGTCGAGCGTGGATGCGGTGGCCAGGACCTGGCCGCCATCCGGCGAGATGATCTGCGCGTAGATGTGACGCGGGGTGCGGTTCACGCACAGGCGAAACACGCCCAGCTCGCGGATTTTCGCACGAGCGCGGCGGGCACGACGGAGACGAGATTCTTTCTTCGCGTTCATAACCCTGCCTTACTTCTTCTTGGCTTCTTTACGACGGACGACTTCGTCGCTGTACCGAATACCTTTGCCCTTGTAGGGCTCCGGCGGACGGAACGCGCGAATCTCTGCGGCGACCTGACCCAAAGCCTGCTTGTCAGCAGATTTCAGGACGATCTGAGTGTTCTTCGGCGTTTCAGCCGTAACACTTGCCGGCAGTTCATAGTCGACCGGGTGTGAGAAGCCCAGTGTCAGGTTGATTGTCTGGCCTTTGGCCTGGGCACGATAACCCACACCATTGATTTCCAGAGACTTGGTGAAGCCTTCGGAAACACCAGACACCATGTTGTTGACCAGAGCACGTGTGGTACCAACCATTGCCCAGTTCTTGGCAGTCTCAGCCGGGGCGAAGGTCATCTGACCTTCTTCCAGGTTGATGACCACGTCCTGGTGGACGGTCAGTTCCAGCTGGCCATTGCTGCCCTTCACGGTCAGCTTGTCGCCATCGAGTTTTGCCTCGACGCCGTTCGGCAATTTAACCGGATACTTGGCTACGCGGGACATTCCAAACTCCTAGAATACGGTGCAGAGGACTTCGCCGCCGACACCAGCTTGACGGGCCGCACGATCGGTCATCACGCCCCGGGAGGTGGAAACGATCGCAATACCCAGGCCATCTGCGACTTTCGGCAGCTCGCCCTTGCCTTTGTACTGGCGCAGGGACGGCTTGGAAACACGCTTGATGTTCTCGATAACCGCCTTGCCTTCAAAGTACTTGAGGGTCACGGTCAGTTCCGGCTTCGCGCCTTCTGCGACAGCAAACTCGGAAATGTAACCCTCTTCCTTCAATACGCGGGCCACTTCAACCTTGAGCTTGGAAGACGGCATGGTAACCGTCTCCTTGGTGGCCATCTGCGCATTGCGGATACGAGTGAACATATCCGCCAGAGTGTCTTGCATGCTCATTTACGTTGCGCTCCTGAATTCTTGCAGTGGTGTTACCAGCTGGACTTGGTCAGACCAGGCACGTCACCACGCATAGCGGCTTCACGCAGCTTGTTGCGGCTCAGGCCGAACTTGTTGTAGTAGCCGTGCGGACGGCCAGTGATACGGCAGCGGTTACGCTGACGGACCGGGCTGGCATCACGCGGCAGCTGCTGCAGTTTCAGCTGTGCGTCGAAGCGCTCTTCTTCAGAAGCGTTGACGTCATTGATGATGGTCTTCAGTGCGTCGCGCTTGGCGGCGTACTTTGCGACCAGCTTGGTGCGCTTGAGCTCACGCTCAACCATGCTTTTCTTTGCCATGATCCACCCTTATTTCTTGAACGGGAAGTTCAGCGCGCCCAGCAACGCACGACCTTCATCATCGGTGTTGGCGCTAGTGGTGATGGTGATGTCCAGGCCACGAATCCGGTCGATCTTATCATACTCGATCTCCGGGAAGATGATCTGCTCACGCACACCCATGGAGTAGTTTCCACGGCCATCGAAGGACTTCGGGTTCAGACCGCGGAAGTCACGAACGCGCGGGATAGCCACGTTCACGAGACGGTCCAGGAAGTCCCACATACGATCGCTGCGCAGGGTCACCTTGACACCGATCGGCCATCCTTCGCGGACCTTGAAGCCAGCGATGGACTTGCGTGCCTTGGTGATGATCGGCTTCTGACCAGACAGCATCTGGAGATCGGCAAACGCGTTGTCGATCAGCTTCTTGTCAGCGGTGGCTTCACCGATGCCCATGTTCAGGGTCACCTTGGTGATACGCGGCACCTGCATCACGTTGGCGTAGCCGAACTGCTCTTTAAGCTGGGCGGCCACTTCGTTCTGATAACGTTCTTTCAAGTTCGCCATGTTGTACCCGACTCGCGTTAGGCGTCGATCAGCTTCTGAGTCGACTTAAAGATGCGTACCTTAGTACCGTCTTCCTGAACCTGGATACCGACACGATCCGCCTTGCCGGTCTCCTGGTTGAAGATGGCCACGTTGGACGCGTGAATCGGAGCCTCGCGCTCGACGATACCCCCCTGGGTGCCCAGCATCGGGTTGGGCTTGGTGTGACGCTTGATCATGTTCACACCGGACACTAGCAGACGCTCACCTTTCAGCACCTTGCTGATGGTACCGCGCTTGCCCTTGTCCTTCCCGGCGATGACGATGACTTCATCGTCACGTTTGATCTTTTGCATATCCGCTTCCGCTCCTTACAGCACTTCGGGCGCCAGGGAAATGATCTTCATGAACTTCTCACTGCGAAGTTCACGGGTAACCGGGCCGAAGATACGGGTACCGATCGGCTGTTCGTTGGTGTTATTCAACAGAACGGCCGCATTACCGTCGAAGCGGATCACGGAACCGTCATTACGACGGACACCGGCTTTGGTACGAACGACCACTGCCTTCATGACTTGGCCTTTCTTGACCTTGCCACGCGGGATAGCTTCTTTGACGGTGACCTTGATGATGTCTCCAACACGAGCGTAACGGCGGTGTGAACCACCCAGCACCTTGATGCATTGCACCCGGCGCGCGCCACTGTTGTCGGCGACATCCAGCATTGTCTGAGTCTGAATCATCGGTTTTCTCCAAACCTAATCTGACTGCCTGGTGGGAACTGGCCTAGGGATCAACCCTTGGCCTGTTCAACCACCTCGACCAGGGTCCAGGCTTTCTTCTTGGACAGCGGACGAGTCTCGGCGATAGAGACGGTGTCACCGATCCGAGCCTGATTCGCCTCATCATGGGCGTGCAGCTTGGTGGAGCGTCTCAGGTACTTGCCATAGATCGGGTGACGCTCACGGCGCTCGACCATGACAACGATGGATTTTTCCATCTTGTCACTCACCACCTTGCCGGTGAGTGTGCGTGCTTTAGTTTCTTCGGCCATTTTACTCACCTGACTTCTGGTTGAGCACAGTCTTAACCTGAGCAATTTGGCGACGAGTCTGCTTGAGCAGGTGAACCTGGCTCAGCTGACCGGTAGCCTTCTGCATGCGCAGATTGAATTGCTCACGCAGCAGTTCGAACAACTGCTCCTGGAGCGCCTCGACTGACTTTTCACGGAGTTCTTGGGCTTTCATCACATCACCGTCCGCTTAACAAAGGTGGTGGAGATCGGCATCTTCATAGCGGCCAGACTGAATGCTTCACGGGCCAGCTCTTCGGATACACCTTCGATCTCGTAAAGGACCTTGCCGGGCTGGATCTGTGCGACCCAGTACTCGACAGAACCCTTACCTTTACCCATACGAACTTCCAACGGCTTGTTGGAAATCGGCTTGTCTGGGAAGACGCGGATCCAGATCTTACCGCCACGCTTGACGTGACGAGTGATGGCACGACGGCCAGCTTCGATCTGACGAGCGGTGATACGACCACGGCCGGTGGCTTTCAGGCCAAACTCACCAAAGCTTACCTTGCTTCCGCGATGCGCCAGGCCACGATTGCGACCTTTCTGCATCTTGCGGAATTTCATACGCTTGGGCTGTAACATCGATTACCCCCTTACTTGCCTTTCTTCTTGGGTGCGGACGCGGGCTGCTTCGCCTTGGCTCGCACCTCTTCGATGCCACCGAGGATCTCGCCTTTGAAGATCCAGACCTTGACACCAATGATGCCGTAGGTGGTGTGAGCTTCGAAGGTGGAGTAATCAATGTCAGCACGCAGGGTGTGAAGCGGAACGCGGCCTTCGCGGTACCATTCGGTACGGGCGATTTCGGCACCGCCGAGACGACCGGAGAGCTGAATCTTGATGCCCTTGGCGCCCAGACGCATTGCGTTCTGCACAGCACGCTTCATCGCACGACGGAACATGACACGACGCTCGAGCTGACCTGCCACATTGGCAGCGACCAGCTTGGCATCGAGTTCCGGCTTGCGAATCTCCTCGATGTTGATGTGGACGGGAACGCCCATCATCTCGGAAACTTCACGACGAAGGCGATCGACATCTTCACCTTTCTTACCGATCACGATACCCGGACGGGCAGTGTGAATGGTAATACGGGCGTTGTTTGCCGGACGCTCGATGCTGATGCGGCTCACGGAAGCGCTTTTCAGACGCTCTTCCAGGAATCCACGCACCTGCAGATCGTTGTTCAGTTTGTCGGCATAGGTAGCGCCTTCGGCGTACCAGACAGAGGTATGATCCTTGACAATACCCAGTCGGAAACCTGTCGGATTAACTTTCTGACCCATTGGTCGTCTCCTACTTCTCGGCTACCTTGACGGTGATATGACAAGTGCGCTTCAAGATGCGATCCGCACGGCCTTTGGCACGTGGCTGGATGCGCTTGAGCGTCATGCCCTCGTCGACACAGATAGTCGAGACGCGAAGCTCGTCAATGTCCATGCCGTTGTTTTCTTCCGCATTCGCGATCGCGGACTGCAGAACCTTGCGAACAATCTTCGCGGCCTTCTTCGGTGAGAAAGCGAGCAGATTCAGCGCCTCGGCGACCGGCTTACCGCGCACCTGGTCAGCCACCAAACGGGCCTTCTGGGCGGATAAACGAGCGCCGCGCAGCTTAGCAGCTACTTCCATCTCTTAAATCCTCTCTGGCTTACCGTTTGGCTTTTTTATCTGCAGCGTGCCCGCGGTATGTGCGGGTGGCAGCAAACTCGCCGAGCTTGTGACCGACCATTTCCTCAGAAACGAGAACCGGGACATGCTGGCGACCGTTATGGACGGCAATGGTGAGCCCGACCATGTTCGGCAGGATCATGGAACGACGCGACCAGGTCTTGATCGGTTTGCGGTCGTTCTTTTCCACTGCTGTCTCAACCTTCTTCAGCAGATGAAGGTCAATAAATGGACCTTTCTTCAGTGAACGTGGCACAGCCGTTACCTCTCAATATCTGTTACTTGGCCTTGCGGCGACGGACGATAAGCTTATCGGTGCGCTTGTTCTTGCGAGTCTTGTGACCCTTGGTCGGGACGCCCCACGGGCTGACCGGGTGACGGCCACCAGAGGTACGACCTTCACCACCACCATGCGGGTGATCGACAGGGTTCATCGCGACACCGCGAACGGTCGGGCGCACGCCTCTCCAACGCTTAGCACCGGCCTTGCCCAGTTGACGGAGGCTGTGCTCGGAGTTGCCCACTTCGCCGAGTGTTGCACGGCATTCGGACAGCACCTTACGCATCTCGCCAGAGCGCAGACGCAGCGTGGTGTAGTTACCGTCACGTGCCACGACCTGGGCACTGGTACCTGCACTACGAGCGATCTGAGCGCCCTTGCCCGGCTTCAGCTCTACACAGTGAACGGTGGAACCCACCGGGACATTGCGCAGCGGCAGAGCGTTGCCTTTCTTGATCGGTGCGTTGACACCGGACTCGAGACGGTCGCCAGCAGAGACACCTTTCGGTGCAATGATGTAGCGACGTTCGCCGTCGAGGTACTTCACCAGCGCGATGTTCGCGCTACGGTTCGGATCGTATTCCAGGCGCTCGACGATGGCCGGAATGCCATCCTTGTTGCGCTTGAAGTCGACCAGACGGTAATGGTGACGATGACCACCGCCGATGTGGCGAGTAGTGATGCGACCATTATTGTTACGACCACCGGACTTTGACTGCTTTTCAAGCAGCGGAGCGTACGCGCGACCTTTGAAAAGTTCGTCATTGACGACTTTTACCAGGTGGCGGCGACCGGCGGAGGTAGGTTTTGTCTTAACAATTGCCATGTTCCGTACTCCTGCCTTACTCGGCGCCAGAGAAGTCTTCGATGGTCTCGCCGGCGGCCAGAGTTACATAGGCCTTGCGATAACCAGCGCGACGACCAACACCGCGAGCGGTGCGCTTGGTCTTGCCTTTCATGTTCAGAACCTGAACACGATCGACTTTCTTGCCAAACAGCTCTTCGACGGCTTTCTTGATTTCGGGCTTTGTCGCGTCGCTGGCAACCTTGAACACGTACTGGTTGTTCTCGGCAGCGACCGCGGCCTTCTCGGTCATGTGAGGACCAAGCAGGACCTTGAATACGCGTTCCTGATTCATCCCAGGTTCTCCTCGAACTTGCGCAGGGCAGCGACAGTCATCAGCACCTTGTCGTAACCGACGAGGCTGACCGGGTCAGCGCCAGCGACATTGACGACGTCAACATACGGGATGTTGCGCGCAGCCAGGTACAGATTGACGTCCTGCTCTTCTGTGACGATCAGCGCTTTCTCAAGGCCCAGTTCCTGGAGCTTGGCGATCAGCAGCTTGGTCTTCGGAGCATCGACAGTGATTGCGTCGACCGCGACCAGGCGATCCTGACGGACCAGCTCGGACAGGATGGAACGCATGGCAGCGCGATACATCTTGCGGTTGACCTTGTGCGAGTGGTCCTGCGGACGCGCTGCAAAGGTCACACCGCCAGAACGCCACAGCGGGGAACGGATGGTACCGGCACGAGCGCGGCCAGTACCTTTCTGACGCCACGGCTTCTTGCCACCGCCGGACACGTCAGAACGGGTCTTCTGAGCCACGGTACCCTGACGCGCACCAGCCAGATAGGCGGTGACGACCTGGTGAACCAGAGCCTCGTTGAAGTCCTTACCAAAGGTAGCATCGGAGACGTCTACTGCGCCGCCTGCACCTGCAAGATTAAGATTCATCGGTTAATTCCCCTCAGCGAGCTTTCACAGCGGAACGCACGATCACTTCGCCGCCCGGAGCACCTGGAACGGCACCCTTGACCAACAGAAGATTGCGCTCAGCGTCGACGCGGACCACTTCCAGGCTCTGGACGGTGGAACGGACGTTGCCCATCTGGCCAGCCATCTTCTTACCTTTGAAGACGCGGCCCGGGGTCTGACAGTTACCGATGGAACCCGGCGCGCGGTGCGACAGTGAGTTACCGTGGGTAGCGTCTTGGGTGCGGAAGTTCCAGCGCTTAACTGCGCCCTGGAAACCTTTACCCTTGGAGGTGCCAGTCACGTCAATCTTCTGACCAGCTTCAAAGAGGGATACGGTGAGTTCGCCGCCCACTGCAGGAGCTTCATCGCCTTCTTCCAGGCGGAACTCCATCAGGGAACGACCAGCCTCAACACCCGCCTTGGCATACTGACCAGCAGTTGCCTTGGTGAGGTGCTTGGCCTTGCGGGAACCAGTTGTCACCTGAATCGCATTGTAGCCATCAGTCTCGACGGACTTGATGGTCACGATGCGGTTCGGCTCAACTTCAATCACGGTAACCGGCACGGATGCGCCAGCTTCGGTGAAGACGCGGGTCATCCCGGCCTTCTTACCGACTAAACCGATAGACATGTTCAGTCTCCTTTAGTGTACGGGGCTGTCACCCGCTATGGCTGCCCTTTCCAGAGCATTCCACTAGCACATTGTATGACGCCATCCCGGCGTGGCGGCTGCTGCTCCATCATTGAGAGCGCTGGGCCGCAGTGACTAGTGAGGTATCAGTCAACCTTGATCTGGACGTCCACACCGGCGGCCAGGTCAAGCTTCATCAGCGCGTCGACAGTCTTCTCTGTCGGCTCGACGATGTCGAGAACGCGCTTGTGGGTACGAATCTCATACTGGTCACGCGCGTCCTTGTTGACGTGCGGAGAGACCAGGATGGTGTAACGCTCGCGACGGGTCGGCAGCGGGATCGGGCCACGAACCTGAGCACCGGTACGCTTTGCAGTTTCAACGATCTCTGCAGAGGACTGGTCGATCAGACGGTGGTCGAATGCTTTCAACCGGATGCGAATCTTCTGGTTTTGCATTGCCCAAAACTCCAATGGATGTCGACGGCGTAGGCCGTCACCCACGCATTCAAAGGATGCGCATTATAGGCAGACTGACATCAGGTGTCAAACATGCGAGAAAAGGGGGCCCAACAGGGCCCCCTTCTGTGTCAGGTAAGGAGAACCTTACTCGACAATCTTGGCCACGACGCCAGCGCCGACGGTACGACCGCCTTCACGGATAGCGAAGCGCAGACCATCTTCCATGGCGATCGGAGCGATCAGAGACACGACCATCTGGACGTTGTCGCCCGGCATGACCATCTCGACGCCTTCCGGCAGCTCACAGGTACCAGTGATGTCAGTGGTACGGAAGTAGAACTGCGGACGATAGCCCTTGAAGAACGGAGTGTGACGACCGCCTTCTTCCTTGGACAGAACGTAGACTTCTGCTTCGAACTTGGTGTGCGGCTTGATGGAGCCCGGCTTGGCCAGAACCTGGCCACGCTCGACGTCATCACGCTTGGTGCCACGCAGCAGAGCGCCGACGTTCTCACCAGCACGACCTTCGTCCAACAGCTTGCGGAACATCTCGACACCGGTAACGGTAGTCTTGGTGGTGTCACGCACGCCGATGATCTCGATCTCTTCGCCAGTCTTGACCAGACCACGCTCGATGCGGCCAGTCACGACGGTACCACGGCCAGAGATGGAGAAGACGTCTTCGATCGGCATCAGGAACGGCTGGTCGATAGCACGCTCCGGCTCCGGGATGTACGCATCCAGGGCCTTGATCAGGTTGGCAACGGCGGTAGTACCCATGCCGTTGTCGTCCTTGCCTTCCAGAGCCATCAGAGCAGAACCGATGACGATCGGAGTGTCGTCACCCGGGAAGTCGTACTCGCTCAGGAGTTCGCGCACTTCCATCTCGACCAGCTCGAGCAGTTCTTCGTCATCGACCATGTCAGCCTTGTTCAGGAAGACAACGATGAACGGAACGCCGACCTGACGGGACAGCAGGATGTGCTCGCGAGTCTGCGGCATGGGGCCGTCAGCTGCGGAACAGACCAGGATAGCGCCGTCCATCTGGGCAGCACCGGTGATCATGTTCTTGACGTAGTCAGCGTGACCCGGGCAGTCGACGTGCGCGTAGTGACGCACTTCGGACTGGTATTCCACGTGAGCGGTGGAGATGGTGATACCACGCTCACGCTCTTCCGGGGCGTTATCGATGGAGTCAAACGCACGCGCGTCACCACCGAAAACTTCTGCAGAGACACGAGTCAGTGCCGCAGTCAGAGTGGTCTTGCCGTGATCGACGTGACCAATGGTGCCGACGTTGACGTGCGGCTTCGAACGCTCAAATTTTTCCTTAGCCACTGCTATAACCTCTTTCGTTAGCTAATCGGTTACTTCTGGTTGATGACGGCTTCGACGATGCTGTTCGGCGCTTCGTCGTATTTCGCAAACTCCATGGAGTAGCTTGCGCGGCCCTGGGTCTGTGAGCGCAGGTCGGTCGCATAACCGAACATCTCACCCAGCGGCACCAGTGCATTGATGATCTTGCCAGTGGAAGAATCATCCATGCCCTGAACGAGGCCACGACGACGGTTCAGGTCGCCCATGACGTCACCCATGAAATCTTCAGGCGTGACGACTTCGACTTTCATGAGCGGCTCAAGCAGCACTGCACCCGCTTTCGGGGCACCGGCCTTGATCGCCATGGAAGAGGCAACCTTGAACGCGGTCTCGTTGGAGTCGACGTCGTGGTAGGAACCATCGAACAGCGTGACCTTGACGTCGATCATCGGATAACCGGCGATGACACCATTCTTGAGCTGCTCAGCGGCACCCTTCTCGACGGCCGGCACGTATTCCTTCGGAACCGCACCACCGACGATCTCGGACTCGAACTTGAAGGTCATTTCTTCGTCGTCGCCCTTGTCCTCTGCAGTCAGAGGCTCAATGCGAAGCCAGACGTGACCGAACTGACCACGACCACCGGACTGACGAACGAACTTGCCTTCCTGCTCGACCTTGGTGCGGATGGTCTCACGGTAAGCCACCTGCGGCTTGCCGATGTTCGCCTCGACATTGAACTCGCGACGCATGCGGTCAACGAGGATGTCCAGGTGAAGCTCACCCATACCGGAGATGATGGTCTGGCCAGACTCTTCGTCGGTCTCGACGCGGAAGGACGGATCTTCCTGGGCCAGCTTGCCCAGTGCGACACCCATCTTTTCCTGGTCGGCCTTGGACTTCGGCTCGACGGCGACGGAGATGACCGGCTCAGGGAATTCCATGCGCTCAAGCACGATCTTGTTGTCCGGATCACACAGGGTATCCCCGGTGGTCACGTCTTTCAGACCGATACATGCGGCGATATCGCCAGCATAGACTTCCTTGATCTCCTCACGAGAGTTGGAGTGCATCTGGACGATACGACCGACACGCTCCTTCTTGCTCTTGACGGAGTTGAAGACGCCATCGCCAGACTTCAGCACGCCCGAGTAGACGCGGATGAAGGTCAGGGTACCCACGAACGGGTCGGTCGCGATCTTGAACGCCAGCGCCGCGAACGGAGCCTTGTCGTCAGCTTCGCGGGTCTCGATGGTACCGTCCTTGTCGTCAAGCTCACCTTCGATGGCCTTGACTTCAAGCGGAGACGGCATGTATTCGATGACCGCATCCAGAACCGCCTGGACACCCTTGTTCTTGAAGGCAGAACCACAGGTCACGAGGCAGATTTCGTTGGCCAGGGTACGCTGACGCAGCGCAGCCTTGACTTCTTCCTCGGTCAGGTCGCCTTCTTCAAGGTACTTGTCCATCAGTTCTTCGGACGCTTCAGCAGCAGACTCGAGCATGTGCTCACGCCATTCGGCAGCTGTGTCTTGCAGCTCAGCCGGAATGTCGATCAGCTCATAGTTCATGCCGTGATTGTCTTCGTCCCAGACGATCGCCTTCATCTTGATCAGGTCGATGACGCCCTTGAACTCGTCTTCCGCGCCCCAGTTGATCTGGATCGGCACGGCGTTCGCGCCCAGGCGCTTGCGCACCTGTTCGACGACCATGAAGAAGTCCGCGCCAGCGCGGTCCATCTTGTTGACGAAGATCATGCGCGGAACTTCGTAACGGTTGGCCTGACGCCAGACAGTCTCTGTCTGCGGCTGGACACCGGAAGAACCACACAGCACCACGACCGCGCCATCGAGAACACGCAGTGAACGCTCGACTTCAACAGTGAAGTCAACGTGCCCCGGAGTATCGATGATGTTGATACGGTGCTCGTCGAACTGCTTGTTCATGCCCTGCCAGAAGCAGGTGGTCGCCGCAGAGGTGATCGTGATGCCACGTTCCTGTTCCTGCTCCATCCAGTCCATGGTGGCAGCACCATCGTGGACTTCGCCGACCTTGTGGGACAGGCCGGTGTAGAACAGGACGCGCTCGGTAGTGGTAGTCTTACCGGCGTCGACGTGGGCACAGATACCGATGTTGCGGTAACGCTTAAGTGGAGTCTTGCGTGCCACGGTGAGTATCCCCGTTGTTTAGAAGCGGTAGTGGGAGAAGGCCTTGTTGGCTTCTGCCATGCGGTGCACGTCTTCACGCTTCTTCACAGCAGAACCCTTGCCTTCAGCGGCATCCAGGATCTCGCCAGAGAGGCGCTGCACCATGGTCTTTTCGCCGCGCTTGCGCGCAGCGTCCACCAGCCAACGCATGGCCAGTGCCTGGCGACGGGACGGACGAACTTCGACCGGCACCTGGTAGGTAGCACCACCGACACGACGGGACTTCACCTCAACCATCGGCTGGATGGCTTCCAACGCCTTGTCGAAGAGATCCAGCGGCTCATCATTGGAGCGTTCGGCAACACGGTCGAGGGCACCGTAAACGATGCGCTCGGCTGCAGACTTCTTGCCGCTGATCATCAGGTGGTTCATGAACTTGGCCAGGCGCTCGCTTCCGAACTTCGGATCCGGCAGGATTTCGCGCTTAGCTGCTACACGTCTTCTAGGCATGATAAGCCCTCAGTAGAAGGGTCCTTCAGGTAAACCCGGGATGCCTCGCGATGAACGCGACACCCGACCTTACTCTTATCAGACCGATATTAAACTTTGAATTACGCCTTCGGACGCTTGGCGCCGTACTTGGAACGGCCCTGCTTACGGTTCTGCACGCCAGAGGTATCCAGTGCACCACGAACGGTGTGGTAACGGACACCCGGCAAATCCTTCACACGACCGCCACGGATCAGAACAACAGAGTGTTCCTGAAGGTTGTGACCTTCACCGCCGATGTAGGAAGAGACTTCGAAGCCGTTGGTCAGGCGAACACGGCAGACCTTACGGAGTGCGGAGTTCGGCTTCTTCGGGGTAGTGGTGTATACGCGAGTACACACGCCACGCTTCTGCGGGCATGCCTGCAGCGCAGGGACGTCACTCTTGGACGCCTGACGCTTGCGCGGCTTGCGCACGAGCTGGTTTACGGTTGCCATTTGCTTGCTCCAATGGGTTGTACTGCCTTCCAACAATCGGACAGGATGCACCTGCCCTACTGTTAAAGGCTGCATATTCTAGGGCTTGGGCCACAAGGGCGTCAACCCCGCCGTCGCTGACGGCGGGGCTCAAGACCTCAGAGGTCGTCGTCGTCCGCGTCGAGAGCGGTCAGCTGGGCACCCAGCTCCTGCTCGACGTCCTGTGCCGACGGGGCCGGTGCGAGCGGCAGGCCATCACGACGGCGGCGACGCTCATCGTGATAAGCCAGGCCAGTACCCGCCGGGATCAGGCGACCCACCACGACGTTCTCCTTCAGACCACGGAGATAATCGCGCTTGCCGGTGACAGAGGCTTCGGTCAGAACTCGTGTGGTCTCCTGGAAGGAGGCCGCCGAGATGAACGATTCTGTCGCCAGGCTCGCCTTGGTGATACCGAGCAGGATGCGGTCGAACTTGGCCGGGAACTTGCCTTCGGCCTCGAGACGCATGTTCTCTTCGACGACACGGGCGTATTCCACCTGGTCGCCGGTGATGAAGCTGGAATCGCCGGAATCGGTGATCTCCACCTTGCGCAGCATCTGACGCACGATGACTTCGATGTGCTTGTCGTTGATGCCGACACCCTGGAGGCGATAGACCTCCTGGACTTCGGTGGTGATGTACTTGGTCATTTCCGCGACGCCGAGCAGACGCAGGATATCGTGCGGATTGCTCGGGCCATCGGAGATGACCTCACCCTTCTCGACCGTTTCCCCTTCGAAGACGCTGATCTGGCGCCATTTCGGGATCAACAGCTCGAACGGGTCACCTTCGGCCGGCGTGATGGTCAGGCGACGCTTGCCCTTGGTTTCCTTGCCGAAGGTCACGGTACCGGAGATCTCGGCCAGGATGGCCGGTTCCTTCGGACGACGTGCTTCGAACAGGTCGGCAACGCGCGGCAGACCACCGGTGATGTCCTTGTTACCGGACGCTTCCATCGGGATACGTGCGATGACGTCACCCACACCGACGGCTGCGCCATTCTCGGCGGACACGACGGCATTGCCCGGCAGCAGGTACTGGACCGGCGTGTTGGAGCCCGGCAGTGTCACGTGCTTGCCACTGGAATCCACCAGCATGATCATCGGGCGCTTGTCACGTGCCGCGGACGGACGCGAGGCGCTCTCGATGACTTCGATGGAGGACAGGCCTGTCATCTCGTCGGTGGTACGGTTGATGGTCTGACCATCTTCCATGTCCGTGAACTGCACCTGACCCGCCACTTCGGCGACGATCGGGTGAGTGTGCGGATCCCACTTGGCGACGGACTGACCGGACTCGACCTTGTCACCGTCACGTACGGACAGCTCGGCACCATACGGCAGCTTGTAGAACTCACGCTCACGACCGTGATCGTCAGCGACAGCCAGCGCACTGGAACGCGAGACGACGATCAGCTTGCCATCCGCGCGCTCGACCGACTTGATGTTGTGCAGACGCACGTGGCCGCCGTGCTTGACCTGGACGCTATCCACGGCAGAAGCACGCGAGGCGGCACCACCGATGTGGAAGGTACGCATGGTCAGCTGGGTACCCGGCTCACCGATGGACTGTGCCGCGATGACACCGATGGCTTCACCGACGTTGACCTGATGGCCACGCGCCAGATCACGGCCATAACAGGCCGAGCAGACACCGTGCACGGTTTCACAGCCGATGGTGGTACGCACGATGATCTCATCGACGCCCATGGTATCGAGCTGTGCACACCAGGCTTCATCCAGCAGGGTGCCGCGTGCGATCAGGACCTCATCAGAGACCGGATCGACGACATCCTGTGCCACGACACGACCCAACACACGCTGAGACAGCGGGACGATGATGTCACCGCCTTCGATGACCGGGTGCAGGATCAGACCTTCCTGAGTGCCACAATCCGCTTCGGTGATGACCAGATCCTGGGCAACATCGACCAGACGACGCGTCAGGTAACCGGAGTTGGCGGTCTTCAGTGCCGTATCCGCCAGACCCTTACGGGCACCGTGGGTGGAGATGAAGTACTGGAGTACGTTCAGACCTTCACGGAAGTTGGCGGTGATCGGCGTCTCGATGATCGAGCCATCCGGCTTGGCCATCAGGCCACGCATGCCGGCCAGCTGACGAATCTGGGCCGCGGAACCACGAGCACCGGAGTCAGCCATGATGAAGACGCTGTTGAACGACTCCTGCTCCATCGGCTTGCCGTCTTCGCCGTTGACCACTTCGCCCTTCCAGTTGACGACGGTCTCTTTCGAGATACCCGCCATCATCTCCTTGGCGACACGGTCGTTGGCACGCGCCCAGATATCGATGACCTTGTTGTATTTCTCGCCCGCGGTCACGAGACCGGAGGAGAACTGGTCTTCGATCTCTTTCACTTCGTCTTCGGCCGCGTCGATGATGACCTTCTTCGCGTCCGGAATGACGAAGTCGTTGACGCCGATGGAGGCGCCGGACCAGGTCGCGAGACGGAAGCCGGTGTACATCAGCTGGTCAGCGAAGATGACGGTGTCCTTCAGACCGACGCGACGGTACGCCTCGTTGATCAGACCGGAGATGGCTTTCTTCTTCATCACCTGGTTGATCAGCTCGAACGGCATGCCCTTCGGCAGAATGCGGAACAGCAATGCGCGACCGATGGTGGTGTCGTGCAGGGACGTCTTCTCGTACAGCTCGCCGGATTCTTCATCCTTGAGCGTCTCGGTCAGACGGACCTTGACCATCGCGTGCAGGTGAGCGCTGTGCGTGCCGAAGGCGCGCTCGACTTCACCCAGGTTCGCGAAGGCCATGCCCTCACCCTTGGCACCGATCTTCTCGCGGGTCATGTAGTACAGACCCAGCACGACGTCCTGGGACGGCACGATGATCGGCTCGCCGTTGGCCGGCGACAGCACGTTGTTGGTCGACATCATCAACGCACGCGCTTCCAGCTGGGCTTCCAGCGTCAGCGGTACGTGGACGGCCATCTGGTCACCATCGAAGTCGGCGTTGTACGCCGCGCAGACCAGCGGGTGCAGCTGGATGGCCTTGCCTTCGATCAGCAGCGGCTCGAACGCCTGGATACCCAGACGGTGCAGAGTCGGGGCACGGTTCAGCAGCACCGGGTGCTCGCGGATGACGTCGGCGAGGAAATCCCAGACTTCCGGGGCTTCACGCTCGACCATCTTCTTGGCGGCCTTGATGGTGCTGGCGTGACCGGAGGCCTGCAGCTTGGCGTAGATGAACGGCTTGAACAGCTCAAGCGCCATCTTCTTCGGCAGACCACACTGGTGCAGACGCAGGGTCGGGCCGACGGTGATGACGGAACGACCGGAGTAGTCGACACGCTTGCCCAGCAGGTTCTGACGGAAACGACCCTGCTTGCCCTTGATCATGTCGGCCAGTGACTTCAGCGGACGCTTGTTGGAACCGGTGATGGCGCGACCGCGACGACCGTTGTCGAGCAGAGCATCCACGGATTCCTGAAGCATGCGCTTCTCGTTGCGCACGATGATGTCCGGCGCATTGAGGTCGAGCAGACGCTTGAGGCGGTTGTTGCGGTTGATCACGCGGCGATACAGATCGTTCAGATCCGAGGTCGCGAAGCGGCCGCCGTCCAGCGGTACCAGCGGACGCAGGTCCGGCGGCAGCACTGGCAGCACTTCCATGATCATCCAGCCCGGCTTGTTGCCGGAATAGTAGAAGGCTTCCAGCAGCTTGAGGCGCTTGGACAGCTTCTTGATCTTGGTCTCGGAGTTGGTCTGCGGAATCTCTTCGCGCAGGCGCTCGACCTCTTCTTCCAGCTCGATGTCCTCGAGCAGCGCCTTGATGGCCTCGGCACCCATGCGGGCATCGAAGTCATCGCCGAATTCTTCCAGCGCCTCGAAGTACTGCTCATCGTTGAGCAGATGACCCTTCTCGAGGGTCGTCATGCCCGGATCGATGACCACGAAGCTTTCGAAGTACAGCACACGCTCGATATCACGCAGAGTCATGTCGAGCAGCATGCCGATACGGGACGGCAGCGACTTCAGGAACCAGATGTGCGCGACCGGGCTGGCCAGTTCGATGTGAGCCATACGCTCACGACGCACTGCCGCCTTGGTCACTTCAACGCCACACTTCTCACAGATGATGCCACGATGCTTCATCCGCTTGTACTTGCCACACAGGCACTCGTAGTCCTTCACCGGGCCAAAGATCTTGGCACAGAAAAGACCATCACGTTCCGGCTTGAATGTCCGGTAGTTGATGGTTTCAGGCTTCTTCACTTCACCAAAAGACCACGAGCGAATCATGTCCGGAGACGCCAGGGTAATCTTGATGGCGTCGAATTCTTCGGACTGCGCCTGCGATTTGAGAACTTTCACCAAATCTTTCATGGGTCGCTCCGTTGCGGAGTTGTCATGGGCAAAGCCTGGCTGCTGACACCAGGCTTTGCGGACCGTCAATACTTGTGGCTTTTCGGCGTCAGCCTTCCAGCTCCATGTCGATACCCAGCGAGCGGATTTCCTTCACCAGCACGTTGAAGGATTCGGGCATGCCCGCCTGCATGGTGTGATCGCCATCTACGATGCTCTTGTACATCTTGGTACGGCCTTCCACGTCATCGGACTTGACCGTGAGCATCTCCTGGAGGGTGTAGGCAGCGCCGTACGCCTCGAGGGCCCAGACCTCCATCTCACCGAAGCGCTGACCACCAAACTGCGCCTTACCACCCAGCGGCTGCTGCGTGACGAGGGAGTAGGAGCCGGTCGAACGCGCATGCATCTTGTCATCCACCAGGTGGTTGAGCTTGAGCATGTACATGTAACCGACGGTCACCTTGCGATCGAACTTCTCGCCGGTGCGGCCATCGTAGAGGTCCATCTGTCCGGAATCGGGGATACCGGCCAGCGTGAGCAACTGCTTGATCTCGTGTTCCTTGGCGCCATCGAAGACCGGCGTCGCCATCGGCACGCCCTTCTTCAGGTTGTGCGCCATGGTGATGATCTCGTCATCGCTGAGCACGGAGAGGTCTTCCTGACGGCCACCGACGGTGTTGTACACCTTGTCGAGGAACTCGCGGATCTGCTTGACCTGCTCGGCACGCTCTTCGCGCAGCATGTGCTCGATCTTCACGCCCAGACCACGCGCGGCCATGCCGAGGTGGGTCTCGAGGATCTGACCGACGTTCATGCGCGACGGAACACCCAGCGGGTTCAGCACGACATCTACCGGCTCGCCGTAACCATCGAACGGCATGTCTTCCACCGGCATGATCGCGGAGATGACACCCTTGTTACCGTGACGACCGGCCATCTTGTCACCCGGCTGGATACGGCGCTTCACGGCGACGTATACCTTGACGATCTTGAGCACGCCCGGTGCCAGATCATCGCCCTGGGTGAGCTTGCGCTTCTTGTCTTCGAAGCGCTCGTCCATCTCGCGACGACGGATCTCGAGCTGCTCATCGGCCTGGGCTAGCAGCTCATTGAGAGATTCGTCCTGCAGACGCAGCTTGAACCACTCCTGACGCGGCAGGGCCTCGAGGTAGTCATCGGTCAGCACGTCGCCCTTCTTGAGCTTCGGACCACCGTTGACCGCCTGACCGACCAGGTTGCGCTGCAGACGCTCGAAGGTCGCCTCTTCCGCGATGCGGTAGGTTTCCTGCAGGTCCTTGCGGACCTCGGCCAGCTGCATCTGCTCGATGGAAAGCGCACGCTGATCCTTCTCGACGCCGTCACGGGTGAAGACCTGAACGTCGATGACGGTAGCCTTCATGCCGGTCGGGGCACGCAGAGAGGTGTCCTTCACGTCGGACGCCTTCTCGCCGAAGATGGCACGCAGCAGCTTCTCTTCCGGCGTCAGCTGGGTCTCGCCCTTCGGCGTGACCTTGCCGACCAGGATGTCGCCCGGGTTCAGCTCGGCACCGATGTAGACGACACCGGACTCATCCAGCTTGGAGAGTGCGGACTCGCCGACGTTCGGGATATCGGACGTGATTTCTTCCGGCCCGAGCTTGGTGTCACGCGCGACACAGGTCAGTTCCTGGATGTGGATGGTGGTGAAGCGATCTTCCTGCACCACACGCTCCGAGAACAGGATGGAGTCCTCGAAGTTGAAGCCGTTCCAGGGCATGAACGCCAGACGCATGTTCTGACCCAGTGCCAGATCCCCCATGTCGACGGACGGGCCGTCGGCCAGGATATCGCCGATGGCGACTTCGTCGCCCGGGCGCACGATCGGACGCTGGTTCTGACAGGTGTTCTGGTTCGAGCGGACGTACTTGGTCAGGTTGTAGATATCAACGCCGGCTTCACCGCCGATGATCTCTTCTTCCCGCACACGCACGACGATACGCTTGGCATCGACGGAGTCGATGACGCCGCCACGACGTGCCACGGCGCAGACGCCGGAGTCACGCGCCACGAAGCGCTCCATGCCGGTACCGACCAGCGGCTTGTCAGCCTTCAGGGTCGGAACGGCCTGACGCTGCATGTTCGCACCCATCAGGGCGCGGTTGGCATCATCGTGCTCGAGGAACGGGATCAATGCCGCAGCGACGGAGACGACCTGACGCGGAGACACGTCCATCATGGTGACCTTTTCCGGCGCCATGAAGGTAGTCTCGCCGCGGTGACGTACCTGAACCAGGTCGTCGACCAGACGGTTGTTCTCGTCGACGGTCGCGGAGGCCTGGGCGATGATGAAATCGCCTTCCTCGATCGCGGACAGATCGACGACGTCGTCGGTGACCTGACAATCCACGACCTTGCGGTACGGCGTCTCGAGGAAGCCATAGCTGTTGGTCTTGGAGTAGGTCGCCAAGGAGTTGATCAGACCGATGTTCGGGCCTTCCGGCGTCTCGATCGGGCACAGACGGCCGTAGTGCGTGGCGTGAACGTCACGAACTTCGAAGCCGGCGCGCTCACGGGTCAGACCACCCGGACCAAGCGCGGAGACACGGCGCTTGTGCGTCACTTCGGACAGCGGGTTGTTCTGATCCATGAACTGGGAGAGCTGGCTGGAACCGAAGAATTCCTTCACCGCCGCCGCAACCGGCTTGGCGTTGATGAGATCCTGCGGCATCAGGCCTTCGCTCTCGGCCATGGAGAGACGCTCCTTGACCGCACGCTCGACACGGACCAGACCGACACGGAACTGGTTTTCCGCCATTTCGCCCACAGAGCGAATACGACGGTTGCCCAGGTGGTCGATGTCATCGACATCGCCATTGCCGTTACGGATGCTGATCAGTTCCTGCATGACGGTCAGGATATCGTCCTGATCGAGCACGCCGCTGCCGGTATCGCTTTCGCGACGCAGGCGACGGTTGAACTTCATGCGACCCACGCCCGACAGGTCGTAGCGGTCTTCGCTGAAGAACAGGTTCTGGAACAGTGATTCTGCCGCGTCCTTGGTGGGCGGCTCGCCCGGACGCATCATGCGGTAGATCTCGACCAGTGCCTCGAGCTGGTTACGCGTGGTATCCAGCTTCAATGTGTCAGACACGAACGGACCGCAATCCAGATCGTTGGTGTAGATGACCTCGAACTGGGTGATCTTGGCCTGAGCCATCTTCTCCAGCAGTTCCGGGGTGATCTCGCTGTTGCATTCGCACACCAGCTCACCGGTGGCCGGATCGATCTGATCCTTGGCCAGCACCTTGCCGTAGAGGTACTCCATCGGCACTTCGAGACGCTCGAGGCCGGAGTTTTCCATCTGACGGACGTGCTTCTGGGTGATGCGACGACCTTCTTCCACGATCACGCTGCCATCGGCATCCTTGATGTCGAAGGCGGCAGTCTCGCCACGCAGGCGTGACGGCACCAGCTCAACGGAGAAGCCGCTGCGCTCGATGTGGTACATGGTGGTATCGAAGAAGGTACCGAGGATCTCTTCGCTGGTCATGCCCATGGCACGCAGCAGCACGGAGGCCGGCAGCTTGCGACGACGGTCGATACGGACGTAGACGTTGTCCTTCGGGTCAAACTCGAAGTCCAGCCAGGAACCGCGGTAAGGAATCACACGTGCGGAGTACAGCAACTTGCCGGACGAGTGGCTCTTGCCCTTGTCGTGATCGAAGAACACACCCGGCGAGCGATGCAGCTGAGACACGATGACACGTTCAGTACCATTGATGACGAAGGTACCGTTCTCTGTCATCAGGGGGATTTCCCCCATGTAGACTTCCTGCTCCTTGATGTCCTTGATCGCCTTGTTGGACGATTCCTTGTCGTAGATCATCAGGCGCACTTTCACGCGCAGCGGTGCAGAGTAGGTCACTCCGCGCAGCTGACATTCCTTTACGTCGAACGCCGGCGTACCGAAACGGTAGCTGACATACTCGAGCGCTGCGTTGCCAGAGAAACTGGCAATCGGGAACACGGACTTGAAGGCAGCGTGAAGGCCGACTTCCAGGCGCTGTTCTGGCGCCCTGTCCTGCTGGAGAAAGTCGTGGTAGGAATCAAGCTGGATGGCCAGCAGGTAAGGCACATCCATCACTTGGGGCAGTTTGCCAAAATCCTTGCGGATGCGTTTTTTCTCAGTGTATGAGTAAGCCATCTGTATTCCCCAGCTTGTTCACCTTGGGTGACCGATGCGTGGTCGGCTCATACCTGATGGCGCGGCGATGTCCATCAGGCGCGGACGGCAAGCCTCCCTTGCGGGCTGGCTCGCCGTCATAATTCGTCTTGCAACAGAAAAAGGCTGGTGGCGGAGTCCGCCACCAGCCAGGAAGCTTACGCAGCGTGCGTAGCCTGGAACACGAGTTACTTGAGTTCCACGGACGCGCCAGCTTCTTCCAGCTTCTTCTTCGCTTCTTCAGCGTCTTCCTTGCTCACGCCTTCTTTCAGGGTGGCCGGAGCGCCGTCAACAGCTGCCTTGGCTTCTTTCAGGCCCAGGCCAGTCAGTTCGCGAACAGCCTTGATGACGTTGACTTTCTTGTCACCAGCAGCAGTCAGAACGATGTCGAACTCGGTCTGTTCTTCAGCGGCTTCACCTGCAGCGGCCGGGCCAGCAACGACGGCGGCAGCGGCAGAAACGCCGAACTTCTCTTCCATTGCTTCGATCAGCTCAGCCACTTCCATGACGGTCATGTCAGCGACGGCGTTGATGATGTCTTCTTTGGTCAGTGCCATTTTAGCAATCCTAAACTTTGCGGAGCAAAGATGCTCGGTCAAACGGAAATCGATTCAGGCTGCACGAGACAGCCAGGAGGAAGAAGCGACGCTTACGCGGCGGCTTCGGCTTCCTGCTTCTGATCGCGCAGTGCTGCGATAGTACGGACCAGCTTGCCTGCAGAAGCTTCCTTCATGACAGACAGCAGCTTGGACAGTGCTTCGTCGCGGGTCGGCAGAGATGCCAGACGGTCGATGTTGGCCGCCGGGATGAACTCGCCTTCGTAGGCCAGTGCCTTGACTTCGAATGCCTCGACCTTCTTGGCAAATTCCTTGAACAGACGAGCGCCAGCGCCCGGGTGTTCCATGGAGAATGCAAGCAGGGTCGGGCCGACGAAGGACTCGTTCAGCACCTCATAAGAGGTACCGGACAGCGCACGGCGAGCCAGGGTGTTGCGAACAACACGCAGCTGGACGCCCGCTTCGCGGCACTGCTTGCGCAATTCGGTCATTGCGCCAACAGTTACACCACGAGAGTCGGCAGCGACTACGGAGAGAGCACCCTTGGCGGTTTCGCTGACCTCAGCAACAATTGCCTTCTTGTCTTCGAGACCTAAAGCCACGGTGTTGACTCCATTTCGTGCCGGGGAACGAATTCCCCAGTGGTTTACCATCTCTCTCACCTGAACTGCGCGGGAGAGTCTTGGAGGATGGCTGCCACCAGCGAGGCTGGGACACCATCTGCGCAGGCTGCGCGCGATGCAGGCATCACGTCACGATTAAGCCAGCCCTGCCACCGAAGCGACAAGGCTGGCACCTGCGGTCTTTGACGGCGCCCCGCGGCTGAGCACGGGGACCGCAAAGTGAAACATTCTGTGACTGCCTTACGCGTACTTGGCGTGATCGACGGTCAGACCCGGGCCCATGGTGCTGGACAGGGTGATCTTCTTCAGGTAGATACCTTTGGAAGTGCTCGGCTTCAGCTTCTTCACTTCGGCGACCAGGGCGTCGATGTTACCCTGAATCGCGTCTGCACTGAAGTCGATCTTGCCGATACCGGCGTGAATGATACCGTTCTTGTCAGTACGGAAACGCACCTGACCTGCCTTGGCATTCTTCACGGCAGTCGCGACGTCCGGCGTCACGGTACCGACTTTCGGGTTCGGCATCAGGCCGCGCGGGCCGAGGATCTGACCCAGCTGACCGACGACGCGCATGGCGTCCGGAGAAGCGATGACGACGTCGAAGTCCATCACGCCTTTCTTGACCTGCTCAGCAAGATCGTCCATGCCGACGACGTCTGCACCGGCTTCCTTCGCTGCTTCAGCGTTGGCGCCCTGGGTGAAGACAGCGACACGCACGTCGTTACCGGTGCCGTTCGGCATGACGGTAGCGCCGCGAACGACCTGGTCGGATTTACGCGGATCGACACCCAGGTTCAGAGAGACTTCAACAGTCTCCTTGAACTTGACGGTGGACAGCTCGGACAGCAGGGCGACAGCTTCTTCGACGCTGTAGACCTTGCCGGTTTCGACTTTTGCGTTGATCGCCTGGGCGCGCTTTGAAATCTTGGCCATGATCAAAGACCCTCCACGTTCAGGCCCATGCTACGGGCAGTACCGGCGATGGTGCGAACAGCAGCGTCCAGATTGGAAGCTGTCAGATCCGGTTCCTTGGTGGTCGCGATCTCTTCGAGCTGAGCGCGAGTCACGGTACCGACCTTCTTCTTGTTCGGCTCGCCAGAACCGGACTTCAGACCAGCAGCCTTCAGCAGCAGGACGGCGGCAGGCGGCGTCTTGGTGACGAAGGTGAAGCTGCGGTCGGAATACACGGTGATGACCACAGGAGTCGGGAGGCCCGGCTCGACGTTCTGGGTAGCGGCGTTGAACGCTTTACAGAACTCCATGATGTTGACACCGTGCTGACCGAGGGCAGGACCCACGGGCGGGCTCGGGTTAGCTTTACCGGCTGCGACCTGCAGCTTGATGTAAGCCTGTACTTTCTTGGCCATGATAGGACTCCATTTTGGGTGGTAGCGCCTTGCGGCTCCCCGTGAAACCGGGCCGCCTCAGGCGACCCGTCGTGTTGCCGTGATGCTCGTATCCAGACAGGAAAGGTGATCCAGAGATCAGTCCTTCTCGACCTGCGAGAACTCGAGCTCCACTGGCGTGGCACGCCCGAAGATCAGCACGCTGACCTGCAGACGGCTCTTTTCGTAATTCACTTCTTCGACGACGCCATTGAAATCGGCGAAAGGACCGTCGGTGACGCGCACTGTCTCGCCCGGCTCGAAGAGAGTCTTCGGACGCGGCTTGTCAGTACCGTCCTGAACGCGACGCAACATGGCGTCGGCTTCTTTCTGGGTGATCGCAGCCGGCTTCTCCGGCGTGCCACCGATGAACCCCATGACGCGCGGGGTTTCATTCACCAGGTGCCAGGACTGATCATTCATGTCCATCTCGACCAGCACGTAGCCTGGATAGAACTTGCGCTCACTCTTGCGGCGCTTGCCGTCACGCATCTCGACGATTTCTTCCACAGGCACCAGGATCTCACCGAAGTGTTCTTCCATGGCATACAGCTTCACACGCTCATTCAGGGAGCGCATGACCTGCTTTTCGAAACCGGAATAGGCGTGTATGACGTACCAACGCTTGGACATGGAAACTCCGTTAACTGACGATGCCGGACATCAGCCAGCCGAGGGTGGTATCGATGAGCCATAGCAACAGGCCCACGATAAGCACGGCACCCAGCACGATGGCAGTTGTCTGGACAGTTTCCTGTCGGGTCGGCCAAACGACGCGCTGGATCTCGCGGCGCGCACTGCTTGCCAGCTCGACGACATCACGACCCTTGTTGGTCGTGATGGCCAGAGCAGCCGCTGCAACGCCAAGCACGACGACGCCAAGCACGCGATAAAGCAGCGCTTGGTCAGCAAAATAGGCGTTGCCGGCAACAGCCAGCACAAGAAGAATGACAACGACCGACCACTTGAATCCGTCGTGGCGCGCTTCCTGCACCTCGGCGTTCTGTTTCATCAAAGAGACTCCTCAAGGGTGCAGCGATCGCTAGAATCGAGAATCGGTAAGAAGTCGAATACCATCCTGGGGAAGGATGGCAGGCCAGGAGGGAATCGAACCCCCAACCTGCGGTTTTGGAGACCGCTGCTCTGCCAATTGAGCTACTGGCCTGTAACACTTGCGTGTTCCAGAGACTAAAAACAAGGCTGAATTAACAGCGGGCGCCATCATAGCTGAGACAACCCATACTGACAAGCCTTATCTTTGACCGCGACCTGGGAGGTCGTCGGAAACGAAAAAGACGAGCCAAACTGCGACTCGCCTTTCCGTTGTATGGAGCTCGTGGGCGGATTTGAACCGCCGACCTCACCCTTACCAAGGGTGTGCTCTACCCCTGAGCTACACGAGCAAAACCTTTGCGCAATCTCGTCAGACGAGATGAACTGGAGCGGGCAGCGGGAATCGAACCCGCGTCATCAGCTTGGAAGGCTGAGGTTCTACCATTAAACTATGCCCGCTTTCCAACTCTTGCTGCCCAGATGAACATGCCATCATGAGCGAATCTGGTGGTGGGGGAAGGATTCGAACCTTCGAAGCTTTCGCGGCAGATTTACAGTCTGCTCCCTTTGGCCACTCGGGAACCCCACCTCTTCTATGGCGACAAATCTTACGTCGCTTGGGATACGCTGTCAAGTGCTTGATTTCTTTTGACTTCAAGCGCTTGAGGGAATGTATCTCCTCAGAACGGGGCGTAGTATGTCAAAGCATCTGGGTAAGTGCAAGCCCTGAGCGAAGTTTTTCCAGATCAGCAACGCGCGGCTGCTCCGGCGCGCCTGACAGGCGTCCGGCACGCTCCGCCGCTGTCAGCGGGAAAAGCGCCTCGAGACCGGCATAGACCATGTCCGGCCATAATGCATGAGGAACCCGCAGGCCTCTCGCTACCACGCGTGCATCCCCTCCGGTCAGCAACAGCGGCAGCGCGACCCCCTCACGATCACACACCTCGGCATACAACCGATTGACGGCACTGACCGCCGCCATGTAGATCCCGTGATTGACCGCCTCCACCGTATTGCGTCCCGGCGCCAGCAGGCTGTCCACCTCACTGTCCGGGTCGATGGCCACGTTGCGCGTCCCCAGCTTGAGACTCTCCTTCATCAGGCGCAGCCCGGGAATGATATAGCCCCCGAGATGCTTCCCGCCCGGCAACACGAAGTCCACGGTAATGGCGCTTCCACAGTCCACACTGCAACATCCGCCGGTCAGATGATGCCCGGCAAGCGCGCCAAGCCAGCGATCCACCCCCAATCGCTGCGGCTCTTCATACCCGCAGGTGACCCCCAGCGCCTCACGTGTCGAGCGTGCCACATGCACTGCCCCGACCTGCTTGCGCAGCAGCTCGACGGTCTCATCCAATACCTGCTTGCGCGCCACGCTGGAAATGCGCACTGCCGTGACGACGTCCAGATCGGGAATATCCTCCCCTGGACGCCACTCTTCACGTGTCCATACTGCGCCGCGTGAGCGGATCTCGCTGGAGACAGTGTCCTTGAGACGCCACTTGGACAAGGTGTTGCCGATATCAAGATCCAGAATCATGAGACAGCGCGCAGACTGATCTCGCCACCGGCGAGTGTGATGGTTTCGCCATTCATGCGCACCTCGAGATTTCCGTTGATATCCACACCTTCAGCGATGGCTTCCTCCCGCTTGTCGCCTCGCAGAATCACCACATCGCGCCCCTTGAACGCATTGCGCTCATTCCAGCGCTGCTGCCAGGCAGAGAACCCTTCAGCTTCGAACTCAGGCAACAGGGCCAGCAGCGACTCCATCAGGCGAGCCGCATAAGCGTTGCGTGAAGCGCCCGGGATGATGTCACGTACCGCCGCGACCGATTGCCCGATATCCTCGCGATGACTCGCCGGCAACTCGATGTTCAACCCGATACCGATCACGACATCACAAGGCCCGGAGACATCACCTGTCACCTCGACCAGAATGCCGGCAATCTTCGGCTGGTCCTTCTGTATCTGAAGCAGGACGTCATTCGGCCACTTCAGGCGCGCAGGCAACCCATCCGCCTCCAGCACCTCGGCGACTACCACGCCGATCGCCAGGCTCAAGCCTTCCAGTGACGCGGCACCTGACTCGAAGCGCCAACCAAGTGAGAAGACCAGGCTGCGGCCCCATGGCGTCTGCCACTCGCGACCACGACGACCCCGCCCGGCAGACTGCACCTCAGCCAGGCAGACCTCTGCATGACCCGCTCCCTGGCGAAAGCGCTCACGGATGAAGGTATTGGTGGAATCCAGCGATTCCTCGATGAACAGGCGCTTCAGATGCTTGCGAGTCTCGCGTGGCAGCGCTTCGATGATCCGCTGTCCATCAAGCAACTCGATAGGGTTGGCCAGTCGATAGCCCAACCCCTTCACAGCCTCAAGCGGGATATCAAGCGCCTCAAGTTTCTTGAGCTGCTTCCAGACCGCCGTACGCGACACCCCGAGCTCTTCGCCCAGGGCCTCTCCGGAGTGGTAGTCACCATCTCCGAGCAGGCGAATGAGATCACGGATGGTCATGCGGGGAGCGTCCCTGTGCAAAAGGGCACATTCTATCGGATTCATGGGCTTGCGAGCCAAGAACAACGACCAAAGTTCGGGGGCTTTTCACTCATTCCTGCTCCTCCCTTCGCGTACCGGCCCCTGCCAGGCGCTTGAATAACGCTGACAGCAGCATCAGCACGGTTCCAAGCCCGAGCCATGACCCCACTCGCCACAGGCCATCCAGAGTCGCCGTGTCCCAGAGTCCGACCTTGAGAATCGTCACGACCAACAGCCCCTGTCCGACGCGCTGCCAGTGCGGTTGCCCCATTCTGGCACCGCCGATCACGAGACTCGCCGCAATGGCCAGCAAGGCGAGACTATAGGCATAAAGCTCCGCCTGCTCGACCCCGTGCCAGAGCCCGAGCGCCCCACCATGCCAGACATGGCGCAAGCTGAGCCCGATCCATAGCCCGACAGCCAGCAGCCCCACCACCTCGCAGAGACGACGCAGCAAGGCAGCATGCCGCGAAAGACGCCATACCAGGGCGGCTCCCAGCGCCGGCAGCGCATAAGCGGGCAATAGCCAGTTCAACAATGGCCAGCGACCGACATCACCGTCCTGCCACAGCGGATTGAATGCCAGCACGATGCCGGCAAGCCAGATGATTCCTGCCAGGCCGCCCACGACGGAGGCCAGCAGGCGGTATAGCGCGACATTCGTCGCCGAACCACGCCCGCGCCAGGCATAGCCCGCCGCCACACCAGCGAGCGCCAACACCTGCAGGGAGAGTTCCGCCAGTGAAAGAGGGCCGGAGAAAGGCTGACCGTCTGTCAGCAGATAACGAATCTCCAGCACTGTCGTGGCGAGCGCAAGCTGAACCACGACCCCTTCCAGCCAGCGCTGGATAGACTTGCGGTGTCGCATGCCATGACTGCTGAGGGCGACACAGACAAGCACCGGCAGAAAGACCTGCAACGGCCAGTGACTGATGTCGTCATACGTGCCAGTGACGACACCCCAGGCCAGACGCAGGGCCACCCCCCAGGCAAGCAGGCGCGCCAACTCGGCAAACAGGGAGCGTCCGGCGCCATCCTCATCAGCCTGGAGTCGCCACCAACGCCACTCACACCCCGTCAACCCAAGCAGTTGCAATGCCAACGCCAATGTCAGCGATGGTCCATCAAGCGCGATCACCAGCGCCAGCGCAATCCCGAATTGAGCGGGCAGCCACAAGCCGGCAGCCAGACGCACTCCTTCTCGCGAATGGAAACGGTTGGCGCCAACCCAACATACCAGCCCCCAGATCAAGGGTGGCATGGCGGTGTTCAGCCATGGGGCCGCTCCACCCCCCGCCTCGACAGGGATGGTGCCGTTCCAGACGGCCAGCCCCCACGCGACCAGCGGTACCAGAGTCGCCATGGCCCACCAGCAGGCAGACAGCATGTGCGCCTGCTTGGCAGGTGCCTGCGAGGCCTGCGGTTTCCAGCAGGCAAGGCCAACCAATCCAACACACAGCGCCATCGGCCCTGTCATCACCCAGATCCCGCTCGCCGTCAGTGGGCCCCATCCCCATGCCAACAACCAGAACGCTACCGCCCCCACCATCATCGACCAGCTAGCCGCCATGTGTCGTGCGGTCCATCCCGTGACCCACAGCAGCAGGACACTCGGCAACCAGTCACCGGGCGCGATGTCATTGGCAGCCTCCAGCCCCCCTACATGGGGCAGCAACAGGCTCATGGCATTGACGGCCCCCAGCAGCAGACCCGCGATCCAATGACGCTGCACCTGCGGGGAGGCACGCCATGGCCACCAGGGCATGGCCTCCCCCGTGGCACTCACGCCACCCTGCGCGCCATCTGCCACCACCTGGCCTTCGGATCGTCCAGACTCGTCTCGCCAGGTATGGAGGTACGCAATAGCCAACAGGCACAACCAGAGAGCCGCAAGACCGCGCTCCAGCTCGCCTGAGACAGGTCGCAGGTCAACAGTTCCCGCCTCCAGGGGGAGCAGCGCCATCCACCATAGCAAGGCACCGCACAATCCCCCCCAATACAGCCAGTTCAGTCCGATCTTCCGGTGCAGAAGGCGGCATGCCAGGGCGATGACCCCTAGATGCCCCAGCAGCATCAGGCTGGCGGCTCCTCCCAACTGTGCCTGAAGGGGCAAGGCAAGCGGGAGGGCGTAACCACCTAGCATGCCCAGCGCGGCCAGCCATGGGCCATGATGGCGGGCACGCTCCAGCGTCCACAGACTCAGCAGAGCCAACAGCACGAAGGTGACGAGTGGAGAAGCCAACGACAGCAGGTAGTGACCGGCCAATAGACTTGCTGCGGTGACCAGACTTCCCGCACCGCTCACGGCTCCGGTCAAGCTGGGAGATTGCGTCGTGCGCCAACGTAGCCATTCAGCCAGCACGATCATGCCGATACCGAAGCCCAGTCCCAGCGCCAGTCGCATGCCCGGCCCCAGCAGCCCCTGCTCAAGGGAGTAACCCACCAGCATCACGCCCGCCATGACCAGAGACAGGGCACCGACAAGTATCATCCAGTGCTCGCGCATTACCGCGAAGCTCCGCGCCATGGGGGTGCCACCGGCGCGCTCCGTGCTGCCGGTCTCACGCCCCTCACCCCTGGGCCTGCCAGACGCGCCATGCAGCAAGCGTGTCCATAGCGACTCGAGCAGCTTCACGGGAGCGGCGCCTGCATCCGCATCCGTCTGATGAGAGGATGCCTCGTCAATAGGACTTCGGCTCGCTGCGGCCTTCTTCCCATCAGGTGACAAGCCCCCCTCGGCATCGTCAGTCGTGGTAGAGCCATCATTCGACTTATCCACACCCTGACGCCTGGAGGTGCTGTGTATAAGCTGTGGCCCGACCTCTCGCAGCTGTGCTTCCAGCTTGAGAACACGCTGCTCCAGCCCCTTGATCTTGAGCAGACTGAGCCAACCCGTCAGCGCCCCACCGATGACCAGAACCGCAAACACGGCACCGACCACGATCAACTCGTCCATTGCCTTCCCTGTCATCAAAAAGATATGCCTAAAGACTACGGCATTTTGATCGTCGGCTCATGCCACGAGGGGCAAAGCACCGTCTTTGCACAATCAAGGTCAACCCACGAAAAAGCCCGACTCCAGGAGGAATCGGGCTTCACGTCGAGGCGACAGGGACAGAACTCTCGTATGGATGACTCAGCGGGGTGCACGCCACCCCGATCTGCATATCACTTTCCTGCGCACCACTTTTTCCTACGCACAAAGAGAACCGCCCCTGCAGCTGGGCTGCAGGGGCGGTTCAGTATAAGTGCCTGACGATGACCTACTCTCACATGGAGAAACTCCACACTACCATCGGCGCTAAGCGGTTTCACTTCCGAGTTCG
>NZ_BLWK01000008.1:0-130525 GCF_013374075.1 Cobetia sp. 5-25-4-2 | reverse complement strand
TCGGCGGCGACCTCGAAGCTGCCGTAGACACTGCTGTCATCGGTGGCGGCGACGAAGGCCAGATCCGGGTTGTCGGCATCCGTGGCCGTCAGCGTACCGCTGGCTTCCAGGGTGGTGTCTTCGGTGACTTCACCGCTGTCATCGGAGATCACGGCGCCGTCGTCCACGCCGGTGATGACGATGTCGACCGTGGTGGTCGAGTCATCGCTCAGCGTGACGGTGTAGGTCTCAGTGACGGTCTCGCCGGCAGCCAGTGCCTGGGTCTCGGTGGCGTCATTGTCGAGGGTGTAGGTCCAGCTGCCGTCGGCGGCGACCTCGAAGCTGCCGTAGACACTGCTGTCATCGGTGGCGGCGACGAAGGCCAGATCCGGGTTGTCGGCGTCCGTCGCGGTCAGCGTGCCAGTGGCTTCCAGGGTGCCGTCTTCTTCCACGGCGCCAGAATCGGCCGTGATGACCGGCAGGTCGTCGGTNTAGGTCTCGGTGACGGTCTCGCCCGCGGCCAGTGCCTGGGTTTCGGCGGCGTCATTGTCGAGGGTGTAGGTCCAGCTGCCGTCGGCGGCGACCTCGAAGCTGCCGTAGACACTGCTGTCATCGGTGGCGGCGACGAAGGCTAGATCCGGGTTGTCGGCGTCCGTGGCCGTCAGCGTACCGCTGGCTTCCAGGGTGCCGTCTTCTTCCACGGCGCCAGAATCGGCCGTGATGACCGGCAGGTCGTCGGTGCCGGTGATGACGATGTCGACCGTGGTGGTCGAGTCATCGCTCAGCGTGACGGTGTAGGTCTCGGTGACGGTCTCGCCNTCGGCGGCGTCATTGTCGAGGGTGTAGGTCCAGCTGCCGTCGGCGGCGACCTCGAAGCTGCCGTAGACACTGCTGTCATCGGTGGCGGCGACGAAGGCCAGATCCGGGTTGTCGGCATCCGTGGCCGTCAGCGTGCCGCTGGCTTCCAGGGTGCCGTCTTCTTCCACGGCGCCAGAATCGGCCGTGATGACCGGCAGGTCGTCGGTGCCGGTGATGACGATGTCGACCGTGGTGGTCGTCCCATCGCTCAGCTCGACCACAAATGACTGGCTGACAGTATCGCCTGCATCCAGCCCCTGGACGGCAGCGGCTTCGTTATCGAGCGTGTAGGTCCACTCACCTGACTCATTGACGCTGAAAGTGCCGTAATCATCGCTTTGGGAGCCAGCGACCACATCGGTGCTTTCAACATCGACAAGCGTGCCAGAAGCTTCGGTAACGCCATCCTCTGTTACCGCGCCAGAATCACTGCCAACCAGTGTGCCCACGTCATTGCTGGTCGCGGTGTTGCCGGCCGGGTCGGTGACGGTGGCTTCGACACTGTATTCGCCTTCACTCAGCGGTGTCTCTGCATCGACGCTGTAGGTGCCATTCTCGACGGTCGCGGTGACGGTCTGCTCGTTGCCCTCACTGTCGGTGATGAGCAGCGTGACGGTGCTGCCGTCTTCGGCATCGGTGGTGCCGACGATGGTCGGTGTGGTGTCGGAGGTCAGCGCCGGCGTATCGACGGTCAGTGCCGGGGCGGACAGATCGATCTCACCCACGTCATTGCTGGTCGCGGTGTTGCCGGCCGGGTCGGTGACGGTGGCTTCGACGCTGTACTCGCCTTCGCTCAGCGGCGTCTCGGTGTCGACGCTGTAGGTGCCATTCTCGACGGTCGCGGTGACGGTCTGCTCATTGCCGTCACTGTCAGTGATGACCAGGGTCACGGTGCTGCCGTCTTCGGCGTCGGTGGTACCGACGATGGTCGGCGTGGTGTCGGAGGTCAGCGCCGGCGCATCGACGGTCAGCGCCGGCGCGCTTGCGTCGATCTCACCCACGTCATTGCTGGTCGCGGTGTTGCCGGCCGGGTCGGTGACGGTGGCTTCGACGCTGTACTCGCCTTCGCTCAGCGGCGTCTCGGCATCGACGCTGTAGGTGCCATTCTCGACGGTCGCGGTGACGGTCTGCTCGTTGCCGTCACTGTCGGTGATGACCAGGGTCACGGTGCTGCCGTCTTCGGCATCGGTGGTGCCGACGATGGTCGGCGTGGTGTCGGAGGTCAGCGCCGGCGCATCGACGGTCAGGCTCGGCGCGCTTGCGTCGATCTCGCCCACGTCATTGCTGGTCGCGGTGTTGCCGGCCGGGTCGGTGACGGTGGCTTCGACGCTGTACTCGCCTTCGCTCAGCGGGGTCTCGGCGTCAACCGTATAGGTGCCGTTCTCGACGGTCGCGGTAACGGTCTGCTCGTTGCCTTCACTGTCGGTGATGAGCAGCGTGACGGTGCTGCCATCTTCGGCATCGGTGGTACCGACGATGGTCGGCGTGGTGTCGGAGGTCAGCGCCGGCGCATCAACGGTCAGAGCCGGAGCGGACAGATCGATCTCGCCCACGTCATTGCTGGTCGCGGTGTTGCCGGCCGGGTCGGTGACGGTGGCTTCGACGCTGTACTCGCCTTCGCTCAGCGGGGTCTCGGCATCGACGCTGTAGGTGCCGTTCTCGACGGTGGCGGTGACGGTCTGCTCGTTGCCGTCGCTGTCGGTGATGATCAGGGTGACCGTGCTGCCGTCTTCGGCATCGGTGGTACCGACGATGGTCGGCGTGGTGTCGGAGGTCAGCGCCGGCGCATCGACGGTCAGTGCCGGAGCGGACAGATCGATCTCGCCCACGTCATTGCTGGTCGCGGTGTTGCCGGCCGGGTCGGTGACAGTGGCTTCGACGCTGTACTCGCCTTCGCTCAGCGGCGTCTCGGCGTCGACGCTGTAGGTGCCGTTCTCGACGGTCGCGGTGATGGTCTGCTCGTTGCCGTCACTGTCGGTGATGAGCAGCGTGACGGTGCTGCCGTCTTCGGCATCGGTGGTGCCGACGATGGTCGGTGTGGTGTCGGAGGTCAGCGCCGGGGCATCGACGGTCAGGCTCGGCGCGCTTGCGTCGATCTCGCCCACGTCATTGCTGGTCGCGGTGTTGCCGGCCGGGTCGGTGACGGTGGCTTCGACGCTGTACTCGCCTTCGCTCAGCGGCGTCTCGGCGTCGACGCTGTAGGTGCCGTTCTCGACGGTCGCGGTGACGGTCTGCTCGTTGCCGTCACTGTCAGTGATGACCAGCGTGACGGTGCTGCCGTCTTCGGCATCGGTGGTACCGACGATGGTCGGCGTGGTGTCGGAGGTCAGCGCCGGCGCATCGACGGTCAAGGCCAGGTCGGTTTCCGTCGACTCAGGATCCAACCCGAGGCCATCTTCGTCTTCATCGGTATAGGTGGGATCGGTGAACCCACCTTCATATTCGTAGGAAGTGCGCTCGACACGGCCATCCCGACCGACGCCAGAGGCATCCAGGAAGCCACTGCGACTGCTGCCCGGAGACCCTGCATTTTCCCCCGCTGCCGGTGCCTCCTGAATGGCCGTCGGGTCTTCGCCTCGGGCAATCGCTTCGCGCAATGCTTCTACCGTCGGGTCGACAGGTGCGTCATCGCGAGACTCTGCGAGCAGTACCTCGATACCGATCGGGGCCCCTTGCGGCACCACCAACCGAGAACCGTCTTCCAGCACGATGATCGCTCCCTGCGGCGCGATCAGGGTGGCAGTAGGTTCAAGCGTCATTCCATTGACGACACGCTGCGACTCGTTAGTGGCGGAAACAACAAGTACTGTGCCTTCTGTGCGAATGACCTGAACCATGGGGACTTACTCCTGCTGGGGAAAGGTGCTGCATCATGCTGCGAAGGGCGCAATGGCATGATCGACAAAATCAGATTGTTACATTTTGATACACAAAAACACTTACCGCAACCTAGCAATTTTCCGTAGTGGTTCCACGCAACGAGACTGAGATATCTAATCTCGAAAAATGCCCAGAAAACAAGGAATCACACACCACCACGATGGAAAACGTGAACTATGACAACTTACGGCATAACGCTGACCACTGGCGACGCATGCTACGAGAAGACGAGCCGCCGGCATGAGAAGCGCCCTCTTGCGCGTCATCATTGTAAATCCATTGTTCAACGACTTCCGACAGCTGTAACAATTCTTTAACATTTTCCGGCTGCAGCCGTGCGACACGCCGCAGGTGACTGCCGGGCGCCTCACCCGGGCCAGGGCCAAGCCCGGAGCGCTCCAGACGCTTCGCCAGCCGACGGTAGGCTCTGACACCGGCATGTGTCGTTACCTCACGACCAGACCAGAGCACCAGCACCGCCCCTACCAGTACCACACAGGCCAGCAATCCGAGTACCCCCCAGACCAGCCACTCCCAGCGAAACTCGCCGAACATCCGCTGCCACAGACTACGCTGCTGTTCCAGGCGGAACCCCACGACACTTCGCTGCCAGCGGTACTCGAAACGCTCCCACTGACGCCTCAGATCACGAAGCATGGAATTATTCAGCGTGAAGGCGCGCAGACCGGCATCTGCCATGAAACCCGGCTGACCTTGCAGACTGAGCGCCCCCTGGGCAATACGCTCGGGAGCCACCGCCGCCGTCGGGTCGAACCGGTGCCAGCGCCCCCCATGGAACACCTCGACCCAGGCATGGGCGTCGTACTGCCGAATGCTCAACTCACGCTCACCGTTCGCGGCGCCACCCTGCGCCTCTCCACCGAGATAGCCCGCCACCATGCGCGCCGGGATTCCTGCTGCCCGCGCCAGAAAGACGGTAGTCGATGCGTAATGCGTGCAATACCCCTGCAGGCTATCAAACAGGAAATCGTCCACACGATTCATGCCCTCAAGACGCGGGGGCGTGAGGGTGTAGTGGTAAGGCTGACGATGGAAATGCTGGAACAGGAGGCGAAGGAAGCCCTGGGGGTCTCCACCCGCCTGATGCATCAGATCACGAGCGAATGCGCGAGCACGGAGGTTGCCATCCTCAGGCAACAGCAGATCCAGACGCTGCATCCATTGTGGTGCCGCCAAGGGAGGCTGACCGGAGGAACTCAATTTCAGCAATGCACGGGTGTTGAGTGACGACATCCCTTCCAGAGTGCCGTCCACCAGATAACGCGCCTCCTGATCACTCGACAACGGAGCGCCGAGGCTTGGCCGCCAAGGGCGCGGGTCCGGCTCCAGCAACAGCTCATAACGGTGCCGGGGGCTGCCGCCATCCACGCCCCTGCCACGCACGGCATAGCGCGACGCTGGCCCACCCAACGCACTCTGCAGCCTATCAGGGGAGGCACGTGACCAGCGCACGCCATCAAACAGACTCAAGGTATAGACACGCCAGTAGCGCTCTGAAGCTGCCGGCAAGGCACCGTCGAAACGGGCTCGGAAAGCCAGCTCGTCACTGCGCCCCAGCGCTGCGATATCACCGGGCGATACGCTATCCGTCAGACCGGTCGTGGCCTCTTCCAGCTGAGGAACGTTCCAGAGTGGCGGCAGACGGGGAAATAGCACGAACAATCCCAGCATCAGCGGCAATGACAAGCCCATCAACCAGCAAGTCTCACGCAGTGCCTCACCACTGCGGCGCGCTCCGGCGATCAGGACCAGACCACCGATCAGCCAGCCAGCGGCCAGAATCGCCGCAGCTGCCATCACCGGCCCCTGATCATGCAGGAATGCGGAGGCCAGCACGACAAACCCCAGCCCACAGACCACGCGACCATCACGCAGGCTGTCAGTTTCCAGCAGCTTGAGCAGATAGATTCCCACCAGCAGGCCGATCATCGCCTCCAGGCGCAACATCTGCCCGTATTCCAGAAACAGCCCTGCTGCCACCAGACATACCGCCGCCAGCCGCAGCAGAATGCCGGCACGCGGCACGCGGGCGCGCAATTGCTGAAACCGCCATAGCGCCGCCAGCAGCGCAGGGAGTGCAAGCCAGATCGGCATCCACAACAGATGCAGCGCCAGCACGAGACACTGGCCAATGAACAGGTGGCGCAGTTCAAGCCAGCCAAGCGCCTGATCAGGCGTCAGAGGTTTGCGTTGCCACCAGCGGCGAGAGACATTGCCATGTGCTCGCGTCATGTCTTTGCCCTCCCGGCCAGCTCTCGAGACGCCACGGCCTGCTGCTGAACCTCCCAGGGCAGCACCGTCTCTCCTCCAAACAAGGCCAGCGCTTCCAGTACGCGTCGCCGATGCGCCCCACCACTGGCGATGGCCAGCGTCTGGCCCGGCAGGCGCAGCCCATAGGTCGCCTGTGACTTCTCCGCCGCCAGCACGCGTGCCGTCAATTCGCCGAGACGCTGTTCCATGTCGCCATGGCACGCCTCGTAGTCCAGCCACAAGGAGGGGCGTGCCGGCGTCTCGAAACGCTTGGTGACCAGCTCACCGCTGCGCCCCCAATGCTTCCAGGCCACATGCGCCGGTGGATCACCGGCCACATAGCGACGCAGGCCGGCGAAGTCGCCCTGCTCGACCTGTTCCAGCGTATTGCGACTGCCCTGCGGTGCGGCCGGCATCTGCGGACAGGGGTGGATCATCACCGGCATCTCGATCGCGACCCAGGACCACAGACGCACCAGCCCCAGCGGCCAGCGAGACTCCAGCGTCAATGGCGGCAAGGTGAACTGCCCACGAAGAGCGACCGGCAGACCCATGGGCGCACTGCCCTCTCCGGCATGAATCTCGAGACGCTGACGACTATCCCCGAGACGCACATCGATGGCGCGCGCCCGCGCCCGCCCGCTCAGCCGGACCAGCAGGCGCAACTCACCGCCTGCGTAGGCCTCGCCATCCGCGATCAACTGGACGCGCACACCGGCAAGATTGCGCCAGCTTCGAAAGATGCTGATCACCGCCAGCGAGAACAACCAGAATGCGAGCGCATGCGCGAGGGAATTCTCGTAGTTGATCCCCAGCAGCAGCAGCATGCACACCAGCACCGCCCAGAACAGGCCGAAGGGCGTGGGCAGGATCATCAGACGGGCATGATGGAGCGCCTCACCGCCGGCGATGGACATCCTGCGCAACATGCGCGCCTTGAGTCGGCCCCATGGTCCGACACTGGCCGCTCGTGTCATGCAGGCACCACCGCCACCTGCCCCAGCAGATGGCGAGCCACGGCATCTCCCTCCGCGACACTGCCCTCGCTCAGTCGATGGCCGACCACCGGCGCCCAGACGGCCTGGACATCCTCTGGCAGCACGTAGTCACGCCCCGCGAGCAACGCCCAGCCGCGCGAGGCGTTGGCCAATGCCAGCACGCCTCGCGTCGACAGGCCGTAAGGCACTTCCGGCGACGACCGTGTGGCAGCGACCAGTGCCTGCAGGTAATCCAGCAGCGGTTCAGAGAGACGCACGCGCGTCACGGATGCCTGCCACTCGCGCAGTACCTCGAGCGGCAACAGGGGACGCAGCGCCTCGATGTGCTGGCGACCGGCATTGCCTCTCAGTATCTCTCGCTCAGCCGCAGGCTCTGGATATCCCAACGAAAGACGCATCAGAAAGCGATCCAGCTGGGACTCAGGCAACGGGAAGGTACCGGATTGCTGAAGCGGGTTCTGAGTGGCGATGACGAAGAAAGGCTCCGGCAGACGACGCGTCTCGCCCTCCACGGTCACCTGTCGCTCTTCCATGGCCTCCAGCAGCGCACTCTGGGTCTTGGGCGTGGCACGATTGATCTCATCCGCCAGCACCAGCGAGTGAAAGACGGGGCCCGGATGGAAATGGAAGGCGCTCTCACGAGGGTCGAAGACCGACACGCCGAGAATGTCGGCGGGCAGCAGATCACTGGTGAACTGGACGCGCTGCATGTCGGTGCCGATCAGACGCGCCAGCCCCTGGGCCAGCGTCGTCTTGCCAAGCCCGGGCAGATCCTCGATCAGCACGTGGCCCTGACACAGCAGGCAGCACAGAGCGAGCCGGATCTGATGCGGCTTGCCCGCCAGCACGCTCGACAGTGCAACCTCCACCTCTTCCAGCTGTTGGGGCGATACCTTGGCATTCATGCGCAGACTCCAGCACAGAGAGTGGTAGGGAGAGTGGGACAGAGAAAGCACATGCAGGCGCGCGCAGGGACATGGCGCGCCGCCGACAGGCCATCATTGCCTACTCTTCCATGGCAGAGGCGAGAAAGCCCTCACGAATGAGGCGTTCAAGCGCCATACGGCTGTCCGGCGTTGAAGGATGCAATTCCAGCGCCTGTTGCGGTGTCACCCAGAAGGCGTCAGCCACCTCCTCGGCCTGAAGCGTCAAGGGACCGTCATAACGTGCGAGGTAGGCGCTGCCATAGACATGATTGGTGGCATCGCGATAGCAGAAATCGAAGCAATGTCTGAGCGCGACGCCCCGGGCACCGATCTCCTCCTCCAGCTCGCGTCGTGCGGCCACGTGGACCGCTTCGCCCGCGCCGACCACCCCTCCGCTGGCGAGGTCGAAATACCCTGGAAAGACTTCCTTGCTCATGGTGCGTTTCTGAATGCACAGCTCTCCACTGGCATTGAGCACGAAGGCATAGGTCGCTCGATGCCAGTAGCGATAACGTCGCATCTGGCGACGAGGAGCCGTACCGCATGGGCGATTGCGTGCATCAACCAATTGAATGATTTCGTCCTGGATCACCGTACCCTGTCCTTTCCCTGTGCTGATCGTCGCGATGCCACGCACCGACTGATGCCCCCACGGTAGCAGAATGCGACGCAGCTGCCTTCCACTCCGCCAGCAGGCCGCAGGTGTTCTACGCTCAAGGCATACCTCTCATGACAGGACCCCACGATGCCCGACTCGCTGCCTGCGTCCTCGACTGAGCACTCTCGTGAAGAGGAGCGGCCTGCTCCATGGCGCGATGAGGTGCTCAATCAATCGGCACCACCGCTGCGCCATGCCTTCGTCGATGACCTCCCCTTGCGTGAGGCGCTGCGCTGTCACGCGCCTGGGCTCTCGGCGGACCTGCTCACTCGCCTGGCCGACCTCGGGGCGCAGGTGGGCACGCTCGAGACCCGCGCGATGGGGTTTGCCGTCAATGCGCATCCGCCGGTCCTCCACACCCATGACCCACAAGGGCGGCGGCGGGATGACGTCGAGTATCACCCCGACTATCACCGGCTGATGCGCATCGCCCTGGAAGGTGGCTGGCACAGTGTCGCCTGGGAGGCGGAAGGCTGCGGAGGACATCAGGCCCATGTCGCCGCCCTTTACCTGCTCACCCAGGCCGAACCCGGTTTCTGCTGCCCGATCACCATGACCCATGCCGCCTGGCCCGCGCTGCGTCAGGATGAATCTCTGGCCGCCTTCTGGGGCCCTCGCCTGCGGGCCCGCAGCCACGACCCGAGAACCTGTGCCCCTCGCGACAAGCACTGCGCGACCTTCGGCATGGCCATGACGGAACGTCAGGGCGGCAGCGACGTCCGTAGCAACCTGACACAGGCACACGCTGAGGGTGAAGGCTATCGCCTCAACGGTCACAAGTGGTTCATGAGTGCCCCGATGTCAGATGCCTTTCTGACTCTGGCGCAGCTCGAGGAAGGGCTGACCTGCTTCGTGGTACCGAGGCGACGGGAGGATGGCAGCCACAATGGCCTGCAACTGCAACGCCTCAAGGACAAGTGCGGCAATCGCGCCAACGCCTCAAGCGAAGTCCGGCTGGTGGATGCGCGCGGGCAGCGCCTTGGTGAGCCGGGACGTGGCATCACCACCATTCTCGAGATGGTCCACCAGACCCGACTGGATGCTGCCACCGCGCCGGTGGCACTGATGCGCCAGGCACTGGTCGAGGCACTGCACCACTGCCAGCAACGTCATGCCTTCGGCAAGCCGCTGGCCAGTCAACCTTTGATGCAGCAGGTGCTGGCAGACATCGCACTGGAAGTCGAAGCCGGCATCGCACTGTGTCTGCGCATTGCGCGACAGTTCGATGACGCCACTCGGGAACCGGATGCGCGCCCCCTGGCCCGCCTTGCGCCGGCGATCGCCAAGTACTGGCACAATCGTCGTGCACCGGCACTGCTGGCAGAGGCCATGGAATGCCTGGGCGGCAATGGCTACATAGAGGAACACCTGACAGCGCGCCTGTATCGCGAAGCCCCTGTCAACGCCATCTGGGAAGGTTCTGGAAACGTGCTGTGTCTGGATGTCCTGCGCACTCTGGCCCGTCACCCCGACGCAGGCGAGGCGCTGCTCAGCGAGCTCAGGGACGCCCGGGGGCAGAGTCCTCGCTATGACGCCGCACTGGCCATCTTCGAACGCGGCAACCTCCTTCATCACGCCGAGGAAGCCCGAGCCCGGCAACTGGTCCAGTCACTGGCCGTGCTATGGCAGGCTGCCCTGCTGATTCGCCATGCCCCTGCCGACGTGGCCGAGGCCTTCTGCGCCACTCGACTGGCAGGCACCGACATCCCCGGCGCCACTGGCGTACATGGGCTGCCGCCGGGCATGTCACCGCGCCATCTGTTGGCACGGGTACTGCCATGAGAGGCCAAGGAGACGACACCACGTGACACGACTCTCACGCGCGAGCCTGATGCTGGCAATCGCCATGAGCGGCATCCTGTGGATGCGCACCGATGCAAGCGCCGCGACGCCCCCCGTGGCGACAGACCCCATACTAGAAAATCCCGTGCTGGAAAATCCCGTACTGGAAGATGCCTTCGCACTACCAACGCCTCCGGGCGCGACGACCGCTGCACTCTATATCACGCTCTCGCTCCCCCGAGGCAAGGTCACGCTGACAGGCGCCAGCTCTCCCATGGCGCAGAGCATCGAGCTGCACGAGATGCAGATGCGCGAAGGCCGGATGCACATGCGCCAGCTGGGGCACCTGACCCTCTCCCCCAAGTCCCCACTGAAGATGCGGCCGGGAGGTGGGCCTCATCTGATGCTGACTGGGCTGACTCAGCCCATCTCGTCAGGCGATGAAATCCCCGTGACCCTGCACTTTCAGGCACGTCCGGACCAGCAGATCAGGGTTCCCGTGAAGGATTACTCCGACATCTTCACTCCGTGATCTTCCGGCTCCACCAGCCACCCCCTGCAACGCAACGCGGCCCTGACATCACCTGTCAGGGCCGCCGTCTTCTACCACGCAATCTCATTCCTCAACGGTGCATGTCACTCCCGACATGCGCCGGTCAGACACCCCATACGACCCGCAGCGCCAACGCCAGCAACACGATACCGGTCAGGCGATTGATCCATACCGCCCGCGCCTGAAGCCAGGGCAGCACCCGCGAGTGCGACAGTACCATCGCCACCAGCACATACCAGGCACCGTCGATGCCCATCGCCGTCACGACCACCAGCCACTTGCCCATCTCGCTCATCTCCGGCGTGATCAGCTGACTGAGCAGCGCCACGAAGAACAGGATCAGCTTGGGATTGGCCAGCGCCACCATGAAGCCATCGCGAATCGCCATGGAACGGGATGTGGTGACGGCCTGCGCCTCCAGCGCCCCGCCACGGCCCGCCCGCAATGCCTTGACGCCCAACCAGGCCAGATAGGCCGCCCCCAGAATCATGATCGCCTGGAACATGCCCGGATAATGAACGATCAAGGCACCAAGTCCCCAGGCGGTGAGCGCGGCATACAACCCGACCCCCAATGCATGGCTGATACCGGCGGCGACTCCCGCACTTCTGCCACCTCCCAGCGTGTGGCGAAGCACCATCGCCAGACTCGGACCGGGCGACATCGCCCCCATGGCGCACAGCGCAACCAGTGACAACCACAGATTCAGTGGCATCCAATGCATGACAGTCTTTCCATGTTCCATGGCAGTTCGTGAAAGCGATGCTTGAACAGCGGTTCGCCGCCAGGCGCCCCTCGAGCATCACGCGAGTTCCATTCAAGTTCAGTACAGGTTCTGAATCCCCTGCCCGCGATGGCTGACGGGATGAGAGCGCTTTCCGTGTTCAGCCTTCCCCTCTGCAGCTCCAGCGGATACGCCCGATTGTACCAAGCGTCAGACTGGCCCGGCAGCGACATCACCATGTCATGTAGGCGACATTGGTCTTGCACATGACGTGAACCATCAAGCGCGCCGGACAGCGTCGCCAGCGAATCAGAACGATCGAACGCCACATTACATGAGAACATCTTGATATGAGACTATCTTGAAGTACACGATCTTACATACCTGAAAACTTGTGCAACAAATTAACTCTTGTACAAGTTTTCAATAATCAGTAATTTCTTAATCGCTGCTCAGGGAGAGCGGCGAGTTCAGCGTAGTGATGGGCTAAGTGCACAGGCAAGTGCAGCCAGGGAAAGGCCCTGTCAGAGGATGACTCGCGAGTGTGGGGGCTATGCCACGCGGCTAGAAAGATCCGTAAGCCTGAGCTGGTGGGCTTACGAATCTTGATGACTGGCAAGCTCGCGAACTCAAGGAAATGAGACCACTACGCTGAACCTCACCGAATTCAGTCGAATGCTGAGAGGGAGAGGAGAAATGAAAGGGAAAGCTCGAGCGGCTCTGTGTTGTCCGGTATGTTCCGGCCTCAAGATGGACTATCAATACCATGCACCATCCGCCGACCATCTCGTGAACTGCCAGGATTGCCGCGAGTTCATCGGCATGTGGTCTACCCTGCGCCAGGAACTCGCGATACAGAGCACGCGCATTGCACTCCTTGACCCTTCCCTCGCAAGCAACAGCATCTACCGACGCGTCAAGAGCGTTCCACATCAGGCGTGAATCGCCGGCAGATGCGCCAGAGACAAGAAAGCCCCGACATCCGGTCGGGGCTTTTTTTATGCCTCAGACACCCTGACCATCATCTGGCAAGAGCGCGAAGAAAGGACAGAGAGGAGAGAGGAAAGAGGAAATAGAAAGAAGAGTGCTCTGGGATCACAAGGCAATGAAGTTGAGAGCAATGAATCTGAGGCGAAGGCCAGAAACGCAAACAGCCGCTCGTGAGCGACTGTTTTCAAGATGGTGCCGGTGGTCGGACTCGAACCGACACGCCTATTAAGCGGCGGATTTTGAATCCGCTGCGTCTACCAATTCCGCCACACCGGCAATGGAGCGAAATTATACGGAAGCCTACGCCGAGGTCAACGAGTTTTCACGCCAGATCAGACACATGCAACGCATCCCAGCGACGGATTCACGCACTGAGCGGGACAGGTCGTTCGAAAACGGGACTTCGCGGGAGCCATGCCATTCGGTATCATGAGCCACCTTTTTCGCCTGCCCAGGCTCGCCAGTCCATCCTGCGTATCGCCCCTGACCACTGCCTCTCGAGAGCGGGCAGACAGACAGACGCGCTAACGGCATGAACGCCTGCGAGCAGGGTATCTCCATTGCAGCGGAGCGCCTTCTGCGCGCCGTGCCACCAGAGTTTCCGTTGGCCATGTCACGAATCGATTCCGGCGATGCCTCTGGCGTTGCCCCCTCCGCTTCCGAGCGCCCGCTCCAGCGCAGTGATTATGATTTCAGTCTGCCGGATGAGCTGATTGCCCGCTACCCTTCCGAGCAGCGCAGTGATTGCCGTCTGCTGCACCTGGACGGCAAGAGCGGCGAGATCGTGCATCGCCACTTTCCTGACCTGCTCGAGCAGCTGGAACCCGGCGATGTCGTGGTCTTCAATGACACCCGCGTGATCCCCGCGCGCCTGCACGGCCAGAAGGCCTCCGGCGGCAAGATCGAGATGCTGCTGGAGCGTCCGCTGGATGCACACCGTGGTCTGGCGCACATTCGCTCCAGCAAGTCGCCGAAGCCGGGCACCGAGCTGATCTTCGAAGGCGGCATCACCGCCGTGGTCGAAGATCGGCAGGACGCGCTGTTCGAGCTGCGCTTCCACGGCGAGACGCCGATGATCGAGCTGCTCAACCAGCATGGCCACATGCCGTTGCCGCCCTATATCACCCGCGATGACGAGCTGTCGGACCGCGAGCGCTACCAGACGGTCTATGCCAGGCGCGATGGCGCCGTGGCCGCACCGACGGCTGGCCTGCACTTCGATGAGCCGATCATGGCCGCCATGGCCGAGAAAGGCATCGAGACCGCCTTCGTCACCCTGCACGTCGGTGCCGGCACCTTCCAGCCGGTGCGTGTCGACAGCATTCTCGAGCACCACATGCACAGCGAGTGGATCGAGGTCGGTCAGGAAGCCTGTGACACGATTGCGCGTGCTCGTGCGGCCGGCCGTCGCGTGGTCGCTGTCGGCACCACCAGCGTGCGCTGCCTTGAAAGTGCTGCCAAGGCCCACGGTGGCGAGCTGGCACCTTACTCCGGTGACACCGACATCTTCATCTACCCCGGTTATGAATGGCAGGTGGTGGATCTGCTGATCACCAATTTCCATCTGCCGGAATCGACCCTGCTGATGCTGGTCTCGGCCTTCGCCGGGTACGAGCACACCATGGCCGCCTACCAGGCTGCCGTGCAGGAGCGCTACCAGTTCTTCAGCTATGGCGATGCCATGCTGCTGGAACGCGCCTGACCCGAGCGATACCTCATCACATGAGCCACGTCATGCGCAGTTAACACGACGTGGCTTACGCTAGCCCCACACCCGCTGCGGCCTGTTTCGCCGCCAAGCCTTAGAGAGAACCATGCGCAAAGAATGCTTCATGAGCTTTGAGAAGCTCGCCACCGATGGTCGCGCGCGACGCGGCCGCATGACCTTCCCGCGCGGCACGGTGGAAACCCCGGCCTTCATGCCGGTCGGCACCTACGGCACCGTGAAGGGCATGACACCGGAATCCATCAAGGAGATCGGCGCCGAGATCATCCTCGGCAACACCTTCCACCTGTGGCTGCGCCCGGGCACGGAAGTCATCGAAGCGCATGGTGACCTGCATGATTTCGCGCAATGGGACAAGCCGATCCTGACCGATTCCGGCGGCTTCCAGGTCTTCTCGCTGGGCAAGACGCGCAAGATTACCGAACAGGGCGTTCACTTCCGCTCACCGGTGGATGGCTCCAAGGTCTTCATGGGCCCGGAAGAGTCGATGGCCGTCCAGCGCTCGCTGGGGTCCGACATCGTGATGATCTTCGATGAGTGCACGCCGTATCCGGCCACGCATGATGAAGCCCGCAAGTCGATGGAGATGTCACTGCGCTGGGCCCAGCGCTCCCGCGATGCCCATGGCGATTCCCCTTCGGCACTGTTCGGCATCATCCAGGGCGGCATGTATCCGGACCTGCGCGAGAAATCCCTCGAGGGCCTGAAGAAGATCGACTTCGATGGCTACGCCATCGGTGGCCTGTCCGTGGGCGAACCCAAGGACGAGATGATCAAGGTGCTCGACTATCTTCCCGAGTGGATGCCGGAGGACAAGCCGCGCTACCTGATGGGTGTCGGCAAGCCGGAGGATCTCGTGGAAGGCGTGCGCCGTGGTGTCGACATGTTCGATTGCGTGATGCCGACCCGCAACGCGCGCAACGGCCACCTGTTCACGCCGACCGGTACGGTCAAGATCCGCAATGCCGTCCACAAGCACGATACGTCACCGCTGGACCCGGACTGCGATTGCTACACCTGCACCAACTTCTCACGCGGCTACCTGCATCACCTTGATCGCTGTGGAGAAATGCTCGGTTCCATGCTCAACACCATCCACAATCTGCGCTACTACCAGACCGTGATGGCTGGTTTGCGCGGTGCAATTGAAGCGGGTACATTGCAGGACTTCGTGGAACAGTTCTATGCCGCGCGCGGCCTGCCGGTGCCGCCGCTGGCCGACTGATCGAATCGAAGCGCGACCGGAGAGCAACCCGCTCCGGTCGCCTTGGTATCTGACTCGAGACAGGCGTGAAGCAGCGCTCGAATCACGCTCATTGCATAACAACAGTTCACTCGTAACCTCTGGAGATACACATGCTGGAATTCCTGATTCCTGCCGCACACGCGGAAGCCGAAGCGGCTGTCGCCGGCGGCGGCGCCATCGGCCAGATCGTCATGCTGGTCGGCTTCGTGGTCATTTTCTATTTCCTGCTCTGGCGTCCGCAGTCCAAGCGCGCCAAGGAACACAAGAACCTGATCAGCAACCTGGCCAAGGGTGACGAGATCGTCATCGGTGGTGGCCTGGTCGGCCGCATCACCAAGGTCAGCGAGCAGTTCATCACCATGGAGCTGAACGAAGGCAACGAAGTCAACGTGCAGAAGTCCGCCGTGGCTGCGGTCCTGCCGAAGGGCACCATCAAGTCCATCTGATCTCCCTCCTGCTGCCGGCCCCTGTGCCGGCAGCATGCTATTTCTCTCCCGCTCCACCAAGGACAGGGCTGCCATGCTCAACCGCTATCCGCTTTGGAAGTACCTGGTGATCTGCCTGGTACTTGCCGTCGGCGTGATCTACGCATTGCCGAATCTCTACCCCGAAGACCCGGCCGTGCAGATCAGTGCCGCCAGCGGCGCCGATGCCATCGACCAGCAAGATCTCGATCGCGCCACCAGCGCCCTCGAAAACGCCGGCATCACGCCCAAATCCGAGGAACTCAATGGTTCCACCGGCCTGATTCGCCTCACCAGCAACGACCAGCAGCTGCGTGCCAAGGAACTGATCAGCGACACCCTTGGCGATGACGCCATCGTCGCGCTGAATCTGGCTGATGCCACGCCGTCCTGGCTTTCCAGTCTCGGCGCCTCGCCGATGAAGCTGGGGCTTGATCTGCGCGGCGGGGTCCACTTCCAGCTGGAAGTCGACATGGACGCCGCGGTCAAGCAACGCCTGGAAGTCAACGCCAGCGCCATCAAGGAAACCCTGCGCGAGGAGCGTATCCGCTACCGCGGCAGTGAGGTCAACGATGGCACGCTGAGCCTGACCTTCTCCGACGACGAAGACCGCTCGAAGGCACGTTCACTGGTCTCGCGCGACTTCCAGAACTTCGAATACGATGAGCGCGATGTCGATCGTGGGGCCGTACTGGATCTCACTCTGACGACCGCCGCCATCAAGGAGATTCAGGATTACGCGGTCAATCAGAACCTGACCACGATCCGCAATCGCGTCAACGAGCTGGGCGTCTCCGAGCCGCTGGTGCAGCGTCAGGGCCCGAACCGCATCGTGGTCGAGCTGCCGGGCGTGCAGGACACGGCCGCCGCCAAGCGCGTACTGGGTGCCACCGCCAACCTCGAGTTCCGTCTCGAAGCGGCCAGCGACACGCCCTCCAGCGAGATGGAAACCTTCGCCTTCCGCAACCAGCCGGGGCGCACCGCCAGCATCATGAAAGACGTGATCATCAGCGGTGACAGTGTCTCCAGCGCCAGCACCAGCTTCGATGAAAGTGGCCGTCCGCAGGTCAACATCAACCTGGATGGCACCGGTGGCTCGATCATGAACCGCGTCACGCGTGCTGCCATCGGCCGCAACATGGCGGTGCTGTTCATCGAGCACAAGACCCGCACGCGCACCGTGATGGAGGATGGCGAGGAAGTCGAGAAGCGCATCCCCTACACCGAGAAGGGCCTGATCAGTCTGGCGACCATCCAGAGCGCGCTGGGCAACAGCTTCCGCATCACCGGTCTGGATTCCCCGACCGAGGCGAAGGAGCTGTCGCTGCTGCTGCGTTCCGGCTCGCTGGCCGCGCCGATCTACTTCGTGCAGGAACGCACCATCGGCCCGAGCCTGGGTGCCGAGAACATCTCGCGCGGCATCCTGTCCGTCGAGCTGGGCCTGCTGCTGGTCGTGCTGTTCATGCTGGCCCGCTACAAGGCCTTCGGTGTCGTCGCCAACGTGGCCCTGACCGCCAACCTGGCGATCCTGATCGCCGCGATGTCGATGCTGGGCGCTACCCTGACCCTGCCGGGCATTGCCGGTATCGTGCTGACGCTGGGCATGGCGGTGGATGCTAACGTGCTGATCTTCGAGCGTATCCGCGAGGAAATGCGCTCCAAGATGCCGCTGCACCAGGCCGTGCATACCGGCTTCGAACGCGCCTTCACCTCCATCGTCGATGCGAACATCACCACCCTGCTGGTCGCGGTGATCCTGTTCTCCATCGGCAGTGGCCCGGTCAAGGGCTTCGCGGTCACGCTGTCCATCGGCATCCTGACGTCAATGTTCACGGCGATCATGGTCTCGCGCGGCATCATCAATCTTGCCATTGGCGGCAAGACACTCAAGAAACTCTGGATCTGAGGGGCCATCGTGATGCGACAGTTTGACTTCATGAGCAAGCGGCGCGCGGCCTTCATCGTCTCCATCGTGCTGACGATCGTGGCCATTGGCGCCCTTGTGATTCACGGCCTGAACCTGGGCCTCGACTTTACCGGTGGCACCCTGGTGGAAGTGCAATACCAGGCGGCGCCGGCGCTGGACAGCGTACGCCAGACACTGGAAGCCGCCGGCTACAAGGACGTCTCGGTTCAGACCTTCGGTGCCAGCAACGAGATTCTGGTGCGTCTGCAGCAGAGCTTCGAGGCCGGCATCGGCAATGACATCGTGGCGCACCTGCAGGCCACCGGCGATAGCGTGAACCTGATCCGCGCCGAGTTCGTCGGTGCTCAGGTCGGTGATCAGCTGCGTGACCAGTCCGGTCTCGGCATGCTGCTCGCCCTGGCCGTGGTGATGGTCTACGTGGCCTTCCGCTTCCAGTACAAGTTCGCCCTCGGCGCCCTCATCTCGCTGGGTCACGACGTCATCATCCTGCTGGGCATCTTTGCCCTGTTCGGACTCGACTTCGACCTGACGGTACTGGCCGCGGTGCTGGCCGTGATCGGCTACTCATTGAACGACACCATCATCGTCTACGACCGCATTCGCGAGAACATTCGCAAATCACGTACCGATGACATGCCGTCGATCTTCAATGACGCGATCAACGCGACGCTGTCACGCACGCTGTCCACCTCCGGCACCACCTTGCTGGTGCTGCTGGCGCTGTTCTTCCTGGGCGGCGACATGATCCACAACTTCGCCATCGCGCTGATCATCGGCGTGGTCGCGGGGACCTTCTCGTCCATCTACGTGGCAGCGGCGCTGTTACTGGTGGTCGGCCTGAAGCGCGTGGATCTGATTCCCCCGCCCAAGGAGCAGTTCGAGGACGGCGCGCCGTAAGCGCCTCGCTCGACCGCCCGGCACGGATCGCCAGGCACAAAAAAACCCCACCTCGCATGAGGTGGGGTTTTTTTTCGTTCTCCGCGTCGCCCTGCGGCTGGCAGGACTGCGAATCACGGCATCTTACAGGTGCGGCTGCATGGTCTGCGCCAGCGCCTTGTACAGGCGGGCACCCGCGGCCATCAGCGTGCCTTCCGCCACGACAACCGGCGTACCATCGGCGCTGCCGGCCAGTGCGCCACATTCCTTCAGGAACAGGCTGACGATCTCGCTGTCACCGGCTTCCAGGCCCAGCACGTAGACGGCATCGACACGGCCGGCGGCCAGTTCGAGCACATCCAGCAGTGCACAGCCATTGGCACGCAGGGTATCGAGCTGCGGGCCGACCTGCTGGACGATGGACAGGTAGGTGGCCAGATGACGCGGACGCTGCCAGCTTTCCGGCAGACCCATCGCCAGACGCGCACCTTCGATGGAGGTGGCATTGGTCACGCGGATACGGTGACCGGAATGCTGGGCGCCACGACCACGGCTGACGATGTACTCTTCGTCGGTGAACGGCGCGATGACCACGGCGTGCTCGGCACGCCCCTTGAACAGGCAGACCACGGACAGCGCGAAGCCGGAAGAGGCGGATGCGAGGTTGGAATACCCGTGCACCGGCTCGATGCGCCAGTGGTAGTCAGCGCCTTGGCCTTCGCCATCACGATGGTCGGTGTAACGGCCGGAGAGGCCGTGCTGCGGATAGCCGCGTTCCAGCTGACGCACGATGTGCGCTTCGGCGCGGCGTGCGGTGTCAGCGATGAAGGTATCGAGATCGTTGTCGTTGCGCGCGACTTCGATACGTTCACGAACACGGACGAACTGCTCTGCGGCGCCGCGTGCAGCACGCAGCGCAAATTGGACCATCGGATGCATGATCAAGGCCTTGACGAGTCGGAAGCTGTTAAAGAACGGTGTGTAACGCAGTAAGGCGGCTGGCCCGGGAATCTGCCAGCGGGTGCAACGGCCACGCTCATGGCACCTGCCGGACACGGGGGTCGGCAATGCAGGAGAGCGAATACGCTACAACAGGACGGCGAAGTCTAGCAGATGCGACGCCCGGCTGCCATCGCCATCCCCGACCTTCGGCGAAGAGAGCCGGCCTGATCGGTCAGCGCCTGACTGCTCCCCGCGCCGGCTTCATGCTAGGATATCGGGTCCTGACGCACGTCCCGCCCTGCCCGGTGTCCGGGCCGCGTCGATTGCCCCGCCCTTCAATCGCTATCCTGGAAGTCCTCATGCTTGAACGTCTGCGCATTGTCCTGATCGGTACCAGCCATCCCGGCAACATCGGTGGTGCAGCCCGCGCCATGCTCAACATGGGCCTGGCCGACCTCGCTCTGGTCGCGCCGCGCTGTCAGGTGCAATGTCAGGAGTCCGCCTCACGCGCCTCCGGTGCCGATACTCTGGTCGCCAATGCCCACGTGCATGAGACGCTGGAAGAGGCCGTGGCGGACTGCAGTCTGGTGGTCGGGTGCAGCGCACGCTCCCGCAATCTGCCATGGCCGATGATCACGCCGCGCGCCTTCGGCGCCACCCTGGCCGATGAGACCCGCCTGCCGGAGGCCCGCGTGGCCATCGTGTTCGGGCGCGAGGACTCCGGGCTCTCCAATGAAGAGCTGCAACGCTGCCATCGTCACGTCCACATCCCGACCAATCCGGACTTCAGCTCGCTGAATCTGGCCGCGGCCGTGCAGGTGCTGGCCTACGAGTGCCGCCAGGCATGGCTGGCTGATCAGGAAGCCGCCGGCGAGACCCCGCGGGCCGAGGATGACCAGCCATTCGGCATCGACTGGGACAGTCCGTTGGCCAGCCACGCAGACCTCGAGCGCCTGTTCGAGCATCTGGAAAAGACGCTGATCAGCATCGATTTCCTGGACCCGGAACAACCGCGCCAGCTGATGGCACGCCTGCGCAGACTGTACCTGCGCGCCCGCCCCGACAGCATGGAAATCAACATCCTGCGCGGGATTCTCTCGTCAGTCGACAAGCAGGTCCGCCTGGCACAGACCGACGCGGCAAACCGCACTCTTTGAGGACACGCCATGTTCACTCGACTGCGTGAAGACATCAACAGCGTCTTTGCTCGCGACCCGGCGGCACGCAATTTCTTTGAAGTCCTGACCAACTATCCGGGTCTGCACGCCCTGCTGGCGCATCGCATCAATCATTGGTTGTGGCGTCACAACGCCAAGTGGCTGGCGCGCACCGGTTCGACCCTGATGCGCTGGCTGACGGGCATCGAGATCCATCCCGGTGCCACCATCGGACGCCGCTTCTTCATCGACCACGGCATGGGCGTCGTGATCGGCGAGACGGCGCTGATCGGTGATGACGTGACGCTCTATCACGGCGTCACCCTCGGCGGCACCACCTGGAATGCCGGCAAGCGTCACCCGACCCTCGGCGATGGCGTCATCGTCGGGGCCGGCGCCAAGATTCTCGGCCCGTTCACGGTCGGCGCCGGGGCCAAGGTCGGCTCCAACGCCGTGGTCACACGCGAAGTCCCGGCCGGTGCCACCGTGGTCGGGATTCCCGGCAAGATCGTCAAGCGCGCCGAACCGGACGTGGCGGAGGAGCCGCCCGTCGATCCGGAAAGCCGCGAAGCCATGAAGGAGAAGTTCGGCTTCGATGCCTACGGCATGGGCCAGGACATGCCCGACCCGGTCGCGCGCTCCATGCACGCGATGCTCGATCACATGCATGCGGTGGACAAGCGGATCGAACAGATGTGCGGCACGCTGCGCAAGCTGGATGCCAGCTATCGCGCCGGCCACCTTCCCGAGCTGGATGATGCCGATTTCGCGCAGCTGATCGATGAGCTGGGCCCCTGTGGTGGTGAGCCCGCGGACAAGCGTCCGCAGGCCCGGCCGGTCACCCGCGAAGCCGACGCCACACCCAGCGCCTCCGGTCATGGCGAGTCCGAGCGCCAGCACGGATAAAGTTGACCAAATCAGTCGGGATTGACCCCCTCGCCGCGTCTCACCATAATGGACAGTCTGATGCGCCGTCTGCCTGCAGACGGCGCCGACACTGCGGCCCTGTCGCCGATGCCATTCGCTCCACCAGCTCACGAGTTCCGCCATGCGCCTGACCACCAAGGGACGCTACGCCGTCACCGCGATGCTCGATCTGGCGCTTCATGCCAGTTGTGGTCCGACCTGCCTTGCCGACATCTCCGTGCGCCAAGGCATTTCCCTGTCCTATCTCGAGCAGCTGTTCGCTCGCCTGCGCCGTGCCGGGCTGGTCAAGAGCGTACGCGGCCCGGGTGGCGGCTACTTGCTGGACGTCGAGCTGGAAAGCACCTCCGTGGCGCGCATCATCGATGCCGTGAATGAATCGGTGGATGCCACCCGCTGCCAGGGACTCTCGGACTGTCAGGCAGGCGACACCTGCCTCACGCACCATCTGTGGTGTGACCTGTCCGATGAGATCCATGGCTTTCTCGATGGCATCAGCCTGGCGGACCTTGTCGCACGTGAGGAGGTTCGCCAGATTGCCAGTCGTCAGCGCAAGGCCTGCGAGCCGACACCGATCACCGTCATGCCCGGCAGCTGAACCCGTTCGTCATGTCTTCAGGAAGTCACCATGTCCCAGCCGATCTACCTTGACTATGCTGCCACCACGCCCGTCGACCCACGCGTCGCCGAGCTGATGATGCGTCACCTGACGCAGGACGGCACCTTCGCCAACCCGGCCTCGCGCAGTCACATGCCGGGCTGGCTGGCCGAGCAGGCGGTCGAGGGCGCGCGTCGTCAGGTAGCCGACGCCATCGGCGCCGACCCGCGCGAGATTGTCTGGACCAGCGGTGCCACCGAAGCCGACAACCTGGCGCTGACCGGCTACATGCGCGCCAATGCCGAGCGTGGGCGTCACCTGATCACCTCGACCATCGAGCACAAGGCGATTCTGGATACCGCCAGTGCGCTGGAAGCCGAGGGCTTCGAGGTCACGCGTATCGCACCGCAGCCGGATGGCCGCATCAGCCCCCAGAGCCTGCGTGACGCTCTGCGCGCCGACACGATCCTGGTATCGCTGATGGCAGTGAACAATGAGCTGGGCAGCCTGAATGATCTCGATGCCCTCGGCGATATCGCCCGCTCGCATGGCGCGGCCTTCCATGTCGATGCCGCCCAGGCTCCCGGCAAGGTGCAGCTCGATGTCGGCCGACAGCCCATCGACATGCTGTCGCTGTCCGCGCACAAGGCCTACGGCCCCAAGGGGGTTGGCGCGCTGTACGTGCGACGTCAGCCGCAGATCAAGGTAGAGGCCCTGATCCACGGCGGCGGGCATGAGCGCGGCATGCGCTCCGGCACCCTGCCCACCCATCAGATCGTCGGCATGGGCGAGGCCTACCGCCTGTGCGCCGAACAGTTCGATGCCGACCACCAGCACCTGATCGCGCTGCGCCAGCAATTCGTCGCCGGACTATCCGGCCTTGAAGGCGTGCATTTCAATACCGATATAGACGTCAGCGCCCCCGGCATCCTCAACCTCGCCTTCGAAGGCGTGGACGGTGAGGCGATGCTGATGGCACTGCGCGGCATCGCGATTTCCACCGGTTCGGCCTGCAATTCCGCCAGTGTCGAACCGTCCTTCGTACTCACCGGCATCGGGGTGCCCCGTCCACTGGCGCTGGCGTCACTGCGCTTCAGCTTCGGACGCTTCACCACCGCCGCCGACATTGAATCCGCGCTCGGCGAGCTCAGGCATGCCCTGACCTCGCTGCGCGCCTGACCCGGGAGACTGCTCATGGCACACCTGTCGATTTCCCCCTCCGCCGCCGACCAGATCCGTGTCGTGCTGGCCGAGCGCGGCCACGGCCTTGGCCTGCGCGTCTCGGTCAAGCCCAGCGGCTGCTCCGGCTACAGCTACGTGCTCGACTTCGCCGATGAGGCCAACGAGGAAGATGTGGTCTTCGTCGATCACGGCGCGACTGTCTATGTCGACAGCGAAGCGCTGGCCGTGCTCGACGGCTCCGAAGTGGACTACATCAAGGACGGTCTGAACCGCTACTTCCGCTTCAACAACCCCAACGTCAAGGACGAGTGTGGTTGTGGCGAGAGCTTCAGCGTGTAGACCTGGCTCAGCGTGTAGATCCAGCTTCAGCGTGTAGATCCAGCGTCAGCGTGTAGAGCTGGCTCAGCGCGTAGAGCGTCATTGCAGACAAGACGCCTGCCATCCGCGTGTCATCCAGTATCCGCATGATGGATGCAGTGGATGACGCGAGCAGCTATAATGCCGCCCACTTTTGTCGAGCCCTGCGTCGACAGAGCCCTTTTTCCGCCGCAAGGCCCCAGGCCGTGCGGCTCTTCAAAGCTTGTCTCAGGAGATTCACCATGACCCAGCGTACTCTGTCCATCATCAAGCCGGACGCCGTCGCCAAGAACGTGATCGGCGAGATCTACTCTCGCTTCGAGAAGGCCGGTCTGCAGATCGTCGCTTCCAAGATGGTTCACCTGTCCAAGGAACAGGCCGAAGGCTTCTACGCTGAGCACAGCGAACGTGGCTTCTTCGGTGAGCTGGTCGGCTTCATGACCTCCGGCCCGGTCATGATCCAGGTGCTGGAAGGCGAAGACGCCATCACCAAGAACCGCGACCTGATGGGCGCTACCAACCCGAAGGAAGCAGAAGCTGGCACCATCCGTGCAGACTTCGCCACTTCCATCGACGCCAACGCCGTTCACGGTTCTGACGCGCCGGAATCCGCTGCTCGCGAAATCGCCTACTTCTTCGGCGACAACGAAATCTGCCCGCGCGGTTGATTTCGCCTTGTGCGCCTGATGATGTCTGTCCCTTGCGGGCGTGATATCACCAGCCGTGCATGACTCGACGGCCCTGCCTGCGTGGCGGGGCCGTCGTGGTATCGGACGTGCTGAAGCGTCGTGCGCCAGCCTGCATTCCCTGAAGCAGATTCGACGCTTGAGCAGGTCCGATACGCTTTTCTTGAAGCCCTGCAGCTACCTCCGCCAGTGCCGTGCGGCCATTCCCTGCCCATTGCCTGACTGCGAGTGTCCATTGAGGTCCGCGATTCATCGCCACCTCCGCTGACAGCGCCACCCTGCAGACGTCTATCCTTGTGGCTGACGCCTGCCCATCCCTGACACGACCGGCCCGAGACCATGACTGATACCACTGCAACCGCTACCGATGCCGCGGCACCTGCCGACGTGAAGCTCACCAACCTGCTTGGCCTGCCGCGCCCGGCGATGGAAGCCTTCTTCGAGAGCATCGGCGAGAAGAAATTCCGCGCCACCCAGGTGATGAAATGGATTCACCAGGAAGGCGTCGACAGCTTCGACGAGATGACCAATCTCGCCAAGCCCCTGCGCGAACGCCTCAAGCAGGTCGCCGAGATTCGCGCGCCGGGCATCGTCTATGAAGGCGAGTCCAAGGACGGTACCCGCAAGTGGGTGCTGGAAGTCAGCGACGGCAGCTATGTCGAGACCGTGCTGATTCCGTCCGAGAACGGCAATCGTCGCACCCTGTGCGTGTCTTCCCAGGTCGGCTGCTCGCTGGACTGCAGCTTCTGCTCCACCGGCAAGCAGGGCTTCGAGCGTGACCTGACCGCCGCCGAGATCATCGGCCAGGTGTGGGTCGCCACCCGTGGCGCCGAAGACCGCAAGGACACCCGCAAGCGTCCGGTCACCAACGTGGTGATGATGGGCATGGGCGAGCCGCTGATGAACTACGACAACGTCGTGCCGGCAATGAAGCTGATGCTGGACGACAACGCCTACGGCCTGTCCAAGCGTCGCGTCACCCTCTCCACCTCCGGTGTGGTGCCCAAGCTGGACCAGCTCGGCGACGAGATGGACGTCAGCCTGGCGATCTCGCTGCACGCGGCCAACGATGAACTGCGCAACGTGCTGGTGCCGATCAACCGCAAGTGGAACATCCGCGCGCTGCTCGACTCCTGCCATCGCTACCTGGCCAAGTGTGACGACGCGCGTATCGTCACCATCGAGTACACCCTGATCAAGGACGTCAACGACCAGATCCAGCACGCCGAGGAACTGGCCGCGCTGCTCGACGAGCTGCCGTGCAAGATCAACCTGATCCCGTTCAACCCGTTCCCGCATTCCGGTTACGAGAAGCCGTCACGCAATCAGGTGATGCGCTTCCAGCAGCGTCTCTATGAGCTGGGCTACACCGCCCCGGTGCGCGCGACACGTGGCGATGACATCGACGCCGCCTGTGGCCAGCTGGTCGGTCAGGTCAAGGACCGCACCCGTCGCGCCGAGCGTTACATCAACGCCATCCAGCTCGACGCCGACTGAGCCAGAGCATTTGTCGGGGCCAGATACCTGAGGCCACCACGGTGACTCCCAGCGCCAGCCATGAGCTTTTCATGGCTGGCGTTTTCGCGCGGGGAAGCCGCAAATGGCCCATGGGGATGCCTGCCGCGCGACTGTGACGACCCCCACCGCCCTGCCTGACAAACCCGCCTTGACTTGTCTGGAGTGCAGCGCTTTGATGGAGGCGCTTCTGTTGCCTGCAGCGATCCTCGCCCGCAGGCAGATCACGAGCCTTATCTCGCGAGGATTGCATGTCGAGTCGTCTGCCACTTCATCGCTTTTCCCGCCGCGGCGCCACAGCGCGAGTTCGCGGCATGCTGCTGTGCCTGAGTCTTGCCGGCCTGACCCTGTCGGGCTGCGCGACGCGCGTGGAAACCAATGACCCTTACGCGGCCCCCGATGACAACAAGGCATCGACGGCCTATGTGGAACTTGGCGAGGCCTATCTGAGTCGTAATCAGTTGCAACGCGCGGACAATGCCTTCCAGAAGGCACTCAAGCTGCAGCAGGGGAATGCCGAAGCCAAGGCCGGGCTGGCGATGATCTATCAGCGTCAGGGCGAGAACGTGCTGGCAGATGACTACTTCAAGCAGTCCATCGCCAGTGACCCCTCGTTCACGCGGGCACGCAACAACTATGCGGCATTCCTGTACTCGCGCGGGGAATACGTCGCCGCCTGCGAGCAGCTGGAAAAAGCCACGCAGGATCTGACCTATGACAACCGCGGCCAGCTCTACACCAACCTGGGGCGCTGTCAGCTGCAGCTGGGCAAGACGAGCGAGGCACGGGCGAACTTCGATCGTGCCGTCAAGATCAACCCGCGGGAAGCCGAGGCGTGGCTCGCCAAGGCGCGCATGGAACATGAAGCCGGTGACGATGACGCTGCCCAGCAGGCGCTGAGCCGATATTTCCGACTGAACGGCACCGACAGTGACAGTCTGGAACTGGCCGTGGATGTCGCCGTGGCACGCGGTGATGCACGTCTGGCGGACCTCTACGGCCGACAGCTGGAGCAGATCAGAACACGCGAGGCCGGACGCGCGGTCATCCGCACACCATGAAACCGGAGCTCGGGCGTGGCGTGACGCGGGAAACGCCCTGCGCGCCCGGCTCACCGGGCGCCACTCGGCGACAGGTCGCTTCGTTGAGGCACCGGAAGACCGAAATGCCGGTGAAAATTCTGGCCCGGCCTTGGTATAGTGCCGACGTCAACATGGCATGACGGCTTGCCATCGCCGGCGAGATCACGTCACCGTCGTGGCATGTCAGCTCGACAGCCGGAGCGGATGGTCACTCCTGTTGGCAGTCACCCGTTTTCACGACCATCGTTCACAGCAGTTGTTTACAGTAACTGTTCACAGCAATACCGGAAGAGTGCCCGGACAGGTATCCGGTCGTCCGTTCTTCCCTACAAGGATGCGCCATGAGCGAACATCAGCCCTCCCCTGACATGTCCGTCAGCGACACACTGCCTGGCAAGCTTCTCAAGGCTGAGCGGGAGCATCAGGGGCTGTCACGTGATGAAGTGGCAACACAGCTCAACCTGCGCCCCAGTCTGGTCGATGACCTGGAACGCGACCACTACGACCAGATCCCCATCGCGGCCTACCGCCGCGGTTACCTGCGCGCCTATGCCCGCTTGCTGGGCATGGATGAGAAAGCGGTCGTCGGCCAGTACAATGCCCAGTTCGGCACCACCGAGGTGGAGCGCCATCCTCCTGCGATGAGCCCCTCGGTGCGCCCGCCCGGCAAGCTGGGCAAGTACCTGTTTCGACTCGTCAGCCTGCTGGTCATCGCCGGACTGATCGGCCTCAGCTACGTCTGGTGGCAGAGTGGAGACTATGGACGCACCTCACCGTCAGAGACGTCCGACGCCGCTCCCCTCAGCGAAGGCGCGACCGACGATGGTTCACCGGTCGTCAACGCCGATGGCTCGATCGAGCTGACCCTCTCCCAGACGGCAGCAGCGCCTGCCGCTGACGATGCCGGGGAGGCCAGCACCGGCGAATCCGTCGCGACGACACCCGGCGCGACTCCGGCCACGACTGGCGGCGACGTCAGCGAAACCGGCACCACGCCGGCGGATGCCAGCCTCGCGGCGGACACCGCAAGCGACACCGCGGCTGCCGGCGCAGAGGACACGACAGAACCGCAAGCGGTACAGGAAGCTACCGCCCCTGCCCCTGCCGCTGACCCGCGCAAGCTGACACTGACCTTCAATACGGATTCCTGGACCGATATCCGTGATGCTGATGGCAAGAAACTGCTTTACGGCACCAACCCGCCAGGCAGCAGCAAGACGCTGGAAGGCAAGCCGCCGTTCAAGCTCACCATCGGCAAATCCGCGGGCGTCGTCCTTGAATACATGAACGAGCCGGTTGATCTGAAAAGCGCCACACGCGGCACCGTCGCCAAACTCACACTCGGTGAATGATCCGGAATCCCATGCATAGTCACTCCCCCATCAAGCGCCGCGTCTCGCGCAAGATTCATGTCGGCAACGTCGCCGTCGGCGGCGATGCACCGATTTCCGTGCAGAGCATGACCAATACCGACACCAACGATGTCGCCGCCACCGTCGCGCAGATCAAGCGCCTCGAGGATGCCGGTGCCGATATCGTGCGTGTCAGCGTGCCGGACATGGATGCCGCTGAAGCCTTCGGTCGCATCAAGCAGCAGAGCAACATCCCGCTGGTGGCCGATATCCACTTCGACTACAAGATCGCCCTGCGCGTCGCCGAGCTCGGCGTGGATTGCCTGCGCATCAACCCGGGCAACATCGGCCGTGAAGACCGTGTGCGTGCCGTGGTCAGTGCCGCGCGTGACAACGGTATCCCGATCCGAATCGGCGTCAACGCGGGCTCCCTGGAAAAGGACCTCCAGAAGAAATACGGCGAACCGACGCCGGCCGCGCTGGTCGAATCCGCCATGCGCCACATCGATCACCTCGATCGCCTCGACTTCCAGGAGTACAAGGTCAGCGTCAAGGCCAGCGACATCTTCATGGCCGTCGCCGCCTATCGTGATCTGGCCACGCGCATCGAACAGCCGCTGCACCTGGGGATCACCGAAGCCGGTGGTCTGCGTTCCGGTACCGTGAAATCCTCCATCGGCCTCGGTATGCTGCTGATGGACGGCATCGGCGACACCATTCGTGTCTCGCTGGCCGCGGACCCGGTCGAGGAGATCAAGGTCGGCTTCGACATGCTCAAGAGTCTCAAGCTGCGTGCCAAGGGCATCAACTTCATTGCCTGCCCCAGCTGCTCACGTCAGAACTTCGACGTCATCAAGACCATGAACGAGTTGGAGAATCGCCTCGAGGACGTGCTGACGCCGCTGAACGTCTCGGTGATCGGCTGTGTCGTCAACGGCCCCGGTGAAGCCAAGGAGACCGATGTCGGTCTGACCGGCGGCAGCCCGGCGAATCTGGTCTATCTGGACGGCAAGCCGGCCAGCAAGCTGACCAACGACACGCTCGTCGATGACCTGGAACGTCTGATTCGAGACAAGGTCGCCGAAAAAGAGGCCCGTGAGGCCGATACCATCATCCGCCAGGGCTGAGCACGTCTCAGTCGGCTTGCGCATCATCACGATGCGCCTTCGTCTCCCCGCCTGACGTCATGCTGCTGCATGCCGCTGCCGCGGGGAGATGCGCAAGGATTCAGGAGAGAACGTTGAGCACCAAGATCCAGGCCATCCGTGGCATGAACGACCTGCTGCCGGACCACTCACCGGTATGGCAATACTTCGAACGCCAGGTGCAGACCCTGATGGGCCAGTACGGCTATCGCGAGATTCGCACGCCCATCGTCGAGCAGACCGCGCTGTTCAAGCGCTCCATCGGCGAGGTGACCGACATCGTCGAGAAGGAGATGTACACCTTCGAGGATCGCAACGGCGACAGCCTGACCCTGCGTCCGGAAGGCACGGCCAGCTGCGTGCGCATGGCGATGGAGAACGGTCTGGTCCACAACCAGATCCAGCGCCTGTGGTATGCCGGCCCCATGTTCCGCCACGAGCGCCCGCAGAAAGGCCGTTATCGTCAGTTCCATCAGGTGGGTGTCGAAGCCTACGGCATGGATGGCCCGGACATCGATGCCGAGATGATCCTGATCTCGGCACGCCTGTGGCGTCAGCTGGGCCTGCTGGAGCACGTCACGCTCGAACTGAACTCACTGGGTAGCCTGGAAGCACGTGCTGCCTATCGTGACCTGCTGATCGAATACTTCGAGCAGCACCTGGATGTGCTCGACGAGGACGCCAAGCGTCGCCTGCACAGCAATCCGCTGCGCATTCTCGATACCAAGAACCCGGACATGGCCGCCGTCGTCGATGCCGCGCCGCGTCTCGGCGATCACCTGGATGAAGCTTCCCGCGTGCACTTCGAGGGCCTCAAGGCACGTCTCGATGCGGCGGGCATCCAGTACGTCATCAATCCGCGCCTGGTACGTGGCCTGGATTACTATTCGCGCAGCGTGTTCGAGTGGACCACCACCGCACTGGGCAGCCAGGGCACCGTGTGTGCCGGTGGCCGCTATGACAGCCTGTTCGAACAGCTGGGCGGCAAGCCGGTGCCGGCGGTCGGCTTCGCCATGGGTGTCGAGCGCCTGATCCTGCTGCTCGAGACACTGGAACTGGTCCCGGAGGCCGTGCGTGAGACCGTCGATGTCTATCTGATGTCGATGGGCGAGCAGGCCGAAGCCGAATCCATGCGTCTGGCCGAAGATCTGCGCAGCGCCCTGCCCGACCTGCGCCTCGTGCTGCATTGCGGCGGCGGCAGCTTCAAGAGCCAGATGAAGAAGGCCGACAAGAGCGGCGCACGCGTGGCATTGATTCTCGGTGAGAATGAAGTCATCGAAGGGACCGTGGGACTCAAGTTCCTGCGCGAGGAGCGTGATCAGGAAACCCTGAATCAGCGCGCCCTCGGCGAGCGTCTCGCGAGTGTCTTCAGCGCCTGAGACGGCCAGTGAATATCCGGCGGGGCCAGTGCGCCCCGCCTCCCGAATGCATGTGCCGGCGTACCGGCCAGGTCAAGGAGACCGCCCGTGGCGGAAGAGCTCAGAAGCGAAGAAGAACAGCTTGAGGCCATCAAGCGCTGGTGGAGCGAGAACGGCAAGTCACTGATCGCCGGTGTCGTGCTGGCCGGTGCCGGCATCTTTGCCTTCAAGGCCTGGCAGAATTACGAGGCCAGTCAGTCCGAGGCAGCCTCCATGCGCTATCAGCAGCTGATCAGCCTCGTCAGTCAGCCCACGCTGGAAGATGCGGGTGTCCAGCGGGCACGCAACCTGATCAGTGAGCTGGAAAGCGAGCACGCCGACAGTCTCTATACCCAGATGGCCCACCTGCTGGATGCCAGCATGTCGGTGAAGGCCGATGACCTCGACGCTGCCGCCAAGGCACTGCAGAGCGTGGTGGACAGCGACGCCGACAGCTATCTCAAGGGGCTGGCCAGCCTGCGTCTGGCCCGACTCCATGTGGAGCTCGGCGAGCAGGACAAGGCCTTGAGCCTGCTGGAGAACCCGCCCACGACCCTCGCGGCACAGGCCGCCGCCGTGCGCGGGGATGCACTGGTGGCACAAGGCAAGCGTGATGAAGCCGTCGCGGCCTATCAAGAAGCCAGCCGCCTGTCCGAGCAGAGCGGCCAGCCGGTCTACGGGCTGGATCTGAAACTCGCCGACCTCGCCGTGGAGAGCCCGTCATGAAACTGAATCACCGCCTGTCGCTGCCTGTGTCGCTGCTGACCGTCAGCCTGTTGGCCGGTTGCGCCAGCAGTGCCCAGCCAGAGTATGCCCCCAAGGAACTCGTCGACTTCGATGCCACGGTGGCGCTGGATTCCGCCTGGAGCGAATCGGTCGGCAACGGCCTGGGTCGCGCTCACTACCCGCTGGCCCCCATCGTGGCCAATGACCGGCTGTTCGTGGCGGCTGAAGAGGGTGAGCTGGAAGCCTTCGATGCCAAGACCGGCGACGAGGTCTGGCAGATCACCCTGCCGGCCGGCATCACCAGTGCACTGAATGCCGACCCGTCTCGCCTGTATGTCGGTACCCGCGATGGCAAGGTCAGCGCCATTGACCAGCAGGACGGCAGCATCGAATGGAGCACGCGAGTCTCCAGCGAAGTGCTGGCCGCACCTCAGTACAACGAGGAGCTGATCGTGGTGCAGAGCGTCGATGGCAGCGTGACCGCACTGGATCGCTTCACCGGCGAGGAACAGTGGGTCTATTCCGCGACCATCCCCGCGTTGACGCTGCGCGGCACCGGCGCACCGCGCGTCATCCAGCCGGTCACCTTTGCCGGCTTCGCCAATGGCAAGCTCGTGACCCTGGACAACCGCTCGGGTCAGGAGTTGTGGGACCTGCGGGTCGCGGTGCCCTCCGGGCGTACCGAAGTGGATCAGCTGGTGGATCTGGATGGCCAGCCGGTGCTGACCCGTGACGGTCGCCTGTACGTCACCAGCTACAACGGCCGTCTGATCGCGCTGGATGCTCGCAATGGCGAGCCGCTGTGGGACAAGCCTTCCTCCAGCTACCTGACACCGATCGTCGTGGGTGACTACCTGTTCAGCATCGACAACGCCAGCCACATCCTGGCGATGGATGCCAACACCGGCAACGTGCTGTGGAAATCGGAAGACCTCGAGGGTCGCTGGCTGACCTCACCCGCCTTCATCGATGGCAAGCTGGTGGTGGGAGATTATGAAGGCTACGTGCACCTGATCGATGCCCAGAGTGGGGAAATGGCTGGCCGCTACGACGTCGGTGGCGACGGCATCAGCATCACGCCGCTCACCGAAGGCAAGCGCATCTTCGTCTACACCAATGATGGCGAGCTGACCGCACTGGATCTCGAAGCTCCCTGAGTCTGGTCGGGAAGCTTCTGCAACGCATCAACGGCAGCCCCAGTGCTGCCGTTGATGCGTTGTGGGCACGCAATGCCGTCTACGCCATTGGTAGCGTCATGCTCGCAGTGCTAGAATACCGCCCCCGCTGACCACACGAGTCGGCTGACGCGCCAAGGTGTCGGCAGATTCGCTGAACTCAGCCCCGAGATCATTTCCGCAGAGAGTGCCAAGGCCCACTCTGCGGGCCATACTGGAGACACGCCTCGTCAGGCGCCTGCCGACGACGCCCTTCAGTGACCCAAGTCCGATATCATCGCTATCGCCCTGCCTGCACAAGGTGCTTTCCAGCCGTCATGGTTCGAAGCAGACCGCCCGGGGCCGGCATCGATGCTATCCCTGCGAATGCTGTGAGATTTCATGAACCCCGTGATCGCCCTGGTCGGCCGCCCGAATGTCGGCAAGTCGACGCTATTCAATCGCCTCACCAAGACCCGTGATGCCCTGGTCGCCGACTTCCCGGGCCTGACCCGTGACCGCAAGTACGGCACCGGCAAGGTCGGTGGCAAGCCCTACACCGTCATCGACACCGGCGGCATCAGCGGTGACGAGGAAGGTATCGACCTGATGATGGCGGGCCAGTCGCTGGCCGCCATCGATGAGGCCGACATCGTGCTGTTCATGGTCGACGCGCGCGCCGGCCTGAACATGGCCGATGAAGCCATCGCCAACCACCTGCGCATCAACCAGAAGAAGACCTGGCTGGTGGTCAACAAGACCGACGGCATGGACGAGGAAATCGGCAAGTCCGACTTCTGGACCCTGGGTCTGGGTGACCCGCGCGCCATCGCCGCCGAGCATGGTCGCAACGTCACCACGCTGCTGGAAGAGGTACTCTCCCCCTACCCGGAAGTCGAGGAAGGCGAAGACGAGGACCTGCATCCGGAGCTGGATGACCGCGGCGTGCGCATCGGCATCATCGGTCGCCCGAACGTCGGCAAGTCGACGCTGGTCAACCGCCTGCTGGGCGAGGAGCGCGTGGTCGTCTTTGACCAGGCCGGCACCACCACCGACGCCGTGGAGATTCCCTTCGAGCGTCGTGGCAAGCCGTATCTGCTGGTCGATACCGCCGGGATCCGTCGCCGCAAGAACGTGCGCGAAGTGGTGGAGAAGTTCTCCATCATCAAGACCCTGGAAGCGATCAAGAAGTGCAACGTCGCCGTGATGGTGCTCGATGCCCGTCAGGGCCTGGTCGAGCAGGATCTCCACCTGTTGGACTTCGTGCTGACCAGCGGTCGCGCTCTGGTGCTGGTGGTCAACAAGTGGGATGGCCTGGAAAGCGAAGCCAAGGAGAAGATGCGTTCCGAGATCAAGCGTCGCCTGGGCTTTGCCGACTACGCCGACCTGCACTTCATCTCCGCACTGCACGGTACGGCGGTGGGTGACCTCTACCCGTCCATCGACCGCGCCTTCGAGAGTGCCGTGGCCCGCTGGTCAACCAAACGCCTGACCACCCTGCTGCAGGATGCCACTCAGGCGCACCAGCCGCCGATGGTCAACGGCCGTCGCATCAAGCTGCGCATGGCGCACCAGGGCGGCGCCAATCCGCCGCTGATCGTGGTGCACGGCAACCAGACCAACAAGCTGCCGGAAGCCTACAAGCGCTATCTGACCAACACCTTCCGCAAGGTGCTCAAGGTCAAGGGCACGCCGATGCGCTTTGAGTTCCGCTCAGGCGACAACCCCTTCGACGGTGCCCAGGGCAGCGATGACCGCGAGCGCGCGAAAGAGCGTTCACTGGCGCGCACCAAGGAAGCCCGCAAGGAACGCAAGCAACGCCGCTGATCACAGCCGCCGCGCATGCTCTGAACAGGTTCCGCACCTGAACGACGCCGCCCCCGCAGATGACTGCAGGGGCGGCGTCTTCGTCTGGGCGCATTGCCTCAGGCCAGTGGCCAGTGCTGCACACTCCGGTCATATGATGGCATCAGGCTTCCAGCGTCTTCTGTCCCGCCCACAGATTGGCGAACTGCCAGGCAGCACGCCCGCTGCGCACCCCGCGCTGAGTGGCGTAACGCAACGCCTCGGCACGCGCCGCCTCGTCGAAGCTGCCCGCGCCGAGACGCCATTCCACCCAGTGCTGACAGGTCTCCAGGTAGGCATCCTGATTGAAGGGATGGAAGGCCAGCCACAGGCCGAAGCGGTCCGACAGCGAGATCTTCTCTTCCACCGCATCGCCATGATGCAGCTCGCCATCGACGATATGGGTGTCGTGATTGTCGCTCATGTGCTCCGGCAGCAGATGACGACGGTTGGACGTGGCGTACAGCAGCACGTTCTCCGGCGGGCCCGTCAGGGTGCCATCCAACACGCTCTTGAGCGCCTTGTAGGCGTCATCGCTACCCTCGAAGGACAGGTCATCACAATAGACGATGAAGCGGTGCGGCTGTTGTGCCAGCTCGGCGACCAGCCCCGGCAGCGCCGGCAGGTCGTGACGGTCTATCTGGATCAACCGCAGGCCTTCACTGCCCAGGGTGTTGAGCAGCGCACGTACCAGCGATGACTTGCCGGTGCCACGCGCGCCCCACAGCAGCGCGTGGTTGGCCGGCCGACCCGCCAGGAAGGCGCGGGTATTGGCCAGCAGCTCGCGCTTCTGACGGGCGATGCCGAGCAGATCCTCGAGCGTCAGGGCATCACGCGGCGCGATCGGGGTCAGGCGGCCGCCCAGGGGGTGGCGGGTCCACAAGGCGGCGACGTCTCGTGTCCAGTCCACCTCGACAGCCGTCGGCGGCAGCATCGGCTCCAGACGGTCCAGCAACTGCGAGAGGCGGTGTTCAAACTCTGGTGACATGATGACTCCCTGTCAGGTACATGGGGCAAGGGCCGTGGCAGGCCCATGAGATCGCGCCCAGTATCTCATGCCCGGCGAGCCCGTCTGGCCTGACGTTGCTGTGATCTCAGCAACGTATCATTTCGCTGACTGCACCACTGCGCCTATCCGGTTATGCTGTCTGCACGTTTCTTGCACGTTCAGCACCGCCTTGCCGTGCACTCGAAGGTTGTCATCGTCACCATTGCCAGGAGGCCTCAATGCCAGGATTGCTCGATCACTCATCTCCCCGCGCCCTGCGCCGTCTGCTCCCGCTGGCGGCTCTTGCGGCGTCCGTCACCCTGAGTGCCTGCGCCAGTTCTCCTCTGGGCCGAAGCCAATTGACGCTCTATTCGGATCAGGAGCTGGAGAAGATGGGAGAAGCCAGCTTCAGCAAGTACCAACAGGAGCTGCCGGTGGTGGAAGGCCGCCAGGATGCCTATGTCAGCTGCGTGGCAGATGCCGTGACCGCCAAGGTGCCCGCCAGCTATGGCATCAGCGAGTGGCAGGTCAAGGTATTCGAGGATGACTCTGCCAATGCCTTCGCACTGCCGGGCGGCTACATCGGCGTCAACACCGGTCTGCTGGAAGTCGCCGAGAATCAGGATCAGCTGGCGACCGTCATCGGCCATGAGATCGCCCACGTGCTGGCCCGCCATGCCAATGAGCGCGTCTCGACCCAATCCCTGACGTCCGCAGGTCTTTCCCTGACCCAGGCACTGGCCGGGCTGGAAGGCACCGGTGGTGATCAGCTCATGGGATTGCTGGGCATGGGCGCCGAATATGGCGTGCTCAAGCCGTTCTCGCGTTCACATGAGTCCGAAGCCGACCTGCTGGGGCTGGACCTGATGGCCGAAGCCGGCTTTGACCCACGTGCCAGCATCAAGCTGTGGGCCAACATGAACGCCTCCGGTGGCGCTCAGCCCCCGGTCTGGATGTCCACTCACCCCAGTGACGAGCAGCGCATGACCGCGCTCAACGAGCGCCTCGAGACCGCATTGCCGACCTACCAACAGGCACGGGCCGCCGGCGAGAAGCCCAACTGCGACAGGCTGCGCTGAGCCGGCTTACGCAGGAGAACGTCCCCGTCTGCCAGAGGCGCCTGTCGGGCGCCTCTGGCATCTCTGCCGCGCATTCATCGATCTCGTGTCCCGACGTCTCACCGCCGTGCGCCACTCTGAATCCGGACGACTCCACCAGGCGCATGAATGTAAAAAGGTGGCGCCAAATGTGTCGATATACGCGTTGTGAGTGGCGACGTTGCTAGTCTTCAGACATGCGCTCACCTACCCCTCGAGAAATGTCACCGTGAGCGTCCTCTCGCCCCCAGCCAAGGATGTATCACATGACGCGACATGCACTCATCATCGACGATGATCCGGACTTTCGTGAGCTGATCGCCGGACTGCTTTCCACCTTCGGATTCAGCTGCATGGAAAGTGAGGGACTGCAGGACATCGCCTGTGACCCTTCCTCTCTGCAGGCAGACCTCATCCTGGTGGATTATGAACTGGGGGACTTCACCGGCGCTGATGTTCTCAGCTATCTGCGTGAGCGCAATGTCGAGGCGGGCATCATTCTGATGAGCGCCTGTCACGATGACGACATGCAGGCGATGATCAATCAGGGCCGACGCAGTGGCCTGGACATGCTGGGACAGCTCAGCAAGCCGTTCGATCTCAAGCATCTGGCGTCCATGCTCAATGATCTCGATGAACACCATAATCCGCTGACGCTCGCGGAGCTGGATGAGGCTCTGGCCCAGCAGCAGCTGCATCTCGTCTATCAACCCAAGATCGATCTTGCCAGTGGCCAGCTGAGTGGTGCCGAGGCCCTCGTGCGTTGGCATCACCCTCTGCGCGGCATGGTCATGCCCAACCAGTTCATCGCCCTGGCGGAGCGCAGCAATCGCATCGAATCGCTTACCTGGCAGGTCATCAATCAGGGATTCGGTCAGCAGCAGGAGTGGCAATCACAGGGCCTCACGCTGAATCTGGCGCTCAATCTTTCCCCACAACTGCTTCGCTCGCGTGACATGCTGAAGAAGCTTGATGCGCTTGCCAGCCAGCATCAGGTCGACCCCCATACGATCACTCTGGAGCTCACGGAAAGTTGCGGTATCGACTGTCTGACCTACGCCCGCCATCTCCTGAACGCCATTCGCGAGCGCGGTTATCGCCTGGCACTGGATGACTTCGGTACCGGCTTCTCCTCGATGATGCAGCTCTACAATCTGCCCTTTGACGAGCTGAAGATCGACCAGTGCTTCGTCGGCCGCAGCGATAGCCACCCGGAAGCCCGTGCCATCACGCGCACCATCGTCGAGCTTGGCCAGCGACTCAATCTCGCTGTCGTCGGGGAAGGCATCGAGACGACACAGCAACGCGACTACCTCTGCGATACTCGCTGCAATCTCGGCCAGGGCTATCTCTTCGCGCGGCCCATGACAGTCACCGACTTCAATGCCTGGAGCCACTGCCCACCCACTGTCGTCAGTGCCCTCATCCAGCGCCATGCGCCTTCCGTTCACTGACAGACAGGCTTCCCATCAACGCATGCCCGGATCAAGAAAGCCGACTCGAGCAAGCGGATGCTCCTTCAAGACAGAAACGCCACTCATGTCACCATGGGTGGCGTTTCTGTCTTGCGAGCCCTGCACTTCCTGCACTTCCTGCACTCTTTTCTCTTCCGTTTCACTTCCCTTCGCTCGCCTATCGCCCTCACATGAGGGCTCCTGCAAAAGGCACTTCAGGAGAAAAGGCCCTTCAGGAGAGCAGATATCCCTGCTCGAGAAGACTGTCGCGCGTCGGCACACTCAAGGCGCGCAGCGTGGCGACATGATGATGAACCCGGGTCATGTCTTCGGAGATCGCGGCCTCCTCCAACGCCCTGGCACCGCTGGCGATACCGCTGCATCCCAACGAAGCAGAGGCCCCTTTCAGGGAATGCGCTTCCCGCTTGAGCTCCCCGAGATCCCTCTGCTGCAGCAGGGTCAACATCACGTCGAGTCGCCCCTCGAGGCGCGCCAGGTAATTGCTCAACAGTCGTGAGTAAGCCTCGCGACTCAGGGTGGCAAGCAGCTCCTGACAGGTCGCCTGCTGAAGCAGCGATGACGGATTGCCCTGCAGGTCACACTGATCAGAGGCCGGATCGGCGCCAGCATGTGTCTCGTCAGATGACGGCTCCGTACCGAGCGGCGCCGCTTGCTCATCCGCCAACGGCACGTTGACGCCACTGGCGGAGGGCTCCTCCGCCAGGCTCGCCATGGCGAGAACTTCCGTGCCAGATTTCGCGTCAGACTCCGCGCCAGAGCCCACACCAGCGTCCACGGGGATCTCCCGCTGGCGGGACGTCAGATATTGGTGCAGCACCTGCTGCAGGTCATCACGAGTGAAGGGTTTGTGCAGGACACCGTCCATTCCGGCCTCGATGCAACGGCGTGCATCTTCCTGCATCACGTTGGCAGTCATCGCGATGATCGGCAGGCGGGTCGCGGACGTCTCGGCTTCCCGTTGACGCCAGCGTCGTGTCGTCTCCAGACCATCCAGCACTGGCATCTGCATGTCCATGAAGATCAGATCAACCTCATGGTCCGCCTGCGACAGCCAGGCCAGCGCCTGCTCACCCTCCTCGACGATCGTGACCTGCTGCCCCAGATATTCCAGCATTGCGCGAGCCAGCGACTGATTGACCTCGTTGTCTTCCACCACCAGAACGCGGGCCTCGGGCAAGGGGGCTTCCCTCGCCGTCTGCTGGGGGCAGGCCTCGGAGGCTGTCAGCACCGGCAACGGCACGCGACACCAGAATCGACTGCCGAGGCCAAGATGACTCTCCACGCCGATCTCTCCACCCATTGCCTCCACCAGCCGCTTGCAGATGGCCAACCCCAGCCCGGTCCCTTCATGGCGACGTGCCATCGAGGTATCCACCTGGGTGAAGGGGGCAAACAGCTGACTCACCTGGTCAGAGGCGATACCGCAACCGCTGTCGTGGACCTCGAAATGAAGGGTCTCGTCCTCTTGCGACGACACCCGCAACCGGATGGTCCCCTGGGGACAGAACTTGAACGCGTTGTTGAGCAGGTTGGTCAGCACCTGGCGCAGACGATTGACGTCTCCCTCGACCCAGACAGGCAGGTCATCGGCAAGCTCCTCCAGGAAGATGCGCGAGCACCCCTTGCCGGCACCGTCTGCCTGACGGGTGTAATGCGCGGACAATGACTCGAGAAAGTCGGGCAGCGAGAAGCAGCGCCGGTCCAGCTCCAGCTTGCCGGCCTCGATCTTGGAATAATCCAGCACGTCATTGATGACGGCCTGCAGACTCTCGGCACTCTGACGCAGCATCACCAGATATTGCTGCCCACGCTGGGTCGAGACTTCCTCACCGATGAGGTCCGATACGCCGACCATGCCGTTGAGAGGCGTGCGTATCTCATGACTCATGATCGCCATGAATTCCGACTTGGCACGACTGGCGGCCTGCGCCAGCTGCACCATGCCATCCAGCTCCTGCGTACGCTCCTCCAGCTTGCGGGTCTTGGAGGCCCGCCCGCGACTCTCGACGATCAGAGCGACCACCAGGACAGTGCCGCTCAGAGTCATCAGCAGGACCAGTGACAGCGCGAGTGCATACAGATTGAGAAGCTCCGTACGCTCCTTCGTGCGCTGCAAGGCAGCTTCCGCATTGATATCCAGCAGCAGCTTGCCTGTCTGCTCCTGAAGAGAGACCAGGCGACTGAGCAGCTGCGCGTAGAGTGCCTCTTCACGCTGCTGACGACTCGCAAGCTCCATGATGCCGTTGTCCAGCACCTCGATTCTGGGCAGCATCGCCAGCAGCTGGACATGCAGTTCCGGCATCCCCGCCAGCATGCTGCCGAGTTGACCGTTCTGCAGCAGCTGTACCCGGCTGTACAGGATGTCCAGACGCAACAGCAGCTCACTGTCATCCATCAGTTCCGGTGGCGTGGGAGACTGCTGCTCCTCTGCCACCACCATGCGCAGCTCGCGCACCTCCCTGTCGAACTGATAGACCGCCCAGATCAGGTTCTCGCGCAGCTTGTGCTCAAGGGCCTGCTGGCGTTGGTAGACCAACACGCCAGTCACCAGTGCCGAGACGAAAAACAGCGTCGCGGCAATGGCGATGGCGGTTCTGAAATGCAGAGAACGAAGAGGATTCATGCACAGGCATCCTGCCAGAGCTCATCAGACGGAGCGGAGAATGTGGGCTCAGCGTTCGATGACGATCCGCTTCACCTGCCAGACAGAGCGAGTCATGATTTCCTCGTTGAGGAGATCCGGCTGCTCGCTGAAGGGATAGATGATGAAGATCGGGCCATTGTCGCGTACCCGAAGACGCTTGCCCTCGGCCTGCATGGCCAGTATCACCGGGTAGTCGAAGTAATCCTGCACCGGGGCATTGGCCGCGTAGTCATTGAGCGCGACGATGCGCATGGTGCCACTGTCAACGCCCACCGCCTCCATCAGCGCCGAACCGAGCGGTCCGCTGAAGCTGACTTCACCGTCATGCCATGGCGTGGTGGTCACGGTTTCCCGCTGTGGCAGCGCTTGTAGCATCGCGCGATCGAAATGTGCCTCATCACCGGCATTGACGTGACGGATATCACCCGTGACGCGCAGCACGACCGGCCCTTGCGGTGCTTCCAGCGCCATGGCGAAGGGTGAGAGCGACAACGCCATCAGCAGGAGCCAGTGGCGCATGCGACGTGACGCCAGAATGAAGCGGCGTGAGAGTACGAGAAGAGGCATGAGGGAGACTCCTGTTGATCATGGGTAGCCATTGATCACGGCCAGTGATTCACCGTCGCGAGGCATCATCGCCAATCACGAGCCACCATGAGCAGAGGTGCACGACAGCAAGAGAGCAGCTGGAAACGAGTATAAGCCGCCATCGTCGGGCCAAACGTGAACCATTGTGACGCGGTCTCACGCAAGGGGCGCGTAGACTGCTGGTCATACCCACGCAGGGAGGCAACGACATGCATATCGGCATTCTCGAAGATGACCATGATCAACGTGATTATCTGACCCTGTGTCTCGAGTCCCAGGGGCATGAAGTGGCAGGATTCGAACGCGCGAGCCAACTGTTGCGCGCATTGCGTGAACGCAGCTTCGATCTGCTGATCATCGACTGGCAGCTGCCGGATGCCTGCGGCATGGAACTGACGCGTACGCTGCGCAATGAACACGGCTGGCAGGGGTTGATCCTGTTCATCACCGCAAGCCAGGGAGAGGAGGATGTCGTGCATGCCTTGCAGCATGGTGCCGACGACTTCCTGAGCAAACCCATCAATCCCAGAGAGCTGTCAGCCCGGGTGTCCGCGCTGGGACGACGCCTTGCCAACAGCAAGGCCAGCAATGGATCGCAGGAAGTGGAAGCGCTCCCCGGCCAGTACCGGATCGAACAGGATGAGCACACCATCTGGTGCGGCGAACATCCCGTCAATCTGACGCAGCGCGAATACCGGCTTGCCGTGCTGCTGTTGCGTCATGTTGGAGAGCTGTTCTCGCGGGCTTACCTGCTCGAGATGGTCTGGGGGATCAATGGCGACATCTCCACCCGCACCGTCGACACCCATATCAGTCGCCTGCGCCGCAAGCTGGAACTCGACGGTCGGCGTGGCCTGCGCCTGAAGAGCGTGTATCAACATGGCTATCGTCTGGAAACCTGCACGCCATCGGCGCTGTCCGCTGCCAGCGCTTGAGAATCGTACCCACCTCCTCGGTATCCACTTTCTTTTCTGTCCCGCAACGCAAGGAGCCGGCACGTCGTTGAATGAAGTGCCGGCTCCTGCATGCATCCCGGACACCCGGGCTGCAGTCACTGACTGACCTGCCTCAGCGACCTGTCAGCCGCTGACCAGCATCTTGCGCAGCATGTCCGCCACGGGTGCCGTATCCGGGCGCTTGTGGCGCCACAGGAAGTAGGACTCGGCTGCCTGCTCCACCAGCATGCCGAGACCATCCTCGCCCCGTGCCCCCTGCTCGCTGGCCCAGCGCATGAAGACGGTCGGCTCGGCGGCATACATCATGTCGTAGGCCAGTGCCTGCGATGAGAACAACGAGTCCGGCAACGGCGGCAACTCACCGCCCAGCGATGCGCTGGTGCCATTGATGACCAGATCGAACTGACCCTCGATGGCCTCGTAGCTGCCACCGGAGAGCTGACAGCCATCTCCCGCCAGGTCCGCGAAGTCCTCGGCCAGCGCGCTGGCCTTGGCAGCGGTGCGATTGGCGACCACCAATGCCGCAGGCTGCTTGGCCAACAGAGGCTCCAGCACGCCACGCACGGCGCCGCCAGCGCCAAGAATCAGGATACGCGCGTCCGTGAGCGGGGCCTCGAGACGCTCGAGGTCACGGGTCAGCCCGACGCCATCAGTGGTATCGCCATACAGCTGGCCATTCTTGCCCAGCAGCAGAGTATTCACGGCACCGGCGCGACGAGCTCGCGGACTCAATACCTCGACCAGCCGATAGGCCTGCTCCTTGAAGGGCATGGTGACATTCGCCCCCTGCCCGCCTTCAGCGACGAACTCGGCCCAGCCAGCCGCGAAGTCATCCACCGGCGCCAGTCGCGCCTCGTAGCTCAGGGAGTCCTTGAGCTGCTCAGCGAAGGCACGATGAATCAGCGGGGATTTCGAGTGGGCAATCGGGTTGCCGAATACAGCGTAGCGGGACATCAGGACTCCGGTGACAATCACAGTGAAACATCAGGGCCAATGACGCGATCAGGCCTCTTCGCCCAGCCAGTCGCGGGCATGCAGGAAGTCACGATAGAGCGCGGCTTCGGGACTGCCTTCCTCGGGCTGGTAACCATACTCCCAGTGGACCACCGGCGGCATCGACATCAGGATGGACTCGGTGCGTCCGCCGCTCTGCAGGCCGAACAGGGTGCCACGGTCCCAGACCAGATTGAATTCCACGTACCGGCCACGACGATAGAGCTGGAAGTTGCGTTCACGCTCGCCATGGGCCGTATCACGACGGCGCTCGACGATGGGCAGATAGGCATCGAGGAAGCTGTCTCCCACTGACTGCTGGAAGGCGAAGCAACGCTCGAAGCCCCACTCGTTGAGATCATCGAAGAACAGGCCGCCGATGCCACGCGTCTCACCGCGATGCTTGAGATAGAAATACTCGTCACACCAGGCCTTGTAGCGAGGATAGACATCACTGCCGAAGGCGATGCAGGCATCGTGCGCGGTCTGGTGCCAATGACGGGCATCTTCCAGCACCGGATAGAACGGCGTCAGGTCGTAACCGCCTCCGAACCACCAGACCGGCTCCTCGCCTTCCTTCTCGGCGATGAAGAAGCGCACGTTGCCATGACTGGTCGGGACATGCGGATTATGGGGATGCAACACCCAGCTGACCCCCACCGCGTGGAAACTGCGGCCCGCCAGTTCAGGGCGAACGGCAGTCGCCGAGGCCGGCAGCTCATGACCGAAGACATGCGAGAAATTGACGCCGCCCTTCTCGAAGACACCGCCATTCTCGATGACTCGTGAGCGGCCGCCGCCACCTTCGGCACGCTCCCAGCTGTCTTCCCGAAAGTCAGCCTTGCCATCGCAGGCTTGCAATGCATCACACAGGCGGTCCTGCAGGTCGAGCAGGTAGACCTTCACGTCTTCAAGATTGGCGTGTGCCACGATGCCTCCGGTGAATCGAAAAATGAAAGATGTCAAAGCGACGATAACGTCGCTGCGCTTGCCGAGGAAAACGAAAGCGCCAGCATACCCCTCCCGCGCGGGCCGGGCAGACGAACTCGTCTGCGTGCCTGACCTGCATCAAGAAAGTGAACGCTCAGGCCCGCAGGACCTCGCCGGTCACCAGATCACGAATGGTACTGGGGCGAGGATTGCCGCCCAGCGGCCCCGTCAGAATCACGTCATCCGCCAGCGCCTCACCGAAGGCAGCCTGCACTTCGGCAGCCGTCATCGCCGGAGCGTCTCCCGCACGATTGGCCGAGGTGGATACCAGCGGGCCATCCAGCGCCGCACACAGCGCCTGGACCAGAGGATGATCACTGACACGTACCGCCAGACTCACGTGCTCTCCCTTGAGCAGCGGATGGGCGCGACCATTGTCAGGCACCAGCCAGGTGAAGGGGCCAGGCCAGCTGGCCATCAACCGTTCACGTTGCTGCTCGGAGATCCCTTCAAGCCAGGGCTCGATCTGCATCACGTCGCCGGCGATCAGGATCAGTCCCTTGGACGGATCGCGCTCCTTGAGCCGGATCAGGCGCGACAGCGCCTCGCCATCGTCGGGGTCACATCCCAACCCCCACACGGCCTCGGTGGGATAGGCGACGATGCCGCCACCACGCACATGCTCGGCAGCCGCCGCTACCGCGGAAAGATCGAACGAAACAGCACTGGCATTCATGATCCGCACGGACTCCTGGAAATGGACACTGGCAGAGGGGATACGGCGAGGCGGCTTGCCTGTCGCCGCATCGACAGTCGGCGGATTCTACCACGCCACTCAGCGCGAGGCCGACGCAACGCTGAGTCGCGCAGGCATGACTTATGATGGCACCGACATCACGTCATCATCCCGCAATCGCATCATCCCTGGATCACGATGACCGCAGGTCACCACGAATCCACCCTCTCCTCCCGAACAAGGAAACCCTGCCTCATGCGCCGTCTTGCGACCCTCGGTACGTCTGCCGCCCTCCTGTTGACGATGGCCGGCTGTGCCAGCTCTGGAGCCCCGACAGCGGAACAGACGCCTTCCCTGAATTCCACCGAAGGTGGGGCCCCCGCCGCCGCCCAGGCCGCTCCACTCAGCGACCAGGCCATGCTGGCGACCCTCTGGATACAACGCAGCGCTGAATTCCATGGTCTGTCGCTGCAGGCCTTCAATGTGGCGCACGATCGCCTGAATCTGGCACTCGCGCGTCGCAGTGCCGAGGACAAGCCACTCGCGGTGGTCGTGGATGTCGATGATACCGTGCTCGACACCACCAGCTATGGTGGCTGGGCGCTGCGCGAAGGCCGTACCTACGACAGCCAGAGCTGGGCGGACTGGGTAGACGACGCCGTCTCCACCGCCTCCCCGGGCGCCGTCGACTTCCTCAACTACGCCCACGACAGCGGTGTCGATGTCTACTACATCACCAATCGCAAGGCAGGCGGCAAGCAGGCGACCATCGACAATCTCGCCACACTGGGCTTCCCGCAGGCGAATGCCGAGCACGTGATGCCGCGTACCGACAGCTCCGACAAGACCGCACGCCGCGCCAGCGTCACGGCCGAGCACGACATCGTCATCCTGATGGGTGACAACCTGGGGGACTTCGATCAGGCCTTCCAGCAAGCCACCAGCGCGGCACGCCACGCGGAAGTCGAGAAGCAGGCCGGTGAATTCGGACGCCGCTTCATCATGCTGCCCAACCCGACCTACGGCGAGTGGGAAGGTGTCGTCTATGACGGCAACTGGGGGGCAAGCGATGCAGAGAAGCGTGCCATGCGCGAGGCGGCACTGAATGTCTGGCAACCCGAGAGCGGCAGCGTCAGCCAAGGCAAGTGAGTTCACGTTGCCGGCCATGCATGGCCGGCAACGCCCTCAGGCGAGCGTGACTCGCCTGAGGGTTGCAGAAAACAGGAACGCCCTTCAGATGCCGCCGAGGCAGCGCTGAAGGGCGTTTTGATGTCTAGAGACGGCTCGCTGCGCAAGCTTGCGTGAAACACGACGGGCCATGACGGGATGTCTGAACGGCTTACAGGCGTTTCCAGCCTCCCGGCGCCTGCACCACACGCCCTTCCAGCTCCAGCTCCAGAAGCTGCATGCTCAGGACACTCACATGCGTCCCCGAGAGCTCCACCAGTTGATCCAGTGCCAGTGGCATCGCACTCAGATAACACAGCGGGGCAGGCACAGGTGACGTCTCCGCGACAGGCCTGTCCCCCTCCAGCAGCGGCAGATTCTCGGGTAGCGCATTGCCGCGCGCCCCCGTCGGCACGGAACGGGAGGAGGAGACGCGAGGCGTGGATGGCGAGTCAACGACACCTCGAGGGCTGGCCAAGGGGCGACGCTGCTCCGTCGGCATCAGATGGCTCAGCTCGGCGAGCATGTCATCGACATCACGTACCAAGGTAGCCCCCTGACGGATCAGCTCCAGACATCCGCTGGAGGCGATGTCATCGATCCGCCCGGGCAAAGCGAAGACCTCGCGGTTCTGCTCCATCGCCAGACGCGCGCTGACCAACGAGCCGCTGCGCAGCGTGGCCTCCACCACCAGCACGCCATGCGAGAGGCCGGTGATCAGACGATTGCGACGCGGGAAATGACGGGCATGCGCCCCGGTACCAGGCGGATGCTCCGACAGCAGCAGGCCTCCGCTCTCCAGCAGCCGGAGCCGCAACTGATGGTGCTGGGCAGGATAGGTCACGTCGACGCCACACCCGAGCACGGCGAGAGTCGAGGGTGGCGCGGGATAGGCATCGGCTTCCAGGCGCAGCGCAGCATTCAAGGCCCCCTGATGCGCTGCGGCATCGATGCCCAGCGCCAGGCCACTGGCAACGCTCCAGCCCCGGGAGACCAGCTCGGCGGCCAGGTCATGCGCATGCGTCATGCCAGCGGGGCTCGCCTTGCGGGCACCGACGATGGCCAGCATGGGCTGCTCGAGCAGGGAGCGCCTGCCCAGGGCCCACAGCGCGATGGGCGGGTCTGGCAACAGCGCCAGCATGGCAGGCCAGTCGGCATCGGCGGGGGTCAGCAGATGACGCCCCTGCTCTGGCGCATGCCAGGCAAGATCCGTCATCACCTGCTGATGAAGCGGTGAAGATGCGGGTCGCTCACACCACAGCCGCACAGGCGCGGCAAGGCGCGACGGCAGTGCCGCCAGCCACCCCTGTGGCCAGTCAGCTCGTTCAAGCAGCTTGGCCACGGTGTGCGTACCGATACCCGGAAGACGCGCCAGAAAGACGAAATCCGCCCGCGAGGGGCGGCGCTGCTCGACATCACCATCGATCGACACGCCACACCTCCCGAGCGGATGCTCACAGTTGCGGATCAAATACCGGGCATGTCTGCTCAGCCATGCGGCTCCAGCAGCTTGTCTCCGACACTCAGCGGGCGCTCCGCCCTCATCACCAGGGCATAGCTGACCTTGTCATAGATACGGAAGACCATGAGCAGGCCGCCCTCTTCACCCGGCAGAGTGATCGGCTCCCCTGTCTTGGGGTCGGTGATCGTCTCGCCCTGACGCTCGACACCGAACACGAAGCCCGGCTCCACGCCATCCCGGCTCCCGCGGTTGAGCGCCACGATGTCATTGCGACCGATGTTGCGCAGTCCGTCCGGTGCCGCGAGAATCTCGCCACCCGACACCTCGACGGGAGGCTGTGGCTGGAAGCTGGTGCTGATGGCCCCGCCATCGGCCGGCAACAGCAGATCACCGTTGAGAATCTCGCGATTGGCCGAGACCACATGCATCACGCCGATGTCGCCCTCGCGACGCTCCAGCTGGACATCCCCGATGCTGATCATCTCCAGGCCCAGGAATTCCTGGGTGACAGGGTCCAGGTAACGCTGCCCCGTCCGGTAGATGCTGAAGGTGTCATAGGCCGGCCACTGACCACGCGCATAGACGGTATCCCCGGCACCACTGATCAGACGCGTGTCGTCACCGGCCACCACGTAGGGCGCATTCTCGAGCAGACCAGGATCGACCACGCGGTGGTCCTTGAGGAAGGCGGAGATCTTCTCGAGCGGGATCGGTGGCACGGCCTCGCGCTTGGGAATCTTGCGAATCTTGGGCGAGAGCTTGACCACGCCGCCCTGGCCACGCTCCAGGCGCAGACGAGGCTCGCCATTCTCGTAATAGAGCGAGATGCGATCTCCCGGATAGATCAGGTGTGGATTCTTGATCTGCGGATTGGCACGCCAGACTTCCGGCCACAGCCAGGGTTCACGCAGAAAGCGTCCCGAGATGTCCCACAGGGTATCGCCGCGCACCACCACATAGGTGGAGGGTACGTCATCACGTACGGTTGCCGCCTGCGCCAGCGACGTCCCTGCGCTTGCCCCCAGCGTCGCCATGCCAAGGAGTGCCGTGAACACGGCGTTGCCGACCAGTCGTTTCATGCCCATTCCTGCGTCCCTTGCGTTGATGCCACCTGTTGTTGTCGGTGGTGATGGCCTGTCTCAAACCCGCGCCGAGCGCGTGCCGCCCAGCCTTGCCCCTGCCTGACGGAACTCGCGATCAATCATGACTATTGCCGCGATAGTAGCAGCATTGAAGGCCATCGGTTCCGTTCCTCGGCTGTGCACACTACAATATCAGGCAAATCTCCACTGACAGCACAACGGTAATTACACCAGTCATGGCCAAGCGCGAAATTCTTGAATTCCCCGATGAGCGTCTGCGCAATGTTGCCGCCCCGATCGACACCTTCGACGCGGAACTGCAGACCCTGATCGACGACATGATCGAGACCATGTATGACGCGCGTGGCATTGGCCTCGCCGCTACCCAGGTCGACGTGCATCGTCGTCTGATCGTCATCGACGTCAGCGAAGATCAATCCCAGCCCTTGGTATTGGTCAATCCCGAATACACGCCCATCGGCGAAGCGCAGGAGCCGATGCAGGAAGGCTGCCTGTCGATCCCGGAATACTACGCCGAAGTGCCGCGCTATCTGAAAGTACGGCTCAACGCTCAGGATCGCAACGGTGAGGCCTACGAACTCGAGGCCGAAGGCCTGCTGGCACATTGCATCCAGCACGAGAACGACCACCTCGAAGGCAAGCTGTTCGTCGACTACCTCTCCCCGCTCAAGCGTGATCGGGTGATGAAGAAGATGCAGAAGCGCCACAAGCTGCAGGAAGCGTGATCCGCACGCTGGAGGGGACTCCGGTGCGCCATGTCACATCGCAGGGAGGCCGGAGGATTTCCTCTGGCCTCCCTGCTTGTTGATGAGTGATTCACCGGCACCGCCTGAATCCCTCCTTTACCGTCAGCACCTTGAGCCTGGCCCTCGGCCGCGCTCCCCATATGAGAGCTCTTGCATGTCGAAAGCCCTGCGCATCGCCTTTGCCGGCACCCCCGATTTCGCCGCCGAATGTCTCGCCGCGCTGCTCGAAAGCCGCCATGAGATCGTCAGTGTCCATACCCAGCCTGACCGCCCTTCCGGGCGCGGCCGCAAGCTGACCCCCGGCCCCGTCAAGCAGCTGGCACTCCAGCACGACCTTCCCGTCCATCAGCCGCTCAACTTCAAGGACGAGGCCGATCGCCAGATCCTGCGCGATCTCGAGGCCGACATCATGGTGGTGGTGGCCTACGGGCTGATCCTGCCGCAGGCCGTGCTCGACATCCCGCGCCTCGGTTGCCTGAACATCCATGCCTCCCTGCTGCCACGCTGGCGCGGTGCCGCGCCGATCCAGCGCGCCATCGAGGCCGGCGACAGCGAATCCGGTGTCACCATCATGCAGATGGATGCCGGCCTGGACACCGGCGACATGCTGCTGATCCGTCGCACCCCGATCACCGCCAGCACCACTGGCGGCGAGCTGCATGATGCCCTGGCGGCACAGGGCGGCGAGGCCATCGTCACGGCCCTCGACGCCATCGCCGATGGCGATCTTCCGGCTACCCGACAGCCCGAGGAAGGTGTCACCTACGCCGCCAAGCTCTCCAAGGCCGAGGCGGAACTCGACTTCACCCGTCCCGCCGCCGAGCTGGACGCGCGCATTCGCGCCTTCAATCCGTGGCCGGTGGCCTGGACACGCCTGGACGGCGAGCCGCTACGCCTGTGGATGTCGCGCACGGGCGAGCAGCGCCTCGCAGACTTCGTACCACCCGGCACTCTGCTGGCGCCCGGCAATGATTGCCTGCGCATCGCCTGCGGTGATGGCCATCAGGTGCTGGAGATCACCCGTGCCCAGCTGCCCGGTGCCAAGCCGCTGTCCGTCAAGGACCTGCTCAACTCACGTGCCGCGCGCTTCCCCGAGGGCCTTGTCCTCGGCGCCGACCACGCCCCTGATTCCGATTCACAGACCGAGACTTCCGCATGAGCCAGTCAGACAACCCGTCCTCCAAGGGCAACGGCAAGAAGCGCAACTCCCTGCCGCCGGCCCGCAGCAAGGGCGGTGGTTCGAAGCACGGTGGTGCGCGCCGCAAGCCTGACAATGCCCCGGCCTCACCGGGCGCTGCCGTCCGGGTTGCCGCTGCGCGCACCCTGGCGCCGGTACTGGCGGCAAAGACCTCTCTGAATCTGGACGGCCTGCCGTCTGGCGTCGCCGGGCGTGACCAGGGCCTCTACAAGGCACTGTGCTTCGGTGTCTGCCGCCAGCTGCCGCGTCTGGACGCACTCGCGGGCAAGCTTTTGAAATCGTCCTTCAAGGCGCAGGACCAGGATATCCACGCCCTGCTGCTGCTCGGCCTCTACCAGCTGCTGTACATGCGCATCGCGCCGCATGCGGCCGTCGGTGAGACCGCTGGCGCCGCACGCGGCCTGGGCAAGGGCTGGGCGACGGGCGTGCTCAATGCCTGCCTGCGTCGTTTCCAGCGTGAGCAGGAAGCACTGGAAGCCGAGGTCGACAAGGACCCCGCCGTGGCGCTTTCCCACCCGCAGTGGCTGCTGGACACCTTCCAGCGCAACTGGCCGGACGACTGGGAAGCCATCGCCGCCGCCAACAACGCCCAGGCCCCGATGACATTGCGCGTCAACGTCGCCGCCATCAGCCGCGAGGACTACCTCGCCCAGCTGGCCGACGCCGAGATCGACGCCGTCGCCTGCCCCTTCGCCGAGCACGGCATCACCCTGGCTAGCGCCTGCGACGTCAGCGCCCTGCCGGGCTTCGAGGAAGGCCTGGTCAGCGTGCAGGATGAGGCCGCCCAGCTGGCCGGTCAGCTGCTGGCCCCCGCCGTGACGGCCATCAACCCCGAAGGGGAAGGCGTGCGCCTGCTGGATGCCTGCACCGCGCCGGGCGGCAAGCTGGCGGACATGCTGGAGCGCTTCCCCTCGCTGGACGCCACTGCCATCGACATCGACGGCGAGCGTCTCGAACGCGTGGAAGAGACACTGGAGCGTCTGGAACTGGGCGCCGGCGTCGTGTGCGCCGATGCCAGCGAGCGCGACTGGTGGGACGGCGAAGCCTTCGATGTCATCCTGCTCGACGCGCCCTGCTCCGGCAGTGGCGTCATCCGCCGTCACCCGGACATCAAGCTACTGCGTCGCCCGAACGACATCGGGGACCTGGCGCGCCTGCAGGGCAAGCTGCTGGAGAACCTGTGGGGCATGCTCAAGCCCGGCGGCACCCTGGTCTACGGCACCTGCTCCATCATCACCCAGGAAAACGCCCGGGTGATGGATCGCTTCCTGGCCGCCACGCCGGATGCCAAGGCCGAGACCATCAAGGCCGACTGGGGCCGTGTCTCCGGTGCCGGTCGTCAGATGCTGCCGCAGGTCAATGGCCACGATGGCTTCTATCTGGCGCACATCACCAAGGCCGGCGCCTGACGCTCGGCAGGATCACCGGACAGGCGTACCGCATCCCGGCTTGCGAGATGATGCGCCTGGCACACCAGGACAGCCGTGCCCCGACTCCCGGGGCACGGCTGTCTTCCGTCATGGCACTGGTTTATCCTGTGCCGACTGAGCAACAGCGGACGAGCCGGACATGAAAATCATCATTCTGGGTGCAGGTCAGGTCGGCGGCACACTCGCCGAACACCTGGCCCATGAAGAAAATGACATCACGGTCGTGGACACCGACACCGAGCGGCTGCGCGAGCTGCACAACCGTCTCGATATCCGTACCGTCACCGGCGCGGCCAGCTATCCCCAGGTGCTGCGTCAGGCCGGCGGCGAAGATGCCGACATGCTGATCGCGGTGACCAATTCTGACGAGGTCAACATGATTGCCTGTCAGATCGCCCACAGCCTGTTCCATACCCCGACCAAGATCGCGCGGGTGCGCTCCACCGCCTATCTGACCCGCAAGGGCCTGTTCTCCCACGATGCCATTCCGGTGGACGTGCTGATCAGTCCCGAGCAGGTGGTGACGGATCACATCCGCCGCCTGATCGAGTATCCCGGCGCCCTGCAGGTGCTGGACTTCGCCAATGGCGTCGCCCAGCTGGTAGCGGTAAAGGCCTACTATGGCGGTCCGCTGGTCGGTCAGGAACTCGGTTTCCTGCGTCGTCACATGCCCAACGTGGATACTCGCGTGGCAGCCATCTACCGGCGCAATCGTCCGATCATCCCGCGTGGCGATACCGTGATCGAGGCCGATGACGAGGTGTTCTTCATCGCGGCGCGCAAGGATATCCGCACCGTGATGGGCGAACTGCGCCGTGTGGACCGCAACTTCCGTCGCGTGGTGATCGCCGGTGGCGGCCACATCGGTGAGCGCCTGGCCGAGACGCTCGAGCACACCCATCAGGTCAAGATCATCGAGCACTCGCTGGCCCGATGCACCGACCTGTCCGAGCGCCTCGACCGCACCGTGGTCCTGCACGGCAGCGCCACCTCCAAGCGCCTGTTGCTGGAGGAGAACATCGAGGACTGCGACATCTTCTGCGCGCTGACCAATGATGACGAGGTCAACATCATGTCCTCGATGCTGGCCAAGCGACTCGGCGCCAAGAAGGTACTGACGCTGATCAACAACGCGGCCTACGTGGACCTGGTGCAAGGTGGCGAGATCGATATCGCCATCTCGCCGCAGCAGGCCACCATCGGCGGTCTGCTGACGCATGTGCGCAAGGGCGACATCGTCAACGTGCACTCTCTCAGGCGCGGCGCGGCAGAAGCCATCGAGGCCATCGCCCACGGCGATGAGCGCTCCTCCAAGGTGGTGGGCCGGCGCATCGAGGACATCAATCTGCCCGAGGGTGCCACCATCGGTGCCGTGGTGCGTGGCAAGGAAGTGCTGGTCGCGCATCACGATCTGGTGGTGGAATCCAACGACCACGTCATCCTGTTCGTGGTCGACAAGCGCCGTATCCGGGAAGTCGAGCGCCTGTTCCAGGTCGGGCTGACCTTCTTCTGATGATGGCCGCCACGATGTCTCTCGCAAGCCGGGCTCGCTGCATGGGCCGCCACATTCGCGTCATGATGCGTGGGGGTCGTGCATGAGCCTGCGCGTCATCTATCGCATCCTCGGCATTCTGCTGATGCTGTTCAGCCTGACGCTGGTCCCGCCGATGCTCATCTCGCTGGCCTTCGAGGACCATACCCTCAGCGCCTTTGCCATCGCCCTCGGCATCACCCTGCTGACCGGCTTCGCGCTGTTCTATCCCAACCGGCATGCCCGCAAGGAGTTGCGCAACCGCGATGGCTTCTTGATCACGGTACTGTTCTGGACGGTGCTGGGTGCCTTCGGGTCGTTGCCCTTCCTGCTCGCCGAAGACCCGAACCTGTCGATCATCGACGCCATGTTCGAGTCGTTCTCGGGACTTACCACCACCGGGGCGACGGTGATGACGGGGCTCGATCTGCTGCCCCACTCCATCCTCTACTATCGCCAGCAGCTGCAGTGGCTGGGCGGCATGGGGATCGTGGTACTGGCGGTGGCGATCCTGCCGACTCTCGGTATCGGCGGCATGCAGCTCTATCGCACCGAGATCCCCGGGCCGCTGAAAGACTCCAAGCTGACGCCGCGCATCACCGAGACGGCCAAGGCGCTCTGGTACATCTACGCCGCCCTGACCCTGGTGTGCTTCGCCAGCTACTGGGCCGCCGGCATGAGCTGGTTCGATGCCCTCGGCCACAGCTTCTCCACCGTCGCGGTGGGCGGCTTCTCGACCCACGATGCCAGCATCGGCTACTTCGATTCCGCCACCATCGAGATGATCTGCGTGTTCTTCATGGTGGTGTCCTCGATCAGTTTCGGCCTGCACTTCGCCGCTTGGCGCGAGGGGCGGATCAGTCATTATCTGCGCGATCCCGAGACCCGCTTCTTCCTGATCCTGCTGCTGATCCTGACCTGCGTGACCATCGCCGGCCTGCTGCTCACCGGCAGCTACGATGACAGCAAGGCGCTGCGCCATGGCCTGTTCGAGGCCGTCTCGGTGGCCACCACCACCGGCTTCGGCGTCGCCGACTTCACCGGCTGGCCGGGCGTATTGCCGATGATGCTGTTCATCGCCGCCTTCATCGGCGCGTGCTCCGGGTCCGCCGGCGGCGGCATGAAGGTCATCCGTATCCTGCTGATTCTCAAGCAGGGCGTGCGTGAGGTGCATCGTCTGATCCACCCCAACGCCATCCTCTCGGTCAAGGTGGGCAAGATGCGCATCTCCGAAGGGGTCGCGGAGGCAGTGTGGGGCTTCTTCTCCGTCTACCTGCTGCTGTTCGTGCTGATGATGCTGGGCATGCTGGCCACCGGACTGGATCAGGTCACGGCCTGGTCGGCGGTCGGCTCTGCGCTCAACAACCTGGGGCCGGGACTCGGTGAGGTCGCGACCCACTACGGCGATATCCCGGGGGCAGCCAAGGGCATCCTGATTCTGGCGATGCTGCTGGGACGCCTGGAGATCTTCACGGTTCTGGTTCTGTTCACGCCGGCCTTCTGGCGACGCTGAGTCCTGCCCGTCGAGCAGGCGGAGCGGACAAGCTCCTGCCCGCCCCTCAACGCGAACGCCCCCGCCGGATGGCTCCGACGGGGGCGTTCTCACTTCTGTGTCACGGCTATTCGCCGTCCTTGGCCTCACGGCGAGCCAACAGCCGACGCATCGGTGCGGTCGGCTCCAGCACATAGTGAATCCGGCTGGCGCGATAGCAGTCGTTGAAGGCGTCGAAGTAATCATCCAGCACGTTGGCCGCCTCCTCCTCCCCCGCCTGACGCAGCAACTCCGCCGCCACCTCCGCCGTGCACAGATGTGACTGGGACGCCGGCTTGCGCAGGTGATAGCGCGTCAGACGCGTGGTGTGCAGCGGCAGCACCGGCAGACCGTCCAGATAAGGGCTCTTGCGGAAGATGCGACGCGCCTGACGCCAGGTCCCGTCCAGCAGGATGAAGACCGGAATGCGCTCCTCGCCACTGGCGGTATGCGTCGCCACCTCGGGCCCGACACCGGCGATGGCGTTCACGTCGACCACGCGATCAGCGTAGTCCGGCTGATCGTCCGGGAAGATGATGAACGGCTGATAGCGCTCATCTTCCAGCAGCGCCAGCAGGCGGGGGTCCGGCTCGACACGATACCAGCTGAAGACCTCGGTGCCCGCCAGCACATCCGCGATCAGGCGCCCGGTATTGGTGGGCTTGTAGTGCTCCAGCGGGTGGGTGATCAACCAGAACGTGATCCGTGATTGCGCGCTGACCTGATACGGACACAGGCAGTTGAGCCTGGGCAGACGGCAGGCCTCGCAACGGATCACCTGGCTGCCACGCGCCTTGAATTCCCGTCGCGGGTGGCGTCCGTGCCACTCATCCGGCTCGCCACTGGGAAGCATCGTGATACCGCTGGCCTCGCCCGGCTCGGTCGACTCCGGGGCGGAGGAAGCGGCTTGATCAACGCTGGCGGGATGACCAGCGGCCGGCGTAAGACGGGAATCACACATGATGGGTGGTCAGTACCAAAGAAAAAGGGACGCGCATTCTAGCATGCGTGTCCCTTTCTCATGTGGCCGTCTCATGTCGCCGAGCGTGGTTCACTCAGCGAGTGTCGCGGCTATACCTCGTAGCGGTGCTTGCCGCCGGTCACGAACTTCGGCGGCCGACGCTTCCAGTAACCGGCCAGCAACGAGCCGGAGACGTTGTGCCAGATGGAGAAGATCGCTCCCGGCAACGCCGCCGTGGCGGAGAAGAACTGGCTGGCCAGTGACGCCGCCAGTCCGGAGTTCTGCATGCCGACCTCGATGGCGATGGTGCGCGAGGTACGCTCATCCAGTCCGAACAGGCGCGACAGGCCATAGCCGGCGCTCAGGCCGATGGCGTTGTGCGCCACGACGGCCAATGCCACCAGCGGGCCCAGCGTGGCCAGGCGACCGACATTGAGCGACACCACGATGGCGATGATCAGCACGATCGCCAGCATGGCCAGACTCGCCAGCGCCGATTCCCACTCGCGGATGGCGTCACGCGCGAAGTGATGCACGATGACACCCAGCACGATGGGCGCCACCACCAGCTTGGCGATGCTCAGCAGCATGCCGCTCACCGGCACGTCGATGTCCGTCCCCAGCAGCCACCAGGTCAACAGCGGCGTCATCACGATGGAGAGCAGTGTCGAGGCCATGGTCATCGAGACGGACAGGGCCACGTGACCACCGGCAAGCCAGGTCATCACGTTGGAGGAGGTTCCCCCCGCAGTGGCCCCCACCAGCACCATGCCGACCGTCAACGCGGGGTCCAGCCCCAGCAGCCGCGCGATCAGGAAGGCAGCCAGCGGCATCACGCTGTATTGCAGCAGCAGGCCCAGCGCGATGGGCCCCGGGCGACGTGCGACACGCATGAAATCCTCACGCGACAGCGTCAGTCCCATGGCGAACATGATCAGGGCCAGCAGCGGCTGGATGACATCCTTGAGGGCCACGAAAGGCGCCGGCGCCAGCACGGCGAGGCCGGCGAACAACAGGGCCCACAGCGGGAAGAAACGATTCAGCGTCTCAAACATGCTTTCAATTTCCGGTCACCGAAGGTTGCTTGCCTCCGGGATTGCTGGCCCACCGCCCATGGCAGGCCTGAAGCCGCGCATCATAACGTATCAGGCAGGCCCAGGTGTCCCTGATACAACCAATGGCGCACAAGACGTGGCACTGCCTGCCCGGCGCTTTCCGCCAGGGGATGCACGCCGGGCTCCGCCAGCTCATGGGCATTCGGGTCCACCAGCACGATGGGGGCATCCAACGGTGCCGCTGCATAGAGATTCGAGGCCGGCATCACCTTGAGCGAGGTCCCCACGATCAACAGCAGATCCGCTTCCGCCGCGATGCCTTCGGCGACGCCGTAAAGTGGCACTGCCTCGCCGAACCACACCACGTCCGGGCGCAACTGACTGCCCTTGTCACACAGATCTCCCAGCCGAATGCCACCGCGCGGCAGCGGGTAGCGCAAGCCGTGGTCGACGCTCGAGCGTGCCTTGAGAATCTCGCCATGCAGATGCATGACCTCGCGCGAGCCGGCGCGCTCGTGCAGATCATCGATATTCTGGGTAATCACCGAGACACGAAAACCGGCCTGTTCAAGTTCTGCCAGTGCCTTGTGCGCCGCGTTGGGCCTGGCCCGCCGGACCTGGGCACGGCGATCATCATAGAAGCGCAGCACCTTCTGCGGATCACGCCGAAATGCCTGCGGAGTGGCTATCTCCTCCAGACGGTGCTCTTCCCACAGGCCATCTTCCGCACGGAAGGTGCGCAGACCGCTTTCCGCGCTGATGCCTGCGCCACTGAGCACGACCAGATGCCGACCATGGCGCGCGCCAGGATCCCTGAAACCTTCACTCATCCAACACTCTCTCTCGCTGTGAACTTGATCGTGACGTCCCATTGCCGAGCCTGGGGGCGCTTCCTGTCCGAACGCAAGCCTTCAGTCATCGATGAAGTCCTGGCTGCGATCGACCCCGAAACGTCGTTTGTTGCGATAGGGGTAGACATCGATCACCCGTCCCGCCGTGATGGCATCCTGCAGCCCCTTCCACCAGCTGGCCTGGAAGATTTCCGGATGCAGCTCGTAGAACAGCTTGCGCAGCCCAAGATCCGCGAACAGGAAGGGGCCGAATTCTTCCGGGAAGATGTCGTTCGGTCCCACGGAATACCAGGGTTCGCTGGCCATCTCCTGCTCAGGGTAGAGCGCTTCGGGAATCTCGCGGAAATTGCACTCGGTGAGATAGTTGATCTCGTCGTAATCGTAGAAGACCACCCGACCATGACGGGTCACGCCGAAGTTCTTCAGCAGCATGTCGCCGGGGAAGATGTTGGCCGCGGCCAGCTGCTTGATCGCATTGCCGTAGTCATTGAGCACGGCGCGAGTCTCATCCTCATCACACTGCTCGAGATAGAGATTGAGCGGCGTCATCATGCGTTCGGTATAACAATGCCGAATCAGTACCTTGTTGCCGCGCAGCGTGATGGAGGAGCTGCAGACCTCCAGCAGCTCGGCCAGGCAGTCGGGATCGAAATGATCGCGTCCGACGGCGAAATTGGAGAACTCCTGGGTGTCCGCCAGACGGCCGACGCGGTCGTGGCGCTTGACCAGACGATACTTCTGGCGCACCTGGTCGCGGCTCATGTCCTTGCTGGGCGCAAAGCGATCCTTGATCAGCTTGAAGACCAGTCGATAGCTGGGCAGCACGAAGACCGCCATCACCATGCCTCGCACGCCCGGCGCGATGATGAATCGGTCGGTGCGACTGGCGACGTGGTCGTTGAGGCCACGGAAAAGCTCGGTCTTGCCGTGCTTGTAGAACCCGATGGCAGCGTAGAGCTCGCCGATGGGCTTGTCGGGCATCAGTGTCTGCAGGAAGCCCACCACCTCACCGGGCACCTCGATCTCGACCTGGAAGTAGGCGCGGGTGAAGGAGAAGATGATCGAGACTTCCTCGGGCTCGATGATCACGGTATCGAGATAGACGCCGTCGCGTTCGGTATGCAGTACCGGCAGCACCAGCGGCAGCGTCTGCCCGCCGCCCTCGATGCGTCCGATGAGGTAGGCCCCCTTGTTGCGATAGAAGACGCTGCGCAGCACCTCGAAGGTGGCATCGGAGGCCTCACGCACCTCGGGTGGCAGCACCTCGAGCAGCATCTCGGCGCCCAATGTCACGTCGCGCCCCTGGTGTTCGAAGGCGATCCCCAGCGGGGCCTCGCTCAATACCGTGTCCAGCGCCCCTGCCCAATCACCCTCGACCGGCACACGGTGGCTGATGCTCATCCCGGAGTGGCGAGCTGGCGCCTGCCGGGAAGATGACACGAACATCCAGTCGTCCCGGATATGACGGTGGGAAAAGACACTGCAGAAGATGGAGTTGTAGAAGGTCTCGGCCAGCTTGTAGTCCAGGCGCTGATCGATCAGCGTCATGTAATGGCGTCGGGCCTCGCCCCACAGGGTGCATTCGCTCAGACGCTCAGGCTCGAAGGCGCGCGCCAGACGCTCCATGGTCGCGGCGACCTTCTCGTCATAGAGGTTGATGCGTGCCGCCGAGGCCTGCTGTGCCTCACGCCAGTCGGCCTCGATGAAACGCCGTCTGGCATCGCTGGAAATCTGCTTGAAGCGCGAGCGGTACTCATCAAAGCCATGCAGCACCGTCGCCGCCAGACGTTGGCCCTGCTGACCATTGCCACGTTCATCGACATCATTGTCCATCACCGCCCCCTGCCCTTGGGTCATCCGACATCCTCAGAGCATGCGGACAGTTGCCCCGTCAGGCGAGACGACAATGGTCGCGGGCCATCAACTGTCGATGACGTTCCACTCACGCACGCCAGCGCTGTCCCGTCTTGCCATTTACGGATTACCGGCCCTGAAACGCACGACGCCACCTCGCGACAGGCGAGATGGCGTCGGGGATTCGCGGATGTCAGCAGGATCCGGGCTTAGAGCTCCCGGCCCAATGAGGCCGCAGTCTCGGAGGCAGTCTGAACACGGCGCTCGGCTTCGAAGAGGTCTTCTGCCATGCCGGCCTGCTCCGAGTCCATGTCCAGCGCATCGATACGCGTGGCCTGGAAGCGATCGCGCTTCTCATCCAGCCCCGCGAAGTCGAACAGCTCACGGTCCGCCAGGTGCGAGGGTGCCACGGAAGTGACGGCACGGAACATGGTCTCGAGCCGCCCGGGATGCTGCGTCTCCCAGTCCTGCAGCATCTCCTTGACCACCTGACGCTGCAGGTTCTCCTGGGAGCCACACAGGTTGCAGGGAATGATCGGGAACTGACGCGCCGTGGAATAGGCTTCGATGTCCGATTCGCGGCAATAGGCCAGCGGACGAATGACGATATGCCGCTGATCATCCGACAGCAGCTTGGGCGGCATCGTCTTGAGCTTGCCACCGAAGAACATGTTCAAAAACAGCGTCTCGAGAATGTCATCGCGGTGATGGCCAAGGGCGATCTTGGTCGCCCCTATCTCGGTGGCAAAGCCGTACAGCGAGCCACGCCGCAAGCGTGAGCACAGCCCGCAGGTCGTCTTGCCCTCGGGCACCTTCTCCTTGACGATGGAATAGGTGTCACGCTCGAGAATGTGGTATTCCACGCCCACTGACTCAAGCCATGCCGGCAGCACGTGCTCCGGGAAACCGGGCTGTTTCTGATCCAGATTCACCGCCACCAGACTGAACTGGACCGGCGCATTGCGCTGCAGGTTCATCAGGATGTCCAGCATGGTGTAGGAGTCCTTGCCACCTGACAGGCACACCATCACCTTGTCGCCATCGCGGATCATGCCGTAATCCGTGATGGCGGTGCCGACATTGCGGCGCAGCCGCTTCTGCAGCTTGTTCAGCTCATGCTTGGCATCCGCTGCGTCATGCGTGCGGGAGGTGGCGTCAGTTTCAGGTGTGAACATGGGGCATCAGACAGGCAGTTTGGGAGGGCACACAGTCTAGCATCGGCCAGTGTCACGTCACAGAGGCGGACGGCCTGCCGCAATACGCAAGACGCCCGCAGTCAGCGGGCGTGGGGGGATTCGTGCAGATGACGGGAAGCGATCAGAACAGCCGCAGGACTTCCAGATAGCGGATGACCACTCCGCCCAGCATCACCATGATGCCGAATCGCTGCAGTCGGAATTCGAGCGCGGTGAGCGCCAGCTTGCGAGACCAGAACATCAGTACTCCCCGGACATCCTGGGTACGACGGATGTAGAGGGAATAGGCAAACAGAACGATGGCAAGGCCAATGATCAATAACGTGTTGGTCGCGATCAGCATGTCGCACCTCGTGGGCAAGAACCCTGAATAGGCAAGAAAGGCAACAGCTCGTGGTGCCCAATCTGAAACCGGGCCTCAGGCAGGTGCCCAAGGCCCGGTGCCATCACCTGGCGTAGTGATGGCGATCCCGAGAGTGCATCCGTCATCGCGCAGGGCGAAGCGTTCACATCCCTCGGGCCTGACTGGGGCTGGCTGACAGCAGGTCTTCGTCGATCATGACCTCTGCACGCTGTCGCTACCCCGTTATGATTATCAAGCTGCTCGGTAATGCATCCTGCATGGCTGACCGTGTTGCTGGTCGGTACTGCACTGGCGTGTAATCCGGTTCGACAAGGGCTCGCGCATGCCTGTCACGATGAGGAAAAGCAGCGTGGCGTCGTCGTATGGGGCCAGTGTGGCCAAGCTGGTGATGTCTTGCCATTGGACATTCCGGCAACAGACCTTGGTTTATTAGCCAAGAGGTTTAACAACGACAGGGCCATCAATCGCAGGGCCATCAACCACAGGCTCGTCGCCCGGGCGACGCATGGACCAGGTGGTTCAGGCTCATGAGCCTGAACAGGCATCGTGACGTGGCACGACTTGAGTGACCGGCAGCATCAGGCGCTGCGCCATCATGGCGCTGGTCACGGCATCCCCCAGCGCGGTGTGCCGCCCGATCACCGGCACCTGCAGCGCCTCGGCCATGGCCTCGAAGCGCAGGTCCGGCGCGGCCTCGGGCTGAGCGTGACGACAGCGCTTCAGGTAGTCGCGCGCGAGATCATGACGCAGATTGGGCAGGTCGAAGCCGAAACGTGGCCGCAGGTGGCGATTGATCACCGCGACATCAAAATCGATGCACCACCCCACCAGCGGGCGATTGCCGATGAAGGCCAGCAACTGGTGCAAGGCGTCGCCGAGCGCCTCGCCACCATGCAGGTCGATTCCGCGCAGGCGATGAATCCGGATGGAGTCACCGCGCAGGCCTTCCGGACACTGGAGCTGCAACGACAGCGCGCTGGCCGTCCTCACCCGGCGCGCATCGAAACGTACCGCCGCCAGCGAGACCAGCTCGGCACGCTCGACATCGAGACTGGTGGTCTCGCAATCCAGTGCCACCCGCTCTCCCTCATGTTCACTGGCGTGCCAAGGTCTGAACAGCTCGGCAAACTCGCCATGCCCATGGCGGCGGCGGTCTGCCGCACGACGTAGCTGCTGGAACATGCCATCTCCTTGCGGCGCTCGGCCGCGCGTCAGTAATCCAGGTGATAACGATGGGTCAGGCGCTGCTTGAAATCCTTGACCCGACTCAAGGCATCGCGCAGCAGGTCCCGCTCCAGCGAAGACAACGACTGGGTGATGATGAGATTGGCACTGGCGGTGCTGGCGTTACCCCGTGCCTCGGACAGCTCTTGCTCAGCGTGTCGGCCAGCGTTGGCCGGCGCCTCCTCGAGATGCCGCAACTGCTGACGCAGACGCAGTTCGGAGAACAGCGACAGGGCCTCAGACAGATCTTCGCTGTCGCTGGCCTCGATACGCCCCTCCTCTACCAGCGCCTCAAGACGCGCAAAGGTGCCGGTCGCCATCACGCCACGCTCCAGCGCCATGGTGCGTACCCCATGCACGATGGGAAAGATGCCGCCCTTCTTGATGTCGATGCCATGGCGGGGTGAGCGCAGTGAGCCGAACAGCGTCAACGGCGTCGAGAACCGCAATGCCGGGCGCGCGAAGTGCGACAGCAGCAATTCATCACGTCGGGCATGCTGCACCAGGTGTCCGCGCAGACTGTCGACCAGCTCGGCATTGCCACCGCTGGCGCGTGCATCGAAGACGATGGCTAGATTCATCAGCGCCTCCCCATCGCGTCCGGCACACCAGCGCGCCACCTTGCCGCGCCAGCGGGATTCGGTCGCGACCCACTCTGGATTGGAGACCATGATGTTGCCCGGACACGGTGGATAGCCGAGGCGTGCCAGGGTAGCGCTGAAGGTCTGCATGGTGTCGCTGCAGTCTGGCCATTGATGTCCATCAGCGAGAATCAGCCCGTTGTCCTGGTCGGTCTTGAGCATCTGCTCGCCACGCCCCTCACTGCCCATCAGCATCAGACAGCAGGAGACTCGGTGCTGCTCTTCCACCAGCAGGGCGAAGGTGCGCTCGATCAGACGTCCATTGAGGGCGCTGAGCAGTGCCATGGCATGGCGCAGATGCGCGCCCTGGAGAACCAGCGCGCGTACCAGCTCCGGCAGGCGAGCACTGGCCAGCGCCAGCGCCTCCAGATCCGCCGCGCGCTCGATCTCGAGACTGACCAGCTGGCTACGATTGGAGAAGAAGCCCAGCACATCGGTCAGCTCGATGACCCCGACCACCTTGGCATCGGCAGCGAGCGATTCCTGCACCACCACGCGGGCGACCCGATGACGCGTCATCTGGACCAGTGCCTGAAACAGATAATCCTCGGCGGTGACCGCCACCAGCGCGAAGGTGCCCAGAGGGGCGAGACGATGCGTGGCAGGGAGTCCCTCCAGCACCAGTGCGTTGAGCAGATCGGTGCGCGTTACCACGCCACAACGGCCCTGTACCTCGATGATCAGACTGTCAGCACCAGCCTCTCCCATGGCCTTCACGCCTGCCTCGATGCTACTGCTGGCTGGCATCACCAGTGGCGGACGCATGCAATCCATCACCCTCGCCAGCATGAAGCCTGTCTGGTCCCGGCTGCTGCCGAGTCGGGTGTCCCGATACGCCGCGAGCAGTCGGGCCTTGTCACGCAGGCTGTGCTGGAAATACTCCTCAAACCCGGGATTGTCTTCACACAGCTGACGGAAGTGGTCGGCCGGCAATTGATAGCAGAGCGTTTCCTGCTCGCAGACGAAGCGTGTCCGGCATTCGCCATTGAGCAGGGTCAAGGCCCCGAACAGATCTCCCTTGCTGTAATGCCCGATGCGCAGACTCAGCCAGGCGTCGTGACCCTCACGTCGCGCCTGCTCCAGGGTGGCGGTGTCCGGCAATGGCGTTTCTGCCGCCAGCTCGACCACCTCGCCCTTGTGGATGATGAAGAGCGCCTCTCCCACCGCTCCCGGTATCAGCGGTTGCTCCAGGGCCGCGAAGTACTGCAGGTCGACGTTCTCGGCCAGCCGTGCCCGGCTGCGCTCATCCAGCAGGCTGAACGGCGGCTCGCCGAACGGAATTTCGACTAATGTGGCTTGCATGACACGACTCCACTGGCTCTCCGTCCCGAAGGGCACGGATCATCAAGCCATGAGGCCCCGCCTGCGAATGCACGACGGGGCCTCGGGATATGTAGGGCCTGACCCGCAGACCGAGAGGTCAAGCGGGCCAGGCGCTGTCGTCAGGGATCAGTGATCCACTGCCGTTCCTGCCCCGCGCGGCACGCGGATATCCTCGACGATATGCTGGATGTGCTCGGGCGGCGGCGGTGTCACCTTGCAGACGACGACCGCGACGACGAAGTTGAGCACCATGCCCAGCGAGCCGATCCCCTCCGGCGACACGCCCAGCAGCCAGTACTCCGCCGTGTTGAGCTCCGGCGAGATGAACTTGAAGTAGACGATGTAGCTGAAGGTGAACACCAGCCCGACCAGCATGCCCGCGATGGCGCCTTCCTTGTTCATGCGCTTGGAGAAGATCCCCAGCAGGATGACCGGGAAGAAGCTCGAGGCCGCGAGACCGAAGGCAAAGGCCACCACCTGCGCCACGAAGCCTGGCGGATTGATGCCGAAGTAACCGGCGATCACGATGGCCACCGCTGCCGCCATGCGAGCTGCCATCAACTCCTGTTTCTCGGTGATGTCTGGCTTGAAGGTCTTCTTGAGCAGGTCATGCGAGATGGCCGAGGAGATGACCAGCAACAGCCCCGCTGCCGTCGAGAGCGCCGCCGCCACGCCACCTGCCGCCACCAGCGCGATGACCCATGCCGGCAGGTTGCCGATTTCCGGGTTGGCCAGCACGATGATGTCGCGGTCGATGTAGACCTCGCTCTCGTTGTCGGTGGGCGTGTTGCTCACCAGACGCTGACCATACTCACCACGAGCGGCCTGGCTGTCGGCGTCGCCTTCATAGCTCGGCTTGCCCGCGAAGGGGTCACCGCCGCGCATCTGGATGATGCCGTCGCCATTCTTGTCGACCCAGCCGATCAGACCGGTGTTCTCCCAGTTGTAGAACCAGCCCGGCAGTTCCTCATAGGCTGTCTCGTTGACGGTCTCGACCAGGTTCACCCGCGCAAAGGCACCCACGGCCGGCGCAGTGGTGTAGAGCAGTGCGATGAAGAACAGCGCCCAGCCAGCGGAGATACGTGCATCCCTGACGGTCGGTACCGTGAAGAAGCGCACGATGACGTGCGGCAGACCCGCGGTCCCGCACATCAGTGCCGCCGTGATGAAGAAGACATCGATGGTGGATTTGGAGCCTTCGGTGTACTCGCGGAAGCCGAGGTCAGTCACGACCTGATCCAGCTTCTGCAGCAGATAGACGCCGGTATCGTTGCCCTGTGCATCCACCAGCGTGCCGCCGAAGCCGGTCTGAGGCAGCACGTGTCCGGTCATCATGATCGACAGGAAGACGGCCGGTACCAGGAAGGCGAAGATCAACACGCAGTACTGCGCCACCTGGGTATAGGTGATCCCCTTCATGCCACCCAGAACGGCATAGAAGAAGACGATCGCCATGCCGATGACGACACCGACGTTCACGTCCACTTCAAGGAAGCGCGCGAAGACGATGCCGGTGCCGCGCATCTGACCCGCGACATAGGTGAAGGAAATGAAGATGACACAGACCACCGCCACGGTACGTGCGACGCTCGAGTAATAACGGTCACCGACGAAATCCGGCACCGTGAACTTGCCGAACTTGCGCAGATACGGTGCCAGCAACATCGCCAGCAACACATAGCCACCCGTCCAGCCCATCAGATAGACGGAGGCGTCATAGCCCACATAGGCGATGATGCCCGCCATGGAGATGAAGGAGGCGGCAGACATCCAGTCCGCAGCGGTGGCGGCCCCGTTGGCGATGGGATGGACCCCTCCGCCCGCCACGTAGAATTCCTTGGTAGAGCCGGCACGCGACCACACCGCAATGCCGATGTAGAGCGCGAACGAGGCGCCCACGAAAAGGTACGTCAGTAATTGAACATCCATTGGCGTTGTCCTTGGCGATATCGATCATCTTGTTGTCGTGAGAGATGAAACGCTCAGTCCTGTTCCTTTCCTGCAGAGCCGTCGCTGTAATTCATCGCAGACCTGACCACGAAAGCGGTTCAACACCACTCATTGCTCGTGGAGGTCGAAGCGTTCATCCAGCTTGTTCATCGAACGGGCGTACAAGATGATCAGCGCGAGGAAGAAATAGATCGCCCCTTGCTGAGCAAACCAGAAACCGAGTTTGAAACCGAAGAACTGGATATTGTTGAGGACATCCACCAACAGGATTCCGCATCCATAGGACACGACAAACCAGATCACGAGATACCCCATGATCAGTCTGATATTGGCGGCCCAATACGCCTTGGCATTCTCTTCCTTCATGACGGAGTTCTCGCATTGTTATTGTGATTGGCGAGAGACCCATCGGCGATGAACCGATGAATGGTCTCCATTGACTGAATCATTCGTCCTCATGGAGTGAGTGATATTCCCTGCGTCTTGCGTTGCTTATCAGGAAACTTGGCGACTCGCTTCTGACAGTAGCCAAGGGGCCAGCTCATCGCAGGCTGACTTTAGTCGAGAGCATGAGCATCCGCTTGAAGACCTCATGACGCCTCTCATCAATTCCTTAAATAACAGATACTTGAAAGATAAACTAAAGACGCACTCCCTTGGTCTATTGGCCAAATGAGTAACGAGACATTCTCGTGACGCGTCGGAAATGACGGCGAGACGGCCCCGCTCTTTCGTCATGTCACTGAAAGAAAGCGGCGCAATTTTCTGCCGGAGACACCTCAGGCCGGGTGAGAACGGACGAGCGAGAGCAGACATCTTGTCGTCTGATGGCCAGGAGGAAGCCCTGAGCGGCCTGCAAGGCTTGGGACTCATGGCCGGGCCTGCGTAGAATGGCGCTTCCAGAGAGGAGAGCAACATGTTCCAGGGGTGGTGGCTAATCGCAGTGGCGCTGGGCTATATCGCGGTACTGTTCATGATTGCGTGGCGAGGGGATCGCAACGCCAAGAAGCACGGGTCGGCCAGTCGCCGACCGGCAGTCTACAGTCTGGGGCTTGCGGTCTACTGCACCAGCTGGACCTTTTACGGCAGTGTCGGCCAGGCCGCGACCAGTGGCTGGAGCTACCTGAGCATCTTCATCGGGCCGATCCTGACCTGTCTGCTGTTCTGGCCGATCCTCTTGAAGATGATTCGCGTCGCCAAGCGACAGAACATCACCTCGATCGCCGATTTCATCGCCTCGCGCTACGGCAAGACGCAGTCACTGGCCGTGTTTGCCTCGCTGGTGGCACTGGTCGGCACCCTGCCCTACATCGCTCTGCAGCTGAAGGCGGTGTCGAGTGCCTATCAGGTACTGACCGACACCAGTGACGTCACGCGCACTGCCTGGCTGGGGGATACCGCCTTCTATGTCGCGGCGGTGATGGCGATATTCGCCATCCTGTTCGGCACGCGGCATACCGATGCCACCGAGCACCATGTCGGCCTGTTGCAGGCCATCGCCTTCGAATCTCTGGTCAAGCTGATCGCCTTTTTGACGCTGGGCGCCTATGTCACCTGGGGCATGTTCAATGGCCTGGGGGATCTTTTCACCAAGGCGGACACCTATCTGGAGCTCCAGCAACAGCTCGAGAACCAGACCTTCGGCTCCGGCTTCTGGGCCCAGACATTGCTGGCGATGCTGGCCATCTTCTGCCTGCCGCGCCAGTTCCATGTCGCGGTGGTCGAGAACACCCACCACTCGGATGCCCGCCGCGCCCGCTGGCTGTTCCCGATCTATCTGATCGCCATCTCCTTCTTCGTGCTGCCCATCGCCGCCGCCGGCCTGACGATGTTCCCGGATGGCTCGGTGTCACCGGACAGCTTCGTGCTGGCACTGCCGATGGCGGCAGATCAGACCTGGTTGACCCTGCTGACCTTCATCGGGGGCTTCTCGGCCGCGACCGGCATGGTCATCGTCGCGGCGGTCGCGGTCTCGATCATGATCTCCAACGAGATCGTCATCCCGCTGCTGTTCCGTTTGCGCTGGTTCGATACCGAAGCCCGCGACTACAGTCATATCGTGCTGCTGGCCCGCCGCCTGACCATCGTGATGATTCTCGGCCTGGCCTACGGCTTCTATCTGCTGATCGCCGAATACAGCACGCTGTCAGCCATCGGGCTGCTGTCATTCGCCGCCGTGGCCCAGTTCGCGCCCTCTCTGCTGGGCGGGCTCTACTGGAAGCGTGGCAATCGCCTGGGGGTCATCGTCGGCCTCAACCTCGGCTTCGCCGTCTGGGCCTGGACCCTGCTGGTTCCGGCACTGGCCCAGGCAGGCCTGATGCCCGCCGACATGGTCAATTACGGTCCGCTCGGCATCGACTGGCTCTCGCCGCATGGCCTGTTCGGCTTCCGCTTCAGTGACCCGCTGACCCATGGCGTGATGCTGTCTCTCGGCCTCAACCTGTTCGGCTATATCTTCGTCTCGCAGATGACGCCGCAACGCGTGGTCGAACGCATCCAGGCATCCTTGTTCGTCGATAGCGTCGAGACGCGTCAGACCAGCGTCTCGCGCCCGTGGACCGGCTCTACCTCCGTCTCGGACCTGCGCGTACTCTGTGAGCGCTTCCTGAGCCATGAGCAGGTCGAACGCGCCTTCGAAGATTACGCACGCCGCAGCGGCCAGCCGCTGGAACTCCACGGGCGCGCGTCAATCGACCTGATCCAGTTCACCGAGCGCTTCCTGGCTTCCGTGCTCGGTGCCTCCTCGGCGCGGATCGTGGTCAACTCCGCCCTGCAGGGACGCGGCATCGGTATCTCGGATGTCATCTCCATCGTCGATGAAGCCTCACAGGTGCTGGAATTCAACCGCGCCCTGCTGCAGGCCACCATCGAGAACATCCACCAGGGCATCAGCGTGGTCGACCAGCACATGCGCCTGGTGGTGTGGAATCAGCGCTATCTGGACATGTTCCGCTTCCCTGACAACCTGATCCGTGTCGGCGCCCCGATCGATCGCATCTTCCGTTACAACGCGCACAATGGTGAATATGGCCCGGGCGACCCGGAAGAGCATGTCGATCAGCTGCTGGACGCCATCCGTGACGGCGAGCCGCATCGCTACGTGCGCTATCGCCAGGACGGCACCGTGATGGAGATCCAGGGCAACCCGATGCCCGGCGGCGGCTTCGTCTATACCTACCAGGACATCACCCAGCAGAAGCGCACCGAAGAGGCGTTGATCCGCTCGGAAAACAACATCCGCATCTACACCGACAACGTGCCGGCGCTGATCGCCTACTTCGACAAGGAGTGTCGTTACCTCTTCACCAACCGCGCCTATGAAGCGGTGATGGGCATCGACCGTACCGCCGTCATCGGCGAGCCGGCCGAGGCGGCGATGCCTGAAGACATCTATCGCCAGCGCGCCCCCTGGATGACGCGCGCCCTGGCGGGGGAACGCGTTTCCTTCGAGATCTCGCTGGAAGCCCCCGAGGGCGGTGTGCGTTACATGCTGGTGACCTATACGCCGCACTTCAGCGGCAAGGGCAACATCCTCGGCTTCTTCGCGCTCTATCAGGACATCACCGAACGCCGCCTGGCCGAGATTGCCCTCAAGGAAACCAACGAGAATCTGGAAGAACGCGTTCGCGTGCGTACCCAGGAGCTGTCACAGGTCAACGAGGCATTGCGTACCGAGAACCGTGTGCGCGCGGAAGCCGAGCAGGCACTGCGTCAGGCCAAGCAGCTGGCCGAGGATGCCAACGCCTCCAAGACGCGCTTTCTGGCCGCGGCCAGTCATGACCTGCTGCAACCCCTGAATGCCGCACGCCTGTTCACCTCCGCTCTCGCCCAGCAGGTGGAAGGCGAGATGAAGACCACCACCAATCACATCGACAACTCGCTGCAGGCCGCCGAGGAGCTGCTCAGCACCCTGCTCGACATCTCCAAGCTCGATGCCGGCGCGCTGGCGCCACGTCGCAGCGTGTTCCGCCTGTCGGATATTCTCAAGCCGCTGAAGGCCGAGTTCGAGGTGATGGCGGAAGACCGAGGGCTGGACCTGAAGGTGGTGATGACCCAGCTGGCGGTGGATTCTGACGGCCAGATGCTGCGGCGCATCGTGCAGAACTTCCTGTCCAACGCCGTGCGTTACACCCGTCAGGGCCACGTACTGCTGGGCTGTCGCCGCCTGGGGGATCGCATTCGCATCGAAGTCTGGGACACCGGCCCCGGCATCCCCGAGTCCAAGCTGACCGAGATCTTCCAGGAATTCCGGCGTCTCGATCAGAGCGAGCGTCACAAGGAGAGCGAGAAGGGGCTGGGACTGGGCCTGTCGATCGCCGAGCGCATGAGTCGCGTGCTCGATCACCCGATCACGGTGCGCAGCTGGGTCGGTGTGGGGACAGTCTTCGCGGTCAGCGTCCCGATCAGCAAGACACTGCCGGCCGCTGAACAGCCGGATGCCGTCCCGGCCCGCAAGCGCGCCGGCAACAAGCTGACCGGCACCCGCGTGCTGTGCATCGACAACGAGAGCCTGATTCTGGAAGGCATGAAGGCGATGCTGTCCGGCTGGGGCTGCGAAGTCTTCACCGCCACGTCCATCGGTGGTGCCAAATCCGTGATTCGCAATCTGGATGGTGATCCGGATGCCATCCTCGCCGATTATCACCTCGACAATGAAGTGACCGGTCTGATGGCGCTGGATGCTCTGGATGAACGCCTGGCAGGCTCCGTGCCCGGCATCGTCATCACCGCGGATCGCACTGACGAAGTCGCCGAGGAGGTACGCCGTGCCGGCTATCACCTGCTGCTCAAGCCGGTGCGTCCGGCGGCGCTGCGCGCACTGCTGACGCGTACCCTGCAGGCCAATCGTGCCGAGAAGCATGCCAGCGGTACCTCGGATGAGACAGGCGGAGCCCCGGAGAACGGCGATGGCTGATCGCGGGTGAATCGCGCAGCGCCTGTGAACGAGCAGGCGCTGTATCCGCAAAAAGCCCGCCCTGTCAGTGACAGGGCGGGCTTTTGTCTTTCCGAAGCAGGATCATGCTCATCGAACGGGATGCATCATCCCGTCAATCACAGCGACTTCAGGAGCGAACCTTCGGCGGCTCGACTTCCAGACGCTGCGCCGCGATGACGGCCTGGGTGCGGGAATGCACGCCAAGCTTGCGCAGAATGGCGGTCACGTGCGCCTTGATGGTGGCCTCGGACACATTCAGCTCATAGGCGATCTGCTTGTTGAGCAGGCCTTCCGTCAGCATGTTGAGCACGCGGAACTGCTGTGGCGTCAGCGAGGCGATCGCTTCGGCAAAGCGGGACTCATCTTCGCTGGACTCGCCCATGGCTTCGGCGATGTCCGTCGGCAGCCAGACTTCGCCTTCGAGAATCTCGCCGATCGCCTCGGCGATCACATCCAGACTTGCGGACTTGGGGATGAAACCGGAAGCGCCATAATCGATGGCGCGGCGCACCACGTAGGGCTCCTCGCTACCGGATACGACGGCGACCGGGATATCCGGCGTCTGACCACGCAGCTGGATCAGGCCTGAGAAGCCATGGGCTCCCGGCATGTGCAGGTCCAGCAGGATCAGATCAGCATCGGGGTGGCGGGCAACGATATCGTTGGTCGCGTCCATGCTGTCGGCTTCGACAATCTCTGCCTGTGAGGCCACTTGCCTGAGTGCCTGCGTCAGTGCGGCACGAAAGAGCGGATGATCGTCTGCAACGATGAACTTCTGGGCAAAGGCCATTGAGTCTCCTCCAAAACCCCGATGGTGATCATCACCGACCTTCCTGGCCGGTCAATGATCGCCGTTATTTTCTGGCATGTTACCCCATGGAACGCGCGTTTAACAAAGCAGCCCACCATCGGGAGACATACTGATGTTTCGCTCGGGGAACACGAGTATCGCACGGATTGCCCAATGATGAGTGGACAATGCACAAGTGAATTCTGACAGCATCCTGCGGATGGAGAGTCAGACCACCCTAACCGCAACGCGACTCGCATGCCAACCGACCAGTGCCACACCGGCAATCAGCAGGAAACCCATGAGGCTGGCAGCGTCCGGCACTTCTCCCCAGATCGCCCAGCCGGCCAATGCGGAGAACACGATGGTGAGATAGGAATAGATCGACACTTCCCCCGCGGGCGCCAGCCGATAGGCCGTGGTCATCAGGATCTGGCCACCGGCCGCGAAGACCCCGATCCCCAACAGGGCCAGTGCCTGTGGCGCACTGGGCATCACCGGATTCATCAGCATAGGCACCAGGGTGACGATGCTGGAGACCAGCGAGAAATGTAACACGATTGTCGCGGAAGCCTCACGCCCTCGCAGCGCCCGAATCAGTGTGTAGGCAGCGCCGGCCAACATGGCCGAGCCCAATCCGACCAGCGCCGGAAACAGTGCCTCCACACCTCCCTCGGCGAACGCCATCTGCGGCTTGATGACCAGAGTCGCCCCCACGAAGGCAATCAGCATGCCTACCAACCGCCAGCCGCCCAGGCGCTCTGCCAGAAACATGCCGGCAAACAGCATCACGAAAAACGGCGACAGCTTGTTTAGGATAGTCGCATCCGCAAGCAGCAGGTGATCGATGGCGTAGAAGAAGCTCATCACGCCGCCAAGCCCGATCAGCGAGCGCGCCAGCAGCAACGGCTGATGGTGCCAGTGTCCCAGCAGACGAGCGCCCGCCATGCGAACCATCACGACGGCAACCACCAGGCTTACGAGGTTGCGCACGAAGACCTTCTCGAACAGCGGCAAGTCACCGCTCAACTTGACCATCGCCCCCATCAACGCGAAGGAGATCGCCGACAGGCACATCAGCACGACAGCGCGTGGACGGTTCTCGCCCTCGGTGGATGACGATGATGCAACCTGTGAGGAAGTGGCGGGCTGAGACGTGGCGCAGGATGCATCCGACTTGCCTGCTGACATGGGGGCTGCCTTGATCATGAAGTGAATGAGGAAATGCTCAGGGAGGCCATCAGGCCCACCTGTCGCATGCGGGTTGTCGCATCATTATCAAGTCAGCCGCTCATCGATGGCCAACCTTTCCTGCTTCAGACACGGCCAGGATGTGCACGAGACAGACACTCACGAAACAGGCACCCACGAAACAGGAGCGCATGACCCGGACGCACACGAAAAAAGCGCGGGAGCCAAGCTCCCGCGCTTTCGATGTCGCGACGTGTCTCGTCAGGCCTGCATGGCCGCCATCCGACGAGTTCAGCGGTTGGCGCGATGCTCGATCAGATCATCCACCACCGTCGGGTCCGCCAGCGTCGAGGTATCCCCAAGACCGTCGGTCTCGTTGGCGGCGATCTTGCGCAGGATACGCCGCATGATCTTGCCGGAACGCGTCTTGGGCAGTCCCGGTGCCCACTGGATGACATCAGGTGACGCGATCGGCCCGATGTCCTTGCGCACCCACTGGGTCAGGGTCTTCTTGAGCTCATCGCTTGGCTCGATGCCATCATTGAGCGTCACGTAGATGTAGATCCCCTGCCCCTTGATGTCATGGGGATAACCGACCACTGCGGCTTCGGCGACCGCCTCATGCGCGACCAGCGATGACTCGATCTCGGCCGTGCCCATGCGGTGCCCGGAAACGTTGAGCACGTCGTCGACGCGTCCGGTGATCCAGTAATACCCATCCTCATCACGGCGGCAGCCATCGCCGGTGAAGTACATGCCGGCATAGGTGGAGAAATAGGTCTGCACGTAACGCTCATGGTTGCCCCAGATGGAGCGCGCCTGCCCCGGCCAGCTGTCGAGAATCACCAGATTGCCTTCGGTGGCTCCCTCGAGAATGTTGCCCTCGTTGTTGACCAGCGCCGGCTGCACGCCAAAGAACGGCAAGGTGGCGGAACCCGGCTTGAGATCCGTGGCACCCGGCAGCGGCGCGATCATGATGCCGCCGGTCTCGGTCTGCCACCAGGTATCCACCAGCGGGCAGTTGCCCTTGCCGATCACGCGGTGGAACCACTCCCATGCCTCAGGATTGATCGGCTCACCCACCGAGCCGAGCAGGCGCAGGCTGTCGCGGGAACTGGAGTCCATCACGCCATCGCCGTGTGCCATCAGCGCGCGCACGGCAGTCGGGGCCGTGTAGAGAATATTGACCTGATGCTTGTCGACGATCTCCCCCATGCGCCCGTGAGTCGGATAGCTGGGCACCCCCTCGAACATCAGCGTGGTCGCGCCGTTGGCCAGCGGTCCATAGACGATGTAGCTGTGCCCTGTCACCCAGCCGACATCCGCCGTGCACCAGTAGATGTCGCCATCGTGGTAGTCGAAGACGTAACGATGGGTCATGGCCGCATAGAGCAGATAGCCGCCCGTGGTGTGCTTCAGCCCCTTGGGCGTGCCGGTGGAGCCGGAGGTGTAGAGAATGAACAGCGGGTCTTCCGCGCCCATCGCTTCTGCCGGGCAGTCGCTGGACTGACGGTCGACCAGCTCGTGGAACCACAGATCACGACTCCCCCAGTGCACGTCACCCCCGGTACGCCGCACCACCAGCACGTGGTCGACGCAGCCGTTGCCATCGCGCTCCAGCGCATCGTCGACATTCTCCTTGAGCGGCACTCGCTTGCCACCGCGCAGCGATTCATCGGCGGTGATCACGATGCGCGAGCTGGAATCGGCGATCCGTCCTGCCAGCGCGTCCGGCGAGAAGCCCCCGAAGACCACCGAGTGCACCGCACCGATACGGGTACAGGCCAGCATCGCCATGGCCGCTTCGGGGATCATCGGCATGTACAGGGTGACCACGTCACCACGCCCCACGCCCAGTTCCTTGAGGCCATTGGCGAACTGGCTGACGCGCGCATGCAGCTCGCGATAGGTGATCGACTGGGACTCACTGGGGTCATCCCCTTCCCAGATGATCGCCACCTGGTCGCCACGCTCCTCGAGATGACGATCCAGGCAGTTGTGGGCCACGTTGAGCTGACCATCCTCGAACCAGCGCACATCGACATTCTCAGGGCCGAAGTCGGTACTGCGTATCACCGAGGGCGCCTTGAACCAGTCCAGCGACTGCGCCTGCTCGGCCCAGAAATCCTCGGGTGCCTCGACAGACTGCTGATACATGGCCTGGTAGCGCTCACGATCTACCCATGCACGGGCGGCAACATCAGGCTTGACCGGGTGAACCTTGGCATCTTCGCTCATTGTTGTTCGACCTCTGGAAGTTGGCGGGCGACACGCCTCGGGCTGCCTCATACGACACGGGTACGCTGCGGACGAGTCATGGCTAGTCCGTTTCAGCTTAAACCCAAGCATGGGGGGGCCACACACTAGACCTTGGTAGACAATTTTTTCCCAATAATTTCAACTATTTATCAACAAATAACACCAAGGTCACAGCGACTTTCGCCGCAGAAAACCCGCACTCCAGAGGGACTGAGCGCGCCACGGCGGCATTGAAAACGGGAGGCAGGACAGCACGGAAGGCGATGGCAGGCATCAGGAATCGCTCAATGGCCCCTTGAGCGCTTTCCCGCACTGCCGGCATCGGTAACGCTGCCCACGAAGCGCATTGGCATGTCGACGATGACTCAGATAGTGCGGTGTCTCGCAATCGCATCCGTAGGCCCAGGGCATCGGACTCGCGCGGGAAACATCCATGCGGTGGGTCACCTCAGGTGCGACACCATAGAGATTCGTCATGACCTGCTGCCACTCCGGGCCATGCGGCTTGACCCGCTGGCCGCGCGCGCGCTCCACCACTTCCATCACCACCCAGTGCGCCACCTCATGAGGGACGGTCTGGCTCAGGAAGTGATGGCGGTTCTCGCACAGCAATTGCCAGTTGAAGCGCAGGCGCTGGCGCGCCGGTTCGGCTGTCCCGGCAGTGCGTCCTCTGAGACGACAGGACACGGCGGGCATGCGCATCTCGGGATAGTGCGCACGTGCGCGCGCCAGACAGGCCAGCACACGGGATTGCAGCATGGCATGCAGTTGCGGCTCGCTGAGGGCATCCAGTGTCTGCTCATCGGCCAACGGCAGGGGGTCGGCGACCGCATCACCGAGACACGCCAGCACATGGTCGACGGGAAAGCGATATCGACTGACGACACCGCCATCCACGGCGGGCGCGACACGGGAACAAGACATGAGACGACCCCTTGATGCCAGACGATCGAGGTGAACGGCAACCGCTGAAGAAAGTGGAGAATTCGACGATTCAGGGGCTTTCGTGGCGACGAAAACCCCTGCCACGAGATGATACACTAGCCACATTCGCAGTGGCCGCGACGCCCTGCCCGACTTCTATCCCGCATGTGAGACCTTCCCCATGGCCGAGCCTGTCCAGACCCAGCCGTTGCTGGATGATGAATCCCTCGACATCCTCGATGAGTTCCTTGAATCCGACCTGGTCGGCCCGGAAGCCCTCGACATCATCAGCGCGCATGGCTTCATGCTGGCACTGGCCATCGCACCACGCGAAGTGCCTTCCAGCCTGTGGCTGCCGGAGCTGTTCCAGGGGCAGCCAGCCTATGAAAGCCCCGAGCAGGAAGCCCAGGTGGTCGCGCTGTTCGAGCAGATGCGCGCCAATGCCATCGACGCCCTCGAGCACGGCATCCTGCCTGAGCTGCTGTTCGAGCTGGAACTCGGTGGCCTCGACCCTGTCGAGACGCCGATCGGTGACTGGTGTGCAGGCTTCATGGAAGGTGTCTTCATGGACGAGGATGCCTGGTTCGGGACCCAGGAAGAGACCGCGGCCGAGCTGCTGCTGCCCTTCATGGCCATCTCGGGCGTATTCGACGATGAAGACCCGGAGATCGGCGAGCTGATCGCCGACCCCGTCGGTGCCCAGCGCTTCGTCAACCAGCTGCCGGAACTGCTGCTGGATCTCTACCTGCTCTATCGCGTGCCGCCGGAAAGCCCCAAGCCATCACCGCGCCGCAAGGGAGCCGCAACGCCGGGCGCCGCGGGCATTCCGCGTGGCAAGCATGCGGGCGGCAAGGGCAGTGGCAAAGGCGGCGCGAAGAAGCCTGCTGGCAAGGGTAGCGGCAAGAAGCGCTGAGCCCCCGCCATCCCCCTCTTTGCGCCGCGCAGCGCCAGACACGACAACGCCGGACGCCCCTTGGGGTCGTCCGGCGTTGTCGTTTGATGAAGCAGTGTCTGACATCCGTGAACTGGCTAGCGCAGCCGCGTCACCAGGCTATCCAGGGTGCCATAGCCCCACTCGCGACAGCGTTGCGCCAGAGAGCGTCGCTGCCAGGCAGCCCGGGTGATCTCGACGCTGCGCGCGAAATGCTGCTCGAACAGCGCCGCCACCTCCGCCGCGAAGCGATGGTCCTGCACCTCCTGATTGGCCTCCAGATTCCATTGCAGGCTCCAGTGATCGAAGTTGCATGACCCCAGCGTGACCCAGTCATCCGCCAGCGAGAACTTGGCATGCAGAAAGCGCGGCTGGAATTCATGGATCCGCACGCCCGCCTTGAGGAGACTCGCATAGAAACGCTGCCCCGCAGAACGCACGCCGGGATGGTCGTGATGCTGTCCCGCGATCAACAGCTGCACATCGACGCCGCGCCGAGCCGCCCGCTTGAGGCGTCGACGCATGCTGAAGGTCGGCACGAAGTAAGGCGTGCAGATCCACAGCCGCTTGCGGGTGCTGCTGGCCTGATGCTGGAGCGAGTGGCGAATCGCCTGATAACGAAATCCATGGCCCCAGACGACACGCCCGCGCATCCCCAGATATCCCGTGACGACGTTGACCGCATTGATGTTGACGCTGCGCACGGCCTCACGACGCCCCTGCCCCTCGCTGGCAGCGGAATCCCAGACCCGCGCGAACAGCCTGACCCAGTCACGGATACAGGGCCCCTCGATGCGTATCGCCACTTCTGACCAGGCCTCGGCAAACTCATCGACCGCGCCGAAACCACCGGTGAAGCCCACCTCGCCATCCACGACCAGCAGCTTGCGGTGATCCCGCGTCAGGTTGCGACCGAACCGCCACCAGCGAATCGGGTTGTAGAAGCGCAGGGCGATGCCGACCTCGGTCATGCGCTGGCGATCCGCCTCCTCGAGCCCCAGCGAGCCGAAACCATCCAGCAGCACCAGTACATTGACGCCACGCTGGCACGCAGCGCTCAAAGCCTCGATCAGGACCCGACTGAGGTGACCGCTTTCGGCCAGATACAGTTCGAGCAGTATCGAGTGACGTGCGCCTTCCACCGCCTCCAGCATGCTGGGCAGAAAGCGCGCCCCCTCCGGCAGCAGGGTAAATCGATTGCCTGAACGCCACATTCCGAGCATGACATGCCTCCCGTCGCTCCCGCACTGGGCAATGACAGCCGATATCGGCGTCATCGAACAGAATGCGTATAATGATCAATATCATGCATGCGGCGACCCAACGTCGATATCCTCGGATCGCCACTCCCGCATCCTGTGAGTCAACGCAAACGATCCTGCTTGTGACAGCGTCTCACCATCGAACTTTTCGAGTACACCTGCGAGGCTCCGCCATGTCGCCCGTCACCCTGTTATTGCGCCCTCTGCGCAACCTCAGCCGCCGTCTGCTGGACAAATGGGTGGAGCTGCGCGCGGTGGAACCCGACATCAACGCGCTGGACCACAGTGCCCTGAATCTCGACCCCGACCTGCCGGTGGTCTACGTCTTCCCCTATCAGGCGCTCTCCGATGAACTGGTGATCGAGCAGCTTTGCGAGGGGCGTGGCCTGCCATCTCCCACTCTGCCCTTGAGCATAGGCGACATGCGTCTGAGTCACTCGCGGTTGCGCCTGCTGCGTCACTCACGCAAGGGCAAGGGCCTGCTCTCCCGACGACTCGCGCAGCTGATCGAGGCACTGGAGAACGCCCCGGATGAGGTCGAGGTCCAGCTGGTACCGGTCAGCGTGTTCTGGGGGCGTGCGCCGGGCAAGGAATTCGGCTTCTGGAAGTTCATCTCCGCTGACAGCTGGCGTGTCACCGGGGTATTGCGTCGCGCCATCGCCATCCTCGTGCATGGTCGCTCGGTGGATGTGCACTTCGGCCAGCCGCTCAAGCTCCACGAGGTGCTGCGCGAAGGTCCCGAGGATCAGGCGCTGGCGCGCCGGCGCATCGCTCGTCTGCTGCGCGTGCACTTTCGTCGCGTGCGCACTCGACTGCTGGGGCCGGACCTCTCGCATCGCCACACCATGATCCGCAATCTGCAGAAGGCGCCCGCCGTACAGGACGTGATCAGCGAGCTGGCCCGCGACCAGAACCAGCGTCCCGCGCGTCTCGAGAAGCGCGCGTTGAGATACGGCCGCGAGATCGCCTCCAACATGGGCTATCCCGTGCAGCGCTTCCTGGCTCACGCCCTCAAGCGCTTGTGGCACAAGCTGTATGACGGCATCGAGATCCGCGGCATGTCGCGCGTCAAGGCGATCGCCGGGGACTGCGAGCTGATCTATGTGCCCTGCCATCGCAGCCACATCGATTATCTGCTGCTGTCCTACGTGCTGTTTCACGAAGGGCTGATGACGCCGCACGTGGCAGCCGGCAAGAATCTCGACATGCCGGTGATCGGCCCGATCCTCCGGCGTGGCGGCGCCTTCTTCCTGCGCCGCAGCTTCCGTGACAATCGCCTCTATGGCGCGGTCTTCGATGAATATGTCCACCAGCTGATCACCCGCGGGCACCCGGTGGAATACTTCATCGAGGGTGGACGCTCACGCACGGGGCGCATGTTGCCGCCACGCCCGGGCATGCTGGCGATGACGCTGCGTTCCTTCCTGCGTGACACGCGCCGCGAGGTCGCTTTCGTCCCGGTCTACATCGGCTACGAGAAGGTCTTCGAGAGCCTCAGCTATCAGCGTGAACTGTCGGGCGCCAGCAAGAAGAAGGAGTCGCCGCTGGATCTGATTCGCGTGCTGGGCCAGCTCAAGCAGCCCTTCGGCAAGGTCTATCTCAACATTGGCGAGCCGCTCAAGCTGGGAGCCTGGCTGGACGAGACCACTCCCGAGTGGCAGGCCAGTCGCCACCAGCGGCGCCCGGAATGGCTGACCAGTGCCGTGCCGCGACTGGGCAACGAGATCGCCACGCGCATCAATGCCGCCGCGGCCCTCAACCCTGTCTCGCTGTCGGCGCTGGTGCTGCTTTCCACCGCACACCACGCCATCGAGTCCAGTCTGATGCAGCGCCAGCTGGCCATGCTGGTGCGACTGGCCGGCAAGCTGCCTGGCCGGCAGGACCACAGCCTGCCCGAAGGCACGCCGGAAGAATGGATCGCGCACTGTGCGCACCTGGGGCTGGTCACCCTACGCCCCCAGCACCTCGGTGAGCTGGTGATCGCCACACCGGAACAGGCCAGCCTGCTGACCTGGTACCGCAACAACGTCCTGCATCTGCTGGCGCTGCCGGCGCTGATCGCCTTCGCCTTCCGCAACACCGCCCAGTACACCCTGCAGGCGCTGGATGAGCAGATCAGCCCGGCCTGGCCCGTGCTGGTACGTGAACTGTTCGTGCCGGAAGCCCCGGAGCTGAAAGGCGATATCGCCGCCACCCTCGCGCTGCTCAGCGACGAGGGCCTGCTGGAGCACCAGCCGGCAACCGAGAACACGCCCGAACGCTGGTCGCGTCCGGTCGCAAGCCAGGAATCCTCCGAGCAGCTGCGGCTGCTGGCCCAGCCGGTCCAGCCGACGCTGGAGCGCGGCTACCTGCTGATCGCGGCCTTGCTGCAACACGGCAGCGGCACGCTGGATCGCGAAGCCCTCGAGACCCACTCCGGCGCGCTGGCAGAGCGGCTGACGCTGCTCTCGGGCCTCAACGCGCCCGAGTTCTTCGACAAGCGACTGTTCCGCGGCCTGCTGGATACCCTGCTGGAGCTGGACTTCATCTGGCTGGACGACAACCGCCTGTGCTTCGGCGAAGCGCTGGAAGACCTGCAGACCCGTGGGCGCGACCTGTTCGACCCGGCATTGCGCCATCGCTTGCAGCATGTGCGCCTGCGCGATACGCCGGACACGCCAGAGGACAATGCTGACTCGGCTGACGAGCCACGCTGACAACGGTGCCACGCCATCCCTTCGCATGAACGACAGGACCCCGCTCGCGGCAGACGCGAGCGGGGTCCTGTCATCTTCAGAGCGGTCATGCACGTCAGGGTGCATCACCCGGCCTTCGCGGCTAGCGCAGCGCCTGCTTGACGTAGACGTCGTAGCGGCTGGTCTTCTCCTCCACCACATGACTCGGCGCGATGCCGCCGATCGGCTCAGCCTTGCGTGGACGCTTGACCACCACCCGATGGGTCGCGACCTCCAGTGCCGAATCCAGCAAGGCCGGCGCATCCGCGTCATCCCCCGCCAGGGCACGGAAGAGCCGCATCTCCTTCTTCACCAGCGCGGACTTGTCACGGTGCGGGTACATCGGATCCAGATGCACCACCTGCGGCGGCTGATCCCACAGCGCGACGAGCTCTCCCAGATCACGCGAGGCATCCCCCTGCAGCGCCTGCATGCGTAGCGCGATCTCGCGTATCTCGTCGTCTGCACAGCCCTGCGCGCGGGTCAGGCCATCGACCAGGATCGCCGCCGTCGCGGCGACACGCTCGATCATCAGCACCGGCGATCCGAGACTTGCCAGCACGAAGGCATCGCGCCCCAGCCCGGCGGTGGCATCGACGATGCTTGGCAGTGCGCCGCGATTCAGGCCACAGGCCCGCGCGATCAGCTGATTGCGCCCCCCACCGAAACGCCGGCGGTGGTCCGCCCGACCAGCGACGAAATCCACATGCAGCGGTTTGCCGTACTCGCGCTCGTCACCGGCGATCACGACCCGCGGTATGCCCTGCTCGTCCTGCGCCACCTCGAGCCGCAGAGCCGGCAACGCATCATCGTCCCGGATGGCGATCCCGAAGTGCGCCGCCAGCATGGCGAGCTCCGGGTGCACCGCCAGCTGCGAGCGAGCGATGGCGATCACGGGGGTCGCGGCAGCGGCGTCAGAGGAAGGAGCGAGGGGATCGGATGGCAGCATGAACGGGCTCTATGGAAATGAAGAGACGCTGGGACTCGCGAAAGACCAGCACAAAGGCGACATGATAAACGCAAGCAAGGCTGACAGAAACGCCGACGGCGCCGCAAGAGCGACGCCGTCGGAGAAAGACTGAACCTGCCGTATGCGACTTACAGCAACAGCATGCCGAACAGCAGCACGCCCAGCAGCAGACGGTAGATGACGAAGGGCAACATGCCGATGCTGTCGATGGCCTTGAGGAACAGCTTGATGCACACCAGCGCCGAGACGAAGGACAGCACCACACCCAGTCCGACATCGAACAGCTGGGCTTCACTGCCGGTCTCGATCAGCTCCAGCCCCTTGAGTGAGCCCGCCGCGAGAATCAGCGGAATCGACAGCAGGAAGGAGAAGCGTGCCGCACTCTGACGCTCGAAGCCCAGCAGCAGTGCGGCAGTGATGGTGATGCCCGAGCGCGAGGTGCCCGGAATCAGTGCCAATGCCTGGAACAGACCGATGATCAACGCCCCCTTGAGCGTGAGCGTCGCCAGATCCCGCGTGCGCGTGCCCTTGGCATCCGCCCACCACAGCAGCAGACCGAAGACGATGGTGGTCGTGCCGATCACGGCAGTCGAACGCCCGGCCGTTTCCACCACATCGCCCAACAGGCCACCGAAGACGACGGCCGGCAGCGTCGCCAGCAATACCGCCCAGCCCAGACGGCTGTCGTCGGTCTGACGCGCCGCAAGCCCGCCAGAACCGCTGAACTGTCCGAACCAGCCAGCGAGGATATTGACGACATCCTTGCGAAAGGCCATCACCACGGCCAGCAGAGTGCCGACATGGACCGCGACATCGAAGGCCAGTCCCTGGTCCGGCCAGCCAAGCACCTGGGAGGGCAGGATCAGGTGAGCGGAGGAGGAAATCGGCAGAAATTCGGTCAGACCTTGAATGACGGCCAACGCCACCACGTGCATGAGTTCCATGAAACATCCTTTTAAGAGTAACGGGCCTCAATGGCCCACACGGACGACAGACATCGCCTGTGGCACTGCGAGGTGCGGTGATGACAGAACGGTTCCCTGTCAGCCGATGCGCGACCGACATCAGGGGCCGCAGTGTGATGCTGAAACCTTACGGCAGCCTTGGCAGACCACCTGACTGACGCGAGAGGATGGCGATCCCTGGCGCCATCAGCGCCATGCCACCTCGTTGCGCAGATAGACAGGCTGCGCCTCGACGGCAGCGACTGCCTCGCCGCGCGCAAAGGCCTGCGCCGCCAGGATGACCATGTCCTCGGCATCCGGCTGCGGTGCCTCCAGGCGCTGCACGATGCTGGCGCGCAAGGCTTCCGGCAGCGCATCGTGCATGACCAGCCCGGAACCGATGGCCAGCCAGTCGTGCTCACGAAGCTCCTGGGGCAACTCCACGAGTCCCGGCGCCACGACCTGCTCGGGCAGCAGCTGGCTGACCTCGACCTCACCTTCGGCGGAGGTCGCCACACGATAGGCGCCGGTGTAAAGCTCGCCCATGCGGGCATCCAGCATCGGCAACACGAAACGGGCGTGGTGATGGCGATGGGCCTGCAGCGCCAGCGCCGCCAGGGTCGAGACACCGATCACCGGCACCTCAAGCCCGAAGGCCAGCCCCTGGATGGTGCCAGCCGCGATGCGCAGGCCCGTGAAGGAACCCGGGCCGTGGCCATAGGCCAGCGCGTCCAGATCCTTCAACGTCAGCTGGGCATCTGCCAGCAGCGTCTCGATCATCGGCATCATCAGCTGGGTATGCTGACGGGGAGCTTCACAGCGCTCGGCAGTAACAACGCCGTCCTGCCACAGGGCAACGGAACAGGCGGAGGAGGATGCATCAATGGCCAGAAGCGTGGTCATGGGCGGTTCATCATCAGAAAAATGTGACGCGATTCTACCCGTCCCCCGCTAGCAGCAAAAGACGCAGGGTGTCCACGGCAGGTGTCGGCGCTGTGCGTCAGTCGTGCCACAGGCCGCGAACCTGCGCTGCAGAAGGGGTCTGTCGCAACACGCCATTTCGCTTTCGCGACCAAAGAAAACGCCCGCAGACAAAGCCTGCGGGCGTTTTCAAGGCGCTTGATACCGAAAGAGCACATCATGCGGGCCATGGCGGCGCCATAGTCCTCATGCCGTCTCAGGCAACGCGACTCACTGCTCCAGCGCGCTGACCAGCTGGGCACGAATGTCATCGACGGAACCGATGCCTTCGATGCGATGGTAGGCCGGTGCCTGGGCATCGCCAGTGGCGGACCAGCTGGAGTAGTACTCGACCAGCGGCTCGGTCTGCTCATGGTAGACGGACAGACGGTTGCGCACCGTGGCTTCACGGTCATCTTCACGCTGGATCAAGGCTTCGCCAGTGACGTCGTCCTTGCTTTCCTCGCGCGGCGGGTTGTACTCGATGTGATAGACACGACCGGAATCCGGGTGCACACGACGACCGGACAGGCGCTTGACGATTTCCTCGTCCGCCACGGCGATCTCGACCACGTGGTCCAGCTTCACGCCCGCTTCCTTCATGGCGTCAGCCTGCGGAATGGTGCGCGGGAAGCCATCGAACAGGAAGCCGTTCTCGCAGTCGGGCTGGCTGATGCGTTCCTTGACCAGAGCGATGATGATCTCGTCGGACACCAGCCCGCCGGTATTCATGATCTCCTTGACCTTGAGCCCCAGCTCGCTGCCGGCCTTGACCGCTGCACGCAACATGTCTCCGGTGGAAATCTGCGGGATGTTGAAACGCTCGCAGATGAACTGGGCCTGAGTGCCCTTGCCGGCGCCGGGGGCGCCCAACAGGATCAAACGCATCGGTACTGCTCCTTGAGTGTGCAAATGAAAAGCGTGAAACAGGTGTAAATGGGTCATCCGGGCTTGTGTGCCCTGCCCTCGACGGCAGATGGCCATCCGAGGCGCTCTGGCCGCCGAGCGCTCAAGACGACTCGGCTCACGCGCTGACCTGCGCAGTGTCTCCCCATCGACATGACAGTGAAGGAGACAGCCACGGGGCCTCGAGCGGCTTGCGACCAGGATGAAACAGGAAGCGGACCGACTGGTGGCGTGACCAACACTCTCCACGCACTGACGATCTCATTATGTCATCGCTATGCAACGCAAGGGCTGACGATACCGCTCACACGGCCATCGCACAAGCACACCAAAGGCGCGCATGACGCCCCTTGGCACTGTTTTGGCTCATTGATGACGGACGAGGCGATCGCCGCGTGCAGCGCCTCGTGATCCAGCCTCACGATGGCATGACGCCCCCCGCGGCACTCGGTCGCAGGGGCGTCATGGCAGGGTTCCACTCATTTCAGGGTTCAGGCGTCATGGCCTGGGGGTCATGACCTCACTCGGCGACCTCTTCCGCCTGGCTGCTGCGACGCAGCCGCACCGCCTTGGCCCGCTTGCCGCGTAGCCGGATGTTGAGCATTTCCACCGCCAGCGAGAAGGCCATCGCCACGTAGATGTAGCCCTTGGGCACATGGACGCCGAAGCCTTCGACCATCAACATCATGCCGACCATGATCAGGAAGGACAGGGCCAGCATCTTGATGGTCGGATGGCGATCGACGAAATCACCGATCGGCTTGGCCGCCACCATCATGATGCCCACCGAGATGACGATCGCGATGATCATCACCGTCAGATGGTCGACCATGCCCACCGCCGTGATCACCGAATCCAGCGAGAAGACGATATCGATCAACGCGATCTGGACCATGATCGCCATGAAGCTGGCACCGCCCTTCTTCGCGCCCTCTTCCGCCGGGTCCTCACCCTCGAGGTTGGCATGGATCTCATGGGTGCTCTTGCCGAGCAGGAACAGCCCCCCGAAGACCAGGATCAGATCCCGCCCGGAGAAGCTGAAATCCAGCACGCTGAACAACGGTGTCGTCAGTGACATCAGCCACGACAACGACATCAACAGCACGATGCGCATGCCCATCGCCAGGCCGAGACCGATCATGCGGCCACGTTGGCGCTGAGCCTCGGGCAGGCGCGCGACCAGAATCGACAGGAAGATGATGTTGTCGATGCCCAGCACGATCTCAAGCGCGGTCAGGGTCGCCAGAGCCACCCATGCCGAAGGGTCCATCAACCATTCCATTGTCTTGCTCCTTGTGTGTTGCGAGAACCGGCCTTCCCGGGTAGTGCCAGCACGATGCGGCAGATCGCGGCAGGTTGGCGTGAAGCATCGCATGTTGTGCAGGGCAGCAACAGCTGTCGCCGCCCTGCCACGCCAACGGACATGCACAAAAAAACGGCCTCCCGAAGGAGGCCGTTCTGTCGACAGGCCATCTGGCACCTGCCCTTGTCATGCAAGGTACGGATCAGAGCAGCAGACGACGCACGTCGGTCAGCACCTGAGCCAGATACGCCGTGAAGCGTGCCGCATCCGCCCCGTTCACCGCACGGTGATCGTAGGACAGCGACAGCGGCATCATCAGACGCGGCTGGAAGGCAGCGCCATCCCACACCGGCTTCATCTGCGCCTTGGAGACACCCAGGATGGCGACTTCCGGCGTGTTGACGATCGGCGTGAAGGCAGTACCCCCAATGGAGCCAAGGCTCGAGATGGTGAAACAACCACCGGTCATCTCTTCGCGCTTGAGCTTCTTGGTCTGCGCCTTCTTGGCCAGCTCCACGGATTCGCGGGCCAGCTCCAGCAGGCTCTTCTGATCCGCATTGCGGATCACCGGCACCATCAGGCCGTCCGGCGTATCCACCGCGATACCGATGTGCACGTATTTCTTGTGCACCAGGGTCTCGCCGTCAGACTTGAGGCTGACGTTGAACTGCGGATACTTGGCCAGCGCGTGGGCAGCCGCCTTGATCATGAACGGCAGCGGCGTGAGCTTGGCGCCTGCCGCTTCTGCCTCGGCCTTCATGGACTTGCGGAAGGCCTCGAGCTCGGTGATGTCGGCTTCATCGAACTGGGTCACGTGCGGGACGTTGAGCCAGCTGCGATGCAGGTTGGTGGCACCCGCCTTCATCAGGCGGCCCATCTTCGACTCTTCGATCTCACCGAACTGGCTGAAGTCCTGATCCGGCACCTGTGGGATACCGGCACCGCCGGTGGCCTGCGCGGCAGGGGCCGCCGGTGCGGACTTGGCCTTCTGCATCATCTGCTTGACGTAGGCCTGGACATCTTCCTTCACCACACGGCCCTTCGGACCGCTGCCGGACACGTCCGCCAGATCGACACCGAACTCACGCGCCAGCAGGCGAACCGCAGGCCCTGCGTGGACCTTGGCACCCTTGCTCGGCTTGTGGGCCGCCATCTGGGCTTCCGGGCTCGGCGTACCGGCCGGTGTCGGCTCAGGCTTCTGCTCGGCCTTGTCTGCCTTGGGCGCGGCCGGAGCCTCCGCCTTGGCAGCCTTCGGCGCAGGCTTGGCACCGGCAACCTCGAGGTAACCGATCAGGTCGCCCTCGGACACGGTGTCGCCTTCCTTGACGGAAAGCTCCACCACCTTGCCCTTGTAGGGGCTCGGGATGTCCATGGTCGCCTTGTCGGATTCCAGCGTGATCAGCGCGTCTTCCTCGTTGACCTCATCACCGACGGCCACGGCCATCTCGATGATCGGCACGCTGTCGCTGCCGGAGAGATCCGGGACACGCAATTCCTTGCGCTCCGGCTCACCGGAGGCCGGCTCACCGGAGGCCGGCTCTTCTTCGGCAGCCGGCGCTTCAGAGGCGGTCTCTTCAGACTCAGTCTCAGACGCGGAGGATTCTTCCGCCGGCGCTGATTCCGCCGCACTGTCACCGCCTTCACCGGCGATTTCCATCTGACCGATGACGTCACCGGACGCGACGTTGTCGCCTTCCTTGACGGTCAGCTTGACGATCTTGCCCTTGTGCGGGCTCGGGACGTCCATGCTGGCCTTGTCGGACTCCAGCGTGATCAGCGCATCCTCGGCGTCGACTTCGTCGCCTTCGGAGACGGCCATCTCGATGATCGGCACGGCCTCGGAGTCGCCCAGGTCCGGCACGACGATGTCGACGGTCCGGGTACCACCGGAAGCGGCCTTCGGTGCAGCAGCGGCCTCTTTCGGCGCCTGCTGCTCAGACGCTTCCTGCTTGGGAGCCTCTTCCTTCGGCGCATCCTGCTCATCAGAAGCATCAGAGGAGGTGTCACCACCGCCTTCCGCTTCCAGCTCCAGGATGTCGTCGCCTTCGGAGACGGTGTCGCCTTCCTTGACGAGAATCTTCACCACCTTGCCGCCCTTCGGTGCCGGCACATCCATGCTGGCCTTGTCGGACTCAAGAGTGATCATGGTGTCTTCGGCGGAGATGACATCTCCGACCGCCACCGGTATCTCGATGATCTCGACATCGGAACTACCGCCAATGTCGGGAACCTTGATGATTTCGCTGCTCAAGATCGTGCTCCTTCCAAAACGTGCACGGGGAGCGACACCCGAATCACCTTCGCATCATCTTGATGTCGAGGATGGAGTGCCGCTCGCCTGTTCCGCGATCTCCGCTCAGACGCTCAGCGGATTCGGCTTGTTGGGGTCGATGCCGTAGGTCTTGATCGCTTCCGCGACCACCTTGCGGTCGATCTCACCACGATCCGCCAGCGCCTTCAGGGCCTGGACGGTGACGAAGTTGCGGTCGACTTCGAAGAAGTGACGCAGCTTCTCGCGGGTATCGGAACGACCGAAACCATCGGTACCGAGCACGTGATAGTCAGCCGGCACCCAGGCGCGAACCTGGTCAGCAAACAGCTTCATGTAGTCAGTGGCCGCCACGACCGGGCCGTCACGTCCTTCCAGGCACTGGGTGATGTGCGGCTTGGCCGGGGTCTCTTCCGGCTTGAGGAAGGCCTGACGATCCAGTTCCAGCGCTTCGCGACGCAGCTCGTTGAAGCTGGTGACGCTCCAGATGTCGGCATCGACACCGTAGTCGTCCTTCAGCATCACGGCAGCGGCTTCGACTTCACGCAGGATGGTGCCGGAACCCAGCAGCTGAACGCGTGCCTTGCCGTCCTTCGCGCCTTCCTTGAGCAGGTACATGCCCTTGATGATGTCGTCTGCGGGCACCGTTTCAAGCTCCGGCTGCTCGTAGTTCTCGTTCATCACCGCCAGGTAGTAGAAGACCGGCTCGTGCTGCTCGAACATGCGCTTCATGCCGTCCTGCACGATGACCGCCACTTCGTGAGCGTAGGTCGGGTCGTAGGTGCGGCAGTTCGGGATGGTCGAGGCCAGGATATGGCTGTGGCCATCCTGGTGCTGCAGACCTTCACCGTTCAGGGTAGTACGCCCGGCGGTCCCGCCGACCAGGAAGCCCCGTGCCTGCAGATCGCCCGCGGCCCACGCCAGATCACCGATGCGCTGGAAGCCGAACATCGAGTAGTAGACGTAGAACGGCATCAGCGGCAGGTTGTGGTTGGCGTAGGACGTTGCCGCCGCCACCCACGCGGACATGGCGCCCGCTTCGGAGATACCTTCCTCGAGGACCTGACCTTTCTGGTCCTCGCGGTAATACATGATCTGACCCTTGTCGACCGGCTCGTACTTCTGGCCTGCCGCGGTGTAGATGCCCAGCTGACGGAACATGCCTTCCATGCCGAAGGTACGCGCTTCGTCAGGAATGATCGGCACGACACGCTCGCCGAGGGTCTTGTGCTTGACCAGACCGTTGAGCACGCGCACGAAGGCCATGGTGGTGGACACTTCACGCCCGTTGGAGCCCTTGAGCTGGGACGCGAAGATCTTGTCGTCCAGCGGCGGGATTTCCAGCGTTTCGTACTCGGTGCGACGCTGGGGCAGGTAGCCGTTCAGGCGTTCGCGCATGAGGTGCATGTACTTCATTTCCGGGCTGTCGTCCGCCGGCTTGTAGTACGGCACTTCCTCGAGCTGTTCGTCGGTCAGCGGAATACCGAAGCGATCGCGGAATGTCTTCAGCGCTTCGTGTTCCATGGTCTTGACCTGGTGGGCTTCGTTGGCCGCTTCGCCATCGCCCATGCCCATGCCGTAACCCTTGACGGTGTGCGCCAGGATGACGGTCGGACGACCATTGGCGTTGTTGACTGCCTCGTGATACGCCGCGTAGACCTTGTACGGGTCATGGCCACCACGGTTCAGACGCCAGATATCGTCGTCTGACATGTCCTTGACCAGATCGGCCGTCTCCGGGTACTTGCCGAAGAAGTGCTCACGCGTGTACGCGCCGCCATTGGCCTTGTAGTTCTGGTAGTCACCGTCGACCGCCTCGTCCATGCGCTTCTGCAGGATGCCTTTCTTGTCCTGCTCGAACAGCGGATCCCAGAAGCGACCCCAGGTGACCTTGAGCACGTTCCAGTCGGCACCACGGAAGACGCCTTCCAGCTCGTCCATGATGCGGCCGTTGCCGCGCACCGGACCATCAAGACGCTGCAGGTTGCAGTTGATGACGAAGATCAGGTTGTCGAGGTTCTCGCGACCCGCCAGCGAGATGGCACCCAGGGATTCCGGCTCGTCACACTCGCCGTCACCCATGAAGCACCACACCTTGCGGTCGTACATGGACTTCAACTCACGCGAGTTGAGGTACTTCATGACGTGCGCCTGGTAGATCGCCTGGATCGGGCCCAGACCCATGGAGACGGTCGGGAACTGCCAGTAATCCGGCATCAGCCACGGGTGCGGATAGGAGGACAGGCCATTGCCGTCGACTTCCTGACGGAAGCTGTCCATCTGCTCCTGGCTGAGACGACCTTCCAGGAAGGAACGTGCATAGATACCCGGTGCCACGTGGCCCTGGATATACAGCAGGTCGCCTTCGAAATCGCCTTCCGGTGCACGGAAGAAGTGGTTGAAACCTACATCATAAAGCGTCGCACTGGACATGAAGCTCGAGATGTGACCGCCCAGGCCCTTGTGGGCACGGTTGTTGCGGATCACCTGAGCGATGGCGTTGTAGCGGATAAGCGAACGGATACGACGCTCCATGAACAGGTCGCCCGGCATGCGCGCTTCGCGGTGCACGGGGATACTGTTGCGATGGGGCGTGGTCACCGAGAAGGGTACTTGATGGCCATCACGACGCAGGCGGTCGGCCAGGCGTGACATCAGGTACTGGGCACGATCCTCACCCTCACGATCCAGAACCGATTCCAGGGAGTCCAACCATTCCGTGGTTTCGATCGGATCGAGATCTTCTCTTGCCTCCAGACTCATAGACGTCTCTCCGAGTGAAGAAATTTTTTGTCAGTTGTTCCGACGAAATGCTACATCGGAACCAGTGGCGCTCTTCAGTGTGGGCACAGCCTTCTGAGTGGGCCGCGTCTCCGATAAAACCGCGGCAACCGGAAACTCCGGCTGCCAGATGCGTTGTGCTTCGTGCGTCAAAGCAGGGCACAAGATGCAGTCATTTGGCGTGAAAGATACCGCAAACACCCCCCCGTGCCAATTCGGTGCGCATGGCCGCGCAGCCGTGCGCCATGGACTGGCACCGCCGTGGCCGTGCGGGTCTCGGCCAGTGCCGAGCGGGATTTCCCGCCGCATGCCAGCCGTCGCCTGGAGCACGTCTTGTAATAAAACTACCAACGCGCCCCGTGGCTACGCTCCCTGACCGGAATCCGGCCCCTGCATGCTGCATTGCACCATCGCGAGGCACTTGCGACCTTAGTCCTGAATGTCGTCCAGCAGGCGATCGAAGTAAGCCCAGTCAAAGGCGGGACCAGGATCCGTCTTGCGCAACGGCGCAATCCGCGCATGCGAGGTGATGCGCTCACGGGTCAGCGCCGGGTAGCGGGCCATCAGGCCGGCGACCGTCCGTGCCAGCGTCCGGTACTGCACCTCGCGGTAGGGGTGCACCTCATCGCCCTCGAGCTCGATGCCGATGCTGAAGTCATTGAGCTCCACGCGCTCACGCGCTCCGTCATGCCAGCGCGACCGCCCCGCATGCCAGGCACGACGATCGAAGGGCACGAACTGCACCAGACGACCATCACGCTGGATCAGCACATGCGCCGAGACGCGCAGATGATGGATGTCGGCAAAGTAGGGATGGGCACCGGGGTCGAGCTGATTGGTGAACAGCTGCTCGATGGCCGGCCCCCCGAAGCGCCCCGGTGGCAGGCTGATGGAATGCAGCACCAATGCCGACACTTCGCCCTCGGGACGCGCATTGTGGTTGGGCGACGGCACCTGACGGGCATTTTCCAGCCAGTGCTCAGGGGTGACAGCCAGTCGCGCCAGCTGGCCCGACCATGGGGAGGAAGACGAGGGGGGCATCGATGACTCCAGACGGGAACGACATTGCACGCGGGGCGTGAGATTCATGACGGCCTGATCGTGATCCTGCCGGCCCGGTGCACCGTCAGGCGAGATATCGCACCGGTATCGCACACAGGGACTGACCGCCCGCGCGGCTTTTCCTATAATGGCGCACATTATGGCATGCTCGGCAGCCATGGGTCTGTGTCGGGGGGCTTCCTGCGGCGCGATACCAGCTCCGGCAGCACTTCTTGCACAAGGATCAGACGCGCATGAACTTCCACGACGCCCTCGCCGAGGATATCCGCACCAGCGCCGCCCGCCTGCTCGCCGAAGATGTTGGCGGTGGCGACATCACCGCCGAGCTGATTCCCGAAAGACAGTGGGCCAAGGCCCGGGTGATCAGCCGTGAGGCGGCCATTCTGTGCGGCGTGCCCTGGGTGGATGAGCTCTTTCGTCGCCTCGACTCGCGTGTCAGTCTCAAGTGGCTGGCCAGCGATGGTGACCGACTCGAGGCCGACACGCCCTTCCTTGAGCTGGAAGGCCCCGCTCGCTCACTGCTGACCGGAGAGCGCGCAGCACTCAATCTGCTGCAGACGCTGTCCGGTACCGCGACCCGCGCCCACCACTACGCTTCACTCGTGGAAGGCAGCGGCGTGCGTCTGCTGGATACCCGCAAGACGCTGCCCGGGATGCGAGTGTCCCAGAAATACGCCGTCAGCTGCGGGGGCGGCCACAATCATCGCATCGGCCTGTATGACGCCTTCCTGATCAAGGAAAACCATATCGCTGCCTGTGGCAGCATCGCGGCCGCCGTCCGTGAGGCACGCGATATCGCCTCGGACCTGACCTGCGAAGTGGAAGTCGAGAATTTCGCGGAGCTGGAACAGGCGCTGGATGCCGGTGCCGACGTCATCATGCTCGACAACTTCAACAACGATCAGCTCATCGAGGCCGTCGCGCGCAACAAGGCGCATGCCCAGCCAGCCGTGCTGGAAGCCTCGGGCAACGTCAACGAGAGCACCCTGGCCGGCATCGCCGCCACCGGCGTGGATTGCATCTCGATCGGCGCGCTGACCAAGGACGTGACGGCCATCGACCTGTCGATGCGCATCTACACTGTCGAGACCCGCTAGCCAGATGACAGGTGAGTGTCTTCCTGCTGGTCAGCTCCTGTCCTGCTGATGCCACCGGTGACACCGGTCCATCTTCATGACGCCTTGCCATACCGCCAGGGAGGCGCTCCATGTCCTCGCCATCTCCTCATCAGCGTCCGCCTGCCGCCTCCACGGTGTCAGGCGGACGCTGGCAGACCCGCCGCTGGAGCCTCTACGCACCGGTCTACGACCGCGTGGCAGCGCGTGTCCTGCGCTCGGCACGCCGAGACGCCATCGCGACACTGGACCTGAAAGCCGGGACTCGCGTGCTGCTGCTCGGCGGCGGTACCGGGCTCGACCTGCCCTTCCTGCCCCGTGACATCGAACTCGAGGTGGTCGATGCCTCGCCCGCCATGCTGCGCCGCTGCCGCGAGCGCGCCGAGGCGCTGGGCTTCGATGCCAACGTCAAGCTGGGCGATGCCATGGCACTCGACTTTCCCGATGGCCACTTTGACGTCGTGATCGCCCACCTGATCTTCGCGGTCGTGCCAGAACCGCAGACAGCCTTCGATGAAGCATTGCGCGTGCTGGCATCAGACGGCGAGATGTCCCTGCTCGACAAGGGCTTGCGCGGTCAGCAGCCAGCCGGGGTGATCCGGCGGCTGCTCAATCCGCTGGCCCGCCTGCTGGCCACCAATCTCAGCGTGCCTCTCGATGGCCTGCTGGAAGGGCATGCCATACAGCGCATGGAAGACCGCGACCTCGGGCCTGGCGGCCTGTTGCGTCACATGCACCTTCGCAAGATCTGATCCGCACCGGCGCTGCCCCTTGCATTGCGCGCCCGGCACCGCCACGCAACAAGGACATCCAGATGACAGCAGCGAGCCGATTCGTGACCGTTGTCCCGGCACTCACCCAGGTGCCGGGCCATCGTGTGCGAACGCCGTCGCTTGCCGTGAAGGAGGTTGCATGCAGATTGATCTACACGGACGCAGCGCCATCATCAGTGGTTCCACCGCCGGCATCGGCCTTGCCATCGCGACGGGACTCGCCCGCGCGGGTGCCAGCGTCACCCTGACCGGCCGTACCCAGGCACGTGTCGATGACGCCATCGCCCAGCTCAAGCGTGACGTCCCTGACAGCAAGGTACAGGGCGTGGCCGCGGACTTGGGCTCGCGCGAAGGCTGCGACACGCTGATCCAGACCGTCCCGGACACCGACATCCTGATCAACAATGTCGGCATCTTCGCCCCACAGGACTTCTTCGAGACCGACGACGACACCTGGGAGCAGTTCTTCCAGGTCAACGTGATGTCGGCAGTACGTCTGTCCCGCCACTATGCGCGTGGCATGAAGGAGCGCGACTGGGGGCGCATCCAGTTCCTGTCCAGCGAGTCGGCGCTCAACATCCCCAGCGAGATGGTCCATTACGGCATGACCAAGTCCGCCGTCCAGTCCGTCTCACGCGGGCTCGCCAAGGTGCTGTCCGGCACGCAGGTCACCGTCAACGCCATCCTGCCCGGGCCGACCCGCTCCGAGGGCGTGCTCGAGATGCTCAAGAAGAACGCCGAGGAGCAAGGCAGGACGCTTGAGGAGGTCGAGGCCGACTTCGTCCAGCAGACCCGCCCCACCTCCATCCTCCAGCGCATGGCAAGCCCCGAGGAAGTCGCCAACATGAGCGTCTACGCGGCCTCCGAGCAGGCCAGCGCCACCACCGGCGCCGCGCTGCGGGTGGAAGGTGGTATCGTCGATACCATGGCCTGATCGCCAGCCAGGTCCGTTACCCTGTCGAACGCAAGACGCCCCCACCGGGTGACCGGTGGGGGCGTCTTCATGTCCGATATCACCGTGACGCACGCGTCACTCGTCGAGACGTTTCTCGAAGCGCTCGCGCTTGAGGCAGATGCCGCCTCGCTTGACGTGCTCAAGCCCCAGACTCTCCCAGCCGCGGCGTGCAAGCCCTGGCGACAGCATCAGACTGGCCTCCAGACTCACCACCCGCACCTTGCGTCGGCGAAGGTCCTGTTCGGCCTCCTCCAGCAAGCGGGTGCCTATCCCCTGCCCGGTCAGCCCCGGGTAGACGTAGAGCATCTCGATCCGGGCCAGCGGCCATTCAGGGGCATACTCGCAGAAGGCGATGCAGCGCCCGTCCCGTTCGGCCACCAGCACTTCGAAGCGATGCTGGCGCGCCGCCCAGCGCTCGGCATCCCTGGGCACACGGGACGCCCATTGCTGGCGTTGCGCCAGATCATAGTGACTGGCCGCTCCCTGCATCACGGCCTGATAGAACACCTCGGCCTGATCCGCGGCGTGGCGCGGCTGCGCGGTCACGATGCTGATGCGCGAGGCTGCTGCGCGGCTATCGGTCTGGCTGTGCAATCGTAGGTCCTCCTTGTGCCCCGGGACGGGGCGATTCGCTTTCGGGAATGCGGCTGACTCGCGGTGGCGCAGAGGGTGTCGAGAGACGTCTGATCAGCGACTGCCTCTCACCCACTGAAGGACACTTCATCGAAGCGACTGGCCTGAGGGTGATCCCCCGTGACCATGCCGGGCTCACGGACCAGCTGCCAGGTCTGGAAGCCGGCGGCCGCGGCGGCATCGAGCTCAGCCACCACATCGGACAGGAACAGGATCTCGGCACCGGGCAGGCCCAGTTGTGCGGCAATCCGACGATAACTCTCGGCCTCCTGCTTCGGCCCTGTCGTGGTATCGAAGTAGCCCGCGAACAGCGGTGTGAGATCCCCGGCATCCGAGTGACCGAACAGCAGCTTCTGCGCCTGGATCGAGCCTGAAGAATAGACATGCAGGGACAGCCCGCGTTCCTTCCAGTCACGCAATCCCTTCACGGCATCGGGATACACATGGCCGGTGAAGTCGCCGTCCGCGTAGCCCTTCGCCCAGACCATGCCTTGCAGGGCCTTGAGTGGCGTGGCCTTGCGATCGGCATCGATCCAGCCTTCCAGGATGCCGATCACGGTTTCGAGGTCCGCCTCGGGCGCCTCGGCCAGCTCACGGGTGGCTGCCAGCTGCTCGGCGACATCATCGCGCTCGGCATTGGCGCGCAGGAAATCGCCCAGATTGGCGCGCGCATAGGGGAACAGCACCTGATGCACGAAGCGAATCGAGCCGGTGGTGCCCTCGATGTCAGTGACGATGGCGCGAATCATGCGGACTCCTGGGAATGCGGGGCGGCAGTCTGGGTGAAGTGTTCCGCCAGCGCTTCATGACGCGGGAAGCGGGCGGCGATGTCGTTGTCGGTGAAGTTGGCGACCCAGCCCTCCGGATTGGTGAACAGGCGGATGGCGGTGAAGTCCGGCGTCGGTCCCATGTCGAACCAGTGCGCGGTACCGGCCGGCACGGCGATCAGGTCATCCTTCTCGCAACCGACCGCCAGCACCCGCTCACCCAGATGCAGGTAGAAGATGCCGCTGCCGCGCACGAAGAAGCGCACCTCGTGCTCCGCGTGGCGATGCTCATCGAGGAACTTGCCCCGCAGCGCTTCCCGCTCGGGGTGATCCGGCGTCAGACCGATCACGTCGGCGGTCACGAAGCCGTTTTCCAGCTTGAGACGCGCGACATCGTCGGCGTAGGCCGCCAGCACCTGAGCCTGGTCGGTGGGATCACGCAACTCGCAGCCCGCCGTCCAGCGCTCGAAGCGGATGCCTTCGGCCTCGAGTTCGCTGGCGATCCGCGCGCCATCGGTCGTGATCAACTGCGGACGCGAGGCGTCCTGTTCGGCGTAGATGGCCAGAAAGCTCATCGCTGTCTCCTCAGTTCCAGTTCACAGCCCATCAGGAAATCGAGCGCTTCGACATGCCGGCGGCAGGCCGTCATGCTGCTGGCCCAGGTATAGAGGCCATGACCACGGATCAGGTAGCCATGCAGGCCGGCATCCGCCTTGAGGCGGGCCCGCACGTCCAGCGCCAGTGCATCGATGTCCTGAGTATTGTCGAACACCGCCAGACGTACTGGCGTCTCATGGCTCTTGATACCTTCCAGGGCCTTGTTGAGCTCGAAGCCCTCCAGGTTCAGGGTGTCGCCCTCATGACACAGCGACAGCACGGTGGCGGCCCTGGAGTGGGTATGCAGAATCGCCTGCGCCTGCGGCAGATCCTCGTAGAGCTGGCCATGCAGGCGTGCCTCGTCCGAGGCCTTGCCTGAGGTGCCCAGCAATCTGACGGCGAAATCGCTGACCAGGATATCGCCACTGGTCAGGCGGCCCTTGTGGCATCCCGAGGCAGTCACCGCCATCAGGCGATCACTGAGGCGACAGGAGAAGTTGCCGCCCGTGGCGGGCACCTGACCGGCAGCGTCCAGTGCGCGCCCGGCCTCGATCAACTGCTGGCTCGCCTGCGCCAGATGATCAAGATCCAGCGTCGGCTGCAGGCCATCGGCGGTGGCGGCAATGGCGATGGGGTCTGACATGGTCTGATTGGCCCTCAAGAATCGCGTGGAGCACTCTCGCTCCGACGCCAGCATCACGACTCAGTGCCGCTGGGCACTGCTCTCGCGGCAGACTACACAAGCCAGCCCGGCGAGACCAGTCATGCCGTACGACGACGAGCATGGCATCATGGCGGCCCGGGATGTCACACGACACCCTGCCCCGTCATCACTTCAGCCTCTGCCACGGTCTTGCCATGTCCTCTTCCGATCAGCCCGCCAGCCCCCATCCGACCGCCGACACGGCCGAGCGCCCGATGAGCGATGCCGCACTGGCCAGGCGCATGCCGCTGCTGCCCTCTCATCTGCGTGAGCAGGCCATGGCACTGGGGCAACAGACCATGCAGCCGGTGGGCATCATCGAGAGCTGCTACCCGGACAAGTTCGGCATTCCCCGCCAGCCGGGTCTGGCACGCCATGCCACCGCCATCCTGCACCTGCTGCCGCCCTTCGATGACCCGGACTGCGTGCGCGACATCGACGGCTTCAGCCACCTGTGGATCCACTTCCTGTTCCACGCCAGCCCCACACGCTGGACGCCGCTGATCCGCCCGCCACGCCTGGGTGGCAATGCACGCACCGGCGTGTTCGCCTCGCGCAGTACCCATCGTCCCAACCGACTGGGCCAGTCGGTGGTCGAGCTTGCAGGCGTCGAGACAGGCGCCAGCGACAGGCCGGGGGGCAGACAGACGGGCAGGCACAGCGGCGTGCGCCTGCTGCTGCGCGGCCATGACCTGCTGGATGGCACGCCGGTGATGGACATCAAGCCCTATCTGCCGTGGGTCGATGCCGTGCCCCAGGCACGTGCCGGTTACGCGCCTGCCCCGCCGCCACGCCATGCCGTCATGTTCAGTGACGAGGCCGAGCAGCAGCTTGAACAGCGCTCCGACAGTGCCACGCTGCGCGCGCTGATCGAGGAAGTGCTCGCCCAGGACCCGCGCCCCGCCTACCACGCCGCCAAGGCTGCCGATGGCAAGCGTCAATATGGCGTGCAGCTGGTGGACGTGGATGTGCGCTTCACGGCGTACACCCAACCCGACGGCAGCCTGACGATGCAGGTCGCCGCCATCGTGGCCAGCTGAACGAGAGAGCGGTGCCAGATCAGGACAATGCCAGATTGCATTGGCGAACCGTCACGACTCCTGACCATACTGGGCGTGCATTCCAGCATCTTCACGTGTTCCACCGGGAGTCCGCCGCATGAGTATTCGTCTGCTTGCCTTTGCCGCCAGTACCCGCAAGGCCTCCGTCAATCGGCGCCTGATCACTCGTCTCGCCCATCTGGCCGGCGATCAGGGAGCCGAGATCAACCTGCTCGACCTCAACGACTTCCCGATGCCGCTCTACGATGGGGACAGCGAAGAAGCCAACGGGCGTCCTGCCAGTGCAGACCGTCTGCAGGCCCTGTTTGCCAGCCATCAGGGGCTGTTGCTGGCCACCCCGGAATACAATGGCTTCTTCAGCCCATTGCTCAAGAACACCTTTGACTGGCTGTCGCGTCCGGACACCGAAGGCCAGAGCGGCATGGATGCCTTGCGCGGCATGCCGGTCGGCATCGTCTCGGCGTCCCCGGGCGGGATGGGCGGCATGCGCGCCCTGCCGTTCGTGCGACTCTACCTGAACAACCTCGGCATGCTGGTCGCGCCCCAGCAGATCGCGGTATCCCGGGCAGGCAGTGCCTTTCGCGAGGATGGCAGCCTGGATGACGAAGGTCAGGATCACGCGCTGGCGAGTGTCGCACAGCAGGTGATCGAGCTGGCGAGACTGCGCCACGGGTAACGCCTCCGTACCGCTTCACCTCTGCACATGCAAACCTCTGCACATGCAAACTTCTGACACGAGACGACCCTCCTGCCACTGGCAGGAGGGTCGTCTCGTTCATGCGTGCATCGTGAGTGAGGCGGCGGCCTCACGCCATGCTCACGCCGTGAAATCGATCCCGATACGACGGCCGACTTCCTCGTAGGCTTCGATCACGCCGCCCAGCCCCTGACGGAAGCGGTCCTTGTCGAGCTTCTCGCGCGTCTCGGCATCCCACAGACGGCAGCCGTCCGGCGAGAATTCGTCACCCAGCACGACCTCACCCTTGAAGACACCGAACTCGAGCTTGTAGTCGACCAGCAGGATGCCGCCATCGAGGAACAGCTGTTTGAGGATGTCGTTGACCTGGAAGGTCAGTTCCTTGGCGCGCGCCAGGTGCTTGGGCTCTGCCCAGCCGAAGGTCTCGACCAGCGATTCGTTGATCATCGGATCGCCCTTCTCGTCGTTCTTGAGGAACAGCTCGAAGGTCGGCGGATTGAGCTCGAGGCCTTCCTCGACACCCAGACGACGCACCAGTGAGCCGGCGGAGATGTTACGCACCACGCACTCCACCGCCATCATGTCGAGACGCTTGACCAGACACTCGTTGTCGCTGACCAGACGCTCGAAGTGGGTCGGGATACCGGCCGCCTTGAGCTTCTCCATGATGAAGGCATTGAACTTGTTGTTGACCATGCCCTTGCGGTCCAGCTGCTCGATACGCTTGCCGTCGAAGGCGCTGGTATCGTCGCGGAATTCCAGCAGCAGAAGATCCGGATCGTCGGTGACGAAGACGGATTTGGCCTTGCCAGCGTAGAGCTCTTCACGCTTTTCCATGAGATTCCCCCTGATGACGCTAGTCGCGTCGAGTGTTGAGGCGGTCGACGATGAATCGATCACGCTTGAGTCTGTCACGCCCAGTCGAGAAGGACCGTGGCGTTGGTGTATGGCGTGATTCGAGAGCTGTCCATCTGGTCAGCTCATCCAGAATCACAAACGCCCGATCGCGAAGCGACCGGGCGTCATGAGTATCAGGCGATGGCCTGCCAGCCAAAGCCGCTGTCCTGCGCGGCGATGATCAGGCGGCTATCGTCATCCGCAAGCCAGGGGGCCAGTGCCTCCCGGGCCAATGACGGATGATTGTTGCTTTCCGACAGGTGCGAGGCGACCAGCCGCTGCAGGCGCTCCAGCCCCAGATACGGCAGCGCGGCACAGGCCTGGGCGTTGGCCAGATGGCCGAGCCGTCCACCGACCCGCCGCTTGAGGCTGGGCGGGTAAGGGCCACTGGCCAGCATCTGCGGGTCGTGGTTGAACTCCAGCACCAGACCATCGCAGTCGGCAAAGCAGCTCAGCACGTGCTCGCTGACGTGACCGAGGTCCGTCAGCACGCCCAGACGCCGCGTGGCCGTCTCGCCACGTCGGCTGAACACGAACTGCACCGGCTCACGTGCATCATGCGGCACGGTCACCGGCAGGATCTCGAGATCCTTGATCGCGAATTCCTGCTGCGGCGTGATCAGATGACGGCTCGGCAACGTGCCCAGCTTCTTCGCGCGACCGGCAAGCCAGGTGCCCGTGGTCAGATGCACCGGCACGCCATGACGGCGCGCCAGCGGTCCGATGCCTCCCAGATGGTCACCATGTTCATGGGTGACCAGCACAGCATCCAGCTGCGAGGGATGCACCCCGAGCCGCGCCAGACGCGCCTCGCTCTCCTTGAGCGTGAAGCCACAGTCCACCAGCACCAGCGCCTCACGCGTGCGTATCAGCGTGCCGTTGCCCTTGCTGCCACTGCCCAGCGAAGCCATCGACATCACGCCGCTGCGGGCCGGCGCCGAGAACGCAGCCGCCTCATCCGACGCAAGGTCGAATGAGGCGGCAGACGCATCAAGCAGCATGCTCAGCGCAGCGTCGACGCCACGGCGTCGAGTAGCTCGCGGGCCAGTGCAGGCGTGGTCTCTTCACCGTCGGCGCGCTTGGCTGTGACCAGCGTATGGTCCTGCTCGCCACGCAGCGTGAGCACCATCGGCAGCGGCTCGCCATCCCCGCCGATCCCCAGCCAGCCACCGTCGCGATCTTCCCGCGGGATGTAGTTGACCATGAATTCGCCACGTGAGCGGTTCTGATCCACCAGCTTCTGGTAGTCAGTGTTGAAGTTCTTCTGCAGCTGGTAGAGCAGCTCGGCCCAGCTGCGCTCGGTATCCAGTGCCAGGTCGATCTGCCAGGTACCGTCACGGCCTTCCAGACGTACCCGGTCGTCACGGCTGAGCGACTGCGCCGCCAGCGAGACACCGCTGTCTGCAGGCGAGGCGGCCAGATAGCCACGCAGCGCGTTCAGGCAGCTGCCGGAGACGTCACCGCCCTGCTGACAACGCACTTCAGAGGCGTCGGCACGCAGGCCCTGATTGACGCTGATCACGCCCTGGCTGGTGGTGATCTCGCCCTTGCCGGCATCGATGCTCTGCACGTCCAGCTGCTGGTCACGCGCGAAGGTCTGCAGGCGCGTCCAGACCGCTGCAGGCGCGGCATTCACCGCCAGCCAGCGGGCATCGCCACTCTGACGCAGGGCGACGAATTCACGCTGTCCCTTCTCGCTGGTCGCCAGCGGCTGCGGACGCGGCGCCTCGAAGTCATCGCTGGCCAGGAAATCGCTGCTGGCCTGTGGCACCGGCATCGAGTCCTGATATTCGGCACGATTGCGTGTCTCGGGCAGCTCGAGCGGCGGCGCGATGCTGGCGTTCGCATACTCGCTGTTGCGGTCATAGTAATAACCATCACTGGAGCAGCCGGCGACCGCGAGAGCCGTCAGCAGGGCCAGTGGCACAAGACGCTGACTCATCAGTTGAGCACCTCGGCCAGTTGCAGCGCTTCATCGACCGTGGAGTGATACTGCTCGGACAGCCAGGTCAGCGGCAGACGCACGCCGGCTTCCGGTGCCAGCGCCATGCGATGCATGGCGTACTTGACCGGAATCGGGTTGGACTCAACGCCCATCGCGGAGTGCAGCGGCATCAGACGCGTGTTGATCTGGTGAGCACGCTCGGCATCGCCGGCGACGGCGGCGGCGCACATCTCGTGCATCAGGCGCGGTGCGACGTTGGCCGTCACGGAGATGTCACCGTGGCCGCCCATCAGGATGAAGTCGCAGGCCGTGGGGTCATCACCGGAGTAGAGCGCGAAATCGGTGCCCTTGAGGCGGTCGATCAGCTCCTGACCACGCTCCAGATTGCCGGTGGCATCCTTGAGGCCGACGATGTTGTCGAGCTCGGCGAGGCGGAAGACCGTCTCGTTGTAGATATCGGAGCAGGTACGACCCGGCACGTTGTAGAGAATGACCGGAATGCCGGCCTGCTCGGCGACGGCCTTGAAGTGCTGATAGAGCCCTTCCTGGGTCGGCTTGTTGTAGTACGGCGCCACGGAGAGGCAGTAATCCGCACCGACTTCCTTGGCATAACGGGCAAGCTCGACGGCTTCGGAGGTGGCGTTGGCGCCAGTCCCGGCGATGACCGGAATCTTGCCGGCGACCGTCTCGACCACACAGCGGATCACATCGAAGTGCTCCGCGAAGGACATGGTGGTCGGCTCGCCGGTAGTGCCGGCGGCGACGATGGCATCGGTGCCATTTTCGAGGTGGAAGGCGACCAGCTGGCGCAGGGCGTCCCAGTCGATCTCGCCGGTGGCCTTCATCGGGGTCGCCAGTGCGACAATGCTACCTGTGATCATCCCTCGAATTCTCCTCTGGTGCCTGATGCGCCAGGCGTGTCCCTGTGCTGTTGAAACAGCAGATCCCGGGGACAGACATCTGACATAGATTGGTTGACGCAGGACTCTGATTGCGTGGGCACGCCGACACGCGAGTCGCGCCAAGGGTGATGATGTTACAAAGACCATCGAAGCCTGTACAGACGCCATCTGCACCGGTTGTGCAAAGCGATGGATTCCCTCGCCTGTCCACGGGACAGATGCACGCCGGACGGGCCCGATGACGCCGGTCGCCAAGGCGGTGAAACACAAGAGTTCTGCCCCGTCTTTGACAAGTTCGGGCGCCCTGCGTGTAATGCAGGACATACCGCAGAACCGGGCAAGCGCGATGCCCATGACTGCCGGTTTTTTTCCTCATTCCATACTGTCAGCCGCCACATGGCCGTCAGTCATCGCCAGGAGAGCACGATGAGCGTCAGCCTCGGTCAGCCAATTCCCGACTTTACCGCACAAGCCACCAGTGATACCGAAGTCACCCCGGCGAGCCTCAAGGGCAAGCAAGCCGTCATCTACTTCTACCCGAAGGACCACACGCCGGGCTGTACCACCGAAGGCGGTGACTTCCGCGACCACCTCAAGGAATTCGAAGCGGCCAACACCGTGATTCTCGGCGTCTCCCGCGACAGCCTGCGCACCCACGAGAACTTCCGGGCCAAGCAGGGCTACCCGTTCGAGCTGATCAGCGACCCGGACGAGACACTGTGCAAGATCTTTGACGTCATTCACATGAAGAAATTCATGGGCAAGGAAAGTCTCGGCGTGGTGCGCTCCACCTTCCTGATCGACGCCGACGGCAATCTGGCGCGCGAATGGCGTGGCGTGAAGGTCAAGGGCCATGTCGAGGAAGTGCTGGACGCCGCCCGCGAGCTCGACGCCGGCAAGTGATGCTCGCCGGAAGGCTGCAAGCCCCGAGCGTCAAGGCCTGCCTGTGCGCAAGGATCCTGCTGGAGGGCCATGGCGGTGAAACGCCGCCACTCGCCCATGAAAAAGCCCCGCCGATCGGCGGGGCTTTTTCATGCAGGCGACACGGGACGAGGCCCGGGACATGCGCTCAGCTCTGCACTTCTTCTTCGGGCAGGCCTGCCTCGGCGCGGGAACGACGCGGCCAGGCGTAGAGCAGCGACTTCATCAGCGTGGCCAGCGGGATGGCGAAGAACACGCCCCAGAAGCCCCAGATCCCGCCGAAGAACAGCACGGCCAGAATGATCGCCACCGGGTGCAGATTGACCGCCTCCGAGAACAGCAACGGCACCAGCACGTTGCCATCCAGTGCCTGGATGATGCCGTAGGCGATCATCACGTACATGAAGGTATCGCCCAGCCCGAAATGGAAACCGGCCACGGCGGCCACCGGCAGGGTCGCCCCCGCCGCCCCGATGTAGGGAATCAGCACCGAGAAACCGACCACGATGGCCAGCAGCGCCGAGTACGGCAATCCGAAGATGACGAAGGTGACGTAGCTGACGCCACCGACGATGACGATCTCGATCACCTTGCCGCGCACGAAGTTGGCGATCTGGTCATCCATCTCGTTCCACACCCGACTCATCAGCAGGCGCTTGCGCGGCAGCAATGCCAGCGTGAACTCCACCAGCCGCTCGCGATCCTTGAGCATGAAGAACACCAGGATCGGCACCAGCACCAGATAGATCACCACGCCCATCAGGTTGCCGAGCGACGCCAGCGACAGGGACACCGCACGTTGCCCGAACTGGGTCAGCTCACGCCCGGCGGCGCCGACCCACTGCTGGACCTGCTCCGGCGTGATCAGGCCGGGGAAGCGCTGCTGCAACTCGCCCAGCCAGCGCTGACCCGAGGCGAACATGCCGGGAATCTCCTGGATCAGATTGGCCAGCTGATGCCAGACCAGCGGCAACAGGATCAGCGCACTGGCCAGCATGATGCCCATGAACACCAGCGTCATCAGACTGACGGCGGCCAGACGCGGCAAGCCGAACCGCTCCAGAAAGCTCACGCCGCTCTGCAGCAGGAAGGCGACGATCAAGGCCGTGAAGAATGGCGCCAGCATGCTGCCCAGCCAGATGACGGCCGCGAAGACCAGCACCAGCACCAGAAACAGCACCACCGCCTCCTCATCGGAGAAATAGCGCTCCAACCAGCCACGCAACAGGGTCTTCATGGTCATGAGGGGTCATCCTCCGTGAGCGCCTTGATCACGAAGCGATAATCACCCGCGGCCGTCTCTTCACGCGAGACCAGCGCGTGATCGCTCAGCGCCAGATAGGCGGGGATGTCGCCCCAGGCACCGGCGTCGCTGGCGAGGACCTCGAGTTGCTCGCCGGCACTCATGCCAGCCAGTGCCAGCTTGGTGCGCAGCAGCGGCAACGGACAGTGCAGGCCGCGCGCATCGAGCGTTGTCAGGTGGGTATCGGCCGTGGAATCAGCCGTCGGATTCGCAGTCTCAGCGCCAGGTCGTTCGAATGCCATCTGCCCTTCCGTTCTCGTTATGATGTTCTGCCACACGCATGAAGGGTGCAGCTTGAAAACGCCCCGATTTAAGGGCACCTTGCCTGACAAAGCAACTTTCCGCCCCGCCACCCCCTGAGAGTGAGGGGGCGCCAGGTCAGTCCGGCTCACTTCATGTGTCGTGCGGGCCGACTGTGCCTTGCACCTTATTGAAGAGGATTGCCTGCATGTCGTTGCTGTCCCCCTTGAGCGGTCGCGTTCGTCACGCACGCACCACACGCGTCACCCTGTCCAGCCTGCTGCTCAGCCTGACGCTGATGGGTGCCTCCCTGGCCACCCCCTCCGCCGTGGCGCAGAACGACTATGGACTGCCGGACCTGGGCAGCGCCAGCGGCGGCATTTCCAGCAACGATGAATATCGTATCGGACGCGCCTGGCTGCGCCAGTTCCGCGCCCACGTGCGTGAATGGGATGACCCTATCACGCTGGACTGGATCAATGGCATCGTTCGCAAGCTGGCGCCCTGGAGTGAGCTGGACCGCAATGACTTCATCATCACCCTGGTGGCCAGCAGTCAGCTGAACGCTTTCGCCGTGCCCGGCGGCGTGGTCGGCGTCAATACGGGGCTGTTCGCCTTCGCGCCGGACCGCGACGCCTTCGCCTCGGTGCTCGCCCACGAGCTGGGCCACCTCTCCCAGCATCACTTTGCCCGCAACATGGAACGTCAGGCTGAAACTCGCCTGCCGACACTGGCCGGTTTTCTCGCCGGCATGGTGATCGCGGCCGGCGGTGGCGGCTCGGCCGGTCTCGCGACCATGGCCGGCACCCAGGCGGCGGCGATCTCGGATCAGCTGGCCTACTCACGCCGCTTCGAACAGGAGGCGGACCGTGTCGGCATCGAGGCGCTGGCGCGTGCCGGCTTCGACCCCGAGGCCATGCCCCGCATGTTTCGCGCCATGCAGCGCATGGCCAGCCTGCAGGGCAGCAACGCGCCGGAATTCCTGCTGACGCACCCGGTCACCGAAGCACGTATCGGTGACACCCAGGCGCGTGCCGATGCCCTGGAGACCGCGACCCCTGATCCGCTGGGCACGCTGGCCTACGAAATGATACGCGCCCGTGCCCTGCTGGCGCTCAACCTGAGCCAGCCCTCCCAGGGGCTGGTGACCTTGCGTGAGGATTCAGCCGATCCGGATGCCATCGCCTACTACCAGGCACTGGCGGCCGCCGAGAATCACGAGATCGACAGCGCCCTCGCCGCGCTGGACCGCCTGCACGACAAGCATCCCGACCTCACCCTGATCAGCGCCAGTGCCATCGAGGTCGCCCGGGATGCACGTCGCTATGACGAGGCCACGCAACGCGCCAGACGCCTGCTGCGCCTGCAGCCGGATTACCTGCCGACACGCCTGGCACTTGCCGAGGTCAGGCTGCAGCAGGACCCCGCCAGCGCACGCCAACAGCTGGAAGACATGCGCCGCGAACATCCCGATGATCCCAAGGTGTGGAATCTGGCAGCCGAGGCCAGTGGCCGCAGCGGGCATCAGGCCGAAGCCTTCCTGTACCGGGCGGAATTCGAGCAGCTCGAGGGACGCATGGACAGTGCCTTCGCCCAGCTGAAACTGGCCGATGAGGCGGCACGCAAGGCAGACGACTTCGCGCTGGCCAATCGCATCAATGCGCGGCGTGAGGACTTCAAGGACTACCGCAACGCCATCGAAGCGTTCTGATCTCCACCGCCCCTTCCCGCCGACAATGAAAAACCGCCGCCCCGACTCCTCGGGTGCGGCGGTTTGCGTCGCCTGCCTGCAGCGCCTCTCGTCGATCAGGCGTCGGCGTGATCAGCCACGATTGAACTCCAGCATGCGGGTCAGCGGCTTGAGCGCGCGCTCACGCAGGCTGTCGTCGACGAAGATTTCCTCGCCGTTGGCCTCGGCGGGATCACGGCGCAGCACTGCGGCCAGATTCTCGAGACCATTCATCGCCATCCACGGGCAGTGCGCACAGCTCTTGCAGGTCGCGCCATTGCCGGCGGTCGGCGCCTCGAACAGCTGCTTGCCCGGTGCTGCCTGCTGCATCTTGAAGAAGATGCCGCGGTCGGTGGCGACGATCATCTGCTCGTGAGGCAGCTCGACGGCGGCCTTGATCAGCTGGGACGTGGACCCCACCACGTCGGCAAGCTCCACCACCGACTGCGGCGATTCCGGGTGCACCAGCACCGCGGCGTCCGGGTGGACCTTGAGCAGGTCGGTGATGCCCTGGGCGCGGAACTCGTCATGCACGATGCAGGCACCATCCCACAGCAGCATGTCAGCGCCGGTCTGCTTCTGCACATAAGCGCCCAGATGCTTGTCCGGGGCCCAGATCAGCTTCTCGCCCTTCGCGTGGAGGTGCTCGATCACGTCAACGGCGATGGAGGAGGTCACCACCCAGTCGGCACGCGCCTTCACCGCCGCCGAGGTGTTGGCGTAGACGACCACGGTGCGATCGGGATGGGCATCACAGAAGGCGGCGAATTCGTCTTCCGGGCAGCCCAGATCCAGCGAGCAGGTCGCCTCCAGCGTCGGCATCAGCACGCGCTTCTCCGGGGAGAGGATCTTGGAGGTCTCGCCCATGAAGCGCACGCCGGCGACGATCAACGTCGAGGCGTCATGACGGGCGCCGAAGCGCGCCATCTCGAGGGAATCCGCGACACAGCCGCCGGTGTCCTCGGCAAGCTGCTGGATGGCGTCATCGCAATAGTAATGGGCGACCAGCACGGCATCACGCTTGACGAGCAGCTGCTTGATCTCGGCGATCAGCGCGGCATCCCCTGCCGCGGGGCGGGTCGGGCAGTACGCACGGGCGAGGTGCTCTCGCACCTGCTCGCGGACGCTATCGTGGGCCTCACGACCCGGCATGGCATTTGTCAGGCTGTTCATGTGTCTCTCACCTAGCCCACAGGGGCTCCCCCTGTGCTGAGTGGGTCAGGGCCCGGCCATGAGCACGAACGGCGCGTGGCGGCCCTCCCTTGCGCTGCAGCTGGGCTCCCCAGACTGCAACTGGTGCCTTAAGCGTCTATCGCCCTTGGCGGTGTCCTGTCGAGCGTCATCCTCTGAAGGACATGAGCCGTGGCTCGCGCACAAGGATACGCCTGCCACGCTCCCCGCTCCAGTCGACCTCACGCCAGGTACCCGGGCGTGCGTCGAGGCAACGCCGCGGAATCTTTCTGACGCATAACAAAAATTGCCCCGCGCCAATGAAGGCACGGGGCAAGATCTGGTGGGTCGTGAGGGATTCGAACCTTCGACCAATTGGTTAAAAGCCAACTGCTCTACCACTGAGCTAACGACCCAAAACTGGGTGGCGGATGGTGGGTCGTGAGGGATTCGAACCTTCGACCAATTGGTTAAAAGCCAACTGCTCTACCACTGAGCTAACGACCCGCCGCCGGGTGCTTTGCAAGAGACCATTTCGAGAAATGGTGGGTCGTGAGGGATTCGAACCTTCGACCAATTGGTTAAAAGCCAACTGCTCTACCACTGAGCTAACGACCCTTGCGAAGCGGGGCGTAAGATACCGCCATTCCTGAGACGACGCAAGTCTTTTGCAAAAAAACTTCAAGCAAATGACCAGCTTGACCGCTCATGGCGCCCCGAGAGCCCCACGCCATCCACCGTCCAGATGCACGCAAGCCCGCGACAGGCGCGGGCTTGCGAGACTTGCCGACGGCATGTCGAGGCTGACATGCACGTCAGGCCCACGGGAGGCCAGCCGGAGATGGCGAGCGCAAGGCACGCGATCTCCGCAGAGCCTCAGCGCGGCTTGCGTGTGCGCTGCGGCGGCTTCTTCATGGCGCGCACTGGACGACGCTTCTGCTTGTCGCGGCTCCAGCGGTTCTGCTCATCCGGCGTCAGGGCCGGCGCCTTGCGGTGCTCGAGACCTGCCAGCGTGGACAGTTCATCGATCTCGCTCTGCTCCATCTCCACCCACTCGCCGGCGCGAGCGCGCTTGTCGAGGAAGATGTTGCCGTAGCGCACGCGCTTCAGGCGGCTGACGGTCAGCCCCTGGGAGTCCCACAGACGACGAACCTCACGGTTGCGGCCTTCCATGATCACCACGTGGAACCAGCTGTTGATGCCTTCGCCGCCGAATTCCTGCACGTCGGTGAAGCGCGCCGGGCCATCTTCCAGCATGACGCCATTGACCATGTTGACGACGTGCTCGCGCTTGACCTCACCCATGACACGCACGGCGTATTCACGCTCGATCTGGGTCGACGGGTGCATCAGGCGGTTGGCCAGCTCACCATCGGTGGTGAACAGCAACAGACCGCTGGTGTTGATGTCCAGACGACCGATGGCGATCCAGCGCTCACCTTTCAGGCGCGGCAGACGCTCGAAGACGGTACGACGGCCTTCCGGGTCCTTGCGCGTGCACAGCTCGCCTTCCGGCTTGTTGTACATGATGACGCGGCGCGCACTTTCCTCGGCACCCTTGAGGTTCTGCGGGCGATCATCGAGGCTGACCTGGTCGTTGGGGCCGACGCGGTCTCCCAGCTGGGCGACCTTGCCGTTGACCTTGACGCGGCCAGCGCTGATCGCGACTTCCATCTCACGGCGTGAGCCGAGACCGGAGCGCGCCAGCACCTTCTGCAGCTTCTCGTCGTCGGCCAGCTTGTCGCCCTTGGCCTGCGGCGGCAGCGGACGCAATTCCGGGGCTTCGGCGGCGGCCGGCTTCTTGCCGACATTGGCCTTGCTGCCACGGGTGGACTTGCCCATGTCGCGACGCGGCTGTGCGCCGTCCTTGCTGGCAGCGTGCTTGCCAGCCGCCTTGCTGTCCGTCGCCTTGCCGCCCGCGAAGGCCTTGCCAGTGGTCGACTTGCCGTCGTTCTGGCGTGACGCCTTGCGCTTATCAGTGTCTGTCTTGCTCATGACATGAACCATTTCATCAATAGGAATTTCGCTTACGCAGGGTCGTCATCATCGACGGTCCCGGCAGCGGAGGAGTCATTGGGTGGCGTATCGCCAGCCCCGTCCTCATCTTCTGCACCGCGCAAACGTTGGCTGAGGCGCGCTTCGATCGTGGCGAAGTCGAACCCCGAGCCGGTGGACGCCATCCCGGCGTGATCATGTTCCGCCTGTGAGGCGGAGGGTCCTGCGGTATTCGGTGAATCATCCGCGACATCGAGCGCGCGCGCCTTCAGCGCCTCCTCCAGCTGCTCGGCGGTGATCTCCGGCGGCTGCCAGTCGGCGGGCACCTGAGCCCCCCTCGTCTCTGACGATGTCTCGTCTGAAGACGTCTCGTCCGAGAAAGTCTCGCTCGAGGAAGTCTTGTCCGAGGAAGTCTCGGCTGACGGCGCATCAGCGGCTGTCGCATCAACGGCTGTCGCATCAGGACCTGACGGGGCGGGATCCGGCGCATCATCGGCCGATGCCTCCCCGTCGCCCTCGCCATCCGGGTCTTCCGGCAGCGGCAAGGTCTGTGAGGGCGGCACATCATACAGCTCCGCTTCCAGCTGTTCGAGTCCTTCGAAGCCTTTCAGTTCATGCACCGGCGGCAGCTCTTCCAATGTCTTGAGCCCGAAGTCGTCAAGAAACTGGCGCGTGGTGGCGAAGACCGCCGGCCGCCCCGGCACGTCACGGTGCCCGACCACCCGCACCCAGCCGCGCTCGACCAGGGTACGCATGATGGAAGAGCTGACCGTCACGCCACGCACCTGCTCGATATCACCACGGGTCACCGGTTGACGATAGGCCACCAGCGCCAGCGTCTCCAGCAGAGCGCGAGAATAGCGCTGCGGGCGTTCTTCCCACAGCCGTGACACCCAGGGAGAGAACTGCTGGCGAACACGCAGCCGCCAGCCACTGGCGGTCTCGATCAGCTCCAACGCACTGGCGTCGGCCGGATGGCGCTCTCCCAGCCGGCCCAGTGCCTCACGCAGCGCAGGCTTGGTGGGGCTTGAATATTCATCGAACAATCCCGCCAGACGCTCCAGCGTCAGCGGTTCACCGGCAGCCAGCAGCGCCGCTTCGATGATCTGGTCGAGGGGGGCATCGCGCGAACTCATGACGGCGCGTTCTCCTGCTCGTCGGATGGGGGGAAGGAAGGTGACGTCTGCGCATCCTCGAACGCCGCGTCATCGAACGCCGCGTCATCGTACGCTGCGTCATCGAACGCCCCCTGGTCGGCCGCCACCTCGTCTTCGTCGGCGAATTCCAGAGCCAGCCAGTCCTCGTCGTCCTCGCTGTCAGGCTCCGGCGTACGAGCACGCACGTGAATGGGCGACAGCGGCGCATTCTGCACGACCTCGATCAGCGCCTCCTTGGCCAGCTCCAGAATCGCCATGAAGCTGACCACCACGCCGGCACGCCCCTCTTCGAGGGTGAACAGTCTCTCGAAGGGCGTGAAGTGCTCGTGGCTCAGCAGATTCATGATCGCCAGCATGCGCTCACGGGTCGACATCACCTCACGCGAGATGGTGTGCGCCTGGACGAGATCCGCCTGACGCAGGAGACCGGACAGCGCGCCGAGCAGCTCCGAGAGGTCCACTTCAGGGTGGACGACACGCGTCTCCAGCTCCGGCAGCTCCGCCGTGGCGACGAACCAGTCACGCCCCTGGCGTGGCATCTCGTCCAGCCCTTCGGCGGCCAGCTTGGTCTGCTCGTACTCCTGCAGACGCCGGATCAGCTCGGCGCGCGGGTCCTCTTCCTCGTCATCATCACTCTCCTTCGGCTGGCGCGGCAGCAGGCTGCGCGACTTGATCTCCGCCAGCATGGCGGCCATCAGCAGATATTCCCCGGCAAGGTCGATCTGCATGGCGTGCATCAGCTCGACGTACTCGATGTACTGATGCGTGATGGCCGCGACGTTGATGGCGAGAATGTCGAGGTTCTGACGACGGATGAGATACAGCAGCAGATCCAGCGGCCCCTCGAAGGTCTCGAGAAAGACCCGCAGTGCCTCAGGCGGGATGTAGAGATCCTGCGGCATCTCGGTGAGCGGCGTGTCGTTGACGCGCGCCAGCACGGCCGATCCCGCTGCAGGTGCGGTGATCAGCGGTGCGGGCTGATGCCCATCGGTCAGGGAAAAGCTGGCGCCATCGAGCAGGTCGCTCATGAAGTCTCCTGCAGGAGGCTGAAGTCGGGAGAACCAGGGCGGAGGATGCACCGGGTCGTCGGAGGCACCATCGAGCCGCACGGCGACCGGGGGACGGGCATTCTAGCCGTTCAGGGCCCATCCCCCAAGTCATGATGGTACCGAGAGCATGATGGTACCGAGAGCATGATGGTACCGAGAGTCATGATGGTACCGGGAGTCGCGATGGGATCGAAGGTCATGGTGGCACGGGGACCTGCCGGATTCGCGACGTCCTGCGCAAGACGGATCACCGATAGGTGAGGCCGATCACGCGTCGCAGCTCATCCAGAGTATCGCGAACGGTGTCCCGGGCACGCTCGGCACCCTCGGTCATCATGGTACGTACCTTGCCATGCTCGCCTTCCAGCGCCTCGGCGCGATCGCGGATCGGCGTCAGGGTGGCATCGATATGCTCGACCAGACAGCCCTTGCAGTCCAGGCAGCCGATACTGGCCTCACGACAGCCTGCGGCCGCCCACTTGCGGTCCGCTTCGGGAGTGAAGCTTTCATGCAGACTCCACAGCGGGCAACGTTCAGGGTCGCCCGGATCACTGCGCCGCACCCGCGCGGGGTCGGTGGGCATCTCGCGCACGCTGGCGCCTATCTCGGCACGCCCACTGCGCAGGAAGATGGCCTCCTCATGCGACGACAACCGGGTCTTGAGTTCCATGCCCAGCAGCGGCTGGCTGTCCCCCTGCCAGTGTTCCGGCTCACCGAGGATGCGCCGCCCGCCGCCTTCCAGATAGCCGAGCAGGCGCTCCTGCTGATTGCGGTTGAGCTTGCTGGTCTCGGCCAGCAGTCCACGCGCGCGCTCGAAGGCCTCGAGATCCCCCTCTTCCTGATAGTCACTCAGCCATTCGCGATACAGGCGACCACTCTTCTTGCCGAGTCGCGCGATGGCCCGCTCCGCCTGCTCCTCGAAGCCGGCGTCGCGTCCATAACGATGGTTGAAGCGCCTCGCCACCTCGCGGGTGAACTCGATGTGCGCGCGCTGTTCCGGTCCGGCGGGCACGACCTCGCCCCGCAGCGCCAGGATGTCGGCCGCCTGCATCAGAGGGGCACCCAACATCGCGAAACTGGCCCCCTGCTGCTCACCGAGTCCCGCCACCATCTCACGATAGCTGGGCAGACGCTCCAGCCATGCCTTGGGCGTCACGCTGGACAGGATCATGTGCACGTCGGTCAGCTCCGGCACCCACGACTGGATGAACAGGGTGGCGACCTTGGGGTTGATCCCACAGGCAAGGCAATCGATGACCATGGCCCAGCTGTACTGCTCGATTTCATGGGGCGCATGCCCACTGACCGCCAGCGCGTTCCAGTCGGCGATCAGAAAATAGGCATCGTGGTGGTACTGCAGCTCGGTCCAGCGTCGGATCACGGCATGATAGTGTCCGAGCGTCAGGTGTCCGCTGGGGCGTAAGCCGGACACCAGCCTGGCCGAGGTATCGGTGGCACTCACCTTGTGAGTTCTCCCTGAAACGTATGAAGCGGCCAGTCTAACAATCCCGGCCCCCGATCAGCATCCCCGTGACGTCGTGTCTCGTACGGGGGGCGTCATGCTCTGCGTCACGCAGACGACTCACCCCGCCGCGATGCCGGTGCGATAGCGCCCGGCGTAATCGAACAGCTTGTCACGAATCTGCCAGTAGCGGCCGCTCTTGCGCCCGATGACGAAGTCAGGGGCCTTGAGGCGCTCCTCGCCGGCCAATACCTCGGCGATGTCCTTCGGCGCCCAGTCACTGCCCGGCGCCCGCAGGTGCCGGGCGAGAAAGCTCAGGCGAAAGGCATGGCGCTGAGCGGACGTCTCGAGCGCGAACCACTCGGACAGATCGGTGCCATCCTCGTCGTAATAGGTCACCTTCAAGCGTGGCAGACCGCGCCCGTTGCGCGTCTCCTCCAGCTGCCAGCCACTGACGCGCAGCACCCGTGCATCACGCAGCTTGAGCGCATCGCGCAGCTTGTCATCCGGGTCCACCAGCCGCGCCTGACAGGCGTGACAATGGCGCGCGGCGATGTCATTGGCCTCGCCACACTGCGGACAGGCCTTGGCGCGATAGCGGAAATCACACTGCACCAGCGGCTTGCCCTCGCCGTCGGGCGACTCCACCAGCCCCTGACAACGCCGCCCGAAGTGCTCCACCACCAGCTCCCCATCCTTGCGCCCCCAGAACAGATTGGCATTGCCGCACACGGGACACTCGACCTGCACGATCTCGGTATCCCCTGCCGGTTTGGGGGTAGCGACTTCCGGCGCGTAGAGATCCCAGGGGTTGCCGGCGTAATCGAGAATCAGGCAGTCCGTCTTGCCGGGACTCAGGCGCAGCCCACGCCCGACGATCTGCTGATAGAGACTGACGGATTCGGTGGGCCGCAGGATGGCGATCAGGTCCACGTGCGGGGCATCGAAGCCGGTGGTGAGCACCGCCACGTTGACCAGATACTTGAGCTGCTGCGCCTTGAATGCATGGATCAGGCGCTCGCGCTCATCGCCGGGCGTCTCACCGGTGATCAACGCCGCCTCACCCTCGGGCAGGAGTCCCGTGACCTCCTCGGCATGCTCGACGGTGGAGCAGAACACCATCACCCCACGTCGCTCGCGTGCCTGGGCGACGATATCCAGCACGATGCCTGGCGTCGCGCGTGAGCCCTGCACCACCTCGTTGAGCTCGGCTTCCTGGAAGCTGCCGCCGATCCCCGGTGCCAGCTGCGAGAAGTCATAGCGCGCCACGGCGACATCGACACGCCGCGGCTCGCTCAGAAAGCCCTGGCGTACCATCAGGCGCAACGGTTGCTCGAACACGCAGTCACGGAAGAAGCAGTCGTCATCACCGCGCACCATGCCGTGATAATGACGATGGAAGATGAAGCCCTGCCCGAGGCGATACGGCGTCGCCGTCAGCCCCAGCACCTTGAGGCGTGGATTTTGCTCACGTAGATGATGGATGACCTTGCGATAGCTGGCGTCCTTCTCCAGCGAGACCCGGTGACACTCGTCGATCACCAGCAGCGTGAACGCACCTGTCTGCTCACCCGGCGTGAAGGCCGCGAGATTGCGCACCACCGACTGCACCGAGCCGAACACCACCTGACGCGCGGCCTGCTTGCGCTTGAGGCCGGCACTGAAGATGTCGGCCTCCTTGCCATAGGATTCGTACTTGGCGTGATTCTGCTCGACCAGCTCGCGCACATGCGCCAGCACCAGCACGCGCCCGCGCGCGATACGCGCAAGCTCCGCGATCACCAGTGACTTGCCGCTACCGGTGGGTAGCACGACCACCGCCGCCTCGTCACTCTTGCGGAAATGCTCCACGGTGCGCCGGACGGCTTCCTGCTGATAGGGACGTAGCTCAAACATGCCGGCTGTTCCCTGCAAGGACACGTGGGCCGGCCATGGGCAGCGGCATGATCAGAAAGAGTGGTGCAGACATGAGAGCTCGCCGGGTCACGGAAAAGGGGCACAGGTTGAGGGGCAATGGCCGCCCATGAGGGGTGAGGCAGCCATCCACCTGCAGAAGACCCATTATCCTGATCCCGCCCCCCGGCGGTAAAGCGACCGGGTGTGGATAACCCGAATGAAGGTCAGGTGCGCTCAGAAGCGCGGCGTGCGGCCTTCAAGCCTGGCGCCAACACATTCCATGTGCTCTGGCTGGCCGAGCAAGTCGGATTGCAGCCTGGCCTCCAGGGCAAGTGCCTCGCCCTCCGGTGCCGCCAGCGCCTCGGCATACAGCCGGGTGATGCAGCGAATCGCCCTGGGAGAACGTGTCGCGATCTCCCGCGCGAGCGCCAGTGCCTCTTCCCGCGGATTGGAGACCAGGCGCGTCACGAGCCCGGCTTCCTGGGCCTCGCGGGCGGCAACCTTGCGGCCGCTCCAGCTCAGTTCATGCAACCAGTCAGGACGCACTCCACGTGCCGTGACGCTGATGCCCATGTCAGGAATGATGCCCCAGTCAATCTCGAGCACCGCCAGGCGCGCATCCGGATCACACAGCCGGACATCCGCTCCCAGCGCGATCTGCAGCCCGCCCCCGAAGACATTGCCCTGCAGGGCCGCGATCACCGGTACGCCGGCATCCCGCCAGCCCAGTGCCAGCTGCTGAACGGTATTGCGCTCAGGCGTGCAGCCATTGGCCCCCGCGACGAGCAACTGCGGCACCCGCGCGGCCTCCCCCATGATGGCGGCCATGTCGAGCCCCGCGCAGAAACTGGCGCCTTCTCCGGATAGCACGATGGCTCGCAGCCCTCCCTCCTCGGCACGTGCCCGCAACTCTGCCTGGGCACCGAGGATGGCATCGATCATCGCCCAGTCGAGTCCATTGTGCTTGTCGGGTCGATTGAGGCGCACATCGGCGACATGCTCATTGATCATCACTGTCACGCGGCGTGCGGACGGGCACTTTGCGGCATCACTCATGGCGGCTCCCTCGAACGGCGAATGAAACGGCGGTCAGCGATTGCTCACGAGACACGACGGGCAGCCAATGCCCATGTCGACATGAGGTATCTGCGAGACACCTGACAGATAGCGCAATCTCGAGGTCCAGTGTGGCTGTCCGCACGCCATCATGAAACGGTCGTTTGGTCGCAGAGGGTCCACACCCGGCCAATCGACATCGCAAGGCACCCTCTTGCATGACGTCTATTCGCGCTTGGCACCCGAGACGTCTGCCAGCGAGCGTGACTGGAAGCTGTCCGCCTGAGCCATCTCCCACACGCGGCGATAGAAGGGGAAATCATCCGCTTCCTTGAGCAAGGCGCCGGGCGTCAGGAAGGGGTGCAGGTGCGAGAAAAGACGCACCTCATTCTCCGACACACGATGCACGAGATGGTCCGGAGTGATCTGCCACGGGGTCGAGAGCCCCGAGGCCGCGATGATTTCCGCCAGCGCATGCAGGGTGTTGTGATGGAAGTGCCGGACCTGCTCGGCCTTGTCTTCCACTACCAGCGACTTCTGTCGCAAATCATCCTGGGTGGCGATGCCCGTCGGACACTTGTTGGTATGACAGCTCAGCGACTGGATGCAGCCCAGGGCGAACATGTAACCGCGCGCGGCATTGACCCAATCCGCCCCCAAGGCCAGCACGCAGGCGATATCGAAGGCACTGATGATCTTGCCACTGGCGCCGATGCGCACGTCATCACGCAGCCCCGCGCCCACCAGGGTGTTGTGGACGAACAGCAGCCCTTCGCGCAGCGGTGTCCCGAGGTGATCGGTGAATTCCGTCGGCGCGGCTCCGGTGCCGCCCTCGCTGCCATCCACCACGATGAAGTCCGGCACGATTCCCGTTTCGCGCATTGCCTTGACGATGGCCATGAACTCCCAGGGCTGGCCCAGACACATCTTGAACCCGACCGGCTTGCCACCGGACAGCTCTCTCAGCCGCTGGATGAACTCCAGCAACTCGACAGGGGTACTGAAGGCGCTGTGACTGGCCGGCGAGATGCAGTCCTCGCCCATCGGAATGTCACGCGTCTCGGCGATCTCGCGGCTGATCTTGCTGGCTGGCAGCACACCGCCATGCCCCGGCTTGGCTCCCTGGCTCAGCTTTATCTCGATCATCTTCACTTGCTCGCTGGCCGCCTGACGGGCGAACTTCTCGGCATCGAAGCCCCCCTGCTCGGTGCGGCAGCCGAAATAGCCACTGCCCAGCTCCCAGATCAGATCGCCGGCGAATTCCCGATGGTAGGGGCTGATGCTGCCCTCGCCGGTATCGTGCGCGAATCCTCCCAGCATCGCGCCCTTGTTGAGCGCACGGATGGCATTGCCACTCAGCGAACCGAAACTCATCGCCGAGATGTTGAACAGCGAGGCACTGTAGGGCTGCGCACACTGCGTATTGCCGATCGTCAGACGGAAGTCACGAAAGTCAGGCACTTCGGAGGTCTGCATCGAGTGTCCGATGAATTCGTAACTGTCGGAGTAGACATCCAGCAAGGTACCGAAGGGCTGCGAGGAATTGCGCTGGCGTCCGCGGGCATAGACCAGCTCACGTTGCTTGTGGGAGAACGGTAGCTGGTCGGTATCCGACTCGAACAGGTACTGACGCATCTCCGGGCGCAGCGCCTTGAACAGATAGCGCATGTTGCCGATCACCGGGTAGTTGCGCCGCACGGCGTAATCCGACTGCCGCATGTCGTTGATGCCGACGGCGACCAACAGCAGAAAGATCACGGCCAGCGGCCACACCCAGGGGGTCTGCATCGTCAGAAGCAGACAGACGAGAGCCCCCAGCACACAGAGCAGAAAGACGGAATAACGCGGCAACAGCGACCATTTCAGCTTCATCACGACATCCTTGTAATGTGTCAGGCAGGGATTCGTGCCCCAGACCTCGAGGCATCCCCCACCTTAAGCCACCCGGCGTCCGACACCCAGCTCCCGACGTGGAACGCCACGTTGAGGGAGCCAGATGCCGCCAGCCAATCGGCTCGCGCGTCAGTCAGAACGCAAGACGCCCCCATGGCGTTCACCATGGGGGCGTCGGTCAGGCAATCATCACCTGTGCATTGCGCGCTCTCGCGGGATCAATCGACCCAACGACGTGCATTGCGGAACATGCGCAACCAGGCGCCATCCTGCTCCCAGTCATCCGGACGCCAGGAGTTGGTGACGGCGCGCGCCACACGCTCCGGGTGCGGCATCATGATGGTGACGCGCCCGTCGTTGGTGGTGAGACCAGTGATACCGGACGGCGAGCCGTTCGGGTTGGCCGGATAACGCGTGGTGGTCTGGCCGTAGTTGTCGACGTAGCGCAGTGCCACCTGGCCGCTGCTCTGCATCTTGCGCAGGTGAGCGCTGTCGCGGAACTCGGCACGCCCTTCACCATGCGCGATGGCGATCGGCAGGCGCGAGCCTTCCATGCCATCGAGGAACAGCGAGGCACTCTTCTCGACCTCGACCATCGCGACACGCGCCTCGAACTGCTCGGACTCGTTGCGCACGAAGCGCGGCCAGGCCTCGGCACCCGGGATCAGCTCCTTGAGCTGGGAGAGCATCTGGCAACCGTTGCAGACGCCCAGCGCGAAGCTGTCGTCACGCTGGAAGAAGCGCTCGAACTGTTCACGCGCACGCGCATTGAACAGCACCGACTTGGCCCAGCCGCCGCCGGCGCCCAGCACGTCACCGTAGGAGAAGCCGCCACAGGCGACCAGACCCCGCATGGTGTCCAGATCGACACGTCCTTCAAGGATGTCGCTCATGTGGACGTCCACCGCCTCGAAGCCGGCGCGGTCGAAGCTTGCCGCCATCTCGAGCTGACCATTGACGCCCTGCTCACGCAGGATCGCCATGCGCGGACGTGCACCGGTGTTCAGGTACGGCGCCGCGATGTCCTCGTTGACGTCGAAGGTGGCCTGGACGGAGAGACCCGGATCACGCACGTCGTTGATGGACTCGAATTCGCTCTTGGCGCAATCGGCGTTGTCACGCGCGGCCTGCATGCGATAGCTGGTCTCGGCCCACAGACGCTCGGCACTGGCACGCGTGGTGGAGAGCAGGTTCTGGCCCAGCAGCGTGATGTTGATCTGCTCATCATGACGCGGCGTGGCGATCACGCCACTGTGCTCGAGACCCACGGCCTTGAGCTCGGCGAGAATGGACTCGGTGTGCTCGCGACGCACCTGCACCACGGCACCCAGCTCTTCCGCGAACAGCGCGCCGGTGGCCTGACCCGGCTCGGCGGCGGTCCAGTCGAGGGAGATGTCGAGACCGACACGCCCCGCGAAGGACATTTCCATCAGGGTGGTCAACAGGCCACCGTCGCTGCGGTCGTGATAGGCCAGCAGCTTGCCTTCGACATTGAAGCGCTGGATGGCCTCGAAGAAGTGCTTGAGGTCTTCCGGCTTGGCAAGATCCGGCGCGTCATTGCCGACCTGTCCATAGACCTGCGCCAGCGCGGAGCCACCGAGACGGTGAGCGCCATGGCCGAGATCGATCAGGATCAGGTCCGTCTCCACGGCCTCGCCATTCAGCGTGCGACGCAGCTGCGGCGTGAGGGTACGCATGGCGTCGGTGACCGGCGCGAAGCCTGTCATCACCAGCGACAGCGGCGCGGTGATCGACTTGTCTTCGCCGTTCTCGTCCTGCCAGGCGGTACGCATGGACATCGAGTCCTTGCCGACCGGAATGGTCAGATCCAGCGCCGGGCACAGTTCCATGCCGACGGCGTGGACGGCATCAAACAGCGCCTGATTCTCGCCGGTGTGATCGGCAGCGCTCATCCAGTTGGCGGAGAGCTTGATGTCAGACAGCTTGGCGATCGGCGCGGCGGCGAGGTTGGTGATCACCTCGGCCACGGCCAGACGCGCGGAGGCGGCCGGCGAGATCAGCGCGACCGGCGTGCGCTCGCCCATCGCCATCGCTTCACCGACGTGGCTGTCGAGGGAGCTGGTGGTGACGGCGCAATCCGCCACCGGCACCTGCCACGGACCGACCATCTGGTCACGCGCGACCATGCCGGTGATCGAGCGGTCACCGATGGTGATCAGGAATTTCTTGGAGGCGACGGTGGGCAGCTGCAGCACACGGGTCATCGCTTCACGCGGGTCGAGGTTGTCCAGTGCCAGTGCCGGCAGTTCCAGCGCCTGACGTTCGAAGCTGCGTGACATCTTGGGCGGCTTGCCGAACAGCACGTCCATCGGCAGGTCGACCGGACGCGTATCGAAGTGACCATCCTTGACGATCAGCTCGTGCTCTTCCAGTGCTTCCCCGACCACGGCGTAGAGGCAGCGCTCACGCTCGCACAGCGCTTCGAAGGTGGCCAGATTCTCCGGCGCCACCGCCAGCACGTAGCGCTCTTGGGATTCGTTGCACCAGATTTCCAGCGGGCTCATGCCGGATTCGGCGCTCGGCACGGCGCGCAGGTCGAACAGACCACCGCGACCGCCATCCTTGACCAGCTCCGGCAGTGCGTTGGACAGACCGCCCGCGCCGACATCGTGGATGAAGCAGATCGGGTTCTTGTCATCCAGCGCCCAGCAGCGATCGATGACTTCCTGCACGCGACGCTCCATCTCGGCGTTGTCACGCTGCACGGAGGCGAAGTCGAGGTCTTCGCTGGAGCTGCCGGAGGCCATGGAAGAGGCGGCACCGCCACCCAGACCGATCAGCATCGCCGGGCCACCCATCACGATCAGCTTGGCACCGACCGGAATGTCGCCCTTCTCGACGTGCTGGCTGCGGATGTTGCCGTAGCCGCCCGCCAGCATGATCGGCTTGTGATAGCCGCGACGCTCGATACCACCGGCGCCGAAGGCATCCTGCTCATACGTACGGAAGTAGCCGTTGAGGTTGGGGCGGCCGAATTCGTTGTTGAAGGCAGCGCCCCCGATCGGACCTTCGAGCATGATGTCGTAGGCGGTCTTGATGCGCTCCGGCTTGCCGTAGTCGTGCTCCCACGGCTGTTCGAAGCCCGGGATACGCAGGTTGGAGACGCTGAAGCCGGTCAGACCCGCTTTCGGCTTGGAGCCGACACCGGTCGCGCCTTCATCACGAATCTCGCCACCGGCACCGGTCGCGGCGCCCGGATAGGGGGCGATGGCGGTCGGGTGGTTGTGAGTCTCGACCTTCATCAGGATGTTGATCGGTTCCTGATGATAGGTATAGATGTGGCCTTCGCCTGTCGGGAAGTAACGCCCGGCGGTCGGGCCTGCCATGACGGCGGCATTGTCACTGTAGGCGGACAGCACGCCATCCGGATGATGCTGGTAGGTGTTCTTGATCATCTTGAACAGCGAGTGCGACTGCGCTTCGCCGTCGATGGTCCAGTCCGCATTGAAGATCTTGTGGCGGCAATGCTCGGAGTTCGCCTGGGCGAACATCATCAGTTCGATGTCGGCAGGATTGCGGCCCAGAGTCTTGAAGGACTCGACCAGATAATCGATCTCGTCATCCGCCAGTGCCAGGCCCAGAGAGCCATTGGCCTGCACCAGTGCGTCACGACCACCGCCGAGGATGTCGACATGGGCAAGCTTTGCCGGGGCCTGATGCTGGAAGAGGCGCGCCGCGTCCTGAGTACGCGTCAGCACCGTTTCGGTCATGCGGTCGTGCAGGCGGGAAGACAGCGTGGCGAAGAGTTCTTCGCTCAGAGGGGCGTCGAGCTTGATGCGATAGGCGATGCCACGTTCGAGGCGGCGGACTTGCGGGAGACCACAGTTGGCAGCGATGTCGGTGGCCTTGGAAGACCAGGGCGACAGCGTGCCGAGGCGGGGAACGACGAGGAAGAGATGACCTTCGGGAGAACTCTCGTCGCGACTGGGGCCGTAGTCCAGCAGACGCTCGAGCGTGGTCCGGTCGGTACTGCTCAGTTCACCATCGACCTCGGCCAGATGCAGGTACTCGGCATGAAGGGATTCCACCTCCGGCACCAGCTCGCGCAATGCAGCCAGTAGACGGGAGTGACGGAAGGCGGAAAGGGCAGGCGCGCCTCGCAGTTCGAGCATGGTCAGGGAAAGCCTCTGAAGCAGCGTGAACGGACAACCGCCGAGCGGCGGCAGCAAGCGCATATCATACGTGAAAGCCGCCCGTGAACGAAGCCCGACAGTCACATGCGTTGGATGACAGTGTGAAGCGCTGTCGGTATGGTGAAACCCCTGCCGTGAATGATGCTGACGCATGCTCAAGACCTCGCTTTCCTCCCTCATCACGCCCCTGCAAGCACTGCTGCGCCATTCGCGCCGGTGGCTTGCGCTCGTGGTGATGGCGCTGGCCCTGCTGTTGCCGGAAAAGACCCTGATCGCCCCGCCCTCCCGGCTTGACGATGTTCGCACGCGCGACTTCCTTCAGGTGGTGACTCGCAACAGCCCGACCACCTACTACCGTGGCCGTCAGGGCCCCACCGGTTTCGAGTATGAGCTGGCGCGAGACTTTGCCGACTACCTCGGCGTCAGCCTGTCGATGGATGCAGAACACAATATCGAATCCCTCACCCGAAGCGTGCGTGATGATCAGGCCGATTTTGCCGCCGCCACCCTCCCTCTTGACCTGTCAGAGCAGGGGCTGCGCTTCACTCGACCGATTCTCGAACTGCAGGCGATGGTGGTCTATCGACGCGGAATGCAACCGCCCAGAGAGCTTGAAGATCTGGTCGGCAAGCGGATCGGCGTCATCAAGGGAGCCGGTACCAGCCTGATTCTGCATGAGCTTCAACAGCAGCTTCCCGAGCTCAGCTGGAAGGAAACCGGCGAACTCGAGGTGGCCGACCTCCTGCAGCGCATCGAGGAAGACAGCCTGGACGTGGCGGTCGTCTACGCCCACCAGTTCAAGCTCAATCGGCTGTTCTTCCCCAATGTGGAGAACGGTTTCACCGTGGGGGACCCATTGACTCTGGCCTGGGCCTTCCCGGCGCAGGGAGATATCTCCTTGCTGAGCGCTGCCAACGATTTTCTCGAGACACGCAGCGAGGATGGCACCCTGGACCAGCTGGTCGACCAGTACTTCGGGCATGATGACTATCTGGAATATGTGGGCGCTCGTACCTTCATCCGCCAGGCACGAGAGCGGCTCCCGCGCTACATCGATACCTTCAAGCAAGCCGCTCGCGATACCGGCATCGATTGGAAACTGCTGGCGGCGGTGGGGTACCAGGAATCCCATTGGCAACCGAAAGCGACGTCACCTACCGGGGTACGTGGGCTGATGATGCTGACCAACGCCACCGCCCGCGAGATGAACGTGGCCAATCGTTTGGACCCCGTCCAGAGTATCGATGGCGGGTCACGCTATCTTGTGAGTATAAAGGGACGTCTTCCCGAAGGAATTCAGGAGCCGGACCGGACCTGGATGACATTGGCAGCCTACAATGTCGGTCTCGGGCACCTGCTGGATGCCAGGCGCATCGTGCGCATGAAGGGTGGCAACCCCGACCACTGGAAGGATGTGCGCGAGGCGCTGCCTCTGCTGCAGAAACGCCAATGGTATCAACAGGTACGTTATGGCTATGCCCGCGGTGGTGAGCCTGTCATCTATGTACGCAACATCCGGCGGTATTATGAAATACTCAACTATGTTTACCGCAGTCAGCAGCAGTTCTATCAGCTGAATGAGCGCCAGATAACCGATGATGAAGGGGACAACAATCCCTTCGATACCGTCCCCCCGATCCTGTGATCCATGAACAAGGTAGTGGGAAACCTGTCGGCGACTCGTGACAGGCGAGAAAAGCGCGCACGGGGCGTGGTGCATCAGGAGCTTCTAAGGACAGGGAATGACACGCAGATTCATCTTGATGTTGCTTGGCCTGCTTGCCTTCGGCGTCGCCTTGCTGGGCCTCTGGCCTCGCGCCGGCCACGAAGCCAATGCACTGCTGTTGATCATGCTGACATTGCAGGCGGCAGGGCAGACTGCGTGGCACTGGCGAAACCTGTTCCTCAGTCCACTGTTTCTCGGCATGTCCCTGCTCATCAACCTGGTGCTTACCTGCACCTTTCTCTTGCCGGAAAGCTGGGTCGGTGTCGATCATTGGGGCGCGTTGCTGACCGCCCTGCCCGGTGACTGGCATGTCGCCAACATTCGCCCTCCGATTCTGATTCTGCTGGCATGCCTGGGGCTCAACTGCTGTTCTCTCTTGCGGATGCGCCTGGGCTTCGGCGCCACGATACAGCTGGCGCAGACGACTCTCATACTGATCTTCGCCATCATCGCCGACCCGAGTCTCTCCGTGGCCAGCATGCCACTGGTAGGGGTGGAGCGAACCACGCTGCTTGCCTTCCTGGGATTGCTTCTGGCTGCACAATGGCTGGATCTGCTGCCAGCGCTCACTCGCATGTGGCGACGCAACGTGCTGCCCCTGGCCATCTCTGCCTCCATCACGCTCGTCTGTCTTCTGGCGTGGCAACAGCAGACAAAGGATGAGAACAACCGCATCAACCAGGCGACCTATGTACTGGGCGACAAGATCGCGACACAGCTGTCACGCGAGATCGATGATCAACTCAATGCCATGCGGCGCTTCGCCGGCTTCTGGAGCCTGATGGGGCAGACACCTTCACGGGGTGAATGGCAACGTCTGGCACGAAATTATTACAATGATTTCAATTACTTCCAGAATATCGCCTTCATTGATCCCGACAGCGTGGTGACTCTGGTATTCCCCGACAAGGGCGGCAACCATGATCTGCTGGGCGTGAGGCTATTTGATGCCCAGCCAGATACCCCCCTGCGCAATCCGCTGGAGCTGGGCATTGAAGGCCACACCGGCATCATCGATCTCCTGCAGGGCGGCAAGGGCATGGTGTCCTACCTGCCTGTACGCAATCCGCGTGATGGCGACATCCTCGGCGCCATCGCCATGGTGGTAGATCTGGCACCGCTGCTGGACCAGGCACTGGATGCCGCCCGCAATGATGCCTTTGCCATCACGTTGTCAGAACGCAGCAATGTCTACATTCATGTAGGCCCAGAAAGCCGTCTTGCTCCCTGGGGGCATCGAATCCCCATCGAACTTCCCGCCACGGACCTGACGCTGGGCTTGCAGCCGACGCAGCATTACCTCGCAGCAAGCCGTGGCCGCCTGCCAGAAGTCACGCTCCTGACCGGCATCATGCTCTCGTATCTGCTCTTCCTGGTGGTCTACATGTACCGCCGCGTCTCCCAGGAGCATGGCATCGTCAAGCAAGCCAACGATGCCCTGAAGGAAGAGATGACGCGCCGAGAGCGACTGCAGAACGAGATACAATGGCTGGCACGTCATGATGAGCTGACCCAGCTCCCCAATCGCCGTTATTTCCTCGAGCAGGTGCAGACCTTCAATGGCCAGATGCCACTGACGGTGATGATACTGGACATCGATTTCTTCAAATCGATCAACGACAAGCTGGGGCACCTCGAGGGCGATCGCTATCTGCAGAAGATAGCCTCGGTATCGCGAGCGCCTGTCGAGGCAGCGGGAGGGATTCTGGCACGTTTCGGCGGCGAGGAATTCGTCGTCTGCATCCCCGAATGCCCTCGTGCTGTCGGCCGGACGCTCGCGGAAGAGCTGCGTCGTGCCGTACAGGCGGCAGGTCTCCCCCAGCCTGCCACGGACAGTGTCGTCACCGTCTCGGTTGGCATGGCCTGCGTGGCCAGAGCGCCTCTGCGACTGGAAGCACTGCTTCAGGCTGCGGATGAGGCGCTGTATCGCGCCAAGTCCAGTGGGCGCAATCAGGTCCAGGTCGCCGCCTGAAGCCTCATTCTCCCTTGAAGCACCGGCTTCATCGCAGGGTCATGGCAGGCGCCGAGTCAGGGTGACGCATCGGTTGGCAACGCGGCAGCGCGCCGCTCGGCGAAGAACTGCTTGAGCAGGCGTTTCGCCTGGGCAGCCAGCACCCCACCTTCTATCTGTACCTGATGGTTATGCCACGGCTGCACGAAGAGGTTGGCCCGAGACTCCACCATCCCCGTCTTCGGCTCAGCGGCACCATATACCACGCGCGCCACACGGGCATGGATCAGGGCGCCACTGCACATCATGCAGGGCTCGAGGGTGACATAGAGCGTGCAGTCATCAAGCCGATAGTTGCCAAGCCGGGCCGCTGCTGAACGCAGTGCCTGAATCTCGGCGTGTGCCGTCGGATCCGGAGTCCCCACCGGGGCATTGAACCCGCTCCCGATGATCTCCCCCTGTGGGTTCACCACGACGGCCCCCACCGGCACCTCTCCGGCCTCCAATGCCAGCCGCGCCTGATCCAGGGCGCGGTGCATGTAGTACTGATCCTTGCGAGGCATCGCCGCCTCAGACCTCACGCTCTCGTCGCTCACCGTCATTCTCCGGTATCCTGATGTCATTGGCGCAAGCGACATGATACCGACTAATGCCAACCCGCTCATTTGCTCGTATCAAAGCCGCTTGCCGTGACTCTTTTTCCTGAAGGATGGGACGATGACCGACGCTTCACCGACACCGCTTGAATCACTCGTCACCTTGCTGGGGCTGGAAACTCTGGAAGAGAATCTCTTCCGGGGTCACAGCCAGGATCTCGGCTTTCCACAACTGTTCGGGGGGCAGGTACTTGGCCAAGCGTTGTCCGCCGCGACACGCACCGTCCCCTCGGAACGGAAGGTGCATTCGCTGCATGGCTACTTTCTTCGCCCGGGGGATGCTCACAAGCCAGTCGTCTACCAGGTCGATGGCGTACGTGATGGCGGCAGCTTCACGACCCGACGCATCAGCGCCATCCAGAACGGCAAGACCATCTTCTTCTGCAGCGCCTCCTTCCATGGCAAGGAAGAGGGCTTCACGCATCAGCTCGCCATGCCCGATATCGAATCCCCTGAGCAGTTGATCGAACAGGGGGCACGCATCGAGCGTTACGAGGGCCATCCCATCGAGTTCCTGCGCATGAAGGCCCCGGCTACGACAAGCGAGGGCGCGTCATCAGCGCCACCCCGTCAGCGCCTCTGGTTCCGTCTTTCAGGCGAGCTGCCGGAAGATGATGCTCTGCACCGTTATCTCCTGACCTACAGCTCCGACTTCAACCTGCTGGCCACTGCGCTGGGAGGACACGGTGTACGCTTCGGCTCCCCGGAGCTGCAGATGGCCAGCCTGGATCACTCACTCTGGTTCCACCAGGATGTTCGCGTCAACGACTGGTTGCTGTACGAGATGGATAGCCCATGGGCAGGCGGTGCTCGCAGCTTCTCGCGCGGCAGCCTCTACAATCGCCATGGCGAATTGGTCGCGTCCAGCGCTCAGGAAGGGCTGACGCGCCTGCGCCAACGCTCCTGAACGATCGATGGAACGACGATGCCCCTCTTGAGAAGCACTCTTGAGGGGCATCGTTTGTTCTGACTTGCAGCCAAGGGGTCGTGCTGCAACCACCGCCATTGCCACGAGATGCAGATCACTTCAGTGCCGTTCGGACCCGCGTACAGTTCTCGTCCCGATAACGCTGCTTGTAGTCATTGCGCTGAGACTGCCAACTACGCATCTGGCCTGAAGACCCACCGCCACGACGCATGGCGGTATAATATTCGATCTTGTTCTTGATGAACTGGCAACGTTTTATCTTCTCTTCACGCTCACCAGCAGATGCTGCTCCTGAAGCCGTCAGACCTATCAAGAGCACCATCAACGCTGCCAGCAATGACCTTGATGGGATAAATGAAAAGTATTTCGACATGCCGCCTCCTTGCGCGCGTTCACGAATAGTCCCGTGCGTGGTATTCAATGACATCGCAATCATCGATCAGGTTCTGCAGTAGAGAGAATATCCCCCGAGAACGTGGAATGCCTGCCCATGAGACTGATCATCAGCAGAGTACTGCCGTACTTCACCCTCCGTACTGATCAATAAACAAGAAAGCCGCTATCACGAAAATGATAGCGGCTTCTTGAGTCAATGTTTCAGCGGGCTTCGCTTATCCATGGCCCTCTCTCGCACAACCTTCTGAGAGCACGACTTTTCTCACTCACAAAGAGAACCGCCCCTGCAGCAAGGCTACAGGGGCGGTTCGGGATAAGTGCCTGACGATGACCTACTCTCACATGGAGAAACTCCACACTACCATCGGCGCTAAGCGGTTTCACTTCCGAGTTCGGCATGGGATCGGGTGGTTCACGCTCGCTATGGTCGTCAGGCGAAACGGTGGCATCTTGCGATGCCTGAGTCTCGAGGCTTGTGGCCTCGCGACTCGCAATATGAATCATGCTGACCGATATGTCTCGATCCTGTCGCAATCCCGGCGGTTTGCCTGGGCAAACCCCTTGGGTGTTATATGGTCAAGCCTCACGGGCAATTAGTACTGGTTAGCTCAACACATTGCTGTGCTTCCACACCCAGCCTATCAACCTTGTAGTCTTCAAGGGCCCTTCAGGAGGCGCAAGG
>NZ_BLWK01000007.1:0-227620 GCF_013374075.1 Cobetia sp. 5-25-4-2 | reverse complement strand
ACCTTGTCACCACTCATCGGCAAGCGCTCACACGAATTACCTGATCAAATTTTTAAAGAGCGTCGCTGTTAAGCGAGGAGGCATATTCTATCCGGAACGCTTGAGAAGTCAAGCACTTGATGATGAGTCAATCGACTGCCTCTAAGCATCATCCAGCGGTGAGGAGCGTTGCCCGATCACCTGTTCCGTAAGGAGTGCGGCGTATTCTAGCGAATCGCCCGGGATTGTCAATCGATGATTTGGAAGCGGACTTCACAAACATCAAATAAAACAATCACCTGCAAACCTCTTTCACCGCTGGTAACGCCATGCGTCGCCGGCAGCGGATGCGTACTTTACGCATTCACCGGCCTGATTTCAAGGCCCTGTGGATAAAAGATTCATCCACATGCCCTCCAGGACGACTCCCCTTCTGACCCCGTGACAAGACTGGCCACCTTGCAGCCGCCTCGGCGCGGCTGATCTTGTCAGGCGACACGCGCTTCGCGCTCTGAGGAATGTGCCATGGCCGCAGCCATCACGAGGTCTCGCCCCGCTGCCATCTCGCATACGCTGCCCACGATGATCAGGCAGGGTGTCGGCAGCGGGCGTTCTGCCAGACGAGCCACCATGTCACCCAGGGTGCCGTGCAAGGCCTGCTGCTCGGGGAGGCTCGCATTGGCCACCAGCATCATCGGCCAGTCTGACGGCAGACCATGGCGCTGCAGCTCATCACAGATGGTGTCGAGGCGATTCAGCCCCATATAGAAGAGCAACGTTTCATCCCGGCGTGCCAGCTGCTGCCATTCGGGCTGGTCATTCCGACTGCACAGCTGGGCGGTCACGAATCGCAGCCGCTGAGCATGAGCCCTGTCGGTGAGCGGCATGCCCAGCGAAGCTGCCGCACCGGCGGCCGCGGTGATGCCAGGAACGACATGACGGGTGATGCCAGCCTCATCAAGTGCCGCCAGCTCTTCTCCCATGCGCCCGAAGATACCGGGATCCCCGCCCTTGAGCCTGACCACACGCATGCCCTCCTTGGCTAGACGCACCATCAGCGCGCCGATCTCGTCCTGGGGTACGCTGTGATTGCCGCAGGCCTTGCCGACGTAATAGCGCTCACAGTGCATCGGGAGCTGAGCCAGAATCTCGTCACCGACCAGGCGATCATAGACCACAGCATCCGCTGCATTGAGCATTCTCCAGGCCTTGAGCGTCATCAGATCCGGATCCCCCGGCCCGGCTCCGACCAACGCGACCTGTCCCGGAAGAAGCCCGTGCCAGGCAGGCGTGATGGCCCCGGCATCAGCCCGTGATCGTGCCTGTCCGCCAATGGCACGCCACTCGCGACGCGACAGCAAGCCTTCCGTCAGCCGTGCCATGGAGATACCGAGGGTTGCTGAATTGATGCTCGACGCCATCAGGTCACGCCATTTCCAACGAATCAGTCCGCTCATCGGATCGCTCCTCTTCCACAAGACGTTTGAGTTCAGGCAGGCAGGAGCCACAGCGAGTGCCGCAGGCCAATCGCGCCCCCAATGCTTCCACGCAACGGTCACCCGACTGGATGGCCTGCCGAATCGTGAGTTCGCCGACCTGATGGCAGGCGCATACCATCGTCCCGACATCCGCCTGACCAGAGAGGCGTCCGGCGAGGAGACTGCGACGCTCAAGTGCAGAAAGCTGGTCAGAGGCGAAACATTCCCCCAGCCAGGCAATGTTGGGCTGTCGGTCGGAGCGTGCCGCGCCAGCGGTGACCCTCAACCACCAGATCAGCCGTCCCTCACGAAAACCTGCGGCACTGATGCCTCCCTGTGCCACATCCTGTGCCCAGAGCCCCGCCTGAACACTCAGATGCCTTTCACACCAGAGCGCCCAATCCGGCTGCCCTTCTCCTGCCAGCTGACAGCGCACCAATGTCGCCTGCGGGATGCGCGCCCAATAGCATCCCTCGAGCTCTGTCATCGCGCCTGCAAGATCTTCATGCCCACCCCATACGCCAGGGGCGATCAGCAAGGTGGCCTGCCATTCACAGGGCAATGGCATGACATCGACCGCGCCATGCTTGGATTCCGGCTGACCGGAGAGAGGATCGACCAGGCCGGCCAGCAACGCCCCGGCGCGCCCGTGACTGGCGAAGTGATCATTCCAGTGCATGGGGATGAACACCTCACCCTGACGCTGGCCATGACTGATACGCACACGCGCACGATAGTCGCCACGCACGCTCCCCTGCTCATCACGCCCTGCAAGCTGCGCCAGAGCCCCGTCCTGCAGGCCGCGAGCCGCGGCATCCTGCGGGTGAAGCTCCACGAAGGGTTCGGCGCGATGATTCATCAGGCGCGCGCTGCGTGCAGTCCGTGTCATGGTGTGCCACTGATCACGAATGCGACCGGTATTGAGGCGCAGCGGTGTCGCATCACTCAGCGCCTGATGCGGCAATTGCGGGGTCACGGGCACCAGCCGCGCGCGACCATTGGGCGTATTGAAGGTGGCATCCTCGAACAGCCGCAATGTGCCGATGAGCTCCCCCTTCTCACCACGCCGTACCGGCCATTGAATCGGTCTGAGCGCGTCATAGCCCTCGCGATCCAGCTCGGCCAGCGGCGCGATGTTGAACAGCCGCCTGATCGAGGAAGCCGCCAGAGGCTTGCTGCCCGCCTTGTGACGTGGCGCGACGTTGCGGAAGCCGGACAACCTGGCGTGCTCACGGAAGATCGCGTGGGGCCCCGAGTAGCCAAATGCCGCCTGGTACCCCATACGCTTGCCGACCTCCGCCAGCTGCCACCAGTCGTGACGTGCCTCGCCCGGCGGTGCGAGCAACCCACGCTGACGCGAGATGCAGCGCTCGGAATTGGTGACGGTGCCATCCTTCTCGCTCCAGCTGCTGGCCGGCAACACCACATCGGCATACGCCAGGGTGTCGCTGTCCGCCATGCACTCGGAGACGATCACCAGCGGACAGGCCGCCAGCGCCGCACGTACGCGCGTACTGTCCGGCAGACTGACCGCCGGATTGGTCGCCATGATCCATAGCGCCTGTATCTCTCCACGCTCGATCGCCGCGAACAGTTCGACCGCCTTGTGCCCCGGCCCCTGAGGGATATTCGGGGCGTTCCAGAATTCACCGACCAGCTCCCGCGCGCCCGGCGTCTCGTAGTCCATGTGTGCCGCCAGCTGATTGGCCAGTCCACCGACTTCCCGGCCGCCCATCGCGTTGGGCTGTCCGGTGATCGAGAACGGTCCCGCCCCCGGCAGCCCGAGCTTGCCCCCGGCCAGATGGCAATTGATGATCGCATTGCCCTTGTCGGTACCGCTGGTCGATTGGTTCACACCCTGGGAGAACAGCGTCACCACATGCAACTGGGTCGCGAACCAGTAATAGAAAGTCTCGAGACGCTCCACATCGACATCACAGTCACGCGCGATTGCCGCCAGCGAACAGTCTTCCCGCCTTGCCGCCTTGAGCGCCGCATCGAAGCCCTGGGTGTGCGCCTTCAGATAGAGGCGATCCAGGCGTCCGCGATCTGCCATGTAGGCCAGCAGACCATTGAAGAGACGCGCATCACTGCCGGGACGCAGGCCAAGATAGAGATCGGCGATCTCGCAGCTGTCGGTCACCCGGGGGTCGATCACCACGATTCGCAGCAATGGATTGTCGATACGCGCCTGCTTGAGCCGCTGAAACAGCACCGGATGGTTCCAGGCCAGATTGCTGCCGACCAGCACGACCAGCTCGGCACGCTCGAGGTCCTCGTAACTGCAGGGCACGGCGTCCGCTCCGAAGGCACGCTTGTGAGCCACGACGGCCGAGGCCATGCACAGTCGCGAATTGGTATCCAGATGAGGAGTACCGATGAAGCCCTTGAACAGCTTGTTGGCGACGTAATAGTCCTCGGTCAGCAGCTGCCCCGAGAGATAGGCGGCGATGCTTTCTCCGCCATGCGTCCTGCTCAAATCAGCAAAGCGTGCGGCGATCAGGTCCAGCGCCGTCTCCCAGCTCACCTCTCGCAATACCCCGGCCTCATCACGCACCTGCGGCATCGTCAGACGCCCATCGGCCGACAGCGTCTCGGCAAGCGCGGAGCCCTTGACGCAGAGCCGGCCATGATTGGCCGGATGCGCGACATCACCACTCAACGACACGATGCGCACACTGTCCTGGTCCTGCTCAAGCTCGACCGCCACACCACATCCGACACCGCAATACGGGCAGGTGGTAGTGGCACGACATCTAGCAGGTTGCGGGGCGTCTGGGGGATTCCTGACTTGCATCGACATCACTCCCTGGTGCATTGAGCACAGAACGTTGACCACGAAAAAGGCGCCTGACGACCGAGCACGAAGCGTGCGGTCATCAGGCGCCTTTGCCTGTTGCTGATATCTGTTCACTGACTAGGTATCTGACCCGGTTCGGGTCATCGCGCGGACTGACTGATCAAGCCGCCATTGGCCGGATGTAATGCCCGACGTCATTGCTGACGCGAACATGGATCCCTCAGTCATGTCTGCACATGAATACGGTAAAAGAGGCAGATACCAGACCAATCATTTCTCTTTCTCTTTGATAACAGCAACTTGCACCATTCAGTCTCACCAGTCTGTCGACAGAAGCCGCAAGACCCTGCCGCTCACTCCGCCTTGTCGCACCAGCCCTGTGCATCCTTGAGACTTCCTGCACCATTCCCTCACGACAGGCGACTCCCATGGCGCCTCCAGCCACTCGAAAACACCTGACCCTCGACATCGAAATACTCACAAACCAATGAAAGTTGGTGGTTTTTCGTCAGGCGGCACCAAATTCGCTGTATTCCTGACAGGTTGGGTCAATGACGACCCCGAATCGCAGGTCTCGCCGCGCATCCATGTGGATGCACGGCAGCCAACGGTCCGTCAGACCTGCCGCAGTCCCGAGTGACAGCCGTATCGTCGCGCAGCACTGCAACTCGCTATCCAATGCTTAGCCCTCATCTTCCAGGCAAAGGCGCCTGCTTGACGTCGTGAACTTCACGGCGGCAAGCAGGCGCTTTTTTTTGCACTCGATATCCCAACGCAAGGAGGCAGCATGCATCCGTCATCTTCCACCGGCGACACGACCCCGTCCCTGATCATCATCGGTCATGGCATGGCGGCGCAGAAGCTGCTGGAGCAACTGGTCGCGCTGTCACCTGATCGCCAGCTCCCCTGGGCAGTCACGGTGATCGGTGAAGAGCCTCACCTGCCCTACAACCGCATTCAGCTCTCCCCACTATTGGCGGGCGAGACGCAAGCCGATGACCTGATCAGCCAGCAGGCCGACTGGTTCTCGCTGCATGGCATCACACGGATCAGCGGTGATCCCGCCTGTCAGACCGACCGCGCCGCCCGCTGTGTCGAGACCGCCAGCGGTCGCCGCATTCCCTATCAGCGTCTGGTGATCGCCACGGGGTCACGCCCGGCGCTGCCACTGCCGCTCCCCGCTCACCTGCCTCAGGCACTCGATGCCAACGACTGGCCACCGGGACTGATGGGCTTTCGTGACCTCAGGGATGTCGAGCAGATGCAGGCCGCCTGTCGCACCAGAGCCGGTCACGACGGCAATGCCCTGGTGATCGGCGGCGGCCTGCTGGGGCTCGAAGCCGCCGAGGGCCTGCGCAAGGGTGGCCTTGAGGTGACGCTACTACAGCGCAGCGAGCGCCTGATGAACCGTCAGCTGGATGACGTGGCCGCTGGCTTGCTGGAGCAGGAGCTGAGCGAGCGCGGTCTCGAGATCATCACCGACGCGCATCTTGAGCAATGGCTCGAGACGCCGGAGGGCCGCATCACTGGCGTGCGTCTCAAGGATGGCCGTGAACTGCACGCCGGACTGACCATCGCCGCCACTGGCATCCGCCCCGAGATCACGCTTGCGCGTGCTGCCGGCCTGGCCTGCCAGCGCGCTGTCCAGGTCGATGGCCACCTGCTCACGAGCGATCCGCACATTCACGCGCTGGGCGAATGCTGTGAGGTGGAGGGCGAGACCTTCGGCCTGATCGAGCCCATCTGGGCGCAGATCGAGGTGCTCGCACGCCATCTTCTTGAGCAAGCTACTCCGCCCTATCGCAATGCCCCCTTGGCGACCCGCCTCAAGGTCAGCGGTATCGACCTCTACAGCTGCGGCGAGCTGATGCCACATCCCACTGACGAGGTGCTGGTCTATCAGGACCACGCCCTGGGTGACTACCGCCGACTGCTGCTGCGCGATGAGCGTCTGGTCGGCGTGGTGCTCTACGGCGATGTCAGTGCCGGCAACGCGCTGTTCGAAGCCCTCAAGGCAGGCACGCCACTGACAGCGATTCGTGACGACCTGCTGCTCATGCCCGCACAAGCGCTGGCACAACTGGACGAGACACCCTCTGGCCCACCGAATGACCCCGGCGGCAGAGCGACCCACCAGAACACTGCATCTCAACATCCTGATCGCGACACCACCCCTGACACCTTCGAGGAGGCCGCATGAAACACCTGATCATCATCGGCAATGGCATGGTAGGCCATCATTGCGTCGAGCAACTGATCGCGCTGGGCGCCACCGCGCACTACCAGATTCATGTCTTCGGCGAAGAGCGCCACATCGCCTACGACCGCGTACATCTCTCGGAGTACTTCACCGGACGCGATGCCGAATCTCTCGCGCTCGGCAGCGTGGAGGATTACGCCAGCGCCGGCATCACGCTGCACCTCGACGAGTGCGTCACGGCGATCGATCGCGACGGCGGCCATGTCATCACTCCCCAAGGGCGCTATCCCTACGACAGCCTGGTGCTGGCCACCGGCTCCACGCCTTTCGTGCCGCCCATCCAGGGCCTTGGCGAGCCAGGCAGCGAGGCTGCCGCCAGCAATCGGCTGGTCTACCGCACCCTGGAAGACCTCGACCAGATACGCGCCGCTGCCGACGGCAAGACGCGTGGCGTGGTGGTCGGTGGCGGCCTGCTGGGACTTGAGGCCGCCAACGCCCTCAAGTCACTCGGCCTGGAGGCGCATGTGGTCGAATTCGCGCCGCGCCTGATGCCGGTGCAGCTGGATGAGGATGGCGGCCTGGCACTCAAGCAACACATCACTGCGCTGGGCGTGGGAGTGCACCTCAATCGCGCCACCACCGACATCGTGCCCGGCGAGGAGTACCAGTGGCGGATGAACTTCGCTGACGGTGTGCATCTGGAAGCGGATCTGATCGTGTTTTCCGCCGGCATCCGTCCTCAGGATGCACTGGCACGCAGCGCCAGCCTCGAGATCGGCGAGCGCGGCGGCATCATCATCGATGACGAATGCCGCACCTCGGACCCGGAAATCTTTGCCATCGGCGAGTGCGCCCTGTGGCAATCGCGCATCTTCGGGCTGGTCGCGCCCGGCTATCAGATGGCACGCGGCGTGGCGTCCCTGCTGGCCGCCAGCACAGGCGATGCCACAAGCGATGCGCAGGAGCGCTTCCGCTTCCAGGGCGCCGACATGTCCACCAAGCTCAAGCTGCTGGGGGTGGATGTCGGCTCCATCGGTGACGCCCACGGCAAGAGCGAAGGCGCGATCAGCTATCGTTACTGCGATGAAGCCGAAGGTGTCTATCGACGCCTTGTCGTCTCACAGGATCGCAAGCAGGTACTGGGCGCGGTGCTGATCGGTGACAACTCGCGCTACGACACCCTGCTGCAGTACGTCACCAATGGCATCGCGGCGCCCAAGGACCCGGCGGCACTCATCCTGCCGGATGCCAGTGGCGAGTCCATCACCCTGGGCGCGGATGCCCTGCCTGACAGCGCCACCCTGTGCTCCTGCCACAACGTTTCCAAGGGAGATGTGTGCAGCGCCATCGACGCCGGCAACAGCGATCTGGGCGCCATCAAGGCCTGCACCAAGGCCAGTACCGGCTGCGGGGGCTGTGCGGCGCTGCTCAAGAAGGTGGTGGATGCCGAGCTGGAAAGTCGTGGCGTCGAGGTCGATCGCTCGCTGTGCGAGCACTTCGCGCATACCCGTCAGGAGCTCTACTCGCTGGTGCGCGTCGAAGGCATCCAGACCTTCGCCGAGCTGATGGCCAGCCACGGTCGCCATCCCGATGCCCTGGGCTGCGAGGTCTGCAAGCCCGCGGTGGGCTCGATTCTGGCCTCGTGCTGGAATGCGCCGATCACCGAGGCCTCGCACATTCCGCTGCAGGACACCAATGACACCTTCATGGCCAACATGCAGAAGAACGGCACCTACTCCGTGGTGCCACGCATTCCCGGCGGCGAGATCACGCCGGACAAGCTGATCGCCATCGGCGAGATCGGCAAGCGCTACAACCTCTATACCAAGATCACCGGCGGGCAACGCATTGACCTCTTCGGCGCCCAGCTGCATGAACTGCCGGATATCTGGGGTGAATTGATCGCCGCCGGCTTCGAGACCGGCCACGCCTACGGCAAGTCCACCCGTACGGTGAAATCCTGCATCGGCAGCACCTGGTGTCGCTATGGCGTGCAGGACAGCATGGAGATGGCGCTGACGCTGGAAGACCGCTACAAGGGCCTGCGTTCACCGCACAAGCTCAAGTTCGCCGTCTCCGGCTGTACCCGCGAATGCGCCGAGGCCCAGAGCAAGGATGTCGGCGTGATCGCCACCGAGAACGGCTGGAACCTCTACGTCTGCGGCAACGGCGGCATGCGCCCGCGTCACGCGGAGCTGTTCGCGACCGATCTGGATGACGAGACACTGATCCGCACCATCGACCGCTTCCTGATGTTCTACATTCGCACCGCCGATCGCCTGCAGCGCACCTCTGTCTGGCGCGAGGGCCTCGAAGGCGGGCTCGACTATCTGAAGGAGGTGATTCTCGAGGACAGTCTGGGGCTTGGCGAGACCCTCGAGGAGCAGATGCAACAGGTGGTGGACCGCTACGAGTGCGAATGGGCCAATGCCCTCAAGAGTCCCGAGAAGCTCAAGCGCTTCCGCCACTACGTGAATGACCAGCGACCCGACCCGGCCGTGGTCAACATCATCGAGCGTGACCAGATACGCCCGGCAAGCCGCGGCGAGCTGATCACCAGTGACGGCGGCTCTCTCGATGAGGGAACGGACTCAGGCATCAGCCTGGCAACAGAACTGACGGCCAACCTGGCCACGGAGGTGCGCTCATGACATCGCCTGCACTCGCTTCCACACCGCTCTCCACAGCGTGCCACACGGCACAGGACACGGCACCTGACACCTCAACCAAGGAGGAGTCGCCACTTCGCTGGGTGACACTCTGTCAGCGCGGGGACCTGGTGCCGGGCTCCGGGGTGGCCGCCTGGCTGGAACAGGCCGGCCAGGACTTCCAGATCGCGCTGTTCACGCTACCCTCCAGCGCGGACAGCGACGCCCTCACGCTGTTCGCCATCGACCATCATGATCCGGTATCCGGCGCCAACGTGATCGCCCGCGGTCTGCTGGGCGATCATGCCGGTGAGCCACTGGTGATCTCGCCGCTCTACAAGCAGCGCTATCGACTCAAGGATGGCCAATGCCTGGATGACGAGACGCTCTCGCTTCAGGTGTGGCCGGTTCGCCTCGAGGGGGATGCCGTGCAGATACAGTGTTAGCGGACAGGCCGATGCCTGAAAAGCACATAAGCTATTGATGACGTACGGATATGCTCGAAAAATGGCACATATTTGGTGCACAACCATGCTGCAACGCACCATGATCCGCCCGGCAATGCGCACGCCTCGACTCGCCTGACCGCCAACTGGCAGGCATCTGGCGAAGAGAAAACACTCAAGCTATTGATTTTGAATGACTTGCTAGAAAGCTGGCACCAGGTATGCAATCTATAAAGCGAGATGGCAAATGGCGGCTATCTCGCATGGCGTGCTCATTGCTGAGTCGAGGATCCGGGACCGGCGTATCCCCCTCGATATACAATGGCATTTAAGTCCACCCACTTGGGTGGACTTTTTTTATGCCTGAAGTCATCGGCAAGCCATTGATTTTCTTTGCTTAAGAGCAGTACGCGCCACCCGCACCTTCTTGCTGACCATGCTTCTCATCCCTACCCTCGCCGCTCATTTTTCTTCCCGCTGCTGATGACGCGCGATCCAGCGTTGGCATTCACCGATGATGCCGCTGCGGAAGCTGAGCACGCAGACCACGAAGATGGCGCCCAGTATCACGCTGACCCAATCCCCCAGCGCGGACTGCGCCAGCTGATGCTGCAGCCCGATGACCAGCCCGGAACCCACCAGTGGCCCGAGCAGCGTGCCGACGCCGCCCAGCAGTGTCATCAGGATCACCTCCCCCGACATGTGCCAGCTGGCATCGCCCAGCGAGGCGAGCTGGAACACCAGCGTCTTGGTCGCTCCCGCAAGGCCCGCCAGCCCCGCCGACAGCACGAAGGCGACCAGCTTGTAGGCATCGGTGTGATAGCCCAGCGAGATGGCACGCGGCTCGTTCTCGCGAATCGCCTTCAGCACCTGACCGAAGGGGGAATGCACCACACGGCGGATCAGGGCAAAGGCCGCCACGAAGATCGCGAACACGACGTAATAGAGCGTGTGGTTGTCCGCCAGATCGAACACGCCGAACAGCTCACCGCGCGGCACACCATGCAAACCATCTTCCCCATGGGTGAACGGCGCCTGGATGAAGAAGAAGAACATCATCTGTGCCAGGGCCAGCGTGATCATCGCGAAGTAGATGCCCTGCCGCCGGATGGCCAGCGCGCCGAACAGCGTGCCGAGCACCACGGCCCCCAAGGTGCCGGCCACGATGCCCAGCGCGGGGCTCAGGCCCGGATACTCCGCGAGCAAGAAGCCGGTGATGTAGGCGCCCGTGGCCAGGAAGGCGGCATGCCCGAAGGACAGCAGCCCCACGAAGCCGAGCAGCAGATTGAAGGCGCTCGCGAACAGCGCGAAGCACAGAATCTTCATCAGAAAGACGGGATAGGCGACCCAGGGCGCCAGCAACCCGAGCAGGAACAGCACGAGATACAGCATGCCCAGCGGGGTGATTCTGCGCGGCGCGCTGCCTGCACGCACGGCCTGGTGGTCCTGTTGCAGTACGGCCATGTCAGGCCTCCTTTCCGAACAGCCCGGCGGGGCGAAGCATCAAGACCATCACCATCACCACGAAGATCACGGTATTGGCGGCCTCGGGATAGAACACCTTGGTCAGCCCCTCGATCAGCCCCATCGCGAGCCCGGTGAGGATGGCACCGAGAATCGAGCCCATTCCGCCGATGACCACCACCGCGAACACCACGATCAGCAAGCTCGAGCCCATGGTCGGCGAGACAGGATACAAGGGCGCGGCCAGCACGCCGGCGAAGGCGGCCAGCGCCACGCCCAGTCCGTAGGTCAGTGACACCATCAAGGGCACATTGATGCCGAAGGCCTGCACCAGCTCAGGATTCTCGGTCCCCGCGCGCAGATAGGCACCGAGACGCGTGCGCTCGATCAGGAACCAGACTCCGAAGCAGACCACCAGTGCCGCCACCAGCACCCAGGCGCGATAGGTGGGCAGGAACATGAAGCTCAGCTTGAAGCCGCCACTCAGCGCCTCGGGAATCGGGTAGCTCGACCCCGAGACACCGAACAGATTCACCAGCGTGCCCTCGAGGATCAGCGCCAGCCCGAAGGTCAGCAGCAGGCCATAGAGGTGATCAAGATGCTGGATGCGGCGCAGCAGGAAGCGCTCGACAAGAATGCCCAGCGCCCCCACCACCAGCGGCACCACGATCAGCGCCGCCCAGTAATTGAGCCCCAGATACTGCGCCCCCAGCAGCGCCGCGAAGGCCCCCAGCATGTACTGGGCACCATGCGCGAAGTTGATGATGCGCAACAGACCGAAGATCACCGCCAGCCCCAGACTCAGCAATGCATAGAAGGCACCATTGATCAGCCCCAGCATCAGCTGGCCGAACAGTACCATCAGGGGTATTCCAAGAATCATCGTCATCCGCTCAGTCCTTTTCAGCGCCCACTTGCGTCAGCCGTTCGGCGCTGCCGATCCCGTGATCAGCAGCGCCATGCCATACGTCTCAGCGACTCGACTGACGTTCGCCTTCAGCCCTTGACCAACTCGCACTGGCTGTCCGCCAGCGGTCGGTAGGCCTCAGCGCCGGGAATGGTGCGGATCACGTCATAGACATCCCACTCGCCTCGGGATTCGGAGGGCGCCTTGACCTTGACCAGGTACATGTCGTGCACCATGCGCCCATCGGCACGGATGGTGCCGTTGTTGGCGAACATGTCATTGACCGGCGTCTCGCCCATCTTCGCCCGCACGGTGGCGGTGTCATCACTGCCGGTGGCTGCCACCGCATTCAGGTAATGCAGGGTGCTTGAGTAGATGCCGGCCTGGACCATGGTCGGCATGCGCGCATTGCGCTCGTGATAGCGCTGGGACCAGGCACGCGTCTCGTCATTGAGGTCCCAGTACCAGCCGGTGGTGAGCTGCAGCCCCTGCGCGACCTCAAGCCCCAGCGCGTGCACGTCGTTGAGGAAGATCAACAGCCCCGCCAGCGACTGCCCCGACTGCACCACGCCGAACTGACTCGCCGTGGTCAACGCATTGACGGTGTCCGCCCCGGCGTTGGCCAGCCCGACGATCTTGGCGCCGGAACCCTGCGCCTGCAGGATGTAGGAGGAGAAATCACTGGTCGGGAACGGATGACGCACCTTGCCGACGATGCTCCCGCCGTTCTCGTTCACCACCTTTTCCACATCCCCTTCCAGGGCATGACCGAAGGCATAATCCGCAGTCAGCAGGAACCAGCTGTCGCCGCCTTCATCGACGATGGCCTTGGCCGTGCCATGCGCCAGCGGATAAGTGTCATACACCCAGTGGACATGATTGGGCGTGCAATGCTCATTGGTGATGCTGGAGGCCGCCGAGCCGGAGACGATTCCCAGCGTGTCCTGTTCGGCGAGAATCCGCGTCACCGCGATGCTCACCGATGAGGCCACCAGGCCTGCGACCATGTCGACATTCTGCTGATCGATCCAGCCGCGCACCGTATTGGCACCGACATCGGCGCTGTTGCGGTCATCGGCACTCAATACCTCGATCGGCATGCCGTTGACGCTGCCGCCGAAGTCCTCGACCGCCATCTTGAGCGCATCCAGGCCGCCCGGGCCTGCCAGGTCACGATAGGTACCCGACATGTCGGCCAGATAGCCGATCTTGATCACGCCGTCACTGATATCGGCCTGCGCGATTCCCGCCGACAGCAGTGACCCCATCATGAGCGCGGACAGCGGCCACAGGCGCCGGCGTGTGGCCGCCGTGATGCGGCGTGACAACGGTGATGCGACAGGGGTGGCGTTGGATGAAACGGTGGCGTGCATGACATCTCCAGACCGGTTTACCCGGCAATATTGTGATTGTTGTGGTGAGACGTACGGACTTCAGATTGGCGAATGCAACGGCGGTGCATGGCGGCAAGCGCGGTGCAGCTCACCCCGACCGGGAGTTCAGACCCCCAGTACCTTGTGCAGATATTCGTGGCGTGCCGGCAGTTCAGCGGCGGTGATCTCCTCAAGAATGGTGCCGTGCTCCATCAGGTAATGGCGGTCGGCCAGCGGTGCGGCAAAGCGGAAGTTCTGCTCGACCAGCACGATGGTCATGCCGCGCGCCTTCAGCAGCATCAGCACCTCCCCCAGCTTCTGATTGATGACCGGCGCGAGGCCCTCGGTGATCTCATCCAGCAACAGCAGGTCGGCCCCGGTTCTCAGGATGCGCGCCAGCGCCAGCATCTGCTGCTCGCCACCGGAGAGGCGAGTGCCCTGGCTGTTGCGCCGCTCATGCAGATTGGGAAACAGCGCGTAGAGCTCATCCAGCGACATGCCCTGATTCTGATTCTGACCCTGACCCTGACGCTGGCTCTGGCCATGCCCTGCGCCCTTGACCATCGGTGGCAACAGCAGGTTTTCCTCGACGCTCAGACTCGAGAAGATGCCACGCTCCTCGGGGCAGTAGCCCACACCGAGATGGGCAATGTGATGCGGTGCCAGCTTCATGGTGTCGCGACCCTTGAGAAAGATCCCGCCACTGCGCCGGCCGACCATGTTCATGATCGCGCGCAGCGTGCTGCTGCGGCCGGCACCATTGCGACCCAGCAAGGTCACCAGCTCGCCGCGCCGCACCGTCATGTTGACGCCATGCAGCACATGGGACTCGCCATACCAGGCGTTCAGCTCGCGCAGGCAGAGCTGCTCTTGCGGCGTGGCGGAGTCACTCGCAGGGGTCTGACGCTTGGCCGGGCTTTCCAGGATCTGGGTCATGAAACTTCCTCGTGCTGATCCGCTGTGACATCGGTCACCTCGCTGCCCAGATACGCCTCGCGCACCTCGGGGTCGGCCGATACGCTGGCGTAGTCGCCTTCCGCCAGCACGCGTCCGCGCGCCAGCACACTGATGCGGTCACACAGACGACTGACCACGCTCAGGTTGTGCTCGACCATCAGCACCGTGCGCCCACGTGCCGCGACGCGAATCAGCTCGACCACACGGTCTACATCCTCGGCGCCCATGCCCTGGGTCGGCTCATCCAGCAGCATCACCGTCGGCTCCAGTGCCAGCGTGGTGGCGAGCTCCAGCGCACGCTTGCGGCCATAGGGCAGACTGGCCGTCACTCGGTTGGCGTCCTCGCGCAGCCCCACCTCTTCCAGCAGATGCAGCGCCTGCTCATTGAGGCTGTCGAGGCTGCGCTCGGACTTCCAGAAGTGAAACGAGGTGCCCTGTGAGCGCTGCAGTGCCACCCGCACATTCTCGAGCACCGTCATCTGCGCGAAGACCGCGGATATCTGGAAGGAACGCACCAGCCCGAGACGCGCGATCTCATGCGAGCGCATGCGGGTGATCGACTTGCCACGATAGAGAATCTCGCCACGGGTCGCGGGCAGGAACCGGGTCAGCAGGTTGAAGACCGTGGTCTTGCCTGCGCCATTCGGTCCGATGAGCGCATGGATGTGGCCTTCCTGAATCTGCAGATCGACATCATCGACGGCGGTGAAACCACGAAAATCCTTGCTCAGGCCACGTGTCTCGAGAATGGGCGCCGTGGCAGAGGCACCTCCACTGGCGCGCGGTCCCTGAATGGGAGGTGATGGCATGTCGGGTCTCCGTCCCTGTCCGGCAAGCCGGCAGTGTCTGTGCGACAAGGCTGAGTGAAGAGGCGCTGGCGCCGCCCGACAGGGGCGTTGCACTCAGCGCAATTAACGTTAACGTAAACTAGAACACTGCCACTCACGCTGCCAGCCTCATCCCACGTCACTCGACCAATAGCCGATATATCAGTTTCTGCTTGATCATCGACAGGCGCGAAATATCGGGCATGGCGATGCCAGCGGCAGGTGATTGCCGCCAGGGCACGCGCAAGGGGACGATTCCTTGCCAGATATCAGGCGTCGGGTGGTGACGGTCGGTGAAAGAGACGCACAAAAAAGACGCCATCCCGGTCACGGAAATCCGTGCCGAGAGGCGTCAATGAGGGTTGCCGAGCACATGATCTCTGGCCGGAGACCATGCGTTAGCCTCCGAAGATGGCAAGACTTCAGAAGAGAAAAGAGAGCGTCGGAACAGGGAGCCGCATCAGCACTCGATGGCGTTGACGGCGAGCCCGCCCTTGGAGGTTTCCTTGTACTTGTCCTGCATGTCGCGGCCGGTGTCGCGCATGGTGCGGATCGCCTTGTCCAGCGAGACGAAATGATCCCCATCGCCACACATCGCCATCTGGGCGGCGTTGATCGCCTTGACCGAGGCAATCGCATTGCGCTCGATGCAGGGAATCTGCACCAGGCCGCCAATCGGGTCACAGGTCAGCCCCAGGTTGTGCTCGAGACCGATTTCCGCGGCGTTCTCGACCTGCTCCGGCGTCGCGCCCATCAGCTCGGCAAGGCCGGCCGCCGCCATCGCGCAGGCGGAGCCCACCTCGCCCTGACAGCCGACTTCCGCCCCGGAGATGGACGCGTTCTTCTTGCACAGGATGCCCACCGAGGCCGCCGTGAGCAGGAAGTCGACCACATCCTCCTCGCGCGCATCCTCCTGGAATTTCATGTAATAGCTGAGCACCGCCGGAATGATGCCCGCCGCGCCATTGGTCGGCGCGGTGACCATGCGCCCACCAGCGGCATTCTCTTCATTGACCGCCAGCGCGAACAGGTTGACCCAATCCATCGCCGAGAAGGTCGAGGTGATGATCGACTTGCTGGACTCCACATCCAGAAGGCGCGCGTGCAGCCGCTTGGCACGCCGCTTGACGTTGAGCCCGCCGGGCAGAATGCCCTCATGGCTGAGGCCGTTGTCGATGCATTCGTTCATCACCTCCCAGATGCGCCACAGACCGCGACGCACCTGAGCTTCGCTGCGCAACGAGCACTCATTGGCCATCATCAGCTCACTGATGCGCATCTTGTGCATGCGACACAGCGCCAGCAGCTCATTGGCGGTATTGAACTCATAGGGAAGGCGCAGGGTTTCGTCTTCCAGCAACGGATCACGCGCCGCTTCCACCTCATCGACCACGAAGCCGCCGCCTACCGAGTAGTAGACATTGCGGTACAGCTCCTCACGGTAGCCATGCGCCACCAGACGCATGGCATTCGGGTGATAGGGCAAGGGCTCGTCGTGCCACTGCATGTCGCGCACCCACACGAAGGGCACCGCGATGCGGTTGTCGAGCAGCAGCGTCTGGGATTCCAGCAGCTCCTCGACGCAGGGCTCGATGATGGTCGGGTCGATGGTCTCGGGCAGCTCGCCCATCAACCCGAGGATGGCAGCCTTGTCGGTGCCATGCCCGACACCGGTCGCGGACAGCGAGCCATGCAACTGCACCTCGATGCGCGCCACACGCTCGAGCAGATCCCTTGCGCGCAGCGTTTCCACGAATTGTGCGGCAGCGCGCATCGGGCCGACGGTATGCGAGCTGGACGGACCGACACCGACCTTGAAGAGATCAAATACGCTGATGGACATGACGACACCTCATCTCGAGTTCCCGCCGAGCCAGTGGCCGTGCGAGTGAATGACGCCATGATGAGGGAGGGGCACCACAGTCACAAACCATAAAAATTGCCCATGGCTTTAGTTTTACTAAACTATACGAGACAAAAACGGCGTAGACTGTGTCATAAGCGTCACCCCTGTTCAGTCAGCATCCATCTGTCGTTTCTTGCCAGCACGAGTTCCAGCATGCCCAAGCCCTCCGACTCGCCACTCGCCACGCCTCACCCCATCAGCCCACGCCATCTCAATGGCCAGACCCACGCCTGGCTTCAGGTATTCGCCTGTGCGGCGCGCCACGCTTCCTTCACGCGTGCCGCCGAGGAACTGCATGTCACCACCGGTGCAGTCAGCCAGCAGATCAAGCAGCTGGAGGAGCGGCTGGGCTTCAAGCTGTTTCTACGCCGTTCACGCGGGCTGGAACTGACGGGGGAAGGTGCGCGTCTGGCACGCGTGGTGGAGCAGTCCTACGGCGCAGTGGGGCTGGAGGTCAAGCGGCTGCGCAGCGGCCTGATGAGCGGCGTGCTGCGCTTGCGCTCGGTGCCGTCTTTCCTCTCGAAATGGCTGGCACCACGCCTGCCCCGCCTGCAGGCACGCTTCCCGGACATCGAGCTGCACGTACGTGCCGAGGACAGTGACTCACCCTTGCGCGAGGGGGATTTCGAGCTGGCGGTCGACCTCAACGATGGCCACTACCCCGGCATGCAGGTCACGGAGCTGATGGAAGAAGAGATCTTCCCCGTCTGCCACCCCGGCCTGATGCGCGGCCGCCCCCCACTGCGCAATGCTCAGGATCTCGCCTGGTACCCCCTCCTGCATGACGTCACTGCGTGGCGCGGCAGCCACGACCATGCCGAATGGGAATTCTACCTGGCGAGCATCGGCGCACCGGAGGTCAACGTTCAGCGTGGCTATACCTTCAATCGCAATCATCTCTCGATGGAAGCGGCCATCGCCGGCATGGGCGTCGCCATGGCAAGACGCACCCTGATCACCCATGAACTGAACAGCGGCATCCTGATTGCCCCGTTCGCGGAGCGCGTGCTGACCGGCAAGCGTTACGTCATCGTCCATCCCCACGGCACTCTGGACGATGGCCGTATCCAGGCCGTGCATGACTGGATCGTCGAAGAGGCCGAGCGCGACCGCCTGAGACAGGGATGAGTGATTGATGACGCGACATCGATGCTCAAATGGCACCTCACAGTTTTCTTAAGGCAATATTAACCCGCCACCTTTGCATCGTTATAATGAGCAGGCAAACGACACCCTCACCCTGACAGGCAGTCCATGGACTGTCCGGAGAGTCCCTTGTCTCGCCTGACCTCACAGACACGACACCACCATACCGTCCCGCTGCCCATCAGCGCCGAACAGCCTCTTTATGGTCGCAAGCCGACCTCGCTGTTCATGCAGGCCTGCCTGCGCCTGGCCATCTATGCCCCCGTGGTGGCAGCGATGATGTCGCTGGTAATGCATGATGCCCATCACTTCGGCGATGTCGGCTTCAGCGAAGCCAGCTGGACGGAACACATGCAGAGCACCCTGCTGGCGCTGAGTGCCGCCACCATGTGGCTGGTACATTCACGCCTGCCGGATCTGCGCACCGTCAGCCTGCTGCTGTTCGGCCTGTTCGCAGCGTCATTGATCCGTGAACAGGACGCCATGCTCGATGGCATGCTCGGTGATGGCAGCTGGCAGATCCTGGTCAGCGTGGTCGCGATTCCGGTCATCATCGGCGTATGGCGCCATCGCACCCGCTTCGTGGCCGAGTTCGAACACTTCGGTCGCAGCTTCGCCTTCGGATTGTTTGGCGCCGGCTTCCTGGCCACCTATGTCTTCTCGCGCCTCTATGGTCGCTCGGAGTTCTGGGAAACCCTGATGGGCAGCGCCTACCTGCGCTCGGTCAAGAATGCTGCCGAGGAAGTCACCGAACTGTTCGGCTACACCTTGATGGCGATCGCCGTGGCCGAAATCGTGCTGCTGGCCATTCGCATGGGTCGCCAGCGCCGTGCCCGACTGCGCGAACTCGACGCCGCACTCTGACGCACATCGCTTGAGTCCCTCTCCAGCGCCGCTGGAACCCCGAGAATCCCGCACGTTCGTGATACCGAAGAAGCCGCTGCTCACCACGAGCCGCGGCTTTTTTTCGGCCCTTGCCCGGCACCATCCCTTCGTCCGGGGATGAGAATGCCTGGACATCAAATGAGAATGATTATATTTTACCAAGCAGTGGATACCCTACAACTATCACCACTGCTCAGGAAAGACACCGACAAGACCCCGACCGTGTCATGCCCTCACCTTCAAGGAGCCTCACATGCGCTGGTTCAACAGCTACCGCCTGCACGGTCATAGTCTTGCCCCCCGCCTCCCGCAGCACAGTCTGGTCATCAGCATGCGCTGGCCTGGACACTGGCCCCTGGCACCGGGTACCACCATCGTGGTGGAACACCCGACGCTGGGACGGCTGATCAAGCATGTAGATCGCATCGATCACCACGGCCGCCTCTGGCTGTACGGAGAGCACCCCGATGGCTTGAGCAGTGAGCAGATGGGCCCGGTGTCCCGCCAGTGCGTCAAGGGACGCGTCATCTTCAGCGTGGCCGCGACCTCATCCTCGCATCAGCTGGGGCATGGAGCCTGACGGCACCACCACTCAGCGCATCGCAAGACGATCATGTCCGCCTGATATCCACGCCACTCACTCGCCGTCCAGAAACGACAACGCCCGCCTCCCATTCGCATGGGGGCGGGCGTTGTGCTGTCAGCGGGACCAGCGGCTGAACCGTGGCTCCGAACGCTTCAGATCACTCTTCCATGAAGGAACGCAGTGACTCGGAGCGTGACGGGTGACGCAGCTTGCGCAGCGCCTTGGCCTCGATCTGACGGATACGCTCACGGGTGACATCGAACTGCTTGCCGACTTCCTCGAGGGTGTGGTCGGTGTTCATGTCGATACCGAAACGCATGCGCAGCACCTTGGCTTCACGTGCGGTCAGGCCGGACAGGATGCCGCGGGTCGCTTCGATCAGACCTTCGCCGGTGGCGGAGTCGATCGGCGAGACCATGGTGCCGTCCTCGATGAAGTCACCCAGGTGCGAATCATCGTCGTCACCGATCGGCGTCTCCATGGAGATGGGCTCCTTGGCGATCTTGAGCACGCGACGCACCTTGTCTTCCGGCATCTCGAGGCGTTCACCCAGTTCTTCCGGCGTCGGCTCGCGACCCATTTCCTGCAGCATCTGACGCGAGACACGGTTCAGCTTGTTGATGGTCTCGATCATGTGCACCGGAATACGGATGGTGCGCGCCTGATCCGCGATGGAGCGCGTGATCGCCTGACGGATCCACCAGGTGGCGTAGGTCGAGAACTTGTAACCACGACGGTACTCGAACTTGTCCACGGCCTTCATCAGGCCGATGTTGCCTTCCTGGATAAGATCCAGGAACTGCAGGCCACGATTGGTGTACTTCTTGGCGATGGAGATGACCAGACGCAGGTTGGCCTCGACCATTTCCTTCTTGGCACGCCGCGCCTTGGCTTCACCGATCGACAGGCGACGATTGACTTCCTTGAGCTCGCTGACCGGCAGCTGGACCATGTCCTGCTCGAAGGCGATCTTGCGCTGGGCACGCAGCACGTCGGCACGGAACGGCTCGAGCTTGTCGGCGTACTTCTTGCTGCCGCCGATGAAGCCGTCGAACCAGTCCATGTCGGACTCGTGGCCCGGGAATGCCTTGATGAAGCTCTTGCGAGGCACCTTGCCGCGCTTGACGAAGATCTGCAGGATGACCTTTTCCTGCTCGCGCACCTGCTCGACGGACACGCGAACCTGACCGACCAGGCGCTCGAAGTGCTTGGGCACCAGCTTGATCGGCGAGAACAGCTCGGCAAGACGCTCCTGCTCGGCCTTGGCCTCAGGAGAACCTGAACCGTACTTCTCGATGGCGGCCTTGGTCAGATCATTCTGCTCGCGAATCTGTTCGAAGCGCACGCGTGCAAGCTCAGGATCCGGACCACCCTCGGAAGCGGAGTCGTCCTCGTCGTCGTCCTCGCCTTCAGACTCCTCGCCTTCCTCGACTTCCTCAACTTCCTCGACCTCGACTTCAGCGACACCCGGTACGCCTTCATCCGGATCGATGAAACCGGAGAACAGGTCGGACAGACGTCCGCCGTCCTCGCCGAGCGTGCCATCGTAGGCTTCGAGAATGGAGTCGACCGCTCCCGGCAGGAAGGCCAGAGACGACATGACCTCACGCGTGCCTTCCTCGATCCGCTTGGCGATCTTGATCTCGCCTTCACGGGTCAGGAGTTCGACGGTACCCATTTCACGCATGTACATGCGGACCGGGTCGGTCGTGCGTCCCACATCGCTTTCCACCGCGGCGAGAGCAGCGACGGCTTCTTCGGCGGCGGACTCGTCAGTGGAGGAATCAGACATCATCAAGGTATCGGCATCAGGCGCTTCTTCAGCGACCTTGATGCCCATATCGTTGATCATGCTGATGATGTCTTCCACCTGTTCTGGATCAGCGATATCCTCGGGCAGGTGATCGTTGACCTCGGCATAGGTCAGGTAACCCTGTTCCTTGCCGCGCGCGATCAACTCCTTGAGACGCGACTGCTGCTGCGCATTACCAGCCATAGAACCCCTAATCTCGACGAAGAAGAATGAAGCACCTGGACGCGACGCTGCTCAGCGAGTAAGCGCCGGTTAGGGACGAAGAGAGCATCAAGCGCACCAGTATAGCGTGCCATCGGGAGATGCTGCCAGCGGCGTATTTGCCGGACCATCCAGGTGTGTTAGCGTTATCGGTTACGTTGCGGCAGTCCGCATCGGGAACTACCCCATTAGATAGTGTGTGTGAGAGCGTCTTTCAAGGTCAGCCAACGCTTTTTCATCCGCGAGGACGGCCCATCTCCCACATGCGGTCACCGAAAGGCTCCGTGAGCTTCAGCGCCGCGTTGCCAGCTGCATCAGCAGGGCCATCAGCCGCTGCTTCTCCTCAGCCGACAGCTTCTCGCCCTGCTTTTCCTTGGCCAGCAAGGCCTGGTATTCCGCCTCGGGTGACGTGCGCGCCAGCTGATGCTGGCAATGCTCCACCAGCCCCTTCAGCTCCTCGCTGCGCACTTCACGCGGGATGAGCAGCTCACGCGCGGCCAACTGCTCGAGGCGCGGCCCCTGAGCAGTGCCCAGAAAGTGCGCCAGCAGCACCTGAGGCGAACGATACTGGCCAGCCTTGAGCAATCTCACCACCTCGACCAGCAGACGGACATCCTCACTGTCTGCCGGCTCGCCGGCGCCTTCGATCCATTCATCGCTGGCCGGCAGCTCCGCCACCAGCTGCGGCTCATGCACCAGAAGGTGCAGCAGGCGCGTCAGCATGCTGACCGAGTGACGCGGTGACGTCTTGCGAGCCGCGCCATTCGAGGCAGCAGCCGGACGAGACCGCCCACCCGAGGCACCACCAGCCTCCGGGGGTGGCGCCCAGTCCTCCGGCTGCCAGCCCTCTGCATCCTGCTCACCGAAGCCGGCATCTGCCATCGCATCCAGCGATGACCAGTCGCCACCCTGCGGTTCATTCAGACTGCCACCTTCCAGGCGATTCCCCGCCGGAGCGGCGGAGTGCGACTGGCGCAGCTGCTGATGCTGCCGGAGACGCGCCTGCTGGGCATCACGCGCCGCGGCACGCTCCACCAGCATGGCATCCAGCCGCTCACGCTCCAGGCCACTGCGGCGCTCCAGCTCCTTGAGCAGCAGTGAACGCAGCACCCCCTCGGGCACCCGGGAGATCCATTCCAGCGCCTGGGTCACGAAGCGCTCCAGCTGCTCCATGCGCTTGAGGTCGCGCCCTTCCGCCGCCTGCTCGAACAGGAATTCGGAGAGCCCCGAGGCGCAGGTCACCCGCTTCTCGAAGGCTTCCTGCCCTTCACTGCGCACCAGCGAATCCGGGTCTTCACCCTCAGGCAGGAACAGGAAACGTGCCTGGCGGCCATCGATCATGACGTCCAGCACCGTCTCCAGTGCCCGGCGCGCGGCCTGACGGCCAGCCTTGTCACCGTCGAAGCAGAACACCACTTCATCGACCAGCCGATAGAGGCGCTTGAGGTGCTCCTCACTGGTCGCGGTGCCCAGGGTGGCGCAGGCATTGCGAATGCCATACTGCGCCAGCGCCACGACGTCCATGTAGCCCTCGACGATCAGCATGCGCTCAAGCTTGCGATTCGCCTCGCGGGCCTCATACAGGCCGTAGAGCTCACGCCCCTTGTGGAAGACAGGCGTCTCGGGGGAATTCAGGTATTTGGGTTTCGCATCGCCCATCACGCGACCACCGAAGGCGATGGTGCGCCCCTTCCAGTCACGGATCGGGAACATCACGCGATCGCGGAAGCGGTCATAGCGCCGCCCACTCTCCTCGTGATGGATCAGCAGGCCGTACTCGATCTGCACCTCTTCGCTGACACCCAGCTTGCTCAGATGGTGCTTGAGATGTTCCCAGCCCTGGGGCGCAAAGCCGATACCGAAATCGCGCATCACCTCACGCGACAGCCCACGCCCCTCAAGATACTCACGGGCGGGCTGTGCGGCAGGTTCCGTCAGGCGCTGGCGATAGAAGTCAGCCGCCGCCTCAAGCAGATTGACACCCTCTTCACGGGCCTGCTCGCGGCGCTGGCGCTCACGACGTTCATGGGGGCTCTGATTGCCGCCTTCACGGGGCACCTCGAGCGCCAGACGCGAGGCGAGCTGCTCGACCGCTTCCGGAAACGGCAGACGATCGAATTCCATCAGAAACTTGAGGGCACTGCCGCTCGCCCCGCACCCGAAGCAGTGATAGAACTGCTTGTCCGGAATGACGTTGAACGAGGGAGAGTTTTCCTGATGGAAGGGGCACAGGCCGACATAGCTCTTGCCAGCCTTCTTCAACTGGACACGCTCACCTACCACCTCGACCACATCGGTACGGGCCAGCAGATCGTCTATGAAGCCTTGCGGGATGAGACCAGCCATGGTTCGCCAGAAGTCATGGAAAAACGGACTGACCCCAACGCAGTGAGTCGACATCACGCCAACGGGCGATCACATCGACGACAGCGCTCGGGTCAGGCCATCCCTCGAGAAACAGCAACGTGTGCAGTGAACTGACACACGACTCGGGAACAAACGGATCACCAGAGACAAAAACAAGCGGCCACCGTGAGGCAGCCGCTTGGTGTCCTTCCAGAGAGCAGTGGATCACTCCCCAAAAGTACGGATCAGTAGAGACGCTCGAAACGCTTGCGCTCACGCTGAACCTTCTTGGCGTGGCGCTTTACAGCGGCCGCCTGCTGACGCTTGCGAACAGCGGTCGGCTTCTCGTAGTGCTCACGACGACGCACTTCGGAAAGAACACCGGCTTTTTCGCAGGAGCGCTTGAAACGGCGCAGGGCGACGTCGAACGGCTCGTTGTCACGTACTTTAACTGAAGGCATTAAACACTCACCTACCTTGAGATCATGAGTTCGGTTTGAACGCACATCCGGTGCAGCCACTCCTCAGGAGCCACCAGCCAGCGACGGTAAACCGCCACCTGCAGGTCGATCCAGCATCAATCAGTCGCCTGCGACACCACCGGTGAGGGTAGCCGTCGCTGGCTGGAATCATGATTCGGGGAGCTTTTGCGGGGTGGTCGGATGCACGACCCAGTCTTGCAGAGTGCCATATTCTAGACACCCGTCTCCGCCTTTGCAAACGCGGAAACCGGAAATCGTCTCTCGCATAACGCCAGCTGGCGCGACACCCGTGCTCACAGCCAGTAGAATATCGCGCATTCACGGCACCCTCGCCTCTCGGGCTCGCTCAGGCAGCCTCGCTGGCCGTGCCGCCCTCTACTTCTGATATTTCCTGAGAGTCAGCCATGCGTGTGCTCGGCATCGAGACTTCCTGCGACGAGACCGGCGTCGCCATCTACGACACGGACCAGGGCCTGCTTGCAGACGCCCTCTACAGCCAGATCGCCATGCACGCCGAATTCGGCGGTGTGGTGCCGGAGCTGGCCTCTCGCGATCATACCCGCAAGTTGCTGCCGTTGATCCAGCAGGTGATGGACGAGGCGAATCTGAAAGCCGCTGACATCGATGCCATCACCTATACCGCAGGCCCGGGGCTGGTGGGCGCCTTGATGGTCGGCGCCTCGACGGCCCATGGCCTGGCCAGAGCCTGGCAGATTCCGGTGCTCGGGGTGCATCACATGGAAGGCCATCTGCTGGCCCCGATGCTGGAAGACGACGCACCGGAATTCCCCTTCGTGGCGCTGCTGGTCTCCGGTGGCCACACACAGCTGGTGGCGGTACGCGGGCTGGGCGAGTACGAGCTGCTGGGCGAGTCCGTGGATGATGCCGCAGGCGAGGCCTTCGACAAGGCCGCCAAGATGCTGGAACTGCCCTACCCCGGCGGCCCGCAGGTTGCCAAGCTGGCCGAGCAGGGCGATCCGAAGCGCTACCGCTTCCCGCGCCCGATGACGGATCGCCCCGGACTGGATTTCAGCTTCTCGGGCCTCAAGACCCACACCATGGTCACCCTCAAGAAGGCAAAGGCCAGTGGCGAGCCGGACGAACAGCATCGCGCCGACATCGCGCGCGCCTTCGAGGAAGCCGTGGTCGACACCCTGGTCATCAAGTGCCGCCGCGCGCTGGATCAGACCGGTCTCAAGCGTCTGGTCGTGGCGGGCGGCGTCAGTGCCAATACCCGCCTGCGCGAGCGCCTGAGCCATGAACTGGCCAAGCGCAACGCCCGCGCCTACTATCCGCGCGGTCGCTTCTGTACCGACAATGGCGCCATGATCGCCTACGTGGGTGCACAACGACTGAACGCCGGTGAGCAGGACACTGGCCCGATGAAGGCCGTACCACGCTGGCCTCTCGATAGCCTGTCCGCGCCGCAGGGGCATCACGACTGATCACTGCCGCTCCCGGCGCGTCTCGGCGGCCGTGAAAAGGCGTAGCTGCGATGAAACGGCTACGATGAAAACGGTTCCGATGAAAACAGCAACGCCCTGCCGGGCTACCCGGCAGGGCGTTCGTGCTTCATGTGGCGCAGGTCATGGCTCGAGCGTCATTCAGCGCCGTGATCAGACCGCGCAGAGTGCCGCCTCATCACGGCGCGACGCCGGTGCGGGAGATCCTCCGACAACGCCAGCTGAACTCCACCGGCCACAAGGGCTGCGACTCGGCATGCCCATGCTCGACGAATGACTGCCACAGGCTGGCATAGTCGACCCCACGCACCGGGTGGCGCTGCTCGGCGAAGGCTTCCGCCAGTGGCAGCAGCACGAAGGCATTGCGATCCACTTCCTCGCGCGGCAGCAGGACACCGTCGATCTCGCCGGTCAGCTCACCGACCGTCAGGATGTCGATATCCAACGTACGCGGACTGAACTTGGGGCTGCCCTCGAGGCGTCCGTTGGCGAACTCGACCTGCTTGCACCAGGCTTGCAGCTCACCGACGCTCCAGTCACTGTGGAATCCCGCCACCAGATTGTAGAAATTGCGCCCGTCGACGAACCCCACCGGCTCGCTTTCGTAGACGGAAGACAGCGTGAGCTCCCCGAAGGTCGCCTCCAGGGCATCCAGGCAGACTCGCACGTGATGATCACGCTCGATGTTGCTGCCGATGGAGACAAGCACCAGAGTCATGCGCTGACATCCACGAGCGTGCCACGCTCGATGCGCACGCCCACCGCTTGCGCCTCCGGGACCGCCCCCGGCTTGCGCACCGTCATCCTGAGCCAGGGAATCCCGAATTCTTCCCGCAGCAGCGCGGCGAGACGCTCCGCGAAGGTCTCCACCAGCTCGAACTGGCTGTCGTCTGCGTAGGTCTGGATACGAGCGCTGATGGCAGCATAATCAAGGGTATGCGTCAGATCATCCCCCACCGCGGCAGGACGGATATCCGTCGCCATCTCCAGATCGATCACCAGACGCTGGCGAATGGTACGCTCCCAGTCATAGACTCCTATCACGGTCTCAACTGCCAGAGCCTCGATCAGCACACGATCCATGGCGTTACCTCTATGCTTGTCGGATGAACCAGTAAAACGACGCCGCCAAAGGCCCCGCCATCATGCCCGAGATTCTACTGCACCCAGCCCCTGCTTGGCCAAACCGAGCCGCGCGATGCGCCTGTCCGCAAGCGACATGGCTGACGGCGCGCAGCGGGTCATGTGCGGGGGAGGCATGCTGAGCGACATCATCGGCTGGGTGGCCACGCTGGCACACTGGCAGCAGCTGAGCCTGCTGCTGGCACTGGCCTATGGGGGAGGGTCGGTTCTGGGAGCGGTGTGGATCTGCCAGCGCCTGGGCCTGACCGACCCGCGGCTGGCCGGCTCCTTCAATCCGGGCTTCTCGAATGTACTGCGACTGCACGGTGCCATGCCTGCCGCGCTGGTCCTGGCCTTCGATGCCACCAAGGGCATGCCCGCCCTGTGGCTGGGTGGCGAGATCGCCCTGCCCGCCTGGGCACTAGGACTGATCGGGCTGGCGGTGCTGATCGGCCACAGCCTGCCGCTATGGCATCGTGGACATCGAGGCGGCAAGGCTGTCGCTGCCGCCTTCGGCGTGCTGTTGATGCTGGCACCGGGCGTGGCCCTGAGCTGTGCTGCCCTGTGGATCGGACTGGCGTGGCGCCTGCGCACCGCCGCCATTGCCTCACTCGTCTCAGGGCTTGCCGCCCCGCTCTTCAGCCTGTGGCTGGCGCCGGAAATGAGCGGCGTGATACTCGTCTTCGCCAGTCTGATCGTGGTGCGTCACGCGCTCAATCTGCGCCGCCTGAGCGATGGCAGCGAACCGCGCCTGTAGACCCTCACTCCGCAGCCAGGCCCTTGCCTCTGCGTGCATCGTCCTCTCAGTGAGCGTGGCCACAACCACAGTGCGGCGCATGGACCTCTGGCGTGGCTCGCCACTCATCCAACGCCTCGGCAATCGCCTGCTGACGCTGCTCGCCCATCGCCCGCCCGATCTCGGCACCCTTGAGCCCCTGAGCGACCAGGGATTGCGGCGAGACCGCCGTCGCGGCCTGCCAGGCGGCATTGCCCAGCCGTGCCAGCCCCTTGTCTTCCACCGCCAGCAAGGCCACCAGCACCGACTGGCGCTCACCACGACGCCACGCATCGACGCCATCCAGCCAGACCTTGAGATCTTCCGCCTGCACGCCACCCTCACGATGCGACGCATCATTCAGCTCTCGGCACAGACGCGCCTGCTGAGCCGCATCGCGCACGGCACTGGGCAGACGCAGCTCCTGCGCCAGGGTATCGATCTCCTCACGCGACAGGTGCTCCACCAGCCGTGCCATGCGCCAGCAGACCATCTCCGCCTCATCGACCAGCTGTCGCGGCAGTCGATCCAGCCGCTCCAGCGCTGACTCAAGCGCACGGGCCTCCCTCGCCAGTGCCGGCATCAGCACGCTCAGGGCACCCAGCTCATCCAGCAGCTGGAAGTAGGCCTCAGGACTGGCTTCCCCCAGCGCCTTCTCGGTTTCCTTCCAGACACGCTCAGCGACCAGATGCGAGACTTCGCCGCTCTCGACCATCCCCTGCATCAACGCGCGAGTCTCCTCGGCGACCGTGAAACCCAGCCCCTGATAACGTGCCAGGAAGCGTGCCACGCGCAGCACGCGTAGCGGGTCTTCACTGAAGGCGTCGGAGACGTGGCGCAACAGTCGTGCCTCGAGATCCGCAAGTCCGCCGTAGGGGTCCACCAGTTCGCCCTCGCCGGGCGGACTGTCCAGCGGCTCGGCCATGGCATTGATGGTCAGATCACGACGCACGAGATCCTCTTCCAGGGTCACGTCGGGGCTGGCATGCACGGTGAAGCCAACGTAGCCATGTCCGGACTTGCGCTCGGTGCGTGCCAGCGCATATTCCTCCTGCGTCTGAGGGTGCAGGAAGACCGGAAAGTCGCGCCCCACCGGGCGGAAACCACGCGCCTGCATGTCCTCGACCGTCGCGCCCACCACTACGAAATCGCACTCATGCCATGGCCAGTCCAGGCGCGCATCGCGCACGGCGCCCCCTACCCGATAGACCTCGAGCCCTTGCAGCAGGCGGTCCGATGACGCATCAAGTCGATGAGGGGCACTACGAGTCATGGGGACTCCTTGGCAGAAGGGAGATGAGACAATCAGGCAAAGGTGGGATCAGCTACCGCTTTCGACATCGTCGCCATGGGTGAGCTGATACTGGGTGAAACCGCCATCGAGAGAGTAGACCTTCTCGAAGCCCTGCCCGGCAAGCCAGGCCGCAGCCTGCTGACTGGAGTGGCCGTGATAGCACACCACTACCAGCGGTGTGTCGCGAGGTGTCTCTTCCAGGATCGCCCCTGCACTGGCGTTGTCCAGATGCCGGCTGCCGGGAATGCGCCCCTGGGTGAAGCTGAGCGGATCACGGATGTCCAGCAGCACGAAGGGTTGTTCGCCGTCGCGCCATTGCGCCAGTGACGCCAGATCAAGATGTTCGAAACTCATGGGAACTCCGCTGAAGATAGGGACAGGAAAATGGACGTGCGCCGCGCAGGGGAGGCACCTTGCAGAGTCAGTCGCGCGATGTCACCGCCGGTTCGAACACGCGCTGCCCCGTCTCGAGATCGAGCGCTGTCAGCCCGCCACCCCATACACAGCCGGTATCCAGTGCCGCGACATCCTGGCGCGCCGCTGGAGTCTCGCCTTCCAGCGCCGCCCAATGGCCGAACAGCAGGCGCGGAGAGTCATCCCAGGCCCCCTCGGGACGCGGAAACTGGAACCAGGGACGATAGCCCTCGGGCGCGGAATCCAGCCCCTCCTTGGCCGCAAAGTCCATGCGACCCTCGCGGTCCACGAAACGCATGCGGGTGAAGACATTCACGATGCAACGCAGCCGCGCGATGCCGCTGAGATCCTCCCGCCAGAGATCGGGCGTGTCGCCATACATCTCGCCGAGAAACTCGCGATAGGCGTCCCCCGCCAGTGCAGCTTCCGCCTCGCGGGCCAGCGCTGCCGCCTGATTCAAGGTCCAGCCGGGCAGAACGCCGGCATGCGTCATCACCGTGCGCCGCGCATCGATGGTCTCTTCCACCATCAACGGCTGGCGACGCAGCCAGTCAAGCAGCTCGTCGCGATCCGGCGCGTCCAGAATGGGCTGAAGCGTATCGGAACGCTTGAGGCGCCCGAAGCCATGCGCGACCGCCAGCAGATGCAGATCATGGTTGCCCAGCACGATGCGCGCACTGTCCCCGAGAGCCTTGGCATGGCGCAGGCATTCAAGCGAGCCCGGCCCGCGATTGACCAGATCTCCGGCCAACCACATCACATCACGTCCGGGCGTGAACTCCAGACGCTGCAACAGGCGTTCGAACTCAACGTGACATCCCTGCAGATCGCCAATCGCCCACTGCGTCATGCTGCTCCCCCGGCCGCTTGGCGGCCTGCTACGTGAATGACTTGCTGATAATTTCGTTCAGGACGGCGACAGACCGATGGGCCATGTCCCGACCTGGCCCGAGACTCGGCAGGCATCAATGCACCTGATGCGGCCCGGCCAGACGAAATGGCGCGATGGCGACTTCGAAGGTGCGCGCATGGGTGGCATCGGAGAAGGTATAGGCCCCCTGCATCACGCCGACCGGCATGTCGAGGACGGCCCGCGAGGTATAGCGGAAGCTTTCCCCCGGGGCGATCAGCGGCTGCTTGCCGACCACCCCCTTGCCGCGGACTTCCTGCTCGTTGCCGCTTCCCTGGGTGATCTTCCAGTAACGCGCCAGCAGCTGGATCGTCTCGTCGCTGCCATTGTGCACCGTGATGGTGTAGCGGAACACGAAGCGGTTCTCGCTCGGACGACTCTCGTCGGCGCAGTACTCCGGTACGGCGTCGACATGAATGTCCGCCACGCCGCTCATGCGTCGTGATCGCTGTCAGTGGCGGCCTGCGAGGTCGTGACCTCACCGTGACCGACATTGCTGCGGGGGCGCTTGCGGGGCGCGCTGTCCGCCTGACTGGCGGTCATGCCCTGGGCGCTCAGATGGTTGGTGATCATCACCAGCTCCGCGACCGTCAGCGTCTGCGGGCGACGCGAGGGATCAATGCCCAGCGCCGTCAGCTGTTCGGCATCGATACGCCCCTTGAAGTTGTTGCGCAGGGTCTTGCGACGCTGAGAGAAGGCTTCCCGCACGATGATGGCCAGCAGCTTCTCGTCAGTCGCCGGATGCGGCAGCTCGGCATGCGGCACCAGACGCACGATGGCCGAGTCCACCTTTGGCGCCGGGAAGAAGGCACTGGGCGGCACCAGGAAGAGGTTCTCGACCGCACAGTAATACTGGGTCATCACCGACAGACGGCCCCAGTCCGTACCACCCGGCTCAGCCGCCAGACGCTCGACCACTTCCTTCTGCAGCATGAAGTGCATGTCGGCAATCGCGCCACGCGCTTCCAGCAGGTGGAAGATCAGTGGCGTGGAGATGTTGTACGGCAGGTTGCCGACCACGCGCAGTGCCGGACCATCGCCCACCAGCGCCGGAAAATCGAAGCGCAGGGCATCGCCCTCGTGGATGACGAAATCGGGATAGTTGAAGAACTGCACGCGCAGCCCGGGGATCAGGTCACGGTCCAGCTCGATGACCTCCAGCTTGCCCGCCGCTTCCAGCAACGGACCGGTCAGCGCCCCCTGCCCCGGACCGATCTCGACCAGCCGCTCCCCCTCTGCCGGACGAATGGCCCTGACGATGCGGGAGATGACGCCAAGATCCTGCAGGAAGTTCTGGCCGAAACGCTTGCGCGCACGATGCGCCGGGAAATGTTGGGACATGGGACTGACTTTCCTCCGGGGAGCCCTGTGGACTCCCGACAACAAGACGCCATCCTTCACCTGTGGAATCGATGCAGAGGCATCGAGGGACATGGAAAGGACGGCGAGACCATCCTGGATGGTCGAATGACTGGGGTAGCGGCGACGCCTGCTTGAGGTGCGCGCTCGGCGTGCCGCATGGACGGTCACGCCAGATGATGGGGGATTATCTCAGGCTCGCGCGGCGGCTGCCATCTCGATGGCCACCTGCACGGCCTGCACGAGACTTCCGACATCGGCCCGACCCGTGCCCGCGAGATCCAGCGCGGTACCGTGATCGACCGAGGTACGCACGATGGGCAGGCCCAGCGTGATGTTGGCCGCCTGACCGAATCCGGCGTACTTGAGCACCGGCAGCCCCTGATCGTGATACATCGCCAGCACGGCATCCGCGCCATCGAGATGACGTGGCGTGAACAGGGTGTCCGCCGGCAGCGGCCCCGCCAGATGCATGCCCGTGGCGCGCAGTGCCTCGAGCGTCGGTGAGATCACCTCGATCTCCTCGACGCCGAGATGCCCACCTTCGCCGGCATGGGGGTTGAGTCCGCACACCGCGATGCGCGGCGTCTCACGCCCGAAGTAGCGTTTGAGATCTTCCGCCAGGATAGTGAGCACTCGTGTCAGCCCCTGCGGCGTGATGGCGTCGGCCACCTCACGCAGCGGCAGATGGGTGGTGGCCAGCGCGACACGCAGTCCCGGGCACGCCAGCATCATGACCACGTCCTCGACACCGCAGACGTCGCGCAGATACTCGGTATGCCCCGTGAAACCGGCGTGGCCGGCCTCGATCACGGCCGCCTTGGACAGCGGCGCCGTCACCATGGCACTGGCGTGTCCGGCCTGACAGGCGGCGATGGCCACGTCGAGCATCTGCAGGACATGATCACCGTTGCGCGCATCGATCACACCCGGCTCACTGGGCACCGCCAGCGGCACCGGCCATACGGCCAGATGACCATTGCGGGCCGGTGGCAGGGGGTCGCCGGGGCTCAGCTCATGCAATTCAAGCGAAAGCCCCAGCAGGCGGGCACGACTGGCCAGCAGGTCGGGATCGGCGACCGCGACCAGCTGCGCCGGGAAGTCCTCGGCCTGAGCCGCCAGCATCACCAGCAGCTCGGGACCGATGCCCGCCGGCTCCCCGGCGGTCAGCGCGATCACCTCGGACGACATGGCGCGCTCACTGCTCATCAAGGCGGTTGTCGACATAGGCCTCGGCGCGGATCTGCTGCTGCCAGGCTTCCAGTTCGTCATTGAGCTTGCGCTGGAACAGGGTCTTGCGGACCTTGTCGCGCTGGCTGGAATTGGTGACATCCTGCTGACGACGATTCTCGACCTCGATGATGTGATAGCCGAAGCGCGTCTTGATGGGCTGGCTGACCTCACCCACCTTCAGGGCGTTCATGGCAGTCTCGAAGGACGACACCGTCTGCCCCGGGCTGACCCACCCCAGCTCGCCACCCTTGAGAGAGCTGCCCTTGTCGTCGCTGAACTCCTGGGCCAGCGCGGCGAAGTCCTCGCCTCCCAGCACGCGACGGCGGATGGACTCGGCACGCTCAAGCGCCTGCTGATCACTCATGTTCGGGTTGGGCTGGATCAGGATGTGACGCGCCTGAGTCTGGGAAATCAATGACTTGCCCGCGCCACGCTTCTCGATCAGCTTGACCAGGTGATAGCCGCTGGCACTGCGCAACGGCTGGGACACCTCACCTGCCTGCATGTCCGGCACCACATCGGCGAATACGCTCGGCAGCTCACCGCCGGCGCGCCAGCCGAGATCCCCGCCACTCAGCGCCTGGCTGCCAGCGGATTCCGCCGCTGCCACCTGGGCGAAGTCCGTCCCATCGGCGATCTGCTGACGCAGACCATCGGCACGCTCGCGCGCCGCCTTGACCTGAGCCGGTGTCGGCTCCTGCGGCAGGGCGACCAGCAGGTGCGCCAGGTGATACTGGATATCACTGCCGACGTCCTGCTGGTTGAGATACCGGTCGATCTCGCGATCGGAGATGCGCACCTTGCTGGCCACGCGACGCTGCTGGATCTGTTGCACCAGCAGTTCACGACGCACCTGATCACGCACATCGGCCAGCGACATGCCATCCTGCTCGAGCTTGTCGGCAAAGGCCTCCAGGCTCAGACCATTGTCCTTGGCGATTCCCCGCAGGGTGGCATTGAGCTGGGTGTCATCGATGCTCAGATTGGCCTGCTCCGCCATCTGCAGCTGAATCTGCTCATTGACCATGCGGTCGAGCACCTGGCGCTCCAGCACATTGCGCGGCGGCAGGTTGATACCGCGACTCTGCAGCTGTTGGCTGGCCTGGGAGACACGCCGCTCCATGTCGCTTTGCATGATGGCGTCCTTGTTGACCACGGCAACCACACGGTCGAGCAACTCGGCGGCACTCACCGGCAGGCTTGCCAGCGCGAATGCCAGCCCCAGCGGGGCAATCAGGGTCTTGCGCATCGGGTGTTCTCTCGACGTAAAAATGTTGATGGCGCCGCCTTGCAGCGGCGCCCTGTCGTCAGCGTGCGTGACGCATCCCGGGGGTCAGAAACCGGCGTTGCGATAGCCCGGCACCGCCTGCTCCAGATAGCTGTCCGCGCTCTGGCCGACGCCACCCAGTCCCTTGAACTCGAAGGTCAGGAAGATACCGTTCTTCTCTTCATCATCCGAGATGGTATTGGCGGTGTCGTTGTCATCCTGCCATTCCCGCCAGGTGACCTGGACGCCATAGCAGCAGTCGTTGTACTGGACACCCAGCACCTTCTCCAGCGAGCGGGAATTGGTGCTGTCGTACTGATAGCGGCCCAGCAGCGACCAGCTTGCGCTGACCGGCGTCGCGAACGAGAAATCCCACTCGTTGCGGGTATAGCCCAGCACGTCTTCATCGTCCTCATCATCGTAAGGCACGAACCCTTCGATCTCACGATTGAAGCCAAAGTTCAGTACCGTGCCCTGTTTGGCGCGATAACGCAGTGATGTCTGGGCGCTTTCGGTGACACCGCGATCGAAGTCCTGGAACACGGCCTGGGTCGCGGTCCACTGGTCGTTGAGGACCACATCGGCCTGGAAGACCACCGGCGAGCGGTCACGCGTCGCCCGATAGTAATCGGAGTAGCTGTCGAAGTCGGAGCGCGACGTCTTGTCCGGGTCCCCATCCATGTCGATGTTGCGGTCCGACAGGTAGCTGGACTGGCCAACGCCCAGCTTGAGGCGTTCGCGACCGCTCTCGTCACTGATGAAGCGCGAGGAGACGCCGTAGGAAATCTTGTTGGTGTCGCCCACTCGGTCGCCACCGCTGAAGCGGTAGGGAGACCACAGCTGATTCCAGCTGAAGGCATCCTCGGAGGTGTCGAAGTCCGGGAAGTCGGACTGATCGACCTCAGGGACATAGGCGTAGTACAGACGCGGCTCCAGCGTCTGCTTGTAACCTTCGCCGAACCACTCGGTATCACGGTCGAAGATCAAGCCGCTGTCCAGTGACAGCACCGGAATGGTCGCCGAGGTACTGCTGTCACGATCGGTCTCGCGATCCCCGTAGTCCAGGTCGTAGCTCAGACTGATCAGCTGGGCACGCGGCTCGATGAAGCTCCAGCTCTGATCGCTGCGCCAGCCCACGGCCGGTGCCAGACGCAGACGGGTGCCGTTGGCGGCTTCATCGTCGTCGATGTCCGTGTCGGTCTCGTCCACATCACGCCAGAAGTAGGTGGCGTTGGAATTCCATTCTTCATAGAAGCCGCCGGTCTGGCTCCAGCGCGCGTTGGCAGTCAGGCTCGGCAGGCGATAGAACGGCTTGTCCTCGTCATCCAGCGGAAAGTCCATCCGCTGATACCCCTGCGCCTTGAACTCGAGATCCCAGACGTCGCCACGGTAATTCAGTCGCGCGAGACGCTCGAGGCTGTCCGTCTCGGTCTCGCCGAAGTTGCGCCCGAAGTCATCGAAGTAATTGCCGTCGGATGCCGCGCCGTACTTGAGCTGATAGGCCGTGCGCGCGTCATAGCGACCAGAGTGCTGGTAATTGATGTACCAGCGATCCTCGCCGATGAGATCCTCTTCATCGTCATCCGGATCACTGCCGCCATCGTCATCGGCCAACCAGGCGCCTTCCAGCGTGCCTTCGTCGCCACGCGGCAGCAGGTAACGGAACTCACCTTCCAGCATCTCACCGCGCTCTGAAATGTAGCGAGGCGTGATGGTGGCATCGTAATTCGGGGCCAGGTTCAGATAGATGGGCTGGGCATAATCGAAGCCGCTGGAGCTGGTGTAGCTGAGCTGCGGCCACAGCAACCCGGTGTGGCGGCGGTCATCGACCGGGAAACGCACATAGGGCCAATAGAAGACCGGCACGCCGCCCATTTCCATGCGCGCGTGGGTCGCCTCCCCCCAACCGGACTCCCGGTCGATGGTGATATCGCTGCCGACCAGACGCCACAGGCTGTTGCCCGGCTCACAGGAGGTGAAGCTGGCATCCTTCAGGCGATATCGGCCATCTTCCAGACGCGCCAACTGCACCGCATCCCCCCGGATACGCTGCTTGTGGAAGACGTAGTGACCATTGTCGACGCTGGCCGCGTCGCTGTTGAGCGAGACGCGGGCATCATCTCCGCGCAGCAGCACGCCGGGCTGACGGTAGGTCACCGGGCCCTTGGCCGTCGCGGTGTCTCGCGCCTCGTTGACGCTGACCTCAGGCGATTCCAGCTGGGAATCACCCCGTCTGAGCACTACCTCGCCCATCAGGGTCGCGACGCCGTCATTGCCATAATTGGCCTTGTCGGCGGAGGTCGCGACCTGCTCGGGCGTGTCACCCGCATCGATCCGGTAGGCCGGTGTCACGTAGCGACCGCTGCACAGCTGCCCCTGCGGCACCTCATCATAAGGCTGCCAGTCGAGCTGGCTTGCCGACAGCGGCTCCGGCGGGGCGGCTTGCGCCATCAGCGGCGCGCCAGCGGCCAGCGGGGCCAGCGTCCACAGGAGACGCAGCACCAGCGGCTTGAGCCGCCATGTCGCCGGCTGGCTGACGGGGAGACGCGTCGCCGTCGTGGAAGACGCAAGACGACGATGCGGCCGCCCGAGGGCGGACACCGGCTTGCCCGTGTGTATTGAATGGCTGCGCTGGGCCATGGCTGCTCTGTGTCCTTGGCTGGGGGAATCGGTATTATACAGGCCCAGCAACCGGCCTTCCTGCTTGCCGGTTCCGCCTGTCCTGTGGTCACCACACCCCAGCATGCGGGGCCGCGGCACAGGCGTCAACTGACAGCCGGCCCCCGTATCCGCCGACAGGAGCCCCGCCCCATGACATCCGACGCCCGCCGTCAGGCCCTCCACGCCTGGGCTGCCGCACGCCACGACCTCACCCCCGACACCGTCCGCATGAGCGCGGTGGCCGACGACGCCAGCTTTCGTCGCTACTTCCGCCTGCATCTCGATGAGAGCGCCCCCGGCATGTCGCCCCGCATCCTGATGGATGCACCGCCGGAAAAGGAGGACAGCCATGGCTTCGTCGCCATCGCTCGCCAGTGGCGGGAAGCCGGCCTGCCCCTGCCCGAGGTCTTCGCCTTCGATGACGCCCGAGGCTTTCTGGAGCTTGAGGATCTCGGTGATACGCCACTGATGACGGCCCTGACCAGCACCGAACACGCTGACCACTACTATGGCGAGGCCATCGGCCTGCTCGAGCAGTTGCATGAACTGCCGCTGGCCGACCTGCCCGCCTATGACGATGCGCGTCTCAAGGCCGAGATGGACCTCTTCCCCGAATGGTGTCTGGGGCAGCTGCTCGACATGCCGCATGACCGCCGCTACGCCGCCTGGGAAACGCTCTGCGGACAGCTGCTGACGGCCGCGCGCGCGCAACCTCTCGTCACCGTGCACCGCGACTTCCATGCCCAGAACCTGTTCCTGCATGCCGATGCCGGCCAGTCGCGCGAGACGCTGTGGATCATCGATTTCCAGGATGCCGTCATCGGTCCCGAGAACTACGACCTGATCTCGCTGCTGCGTGACCGCCACTGGCGCTGGCCGGAGCCCGCCATGGCGCGCTGGATCGAACAGGCCCGCCTTGCCGCCCTGCCACGCTATGCCGCCGCTGGCCTGCCGGCCCCCAGCCCGCTCGCGTATCGTCAGAGCGTCGAGCGCATGGGGGTGCAGCGCAATCTCAAGATTCTCGGCATCTTCGCGCGCCTGACCCTGCGCGACGCCAAGCCACGCTATCTGACGCTGATGCCACGCTTCCTCGGCCATCTGCGTGAAGGTCTGGCCTTCTGCCCCGAACTGATCTCCTTCACCCACTGGCTGGATGAGGTGCTGACCCCGGCGCTGTCACTGCGCCTGGCCTCCGAGTGCGAGGCACGAGGCCTGCGACTGGCCAATGGCGAGACGCCGGAGATCAACCTCGACGACTACGATGAGCTGGCCGCTCTGGCCGATCGCGCGGCACGCCTGATGCGCAACGCCGAGGCACGTCAGACAGATGTCACGCAGGAGAAAGGCTGATGCGCGCGATGATTCTGGCCGCGGGCTTCGGGACTCGCATGCGTCCATTGACTGACCACACGCCCAAGCCGCTGCTGAACGTCGCAGGACGCCCGCTGCTGGAGCATCACCTGCTCAGGCTGGAAGCCGCAGGCGTGGATGACATCGTCATCAACGTCGGCCATCTTGCGCAGAAGATCCTGGAGCATTTCGCCGCTGCTCGCTCTCCCTGCGGCTTGCTGCAGGCGCGCTGGCAGGGCCGCAGGCGCGAACTGACACTGACGTTCTCCCATGAGACGACGCCACTGGAGACCGGTGGCGGCATCGCACGCGCGCTGACACTGCCCGGCGCTCTGACGGCCGATGACGCCGACGAGACGCCCTTCCTGCTGATCAATGGCGATGTCTGGTGCGATGTGGATCTCGGGGCGCTGATGGCCCAGGCACTGGCCAGCCAGACTCAGTGCCTGCCGCCAAGGCCGTTGGCGGGCCTGGTACTGGTGGACAACCCGCCACACCATCCGAGCGGCGACTTCCTGCTGATGCAGGATGGCGAAGTGTGCGACGGCCCCGTGAATGAAGCGGACGAGCGCATGGACAACGCAGACCGCCTGACCTTCTCCGGCGTGTCATGGCTGTCCCCACGCCTGATCCGGCGCGCCCTGCACGAGACGCCGGCTCTGCGAGAGGGTGATGGCGTGTTCAAGCTGGCACCGCTGCTGCGCGATGCCATGCAGCGCGGGGAGGCACGCGGACTGCATCACCGTGGCGAATGGATCGACGTCGGAACCCCGGCAAGACTGGACGAGCTGGACAGGCTGCTCAGCGATCGCCAGGCACATCCAAAGGCATGAGCTCGCAGGCATAAGCTCAGCGCCGGACGTTCCTCCGGCCGCGGGCGCGGCAATGCTATTCTGTGCGCCTTCGTGCGGTCCCGCCTGCGCACCGGTGCACCTCACTGACTCATTGATTCACCGAAGGGAGAGAATTCGTCATGGCAATGAACACCAGCATCAAGTGGACCGATGGTCGCCAGTTCCTCGCGGAATCCGGCAGCGGCCACAGCGTCGTCATGGATGGCAATCCGGAAAATGGCGGACGCAACACCGGCCCGCGCCCGATGGAGATGCTGCTGATGGGGCTGGGCGGCTGCACCAGCTTTGACGTCATCCAGATTCTCGAGAAGGCCCGCCAGCAGGTCACGGACTGCCGCGCAGACCTCACGGCCGAGCGCGCCGATGGCGTGCCCAGCGTCTTCACCAGCATTCACGTCAACTTCGTGGTCACGGGCTACAACCTCAAGGAAGCACAGGTAAAACGCGCCGTGGAGCTGTCCGCCGAAAAGTACTGCAGCGCGTCATTGATGCTCAGCGCCGGTGGCGTCGAGATCACCCACTCCTACGAAGTCATCGACAGCGCCGCCTGATCATCTCACGGCACTCCCCCTCTGCTACCCGCCGCCATGAGCGATCTGACGGCGGGTGGCAGAGGGGGGCTCACGCCAGCGAGCGACGCTCGACGGGAATTGACGCTGGCGTGTCAGCCCTGCCTGTGCATAATACGCCCCTCAAACCGGTTGTCTTCCCGGTCGCTCCTCGGCCATCGGCCACGAAACGAGCGCCGCAGGACACCTTCTTCGGCCCGATGTTCACCCCTGGATGGCAACGCCACACGGGCGTGATAGAGGCATCGGATGTCATACCACCCTCCCATCTCAAGGAGGCCTGGACGTGAGCGATCAACTCCGCCTTCACGGGTTCAACAACCTCACCAGTTCGTTGAGCTTCAATATCTACGACATCTGCTACGCGCAGACCGAAGAACAGCGTACGGCGTATATCGATTATATCGATGAACTCTACAACGCCGAGCGCCTGACCCAGATACTCAAGGATGTCACCAACATCATCGGTGCCCACGTGCTGAACATCGCACGTCAGGACTACGAGCCGCATGGTGCCAGCGTGACCATCCTGATCGCCGAGCATGAGCTGGAAGAGACGGACCCCGCCCAGACGGAGCCGGGCCCGGGCCCGCTGCCCGAGACGGTCGTCGGCCATCTGGACAAGTCACACGTCACGGTGCACACCTACCCTGAGTCCCACCCGGACAACGGCATCAGCACCTTCCGTCTGGATATCGATGTCTCGACCTGTGGCATGATCAGCCCGCTGAAGGCGCTGAACTACCTGATCCACAGTTTCGACTCCGACATCGTGACCATGGATTACCGCGTGCGCGGCTTCACCCGCGACGTGGATGGCAAGAAGCTGTTCATCGATCACGACATCACCTCGATCCAGGATTACCTGGCGGAAGACACCAAGTGTGCCTACCAGATGGTCGATGTGAACGTGTATCAGGAAAACATGTTCCACACCAAGATGCTGCTCAAGGACTTCGAGCTGGACAACTACCTCTTCGGCACCTCGCGTCGCGAGCTGACCTTCGAGGAAGCCACCAACATCGAAAGCCGCCTGCGTCGCGAAATGCTCGAGATCTTCTACTCGCGCAACTTCGACTGAGCCGGGCACGCCTCGAGGCATGCAAAAGCCCCTGACACCTTTGGGTGTCAGGGGCTTTTTTCTGGCCCGATCACGGCTCAACGCTTTCCGTCAGGCCCGGGGTCCGTCTTGCGTTGCGGCGGGGGGGTGCCGGCCTCGTCCAGACGCCGGGCCATCTCGTCATTGACCTCACGCTGGAGCGCCTCACGGCGCTGTTCGCGCTCCGCCAGCGACTCCCCCTGCATCACCGCCACTTCATCAAGCCGGGTGCGCAATTCACGCACCTCGGTCGTCAGCTCGCTGATCTGGTGGTAGAGCGCGCGGGTCATGTCGCGCTGGGCACGCGCCGCGCGCGCCTCCTGCTCACTGTCATCCTCGATGAAGATCGAACTGATGTAGGCCGCGAAGCTCCCGAACAGCCCCACGCCTCCCACCATCAACAGCACGGCCACGACCCGCCCCAGGGTGGTGATGGGATAATAGTCCCCATAGCCGACGGTGGTCACCGTCACGACGGCCCACCACAGCGCCTCCTCGGCAGTGTTGATGGGGCTGTCGGGGTTGGGAGTCTCCACCATCAGCATGGTGAGTGCGCCGAAGACCACCAGCAGCACCGTGGCAGTGGCCGCAGAGGCGAACACCCCCTCGGCGCGATTGCGGAACAGCAGCTTCCAGATCATCTCCATCGACTTGATGGCGCGCAGCACTCGCAGTATCTGCACCACGCGAAACAGCCTCGCCCCCTGGAAGAGGCCTGCCGGAATACAGGCCAGCAGGTCGATCCAGCCCCACTTCATGTACTCGCGCTTGCTCTTCGCACTGGCGAACCGCTTGCAGAAATCAACGAAGAAGAACAGGCAGACCACGTAGTCCATGTACTGCAGCAGTCGCTGGACCGGAGGCGACAGTTCGAAGATCAGATCCACGACCATCGCACCGATGACATACAGTGACAGCACCAGAATGAACAGCTGAAAGGGCGTGACGCGTTCCTGCATCCGAGGATCTCCGTAAATGGGGCTCAGGAAAGCCTACCCCATCCTCGACGCCCTGACAGTGTGAAGACACCGCTGTCGTAATTGTGATGATTCATGCGCCCGGTAGTTCATGCGACCGAAGCTTCATGCGCTCGGTGATTCATGCGCCCGGTGATTCATGCGTTAGCCTCATGTGCCCGCGCTCATGACGTCTTGTCGCGCGACTCGTCGTCACTCGGAGGCTGGAAGGTAGACTGCTCGCTGATGTCTTCCCCACTGATGCGATTCAGAAGCTTGCGCAACTTGTGACGCTGACGGCGTGATGACAGGCGATTGGAATCCCAGCGCTCCGGTACCAGCGCACATTCTCCATTGGCATCGTGCAGACGGAAGGCACGCTCGACGCCGATCGGGTGGTCTTCACTGCCATAGATGCCGATGATGCGCAGCGTCAGGCGCTGGAATTTCAGCTGCTCATTGCTGGGCCAGTGACCGTCGAGCGAGATGCCATTGCGGCGCGCCATGCGCTCGATGACTTCAGAGAACGTCCCGATATGCAGGAAGTCGCCCGAGCCCAGCGGCCCCTGACGCGTGGTATCGGAGATACGCCATTCACTGCTGCTGGAAGCCTCCTTCGCGGACTGTTCGCTGTCGCCGTCCTGCTGATTGTCACTTTGCTCGTCACCTTCCTGATAGCTGCGTTCGAACTCGGTGACATCCATCAGCAGGCTGCCATGACTGGTATCTAGCCGGGCGATGATGTGCTCGATGAAGATCGATTCGGCACTCATGTTGCTGACGATGCACAGGCTGTCGATCCCCTTGGACTTGCCGCGATTGATCAGCACGCGCGGGCGCCGCTGGCGACGGAAGTTGTGATACAGCAGCTGTGCGTAGACCAGCCAGATGAAGAACGAGCCGATACTGGCAATCGCCGAGATGGTTTTCGAGTGATTCGCGATCCACTCCATCATGCTGACCTCCCCTGTCAACGTTGTCTGGTGCTCCCTTTCTTGGGGATGGCGACAGGGGATTGCGAGCATTGATATGGCGTTTAATCACGCCGTGCGAGTCATCGGGACAGGGAATGCCTGAGCCGGACACGAAATGTCTGAGTCAAGATCACTCCCCCAGCAAGGATTGCCAGATGGTGATGACACGCTCGCGGTGCATGGCGATGAGCGGCACCTGCTCGAGATTGATGAGGCTGCCACGCTTTTCCAGCGCGAGGCGGTGGCTGGTATTGCGATAGGCCAGATAGGCCTCGCGCAGCTCACTGGCCTGTTCACCCGGCAGGCGCCCACAGGCCTCCAGCGTCTCGAGCAGTCGCATGTTGTCACTCCATCTCAGAAGCTCAGGCTCCTGATGGCTCATCGACAACACGCAGTACTGGGCCAGAAACTCGATATCGACGATGCCTCCCGCATCCTGCTTGAGGTGGAACTGGCCTGCATCCCGGTCCTTGGCGGAACTCCCCAGGTGATCCCGCATCTTGTGGCGCATGGCGACGACTTCCTTGCCCAGGGCATCGGCTTCTCGGGCCTGCCCCAGCACCTCCCGACGTGTCTGCTCAAACGCCAGCGCCAGCGCCGGATCCCCCGCCACGGCACGTGCCCGCACCAGCGCCTGATGCTCCCAGGTCCAGGCCTGGGAAAGCTGGTAATCACGGAAGGAAGCCAGGCTCGAGACCAGCAGTCCGGAGTTGCCGGAAGGCCGCAGGCGCATGTCGACTTCGTAGAGGGCACCGGCCGGAGTCACCGCGGTCAGCAGATGAATGATGCGCTGACCCAGCCGGGTGAAGAACAGCGGGTTGTCGAGGGGGCGCGGGCCATCCGTCTGGCCCTTGCTGGCGGCATCGTGCAGGAAGACCAGATCCAGATCCGAGCCATAGCCCAGCTCGATGCCCCCCAGCTTGCCGTAGCCGACGATCACGAAGCAGCCGCTCAGACTGTCCCCGGTGATCGGCTGGCCATCCCGCCCCAGCGGAAAGCCGTGCTTGCGGGTCAGGGTCTTCCAGGCCATCGCCAGCACCTGCTCGAGGATCACCTCGGCGATGAAGGTCAGATAATCGCTCACCTTCATCAGCGGGCGCGCCCCCGCGATGTCGGAGGCCGCGACGTGCAGCACCTGGGCGTGCCGGAAGACGCGCAGCGCCTCGAGCAACGCCTCTTCATCCTCTTCGGGGATGCGTGACAGCGCGATGCGCAGCTCATCGGCCAGACGCACCTTGTCGGCGGGCGAGTAGAGATTGTGCGGGTGCAGCAGCTCGTCCAGCAGCACCGGATAGCGCGCCAGCTGCTCGGCAATCCAGGGGCTCGCCGCACACAGACGCATCAACTGCGTCAGTGCATCAGGATTCTCGCGCAGCAGCGCCAGGTAGGCCGTGCGACGCAACACGGCCTCGATCAGCGGCAGCACACGCTCCAGCACGCGACTGGCATCATGCTCGCCGGGCTTTTCCGGATCGCCCGCCGCCGAGCCCAGCGCCTGCAGCAGTGAGGGCATCAAGGCATCCAGACGATCAAAACCGATGCGCTGCATCCCCTGCACTGCCCGTGAGCGACGCAGGCTGTTCAGGCGCCGCAGACTCTCGTCGGGTGCCTCGAATCCGCTTTCGGCGAGCAGCTCCCGACCCTCTTCCACCGTCAGCTCATCACGCCACAGGGCACGCCACTCATCGAGTGCCTGCTGCCCTTCGGGCGGTTCGGTTTCCTCGTCTTCCGGCGCGGCGATCACGTTGTCGAAGTGCAGCCGGATACGAGCGCGCACCTCTTCGAGTCGCTCGGTGAGCGCCTCCCAGTCCGGCAGCTGCATCGCCAGGGCGAGACGCTCGCGCCCCAGCGGGTCCAGCGGCAATGTCTGGGTCTGGCGGTCGGCCTGCGCCTGCAGGGCATGCTCAAGATCACGCAGGAAGACGTAATCCGGCACCAGCTCATCCACGACCGCCTGTGGCAGCAAGCCAAGCTCGGGCAGTCGCGCGAAGGCTGTCTTGAGTGAGGTGACCTGCAGTTCCGACTCGCGCCCACCGCGGATCAACTGGAAGGCCTGGGCGACGAATTCCACCTCGCGAATGCCACCGGACCCCAGCTTGATGTTGTCAGAGAGCCCGCGGCGCTTGACCTCGCGATTGATCATCCCCTTCATCTCGCGTAGAGATTCGATGGCACCGAAGTCCAGATACTTGCGGTAGACGAAGGGTCGCAGATGCGCGATCAGTCGCTCGCCCGCGGTGATGCTGCCGGCCACTGGACGCGCCTTGAGCATCGCGTAGCGCTCCCATTCACGCCCCTGATCCTGGTAGTAGCTGGCCAGCATCGAGAAGCTGCCCACCAGTGGGCCGCCGTCCCCCAGCGGCCGCAGGCGCATGTCGACGCGGAACACGAAGCCATCGGCGGTCATCGCATCCAGCGCCGCGATCAACTTCTGGCCCAGGCGCGTGAAATATTCCTGGTGATCCAGCGACTTGCGCCCGCCCGTCGTCTCGCCCTTGTCGGGGAAGGCGAAGATCAAGTCGATATCGGAGGACAGGTTGAGCTCTCCGGCCCCCAGCTTGCCCATGCCGAGCACCACCAACCGCTGCGGCTCTCCGAAGCGATCCGCTGCCGGGCGGCCATAGCGCGGTTCAAGAAAGGCCTCCAGCCACCCCAGCGCACCTTCAAGCGAGACCTCGGCCAGTCGCGAGACCGCGCCCGCCGTGTCCCACATGCCCGTGCCATTGAGATCACGCCAGATGATGCCCAGCATGCGCAGCTGGCGGAAACGCCGCAGCACCTGCTGCATCGCCTTTTCATCCTCGGCGGCCGACAGCCCCTCCGTCAGCCGTACGCTCAATTCCCGTGGCGGCAAGGCGCGTTCAAGCTCGCCGCTCTCGATCAGTTCGGCCAGAAGCTCAGGGCGACGGCACAGGGTATCGAGAGCGAAGTCCGACAGCGTGACCAGACGGGCGAGCTCGAGACGTTGCTGCGCCCCCAGCGCCAGAAACGTCGCCACGGGCGAGCTGGCATCGCCGCGCATCTCGCTGAGACTCCGGGCCTGCATCAGGCTCTCGTTCAGACGCTCCCGTGCGGCGCCGGCAGCCTCCTCCAGTGTCTGGCGACTGTGCTCGGATTGCTGGCCGAGCAGCGACTCCAGCGGCAGGAAGTCTGCCGGCAGCGGGAGATCCGCTGACGGGCGGGAAGAGTGGGGTGATGAGGCGGGGGCGTTGTCGGGCATGGTCGTCTCCTTCGATCCGACCTTCAGCATAACGGAGGCAGAGGGGACATGACACGGCCATGCCCCACAGGCGATATGCCCTATCCGAACAGCTTGTCGTAGAGCAGCGTGCCCCAGGTCAGGCCCGCGAAGATCAGACCGAGCATCACCGCTGCCGAGCCCATGTCCTTGGCGCGCCCGGACAGTTCATGAAACTCCGGGCCGATGCGATCGATCGCGCACTCCACCGCGGAATTGAGCAGCTCGACCATCAACACGATCAGGATGGAGCCGACCAGCAGCAGCCACTCGATGTGCGATTCCCCGATCCACCAGGCGAACGGCAAGAGTAGCGCGCACAGGATCAATTCCTGGCGGAAGGCTTCTTCATTGCGCCAGGCCGCCTTGAGCCCCTTGAGAGAGTAACGCGCGGAGTGCTTGAGGTGGGTCAGGCCGGTATGCCGTGATTTCATCTTCGGGTCTCGTGCAGACGCAGCACGGTGGCTGCAAAGGCCGATCTTTCAATCGGACGATGACGTTTACCAGAAACACGTCTCGGGGAGAGCTGCCAGCACACCGGCTGGCGACCTCGCAACGCTAGCTGCGCGATTTTCACGACCAAAGGCTACCCGAGACCTCATCACCGAGCATGCTCTAATACCGCCAGGCGCTCGATGACGGCGGCGATGATAGCAAAGCCCGCGATGTTGCGGCATTGCCGATACTGTCATCCAACAACAACAAGTCAACGCCCGGGAACTGCCCATGCCTTCCTCATCTCACGACACACGCCAGACACTCGGTCACGGACTGGCGCGCAACTTCCTCGGCCAATCGCCGCGCTGGTACAAGCAGTTGATGTGCCTGTTCCTGATCACCAATCCGCTGCTGCTGTGGTTCAGCGGCCCTCAGGGTGGGGTGATCGTCGGCTGGCTGTTGCTGGGCGAATTCATCTTCACGCTGGCCATGGCGCTCAAGTGCTACCCGCTGCAACCCGGCGGCCTGCTGGCGATCGAGGCCGTCGCCATCGGCATGGCCTCCCCGGATGCCATCATGCAGGAGATGGAGCGCAATCTGCCGGTGATTCTGCTGTTGATGTTCATGGTGGCAGGCATCTACTTCATGAAGCCGTTGCTGCTCTATACCTTCACCAAGATCATTCTCGGCGTCCGCTCCAAGACCTGGCTGTCGCTGATGTTCTGTCTGGCCAGCGCCCTGCTGTCCGCCTTCCTGGATGCCTTGACCGTGACCGCGGTGATCATCGGTATCGCGGTGGGCTTCTACTCCGTGTATCACAAGGTGGCGTCAGGCAAGAATTTCGATACCCAGCATGATCACGCCAACGACATCAGTGTCGAGGCGATCCACAGCGAAGATCTCGAGGACTTCCGCGGCTTCCTGCGCTCGCTGTTGATGCATGGTGCCGTCGGTACCGCGCTGGGGGGCGTCAGCACCATGATCGGTGAGCCGCAGAATCTGGTAATCGCCAAGGCCGCCGAGTGGGATTTCCTGTCCTTCTTCCTGCAGATGGCCCCCGTCACCCTTCCCACCTTCTTCGCCGGACTTGCGCTATGCGTGCTGCTGGAACGCGGCCGCTGGTTCGGCTATGGCCAACGCCTGCCTGCCAGCGTCCGCCGGATTCTCGAGGACTATGATCGCCATCAGGATGCACGCCGCACCCCGCGCGAGCGCGCAGCGTTGATCGTGCAGGGGGTGGTGGCCATCCTGCTGGTCCTGTCACTGGCGCTGCATCTGGCCGAGGTCGGGCTGATCGGGCTGGCGGTGATCATCCTGTTGACCGCCGGCAACGGCATCACCGATGAGCATCAGATCGGACGCGCCTTCCAGGAAGCGCTGCCCTTCACGTCACTGCTGGTGGTGTTCTTCACCATCGTCGCCGTCATCCACGAGCAGCATCTGTTCCAGCCCTTCATCCAATGGGTGCTCAGTCTGCCGATGGAGGACCAGGCGGGGGCGCTGTTCCTCGCCAACGGACTGCTGTCCGCCATCTCGGACAATGTCTTCGTGGCGACGGTATACATTACTCAGGTAAAGAACGAGTACCTGGCGGGCAACATCAGTCGTGAGCATTTCCATGCGCTGGCGGTGGCGGTCAACACCGGCACCAACCTGCCAAGCGTGGCGACCCCCAATGGTCAGGCGGCGTTCCTGTTCCTGCTCACCTCGGCCATCGCCCCGCTGGTCCGGCTGTCCTACGGGCGCATGGTATGGATGGCGCTGCCCTATACCGTGCTGATGACCCTGGTCGGCCTGGCCACCGTGCGCAGCTTCATCTGATCAGCGGCCCCGGTTGCGTCAGTCTCATCCCAATGTCGAGGTCTCGGGACTTCCCCGCGGCGTCGCTTGCAGGCACTGTGAGACCGAGCGTCTCACGCCAGACGCCCTGACACCTTCACGCAGGAAGAGCGCCAACACCAACGCCAATCACGAGGAGACTGCCATGTCCCGCGCACTGATGCTGCACGACGAGACCCCACGCGCCCGAGTCGTCGAACTCTCCGATGATCAGCTACCCGACCTGCCTGTCACGGTGGCCATCGAGCGTTCCGGCCTCAATTACAAGGATGCGCTGGCCATCACCGGCCGTGGCAAGATCGTGCGCGAGCTGCCCTTCGTGCCGGGCATCGATTTCGCGGGTCGTGTCGAGGCCTCCGATTCGCCGGACTTCCAGCCAGGCGACGAGGTCATCCTGACCGGCTGGGGCGTGGGCGAGCGTCATTGGGGCGGACTGGCCGAGCGCATGCGCGTCAAGCCCGAGTGGCTGGTCAAGCGCCCCGCGAACCTGAGCGCCGAACAGGCCATGGCCTTCGGCACGGCGGGCCTGACTGCCATGCTGTGCGTGATGCGTCTCGAAGAGGCCGGCCTGACGCCCCAGCAAGGCCCGGTGATCGTCACCGGTGCCACTGGCGGGGTCGGCAGCTGGGCAGTGCAGATGCTGGCCGAGCAGGGCTTCGAGGTCCACGCGGTCAGCGGCAAGGCCGAGCAGCGTGAGTGGCTCGAGTCACTGGGCGCGAGCGAGGTCCATCTGCGCAGCGATTTCGAGGAGAAGGGCCGTCCGCTGGAGAAGAGCCGCTGGGCCGGTGCCGTGGATACCGCCGGTGGCCAGGTACTGGCCAACCTGCTGGCGCAGATGCATTACGATGGCAAGGTGGCGGCCGTGGGACTCGCGGCGGGCGCGGACCTGCCCACCAGCGTGATGCCATTCATCCTGCGCGGCGTCTCATTGCTCGGCGTCGACAGCGTGATGATCAATGCCGAGCGTCGCCAGCAGGTGTGGCAACGCCTGGCCGAGGTCTCCAGCGAGCTGCACGCGCGGATGCAGCTGGAGACGGTGGGACTGGATGACATCGCGGCACGTGCCGAGGCCATGATCGACGGCAACATCAGTGGCCGCGTACTGCTGGATCCCGCCCGCTGACATGCCAACGCGCACCACGAATCGCAGCCGATCACGGAAAAAATGCGCCATTGCCTCGAAAATTGCGCCAAGTCATTGATTGTTGCGGTGCAATACGCTGTTTGAGGTTAGCCAAGGCGGCCTCACGACGCTATGCTCTAGGCATCTCGTTACGCCCTGTCGAGCGTCCCGAGTGCCCTCCCCTCAGCCATGCCGGGCGTGTGGAGGATCACCCCGCCTTCGGGCGGGGTTTTTTGTGCCTGTCACACAGGCCATGAAGACGAAAGCCCCCGCCAGCTGGCGGGGGCTTTCGTGTCATGCAGTCTCGGCCGATGGATCAATTGCGCTCGATCATCGCGGTCAGGTCCTCCGCGACCGGATCCAGCACCTGCGGCCAGGAAAGATACGGCACGGCGGCACGCCCGTTGACCATCACGGCAAAGGCTCCCCAGCGGCCTGTCTGGGTGCGGAAGTAGCCCGAGATGGCGCGCACCGGCACAGGATTGTTGAGCGTTCCCGTCTTGACCATCACGTGATTGCGGAAGGTCTCGCTGCCGCGCCGAATGAAGCGCATCGGACCATTGGCCGGCGCCTGAAGCCCAGCAACGAAAGTGGGGAACAGGGCCGGACGGTGGTACATGCTGTCGAGCAACGCGATCAGACCATTGACGCTGGTACGGTTCTGCGAGGTCAGACCACTGCCTGAATACAGCGTCAGCGGGCCGTGACCCGGAATCGCGCTGGCGAAGGTCTCAAGCTTGGCACCTCCCTGACGCAGCGTGGCCTGACTGCCACCGACCAGTGCCAATGTCAGCTGGTCGGCCATGAAGTTGTTGGAGTAGTTGAGCATCCGCGTCAACAGCTCCTGCATCGGCTTGCCCTCGACACTCCCCAGCTGTACCGCACTGGAAGGCGGCGCCGTGGTGGTGATGTCCACGCCGCCCGTGACCGCGATGCCGGCACGCGCCAGCATGTCGCGCATCAGCTCGCCGGTATACAGCGCCGGATTGGACACGGCACGGTAGATGCTGCGCGGCTGGCTGTCGGCGGCGATGGTGCCACTGACGACCAGCGTATCGCGCCCGTTGCTGGTGGTACGCCGCGCATTGAGGGCATTCTTTCCGCCGGCCGCGACGGTGGTGACCTGATTGTCGAAGATCTCGGTGGGCTGGGTCGTGTCACAGCTGGCAAGTCGCGCCGGCGCCTGACTGCCCGCCCCCGGCATCACCTTCACGCACCAGCTGGCATAGTTGCTGGCCGCGGACGACAGCAGCGCATCATAGGCGTTGCTCGAGCGACGCGAGGCATTGCAGCGATCGGTACTGATGCATGGCACCGGCCCGAAACGCCACTGACTGACCAGCAGGCGTCCCTCGATACGCCGGATGCCCCTGAAGCGCAGCTCTTCGGTCAGACGCCACAGTTCTTCACTGGTCAATGCCGGGTCACCACTGCCCTCGAGCACCAGATCGCCGGTCAACACGCCGTCATTGATCGAGCCCGTGCTGCGCAGACGTGTAGAGAAGCGATACTGCGGCCCGAAACGGTCCAGCGCCGCGCCGGCGATATAGAGCTTGGACAACGATGCGGGCGTCAATTGCAGGCCGGGATCGACCGAGGCCAGCGTCTCGCCGGTGTCCAGCATGCGAGCCTGGGCACTGACGATGAAGCCCTTGTCAGCCAGGCGAGTGAGGTTGTCGAACCCGGCTGCCTGCGCCGGCCCGGTCGCTACCAGGGTAGCGCCGGCGGCGATGGCCAGTCCGCGCAGCGAGCGCGTGAAGCGCAGCGGCATTCCCGACACCGCGGGGTGTGCCGCTGCCTTGAACGGGCGAAGCAGCGAAGAGAGCAACGTGGGCAGCAACGCAGGTCGCGCAGAGGTTTGTGCAGTGCGAAGTAGAGGCATGAGGCATCCAGTGACGTCGTCGGTGAGCATCCATGTCACAGCCGGATTGGCGCCGTGATGCCTCTAGCTTAATGAGGAGTGGCGCTGGAAAACAGATGCAGGACGGCAACTCCCCCCACGATCATCGCCAGACCCAGGATCGCCGGCAGGTCCGGCATCTCGCGATAGACCACCGCGCCGAACAGGGTGACCAGCACGATCCCCAGTCCAGACCACACCGCATAGGTGACGCCCAGCGGCAGGTCCCGCAGCACCAGCGTCAGAAGATAGAAGGCGATGCCGTACCCCACCACCACGATCAGGCTGGGGCCGAGTCGCGAAAAGGACTCGGAGGCCTTGAGCGCACTGGTCGCGATGACCTCTGCCAGTATTGCCAGCGCCAGAAAGACATAACTCATCGACTCACCTCATGGAATGTGGTGACGGGTGCTTCCGCTCACGGGCAGCCTTGCGTGCCAGCAGGCGGGTCATGACCGCGTCGAACAGTGGATTGAAGATCATGGCCCAGACAAGGAAGAAGGCCACGAAACCAAGGTCCAGCAACAGTGCCTGCCATAGCCCGATCTCCAGCCAGGCCGCGACGAGGAAGACCGTCACCAGCACCAGCCCCAGCTCGAAGCCGAGTGCCTGGGTGATGCGCTGAAGCATATTGCGCTGGCGAGTCGGTACCCAGCGGTCGAACATCCAGTTCCAGACCGTACTCCAGATCACGGCCAGCGTGGACATCACCACGGCCAGGCTCCCCATGCTCGCCAGATCATGCCCCGTCAACATGGCGGACAGCGGGGCCACGATCAGAATGCCGCCCAGCTCCAGCAACCCAGCCTGTGCCAATCGCTCTTTGTTGGAACGCATCACCGAGACTCCTGCTCAGACTTCGCACATGATGCCGTGCGGCTGTGCGAGGTGGATATGTCAGGCATTCTAGAGGTCATGGAGATGGATAAAAGTTAGTATCCATCTAGTATTCAGATGGATCGAGGCGAGAGGCAAGGCAATGAACTGGACACTGGAACAGCTGACGACGCTGCGTTGCGTGGCGGAAACGGGGTCTTTCTCCGCCGCGGCACGTCGTCTGGGCCGTGCGCAGTCCGCCGTCAGCACCGCCATCGCCAATCTGGAGATGGACCTGGGCTGCGAGCTGTTCGATCGCACCCCGCGTACCCCCATCCTGACACCTGTAGGCAAGGCACTGCTGCACGAAGCCAATAGCGTGCTGGTGCAATGCCAACGCCTGGAGGCCCGTGCACGCACCCTCAGCGAGGGCCTGGAAGCCAGCCTGACTTTGGCGATCGATGAAGCGCTGGTGGAGATGCCACCCGTGATGGAAGTACTGGAAAAGATGGCGGTGCAGTATCCGACACTGACACTGAATCTGCTCAATGGGGCTCAGGATGAAGTGGCGCGCTGGGTGGAGCAGCACGAGGCCAACCTCGGCATCCTGTTCTGCCAGCCGCTCTGCGCCATGGCACTGGAGCGGGAGGCTCTGGGACGACTGGAGCAGGTGCTGATCGTCGCCCGCGACCATTCCCTGGCACAGCTCGAGAGCCCGACCCACAGCGATCTGGCGGATCACCGTCAATTGATGATCGGTCAGCGTCAGCAGCTGGGCCCCGGCCAGGAAGCTCCTCGTTCACAGCGTTTCTGGCAGCTCAACAGCTTCTATGCCATGGCGGAACTGACGACACGTGGCCTGGGCTGGGCACAGGTGCCACGCCACATCGCCCATTACCCGCCCTTCCAGAAGCGGCTGGCGATACTGGACCTGAGTGCACTGGGCGCCACCGCCGATATCGATATCGAATTGATCTCGCGACGTGACAGCCCCCGCGGCCCTGCCGCCAGCTGGCTGCGCCAATCACTGCGCGACACCTTCCGTGACAGTCACGCCGCCATCGCCAACCAGAACCTGCCGCCGGCATGACACGCCTCACACCTGCAGGGGGTAACGCTCAGGCGTGTGCTCGAGCTGGCATTCAAGGCGCCACAGCGCCTGACCGGACTCATGATACTTGCGCTCGAAGTGGGTCAGATAATCGCCGTGCGGGACAAAGGCCTCTGCCGTCACCTCGACACCGGTGGCATGACCGATGGCCTGAGCGAATTCCAGTGCGTAGATCTGCCAGTTGGTGCGCAACTCGAGCCGACCGCCCAATGCCATGATGATCGGAAATACCGGATGGCCTTGCCAGCGCATCTTGAGGTGGCGCGCCTTGGGATAGGGATTGGGATACAGCAGGGTGTGATGAGCCGGCGCCCAGCCTGCCGCCAGTGCGAGACGCCAGAAATCAACGAGATCAGCACGTACCAGCAACGCGTTGTCCGGAAGCTCGCCGTGCTTGCGAGTGAGGCGGTCCTCGCTGCGATCGACCCCGATCACCGCATGATCCGGATGGGCCAGTGCCAGCAGGCGGGTCGAGCGCCCGACGCCACAGCCGCTGTCCAGCCACAAGGGCTTGTCCTGTTCCGCCAGCCAGCGTTGCGCCTGTTCAAACGCCTCACGCGTGTGCTCCGCGACTGGCTTGCGAAGCGGATGTGCCATCGCACGGCGTACGCGCCGCTCGATGTCCTCGTGGGGGCCGGTCTGGGGAGAGTCGATCTGACGGGAGTTGGCGTACATCGGAATTCCGGTGGCAGGCGAGCAGAAAATGGACGAGGGAATTCTAGCAGATTCCTCTTTCGGGAATCCGCCGCGCCCCGCTCGGTCTGGCGGCAAGCGCCGGCAGGCAATGCACAAAAAAAGGCGCATGCCTCTCGGCACGCGCCTACACCAACTCTAGCGACTCAAACAGCCCCTGAAGCATCTCATCCGTCACGCCCATAATCAAACAAACGATTGATCTTTTTTCGTGACCCAGGACCTCGGTGGAATGGCCTAGCCTGCAACGCAGGATATCGCACAGTGTTCGCAGCGAGTCCTCGCTAGCGCCGCAGCCTGAGAGCAGGGTGCATGACGCCTGTATTGAGGGGGTGTTATCATCGCGGCATCATTTGGACGAATGCCCGCAGAGGCGTCGCCCAGACCAACGACTCACAGCATTTTTCACGAGGAAAGCGGCTTGTCACACTTACCGGTGATCGTCGGCATGGGCGGAGTCAACGCCGCCGGCAGGACTTCGGGTCATCAAGCCTTCCGGCGCACGGTGCTCGAGACTCTGTCGGAGACGGACCGCCAGGAGACCCTGCTGGGCCTTGCATCGCTCATGAATCTCGCCCGCTGCGACGAGCAGGGTCAGTGGTTCGATGCCGAAGGCCAGCCCGCCGAGGCACAGGCACTCGCGGCTCGTCTGGAAGAGCAGGTACTGGCACATTCCCTGATTCGTCGCATCGAAGACGAACGCTTCAATGACGCCGGGATTCCCGCCAACCGCCAGTCACGCCTGACGTTGACCGAGGACCTGAGCTTCACCCTGCGCAGCCGCCAGCTGCCGGAGCAGCCACCCGCCGCGTGGCAGATCCGCGAGCTGGACAATCGTCGCGTCGAAGTCACGGTGCCGGCAGGCGAATTCGATGTCCTGCTGCCGGACAACCGCAGGGCACTGGTGCGCGCCGCCGGTCAGCTGCCCAGCGGCTTCGCGCCGGAGCAGCTCTACCGCAGCGTGCATCACCCTCGCGGCCTGTCGATGACCATCTTCGGCGCCAGCGATTGCCTCGGCGACAGCGGACTTGACTGGGACTCGCTGCGCGACAGCCTCGATCCCGACGACATTGCCGTCTATGCCGGCAACTCGATCGGCCAGATGGACACTGAAGGCTGGGGCGGACTGATGAAGTCCTTCGTGGCCGGCGAGCGCGCCACCTCCAAGCAGATGCCGCTGGGCTATGCCCAGATGCCGGCCGACTTCCTGAATGCCTATGTGCTTGGCAATGTCGGGGGAGCCGGTGCCGCGATGGGTGCCTGCGCCAGTTTCCTCTACAACCTGAAGCTGGGCCTGAATGACATCCGCAGCGGACGTCGTCGCGTGGTGATGGTAGGCACGGCGGATGCGCCCATCACGCCGGAAGTCATTGAAGGGTTCCGCAGCATGGGGGCGCTGGCCGATGACGAGAGCCTCAAGGCCCTCGATGCGCTGGAAGTCCTCACTGACAGCGATTACCAGAAAGCCTGCCGTCCCTTTGCGCGCAACTGCGGTTTCACCATCGCCGAAGCGACCCAGTTCGTGATTCTGATGGCGGATGAGCTGGCGCTGGAGACCGGCGCACGCATCCTGGGCAGTGTCCCGGATGTCTTCGTCAATGCGGATGGCTGGAAGCGGTCCATCTCGGCACCTGGCGTCGGCAATTACATCACGCTGAGCAAGGCGGTGGCGCTGGCGCGAGACATCGTCGGTGATGAAGGCGTACGCCAGCGCAGTTTCGTGCATGCGCACGCCACCTCCACACCGAAGAACCGCACGACCGAATCCCATGTGCTCAACGAAGTGGCGCGGGCCAACGGTATCGAAGCATGGCCTGTCGTGGCGGTGAAGACCTTCGTCGGCCACAGCCAGGGCAGCGCGGCGGGTGATCAGACGGTCTCGGCACTCGGCAGCATGACCACCGGCATTCTGCCGGGCATTCCGACGCTGGATGCCATCGCCGAAGACGTGCATCACAGCCATCTCGACATCCGACGCGAAGCTCGCGAATTCTCGGCCGATGTCGCCTTCATCAATGCCAAGGGATTCGGTGGCAACAACGCCAGCGGCGTGGTGCTGTCGGCCGATGTCACGCTGAAGCTGCTGACAGCGCGACATGGTGACGACGCCCTGGCGGCCTGGCGTGAGCGCAGCGGCCTCTGTGAGCAACGTCGGGCGGACTATCTGGACAAGGCGCAGCGCGGTGAATTCACGCCGACCTACCGCTTCGGCGAGGGTGTGCTGGAAGGGCCGGAGCTTGAGATCACTGATCGCGAGATCCGCATTCCGGGATACGCGAAAGCCGTCTCTCTCAAGGTCGACAACCCCTTCGGGTCACTCTAGCGACACCTCGTGAGCGACTGCCATGAAGAGCGCTCCCCCAGCCTGCTGGCCACAGCAAGGCTGGGGGTTCTACACTCGGACTGGCCACCAGCTTTCGCTCGTTGCCCGCAGGCGTCTTGCACCAAGACCAGAGCGCAGGCTTCTCATCCTTCGTCGTCCATTGCAGCAAGGCCGTCCGCGATGGCCCGCTGACAGAGCACGAGTTCGTCATGCCCAAGAACATTGCCGTCTACCCTGGCACCTTCGATCCGATCACCAATGGCCATACCGACCTGATCGAGCGTGGTGCTCGCCTGTTCGACAAGGTCATCGTCGCGGTCGCCTACAGCCCGAGCAAGCAACCCGCCCTTCCACTGGAACTGCGCATCGAGCTTGCCCGACAGATTCTCTCGCATCTCGACAATGTCGAGGTCATCGGTTTCAGTTGTCTGCTGACGGAGCTGCTGGAACAGCAGAATGCGCGTATCATTCTGCGCGGCCTGCGCGCGGTATCCGACTTCGAGTACGAGCTGCAGCTGGCCAACATGAACCGGGCACAGGCGCCGCACGTCGACAGCCTGTTCCTGACCCCGGAACTGCAGAACTCCTATATTTCATCGACCATCGTGCGCGAAATCTCGCGACACGGGGGTGATGTGTCGCGTCTGGTGCACCCGATAGTGGCCGAGGCTCTTGCCAGCCACTTCAATCCGCCCGGCGCCGACACCGCCACAAGCTGAGGACACCACCATGGCCCTGATCATCACTGATGAGTGCATCAACTGCGACGTCTGCGAGCCGGAATGTCCCAATGGCGCCATCTCGCCGGGTGAAGAGATCTATGTCATCGACCCGGACCTGTGCACCGAGTGCGTCGGCCACTTCGATGAGCCGCAATGCCAGCAGGTCTGCCCGGTTGACTGTATCCCGCTCGACCCGGCCAACAAGGAAAGCCAGGAAGAGTTGATGGAGAAGTACCAGATCATCACGGCAGCGCTGGGCAACTGACCTGCACCTGCCCGCCACCACGAGCGCCTGCCCCTGTCAGGCGCTCGTGGTGGCCTGGCACTCCTGCAACGCCGGTAGAAGCCATGTCCTGATTCCCTCCTTGGCAGCATTCCTCTCCCTCCTGTCCTGTCGCCTCTCCTTTCTCCTCCCGCTTGCTCGTCTCTCTTCTATTGTTTTCTCCCTTCTCCCTTCTCTCTTCTCTCTTTTCAACCTCTTCCATCCTGCGTGCTTCGCGATGTGCGATGACCGCACGAGTCTCAATGCCAGCGGTCAGTCGCTGACACCGTGCAGGACGGCTCGGCTTGCGCGACTCACCGGGAGGCAGGCGCCTCGCACTTTCATCAGCGATAAAGAATATGATGGTGGATAGCGCGACGATCGGTTAATTTCTGTTAGTACACAGTAACAGAAGTATTCTATCCTGTAGGGATACAGTCACCGATCGCCCTTCACGCGCACGGAATGCACATGTCATCACGCCAACTGCCGTCAGCCCTGAAAATGCCAGCCTTCAAAGCCCATACTCCACTTCCCGCCTCGGGATTGGTCGGTCTGGCCGGAATGCTGGTCTTGATGGTGCTGCTGATCCTGCTGCCACGCCCCGATATCTTCACGTCAGTCGCGCAATACCTCATCCCTCATTCACTGCTTGAGATCGGTGCAGTACTGGTCGCCTCGATGGCGGCCATCTCCATCTTCCAGGGCCATCGCAGCACGGTCCCCGTCAGCTTCGTGGTGATGGGCTGTGCCTTTCTGCTCTCGGCCTTCTTCGACCTGATTCATATCTTCAGCTATGACGGCATGCCGAACTTCGTCAGTGATGCGTCGGTACAGAAAGCCATCCACTTCTGGCTGGCGGGGCGGACGGCCTTCGTCGTGGCGCTGCTGGCACCCTGCCTGATCACCTCACGCCCGATGACGCGTCGCCGGCTGCCACTGGCGTTCGTCTTGACGCTTGTCATTGGCCTGCTGGTCAGCTGGGTAGGGCTCTATCATCTTGACTACCTCCCCGCGACCTTCATCCCCGGAAGCGGCCTGACGGCGTGGAAGATCGGTTACGAATGGGTACTGGCGATCGGATCCCTGATCGCCGCGATCCTGCTGCTCAGCTCCCGACGTCTGCCCGAGGGCACCAACATCAGCTGGCTGGCCGTCGCCGCGCTTGCCACTGGCCTCTCGGAGCTCTGCTTCACCCTGTATGCCACTGCCCACGACGTCTTCAATCTCCTGGGGCACCTGTACAAGGTGGCCGCCTACGGCATGCTCTACCACGCCATCTATTCCTCACGCCTGGTCTACCCCTACCAGCGACTCAAGGACATGAGCAGTGCGCTGGCAGAAGCGGAACAGCGCTGGCAGTTCGCGCTGGAAGGTTCAGGCGCCGGTGTCTGGGACTGGAAGCAGGACAGCGATCAGGTCTTCTACTCTCCGCAGTGGAAAGCGACGCTGGGCTATGAAGAAGAGGACATTGGCAGCAGCTTCGACGAATGGAAATCGCGCATACACCCTGACGACATGCAGCGGACGCTGGAAGACCTCAAGCAACACTTCGAGGGGCACAGCGTCGAGTACCGCAACGAGCATCGCATGCTGACCCGCAGCGGCGAATGGAAGTGGATTCTGGATCAGGGAAGAGTCGTCGAACGCTCACCGGACGGTCGACCATTGCGCATGATCGGCACTCACAGCGATATCGACTGGATCAAGGAACAGCAGCAACGCCTGATCACCAGTCGGGCACGGCTGCGCTCCATCTACCATTCGGCCCCCGTGGGCATCATCGTGGCAGATTGCAGCGGCACCATCGTCGATGCCAACTCCGCCATGCACAACCTGCTGGGCAGAGGTGAAGCCGAGCTCTTCCAGCAGTCCCTCTGGGGGCTGTTCTCCCTCGAGGAAGTCAGTCGCCTGAAGCGTGCCTGGGGGCAGCTCCAGCGCGAGGGCGGCAACTTCCAGGACGAATACCACATGCAGACCGCGCGCGGGCATCTGTTCTGGGCGGAAGTCACCCTTACTCCGCTTGAAGGCGAGGATCGCACCCTGGTGCTGGTCAACAACATCGAGGACCGTCGCCGCGCCATCGAATTGCTGGAGGAGAACGCGACGCTCTACCAGGAAGTCTTCAGTACCGGCAACGCCATCAAGCTGCTGATCGACCCGGAACTGGCTGAAATCATCGATGCCAACCCGGTCGCCGCCGATTTCTACGGCTACAGCATCGGTGAGATGTGTGGGATGCCCCTGGGACGCATCAACGTGCTGGCAAGCCAGACGCTCTCGAAGCGCATCCGTTCGGTGGTCAACCGTACTGACAACCACTTTGAGGCCAGCCATCAGCTGGCCAACGGCGAACTGCGTGACGTCGAGATCTTCACAGGCCCGGTTGACCTCAATGGCCGCACCCTGCTGTTTTCGATCGTGCACGACATCACGGATCGCAAACGCGCGCAACGAGACCTCCAGATCGCCAATCTCAAGCTGTCACGCCTCTCGGAAAGCCGCACCCAGATCCATCATCTTTCGGAACGTCTGCTGACCTGCTCACGACTGGACGAGATCGTGACCCAGCTCAATGTGCGCCTGCCCAGCCTGTTCGCCGGCTGCGAGGGCACGCTGCAGCTGGCAGATCCGGCGGATCACCAGCAGAAGACACATATCCAGTGGGGGACGGCTCCCACGGAAGTCTGCGTACTCAATCACTCACTGAGCGTCGGGGATACGGTGATCGGCAACTTCACGCTGCAGATCCCCTCTGACAGCGAGAGTCAGGAGCACCTCCGCCCGCTGGCAGAGGACGTCTGTCAATTGATCATGCTGGCGCTGGCTGACCTGCAACTGAAACAGGGGCTGGCCCATGAGGCACGTCGGGACACCCTCACTCGACTCTACAATCGCCGGCATCTGGATGAAGTGCTGCCACAGAAACTGGCAGAAGCCAGCATCGGCAACCCCCTTTCACTGGTAGTTCTGGATCTGGACAACTTCAAACAGGTCAACGATACCTACGGTCATGAGATGGGGGACCAGGTTCTGTCTCGCCTCGCCAGCATCATCCGCGAGTCGCTGCGCAGCTCGGATGAAGCCTGCCGTTATGGTGGGGAAGAGTTCGTCATTCTGATGCCGGGGGCCAGCGCTGCCGTGACACGCGCACGCGTCGAAGCCATCCTTGAAGCCTTCCGGGAAGAAAGTTTCGAGCATGACACCCTGGGACAGCTGACAGGGCTGAGCTTCTCCGCCGGCGTCGCCAATGCTCCCCACGACAGTCAGTCGACCGACACGTTGTTCAGCATGGCCGACAACGCGCTCTATCAGGCCAAGCGCTCGGGCCGTCAACGCGTTCTGTGCTTCAACAATCTGCCCCCCACCGAAGACCGTCGAGTCACGTCCTCTCCCAGATGAGGCCTCGTGATATTGCAGCGCTCGAGTTCAGCCTCTTTCCGCTGACCTCAAAGACGACACCGCCGGCCATGATGGCCGGCGGTGTCGTGTGCGGGGTCTTGTCACATTCCTGCATGGCTCTGGACAGGCGATGCTTCAAGTCGCCCCCAGCGGGAGTCAGTCCCAATCAACACGCGTCGTCTTGCAGCCAAGGCAGCGCGCGAAGGTTGCCTGCGCCGGTGTAGCCACCAGCACACGAGCAGTTTCATCGATATTCTGCCCCATGGCCGCGAACGGAGCCGAAACGACAAACAGCGCTGCCCCCACGACCGTCGTCGCCAACAGCAGAGGGCGCCCGACAAGCGCATCAGCCACCATCATGCCGGCACTCGGAGTATCATCCCCCTGCTCGCTGGGCAACTCGATGGCATAGGCGGGAGATGCCAGCATCAGTGTCATGCCCACAGCCGCGATTCCGTTGCGCAGCCACATGCCCGACTGAAAAATCATGGATTTCATGCTCAGGTCCCTTGCGTATGGACGCTCCAAGCGTCCCTGTTATGAGTCTATACACTGGGGCAAGCACCACCAGCGCCTGACAAGCCGTGTCATCCATCTCACGTTCTCTAGATTAGCGCTCCGAAAGCCATACGCCCAGCTCTCTACCCTCATGCTGTGGTCAACGCCAACGGACTCACGCCGCGTCACCCGCGCTGCTCCTTTTACTGATTCAGCATCACCCACTACGGCAACGATCCCCAATGACCGATTCTTCACGACAAGCCGACCCCTCTTCTCCATCGGCCGCTCGCACCGACCGCCATCTCTGGCAGCTCGCCTGGCCGATCATCCTTTCCAATATCTCGGTGCCGTTGCTCGGACTGGTGGATACCGCCGTGGTCGGGCATCTGGAAGATGCGATCTATCTGGGTGCCGTCACGCTGGGCGCGGTGCTGTTCAGCTTCCTTTACTGGGGCTTCGGCTTCCTGCGCATGGGCACGACCGGCATGACGGCCCAGGCACATGGCCGTGGCGATCACGACCGGCTGCGAACGCTGCTCGGACAGGGCATTCTGCTGGCACTGGCCATCAGCATGCTGCTGATGCTGCTCGGCTCGCCGCTCATTTCGCTGGGCCTGGGCTTGATGGAGGCCAGCGAGACCACTCGCGCACTGGCCCATGACTACGCCAGCATTCGCCTGTGGTCGGCACCCGCCGTACTGATCAATTACGTGATACTGGGCTGGTTTCTGGGCCTGGGGAATTCACGGGTGACGCTGGGTATCCTGGTGCTGACCAATGTGCTCAATATCGTGCTGGATCTCGCCTTCGTCCCAGGCCTGGGGATGACCAGTGATGGCGTGGCCCTGGCCAGTGTGATCGCGGATTACTGCGGATTGGCGGCCGGCCTGTGGCTGGTGTCACGTCAACTCTCCCGCATGCCGGGTCACAGTGATCGCGCCGCCCTGTTATCACTGTCCGCCTGGAGCGTACTGATCCGCGTCAATCAGCACCTCTTCGTGCGCACCCTGTGTCTATTGGGCGCCACGGCCTATTTCACGTCCCAGGGAGCCAGCTTCGGGGACGAGACTCTGGCGGCCAATGCCGTGCTGCTGCAATTCGTGATGATCACGTCCTACGGGCTCGATGGTTTCGCGCAGGCTGCCGAATCCGAGGTCGGTCGCGCCGTGGGACAGGGAGACTGGCAGCGCTTCACTCGCAGCGTCAGGGCGGCTACGTGCTTCTCGTTGGTCACTGCCGCCGCCGCAAGCCTGCTGCTATGGCTCCTTGGCCCGCAGATGATCGCCCTGCTGACGGACCTGCCCGAGGTACGACAACTGGCAATCACCTATCTGCCCTGGATGGTCGCCATGCCGTTGGTGGCCGTATGGAGCTACCTGCTGGACGGGATCTTCATCGGTGCCACGGCGACACGTGAAATGCGCAATACGCTGGTGGTCTCCCTGCTGGCATTCATCGGACTGTGGCCCCTGCTCGAGAGCTTCGGAAATCATGGCCTGTGGCTGGCGTTCCTGCTGTTTACCAGCGTTCGTTCTGTCGTGCTCGGCGGCTACTATCTGCATCATCGCCGTCACCACTGGCGCTGAACCCTATCGAGCAGAGCACGCCCTGGGTTGATCCAGCGATGAAGTGCTCGCCAGGCGCATCGGAGCCCTACCCCTCGACCATCGCGCGATACTCTACTGCTATCGGATAGACTAATGTGAGCATGCCAACCCAACTCCCATACCGATAAAAAGCCACAGGGAGCATCACATGCTGCAATCGCTATCCCGGCCAGCCGTCAAGCTGGTCGAGCGCTATCTACCTGACCCCTATATCTTCGTATTGCTGTTGACCGTCGTCGCGGCCGCAGCCGCCATGCTGATCGAGCAACGCTCCCCCGCCGAGGTAATGCGCTACTGGGGCGATGGCTTCTGGAATCTGCTGACCTTCTCCATGCAGATGCTGCTGGTATTGATCTCGGGGTTCATGCTCGCCAATACGCCGCCGGTGAAGAAGGGCCTGGCCAGCATCGCCTCGCTGGCCAGAACGCCTGGCAGTGCCATCATGCTGGTCACCTTCGTCTCGCTGATCGCCAGCTGGATCAACTGGGGCTTCGGACTAGTGATCGGTGCATTATTCGCCAAGCAGCTGGCCAAGATGATCAAGGTGGATTACCGGCTGCTGATCGCCAGCGCCTACTCAGGTTTCGTGATCTGGCATGCGGGCATCTCGGGCTCGATTCCGCTGACCATCGCCACCGCGGGCCACTTCACCGAGGAGAGCATCGGCATCGTGCCCACCTCGGACACCATCTTTGCCTTCTTCAATATCGCCATCGTCGCGGCGCTGCTGATCATCATGCCGCTGGTCAATCGCGCCATGATGCCCTTCGAGAAGGAAAGCGTGTACGTGGATCCGGCCCTGCTGGAGGAAAAGCCCACCGAGATCAGCGACCAGCCTCGTCCCGCCGAGCGTCTCGAGAACTCACCGATCCTCGCCTGGGTCGTGGGGCTGTTCGGCCTCGCCTGGCTGGTGGATCACTTCGTGATTCGTGGCGGTGGCCTGAATCTCAACGTGATCAACTTCAGCTTCCTGTTCCTGGCCATCGTGCTGCATGGCACACCGCGCAAGCTGCTGGACAGTCTGAACGAGGCCATCAAGGGCGGCGCCGGTATCGTCATCCAGTTCCCCTTCTATGCCGGCATCATGGCCATCATGGTGCAGTCCGGACTGGCGACTACCCTCTCCGAGGGATTCGTGTCGATCGCCAGCGCCGAGAGCCTGCCGTTCTGGTCCTTCATCAGTGCCGGTATCGTCAATCTGTTCGTACCTTCCGGTGGTGGGCAGTGGGCGGTTCAGGCACCGGTCATGATTCCTGCCGCCCAGGCATTGGGTGCCGACCTGCCACGCGTCGCGATGGCCGTCGCCTGGGGCGATGCCTGGACCAACATGCTGCAGCCTTTCTGGGCACTGCCTGTCCTGGCCATCGCGGGCCTGAAGGCCAAGGACATCATGGGGTTCTGTCTGGTGCAGCTGCTGGTGACCGGTATCATCATCTCACTGGGGCTGACCCTTCTATGAGAAGGTCGCCGTGACGAAATATCTCTGACGAGACGTTCGAATGCCACGACTCCCGGCCCCTCGCAACGTCATGCCACCTGGCCCCCGGGGAGTGATTCTTCGGGGGCCAGGTCGTTCAGAGAGTGCTGATATGCCGCTCACAGGGTGCCAAGTGACGCCGAATCCCTCAGACTGTCAGGGACAAGAATCATCCCGCTCCGATACCCGTCCCCAGGGTCACTCGAGCCTTTCTGACCCTGACTCGCTCATCAAGGATTCCTGCATGAATGACACCCAGCCTGATCAGGCCACCCTCAATGACGCCCTCCCCGGTCAGCACCAGTTGATCATGACCGAGTTGATGACACCGGACATGGCCAACTTCAGCGGCAAGGTGCACGGTGGCGCCATTCTCAAGAAGCTGGATGAAGTCGCCTACGCCTGTGCCAGCCGCTACAGCGGCAGCTACGTCGTCACTCTGTCGGTGGACCAGGTGCGCTTCAAGCAGCCGATTCACGTCGGCGAGCTGGTGACCTTCCTGGCCTCCGTCAATCATGTCGGCCGCTCCTCGATGGAAATCGGCATCAAGGTCGTCGCCGAGTCCATCCAGGGTCGCCTGATTCGTCATACCAACAGCTGCTACCTGACCATGGTCGCGGTGGATCCGGACGGCAATCCGGTTCCGGTGCCGCCACTGAACCTGGAAACCCAGGAGCAGAAACTGCGCTTCCATAAGGCCGCGATTCGCAAGAAGCTGCGCAAGCAGGCCGAGGAAGAGGAAAAGCGCCAGGAATCGATGGAATTCTGAGACACCGATCTCGAAAGCCAGTGCAAGATGCGGAGTGCGAGGTAGTCGCCACGTGGCGATACTGGGCGGAACTCCGTCACAGCGAGACGAACGATGACTCCTTCACGAGCGGCACAAGACGCCATCTGGCAACGCCTGCTGGCTCGCCAGTCGATTGCCGGTGAGTCATTGCGCTATGGCGTGATCACCACCGGCATCTTCTGCCGTATCGGCTGTCCCTCACCGCCTCCACGGCGTGACAATGTCAGGTTCTTCCCTGACACCCGCGCCGCGCATGCAGCCGGGCTGCGCGCGTGCCGTCGCTGTCACCCAGAGACGGATTCATCCTCGGACAACCGCGATATCCCCGACATGCCACACTGGCTCATCGCCGTCTGTCGGCAACTGGAAGCCGCCGTCGCCGAGAGCCGGCCGACACCGTCACTGAGCCGTCTGGCCATCCTCACGGGCCTTGGCAGCTCTCACCTTCAGCGCCGCTTCAAGGCCTGGCTCGGCCTGTCGCCCAGCGACTATGCCAGCGGACTGCGCCAGCTGCGCTTTCATGATCTGCTCGAACAAGGGCGCGGTGTCACCGACGCCATCCTCACGGCAGGCTATCGCTCCACCAGCCGTGCCCATGCACGCGCCGGCGGCATGACGCCCAGCGCTCGTTCGAAAGGAGGCAGTGGCGAGACACTATTGGCGATGCACTGGCCATGCAGTTTCGGTATGCCCGAGCATCACTGCTGGCTGAGCGCCGCGCTCAGTGAACGTGGAGTGGTGGCCATCCAGCTGACGGATAGCCGTGATGCTGGGCAGAGTGCTCTGGAAGCTCGTCTGCCAGAGGCTGACTGGCAACAGGTGACACCCGACGACGAGGCAGGGCAATCACTGCATGCAATGCTCGGTGCGCGCCTGCTGGCACTCTGCGAGACTCCACAGACGAGCCAGGCGCTCTTCATCGAGCTGCCGCTGGATGTCCGCGGTACCGCATTTCAGCTGCGTGTCTGGCAGCAACTGAATACCACCCTGAGCGGCGAGACCCTGACCTACCGGCAACTGGCTGAAGCTCTGGGGCGACCCACTGCCAGCCGCGCCGTCGCCAATGCCTGCGGTGCCAACCCCCTCGCCCTGCTGACGCCCTGCCACCGCGTGGTGCGTGGCGATGGTGGTCTCGGTGGCTATCGCTGGGGAGTGGAACTCAAGCAGGCAAGGCTGGCTCAGGAGGCCGAATCCTCCGGCAGATCATGAGGCCCGCGGCTAGAGCGTCGTGCAACGCAACGGCGGCGGGGCATGCAGCACCTCACGGACGATCTCCAGGGCCCGCGTCAGGACCTCACGACTCTCGGCGGCACTCAGGCACAGCCGCAATGCCTGTGGTGGAGGTTCATTGCCGACACAGAAAGGCTCGGCACTGGTGACATGTACCCCGCGCCGAGCCAATGACTCGACCACAGCCTGGCTACGCTGCCCTTCGGGTAGCACCAGCCACAGATCGAACGATGAAGGCCGCGAAGAGAGCGTCCACTCCCCCAGCAGAGTACGTGCCAATCGCTGGCGCGCCCGCATCTCCTCCACCTGCCAGTCCACCAGCTGTGTCGCATTGCCACTGGTCAGCCAGGCGCAGACCGTTTCCATCAACAGCGGTGCCACCATCCAGCTGTGACTGCGCAGCACCGCGCCAATCCGGGACAGCACTTCCACCGGGGCGCGCAATACGCCCAGACGCAGACCGCCAGCCAGCAGTTTGGAGGTACTGAAGACATACAGGGTGCGCTCAGGAGCCATCTGATAGAGCCGCGTGCCGCACTCCTCGTTGGGCAGATATTGCACCCCATCTTCCAGAATCCAGAAATCATGCTGGCGCGCGAGGGCAACCAGCGCCTCGCGCCGTGCGTGGGACAACTGCGACGCGCCCGGATTGTTCTGCTCGGCCATCACGTAGACCATCCTGGGCACCTGCTGGCGACACAGCCGCGCCAGAGCCTCGACATCCATGCCCTCCTCATCCAGCGGTACTCGCAGCAGCTTCAGGCCCCGCTCAGCACTCGCGGCGATCAGTCCGGGGTAGGTCAGCGCTCCCGTGACCACCGCCTCTCCGGGGGCCAGCAAGGCCGACAGCGCGAGAGTAATGCCATTCTGCCCTCCCTGCGTCAGCATCAGCTCCTCGGGCTCGACCGGCATGCCGAGCTCGCTCATCCAGCTCGCCAGCAATTGGCGATGACTGCCCACCCCGAATTCATTCTGGTATTCGACACTCCGCACCAATGCCTCGGGGGAGTGGCTGATCGCGGTCAGCGCCGCCGCCATCCCCTGCTGCCGCGCCGGATGCGGCGGTGGCAGGCTCATGGTGAGATCCATCACACCAGAGGATGCCGAAAGGGAGTCATCCGACTCCGCCGCGATCCCGAATGATGGCCTGGCATGCAAGGCATGTCCGAAGTGCCTGTCGGGCACAGGCCCCGCGCTGACCGGCGCATTGACGTAGGTTCCGCTCCCCACACGCGCCCTGACCAACCCATGTCGCTCGGCCTCGGCATAGCCGCGTGTCACGGTACCGATCGTCACACCCAGCGCATCCGCAAGTCGGCGTTGCGGCGGCAGTCGCTCATCCTCCTTGAGCAGGCCTGAGGCGATATCGAGGCGGATGGCCTCCGCCAGCGCACGGTAACGCGGCAGGGTGGGATCAAGTGCCGGAATCCACATTGTCATGGTGACAAAAAACCTGTTGACGGTAATTGTCATCAGATTATGCTCAAAACATGGCACCAACAAGCCATAAAATGCTGGAACGTGCCGACATCCATCACAATTGCACCCATACAATAATGCGGCATCACGCCAACGCCCCACACGCTGAAGGACACCCATGGAATCCCTCGCCTTTCTTGCCCCAGCCACGCTCTACATGCTGTCGATGACCCTGACACCGGGGCCCAACAACGTCATGCTGACGGCTTCCGGAGCCAATCATGGCTATTGGCGCACCCTGCCGCATATCTTCGGCATCATGATCGGCTGCCTGGTGCTGTTCATCGGCATCGCGCTGGGACTGGGACTGGTCTTCGAGCGCTACCCCATCGTGCAGACACTGCTCAAGGTGTTGGGGAGTGGCTATCTGCTCTATCTGGCCTGGAAGATTGCCATGGCCCCACCACCCGACCTGTCGAGCCGACAGGATGCACGGCCGATGAGCTTTCTGGCAGCCGCGCTGTTCCAGTTCGCCAACCCCAAGGCCTGGGTCATGGGTATCGCGCTGATGGCGGGCTTTCTCCCGGAAGACGGGCCGGTGTGGCTCAACGCGATCCTGCTGGCGAGCTTCGCGGAACTGGTGGCGCTGCCCTGCATCTCCCTGTGGGCAGGCTTCGGCACCGCCATCGGGCGTCTGCTGAATACCGAGCGCGCCTGGAGGATCTTCAACCGCGTGATGGGGGCACTGACGGCCTCCTGCGTCATCTTCATCCTGGGCTGATCGTCGCTGGCCTGCGAGGGACGGCAGTACATCACGGATATCGAACACTGTTCGCATCACCACTGTTTTCCCTCGCGATGTTCGCTAGACTGTCAGGACGCTTTTTACACGCCTGCACAGGATGCTCCTCCATGCTGACGCTCTATGGTGATCGCCGCTCCGGTAACTGCTACAAGGTCGAGCTGCTGCTGCACCTTCTCGAACGCCATCACCATTACATCGAAGTCGACATTCTGGCCGGCGATACTCGCACGCCGGAATTCCTGACCCGCAACGTCAATGGCAAGATCCCGCTGCTGGAGCTGCATCGCGGTGAGACACTGTCAGAGTCCAACGCCATCCTGAACTACCTCGCCGATGGCAGCGATTATCTGCCGAGTGACCCCTTCCTGCGTGCCAAGGTGCTGCAGTGGCAGTTCTTCGAGCAATACAGCCATGAGCCCTACATCGCCACTGCCCGCTTCATCAATCGCTACCTCGGCCTGCCCGAGGAACGCCGTGACGAGTACGCCGCCAAGCAGGAGGGCGGCAAGCGTGCCCTGCGGGTGATGGAGCATCATCTCGCCGAACATGACTGGCTGGTAGGGGATCAGTTCACGATCGCCGACATTTCCCTTTATGCTTATACGCATGTCGCTGATGAAGGCGGTTTCGCGCTGGATGATTATCCTGCCATACAGGCGTGGCTGGCACGTGTCGCGGCGCGCCCGGGCCATTTCGATATCCCGCGCGACTGATATCTTCTCCAGCTGGCAGCCCCAGCGACCACCGGCTCACCTTCCATGACAGGCTCGTCGATGCTACCCGTCACCTATCGCCCCATGACACCCGCCGACCACTCGGCCTTCATGCACATGATGGAGGCCACCCCGGGGGTGGTGATCCGCAAGGCAGATGAGTATGCCGCCGTCGAGCGCTATCTGATCCGCAACCCCGGCATGAGCCACTTGGCCTTCTCCGGCGTGCGGCTGGTGGGATGTGCCATGTCCGGGCATGATGGCAAGCGCGGCTACCTGCAACATGTGATGACGGCCCCGGACATGCGAGGCCAGGGGATCGCGAGAACATTGGTCGAGCGCTGCCTGGACGCCCTGGCACAGGAAGGCATCGACAAGGTGCACCTGGATACCCTGCATGACAATCATGAGGCCCACCGCTTCTGGGAGCGTCTGGGCTGGGCGAATCGCAATGCCGAGATCGTGCGCTTCTCGCGCCTGCTGGTGGACGACCCCAACGCCTGACCTCTCTCGCTGATTTCCCGCAACCCTCGCTGAGCAAGGAGCTCTGACGTGCAATTTCTCGAAAATGACGACCTCGGCAAGTTGATCCTGCGCCTGACTCTGGGACTGCTGTTGCTGTTCCACGGCCTCTCGAAACTGCTCGGTGATGGCGGCACGCTGAGCTGGATCGCCGGCGAGCTGGAGAAGATGGGGATTCCAGGCGTGGTGGCCTATGGGGTCTACATCGGCGAGATCATTGCGCCCATCATGCTCATCCTCGGCGTGCACGCCCGCATCGCCGGCCTGATCGTCGTCGCCAACATGCTGTTCGCCATTGCGGTGGCTCACATGGGGCAGCTGCTGAGCCTGTCATCGTCCGGTGGCTGGGCATTGGAACTGCAAGGCTTCTTCCTCGCCAGCGCACTGGCCGTCGTCTTTCTCGGCAGTGGCCGCTTCGCGGTGCAGGAGGACTGATGGCCGACGTCGTCACTGCCAGCACCTATTGCGAGAATGCTCCCCAGCACCCGATTCATGGTCCCTATCATGATCACGAATACGGCTTCCCGGTCAGCGATGACCGGGTACTGTTCGAGCGTTTCGTGCTGGAGATCAACCAGGCCGGCCTTTCCTGGCTGACGGTACTCAAGAAGCGCGAGGCCTTTCGCGAGGCCTACGAGAATTACGATATCGCGCGTATCGCCGCCTATGGAGATGAAGAGCGCGCGCGTCTGTTGAGCGATGCCGGCATCATCCGCAACCGCCTCAAGGTCAATGCCGTGATCCACAACGCGGGCGTGGTACTGCAGATGAAGGACTCGCACGGCAGCTTTCTCCAATGGCTGGATGCCCATCATCCGCAACCCTTGTCCGCCTGGGTCAAGCTGTTCAAGAAGACCTTCCGCTTCACTGGTCCCGAGATCGTCAACGAGCTGCTGATGAGCTGCGGCTATCTGCCGGGCTGTCATCGTGACGACTGTCCGGTACAGGCTCGCGTGCTGGACGCCGGCCCGCGCTGGGCCGAGCCGGGTGCCCTGGAGGCGATCCATGCGGATGCCTGACACCAGCTCGTCCTCTTCACTCCCCCTTCCCTCTCGCAGGTAGCCCGCCGATGGACTCCCTTACCCAGATCTGCCTCGGAGCCGCCGTGGGCGGTGCCGTCATGGCGCCCGCCATCCGACACTTGCCCGTCGAAAGACGCGGCGCTGCCATCCGTTATGCATTGCTCGGTGGAGCGGCACTCGGCACCCTGCCCGATCTCGACGTGATGATCGATTACGGCGACGCCGTCGCCAATTACACCCATCATCGCGGCTTCAGCCATTCCCTGCCGGTACTGGGGCTGCTGGGCATTCTGCTCGGCTGGTTGCTCGCCCATCTTCCACGCCTGGCACCATTGGGGCGTGGCCGCCTGATCGCCTACTGCCTGCTGTGCCTGATCACGCACCCGCTGCTGGATGCCTTCACCACCTATGGCACCCAGCTGCTGTGGCCATGGCCAAGCCGACCGGTGAGCCTGGCCAGCATCTTCATCATCGACCCGCTCTACACCCTGCCGCTGCTGATCACCGGCCTGTGGGTCGCCATACGCGGCCACGCAGGACGATTGCTGGCCACTGGCCTGATGCTCTCGAGCCTCTATCTTGGCTGGGGGCTGGCCGCCAAGAGCTGGGTGGAACATCGCATGGCGCCGGTATTGGCCAGTCAGGGGTTCACGGACGCCCCACGCATGGTGCAGCCCACGCCCTTCAACAGCCTGCTATGGCGGGTCAGCGTGGTCACGCCGCTGGCGGATCACGAGTGGATGGTCGGTGTCTTCGATTCCGACGAGCAATTGATGGCACTGGCGCGACGGGATTTCCCGCGCCAGCCAGCGCTGGATGCCGAGGTCGGGAAGCTTGAGGATGGACAGCGTCTGCGCTGGTTCGCCGCGCCCTACCTGCGGGCGAGCCGCGAGCGGACATCAGAGGGCGAGACGCTGCTGGCGGTGACCGATACCCGCCTGGGCTCGCCCGGCTACCACCCCTTCCGTTTCGCGCTGGCCCGCCAGACCAGCACACGTGAATGGCATTCTCTGGACGACAGCCAGCGACTGCCCAGTCAGCGTGTCGATCGCGCTGCCTTGCTGAGCCTCTGGCAAGCCATCCATGACCCGGCATCCCGCATGCAGCCAGGCCAGCGCACCGTCTCAGCCACGCCCTCCAGCCCCTCGACCGAGACAAGATAAAGCGCCGCTGATGAAGGCCCGAGAGACGACAACGCCCGCCATGGAAGCCATGGCGGGCGTTGTCGTCTCAGTACTGCGGACAGGATCAGCCGAGGTACTTGATCATCACCCCAGCGGCCACCGCCGAGCCGATCACACCGGCCACGTTCGGCCCCATCGCATGCATCAGCAGGAAGTTGTGCGGGTTGTACTCAAGCCCGACCTTGTTGGAGACACGTGCCGCCATCGGTACCGCCGAGACACCGGCCGACCCGATCAGCGGATTGATCGGCGTCTTCGAGACCTTGTTCATCAGCTTGGCCATCAAGACACCGCAGGCCGTGCCGATGCCGAAGGCGACCACGCCGAGGGCCAGAATGCCCAGCGTCTCCACCGCCAGAAACTTGTCGGCCTGCAGCTTGGAGCCCACCGACAGTCCCAGGAAGATGGTAGTGATGTTGATCAGCGCGTTCTGGGCGGTATCCGACAGACGCTCCACCACACCGCACTCGCGCATCAGGTTACCGAAGCAGAACATGCCCAGCAGCGGTGCGGCGTCCGGCAGCAGCATCGCCACCATGATCAACAGCACCAGCGGGAACAGGATCTTCTCGGTCTTGGAGACCGGACGCAGCTGCGTCATCACCAGGCTGCGTTCCTTGGCGGTGGTCAGCGCGCGCATGATCGGCGGCTGGATCATCGGCACCAGTGCCATGTAGGAGTAGGACGCCACGGCGATCGCCCCCAGCAGCTCCGGTGCCAGCAGACTGGCGACGTAGATGGAGGTCGGGCCGTCCGCACCACCGATGATGCCGATGGCCGCCGATTGCTGCAGGCTGAAGTCCATCAGCCCCATCGAGGTCAACGCCACCGCGCCCAGCAGCGTCGCGAAGATGCCGAACTGCGCCGCCGCCCCGAGGAACAGGGTCTTGGGGTTGGCCAGCAACGGGCCGAAATCCGTCATCGCCCCCACGCCCATGAAGATCACCAACGGCGCGATGCCGGAAGCGATCGCCACGCTGTAGAAGCTGTACAGCATGCCGTTGGAGAAGCCACCATCCAGCGCCATGTTGCTGGCCTGCTGCTTGAGCACTGCGGGAATCTCGCCATGCAGTGCCTGCTCCACCGCGTGACGCGCCTCATCCAGCGGCAGGCTGGCGATGTTGACGTTGAGCAGATTGGCCATCGAAGCCAGCAGCTCCGGCTTGCCGAGATGCGCCGCCTGCTCGGCAGCAGACAGCGCCAGTCCGGCTTCCGGAATGTTGGCCAGAATGCCGCCGAAGCCGATCGGCACCAGCAGCAGGGGTTCGAAGTTCTTGCGGATCGCCAGATAAAGCAGGCCAAGGCCGATGACGATCATCGCCAGCTGGCCGAAGCTCATGTTGTAGAGCCCCGAGCCGTGCCAGAGGTTGAGTATCTTGTCCATGTCGTGTCGCCTTGCAGAGGAGCATCACCGACCGGCCCGTCGTACATGCCGACGGGCCGGACACACCGGCTCAGAGGGTGATCAGAACGTCGCCGACACTGACACTGTCGCCTTCCTTGACCTTCACCGCGGAGACGGTACCGGCCTGGTGGGCACGGATCTCGGTCTCCATCTTCATGGCCTCGAGAATGATCACGACATCTCCTTCCGCCACGCTGTCACCGACGGCGACATTGACCTTGAAGATGTTGCCCGCCAACGGCGCATTCACCGGCTCACCGGAGGCGGCCTGGGCGGCAGGTGCCGCGGCTGCCGGAGCCGATGCCGCAGGCTCGCTGGCCTGCACCTGGGTGATGTCTCCGCCTTCGGCAACCTCGACGACATACTGCTTGCCGTTGACGTTCAGGGTGTAGGTCTGCGGGCCGCTCGACGCGCCTTGAGCACTGACGGCCGGAGCACTAGAGACCGGCGCTGCGGCGGCCTTGGATGCCTTGTCATCGACAGCCTGCGGGGCGGGCTCGAAGGCATCCGGGTTGCCACGGTTGCGCAGGAACTTGAGGCCGATCTGCGGGAAGAGCGCGTAGGTCAGCACGTCATCGGTCTCGCGTTCGCCGCTCTCCAGCGCGATACCTTCCTCCTTGGCCTTGCCTTTGAGCTCCTCACGCAGACGCTCCATCTCCGGCGTCAGATTGTCTGCCGGGCGGCAGGTGATCGGCTCGGCGCCTTCCAGCACGCGGGACTGAAGTTCGCTGTCGAAGGGTGCCGGCGCCGCGCCATATTCCCCCTTGAGCAACGCCTGCACTTCCTTGGAGATCGACTTGTAGCGCTCGCCCATCATCACGTTCATCACCGACTGGGTGCCGACGATCTGTGAGGTTGGGGTCACCAGCGGGATGTAGCCCAGGTCCTTGCGTACGCGCGGAATCTCGGCGAGCACGTCATCCAGCTTGTCACCGGCGCCCTGCTCCTTGAGCTGGCCTTCCATGTTGGTGAGCATGCCACCCGGCACCTGGGCGACCAGAATGCGCGAGTCGATGCCGCGCAGACTGCCCTCGAATGCCGCGTATTTCTTGCGCACTTCGCGGAAGTAGGCCGCGATATCCTCGAGCTTCTCGAGGTCCAGTCCGGTATCGCGCTCGGTGCCTGCCAGCATCGCGACGACCGATTCGGTCGGGCTGTGGCCGTAGGTCATCGACATCGAGGAAATGGAGGTGTCGACGTTGTCGATGCCCGCCTCGATGGCCTTGAGAGCCGTGGCGGTGGAAAGCCCGGTGGTGGCATGGCACTGCATGTGGATCGGGATCGACAGGCTCGCCTTGAGGCGCGAGACCAGCTCGAAGGCGGTATACGGCGTCAGCAGGCCCGCCATGTCCTTGATCGCCAGCGACTGGGCCCCCATGGACTCGATCTTCTGCGCCAGCTCCACCCACATTTCCAGCGTGTGCACGGGGCTCACGGTGTAGGAGATGGTGCCCTGGGCATGCTTGCCCTGATCCAGCACCGCCTTGAGCGGACGCTCGAGGTTGCGCGGGTCATTCATCGCGTCGAAGACACGGAAGACATCGACACCGCTGGTCGCGGCACGCTTGACGAAGGCATCCACCACGTCATCGGCATAATGACGATAGCCGAGCAGGTTCTGGGCGCGCAGCAGCATCTGCTGCTGAGTCTTGGGCATCGCTTCCTTCAAGGCACGAATGCGCGCCCAGGGGTCTTCGCCCAGGTAGCGGATGCAGGCGTCGAAGGTCGCGCCGCCCCAGCTCTCCAGCGACCAGAAGCCGATGTCGTCCAGCTTGGCGGCGATCGGCAGCATGTCATCGAGGCGCATGCGCGTGGCCAGCAATGACTGATGCGCGTCGCGCAGTACCACATCCGTGATGCCCAGCGGTTGCTTGTCCATGAGTGATCCCTTGTTCTTTATAATGTGGATATCGGGTTCTGCCGTGGCGGCAGGCTTGCCTTTCACTGCGCCTGCCACACAGAATATTGCACTCGAGAGGTGGTCTCCCCACCGGACGGCTCATGATAGAATCGCCGCTTTCTCGCTGCGGTGTCGCTCCGGCGCTCCGAGAGTACCAGCAGCACCGACGACTTCCGCGACATCTCAGTGCTTGTGATGATCCTGGCGAAAGCGGTGAATCGCCGCCGCCATGACAGCCGTCAGTTCGCTGTCATCCTCTGCTGCAGGTGCCGCCGAGACAGGCGCGCGCGTCGTGCGCGGTGCAGCCGGTAGCGGCGCGGGCGCAAAACGGTCCACCAGCTTGGCCATCGCCATCATGGCGACTACCAGCAGACTTAGAAACACGAACACGAACCCCATCCCGAACACCATCAGGTTCAAGCCTTCACCGAGCAGATCATTCTCTTGCATGCCAGTGTCCTCGAGTCATTCTCGTCATCGCGCCAATCAGGGTGCGGCATGAGCGATGATTGCCCATGCCTTCGATGATGCTCGACACGTCCAAGCGTTCACGCCGTTGCGTCGCTGGCCACTGTCGACACCCCATGCAGCGGCATTCAGTGCTTGTTGATCGCTTTAAAGTGCCTGATTCCACGGCAATTGCAATGACACCATCGTTGACCCCACAAGCCCTCGCGCGGGCTGGCCGCATCGGCATCGCGCCGATGGAAGGCGTGATTGATGACATCACGCGCGAATGTCTCACCGGCCTTGGCGGCTATGACTGGTGTGTGACGGAATTCGTGCGCGTGACGCATGTCAAGCTACCGCCTCGCGTCTTCAAGCGTATCTGCCCGGAGCTGCTGGAAGCCTCCCCGACACGGACGGCACGCACACGACACGACACACCGGTCGCATTGCAGCTGTTGGGTGCCGACCCCGAGGCGCTGGGCATCAACGCTCGCGTCGCGGCACGCCTGGGGGCACCCAGCGTCGACATCAACTTCGGCTGCCCGGCCAAGACCGTCAACCGTCACGACGGAGGCGCAGCCCTGCTGCGCTCGCCGGACCGCGTCTTTCGTGCGGTGGAGGGCGTGCGCGATGCCCTCAAGGGCACCGGGGTACCCGTCACGGCCAAGATTCGCCTCGGCTTCAACGACCGTCGCCTGGCACTGGCATGCGCTCAGGCAGCCCAGGCCGGGGGCGCCACGCAGCTGGTCGTGCATGGGCGGACCAAACAGGAAGGCTATCGTCCGCCAGCGCACTGGGAATGGATCGGCAAGATCACGTCCGAGCTCTCCATTCCGGTCGTTGCCAATGGGGACATCTGGGACATGCCCTGCTACTGGCGGGCTCGCTCACTGTCCGGCTGTCGCGATGTGATGCTGGGGCGTGCCGCCCTGGCCGACCCCTTCCTCGCGGCGCGCATCAAGCACTGGCAGATGACCGGGGAGTTGCTGCCCGAGACGGACTGGACGCAGCGTGCACAGGTGCTGCTCTCCCACGCCGAACGCTGCGCCCATCTGCCTGACAAGGTGATGGTGCCGCTGCTCAAGCAGTGGATGAACATGATGCGCCAGAGCGGCAACGAGGAAGCGGAACGTCGCTTCCAGGCCATCAAGCGCCACAAGGGGCGCGCCGAATTCTTCACCGGTCTGGTTGCAGGTACCTCGCTGGCATTGGCGCCGAGTCTGTTGACATCGGTGACCCGCATGCCGGAATCCACCGACTTGCCCGCCCTCGCCTGATCCGCCCGAAACAAAAAAAGGCGCCCCTCGCGAAAAGGGCGCCCTAGCGATCGTCCGCCCGAAGGCGTGACATCACAGTCAAGGAAAACGGGGAACTGTCAGACATGACATGAAGGCAAGGATCGAGGCCATGCCGGCTGAGATCGCAGATGCCTGACTTTTCTTCAGACGAAGAAAAACCCGCTTCAGTGAAGCGGGTTTTTCAATTGGCGCGCCCTGGAGGATTCGAACCTCCGACCGCCTGATTCGTAGTCAGGTACTCTATCCAGCTGAGCTAAGGGCGCATAAACCTTGAAATCTGTGGCCTGAGCATTTCAAATGTCTTCAGGACTTGACTTGCGAGTGTTGTGTCTTTCCAACACTGTCTTGCATTGCAGTGGCGCGCCCTGGAGGATTCGAACCTCCGACCGCCTGATTCGTAGTCAGGTACTCTATCCAGCTGAGCTAAGGGCGCATCTTACTGCATTAGTACCTAATGGCGGAGAGAGAGGGATTCGAACCCTCGATAGGGCTATAAACCCTATACTCCCTTAGCAGGGGAGCGCCTTCAGCCACTCGGCCACCTCTCCTCATCAGGTACGGCGCATATCTTACTCATTTGATTGGGCTTTGTCTAGCCCCTGTGTCGATTTTTTGGCTTCGATGCAGAACATCTCATCACCATTCGACAACAGGCTCGAGGCTGCGCGCCCCCAAGCAATCTCCCCGCATGAACCAGAACATGACGATGGCTAGCCTGTCGTCGCGTCTCGTTCGAGGGAGCGGGAATAATACCCAAGAAGAAGTCGTCTGTCTCCCCCTTTCCAGGAAAAAAGTGAATTTTTTCCTTATGGAACACTGACTTGACGCTCAGCCGCCCATTCAGCTCTGTCTGATGCCTCCGACGCATGCATCTGAGCCTGAACGGATCGAGTCACTCAGGCCGCCAGGACCGCACAGACCATATCCCAGAAACACGAACGCCAACCAGGTGGACAGCGTGGTTGGCGTTCGTGTGGTGCTCTCGAGAGTATCCGGAGCCATCTGGTGGGCATGACATGCCATCAGGCGATGGCATCACCATTGTCTTCCTTCTCGCGCTGGATACGCTGATAGATCTCTTCACGATGGACGGCGACGTCCTTGGGTGCGTTGACACCGATTCGCACCTGATTTCCCTTCACACCGAGCACGGTGACGGTGATGTCATCACCAATCATCAGCGTTTCACCTACTCTACGGGTCAGGATGAGCATGACTGATCTCCTTGTCAGTAATTCATACAGCCGGGACGGCAACAGGATTCGAAGTCAGCGACCGGCAGGGACGAGCCGGCCACCGAGGTGCATGAGGCTTGGAGATTATGCGTCATGCATGCTCCGACGGCCAACACCACCCCTTCATATCAACTGAATGACTCGTTGAATGAAAGCACCCGACACACCGGCTCTCCCCCAGAAGGTGCGATCGCCAATGTATCGGGTGCATGAGGCAGGGCCCCTGGCGCTCCTTGCCGGGCCTCACTTCCATGCAGTGCAGTCCCTGGCGGAAGGACGAGCCACCCACGGGTGGCAAGTCACTTCATCTGAGCACCATTGTGCTGATCATTCAATGCAAATCAGGCAGTCTCGTCGCTGACGGCTTCCGCATCCAGGCCGAAGGCGGTGTGCAGTGCACGCACGGCCAGCTCCATGAACTTCTCGTCGATCAGAACGGAGATCTTGATCTCGGACGTGGACACCATGCGGATGTTGATGCCCTCTTCCGCCAGCACGCGGAACATCTTGGAGGCGACACCGGCATGGGAACGCATGCCGACACCGACCAGCGAGACCTTGGCGATATTGTCATCGCCTCTGAGCTCACCGCCGCCGACGGACGGAATGACCGTCTCGTTGAGGATACGCTGGGTCGCCTTGAAGTCGCTCTTGGCCACCGTGAAGGAGAAGTCGGTCGTATTGCCGTCCGGGGAGACGTTCTGGACGATCATGTCGATCTCGATGTTGGAATCGGCGATCGGGCCCAGAATCTTGGAGGCGACACCCGGAATGTCCGGCGTGTTGAGCAGGGTCAGCTTGGCTTCGTTGACATTGAAGGCAATGCCGGAGATCAGCGGTTCTTCCATGTTGTCTTCTTCCTCAGCGACGATCAGGGTACCCGGGCCATCCTCGAAGGAAGACAGCACACGCAGGGGAACATTGTACTTGCCGGCGAATTCCACCGAACGGATCTGCAGGATCTTGGAGCCAAGGCTCGCCATTTCCAGCATTTCCTCGACGGTCACCGTTTCCAGACGACGTGCCTTGGAGCACACACGTGGATCAGTGGTGTAGACACCATCGACATCGGTATAGATCTGACACTCGTCCGCCTTGAGGGCTGCCGCCAGGGCGACGCCGGTGGTATCGGAGCCACCGCGCCCCAGTGTCGTGATATTGCCTTCATCATCGACCCCCTGGAAGCCAGCGACCACCACGACCTTGCCAGCATCGAGGTCTTCGCGCAGGTCATCGGTGTCGATGCGCTGGATACGCGCCTTGGTGTGCGCGCTATCGGTACGAATGCCTACCTGAGCGCCGGTATAGGAGGTCGCGTCGACACCGATCTTCTGCAGTGCCATGGCCAGCAGGGAGATGGTCACCTGCTCACCGGTAGAGACCAGCATGTCCATTTCGCGCGGCGTCGGGTCATCGTTGATCTCGCTGGCGAGACCGATCAGTCGGTTCGTCTCGCCACTCATGGCTGAGACGACCACGACAACCTGATGTCCTTCGTCGCGGAATCGCTTGACCTTCTCGGCGACGGCCTTGATCCGCTCCACCGAGCCGACCGAAGTGCCTCCGAACTTCTGAACGTATAGCGCCATGTGCGTTTCCGTTATCCGTGTCCGTTTGCGTTGTCCCCACATGAGACTCATGCGGGCCCAAAAAGAGGCCGGGTCTCCTCACGAGAAGCCCGGCCTTCATCTTGTCTTCTTACCCCAGCTGGGCGTCTACCCAGGCTGGCACGCCGGCCAGTGCCCCGGGAAGCGATGCGGCATCACTGCCACCGGCCTGCGCCATGTCAGCACGACCACCGCCCTTGCCACCGACCTGCTCAGCCACGTGACGCACCAGATCACCCGCCTTGATGCGCGAGGTCAGATCATCGGTGACGCCCGCAATCAGGCTGACCTTGTCACCATCCGCGACGCCAAGCACCAGAATGCCGGAACCCAGCTTGGATTTCAGGTCATCCATCAGGCCACGCAACTCCTTGCCGGAGACGCCTTCGACCTGCTTGGCCAGCACCTTGAGCCCCTGGACATCCGCGATGTCGCTCAGCATGTCACTGGCAGAAGCGGACGCCAGCTTGGCCTTCAGACGCTCAAGCTCCTTCTCGAGACCGCGGTTGCGCTCAAGCAGACTGGTGACACGCTCCTCGACCTGCTCCGGCTTGGCCTTGAGGCGCTCACCCAGACGAGTCAGGGTCGCTTCCTGCGCCAGCAGGAAATCACGTGCCGCACGGCCAGTGATGGCTTCGATGCGGCGCACGCCGGAGGCGATGCCAGTCTCGGCGATGATGTGCATCTGACCGATGTCACCACTGCGCTTGACGTGAGTCCCGCCACACAGCTCGATGGAGAAGGCATTCTGACCGATGGTCAGCACGCGAACCTGCTCACCATACTTGGCATCGAAGAGTGCCGCCGCGCCGCGCGCCTTGGCTTCATCGAGAGTCATGAACTCGATGGTGGTCTCGGCGTTGGCGAGAATCTGCGCATTGACGATGCGCTCGACCTCGGAGAGCTGTTCTGCGGTCATCGCCTCAAAGTGACTGAAGTCGAAGCGCAGGCGCTCGGCCGTCACCAGCGAGCCCTTCTGCTGGACATGCTCACCCAGCACCTGGCGCAGCGCTTCATGCAGCAGGTGCGTGGCGGAGTGGTTGCGCACGGAGGCAGCACGCAGATCTGCATCGACCTGCGGACGCACCGCGTCGCCCACCGCGAGCGAACCTTCGATCAGCACACCGTGATGCAGATGATGTCCGGCCTGCTTCTGGGTATCACTGACCTGGAAACGGCCGCCCTCCAGATGCAGATAACCGGTATCGCCCGCCTGACCACCGGACTCGCCATAGAACGGCGTGGTATCGAGTACCACGATGCCCTTGGTATCGGCCTCGAGACGCTCGAGCGCATTGCCTTCGCTGTCGAACAGCGCGGTGACGGTCGCCTCACCCTCGAGGTGATCATAGCCGGTGAATTGCGTCTCGCCTTCCAGCGTCAGGTTGGCGGAATAGTCGCCCCCGAAATTGCTGGCAGCACGTGCACGCTCACGCTGAGCTTCCAGCGCGGCCTCGAAACCGGCCTCATCGAGGATCAGTTCGCGCTCGCGGCAGATGTCGGCGGTCAGGTCGTAGGGGAAGCCGTAGGTATCGTAGAGCTTGAAGATGGTTTCGCCGTCGAGGGTATTGCCATCCAGCTCGGCGATGGCCTCCTCGAGCAGCTTCATGCCGTGCTCCAGCGTACGCGCGAACTGCTCCTCTTCCTTGAGCAGCACACGCTCGATCTGCTCACGCGCAGAGCGCAGTTCCGGATAGGCATCGCCCATCTCGGCATCCAGCGCCGCGACCAGCTTGTAGAAGAAGCTGCCGCGCGCGCCCAGCTTGTGACCGTGACGCACGGCACGGCGGATGATGCGACGCAGCACGTAGCCACGCCCTTCGTTGGACGGCAGCACGCCATCGGCGATCAGGAAGGCACACGAACGGATGTGATCCGCCACCACGCGCAGCGAGGGAGTGGTGATGTTGTCATGACCGATGATCTCGGCCGCCGCCGCCAGCAGATTCTGGAACAGGTCGATCTCGTAGTTGGAGTGCACGCCCTGCATCACGGCCGCGACGCGCTCCAGCCCCATGCCGGTATCGATGGACGGCTTGGGCAGCGGGTTCAGCGTGCCTTCGGCATCACGATCGAACTGCATGAAGACCAGGTTCCAGATCTCGATGTAGCGATCGCCATCTTCGTCCGGGCTGCCCGGCGGGCCACCGGCGACGTCTTCACCGTGATCATAGAAGATCTCGGAAGACGGGCCACAGGGGCCGGTGTCGCCCATCTGCCAGAAATTGTCCTCGTCGAGACGCGAGAAGCGGTTCTGATCGATGCCGACCTCGTTGAACCAGATGTCACGGGCTTCGTCATCGCTGACGTGCACGGTGACCCACAGCTTCTCCTTCGGCAGGCCCAGCTCTTCGGTCAGGAACTTCCAGGCGAACTGGATGGCTTCGCGCTTGAAGTAGTCACCGAAGCTGAAGTTGCCCAGCATCTCGAAGAAAGTGTGGTGACGTGCGGTGTAACCGACGTTGTCCAGGTCATTGTGCTTGCCGCCGGCGCGCACGCAGCGCTGTGCGGAGGTGGCACGGCTGTAGCCACGCGGATCACGGCCCAGGAAGACATCCTTGAAGGGCACCATGCCGGCGTTGGTGAACAGCAGGGTCGGGTCGTTGTTCGGCACCAGAGAACTGGTGGGAACGATGGTATGCCCCTGCTTCTCGAAATAGGTCAGGAAGGCGTTTCTGATTTCTGCGCTTTTCATAGAGGTTCCGTAGCGATGTGCGTAAAGACGCTCCGGGGGTCTTCTTCTGCATGACTTCCGCATGGTTTCTGCATATTCATCCATGTGGGAATGCATGGAGGTGCAATGAAAAGCATGAAAGAAGGCGCCTGCCCCGTGCCGTCGCAAGACGACCTAGTATAACGCCTGTTCGCGCAAGCTAAAGGGGGGGAAATGGCTTGAGTGACCGGTTTGCGCGTTCCGAGCCATTGCCCGGGCAATGGCTGGCCTCACGCCTCGTCTTCCGTCCAGGCGGACTCCATGGCGTAGCGCAACTGCTCGTAGTCGAAGCCGCGCTGGAGCAGGAAGCGCTCTCGGCGCGCACGCTCCTTGTGACCCTCGCCCGCTGAGGAAAAGCGCCTTGCCAACGTCTCGCGCGCCAGCTCGAAGAAGTCCACCGCATCAACATGTCCGAAGGCATCAGGCACCGGATCACAGGCAGCACGCATCACGGCACCTGACGTCTCGTTGTCGATGCCACGCTGGCGCAACTCCTGCTGGATACGCCTGGGGCCCTGCCCCCTCAGCACCCGTGTCCGCAGGAAGCTGGCGGCGAAGCGCTCATCGGATTGCAGGCCTTCCTCGACCAGACGCTCCAGCACTTCCTCGATCAGCAGCTCGACCTCATCACGACTCAAGCGCGTCTCGGCGCCCTCCTCGCTACTCGCGGACTGCTCCGCCAGCGCATCATCGCTGACGGTCTGCAGGTAGTCGCGCTCCTTGAGATAGTCGTGCAGCTCGCGACGGCTGTGCTCGCGGCGTGCCAGACGTGCGATGGCGTCATTGCGGGCACGCCGTTGCGGCGTCATCGCGCCGACATCGAGGGGCTGATAGTCCGGCCCGACGGTCTCTCTTTCCTGATCGTGCATGTTGGCGCTCCTTTCTGGAGAGGCACCCAAGATGGCGAAATCCCCGGTGCAAAACGCACAGCGCCCGCCACCGAAAACGGGGCGGGCGCTGCAGATCACTGAAAGGCGCTGAAATCAGCGCTCAATGAACACGTTCTCGAGCAGGTCTCAATCGAGATCCAGATCATCTTCATTTTCGGCGACCACTTCTTCCTTGGCCTCTTCCTTGGTTTCCGGAGAAGCCAGCAGCTGGGCGCGAATCTGGCTCTCGATCTCTTCCATGATCGCGGGGTTATCCTCCAGATACTGGGCGGAGTTGGCCTTGCCCTGACCGATCTTGCTGCCCTGGTAGCTGTACCAGGCACCTGCCTTGCCGACCAGACCACACTGCACGCCCAGATCAATGACCTCACCGGCGTGGTAGATGCCCTTGCCGTAGAGAATCTGGAACTCGGCCTGGCGGAACGGCGGCGCGACCTTGTTCTTCACGACCTTGACGCGAGTCTCGTTACCGGTGACTTCATCGCCGGACTTCACGGAGCCGGTACGACGGATGTCGAGACGGACACTCGAGTAGAACTTCAGCGCGTTACCACCGGTGGTGGTTTCCGGGCTACCGAACATCACCCCGATCTTCATGCGGATCTGGTTGATGAACACCACCATGCAGTTGGCATTCTTGATGTGACCCGTCACCTTGCGCAGCGCCTGGGACATCAGACGCGCCTGCAGGCCGACGTGGGAGTCACCCATCTCACCCTCGATCTCGGCACGCGGCGTCAGGGCTGCCACAGAATCGACGATGATGACGTCGACACCACCGGAACGCACCAGCATGTCGACGATCTCGAGTGCCTGCTCACCGGTATCCGGCTGGGAGACCAGCATCTCGTCCAGATTGACGCCCAGCTTCTCGGCGTAGGACGGATCCAGCGCGTGCTCGGCATCGATGAAGGCACACACCTTGCCCTGCTTCTGGGCCTGGGCGATGACCGAGAGCGTCAGTGTCGTCTTGCCCGAGGATTCCGGACCGTAGATCTCGACCACTCGACCGAAAGGCAGGCCACCGATGCCGAGCGCGATATCCAGGCCCAGAGACCCGGTGGATACCGACGGGATGGCCACACGCGGGGCATCGCCCATGCGCATGACGGCGCCCTTGCCGAACTGGCGCTCGATCTGGGACAGCGCCGCGTTCAGCGCCTTGGTACGATTGTCGTCCTGTGCCATGTGGCCTCCTGTCGAACGGCGGCGCCGCATGGGCAACCACCTGAAATAGGAAATTCTCAAGCTTCGGGTGATGCAGAGACTGTCAGCCTAGCGGCTGGGCTGTCATGGCAAAACCCTGTATACATGGACAGTATGATGCCGCATGTTTCATCGTTCTGCCAGTCCGGTGATGCGCTTTTTCAGGCAGCAGTCTCAACGCAGAGGGTTGCATGCGTCTCGAGCCTCACCAGTTCAGCCCTGCCAGGCTTCCACGCATTCGATCAAGCCTTGCAATGCCACCCTCACGGCGGCGTCGCGCACGGCCTGCCGGTCTCCCGGAAAGTGGAAACACCGCGCCTGCTGTCGCGCCTCACTGCCCCATGCCAGCCACACCGTCCCCACGGGCTTTTCTTCACTGCCGCCTCCCGGACCCGCCACACCACTGGTTGCCACCCCCAATTCGGCACCGCTGTCACGACACGCTCCCTTGACCATCTCGCGCACGACGGCCTCGGAGACTGCCCCGAAGTCCGCGAGCGATGCTTCGCTGACGCCGAGCAGACGCCGCTTGGCCGCATTCGAGTACGTCACATAGCCCGCCTCGAAATAGCCGGAGCTACCGGAAATCGCCGTGATCGCGGCACTCACGCCACCCCCGGTGCATGACTCTGCAGCAGTGATCTGGACTCCGCGCGCCAATGCCAGCGCCTGCAGCTGCTCGGCCAGTGCATTCGCATCCGGTGCCTCGGACGTCGTATCCGTCAATCGGGCCATGAACGAACTCCTTTCTAAGAAGTGGTCTGAGGAAAAGGGAAGCGAGCAGGAGGCATCACAGGCATTGGAGCCGGCCGCGCCAGTCCGTAGAATATCGCGCATCCCGCATGCCGTGTTCTCGCATGTGCGTCTTTTTCCCATTGCAGTGCAGTCAAGGAAGTCCATGGCCATGGCCAAGAACAGCGCGCCCCAGATGACGCCGATGATGGCGCAGTACATGAAGATCAAACGCGAGCACCCCGGTGTGCTGCTGTTCTATCGCATGGGCGACTTCTATGAGCTGTTCCATGAGGACGCCAAGCGAGCCGCGCAACTGCTCGACATCACCCTGACGGCACGTGGCAGCTCCGGCGGCTCCCCCATTCCCATGGCAGGGGTGCCTTATCACAGCGCCGAGGGTTACCTGGCACGCCTGGTGAAAATGGGCGAATCCGTGGCCATCTGCGAGCAGATCGGCGATCCCGCGACCACCAAGGGCCCCGTCGAGCGCAAGGTGGTGCGCATCGTCACACCGGGCACCCTGCATGACGAGGCGCTTCTGGATGCCAGCCGTGACAATCTGCTGGTGGCGCTGCATCGAGACGGTGAGACCTGGGGCCTGGCGGCACTGGAGCTTTCCTCAGGACGCTTCAGCGTACTGGAAGTCAATGGCGATGAAGAACTGCTGGCCGAGATCCAGCGTCTGTCACCCGCCGAGCTGATGGTCGGCGAGAGTCGTGAACTGCCAAGCAGTCTTGCCTCACGCCCGGGCCTGACCCGTCAGAGCGACTGGCATTTCGACCATGAGACCGCGTTGCGCCTGCTGTGCGATCAGTTCGGCGTTCAGGACCTCAATGGTTTCGGTTGCAGTCATCTGACCTGCGCGGTCACCGCTGCTGGTGCCCTGCTCGACTACGCGCGTGACACGCAGCGCACCGGTCTGCCCCACGTGACGGCGCTGGCCGTGGAGAGTCGCGACGATTCGGTCGTGATCGATGCCGCCAGCCGTCGCAACCTCGAGATCGACACCAATCTTGGCGGCAGCAGCGACAACACGCTGGCCAGCGTATTGGACGTGACTGCTACCGCGATGGGCTCACGCCTGCTCAAGCGCTGGCTCAACCGCCCGCTGCGCGATCAGACCCAGATCGGCCAGCGCCAGGCGGCAGTGCAGCGCTTGATGGAGGGTGACTACCCCTTCGAACTGCAAGGCCTGCTCAAGCGGATCGGCGATGTGGAGCGCATCCTGGCGCGTGTTGCACTGCGCAGCGCCCGCCCGCGGGACATGGCGCGCCTGCGTGATGGCCTCAATACACTGCCAGAGCTGCGCGCCGTGCTCGCCAGCGTCGAGAAAGGCAGTGCCATCGATGACCTGCGCGATGGCATCCGCCTGTTCCCCGCCCTCTCGGCCATGCTCAGCGAAGCGCTGATCGAGAATCCGCCGGTCGTGCTGCGCGATGGCGGGGTGATCGCCGATGGCTACGACGATGAGCTGGACGAGTATCGCGGCCTCTCCGAGAACGCCGGTCAGTATCTGGTGGCCCTCGAGACCCGTGAGCGTGAGCGCACCGGCATCAGCAACCTCAAGGTCGGCTACAACCGCGTTCATGGTTACTTCATCGAGCTGCCGCGCTCCCAGTCAGCGGAAGCTCCGCCGGAATACATCCGCCGCCAGACGCTCAAGAATGCCGAGCGCTTCATCATCCCGGAACTCAAGGAATTCGAGGACAAGGCGCTGTCGGCCAAGTCCAAGTCGCTGGCCCGCGAGAAGCTGCTGTATGAGCACCTTCTGGATGACCTGAATACCGAACTGGATGGCCTGCAGCAGACGGCACGCGCCCTGGCGTCACTGGATGTGCTCACCGCCTTCGCTGATCGCGCCGCCGCACTGGACTTCGTCCGCCCACAGCTCAGCGACACGCCGGGAATCGACATCGAAGGCGGCCGCCACCCGGTGGTGGAACATGTCAGCGACCACCCCTTCGTGCCCAACGACGTGCGCTTTGACGATGCGCGCCGCATGCTGGTGATCACCGGCCCCAACATGGGCGGTAAATCCACCTACATGCGTCAGACCGCGCTGATCGCACTGCTCGCGCATACCGGCAGCTTCGTACCCGCCGCTCGCGCCTGCATCGGCCCGCTGGATCGCATCTTCACGCGCATCGGCTCCTCGGATGACCTGGCCGGTGGCCGCTCGACCTTCATGGTCGAGATGACCGAGACTGCCAGCATCCTGCACAATGCCACCGACGAGAGTCTGGTGCTGATGGATGAGATCGGTCGCGGCACCTCGACCTTCGATGGCCTGTCATTGGCCTGGGCAAGCGCCGAGCACCTGGCCCGCACGCGCGCCTTCACGCTGTTCGCGACCCATTATTTCGAGATGACGGCACTCCCCGAGCACGTCGATGGCGTGGCCAACGTTCACCTGACCGCCGCAGAGCATGGCGATGGCATCGTCTTCATGCACCGTGTCGAGGAGGGGCCGGCAAGCCAGAGTTATGGCCTGCAGGTTGCCCAGCTGGCCGGGGTCCCGCAGAACGTCATCCTGCGTGCACGTGAGAAATTGACCAGTCTCGAGCAGCAGGAGGTCGATCGTCCGCAGGTTGCCCGTGAAGATGCACTCGGCCAGCCAGTACCGCAGCAGAATGATCTCTTCGCGGCACCGCCTCACCCGATCGTCGAAGCCTTGACCCAGCTGGACCCGGATGACCTGAGCCCCAAGCGGGCACTGGAACTCATCTATGAATGGCGCAAGATCCAGTAAGCGGCGGAGTGAGTCGACTGACAAGTCGCATGACACCATGCGCCTGCCGACACTCGACAGTGCGCGATGGGCATAGCACCATTCCAAAACGATCCGCCCACGCTGATTGCGAGGGCGGCAGAGCGCCACTAGAATAACGCCTTATAACACTCGCGCCGCTTATAACCTGAAACTCAAGATGCCGCTCAGACGGCACAGAGTGGCGCTGGACCACGACCTACGAGAGACGCCGACCCGCGTCAGGAGACCCAGATGGCATTCATCGTCACCGAGAACTGCATCCGCTGCAAATACACTGACTGCGTGGAGGTCTGCCCGGTCGATTGCTTCTATGAAGGCCCCAACTTCCTGGTCATCAACCCGGACGAGTGCATCGACTGCGCTCTGTGCGAGCCGGAGTGTCCCGCGGAAGCCATCTTCTCCGAGGACGAAGTGCCGGAGAATCAGAAGGAATTCATCGAGCTGAATGCCGATCTGGCCGAAGTGTGGCCGAACATCAGCGAGAAGAAGGACGCCATGGAAGACGCCGAGAAGTGGGATGGTGTCGAAGGCAAGCTCGAATACCTGGAGCAGTAAATGCCCTGCCCGACCTGACCGGGCAAGCACCAGGTTCTCATCAAGACGGCAGCCACTCCCTCAGGGGTGGCTGCCGTCTTCGTCTTGAGCGCTCATGGTCAGCCAGCCCGGCGGGTGGGGCCGAAAAAAAGGCACAAAAAAGGGCAACCCCGAAAGGTCGCCCGCTCCAAGCGTGTCCCTGTCGATCCGTCCTGGATCGTGTTCCTGGGTGCTGTCCCTGCCCGTCATGGCATCCTGCCATTCAGAGCGCACCGTCACGCATGGGGCATTGTGGCACTGCTTGCGCAGCTGTCCCACCACAATGCCCGTTTCTGCTTATTGCCTGCCCTGCTGTCCTGCTCATGCAACTGCATCGCAGATGCATTGCCCGGCATCCTGCCCGTGCCGCTCCTGACCTGCCTCAGCTGACAGTCTCATGATGTTCCGTGATCTGACATCCTTGCCTCGGCATCCTGCCGTCGAGATTCTGCCGCTGATTGCCTCGTCTGCCTGACACGGATGATGTCCCGTCATCCGTCACTCCTGTGAAGGCGAGCTTCCTGACTGCATATCGGGTCGAGACCCATCAACCATCCCTGTCGTGATTGCGCGTCCGCTGCCAATGACGATACCGTCACTCTGGATCTTCCTGATCCGGTACTTCCTGTACCTGGCCATTCATCCGTGGTCCCTGGCCAATTCCTGCCCGCTCCTCGGGCAAGATGCCATGCAGTGCTGCTGCTTCCGTCATCCTTGACGGTTCCTGTTCGCTGAACATCCTGTTCAGACGAGTCGGGCATCCTGCCCGACGTACTCCCTGGAAGATCATCAAGAGCATCCTGCTCAAAGGTGCGGTGTCCCGCCGCATCCCGCTTCCATGACGCTATTCTGGTCAGCAAGCCGTCATCAGGCAACTAGCCAAACCGCTCAGACGAATCGGGACAAACAAGGAAGCTTTTAGATAAAACTGTTTTAAAACAGTGATCTATAGAAAAACATACGATTGAACACGTATCCGGAGTGCAGTAGTTATCCTCTATGTCCTGCATATCTTGTAGGAAAAGGCTTACATGAACTGACTGCGGAGATGGGGAAAGTCCACGTACTTGAGACGCAACCTGCGCGGACAGCACGTGTAACGCACGACGGGGCCGTACCCGAAGGTACGACCCCGTCATGTGGAAGCGTTGTGGATGCCGACGACCAAGGCGGCATTCACAAGCCTGTCGCCTGTTTACTGGCCCTTGATCTCTTTCAGGCCATTGTAGGCGACATCGCCCAGCTGCTGCTCGATCACCAGCAGGCGGTTGTACTTGGCGACACGGTCAGAGCGGCACAGAGAGCCGGTCTTGATCTGCCCGGCACAGGTACCCACGGCGAGGTCGGCGATGGTGGTGTCTTCGGTCTCGCCACTGCGGTGGGAGATGACCGCAGTGAAGCCAGCGGCCTGCGCCATCTTGATCGCATCCAGGGTTTCGGACAGTGAACCGATCTGGTTGAACTTGATCAGAATGGAGTTGCCGATGCCTTCATCGATACCACGGCTCAGGATGCGCGTGTTGGTGACGAACAGGTCATCACCGACCAGCTGCACCTTGTCGCCGAGCTTGTCGGTCAGCAGTTTCCAGCCTTCCCAGTCAGACTCGTCCATGCCGTCTTCGATGGACACGATGGGGTATTCGTCCGCCAGCTCGGCCAGGTAGTCGACGAAACCACGTGCATCGAAGCTCTTGCCTTCACCAGACAGATTGTACTGGCCATCCTTGTAGAACTCGGAGGAGGCACAATCCAGCGCCAGAGTCACGTCAGTGCCCAGCGTGTAGCCCGCATCGCTGACCGCCTGCTTGATGACCGCCAGCGCTTCGGCATTGGAGGCAAGGTTCGGTGCGAAACCACCTTCGTCGCCCACGGAAGTGCTCAGATCGCGGCCCTGCAGGACCTTCTTGAGCGCGTGGAAGATCTCGGCGCCGGTGCGCAGCGCTTCACGGAAGGTCGGCGCGCCGACCGGCTGGACCATGAACTCCTGGATGTCGACATTGTTGTCGGCATGCTCGCCGCCATTGATGATGTTCATCATCGGCACCGGCATGGAGTACTTGCCCGGCTGACCGTAGAGCTCGGCGATGTGAGCGTAGAGCTCGATGCCCTTGGCCTGGGCAGCTGCCTTGGCTGCGGCCAGGGAGACCGCGAGGATCGCATTGGCACCCAGCGATTCCTTGTTCTCGGTGCCATCCAGCGCCAGCATGGCGTCATCCAGCGCACGCTGGTCCAGTGCATCCATGCCCACGAGACGCTCGCGGATCGGGCCATTGACGGCTTCGACTGCCTTCAGTACGCCCTTGCCCAGATAACGGCTCTTGTCGCCATCACGCAATTCCAGCGCTTCGCGCGAACCGGTGGAGGCACCGGAAGGCGCGCAGGCGCTGGCACGTTGTCCACCTTCCAGCACGACCTCGGCCTGTACGGTCGGGTTACCACGGGAATCGAGCACCTCAAGGGCGCGGATTTCGACGATATTGGCCATCTTGTGTCGTCCTCTACACGGGGGATTGAAACACCACGACGGGCATCTTGCCCATAGCGCAAAAAGGCCGCTCACAGGGTAGTGAACGGCCAGTAGTCATGTTCAGCGAATATCCAGCGGCGCAAAGCCCTTCACCAGCGAATCCAGCGATTGCAGCTGGCGCAGGAAGGGTTCGAGCTGATCCAGCGGCAATGCGCAGGGGCCGTCACACTTGGCATTGTCCGGGTCCGGATGTGCCTCGAGGAACAGGCCTGCCAGCCCCAGCGCCACGCCGGAACGAGCCAGATCGAAGACCTGCTCACGACGACCACCGGCAGAATCGGCCCGCCCACCCGGGCGTTGCAGCGAGTGGGTGACATCGAACAGCACCGGCAGCCCCGTATCCTTCATCTCGGCCATGCCGAGCATGTCGACCACCAGATTGTTGTAGCCGAAGCTGGAGCCGCGCTCGCACAGCAGAATCCGGTCATTGCCCGCTTCACCGCACTTGGCGACGATATGGCGCATTTCGTGCGGGGCCAGGAACTGCGGCTTCTTGACGTTGATGACGGCACCGGTGCGCGCCATGGCCACGACCAGATCCGTCTGGCGCGCCAGGAAGGCGGGCAGCTGGATGACATCGGCCACTTCGGCCACGGCAGCTGCCTGATGAGGCTCGTGGACGTCAGTGATGATCGGCACGCCAAAGCGCGACTTGATCTCGGCGAGGATCTCGAGACCCTTCTCCATCCCCGGCCCGCGATAGGAGTGCATGGAGCTGCGATTGGCCTTGTCGAAGCTGGCCTTGAAGACGTACGGCATGCCGAGGCGCGATGTCACCTCGACGTATTGCTCGGCGACCTCCAGTGCCAGCTCACGCGATTCCAGCACGTTCATGCCACCGAAAAGCGTCATCGGCCGATCATTGGCGACTTGCAGGCCTGCAAATTCGATCACGCGTTGTTCGTTGCTCATCACTGCACCGTCCATCAAAAACGTTGCCCACCGGCGGCTCAGCCGCGATGCCCTTGCCTGCCGGACATTCTTGATGAGCCGCCGCGGAAAAGACCCACGGGCGCCACTCTGGCGTGACGCCCGGCGATCACCCTATCACTCGCCGCGAGTCCGCGCCGCCTTGTGATTGAGCGCCGCATTCACGAAGCCGGAGAACAGCGGGTGACCATCACGCGGGGTGGAAGTGAACTCCGGGTGGAACTGACACGCCACGAACCACGGGTGGTCCGGCAGCTCGACCATCTCGACCAGCGAGTTGTCGACGCTGCGGCCCGAGAAGATCAGACCGGCCTCTTCCAGCGCCGGCACGAACTGGTCGTTGACCTCATAGCGGTGGCGGTGACGCTCGACGATCTCATCGCTGCCATAGGCCTGATGCGCCTTGGAGCCGTTGAGCAGACGACAGGCCTGGCCGCCCAGACGCATGGTGCCGCCCAGGTCGGATGCCGCGTCACGGGTCTCGATCTTGCCTTCCGGCGTCAGCCATTCAGTGATCAGACCGACCACCGGGTGCTGGGTGTCGTGAGTGAACTCGGTGGAGTTCGCATCAGTCCAGCCTGCCACGTTGCGGGCAAACTCGATGACCGCGACCTGCATGCCCAGACAGATACCCAGATACGGCACCTTGTTCTCACGTGCGAAGCGTGCGGTGGCGATCTTGCCTTCCACACCCCGCTCGCCGAAACCGCCCGGCACCAGAACCGCGTCCTTGCCGATCAGACGATCGGTACCGTTGCGCTCGATCTCTTCGGAATCGATGAAGTCGACGTTGACCTTCACACGCCCCTGGATACCGGCATGAATCAGTGCCTCGTTCAGGGACTTGTAGGCGTCCAGCAGCTCCATGTACTTGCCGACCATCGCGATGTTGATGGTCTTGAGCGGGTTGAGCTTGGCATCCAGTACCGACACCCACTCGGACATGTCGGCCTCTTTGGCCTCCAGGCGCAGCTTGTCGCAGACAATCTCATCGAGACCGGCTTCATGCAACATCAGCGGGATACGATAGATGGTGTCGGCATCCTGCAGCGACACGACAGCACGTTCCTCGACATTGGTGAACAGCGAGATCTTGCGACGCTCGCTTTCCTCGATCTCGACTTCGCTGCGGCAGATCAGGATATCCGGCTGGATACCGATGGAGCGCAGCTCCTTGACGCTGTGCTGGGTCGGCTTGGTCTTGGTCTCACCAGCCGTCTTGATGTACGGCACCAGCGTGAGGTGCATGAAGATGGCACGCTCGCTACCCAGCTGGGCGCGCAACTGACGGATCGACTCCAGGAATGGCAGGGACTCGATGTCACCGACGGTGCCACCGATCTCGACCAGCGCGACGTCATAGCCTTCACCGCCAGCGATCACGCGACGCTTGATCTCGTCGGTGATGTGCGGGATGACCTGAACCGTTCCACCCAGGTAGTCGCCGCGGCGCTCCTTGCGCAGCACGTGCTCGTAGACACGGCCGGTGGTGAAGTTGTTGCCCTGGGTCATGCGCGAGCGGATGAAACGCTCGTAGTGACCGAGGTCCAGATCGGTTTCCGCGCCATCTTCAGTGACAAAGACTTCGCCGTGCTGGAACGGGCTCATGGTGCCCGGATCGACGTTGATGTACGGATCCAGCTTGAGAATGGTGACCTTGAGGCCACGGGCCTCGAGAATAGCCGCCAGCGAAGCGGATGCGATGCCCTTGCCAAGCGAGGACACAACGCCGCCCGTCACGAAGATAAATCGTGTCATGGAAACCTGCCGAAAACGTGAGCTGTAGGAGAGATCCGGGGGAACGGATCAGGATGGGTCGCCAGTCTAGCGGAAAGGCTGCTCCGGCTCAATTTGATTGCCACTCCATCCATCCTTGGTGACGCCGCCACGGGCACCCGCCCAACGTATCAGACCCGCCGTGGCGGGCCTGATACGTGATACTGCGATCTCCTTACACTTCCAGGAAATCGAGAATCCCTTCTGCGGCCCGGCGACCTTCATCAATGGCGGTCACCACCAGATCGGAACCGCGCACCATGTCACCACCGGCGAACACCTTGGGATTGGTGGTCTGGAAGGCGAGTCGCTCGGCACTGGTCGCGATGCGCCCACGCTCATCGACCCCGATATCAAAATCGGTGAACCACGGGGCAGGACTGGCCTGGAAGCCGAAGGCGACGATGACGGCATCCGCCGGCAGGATCTCTTCGGAACCCGGCACCACTTCCGGGCGCTGGCGCCCGTTGGCGTCCGGTTCACCCATGCGGGTACGCACGACCTTGACGCCCTCGACCTTGCCCTCACCGACCACCGCCACCGGCTGGCGATTGAACAGGAAGTCGACGCCTTCCTCACGAGCATTGGTCACCTCACGACGCGAGCCCGGCATGTTGGCCTCGTCGCGACGGTAGGCACAGGTCACGGTATCGGCGCCCTGACGGATGGAGGTGCGGTTGCAGTCCATCGCGGTATCACCACCGCCGAGCACCACGACCTTCTTGCCTTCCATCGAGACGTAATCGGCCGGGTCCTTCTCGAAGCCCAGGCAGTGATTGACGTTGGCAATCAGGAAGTCGAGCGCCTTGTGAACTCCCGGAAGATCCTCGCCCGGGAAACCGCCGCTCATGGCGTTGTAGGTGCCCATTCCCAGGAAGACGGCATCGTATTCCTCGAGCAGGGCATCGAAGCCGATGTCACGACCGACCTCGACATTGAGACGGAACTCCATGCCCATCTCTTCGAAGATCTCGCGGCGGCGCGTCATCACGCCCTTCTCGAGCTTGAACTCCGGGATACCGAAGGTCAGCAGCCCACCGATCTCCGGGTGACGATCATAGATCACCGGACGCACACCGTTGCGCACCAGGATATCGGCTGCCCCCAGACCCGCCGGGCCGGCACCGATGATGGCGACGCGCTTGTCCGTCCAGCTGACCTTGGACATGTCAGGGCGCCAACCCATCGCGAAGGCGGTGTCGGTGATGTACTTCTCGACCGAACCGATGGTGACGGCACCGAAGCCATCATTCAGGGTGCAGTCGCCTTCACAGAGACGATCCTGCGGGCAGACGCGCCCACAGACTTCGGGCAGCGAGTTGGTCTGGTGCGAAAGCTCCGCAGCCTCGAGGATGTTGCCCTCGGAGACCAGCTTCAGCCAGTTGGGGATGTAGTTGTGTACCGGACACTTCCACTCGCAGTAGGGGTTGCCGCAACCCAGGCAGCGATGCGCCTGACTGGCCGCTTCCACCGGCTTGAACTCGGCGTATATCTCGTTGAACTCGCGGGCACGCACGCGAGCATCTTTCTTCTGCGGGTCCTGACGACCCACATCGATGAACTGGAAGTCGTTGGCGAGCTGATTGGCCATGATGAATCCTCTCTCAAAATCCGGGCACCGTCGCGGTGCGGGCCCTCACCCGGGGCTTGCCAGGGTGAGGGATGCGGTCACTCCGGCTGACGCCGGGACTGATCGAGCAATCCACCCAGGCTTGCCGCCTTGGGCTTGACCAACCAGAAGTGACGCACGAAGTCAGGGAAATCACGCAGGATGTTGCGACCGCGCTCGGAGCCGGTCTCGGCCACGTATTCCTCGATCACTTCGCGCAGATGGCGACGATAGGCCTCCATGGCTTCGGTATTGATACGGTGGATTTCCACCAGCTCGTGGTTGTACTTGTCGACGAAGTCTCGACTCTCGTCCAGTACATAGGCGAAGCCGCCGGTCATGCCTGCACCGAAGTTGACGCCGGTTTCGCCCAGCACGCAGACCAGCCCGCCGGTCATGTACTCACAGCAGTGATCGCCCGCCCCTTCGATGACGGCATGCGCACCGGAGTTGCGCACCGCGAAGCGCTCGCCGGCAGTTCCCGCGGCGTACAACTTGCCGCCGGTCGCCCCATACAGGCAGGTGTTGCCGATGATGGCCGTCTTGTGGCTCTCGAAGCGCGAGCCGCGCGGCGGCACGATGGTCAGCTTGCCGCCATTCATGCCCTTGCCGACGTAATCGTTGGCATCGCCTTCCAGATGCATCTCGAGGCCATGCGCATTCCAGACCCCGAAGCTCTGCCCTGCCACGCCGGTCAGGCTGACCTTGAGCGGCGAGCCCGCCAGTCCTGCCTCGCCATATCGCTTGGCGATCTCACCGGAGACGCGCGCCCCGATGGAGCGATCGCAGTTGGTGACATGGAAGCTGAACTCGCCACCGCTGCGGCTGTCGATCGCCGACTCCATCGCCGCCAGCATCTCGAGGTTCTTGGCGCCGGGGTCATGCGGCTCGTTGCGGCTGACCTGGCAGAACTGCGGCGCGTCCTCGGGCACGAAGTCATTGCCCAGCAACGGCGTGAGGTCGAGACGACGCTGCGCGTTGGTCTCGCCTTCCAGCACTTCGAGCAGATCGGTACGACCGATCAGGTCGGTGATCTGGCGCACGCCCAGCAGCGCCATCAGCTCGCGCACCTCTTCAGCGATGAAGCGGAAGTAGTGCTTGACCATCTCGACGGTGCCGCGGAAATGCTCATCACGCAGCGCCTGGTGCTGGGTCGCGACACCGGTGGCACAGTTGTTCAGGTGACAGATACGCAGGTACTTGCAGCCCAGCGCCACCATCGGTGCCGTCCCGAAGCCGAAGCTCTCGGCCCCCAGAATCGCCGCCTTGACCACATCCAGACCGGTCTTGAGACCGCCATCCGTCTGCAGACGAATCTTGTGACGCAACTGATTGATGCGCAGCGCCTGGTGCACCTCGGGCAGCCCCAGCTCCCACGGGGAACCGGCATGCTTGATCGAGGTAATCGGGCTGGCCGCGGTGCCACCGTCGTAGCCGGAGACGGTGATCAGGTCGGCATAGGCCTTGGCGACACCGGTGGCGATGGTGCCGATACCGGGCTCGGAGACCAGCTTGACCGAGACCTGCGCTGACGGATTGACCTGTTTCAGGTCAAAGATCAGCTGTGCCAGATCCTCGATGGAATAGATGTCATGGTGCGGCGGCGGCGAGATCAGTGTCACCCCCGGCACGGCGTAGCGCAGACGTGCGATCAGGTCGTTGACCTTGCCGCCCGGCAGCTGACCGCCCTCACCGGGCTTGGCGCCCTGTGCGACCTTGATCTGCAGTACCTCGGCATTGACCAGGTACGCCGGCGTGACACCGAAACGCCCGGACGCGATCTGCTTGATCTTGGAGGAGCGCACGGTGCCGTAGCGTGCCGGGTCTTCACCGCCCTCACCGGAGTTGGAGCGCCCGCCGGCCTCGTTCATGGCCTGCGCCAGCGCCTCATGTGCCTCGGGAGACAGCGCGCCGAGTGACATGCCGGCGCTGTCGAAGCGCGGCAGCAGTGATTCGACGGACTCGACTTCCTCAAGCGGCAGCGGCTCGGCCACGGGCTTGAGGCTCAATAGATCGCGAATGGTCGCGACCGGGCGCTCGTTGACCAGGCGCGCGAATTCCTTCCACTTGCCGTAGTCCCCCTGCTGCACGGCCTGCTGCAGCTTCATCACCACGTCAGGGTTGTAGGCGTGGTACTCACCACCGTGCACGTACTTGACCAAACCGCCCTGCTTGATGCGCTTGCGCGGCAGCCAGGCTTCACGCGCCAGCAGCTCCTGCTGGAACTGCAGTTCGGCGAAGCCGGCGCCTTCGATGCGCGAGGCCATGCCGGTGAAGCACATGTCCATGACTTCACTGTTGAGCCCTACGGCCTCGAACAGCTGCGAGCCACGGTAGGAGCCGATGTGCGAGATGCCCATCTTGGACAGGATCTTGTAGAGGCCCTTCTGCATGCCCTTGCGATAGTTCTCGCGGGCATCGGCCGGGTTGCCGGACAGCTCGCCGGTGCGATGCATGTCGGCCATCACCTGATAGGCAAGGTAGGGGTAGACCGCCGTGGCGCCCACCCCGAACAGCACTGCCATCTGGTGTGCATCACGCGCATAGCCGGTCTCGATGACCAGATTGACGCGCGGACGCAGTGCCAGTGCTCCGAGGTGATGGTGAATGGCACCGGTCGCCAGCGCCGCGTGAATCGGCAATTGCCCCTTGGCGAGCCCGCAGTCGCTGAGCACCAGGATCACCTTGCCATTGCGCGCCGCTTCCTCGGCCTGCTGACAGATACCCTGAAGCGCCTGCTTCAGAGAGTCCTGACTCGGGTCATAGTGCAGCTTGAGCGTCTGGGAGGTGAACGCCGGGTCCTCATGATTGACCAGCGCATTGAACTTGCGCGGTGACAGCACCGGCGTGGTCAGGATCAGACGATGCGCGTGTTCCGGCGTCGCGTCGAAGATGTTGAGCTCGGCGCCACAGCAGGTCTCCAGCGACATCACGATCGCTTCGCGCAGCGGATCGATCGGCGGATTGGTGACCTGGGCGAACTTCTGACGGAAATAGTCGGTCAGTACGCGGTTCTGGCGCGACAGCACGGCCATCGGGGTGTCATCCCCCATGGAGCCGACCGCCTCCTGACCGCTCTCGGCCAGCGGGCGCAGCAGCTGATCACGCTCTTCAAAGCTGACCTGGAACATCTTCTGATAGACGTCCAGCGTGTCCGCTTCCATCGGCTGGAAACGCGCCAGCTCGGTCAGCGCGGACTCGAGGTAATTGGCATTTTCACGCAACCAGCGCTTGTAGGGATGGGCGCCCTTGAGGCGCTCGCTGACCTGATCGGTGTGCAGCACTTCACCGGTCTCGGTATCGACACCCAGCACCTGCCCCGGCCCGACACGCCCCTTGGCGACGACATCTTCCGGCTTGTAATCGTAGGTACCGATCTCGGAGGCCAGCGTGATGAAGCCATTGCGGGTGATGACCCAACGCGCCGGACGCAGACCGTTGCGGTCCAGCATGCACACGGCGTGGCGACCGTCGGTGAGCACGATGCCCGCCGGACCATCCCAGGCTTCCATGTGCATGGAATTGTATTCGTAGAAGGCCCGCAGGTCGGAATCCATCTGCTCGACGTTCTGCCAGGCCGGCGGCACCATCATGCGGATGGCGCGATAGATATCCATGCCACCGGTCAGCAGCACTTCCAGCATGTTGTCCATGCTGGAGGAATCGGAGCCGACCGTGTTGACGATCTCGTCCAGCTCAGCGATCTCGGGCAGCTGCTCGGAGACGAAGTTCTCCTTGCGCGCGTTTGCCCAGCCACGGTTGGCCTCGATGGTGTTGATCTCGCCGTTGTGGGCGAGGAAGCGGAACGGCTGGGCCAGCGGCCAGCGCGGCGCGGTGTTGGTCGAGAAGCGCTGGTGGAAGACACAGATCGCGGTCTCGAGGCGCGGGTCGCCCAGGTCCTTGTAGAAGCGCGGAAGGTCTTCCGGCATCACCAGACCCTTGAAGGAGATGACCTTGCCGGACAGCGAGCAGACGTAGAAGTCCTCTTCGCCCTTCAGCGCCTGCTCGGCGTATCTGCGCGCCATGAACAGATCGACATTGAAGGCGATATCGGTACGTTCACTGGAAGCTGCAACGAAGACCTGACGAATGCGCGGCAGGCAGTCGCGGGCCATCGGGCCGCACACGCTGTCATCCACCGGCATGTCACGCCAGCCGAGCACCTCGAGGTTGCGTGCCGTCAGGGCGGACTCGAAGGCATCACGCGCGGCCTGTTCACGCGCGTCATCATTCGGCAGGAAGAGCGTACCGACGGCATAGCGCTCGCCCAGCTCGAGCCCGAGCGTCTCTCGGGCGATCTGGCGCATGAAGCCATCCGGCATCTTGAGCAGCAGGCCGCAGCCATCACCGGTCTTGCCGTCGGCAGCGATACCACCGCGGTGAGTCATGCACGTCAGGGATTCAATGGCAGTCTGCAGCAGCTCATGGCTTGCCTGCCCTTCCATATGGGCGATCAAGCCGAAGCCGCAGTTGTCGCGGAACTCTCCCGGTTGGTGGAGACCTTTATTCATGGGCGTGCCTCACGGAGAAATCATGTGTCCAGATGCTTTTCAACAAGCATTTTCGAGGTTATAGTTATCGGTTATCTTTATTTTTATGCCTGCCGATAGTGGCGCCATCAGTGTCGCAACACGACGCCAGATTTCCCTCGAGCATATCCCCGCGCTTCCCCACCGCGCAATTCTCCACAGGTCGCCCATCGGGCAAAAAAACCTGACAAAACCGAAGGTTAGAGACACCTCATTCCAAAAAACCCTGTAGGCTCAAGCGCTTAGCGGGTAGACATGCCTCGCGGGTTTCGCCTTGCAACTTTAGTCTTGGATGAATAAAAAACAGCGTTTTTATTCAATTCTCCCCATACCGATTACGCATACGGCATACCAATTCAGGAATCACGCCCCGCTAATGCACTTGTCCTGCACACTCACCGGCACACCCGACCCGTACTTCGGACATGCGCCCTGGGCACGTCCACCTGAAGTGCCCACTGACGCTCGACAAAAAGAAAAGCCGCCACCCTGAGGTGACGGCTTTTCTTCTGCAGCAGATTCCGTGCACCAGCCAACGGCTGGTCGAGGGATCAGTGGCTGCTGCGCGGCCAGTGCTCCAGCATGTCCGCCAGCAGGCCGGCAGGCGCCTCTTCGGTAATCACCGCACGCCCGATACGCTCGAGCAGGATCAGACGCAGACGGCCATCGACATTCTTCTTGTCCAGCTGCATGTGACGCAGGAAGTCCTCGACCCCCATGTCCTCCGGCGCTTGCAGCGGCAGACCGGCCTTGCCGATCACCTTGGCGATACGCTCGACATCGGCACTCGACAGCCACCCCATGCGCGCCGAAAGCTCAGCGGCCATCAGCATGCCGGTGCCGACGGCTTCACCGTGCAGCCAGACGCCATAGCCCTGGTCCGTCTCGATGGCATGCCCGAAGGTGTGGCCGAGGTTGAGCAGTGCGCGCACGCCCTGCTCGGTCTCATCCTGCGCCACGACATCCGCCTTGATCGCACAACTGCGGCGGATGGCCTCTCCGAGCAAGGTTTCATCCAGCGCCATCAAGGCCTGCATGTTGTCTTCCAGCCAGCTCAGGAAGCTTTCATCCCACAGCAGGCCATACTTGATGACCTCGGCCATGCCCGCCGACAGCTCACGCTGCGGCAATGTCCTGAGGCTTGAGGTATCGATCAACACCAGTCTCGGCTGCCAGAAGGCACCCAGCATGTTCTTGCCGCGCGGATGATTGACGCCGGTCTTGCCCCCCACCGAGGAATCCACCTGCGACAGCAGCGTGGTCGGTACCTGGATGAAGGCCGCCCCCCGCTGATAACAGGCGGCGGCAAAACCGGTCATGTCGCCGATGACTCCCCCACCGAGGGCGATCAAGGTGCAACGACGATTGAAGCCGGCCTCGAGCAGGGCATCCCAGATCAGACCGATACTGGCCATGTGCTTGGTCTGTTCGCCATCCTCGAGAATCACCTCTCGAATATCCAGACCATCGCCAAGTGATGCCTTGAGCGCCTCCAGATACAGTGGCGCCACCACGGTGTTGGTGACGATCATCACCTGACGACCGGCGAGATGCTCACGAATGAGGTCTCCTCGCGCCGTCAGGCCCGGGCCGATGTGAATGGGGTAACTACGCTCGCCAAGTGCGACATCGAGACGATGAGCGGGAGCCAGGGACATGGTGATTCTCCTTGCGGCGAAACGAATGACGGCGCCTGAATGTAAGCGAGTGCCAGACTCCCCAGGGGAGTCTAGCCATGCACGTGGAGCGGGTCTGACAATGCCTTGAGCCGGCGCCGGATCTCGTTGGTGACCGCACGCGGGCTGCGTCGATCGGTACGCACGATGATATCCGCGGTGTCGCGATAGAGAGGGTCTCGCAGCTCGAAGAGACGCTTGAGCACCCGCCCCGGGTCATCCTGCTGGAGCAGAGGACGATTGCGGTCACGTCCGGCACGCTTGAGCTGCTGCTCGACCGGAGCATAGAGATAGACCACCGTGCCGCGCTCTCGCAGCACACGCCGGTTGGCTTCGGCCATGATGGCACCACCACCGGTGGCCATCACGACATCGGACAGCGAGGTCAGCTCGTCAATCACGGCCTGCTCGCGCCCGCGAAAGCCTGCCTCGCCCTCGACATCGAAGATCCAGGGGATGCTGGCACCGCAGCGATCTTCGATCACGTGGTCGCTATCGCAAAATTCACGATGCAAGTCGGCCGCCAGCAGGCGGCCGATAGTGCTCTTGCCGGCCCCCATGGGGCCGACAAGGAATACGTTGGGAATCACATGCATCAGCGCACCGCCAGGCCGTCCTCGATGATCTTCGGGGTAATGAATACCAGCAATTCTACCTTCTCGTTGGACTCTTCGGTATAGCGGAAGAGATTCCCGATCACCGGCAGATCCCCCAGGAAAGGTGTCTTGAAGACGCTGCGTATCTGTTCAGAGGTCAGAATACCGCCCAGCACCACCGTCTCGCCATCATTGACCAGCACCTGAGTCTCGATTTCATTGGTATCGATGGCCGGCTCGCCATTGAAGCTGTCATCGGACACGTCGTCATTGTTGATCAACAGATCCATGATGATGCGGTTGTCCGGGGTGATCTGCGGCGTGACCTCCAGCGCCAGCACCGCCTCCTTGAACTCGATGTTGGTCGCGCCGCTGGAGGTCGCCTCCTCGTAGGGAATTTCTTGACCCTGCTTGATGACGGCCTTCTTCTGGTTCGCCGTGATGATCTTGGGCTGGGAGATGGTCTGGCTCTTGCCTTCGCTTTCCAGCGCCGAAAGCTCCAGGTCCAGCAGGATGTCGCCGGACAGATAACCGAAGCTGAAGGTGCTGCCCGGATCACTGTCGTCACCCAGATTGACGCTCAGGCCACCATCACTGGTCGTGCCGGTCGAGGCGCCTTCCAGACCGAACTTGCCGTTGCTGCTATTGGAAAGCCCCCAGTTGACACCGATTTCACTCGACACGCTGCTGCGCGCGATCACGATGCGCGCCTCGATCTGGACCTGACGCACCGGAATGTCGAGATACTCGAGGGTACCGCGAATGGACTCCAGAGTGTCGCGCGTGTCCTGAATCAACATGGTGTTGGTACGCTCATCCACCATGACACGACCGCGCTCGGAGAGCAGGCCGATACCGCCTTCCCCGCGCAGCAATGCCGCCAGGTCCGCCGCCTTGGCATAACGCACCTGAATGTACTCCGTCGTCAGGGGCGCCAGCTCCTTGACCTGCTGATTGGCTTCCAGCTCCTTGCGCTCAAGTGCCGCCAGCTCTTCCGCCGGCGCGACCATCAGCACGTTGCCCATGCGGCGACTGGCCAGGCCATTCGACTTGAGCACCAGGTCCAGCGCCTGATCCCAGGGCACTTCCTTGAGGTTCAGGGTCACGTTGCCGGTGACGTTGTCACTGGCCACCAGATTGAGCCCAGTGAAGTCCGCGATGATCTGCAGCACCGAGCGCACTTCGATATTCTGGAAGTTCAGCGAGATCTTCTTGCCGGTGTACGGGAACTTGTCCTTGATCCGCTCCGCCTGCTCTTCCCGTGTCAGCGGCTTGACCTCAAGCACCAGCTCGTTGCCGGCCTGGGTGGCCAACTGGGTGTAGTAGCCATTGGCATCCACCACCAGGCGCACACCATCACGAGTACGCTGCGGGTCGATCCTCGAGACCGGAGTCGCGAAATCACCGACATCCAGCACCTGATTCAGCTCTGGCGGCAGGGCGACACCCTTGAGATCGATATAGATCTTGCGGCCACGCTCGGTCACGCGAGACTCGACATTGGCGCGATTGAAGTTGACCACGACACGCCCTTCCCCCTCGCTGCCCCGACGGAAATCGATACCACTGACGGAAGGCTCCGCCGCGACTTCCAGTCCGCCACCCTGCTGCTGCGGCTGCGCGGACTGGCCTGACGCGGCGGCGGCCACCGGACCGCCCTGCTCACCGACGATGACATAGAGGCTATTGCCTTCGGTACGGGTCACATAGGGACGGGTCTGGCTGAGCTTCATGACCAGGCGCGTACGCGAGCCGGCCTCCAGCGCCACCAGCTCCTCGACCCCATTGAGGCCGAGCTCGAAGCGGCGCTTGTCCAGCTGACTGCTGGTATCCATGAGATCGATGGTGATACGCGGCGGTGTCTCGATCCGGTATCCCTTGACCTCAGGCACCCCGCCGGCGAAATCGAGCTTGAGCTCCATCCGATCGCCACCCAGCGAAGTGAATTCCAGATCCTGCAGCGTGGAGGCCGCCTGCGCCACACTCGCCATCAGGCTGCCGAAAGCCGCCAACCCCAGCAGACTCATTCGTTGCAATCGCGTCATGTTCCCTTGTCCCCTGTCTCGCTGCGGCTCCGCCCAGCCATTGAGGCTGATCGCGCCTTATTCTTGTCGAAGCATTATGGTGTCGGTCATCGACCGCTCATCTTCCGTGACGATTCTGCAGACAGCGCCGCCAGCACGCGCTAACCGCTGGCATCTGCCGGTTGAGTCAATGCCATGGCGCGGGTTCGTTCGATCCAACCGCCCTGACCGTTGGGCACGATTTCCACCAGGTCCAGCTGAGTATCACCGATGCGAATGATGCGGCCGAAATTGCTCCCCATGTGCCCGCCGACACTCACACGCTGCACCTCCTGCTCCGGCGTCAAGATCAACGCCGAGCGACTGCCGTCCACATCCAGGGTCCCCACCATGCTGAGCTGCTCCATCGGCCAGGCCTCAAGAGGCTCGCGGGGGCGATCCAGATCCGGCCGCACGCCATTGTCCACCATGGCGAGCTCCTCCTCCGGCTCCGGCAGTCGCGACTGGAAAGGACTACGAGCATCTGCCATGTCGTACGTCACGGGATGATACTCGGGCTGAGGCGGCAGGTCCTTGACCTGCCCCGTCGGCCGCCCTCTGAGCGACTCGAGCTCGCTCTCCAGCGCAGGCAGCTGCGGGTCACCACAACCGGCCAGCAGTGTCAGCAACACCGCACCACCCAGCACGGCATGCTTGCGACGTGTCGTCAGACTCATCATTTACCTCCCGATGGCAACGGTGCGCCTTGGCGGTAGTTGTAAGTCTTGGCCAGCAGCGACAATTCCAGGTCTTCGCCCTGCGAGACCGGTGTCAGCACGAAGTCATGCAACGTCACGATACGCGAAAGCCCGGCGACCCCTGACACGAAGGCGGCAATGCGGTGGTAATCGCCGCGCACCTTGATATCGAAGGGCTGTTCGACGTAGAAATCGCGATTCTGGGCCGGCTTGAGGCGAATGTATTCCACCTCCAGCTGGTTGTTGATGGCCGTCTCGCTGATGTCATCGAGCAGAGCCGGCACTTCGGCATCGGTCGGGAGCATCTCGAGCAGCTGTTCCATGCGCGTCTCCAGCTCGGCCATCTGCTCACGCATCACGGGCAGATTGGCCGCCTTGAAGGCCTTGGTCTCGAACTGGCTCAGCAGCTGACGTTCCTTGGCTTGCAGGCGCTCAAGATCCTCGGCCTTGGGCGCCGCAAGGAACCAGTGGGACGCCCAGAACAGGGCACCAAAGACGATCAGCACCAACACCACCTGCAAGGTGACGGGCCAGATACCCGCCTCCTTGAGGTCGAGATCCTGGAAGTCCGTCGACTTGAGACGACGCACTTCGGCATTGAGGAAACTCATTTCCGACCTCCCTGCCTGGCGGCCTTCGTATCGGCAGCACTGGAAGCGACAGCCGTCGGTGTCTCGGGAATCATGATATTGAAGCTGCGACGATCATCGTCGCTGCTCTGTACGTCGGACAGTGTCGGCGTACCGAAGACATCCGATGCCGCAAGCGTGCGCATCAGACCGGACACCTGACGCGTATTCTCCGCGATGCCGTTGGCCTTGATCTGACGTCCGCTGCGACTGATGCTCTGGTACCAGGCACCCTCGACCAGCGTCGCAACGAGCTGATTGAAGACACGTACCGTTTCCGGGCGCGAGAACTGCAGACTGCGAATCAGCTCGATCTGCGCCAGCATCTGGTCACGCCGACTCTCGATATCCTCGACTTCCTTGATATCGCGATTCAGTCGCGCCATTTCCTTCTCGATGAAGGCATGCCGCTGCTTCTGCGCCTCGAGCTGGCTCTGGTAATACTCGCTCATGCCAAACCCGGCTCCCACCCCCACCACGGCGGCCAGCGCCAGAATGCCGAAGAAGCGCTTGCTGCGCTTCTCGCGACGCTCCTCACGCCACGACAGCAGATTGATCTCGATGGTCATGAGCGCTTCCTCATCGCAAGCCCGCAAGCCGTCAACATCGCAGGGGCATCACCGGCCAGCGCCTGGATGTCGACTCGAGGGTTGACGCTCATGTGCGTAAAGGGATTGGCCATGATCACTTCCAGTCCGGTGTGCCCTGCCAGCGACTCACGTAATCCGGGAATGGCGGCTGTCCCTCCTCCCAGCAGAATGCGCTGGACCTCACGACGCTTGCCGGCGGTGTAATAGAGCTGCAGGGAGCGCGCGATCTGCTGCACGAGCGTGTCACGGAACGGATCCAGCACTTCACTGTCATAGGTGTCCGGCAGACCACCGCGCTTCTTGGCCAGACCCGCTTCGTCATTGGAAAGATCGAAACGGTTCATGATCTCGTCGGTCAGCTGACGCCCCCCGAACACGGCATCCCGGCTGTAGACGATGCGACCATTCTGGATGACATGAAAAGCCGTCATGGTGGCACCGATATCGACGACCGCGACGCACTCTTCATTGTCGTAGGTAGGGGGGAGCTGGTGGCGCAATTCACCGAAGGCACGCTCCAGCGAAAAGGTCTCGACATCGACCGCTGACGGCTCAAGGCCGGCCTGCTCGAGCGCGGAGGTGAGCTGATCAACATCCAGGCTGCGACAGGCCACCAGCAGCAGATCCTGCTGATCAGGGTTGCGGGCATTGACCCCCAGATGCTGGAAGTCGAACGCCACATCATTGAGCGGGAAGGGAAAATGCTTCTCGGATTCGAGCGCGATGCGCTGCTCGATCTCGTCATCGGCCAGATTGGTCGGAAAGCTCAATGTCTTGGTGATGGCGGCACTGGCCGGCACCGCCACGACGGCTCGTCGCGAGCGCGGCTGGGCCTGCTCGACCGCGCGCTTGATCGCCAGCACGACTTCATCCATGTCGCGGATGCGCCGCTCGACGACTGCGCCTTCCTTCAAGGGGCGCACCGCGTAGCTATCGATCTGGTATCGATTTCCGTGTCTGGACAGCTCCAGGAGCTTGACGGTCGCCGATGTGATATCGACGCCAATCAGTCCCTTGCCGGCGGATTTGAGTCCCAGCAATTGGCATTCCCCTGCTCTGATGACGACCCCGTCTGACTGGCGGGCCGCCGCTTCCCGTGCGGCACCGCCGCGGCACCCTCTTCTGCTGAGAGGTTACATTATGTTTCGCAGAATAACACAACAGACGCGCAAGACAGGGTTCAACGCTGGCCGCATCTGGACCCGCTACTTATAATGCCCCAGCAATGGAATTGCCAATCCCCCCGCAGCCACCCGCCTTTCATTACCCACGGACCCTGTCTTGCCCATGAAGCTATTGAGACGACTACTTTCGCCAGTGTTCTGGCTGCTGCTGTCACTGTGTGCTGCGGGATTGCTGGCCATCGTCGGCGCCTCCCTGTATTTCGCACCTGGCCTGCCCGATGTTCATCAATTGCAGGATACCAAGCTGCAGACGCCGCTGCGTATCTACACCCGTGACGGCAAGCTGATCGGCGAATACGGTGACCAGCGCCGCATCCCGGTCACCTTCGACGAGATCCCCGAGACGTTTGTGGATGCCCTGCTCGCGGCCGAGGACAGCAATTTCTTCTCGCACCCGGGCATCGACCCCAAGGGCCTCGCGCGTGCCGCCGTCCAGCTGGCTTCCAGCGGCAGCATCCAATCGGGCGGCAGCACCATCACCATGCAGGTCGCGCGCAACTACCTGCTGACGCTGGATCAGACGTTCACGCGCAAGATTCGCGAAATCCTGCTGTCACTGCAGATGGAGCAGATCCTCTCCAAGCAGGAGATCCTCGAGCTCTACGTCAACAAGATCTTTCTGGGCCATCGCGCCTACGGGATCGCGGCTGCGGCACGCACCTACTATGACAAGTCTCTCGATGAACTGACCCTGGCGGAGCAGGCCATGCTGGCAGGCCTGCCCAAGGCCCCCTCCAGCTTCAACCCGCTCACCAACCCTCAGCGCGCCCTGATCCGTCGCAACTGGATCCTGCTGCGCATGAAGGAACTGGGCTACATCGAGCCTCAGGCCTATGACAAGGCCGTCAAGGCACCGATCACCGCGGCACGCCATTACACGCGGCCGGAAGTCGAGGCGCCCTATGTCGCAGAGATGGCCAGAAGCTTCGCGGTCGATCGTTTCGGTGACAAGGCATATACCGACAATGTGCGCATCACCACGACGCTGGACAGCAAGCTGCAGCCGCAGGCTCGCGATGCCTTGATCAAGGGCCTGATCGACTATGACACCCGCCATGGCTGGCGTGGCGTGGAGGAATCCGGTATCGCGGCGTCACTGGCGGAAGCTCAGGACCAGACCGATCAGGCCGGCCTCGAAGAAGAGATCTCTCGCTCTCCCGAAGTGCTGGAAACGGCCAGACAGGCCGCCCAGAAGAGCGAGAAGCGCATCGAGGGCATCGACCGCGATGTCTCCAACTGGCTGAAAGTGCTGGATCGCACGCCGGACTATGGCCCGCTCGAAGCCGCCATCGTGGTGGAAAATGATGGCAAGCAGATGAAGGTCCTGCTGGCAGACGCCAGCCTGGCCACGATTGGCTGGGACGGCCTGAAATGGGCTCGCGAGTACAAGAGCTCCCGCTGGCGCGGTGGTGTACCCGGCTCTGCCGCCGAGATCGCCAAGGTCGGCGATCTGGTACGCGTCATCAAGGAAGATGATGGCTATCGCCTGGGTCAGCTGCCGGATGCCCAGTCGGCCATCGTTTCACTGGACCCGGAAAGTGGCGCTATCCTCGCACTCCAGGGCGGCTTCAGCTATTCCGCCAGCAAGTTCAATCGAGCGATTCAGGCACGTCGTCAGGCCGGCTCCATCTTCAAGCCGTTCATCTACCTCTCGGGGCTCGAGCAGGGCGGCATGTCACCGGCGACCATCATCAACAATGCTCCGGTGGTCATGCAGGATGGCAACAAGGTATGGCGCCCGGAGAACGCCGGCGGCAAGTTCACTGGTCCGACCCGGATCCGCGTTGGTCTCTATCGCTCCCTGAACCTGGTGTCCGTGCGACTGCTGCAGACCGTCGGTCTCGAGAAGACGCTCGACTTCCTCGTCAAGGTGGGCTTCAAGCGCGAAGAGCTGCCCAACGGCCTGTCACTGGCACTGGGCAGCGCCTCGCTGACACCGCTGGAAATGGCCCGTGCCTACGCCGTACTCTCGAACGGCGGCTTCCGTGTCGAACCCTGGTACATCGACACCGTCACGCGCGGTGACGACGAGACCGACTACGAAGCTCATCCGGCCGTCGCCTGCGCCAACTGCACGCCGGGCATGGTGACCGTCAATCGTGATGGCCGTCAGTATCCGCTGGCCGAGCGCATCGCCTCGCCGGAATCCATGTACCTGATCCGTGACATGATGGAAGACGTCATCAAGCGCGGCACCGGCCGTGGGGCCCTGACGCTTGGTCGCGATGACCTGGCCGGCAAGACAGGGACCACCAATGACCAGCGTGACGCCTGGTTCTCCGGCTTCAACAGCAAGCTGGTCGCGACCGTCTGGGTCGGCAAGGACTCCAATGACACCCTCGCCGAGTACGGTGCCCAGGCCGCGCTGCCCATCTGGGTCGACTACATGCGTGGCGCCCTCAAGGGCATGCCATCCGCCAGGATGGAGCGCCCCGATGACATCGTGAGCGCGACCATCGACCCGGAGTCCGGCAAGCGCCTGCACAGTGGTCAATCCGGCGGCGTCAGCGAGCTGTTCCGCAAGGACAATCTGCCGCCCTACAAGGAACGCACCATCCGCAAGGAGCTGGAGCAACAGAGCGGCTCAGAAGGTACTGGAACTTTCGAGGCCATCTTCTGATCTGAAGCAGGTCACCTGCGCCCGTCCACACCGCGCGCAGTGAGGTGAAAGAAGAGCGGCCCATGGTCGCTCTTCTTTCATCCATCTGGCCTCGCTGTCCTTCAATGCCCCCTTTCACCATGCCCGGAGTCTGCATGCTTCACCCATTGCCCACACTGCGCATGACCCTGCTGCTGTGTCTGGCCCTGAGCCCGCTTCGCGAGGCCAGTGCCGATGATGACCTCTTCTACGCTCCCCCCGCCGCCAGCGAGGATTCCGAGCCATTCAGCGGTCAGGCCGAGCTGGGCTTTACCAAGCTCTCCGGCAACTCGAACAGCGAAACCTTGCTGGGCAAGGCCCGCCTGTCCTGGCACCTCAAGCCCTGGACCCACACCTTCCGCATGGAAGCCAAGCATGTGTCCAGCAGCGGCGAGACCACCACCGAGCAGTACCTGATCGGTCAGCGTGAGCGCTATGACCTGGGGCGTGATCGATATGCCTTCGGGCTGCTGCGCTGGGAGAAGGAGCGCTTCTCCGGCTATGACGATCAAGTCACCTCCATCGGGGGGTACGGGATTCGCCTGCTGTCAGGCCCTGAGCACAATCTCTCTGTCGAGGCGGGTCCGGGCTATCGCTACGACAATATCACCGAGGGGGATCACGAGAACTATCTCCTCGGTTACACGGCCATGGATTATCGTTGGCAGCTGTCTGATACCTCGAATTTCGAGCAGCAGTTCTCGGTGGAAGGTACCCGGGACAACATCATCAGCCGTAGCTATACCGCACTGACCGTCTCCATCAACTCCAGCCTGGCCTTGAAGCTCTCCCACGAGATCAAGAACAACACCAGCCCGCCGGATGACACGGACGCCAAGACCGACACCACCACCGCCGCCTCGATTCTCTACAACTTCTAGTGCGCCACTGAAAGTTGTTGGACAGGCAGCAAAAAGCCCTCGCCGGACATCTCCGACGAGGGCTTTTTTTTCAGCACCCCGCAAGCGGGGCCCGATGACGCTTAGCCGTAGACCTGATCCGCATTGGTCAGCGGGTAATGCGCCGGATAGGGCTTGCGCGCGACACCGGAATCGATGGCGGCTTGCGCCACGGCAGCCGGCAGACGCTCGAGCAGACGCGCATCCATCGGCGTCGGGATGATGTACCCCGGACCGAATTCGAGGCTGTCGATCTCGTAGGCATCCAGCACGTCCTGGCTGACCGGCTCGCGAGCAAGATCCTTCAGCGCGTGAACGGCCGCCAGCTTCATCTCTTCATTGATGCGTGTGGCTCGCACGTCCAGCGCACCGCGGAAGATGAACGGGAAGCCCAGCACGTTGTTGACCTGGTTCGGGTAATCGGAGCGACCTGTCGCCATGATGACGTCCGGACGCGCTTCGCGAGCGGTATCCGGATGGATTTCCGGATCCGGGTTGGAGCACGCGAACACGATCGGCGTGTCAGCCATCTTCTTGAGCTGCTCGGCCTTCAAGAGATTGGGGCCGGACAGGCCGACGAAGACATCCGCACCTTCGATGACATCATCCAGCGTACGCAGCTCGGTCTCGGTGGCGAACATCGCCTTGTACTGGTTCAGGTCATCACGGCCGCTGTGGATCACGCCCTTGCGATCGAGCATGAAGATGTTCTCGACCTTGGCACCACTGGAGACCAGCAGCTTCATGCAGGCAATCGCGGCAGCACCAGCGCCCAGGCAGACGATACGCGCGTCTTCCAGGGACTTGCCGGCGATCTCGAGTGCGTTGAGCATGCCGGCAGCGGTGACGATGGCCGTGCCGTGCTGGTCATCATGGAAGACCGGGATGTTGCACTGTTCGATCAACGCCTGCTCGACTTCGAAGCACTCCGGTGCCTTGATGTCTTCCAGGTTGATGCCACCGTAGGTGGTGTGGATGCGACGCACGGTATCGATGAAGGCCTGCGGGCTTTCCGCATCGATCTCGACGTCGACGGAGTTGATGCCAGCGAAGCGCTTGAACAGCACGCCCTTGCCTTCCATGACCGGCTTGGAAGCCAGCGGCCCGAGATTGCCCAGCCCCAGGATGGCGGTGCCATCGGAGATGACGGCGACCAGGTTGCCCTTGCCGGTATACAGGTAGGCATTTTCCGGATCGGCAGCAATCTCGCGGCACGGCTCGGCTACACCCGGGCTGTAGGCCAGCGCGAGGTCCTTGGCAGTTTCTGTCGGCTTGGTCAGCTCGATGGACAGCTTTCCGGGAATCGGTTCGGCGTGATATTGCAGTGCTGCTTTCTTCATGGCATCAGACATGCGTGTCATCCGGTATTTTAGCGGGGGTTGGCTGTGACCAGAATATAGAAAAACCCCCTCGCGAACAACCAACGCAACTTGTTGTTATAAAAGGAATTAATACGGATGTTTAAAAACTGTTTTAGCCATTCGTCTAACGTTATGGATGCCCCACTCAGTCATAAACCTTTCCTTATCACTGACGGGTCGGCGTGGCGTTTCGCCCCGCGTATCTCATGAAAATCCGCGCAATGCCTGCGCGCATCCGGCGCCGGAAATGGAAATGCCTCCTGCGCAGAGGGGTGATGCGTTGGTGGCGCTGGAATAGTGCCAGCTCGGCACCAATCCCCTCACCTGCATCGAATGACAGACACAAAAAAACCCGCTCGCAAGCGGGTTTTTTCGTTGATGGCGCTGCGCGAGGCACAGCGCCATGCAAGCGACAAGCAGCTGAAGGTATCAGCGCTTGATGGCAGCACCGAAACGCTTGTTGAAGCGCTCGACGCGGCCACCGGTGGTAGCCTGCTTCTGCTTGCCGGTGTAGAACGGGTGGCACTCGGAGCACACGTCCAGCGCGAAGGTCTGCTTGGAAGTGGAACCGATTTCGTGCTGCGCGCCGCAGGAGCAGGTTGCGGTCTGGCGCTGGTAGTCCGGATGGATACCCTGTTTCATGGTGTGTAACCTCAGGTCGCTGTGCACCGCCACCTGATCGATTGCCAGGCACCGTACACGGGTTTTGGATGTAACCGGTCATTCCGCCGACTCCGACGGAAGGCGACGCATTTTACCAGCCATCTGCGACAAGACCAAACTTTGTGGCGTTTATTGCCGGCAACACTCTGTAGACTGCGTGGCGTTTTCCTCTCGTCATCTCATTCTCTCTTCCTCGGATGCCTTGCGTGCCTGACACCAGCGACAAGACTGCGACTCACCTGCCCGGACGTGTACTGGGCATCGCGATTCCCGGCCCCCTGCGCGACCTGTTTGACTATCTGCCAGCACGCCAGCCACCTCGCCATGGCTGGCAGGTCGGTCTGCGCGTGCGCGTCGAGTTCGGCCGTCGCCAGCTGGTCGGGGTGATCGCGGAGCTGCGCAGCGACTCAGCCTTTCCCATCGAGAAGCTCAAGCCCGTCAGCGAGGTGATCGACGAAGCGCCATTGCCGGCCGACTGGCTGTGGATATGTCAGTTCACCGCACGCTATTACCAGCACTCGCTCGGCGACACCTTCGCGCAGGCGATGCCATCGCTGCTGCGCCAGGGACGTGCCCTCGAGGCACGCACCCGTGAGCGCTGGTCACTCACCGACAAGGGGCGTATCACGGAGCCGGCCAGCCTCGGCCGCGCGACCCGCCAGATCGCACTGCTCGAGCTGCTCGCTCAGCACCGTCATGGCCTGGTACACAGCGCGATCACCGCCCAGGGCTTCACCCGCCAGCAGCTGGAAACCCTGCGCAGTCGTGGCTTCATCGAATCACGTGAAGAGCCTGTCACCGGCGCCACCCCGGAGCAGGCCAGCAAGGGCGTGTTGGCCGAGCCCAGCCTGGCACTCAATGACGAGCAGGGCCGCGCGCTCTCGCGCCTGCATGAAGGCCTGAGTCGCTTCTCCCCCACGCTGCTGGAGGGCGTGACCGGCTCCGGCAAGACCGAGGTCTACCTGCAACTGATCGAGGCGGTGCTGGATCGCGGCGGCCAGGCACTGGTGCTGGTGCCCGAGATCGGCCTGACGCCCCAGACGCTGGAGCGCTTCCGCAGACGTTTCCGCGTCCCTCAGGTGATGCTGCATTCCGGCGTCAGCGATGGCGAGCGCCTCGATGGCTTCGAGGCGGCACGCAGCGGCCGCGCGCGCATCGTGATCGGCACCCGCTCCGCCATCTTCACGCCGATGGCAAAGCTCGGGGTGCTCATCGTCGACGAGGAGCACGATGGCTCCTTCAAGCAGCAGGATGGCCTGCGCTATCACGCCCGGGATCTGGCGCTGGTACGTGGCAAGCAGGAAGGCATCCCGGTGGTGCTCGGCAGCGCCACGCCGTCTCTGGAAAGCCTGCGCCATGCCCGCGAAGGGCGCTTCACTCACCTGCATCTGCATCAGCGTGCCGGGCGCAGCCAACCGGCACGCCTGCACCCGATCGACCTGCGCGGCCGCATGACGCTGGGCGGACTCTCCACCCAGAGTCTGGACGCCATCGAGAAGCGCCTCGCCCAGGGCGATCAGGTGCTGGTATTCATCAATCGGCGCGGCTTCGCCCCGACGCTGACCTGCCATGCCTGCGGCTGGATTGCCGAATGTGACAACTGCGACGCACGCATGACCCTGCATCGCCATCCCCCGCAGCTGACCTGCCATCACTGCGAACGCACCCGCCCGCTGCCGGATGCCTGCCCGGCCTGCGGCAGCGGCGATGTTCGTCCGCAAGGTGCGGGCACCGAGCGCACCGAAGAGCTGCTCGGCGAGAAATTCCCCGACGTGCCGGTGCTGCGCATCGACCGCGACAGCACCCAGCGCAAGGACGCCATGAGTGAAGCGCTGGCAGTGATCCGCCGTGGCGAACCCTGCCTGCTGGTCGGCACCCAGATGCTGGCCAAGGGCCACCACTTCCCCCACGTCACGCTGGTGGTGGTGGTCAATGCCGATAGCGGACTCTACGCCGCCGACTTCCGTGCGCTGGAGCAATCCGCCCAGCTGCTGGTGCAGGTCGCGGGGCGTGCCGGACGCGCCGAGCGCCCCGGTGAGGTGCTGATCCAGACCCGCCACCCGGAAGACCCCAATCTGCTGACACTGATCCAGGCCGGCTACCCACAGCTGGCCGGCGAGCTGCTGGAGGAGCGCCGCATCGCGCAGTTGCCGCCGTTCAGCCATCTGGCCTTGCTGCGCGCCGAAGCCACCGATCAGCAGCAGGTCGAGCAGTGGCTGTTGAAGGTAGGAAGCGCCCTGCGTCAGCACATCGACAGCGCCGACCTCAAGGTGGACTGCCTCGGCCCGGTACCGGCGCCGATGGAGCGCCGCCAGAATCGCTATCACGCCCAATTGCTGTTGCGCGCGGCGAAACGCGGCCCGCTACATGAAGCCGCCGCCTGGCTGGTGACGCTCTGCGAGCAGGATCGTGACGCGCGCCGCCTGCGCTGGTCACTGGATGTCGATCCCATCGGCATGGCCTGAGTCTGGCAGGGGGACTCAGGCAGGTGTCGCCAGCCCCGATACTGAACTGACCACTATCCCGCCAGGACACGGATTGCGCCGTGATTGATCACGACGGTTTATGCAAGCCGCAGGATCGGTGATAATGCCCGCCATCGTGCAGCGACATCCGCACTCCCCCATTGCCCGCAGGCCTGATGCCTGCAACCGCCTGCTCCAGAGCACGCGGTGCGACCTGAGCCGTGAAGAGACCGATATTCCATGAAAGAGACGATCATCGAACTGCTGGGCCAGGCCCTGGATTCCCTCAAGGCCGACGGCACTCTGCCCGCCGACGCCAGCCCGCAGATCAAGGTCGACCCGACCAAGGACAAGACCCACGGCGACTACGCCAGCAACCTGGCGATGATGACGTCCAAGGCTGCCGGCATGAAGCCGCGTGAGCTGGCCGAGAAGCTGGTCGCCGCCCTGCCGGCCTCCGACGCGGTCTCCAAGGTCGAGATCGCCGGCCCCGGCTTCCTGAACTTCTTCGCCGAGACCGGGGCGGTGGCCGACATCGTGCGCCGCGTCTTCAGCGAAGGTGACCGCTTCGGGCACAGCGACGTGGGCGCCGGTGAGAAGGTCCAGGTCGAGTTCGTCTCCGCCAATCCGACCGGGCCGCTGCATGTCGGTCACGGGCGTGGCGCCGCGGTCGGCGACGTGCTGTGCCGCCTGCTGGCCGCCACCGGCCACGACGTCACGCGCGAGTTCTACTACAACGACGCCGGCGCCCAGATCAACAATCTGGCGCTCTCCGTTCAGGCACGCGCCAAGGGCCTGGGCCCGGATGACGCCAGCTGGCCGGCTGATGGCTATCGCGGTGACTACATCCGCGAACTGGCCGCCTCCTACATGGCCGGCGATACCGTCGAAGCCGATGGCAAGCAGGTCACGGGCGCCGCGCAACCTGACGATCTCGACGCCATCCGCGTCTTCGCCGTCGCCTACCTGCGCCATGAACAGGATCTGGACCTCAAGGCCTTCGGCGTCGAGTTCGACGTCTACTTCCTCGAATCCTCGCTCTACCGTGACGGCAAGGTCGAAGACACCGTCAAGCGCCTGATCGACAACGGCTATACCTACGAAGACGATGGCGCCATGTGGCTGCGCACCACCGACTTCGGGGATGACAAGGACCGCGTGATGCGCAAGCGTGACGGCGGTTACACCTACTTCCTGCCGGACGTCGCCTACCACCTGGACAAGTGGCAGCGCGGTTTCACCCAGGTCATCAATGAACAGGGTGCCGACCACCACTCCACCGTGACTCGCGTGCGTGCGGGCCTGCAGGCCCTCAAGGCCGGCATCCCGGAAGGCTGGCCGGACTACGTGCTGCACCAGATGGTCACCGTGATGCGCTCCGGTGAGGAAGTGAAGCTCTCCAAGCGTGCCGGCAGCTACGTGACCCTGCGCGACCTGATCGAGGAAGTCGGCCGCGACGCGACCCGCTACTTCCTGGCGGCGCGGCGCGCCGACTCCCAGCTGACCTTCGACATCGACCTGGCCCGCTCCCAGTCCAACGACAACCCGGTCTACTACATCCAGTATGCCCACGCCCGCGTGCACAGCGTGCTGCGCAAGGCCAGCCGTGAAGACAAGGCCTTCGATGAATCTCTGGCCATGGCGCAACTGTCCTTGCTGACCAGCGATCAGGAAAAGGCCGTGATGAATCGCATGGCCCAGTTCCCGGACGTCGTCACCCACGCCGCCAAGGTGCGGGAACCGCAGCAGGTCGCTCAGTATCTGCAGGATCTCTCCTCTGACTTCCACACCTGCTACAACGCGGTGAAGGTGATGGTCGAGGACGACGCGACCCGCAACGCGCGCCTGGCGCTGGGTCTGGCGACCGCTCAGGTCATCCGCAACGGCCTGGCCCTGCTGGGTGTCAGCGCTCCCGAGGAGATGTAAGCCATGGCTGCTCGCCGCCCCGCCAGCAAGAAGCCCGCTTCCCGTCAGGGAGCCAGCCCCCGCCGGCAGCCCGCCGCCAGTCAGAGCCGCGGCTTCCCGGGGTGGCTGTGGGGGATCGTCGGTCTGGTCGCCGGCTTCGTGCTGGCTCAGTATTTCCAGCAACAGGCGCCGCGTCTGCCGGTGGCTGCCATCGTGCCCAAGGCCAACACTCAGCAGAATGGTCAGCAGGCCGCACAACAGGGTAGCCAGCAGGACAAGGCATCGCAGAAGGACACTCCCGAAGAGAGCGGCGGCAGCATGCCGACCTTCGAGTTCTACACTCTGTTGCCGGAAACCGAGGTGATCGCCCCCAAGGTGGATGAGTACAAGTCTACTCCGCGTCCGGGCAGCGCCGAGAGCACCAAGAAGTCCGAGGCTTCGCTGACCAACTACATGCTGCAGGCGGCCTCCTTCCGCGAGATGTCCGATGCCAGGAAACTGGCCGGCAAGCTCAAGGATCTCGGCCTGCTGGCCAAGGTCAGTGACGTCAATGCTTCTGGCGGTACCGTCTGGCACCGGGTGCAGGTCGGCCCGTACAAGGACACCCGCGAGCTCAACCGCGCACAGGATCTGATGAACACCCAGGGCATCGAGCCTCTGCTGATCAAGCTGCAATGACCTCGGCATGACGCCACAGGCCAACGGGCCCGCTCACATGTTGAGCGGGCCCGTTGCGTAAAGGGTGCCAGCCCTCTGCACAACGGGCGTCAACGCTGAGTCGCCGATGACTTGAAACCCGTATCAGCGCCCCCATTTACAGCATTCCGGTGAGATATCAGACCGCGATCCGCCACGGTGGCGGTGACACGTCGCGGCAAGCAGTGGCAATTGCCAGACTGACGACCACCACCCGTTTTACGCGACGAGGCCCTGGCCTCGTCTGCCCCGAAATGCCATGCCCGGCCCCGTTCACCTTATTCCAATCGCCGGCATGCTCTCTCAGGAGTTATCCATGACCACGATCGTCTCCGTGCGTCGCAACGGCCAGGTCGCCCTGGCTGGTGACGGCCAGGTATCCCTTGGCAACACTGTCATGAAAGGCAATGCCGCCAAGGTGCGTCGCCTGTATCGCAATCAGGTACTGGCCGGCTTCGCTGGCGGTACCGCCGATGCCTTCACGCTGTTCGAACGCTTCGAAGCGCAGCTCGAGAAGTATCAGGGCCAGCTGGTGAAATCCGCCGTGGAACTGGCCAAGGAGTGGCGCTCCGACCGCGCCCTGCGCAAGCTGGAAGCCATGCTGGTGGTGGCCGACAAGCATGCCTCGCTGATCATCACCGGCAACGGTGACGTGGTCGAGCCCGAACACGGCGTGCTGGCCATCGGCTCCGGCGGCAACTTCGCCGAAGCTGCCGCCCGCGCCCTGATCGAGAACACCGAGCTGTCCGCCCGCGAGATCACCGAGAAGTCCATCTCCATCGCGGCCGACATCTGCGTCTTCACCAACCACAATGCCATCATCGAGGAGCTGTCCTGAGATGTCCCAGATGACCCCGAAGGAAATCGTCAACGCCCTCGATCAGCACATCGTCGGTCAGCCGGAAGCCAAGCGTGCCGTGGCCGTGGCCATGCGCAATCGCTGGCGTCGCATGCAGCTCAACGATGATCTGCGCCCGGAAGTCACCCCGAAGAACATCCTGATGATCGGCCCGACCGGTGTCGGCAAGACCGAGATCGCCCGTCGTCTGGCCAAGCTGGCCGGCGCGCCCTTCCTGAAGATCGAGGCGACCAAGTTCACCGAGGTCGGCTACGTCGGACGTGACGTGGAATCGATCATCCGTGACCTGGTCGAGGTCGCCATGAAGCTGGTGCGTGAAGAGGCCATGAAGGAAGTGCGCGACAAGGCCGAGGATGCCGCCGAGGATCGCATCCTCGATGCGCTGCTGCCGCGCGCCCGTGGCGAGGAATATGATGCGGCGGCCAACAACAGCAGCACGCGTCAGATGTTCCGCAAGAAGCTGCGCGAAGGTCAGCTGGATGACAAGGAAATCGACATCGAGCTGAGCCCGGCCAGCCAGAGCCTGGATTTCGCCACCCCGCCGGGGATGGAAGAGATGACCAGTCAGCTGCAGTCCATGTTCTCCAGCATGGGCAAGCAGCAGAAGGAAAGCCGTCGCATCAGCGTCAAGGAAGCCCTCAAGCTGGTTCACGAGGAAGAAGCGGCCAGAATGGTCAGCGATGAAGACCTCAAGAGCCGTGCCATCGAGGCCGTCGAACAGAACGGTATCGTCTTCCTCGACGAGATCGACAAGGTCGCCAAGCGTGGCGAGTCCGGCAGTGGTGGCGACGTGTCCCGTGAAGGCGTGCAGCGCGATCTGCTGCCGCTGATCGAGGGCTCCACCGTGTCCACCAAGCACGGCATGGTCAAGACGGACCACATCCTGTTCATCGCTTCCGGCGCCTTCCACCTGTCCAAGCCTTCGGACATGATTCCGGAGCTGCAGGGCCGTCTGCCGATCCGCGTCGAGCTCAATGCCCTGACCCCGGACGACTTCAAGCGCATCCTGACCGAGCCGTCCGCGGCGTTGATCCGTCAGTACAAGGCGCTGCTGGCCACCGAAGGCGTCGAGCTGAGCTTCGCGGATGACGCCATCGAGCGTATCGCCCAGATCGCCTATCAGGTCAACGAAGGCACCGAGAACATCGGCGCGCGTCGTCTGCATACCGTGATGGAACGCCTGCTGGAAGAGATTTCCTACGAAGGTGCCGATCAGGCGGGTGAGCTCAAGGTCGATGCCGCCTATGTCGATGCTCGCCTGGGTGACCTGGCGTGTGACGAAGACCTGTCGCGCTACATTCTCTGACGTCTGGCGTCAGCGCCTGACCCGCGAGAAGCCCTCATGGCGGCAATCGCCACCCTGAGAGATGCTACTGACGCCCGATCCGGCTTGGCCCGGTTCGGGCGTCAGTGCATCATGCGACATAGATACGTCGACGCGCCCGAGATGTCGCTCGACGCTCCTGTTTCTTCGGTCGCCTTACAGCATGGTGTCATGCTGGACGGCGGGCTGACACGAGGATGCCCTGATGAGCCACGACACACCTGAAGACCACGCTGCCGAGCAGGACGAACCTCGCAGCCAGCAGCGCGACTACCGCCTCAATGAGCGCCATGCCCGTGACGCCGACGAGGCCCCGGTACCGACGCGCGTGCACTACCACAAGTCGGAGCGTGAACTGGAACTGGGCTATGCGGATGGCCAGACTTTCCGCCTCAGCACCGAATTCCTGCGCGTGATGTCCCCCTCCGCGGAAGTGCGCGGACACGGTGTCGGCCAGGAAACGCTGCAGGTCGGCATGCGCCACGTCGGTCTGGCCAACATCACCCAGAGCGGTCGCTATGCGCTGAAGCTGCATTTCGATGATGGCCACGACAGCGGCCTCTACACCTGGGAATACCTGTGGGAACTGGCCAACCGCCGCGATGCCATGTGGGCCTACTACCTGCGCCAGCTGGAAGAGGCCGGTGCCTCGCGTGAGCCGCTGGGCATTCCGCTCAATCAGCTGTAAGCCACTGATGCCAATGGGGCGCGGCAAGATGTCCGACTCGACGTCTTGTCAAAAGACAGCCCGCTGGCCAGCGGTTACAATCGAGCCACTGCGAAAGCTCACCATATTGCGCTGACGTCCCCCATGGGTGGCGTCACAACAGGGGAAGTCATGGACAAGCGTACGACTCACTTCGGTTATCAGGAAGTTGCCGTGGACGAGAAGGCAGGCCGCGTCGCGGATGTCTTCCACAGTGTCGCCGCCAAGTACGACGTGATGAATGACCTGATGTCCTTCGGCATCCACCGTCTGTGGAAGCGCATTACCCTGGAGCGTGCCGGTGCCCGTCCGGGCCAGACGGTGTTGGACATTGCCGGTGGCACCGGGGATCTGACGCTGAAGTTCTCGCGCCTGGTCGGCCCGAAGGGTCGCGTGGTGCTCGCCGACATCAACGCCTCGATGCTCAACGTCGGGCGTGACAAGCTGCTCGACCGCGGTGTGGGTGGCAATGTCGAGTATGTGCAGGCCAATGCCGAGGCGCTGCCCTTCCCTGACAACACCTTCGACATCATCACCATCGCCTTCGGGCTGCGCAACGTCACCGATCAGGCCAAGGCCCTGCGCTCCATGCAGCGCATCCTCAAGCCCGGAGGCCGCCTGCTGGTGCTGGAGTTCTCCAAGCCGGTCAATCCGCTGCTCTCCACCGCCTACGATCAGTACAGCTTCCGCCTGCTGCCGAAGATGGGCGAGATGGTCGCCGGCGACGCCGATTCCTACCGCTATCTGGCCGAATCCATCCGCATGCATCCCGACCAGAAGACCCTGGCCGGCATGATGGAAGAGGCAGGTCTCGAGCGTGTCGAGTTCACCAATCTCACCGGTGGCATCGTCGCGCTGCACCGTGGTATCAAGCTTTGAGGCTGTCATGGCATTGCTGACCCCCCTGCTGGTGGCGACGGCGGAACGCACGCTCAACCGCCTGCTCGCCCGTGACCCCGCCTCCGCCATGCGCCTGAATGCGCTTGCCGGCAGACGCCTGCTGCTGCGCCTGGAGCGCCCCGCCTTCGACCTGCTGGTGCACTTCGACCTGCAGGGGCTGCATCTGCTGCGCCTGCCCGAGGCCAACGAGAGCGACGGCGACGTGGTGGTGGAGCTGGACATGGAAACTGCCGCGGCACTGCTGTCCGGTGAGCCCATCGAGCGCTTGATGTTCGAGGGCCGCCTGGCCGTGCGTGGCCGTCTGCACCTGCTGGAAAGCGCACGGGATCTGGTGATGGATCTCGATCTCGACTGGGAAGGGGCCTTGAGCGAATGGTTCGGCGAGACTCCCGGTCATAGTCTGGCCACCGGCCTGCGCAGCCTCGGTCGCTTCGGGCTGACCAGCCGCCGTGAGCTGGAGCTGGATCTGCGCGAGTATCTGACCGAGGAAGCACGCTGGCTGCCCGGCCATGCCCAGCTGCAGGTCGCGCGGGACGAGCTGACCGAGCTGACCCAGTGCCTGGATCGCACCGAGGCACGCCTGGCGCGCCTGCGACGCCATCTGGAGGCCGTCACCACGCCACGGTCCGCTGATCGGGAGTGCCAGCCGTCGTGAGACTCTATCGCCTGCTGAGCATCCTGTGGGTCATCGCCCGCTATCGACTGGATGATCTGATCCCGCTGTCTCGCGTACCTGCGCTGCTGCGGCCGCTGGTCAAGCTCTCACCGCTGCGCCTGCTGCCTGTCGGCAAGCGCTCGCGTGGTGAGCGCCTGCGGCTGGCACTCGAAGCGCTGGGCCCGATCTTCATCAAGTTCGGCCAGATGCTCTCGACTCGTCGTGACCTGCTGCCACCGGACGTCGCCGATGAGCTCAAGCGCCTGCAGGACCAGGTGCCGCCCTTCGAGAACGAGGTGGCGCGCGAACTGGTCGAGCAGGAGCTGGGCATGCCGGTCGAGGAAGCCTTCGCCGAATTCGAGGCGCAACCGCTGGCCTCGGCTTCCATCGCCCAGGTCCATGCGGCACGCCTGCACGATGGTGCCGACGTGGTGGTCAAGGTGATCCGCCCGCGCATCGAAGAGGTGATGCGCAAGGATATCGGCCTGCTGTATCTGCTCGCGCGTCTGCTGATGAAGCTCTCGCCGGAAGCACGGCGTCTGCGCCCCGTGGAAGTGGTCTCCGACTACGAGGCCACGCTGTTCGATGAGCTGGACATGCACAAGGAGGCCGCCAACACCTCCCAGCTCAAGCGCAACTTCCTCGATTCGCCCCTGCTCTACGTGCCGACCATCCACTGGCCGCTGACGCGGCGCCGGGTAATGGTGCAGGAGCGCATCCGCGGCATCCCGGTCGCCGACATCGACGAGCTGGAAGCCCAGGGCACCGACTTGAAGAAGCTGGCCGAGCGCGGCGTGGAGATCTTCTTCACCCAGGTGTTCCGCGACAACTTCTTCCACGCCGACATGCACCCCGGCAACATCTTCGTCTCGCGAGAGAACGCTCATGACCCGCAGTTCATCGCCATCGACTGCGGTATCGTCGGCAGCCTGACCCGCGAGGACCAGGACTATCTGGCGCGCAATCTGCTGGCCTTCTTCCGTCAGGATTACTACGAGGTCGCGGCGCTGCACATCGAGTCCGGCTGGGTCGGGGAAGGCACGCGCGCCAACGAGTTCGCCGCGGCCATCCGGGCCGTCTGCGAGCCGATTCTCGAGAAGCCGCTCAAGGACATCAGCTTCGGCCAGGTGCTGCTGGGCCTGTTCCAGACCGCGCGCCGCTTCAACATGGAAGTCCAGCCGCAGCTGGTCCTGCTGCAGAAGACGCTGCTCAACATCGAGGGCCTCGGCCGTCAGCTGTATCCGGATCTCGACCTGTGGGCCACCGCCCGCCCCTATCTGGAGCGTTGGATGAAGGAGCGCGCCGGCCCCAAGGCGTTCTGGGCCGAGATGGTCAAGCAGGCTCCGGAGCTGTCACATCAGCTGCCGCAGCTGCCGGTGATGGCCTTCCAGGCCATGCAGCGCATCGATGATGAACACCGCGCTCGACAGCGTCAGACCGAGGCACTCGCCACGCTGCGCGATCGTGTCAATCATGCGTCCAGCACCGGCTGGCGCTTGCGCGCAGGTGGACTGCTGATCGCCGTGGCCTTCGGCTGGCAACCGCTGATCGCCTGGGCCGAGACGCAACCGATGATGGTGCTGGTCGGCGCGGGGCTGGGCATCGTGCTGTTGCTGTGGCGCTAGCCGCGCCCCTGCTTCGCTCGCGGCGCTGACCGAAACTTGCCGCCCCTCGGGGCGCAGTGCAATATGATTGTCATGTAACCCTTGCATCCTGAGTCGCCGGGCCTTGCCTCGCGGCAGTGCTCGATGAGGCAGGAGCCTCGGGCTGGACTCGCTGCCTTCGCTCGGGCCCGGTTGTCCGGCTGGCCGCGACGCTCCTGCAACGGTTCTCATGCAACGGCTCTCATGCAACGGTTCTCATGCAAGATACGGTTTTCATGCCAGACCCCATGCTTTCAGGAATGATGATTCATGAGTGATATTCTCAACCGCCTGTCAGACGTACTGGCAGAGCGGCGCGACGCTGATCCGACGTCCTCCTATGTCGCGAGCCTGCATCACAAGGGCCTCAACAAGGTATTGGAGAAGATTGGCGAAGAGGCCACGGAAACGGTACTGGCCGCCAAGGATTTCACTCAGGACGACGTGGACTCCCACCGTGCAGTGATCGGTGAGACCGCCGACCTGTGGTTCCACTCGCTGGTGATGCTTTCTCACCTCGGGCTGGACCATCAGGACGTGCTGGATGAGCTGGCGCGACGCTTCGGCGTCTCCGGCCATGATGAAAAGGCCGCTCGCGGTCAGTGATGATCAAGCAGACGACTTGCAGCGCAAGCCGATTTCCCTGGCAGTGGTGCTCTCACCCTGCAAGACTCAAGGCCTCGTGACCTAGTCCCATCGGCCAAAATGGAGAACTTCCCATGTTAGGTGGCATCAGTATCTGGCAGCTCCTCATCGTGCTCGGCATCATCATCCTGATCTTCGGCACCAAGAAGCTCCGCAACGTCGGATCAGACCTCGGTGGCGCGGTCAAAGGCTTCAAGGGCGCCATGAAGGAAGAGGAAAAGGCCCCCGAAGACACGGCTCCTCAGCAGAAGGTCTCCCACGGTGAATCCCGCGGCGATACCATCGATGTCGAGGCCGAGCGCCGCGATACCGCTGACAAGCGCTCGTAAGCCGCATGTTCGACATCGGCTTTTTTGAACTGGCACTGATCTCGCTGCTGGCATTGATCGTGCTCGGCCCGGAGCGTCTGCCCCGGGCGGCGCGTACGGCGGGATTGTGGCTGGGGCGCATCAAGCGCAGCGTCTCGGGGATCCAGCAGGAAATCAGCGCCCAGCTGGAAGCCGAAGAACTGCGTCAGACGCTCAATGAGCAGAAGAAGCAGCTCGACGAGACCCTGGCACATGCCCGCAATGAGGCGCGTGAGGTGGAAACCACCATCACGCGTTCCTCGCCCGCGTCACAGGAGGATGCCAACGCCTCGCCTGCCGCCGACAGTGCTCGCTCGACCACGGAGACGACCTCAGGCGAGCAAGAGACCTCCGCCACCCCCACCAGTGAGTCACGGGAGCCGCGTTCCTGATGAGTGATCCGCATGACCCGCAGCCCTCCGCCTCCGGCGAGGCTGCCCACGCCCCGCTCATCGAGCATCTGATCGAACTGCGCTCCCGCCTACTGCGTGCGACTGTCGTGGTCCTCGTGGTATTCGCGGCGCTGTATGGCTTCTCCAATCAGATCTATCTGTATGTGGCCGAGCCGCTGATGGCCCTGCTGCCTCCCGGTTCTCAGATGATCGCCACCGAGGTGGCCTCGCCCTTCCTGGCCCCCTTCAAGCTGACACTGGTGGTGGCACTGTTCCTGGCGATTCCGGCGGTGCTCTATCAGGCTTGGGCCTTCATCGCGCCGGGACTCTACGAGAACGAGAAGGCGTTGGCGTTGCCGCTGCTGGCCTCCAGCATCCTGCTGTTCTATGCGGGTGCGGCGTTTGCCTACTATGTCGTCTTCCCGCTGCTGTTCCAGTTCTTCACCACCACGGGCCCCGAGAACGTGGCGATCATGACGGACATCAATCAGTACCTGAATTTTGTCCTCAAGCTGTTCTTCGCCTTCGGTGTGGCCTTCGAGATTCCCATCGCCACCTTCCTGCTGATCTGGACGGGGGCCACGTCCGTGGAGGTGCTGAGCAAGAAACGCCCCTACATCGTGATCGCCTGCTTCGTGGTCGGCATGCTGCTGACACCGCCTGACGTCATCTCGCAGTCATTGCTGGCGATTCCGATGTGGCTGCTGTTCGAGGTCGGGATTCTCGCCGCACGCGCCTTCAAGCGCCGCCGTCCGGCGAGCGATGATGAGGCCTCGCAGCAGGCCCCCTGACGCGAAGACTCGAGCAGACAGCGCCTGGACGATGACGCGCAAGAATCATGACGCAGGAAACGACGAAGCCCCCGCCAATGGCGGGGGCTTCGTCGTTTCCTGCTGGGTACCGTGCGACCGTGTCAATCCTGTTGGCTGGCCTTGGCCTGGTCTTCCTCGATCCAGCCGTTCAGGCGTTCCACCAGTTTGAAGATGCCTTCGGCAGCCTCGGAGATGCGCTCTGCCTGCATGTAGGCTGGCGTCGTGATCACGCGATTGGCGGCATCAATCACGATATCCGTCACCTCACAGCTCTTGTGCAGACCGCCCTGGGCACTGATGGCGCCGGAGACTTCAGGGTCCGTGCCGATGGTGACCGAGATCCCCTCGCCCAGCAGCTTCGGCACCATCACCGGCGCGATGCACATCACGCCGATCGGCTTGCCGGCCGCATGGAAGGGCTGCACTACCTCGCGCAGACCATCCACCAGCGTCAGATCCGCGCCCTTGACGGCAAAGTTGCTGAGATTCTTGGCGGCACCGAAGCCACCGGGCAGAATCAGCGCGTCGAAGTCCTCGGCGGACAGCTCCGGCAACGGACGCACCTTGCCACGCGCCAGACGAGCCGACTCGGTCAGCACATTGCGTGTCTCGTCCATTTCCTCGCCGGTGGCGTGGTTGAGCACATGATGCTGGTCGATGTCCGGAGCGAAGCACTCGTAGCGGATGCCCAGCTGATCAAGCCGAAGCATGGTCAGGGTCGTTTCGTAGATCTCGGAGCCATCATAGACACCGCAACCGGATAGGATCAGGGCTACCTGCTTGGTCATGTGTTACTCCATTGACGGTGAACTGCTCGGCGGCTGCCGACAGGTCAGAAGTGACAGATTCGTACAGGAATCCGCTACAGGCAAGCACCATGTGAAGAGGTACCGGCTGGAAAGGACAGATGATGCCGGCGGCCTGCAGCACCTGAGTATTCGTCACTCCGATGCCCCAAGACTATGGGCGGCATGGCCACATCTCAAGGGCGCCCCTCGCGGTTCGGCGGGCAGGATGACAGTGCACACGACGCGACACCCTGCCCCATGCCGCGCCCCTGTTCCGACCTGCATGCACTGATATACTCGAAGGCATCGTGCCGACAGCTTGCTCGGCCAATCCCATCTCCTTCGGTCGTATGGGCGCCGTCTGACCTGTAATATCATTGAAATATTATAGACCTAGACTTCCAGCGTCCCTCACGGAACCGGAGCCTTAGATCCGGAGAGCTTCTCTTGAGCCAACGTACCCCACGCCAGTTTCCTGCGATTCGCATGCGCCGCATGCGCAAGGATGATTTCTCTCGCCGCCTGATGCGCGAGAACCAGCTGACGGCCGATGATCTGATCCTGCCGGTCTTCGTGCTGGAAGGTTCGCAGCGTCGTGAAGCCGTGACCAGCATGCCCGGGGTCGAGCGCCTGTCCATCGACCTGCTGGTCGAGGAATGCCGTGAGGTCCATGCGCTGGGCGTGCCGGCCATCGCGCTGTTCCCGGTGATCGATGCCGAGGCCAAGAGCCTGCTGGCCGAGGAGTCCTACAACGCCAATGGCCTGGTGCAGCGCGCGGTGCGTGCCCTCAAGGAAGCCATCCCGACGCTGGGCGTGATCACCGATGTGGCGCTGGATCCCTACACCGTGCATGGCCAGGACGGCATCCTCGATGATGACGGCTACGTGCTCAACGACCGCACCGTGGACACCCTGATCAAGCAGGCACTGTCACACGCGGAAGCGGGCGCCGATGTCGTGGCCCCTTCTGACATGATGGACGGCCGCATCGGCTCCATCCGTGCCATGCTGGAACAGGAAGGCCTGATCAATACCCGCATCATGGCCTATTCGGCCAAGTACGCCTCCAACTACTACGGCCCGTTCCGTGATGCGGTGGGCTCGAGCGGCAATCTGGGCAAGGCCGACAAGCAGACCTACCAGATGGATCCGGCCAACAGCGACGAAGCGCTGCATGAAGTGGCCATGGATCTCGCCGAGGGCGCCGACATGGTGATGGTCAAGCCGGGCATGCCCTACCTGGATGTGGTGTCCCGCGTGAAGCGTGAACTGGAAGTGCCGACCTTCGCCTACCAGGTCAGCGGCGAGTACGCCATGCACATGGCCGCCTTCCAGAACGGCTGGCTGGATGCCGACAAGGTCATTCTCGAATCATTGATGTGCTTCAAGCGTGCGGGTGCCGACGGCATTCTCACCTATTTTGCCCGCCGGGCCGCGGAACTGCTGGCGGAGAAGAATCGCCTTTGACTACCCCGGCGACCGTGTCTGACCGGGGTCATGGAGTTGATGATGGAACAGACCCACAAGAACGCCATAGATGACGCGTCAGACACCTCGCTGGACACCGCTCCCCAACCGCATCAGGACGCTGCCGCCCCGGCGGCGTCCCGGGGGAAAGAGGGCGACATGGAGCTGGTCACCGACGAGCCGCCAGCCCTTGAACCTCCGCCCCTGCGCGTCAATCGCACGCGCAAGGGCATTCACGCCAAGGTCACGCCCTCCCCCGAAGCCGACCTGGCCGACCCCGCCCTGTATTTCAACCGTGAGCTGTCGAATCTGCAGTTCAACATCCGGGTACTAGAGCAGGCGCAGGACACTTCGCATCCGCTGCTCAACCGGCTGATGTTCCTGCTGATCTTCACGTCCAACATGGACGAGTTCTTCGAGATCCGCGTGGCGGGTCTCAAGCATCAGATCGCCTTCGACCGCACCGAGCCCGGCCCGGATGGCATGCTGCCCGGCAAGGTGCTCGACGAGATCTCGCGCATCACCCACGAGCAGGTGGAGCGCCAGTACCGCATCCTCAACGAAGAACTGATTCCGGCGCTTGAAGAGCAACACATCCGCTTCCGTCGCCGCAATCAGTGGAACGACGCCCAGAAAGCCTGGGTTCGCGAATACTTCGAGGAAGAGATTCAGCCGGTCATCAGCCCGATCGGGCTTGATCCATCACATCCCTTCCCGCGCCTGGTCAACAAGAGCCTCAACTTCATCGTCGAGCTGGAAGGCAAGGACGCCTTCGGGCGCGAGGGCGGCCTGGCCATTCTTCCGGCTCCGCGCTCGCTGCCGCGCTTGATTCGCGTGCCGGAAGCGCTCGCAGAGAGCGGCTATACCGAGTACGTCTTCCTGTCCTCGATGATTCATGCCCATGCCCAGGAACTGTTCCCGGGGATGAAGATCAAGGGCTGCTACCAGTTCCGGCTGACGCGCAACGCCGACCTCTCGGTGGATGCCGAGGATGTCTCGGATCTGGCCTCGGCGCTGCGCGGCGAGCTGCTGGCGCGGCGTTACGGCGATGGCGTGCGCCTGGAAGTGGCGGACAACTGTCCGGAGGCGCTCTACACCTTCCTGCTCAAGCAGTTCGAGCTGGAGAAGCGAGACCTGTATCAGGTGAAGGGACCGGTCAATCTCAATCGCCTGATGGAAGTCATCGGCGACGTGGGCCGCGAGGACCTGCTCTACGCACCGTTCACTCCCGGCACGCCCAAGGCACTCAAGAGTGACAACAGCCTGTTCGATGCCATTCGCCGCGAGGACATCCTGCTGCATCACCCCTTCCAGTCGTTCTCGCCAGTCGAGAGTCTGCTGGCCGAGGCAGCGCGCGACCCGAACGTGCTGGCCATCAAGCAGACGCTCTATCGCACCGGAGCCGATTCCAACATCGTCTCCTCGCTGGTGGAAGCTGCACGCCAGGGCAAGGAGATCACCGTGGTGATCGAGCTGCGTGCCCGCTTCGATGAAGCCGACAACCTGCAGCTGGCCTCCCGCCTTCAGGAGGCAGGCGCCATCGTCATCTACGGGGTGATGGCCTACAAGACCCACGCCAAGATGCTGCACATCGTGCGGCGAGAAAATGGCGAACTGCGCCACTATGCGCACCTCGGCACCGGCAACTACCACGCCAAGACGGCGCGCCTGTACACCGATTACAGCCTGCTGACGTCCAACGAGACCTTGTGCGAGGACGTGCACAAGGTCTTCCAGCAGCTGACCGGCATGGGCAAGCAACGCAATATCGAGAAGTTGCTGCATGCCCCCTTCACACTGCATGAGCGACTGGTGGAGATGATCGACCGGGAAGCGCGCAACGCCGAGAAGGGCAAGCGCGCCCACATCATCATCAAGTGCAACTCACTGACCGAACCCAAGCTGATCCGCGCGCTGTATCGCGCCTCACGCGCGGGCGTGCAGTGCGATCTGATCATCCGCGGGGTCTGCTGTCTGCGTCCGGGCGTTCCGGGCATCTCCGACAATATCCGCGTCCGCTCGGTGATCGGTCGCTTCCTGGAACATACTCGCACCTTCCACTTCCACAATGCCGGCCAGCCGGAGACCTGGTGTTCCAGCGCGGACTTCATGGAGCGCAACATGTTCCATCGCGTCGAGACCTGCTTCCCGTTGCTCGACAAGAAGCTGGCCCAGCGCATCCGCAAGGACCTGGACACCTATCTGGTCGACAACTGCCAGAGCTGGCGCCTGGAAAGCGATGGTCACTACACCCAGCTGGATGCCGGCGATGCAGAGCCGATCAGCGTGCAGGAAACCCTGCTGTTCGCCTACGCTGCCAAGGCCTGATCGCGCCCCGCTCGGGCCCGCCTCATCCGGCGCAGTCCATTCACCTGACTCTCGGCCCTCACGCTTGCGTGGGGGCCGTCTTCGTTGAGCAGACAAGCCTTGTCCCAGCCCTCCTGTCCCGATCCTTCTGCCCCCACCAGACAATGAAAAGGCCCCCGCATCCTGGATGCGGGGGCCTGGCAGCTGACGATCGGATCAAGCGCTCAACGGATCAGACACCGATCTGACCACCATCTTCACGCTGGATGACGACGGTCGCGGCGCGCGGGCGCACACTGCCGTCAGTTTCGGCAGTCGCATCCACACTCTGCGGCCAGTTGCCGGGATGCTGGATATTGACGAACAACGCCGTCCTGTCAGGTGTCGCGAAGATGCCGGTCACTTCACAGCCGTTCGGGCCAACCGCGAAGCGCTTGAGCTGTGCCTGGTTATCGGCACCGATCACAGCAGCATCCCCTTCGGCCTGCTGAAGCGCGGCCGGCACGACCGCCAGCACCTGGTCATTGGTGGCGTCCGCCACACCGGCGTAGCCGTTGTCCGTCTGGATCCACAGGATACCCTGCTCGTCTTCACGTTCGTCGAAGTAGAGGCCATCCGGACTGGCGAATTCATTCATCTCGGTCAGGCCGGACAGGTTGTCGGCGTCACTGGCCGCCGCGCCGAACACGAAGATCTCCCAATCGAAGGCGGTGTGATCCCCCGCCTCACGCCAGCGGATGATCTGCCCAGCCTCGTTGTCACCGCGCGGGTTGGCGGCATTGGTCGGCGCCGTCTTGTAACCGACTCCCGGCTCCTCGATGGCCTTGCCGTCATTGGTGAAGGCCGCCGCAGTCCCCTCTTCGGTGCGCTTGGAGTTGTTGGTCAGTGTCATGTAGACCTCACCGGAAGCCGGGTCGACGGCACCCCACTCCGGGCGGTCCATCGGCGTGGCGCCCATCAGATCCGCCGCGTCCGCGGTATGGATGATGACGCCGGCCAGATCATCGGCCGCCAGGCCCAGTGCAGCGGCCAGCGTCCGGCCATCCCTGGTCACGGCGTCCGGCGTCAGCTTCAGCCACTTGCCAGTACCGTCGGCGGAGAACTGGGCAACATACAACGTGCCCTTGTCCAGATACTTGTCACCGATCGCCAGGCGATTCTTGTCGGCTCCCGGCACGTGCGCATCGGCGGCCTCCCATCTGGCATCGGAGACGAACTTGTAGATGTATTCGTTGCGCGAGTCATGGCCTGAATAGAACACCACCGGCTCGCCTTCGACCAGCTTGCCCGGCCAGCAACCTTCATGGCGGAAACGTCCCAGCGCGGTGCGCTTGACGGCCTTCTCACCGGTGTAGGGGTCGATCTCGACGATGTAGCCGAAAGTACGCGGCTCGTTGCGATAATCCTTGTCGGCACTGTCCGCCGTCGGCGTATTGTCGAAGCGCGCGAATTCGCCATCGACTTCGCTGGCATCTCCCGCGGCGGTTTCCCAGCCGTAGCGGCCACGCTCGGTCTCGATGCCGATGCGATCATCATCGCTCTGACGATCACTGCGCTTGACGAAGTACCCCGGCCAGTTCTCCTCACAGGTCAGGTAGGTGCCCCAGGGGGTATAGCCGTTGGCGCAGTTGTTGTTGGTACCACGCGTGCGCGTGCCATCCGGAGAGAAGGCAGTCTTGACGTAATCACTGCCTGCCACCGGGCCACTCAACACCATCTCGCTGGCGCTGGTATAGCGACGGTTGTAGCCGGAGTTGCTCACCACATCCCACTTGCCGCCGGCATCCTTCTTGACTTCGACGACGGTCACGCCGTGGGCATTGATCTCGGTACGCACTTCATCGGCCGGGCGCTTGCCGGACTCCGCATTGGTCGCGCCGCCCTTGGGCGCCCACAGGGCATCCTGATCGATGTACTCATTGTTCATCACCAGCAGGAAATTGCTGGAGGCGGTGTCTTCGCTCAGCGCGAAGTTGTGCATGCCGTCGTGATGCATGCCGATGCTGTTGAGCTGGGCCTCCGGCGTCATCGCCAGCGATTCACTCCACTGCGGTGCCTTGTCGTTGAGCGGGGTGCCCCACGGTGCCAGGACATGGGCGGTATACCCTGCAGGTACCACGAAGGCATCCGTGCGAGAGCCCTTGATGGACTCGAAGGCCAGCGCCAGCGGTGTCTTCGCCGGGGTCCCTGTGCTCTTGCCGCTGTCGGCATTGGCCGTACCGCTCAGGCCCGCCAGCCCGAAGCCGCCCAGCATGCTGGCAGCCGCCATGCCCAGACCACCCTGCAACACGCGACGACGGGAAAGGTGCTTGTCGATGATGGAAGAGAATGTCTCGTTGTGACTGGCATTCAGTAGGCGATGATCTTCAATTTCCTTGCTCATGCTGCTTCCCCGTAGTCAGGTTGCGGGTTGTTCTTTTCAGGCCTGGCCCCTGTGGGGCCGCCAAGGGCAACAAGAGTGATACGCGAACCAAATGACAGTCGTATGACGCGAACGATACGCCTCATGCAAACGACAGCGCCCGACGGTCGCATGACCATCGGGCGCGGGGAATTCACAAGCGCGAGACCTGCTCCGTCAGCCGTGAGGAAAGAGGGCTTCACCAGCAGGGTGGTGTCTGGGTCAGGCGTCTCGCAGACGCTCTGCCGCCAGACTCAGCAGATGCTCCGTCGTCTCCCACCCGAGACAGGCATCGGTCACGGAAACGCCATGGCGCAGCTGCGAGAGCTTGTCCGCTGCCGGCAATGCCTGCTTGCCCTCGTTGAGATGGCTTTCCAGCATCACGCCGATCAAGGCGTCATCACCGGCCAGACGCTGGGAGAGCACATCCAGCATCACTTCGCTCTGACGACGGTGGTCCTTGCGCGAGTTGGCATGACTGCAGTCGACCATCAGTCGCGGTGTCAGACCGGCCCCTTCCAGCTCTCGCCGGCAGGCGGCCACCGAGTCTGCATCGTAGTTGGGCTGACCATGGCCGCCCCGCAGCACCACGTGGGTGTGGGGATTGCCCGCGGTCTCGATCAGCGCCGGGCGCCCGCTGTCATCCATGCCGAAGTGGCGATGCCCGTGAGCTGCCGCACCGATCGCCTGCACGGCGACCTCGACCCCACCATCGGTTCCATTCTTGAAGCCTACGGCGCAGCCAAGGCCGGAGGCCATCTCGCGGTGGATCTGTGACTCGGTGGTGCGTGCCCCGATGGCCGCCCAGCCGAGCAGGTCTTCCAGGTAGGCGGCGGTCAGGGGCTGCAGCAGCTCCGTCGCCACCGGCAGGCCCAGCTGATTGATCTCGCGCATCAGTTCACGCGCCTGACGCAGGCCGCTGGCCATGTCATCACTGCCATCCAGATGCGGATCATAGGCCAGCCCCTTCCAGCCCACCGTCGTGCGCGGCTTCTCGACATAGACACGCATCACCAGCTTGAGGCGATCACGGACCTGCGGTTCGATCACCGCAAGGCGCTGGGCGTATTCACGCGCGGCCTTGAGATCATGGATGGAACACGGGCCGACCACCACCAGCAGACGATCATCCTCCCCGGCAAGAATCGCGTTGATCTCAGCGCGGTGCTGGCGAATCTGGCCGGCCAGGTCAGCATCCACCGGCAGCTGCGCGCGCAATTCGCTGGCGCTGGGCAGGGCTTCACGGCTGATGCGTCCGGGAGTGGTCGGTGTCTGGGCGGCATCGAAGCGGGTCACGGGGGTAGTCTCGGCGGTCATGGTGCCGACAGTGGTATCGGCTGTGTGCGGGTCATTCGTCAACACGCGTTCAAGGCTGGCGTTCATGGTCTTCTCTCCTGTGACGAAGCTTCGGCTTCATCACGCAATATTCACTCTGACAGACAGGGACTTCGCGAATCGTCACCCCGATGTTGCTCGCCCTGCCCCGCGGTGACAGCGGAAAGAGGCAGGACGCCGCTAAATCGCCAGCGCCAATAACCATGCACGACCCGAGCGGAAGCGAAAGAGAAGCGGGTAGTCGGGATCGTGGTACGCATGGTCATTCCTCCAGTCATTCATGCTGCAATCATCGTTGGCACGTTAGGGTGGCACGCCTCTCTCGTCATGAGAGATTGCCGGGCCCAAACGCAAGAACCCCCGGTCGTGGCTGCGACCGGGGGTTCTTCAAGGTGGTGGCAGCCCGTACGAGACAGGCACGCCGTAACCTCAGGCGCGCCCCTGTGTAAACCAATACCAATAGCCAGCCACACACGCAGCCGACGCCAGCTGACCCGAAGGGCAGGCAGCGGCAGTGCGAAGGCGGGAGCTTGAGGATTGATTCATGGGTCGGGCCGGTGTCCAGTGATGACGATGAAGCGTCGATGACTCTATCCTTGCACTACGAAACGTCGCACGCAAGCGTGATCGGGCAACAAACCGTTGCCTGCACGTATAAAGAAGGACTATCAGCCCGGAGTGGCATCAGTATAACCTTTGGTTGTCGAACGACATGATCGGCAACGCGCATTCGTCCAGCGGTGCCTGACACCGCGCCCACAGCTTGGAATGCATGCATGCAGGATTCCCGAAATGATGCACTGATAGAATATCTGTCGGGATGTGCCCGGCAGGATGCCAAGGCACTGGATCGACTTTATCGCGCAACCAGTGCGCATCTATACGCTCAGTTGCTGCGTATCTTGAGACATGAGGCATCCGCGCAGGATTGTCTTCAGCAGGTCTACATCCGGGTATGGGCCGCCGCCGGCCAGTATGACGCCGGCCGCGCCCGCCCGATGACCTGGCTCGGCACCATGACCCGCAACATCGCCATCGACTGGATACGTCGACAGCGACCCAGCGAGCACGACAGCGACGAATTGATCGCTGCCATGCCCGGTCGAAGTGATATCGAGGCAGATGTCGACCTGGCCCAGCACAGTGGTGAACTCCATCAGTGTCTGGCCGAGCTGAATGACGATCAACGCCGCGCCCTGGAACTGGCCTACTTCGAAGGCCTCACCCACCAGGATCTGGCCAACCAACTGGACCAGCCCTTGGGCACCGTCAAGAGCTGGGTCCGACGTGGACTCGAGAGGTTAAAGACATGCATGAGTCATTTGATCTGAGCGATCCCGAACTGCGTGAAACCGCAGCGGGCGAGTACGCGCTCGGAACCCTGACACGCAGTGAGCGCGCCGCTTTCGAATCGCTGCTCTCCGTGAGTCACGACCTGCAGCGCGATGTGGAGCGCTGGCGCGAACACCTGAACGTGTTCAATGAACAGCTTCCCCCTGTCGCACCGCCCGCCGATGTCTGGCAAGGCATCGCCGAGGCGACGGGCACCGCCCGGCAGCCGTGGTGGCGTCGCCTGGGCCTGTGGCAAGGCATGACGGCCACGGCGTTCAGCCTCGCACTCGCCGTCAGCCTGACCTTCAGTCTGGGTCAGAACGAGAGCATGGAGAGCGACTACGTGTTCGTGGTCAGCAACCCTGACAGCAGCCCCGGCTGGATCGTCAATGCCTCCCACTCGGGTGAGATGATGGTCCAGGCCGTCAGCCCCAACGCCCCGGCCCCCGGCAAGGTCTGCGAGCTGTGGCTGATGGCCAAGGATGGCAAGGAGCCGATGTCACTGGGCATCCTGCCGCACTCCGGCACCATGAAGGTGGAGGTGCCGAAGGAATATCTGGCCGCCTTCCCCGACAGCGATCTGGTGATCACGCTGGAAAATCCGGGCGGCGCTCCCTCCGGTCAGAACATGGGCCCAACGCTCAAGAAAGGCCAGTTCACCGCCGTCGAAGGCCGCCACATTCTGTAGGCACTGCCTGCAAGCACTGACGGCAAACGCTGCGTCACCACACGACGTCGCATCAACGAAAAGCCCCCGCTTCTCAGCGGGGGCTTTTTTCATGCTGCTCTGCCGGGCCTCGATCCCTGGAGGCTACCCGGACACCGGCAGGAAGCACCCGTCACGTGAGATGACGTCCGCCATCCACCGGCAGTGTCGTGCCCGTGACATAGGGACTGTCCAGCAGATAACGCAGCGCCTGCCAGATCACCCCTGGGCCCGGCACACTCTGCATCGCAGACTTGGCCCGCGCTCGCTCGGCGTAGTCATCATCGTCGTCCGGGCGGAGCATGATCAGTGCCGGCGCGATGGTGTTGACCTGGATGCGTGGCGCGAACAGCGCCGCGAATGACAAGGTCAGATTCTCGAGCCCCGCCTTGCTGGCCGCGTAGGCCGCATGCTTGCGCGAGCCTTTCTGGACCACGAAATCACTCATGTGGACGATGTCGGCCTGAGTCTCGATACCTGCCTCCAGCAGATCACGCAGCGCCAGATTGATCAGATACGGCGCCTGCATGTGGACGCGAAACAGATGCTCGAACATCTCGCCGCGCTCCTCCGCCCCACCATCCGGCGCCCAGTCGCTGGCATTGTGCACGATGGCCCTCAACGTCGGCGTCATCTCACGAATCGTCGCGATGAAGGCCTGGATGCCCGCCTCACTGGAGAAATCCGCCTGGACGGTGCGGATACCCAACGCCCGCAGGGCATCGAGCTCTTCGCGCTCACGTCGGTAACTGATGATGACGGGATGGCCATCATCCACCAGACGTTCGGCGCAGTAGCGCCCCAGTCGCTGGGCGCCACCGGTGATCAGAATGGGGGACTGACTCATTCACTCGACTCCTTCAGGCAACGTCAGGCAGCTTCAGCCGGATACCAGCGCCGGATCCAGCAGCGGCTCGCGTGGTGCATAACTGAAGACATCGGAGCTCAGCGCGCTGGCCTCGACCCCCAACGGCGTCAGCGCATCGACACAGGCATAGACCATGCCGGGCGAGCCCGACAAATAGACGCGCTTGCCTGCCATGCTCTCCGCATGCGCTCGCAGCGCATCATCGATACGACCGATATGGCCATTGAAGCTTGCCTCGACCCCAGCCGCTTCCAGTGCCTGATGGTGAGCATCACCCGCCTCAGGCGCTTCTTCCAGTACCGGCACGTAGCGGAAATTGGGCTGACTGGCGGCCCAGTGGAGCGCGGCGCTTTCCAGATACAGATCCCGACGCTCACGCGCGGCCCACCACAGTTCGATGGGCTGATTGAGGCCGTGTGCAAACGCTGCCTGCAACATGGCATGCATCTGCGAGAATCCGGTACCGGCACAGATCAGCACGATGGGACTGGGGTCGTCGAGATCGAGCACGCATTCGCCATTCGGCAGGCGCAACTCCAGCTGATTGGCCGCGACCAGCAGGCTGCGCAGACGCGCCGAGTTGCTGCGCTCCGGCCAGTGCTGGATATGCAGCTCAAGCACGCCATCTCCCTTGGCAGCGTTGGCGATGGAGAACGGTACCCAGGTGGTGTCGTCGAGCTTCATCTCGAGATACTGGCCCGGCGCATGCGCCAGGGCCTCGGGACGTGCGGCAAAGCGCACACGAAACACGTCCGGGGTCAGGTCTTCCACACTCTCGACATGACAGGTCAGGGTCCGCGCCGTCATCGTATCCTCTTGTTGTCTGAAGCCTGCCGCGACGCCTGGCGCCGAGGCAGGGTAAATGCATGAGTGGTGATGGTCAGGTGAGACTCAATCCAGAATGCCCAGACTGTCCCAGCGCTCATCGACCCGCGAGACGATCTCGTCGCTCATCACGATGGGCTCGCCCCATTCGCGGTCGGTCTCGCCGGGCCACTTGTTGGTGGCATCCATGCCCATCTTGGAGCCGAGCCCCGCCGTTGGCGAGGCGAAATCGAGATAGTCGATCGGCGTATTGTCGACCAGAACGGTATCACGGCTCGGGTCCATCCGCGTGGTGATGGCCCAGATGACATCTTCCCACTTGCGGGCATCGACATCATCATCCAGCACGATCACGAACTTGGTATACATGAACTGGCGCAGGAAGCTCCAGACTCCCATCATCACGCGCTTGGCGTGGCCGGGGTACTGCTTCTTCATCGTCACCACCGCCATGCGGTAGGAGCATCCCTCCGGCGGCAGATAGAAGTCGACGATCTCCGGGAACTGCTTGCGCAGAATCGGCACGAAGACCTCATTGAGGGCCAGGCCGAGAATCGCCGGCTCATCCGGTGGACGCCCGGTATAGGTCGAGTGATAGATCGGATCGCGACGATGGGTGATGCGCTCGATGGTGAAGACGGGGAAGCTCTCGACCTCGTTGTAATAGCCGGTGTGATCGCCGTAGGGGCCTTCCGGCGCCATGTCATCCGGATACAGGTAGCCTTCGAGGATGATCTCGGCGCTGGCCGGCACCTCGAGCTCCGACAGGCCGCATTTGACCAGCTCGGTGCGCGAGCCGCGCAGCAGCCCCGCGAAGGCATACTCGGACAGCGTATCCGGCACCGGAGTGACAGCGCCCAGAATCGTCGCCGGGTCAGCCCCCAGCGCCACGGCGACCGGGAAGGGCTCACCCGGATGGGCCTTCTGCCACTCACGGAAATCCAGAGCCCCGCCACGGTGCGCCAGCCAGCGCATGATCAGCCGATTCTTGCCAAGCTTCTGCTGACGGTAGATGCCGAGGTTCTGACGCTCCTTGTGCGGCCCGCGGGTAATCACCAGCGGCCAGGTCACCAGCGGCGCGGCGTCTCCGGGCCAGCAGTGCTGGATCGGAATCATGTCGAGATCGACATCATCCCCTTCCAGCACGACTTCCTGACAGGGCGCACGCTTGACCCGCTTGGGGCCCATGCTCATCACCTGCTTGAAGATCGGCAGCTTGTCCCAGGCATCACGGAAGCCTCTGGGCGGCTCCGGCTCCTTGAGGAAGGCGAGCAGCTCGCCGACTTCGCGCAGCGCCTCGACCGATTCCTGCCCCATGCCCAGCGCCACACGACGCGGTGTGCCGAACAGATTGCCCAGCACCGGCATGCTGTGGCCCTTGACGTTCTCGAACAGCAACGCCGGACCACCCGCCTTCAGGGTGCGATCGCAGATCTCGGTCATCTCCAGGTAAGGGTCCACCTCGGCACGAATGCGCTTGAGTTCGCCCTTCTCTTCCAGCGCCGCGATGAAATCGCGCAAGTCTCGATACTGCATGGGAGTTTCCGGTCGGCTTGATCAGGTTCCGAGCATACCATTGCCAGCCGATAGTCGGCAGGCCGACAACGCAAGACGCCCATCTCCTGATCAGGAGATGGGCGTCTCGGGAAGTGCGGATTCCCCCACGTGATTCCGTCATTGAACGGAATCACGTGGGGGAATCCATGGCATTGCCTCGTCAACTCAGGACATCGGTTCAGCGGCGCTTCATGGCCTCGAAGAACTCGAGGTTGGTCTTGGTATCTTTCAGGCGGTCGATCAGGAATTCGGTCGCGGCCACGTCTTCCATCGGATTGAGCAGCTTGCGCAGGATCCACATGCGCTGCATTTCATCTTCAGACGCGATCAGGTCTTCACGACGCGTACCGGAACGACGGATGTTGAGTGCCGGGAAGACACGACGCTCGGCCAGCTTGCGGTCGAGGTGCGCTTCCATGTTACCGGTGCCCTTGAACTCCTCGAAGATGACTTCGTCCATCTTGGAACCGGTGTCGACCAGTGCCGTGGCGAGGATGGTCAGACTGCCGCCTTCCTCGATGTTGCGCGCGGCACCGAAGAAGCGCTTCGGCTTCTCGAGGGCATGCGCATCGACACCACCGGTCAACACCTTGCCGGAGGACGGCACCACGGTGTTGTAGGCACGTGCCAGACGCGTGATGGAATCGAGCAGGATGACGACATCCTTCTTGTGCTCGACCAGACGCTTGGCCTTCTCGATCACCATCTCGGCGACCTGGACGTGACGGGCCGGCGGCTCATCGAAGGTGGAGGCCACGACTTCGCCGCGCACGGTGCGCGACATTTCGGTGACTTCCTCAGGACGCTCATCGATCAGCAGCACGATGAGGTGACATTCGGGGTTGTTGCGAGTGATGGAGGCGGCGATATTCTGCAGCATCATCGTCTTGCCCGCCTTGGGCGGTGACACGATCAGACCACGCTGTCCCTTGCCGATCGGGGCCGTGAGATCCAGGATGCGCGAGGTGATGTCCTCGGTGGAACCGTTGCCGATTTCCATCAGCAGACGCGATTGCGGGAACAGCGGCGTCAGGTTCTCGAACAGGATCTTGTGCTTGGCGTTCTCGGGACGGTCAAAGTTGATCTGATTGACCTTGAGTAGCGCGAAGTAACGTTCCCCTTCCTTCGGCGGACGAATCTTGCCGGAAATGGTATCGCCCTTGCGCAGATTGAAGCGGCGAATCTGGGACGGGGAAACGTAGATGTCGTCGGGGCCAGCAAGGTAGGAAGAATCCGCACTGCGCAGGAAGCCGAAGCCGTCCTGCAGGATTTCCAGCACACCATCACCATAGATATCCTCGCCGCTTTTCGCGTGCTTCTTGAGGATGGCGAAGATGATGTCCTGCTTGCGCGAACGTGCCAGGTTGTCGATCCCCATGGTCTGGGCGAGTTCCAGCAGTTCCGGGACGGTATTTTGCTTGAGTTGGGTAAGATTCATCGGCTTGTTTGAACGTAGCTCGTGTCAGCAGGGCTGAAGATAAGAAGGGAATCGAGAAGACGAGCAGGAGGCAGAGACTGACACTGTACTGTGTGAGTGCAGGCTGATCTCGACAGCATTCCCGGGGGCAAGCGCCTGAGTGGAAAGAATACAGGTGCCAAAGGTTCAGGAAAGATCACTCACCACGGCCGTACAACGGATTCGGCAACGGAGTGTCGAGCGACTGCAGCCCGTCCGCAAGGACATGGGGCGTCGTGCTTCCTGACGTAAAAGTCTTCTCGATATGGAATCTAGCGGTATGAATCGCCTGGTGGCTGACCTGTGAATAGAAGGACAGAATTACCAGAGGGCTGGCTGACAACTGGGGGACCGTGGGACGGTCGACATGACGCAATCAGAGAGCGTGTAATCAGGCGAACGCCTCGATGGTAGTCAAGCTTCACCTCGAACGCAAGTCCCGTGCTCAGAGGCCATGCCAGCGCAGCCCGGGGGACGGGGCCGCCGCTCAACTGACGGCGTCATCCCCCGTCACAGGTTGGCATCCAGGAAGGCGGCCAATTGCGCACGAGGCATCGCCCCGACCTTGCTGGCCTCGACATTTCCGGACAGGAACAGCATCAGGGTCGGCACGCCACGAACGCCGAAACGGGACGCCAGTTCAGGGGCCTCATCGACATCGACCTTGACGATCTTCAACCGCCCTTCATATTCCTCCGCCAGCGACTCGAGTGTCGGGGCCACCGTCTTGCACGGCCCACACCAGGAGGCCCAGAAATCCACCAGTACCGGCTGCTCGCTCTCCAACACCACGGATTCAAAGTCTCTTTCTGAAATCGGTGCCACACGTTCGCTCATCGCGACGTTATCTCCCAGGCCACATCGGCCTTGCTGATCTTCCTGCAGGTAAATGATGATGCTTCAGCGTGACGACGATGACGGCAAGCCCCGGGACGAGCGGTGTCACGCGAGCGCCTTGCACGAGAGGCATCGCTCTCTGGCGCTTCGCACGACTGTCATGTCGCACCAGTAGACTACCACGCCCTGTCTCTGACATGCCCCACTCTCGACCGATCCTGCCGACGACATGCCATGAGGTTTGACACCTCACACAAGTCGCCGCAACCTTGATCCAGACTGACATTGCATTCTTTACCGTGATACTCCGCAGCGTGGACGGCTTGGCACATGGCGCCCTGCCCTCGAGGACAGCGCATGTAGCAGCGCCCGTTCGCGCAAGGCCTGCCAGCAGGACCTGCCACAAGGACCATGCATTTGAGTGATTCAGCCTCCTCCCTACCTGACAGCTCCCCCGCTGCCACGGACACCAGTGACGATGCACCACTGTTGAAGCTGGCCGCCATCGATCTCGGCTCCAACAGTTTCCATCTGCTGCTGGCGAATCATCAGGCCGGACAATTGCAGGTCGTGGCCAAGCAGGGCGAGAAGATCCAGCTGGCAGCTGGCCTGGATGAAGACGGCATGCTCAGTGAAGATGCCATGGAGCGTGCGCTCAACTGCCTCGCACAGTTCGCGCCCTTCCTGGATGGCATCGAGGCGGAGCATCTGCGCATCGTCGGCACCAACGCGCTGCGTGCCGCGCACAACAGCCAGACATTGATCGATCGCGCCGAGGAATTGCTGGGGCATCCCATCGAGATCATCGCCGGCCGTGAAGAAGCGCGCCTGATCTATCTGGGGGCCGCCCATGCCCTGGCCGATGTGCATGGCAAGCGCCTGATCATCGACATCGGCGGCGGCTCGACGGAATTCATCATCGGTGAACAGTTCGAGCCGCTGTTGCTGGAAAGTCTGCACATGGGCTGCGTGGCCTATACCAAGACATTCTTCTCTGACGGCGAGATCAGCGAGAAACGCATGCGCCGTGCCGAACTGGCCGCTCGCTCGGAGCTGGCCAGCATACAGCGCAGCTATCGCGAGCTGGGCTGGGACGACCCCGTCGGCTCCTCCGGCACCATCAAGGCAGCCGCCAGCGTGATGGAAGCCCATGGCTGGGCAGCACACGGCCTGGTGACTCGCGAGGGACTCCATCGTCTGCGCACCGCTCTCTTGGGATTCAAGCGTCTCGACAAGGTCAGCCTGCCAGGCCTGAAAAGCGACCGCGCCAGCGTCTTCCCGGCCGGGGTCGCGATCCTGTGCGGTATCTTCGAAGCCCTGGAACTCGAGCAGATCCGCTACTCCGATGGCGCGTTGCGCGAAGGCGTGCTGTTTGATCTGATCGGTCGCAATACGGCGGAAGACTCGCGCATCGCGGCCATCGATCTGCTGCGTCGTCGCTATGGTATCGACACCCGTCATGCGGCCAACGTGCGCGATACCGCGCTGGCGCTGTTCGACCAGGTCGCGGATGCGTGGTCACTGGGGGCAACCTCCCGCCAGATGCTGGCCTGGGGGGCCGAACTGCATGAAGTCGGGCTGGCCATCTCGCATAGCCAGTTCCATCGTCATGGCGCCTACCTGATCGAGCATTCCGACCTGCAGGGGTTCTCGCGACCGGAGCAGAAGGCGCTCGCCTTCCTGGTACGCGCCCATCGTCGCAAGTTCGCCAGCCGGGAGCTTGCCAATCTGCCGCTGACGCTCCAGCCACGCCTCGCCCGTCTGGCGCGCCTGCTGCGCATCGCCGTGATGCTCAATCATTCACGCCCTGAACAGCCTGTCCTCGGCACGCAATTGAGCGCCAAGGGCGACGAATTGCGACTGAGCCTGGCAGAAGAATATCGGGATCACAGTCTGATCTGTGATGACCTGACCCAGGAAAGCAGTCTGCAGAAGGCCGCCGACATGACGCTCACCCTCGAAGACGTCGACTGAGAACGGACGCCGCCCTGGCCTCGTGCTGTCCCGCCACTACGCCCAGGGCCCCGTGAGACTCTCTGTCGAGACTGACTCCCGGGGCCGACTTCTAAGGCCCACAGTCAGCCACTCGGCTTTGCTCGCAACCACCACCCGCACGCGGGATGCCATAGCGCCACGATGGCTTGATCGCGGGCACGTCGCGCTACCCGCAGCTGGTGGCGCTGCCAGGGTGGGATGTCGGCTTCCTGCAGCAGGCGCTTGAGGTCCCGCCGGCCCCTGTCAGCCAGACGCATGACATCACCCGGCTGACGCTGACCGATCACGACTTCGTCCTCCTGCGCGGCCAATGCCTGCCAGCTCTGTCTCGCCCGATCATCCAGTTCACGCCGTTGGCAGTCACTGACCCCATCACCAAGACCATGCCTTGTAACGGTATCACTCACCTGCCACCACAGCTGACCGCGCCAGAGGCGCACCACCAGACTTGAGACCGGACTGTGCCAGCGCACCTCCGCCACCGAGTCCGGCGGCGTGGCGATCCACTGCTGCAGACTGGCCAGGCGCCCGCGCGGCGGCACCGGCCAGCCGCGTGATTGGCACAGGTGGCGCAGGACCAGACGCTGGCGTGGCTCACTCAACTCGCCCAGACGTGCCAGCGACAGCTGCACCTCTTGCTCTTGCTCTTGCTCCTGCCCTTGCTCCATCTCCTGCCCCGGCGTGACGCGCTCCGCGCCTGACAGCCGTACCTTCGCCAGCAGCTCGGCCGCCAGCTCATCCAGCAATGACTGCTCTTCCCGGAGCTGCTGCGCCGAGCGCGCAAGGCTGCCCGCAGCCTGTGGCCAACGCCCTTCGAGTGCCGGCAGCACCGTGTGACGCAGATAATTGCGATCGAAACGCTGACTGAGATTGCTGGGGTCCTCGCACCAGTCTCGTGAGACACACAGCCCTTGCTGACTCGCCAGAGTCTCGAGATCACGGCGAGAGACATCCAGCAGCGGGCGTACCAGTCGTGCACGCGCATGGGGGGGCAGATCTCGCCCAGTGGACAAGTTGCCCACGGTCAGCGCCCGCTCAGGCGGCATGGCCGCCAGCCCGCGCCCGCCACTGCCGCGCAGCGCGTTGAGCAATAGTGTCTCGGCCTGATCATCCTGATGCTGCGCCAGCCACAGGCTATCGCCCGCCGCCAGACAGGCCGTCAGTGCCGCCAGCCGCGCCTCACGTGCGGCAGCCTCCACGCCTCGCGACTTGAATGCGGCCTCATCCAGCGCCAGATGGCGCACACTCAACGGCAGCCCCAACCGCGAGGCCAGCCTGCGCGCCAGACGCTCGAAATCATCATTGGCCGCCTGCAGGCCATGGTGCACATGCACCAGCCGCAGTCGCCGTGGGCACTCCTGCGCCGCTCGCGCCGCCAGCCTCGCCAGCATCACCGAATCCAGTCCGCCCGAGAGTGCGATCCATACCGTGTGCCGTGAATCCGTCGCTGCCAACGCCGCACGGACGGCAACGAGTGCGCGCGATTCCGCCATCTCGCCAAGAGACTGCGGAGACGAGGACATCGAGTCCAGTGAAGAAGACAGAGACATGCCGGGCTCCCGTCGCGAAAGCAGATGGATGGAGTGAGCGGAGAAAAAGCGGCCCTGAACGCAAGGACGCCCCCGGAAGATTCCGGAGGCGTCCTGGTCACTCAGGCGTGAACTGCATGCGCATCAAGCGTGATGTGCAGAGATCATGCCGGTGCGCCGTAGCTCATCAGGCGCTGGTAACGACGCTCCAGCAGGGCGTCGGTATCCAGCGCGCCAAGACGCTCCAGGCCTTCACCCAGCGCGGCCTTGATGCTGTCGGCAGCAGCTTGCGGGTTGCGGTGCGCGCCACCCAGCGGCTCCTTGATCAGGTTGTCGACGAAGCCCAGCTCCTTGAGGCGCGAGGCCGTGATGCCCATGGCATCAGCGGCATCGGCGGCACGCTCTGCGCTCTTCCACAGGATGGAGGCACACCCTTCCGGCGAGATCACCGAGTAGGTGGAGTACTGCAGCATGTTGAGCTCGTCACACACGCCGATGGCCAGTGCACCACCGGAACCGCCCTCACCGATGACGGTGGAGATGATCGGGGTCTTGAGACGCGACATCACTGCCAGATTGTAGGCGATGGCCTCGGACTGACCGCGCTCCTCGGCACCGATGCCCGGATAGGCACCCGGGGTGTCGATGAAGGTCAGGATCGGCATCTTGAAGCGCTCGGCCATCTCCATCAGACGGCAGGCCTTGCGGTAGCCTTCCGGACGCGGCATGCCGAAGTTGCGACGCACCTTTTCCTTCACGTCACGGCCTTTCTGGTGACCGATCACCATCACCGGCTTGTCGTCGAGACGCGCGATGCCACCGACCAGGGCTTCATCGTCCGCGTAGTGACGGTCGCCGTGCAGCTCATCGAAATCCGTGAACAGGTTCTCGAGGTAGTCGAGGGTATACGGACGCTGCGGATGACGCGCCAGCTGAGATACCTGCCAGGCACCGAGGTCCTTGAAGATGGACTCGGTGAGCTTGGTGCTCTTGTCCTGCAGACGAGCGATCTCGTCAGACAGGTTGACCTGGGAGTCGTTACCGACCAGACGGAGTTCCTCGATCTTGGCCTGCAGCTCGGCGATCGGCTGTTCAAAGTCCAGATAATTGGGATTCATAAGGCGTTTCGTTCGTCGTCTCGGGCAGCCAGGAAAGCGAGTCGGCCGGGTCACTCCCCCTGAGCAAGCGCTCAGGCGATCTGTGGCTCACGGCGGTCACAGTCGGCATGGAATTGGGTACGGAAAAGATAGGGGGGCATTATCGCACCCTGTTCGACAGGTGCAAACCTTGCCCGCCCGTTCGGCGCGGGATTGCCTCTCCCCCACGCCCTTCACCACCTCGTTTCACTTGCATCATCAAGGGGAAGGGATGGCGTCCCTCCCCCTTGATCAACAATCACTCACGGTACTTGAGTCGCACGCCGCGCTGGCCTTCCACCTCACCCAGCTGGATCAGCAGTTCATCGCTGGGGGCGACGCGCCATTGCTCACCAAGCTCCAGCCAGGCCTCCGCGGCGGCATTGCGATAGCGTAGCCGCATCGGCAGGCCTTCGCTGGCCAGGTGCGGCGTCAACAGCGTGGATAGCTGCTGGGTGAAGCGTCCGCCGATATCCTCGGCGGCGATGCTCATCTCGACGGCCTCACCGAAGCGCGCCCGCGCATCGATGATCGGCGTGACATCCTTGCCACGCAGGCGCAGGCCGCCGGAATAATCATCCTGACTGACCTCCCCCTCGACGATCACCACGCTGTCAGGTACCAGCTTGTTGCGTACCTGATCGTAGAGTTCGCCGAACATCGAGGCCTCGATGCGTCCGGTGCGATCATCCAGGGTCACGAAGGCCATGGTATCGCCACGCTTGGACTTCATGGTGCGCATGGCGATCACCAGCCCGGCGATGCGCTGCGGCTCCCGCGACGGCTTCAGGTCGCTGATGCGCGCATTGATGAAGCGCTTGAGCTCACCTTCGTATTCATCGATGGGATGGCCGGTCAGATAGAGCCCCAGGGTGTCCTTCTCGCCGGTGAGGCGCTCCTTGTCGGTCCACTCACGCGCCTTGCGATAGCCGGCGTAGACATCCGTTTCCGGCTCGCTGAAGGCATCGCCGAACATGTCGGTGATGCCGACATCGTTGTTGGCATGATTCTGGGAGGCGGCCTTGAGCGCATCCTCCACCGCCAGCATCAGCACCGCACGGGACGGGCCGATGTTGTCCAGCGCCCCGGAGCGGATCAACGCCTCCAGGGTGCGCTTGTTGATCTTCTTGGCATCGATGCGCTTGCAGAAGTCGAAGATGTCGCTGAACGGCCCACCCTCGGCACGTGCGCTGACGATCGCCTCGATCGGGCCCTCGCCCACGCCACGGATCGCGCCCAGCCCGTAGACGACGCGCCCTTCGAGGTCGACGGTGAACTTGTAGCCACCGATGTTGACGTCCGGTGGCGTGACCGTCAGGCCGATATGGCGGCATTCCTCGATCAGCGGTACCACCTTCTCGATGGTCTGCATCTCGGTCGAGATCACCGCGGCCATGAACGGCCCCGGATAGTGCGCCTTCAGCCAGCCCGTCTGGTAGGAGACGAGGCCATAGGCCGCCGAGTGGGACTTGTTGAAGCCGTAACCGGCGAACTTTTCCACCAGGTCGAAGATGTTGCCCGCCAGGTCCTTGTCGATGCCCTTCTCGGCACACCCTTCCATGAAGCCGGCACGCTGCTTGGCCATCTCTTCCGGCTTCTTCTTGCCCATCGCGCGGCGCAGCATGTCGGCCTGGCCCAGCGTGTAGCCGGCCAGCACCTGCGCGATCTGCATGACCTGCTCCTGGTACAGGATGATGCCGTAGGTCGGCTCCAGTACCGGCTTGAGCAGCTCGTGCTGATAATCCGGGTGTGGATAAGACACTTCGGAGCGACCGTGCTTGCGGTTGATGAAGTCATCCACCATGCCGGACTGCAGCGGGCCCGGACGGAACAGGGCCACCAGGGCGATCATGTCTTCCAGGCAGTCAGGCTTGAGCTTCTTGATCAGCTCCTTCATGCCGCGGGATTCCAGCTGGAAGACCGCCGTCGTCTCCGCCTTCTGCAGCATGTCGAAGGTCTTGGCGTCGTCCAGCGGAATGTCATCGATCTCCAGCGGCGGCAGCCCTTCACGCTCACGGACCTTGTCGACCATCTCGGTCGCCCAGTCGATGATGGTCAGGGTACGCAGCCCCAGGAAGTCGAACTTGACCAGCCCGGCTTCCTCGACATCGTTCTTGTCGAACTGCACCACCAGACCGCTGCCATCCTCTTCACACAGCAGCGGCGAGAAATCGGTCAGCTTGGTGGGAGCGATCACCACGCCCCCGGCGTGCTTGCCGGTACCGCGGGTGGTGCCCTCGAGCTTGAGCGCCATCTCCCAGATTTCCTGGGCCTCTTCATCGTTCTCGATGAATTCCTTGAGCTGAGGCTCCTGCTCGATGGCCTTCTCCAGCGTCATGCCGACTTCAAAGGGAATCAGCTTGGAGAGCTTGTCGCCCAGCGAGTAGGGACGCCCCTGGGCACGCGCCACGTCACGCACCACCGCCTTGGCGGCCATGGTGCCGAAGGTGACGATCTGCGAGACCGCATTGCGCCCGTAGCGCTCGGCCACGTAATCGATGACGCGATCGCGCTTCTCCATGCAGAAGTCGACGTCGAAGTCGGGCATGGAGACACGTTCCGGGTTCAGGAAGCGCTCGAACAGCAGGTCGTATTCCAGCGGATCCAGATCGGTGATCTTCTGGGCATAGGCCACCAGTGAGCCGGCACCGGAACCACGCCCCGGGCCGACCGGCACGCCGTTGTCCTTGCCCCACTGGATGAAGTCCATGACGATCAGGAAGTACCCGGGGAAGCCCATCTGCAGGATGATGTCGAGCTCGAAGTCCAGGCGGGAACGATAGCGCTGTTCGGTGTCAGCCCAGGCTTCGCTGTCGCGGGGATGCCTGTCGCGCGGATAGAGCTTCTCGAGGCGTTCCGTCAGGCCATCATGGGAAACCTTGCGGAAGAACTCATCCATCGTCATGCCTTCCGGCACCGGGAACTCGGGCAGGAAGTAGGTCCCCAGCTGAACCGTCACGGAACAGCGCGCCGCGATCAGCACGCTGTTCTCGAGCGCTTCGGGAATGTCGGCGAACAGCTCGTGCATTTCCTCGGCGGTCTTCAGGTACTGCTCATCGCTGTAGCGGGTCTCGCGGCGCGGGTCATCCAGCGCCTTGCCTTCCCCGATGGCCACGCGTGTCTCGTGGGCCCAGTAGTCCTCACGCTTGAGGAAGCGCACGTCATTGGTAGCGACCACCGGAGTATCGGTCGCCTCCGCCAACGCCACCGACAGGTGCAGGCACTCTTCCTCGTACTGGCGCTGGGTACGGGTCAGCTCCAGATAGAAGCGATCCCCGAAGACCGCCTTCCATTCGCTCAGCAGGGTCCGTGCGGTGTCTTCGTGATCCGAGAGCAGATGACGCCCGATCTCGCCCTCGCGCCCCCCGGACAGCACGATCAGCCCCTCGGCCTGCTCGAAGATCCACTGCTTCTCGAGATAGGCACGCCCCTGCTTCTGGCCGTCGGTCCAACCACGCGAGATCAGCTCGGTCAGATGGCGATAGCCGATGTCATTCATCGCCAGCAGCGTGATGCGGTAGGGACGCGTAACGTCCTGCGGATTGGTCATCCACAGATCGGAACCGATGATCGGCTTGATCCCGGCCCCTCGGGCATTGGAGTAGAACTTGACCAGCCCGAACAGGTTGGCCTCGTCGGTGACCGCGACAGCCGGCTGGCCTGCCGTGGCGGTCGCCTTGATCAGCGGCTTGACGCCGGGCAGACCATCGACGAGAGAGAACTCGGTGTGAACGCGCAGGTGAACAAAGGGCGTGGTCATGGAATCGGCTCGTGAAGTCTGCGTGACGGTAAAGGATTCAGTCGCGGCGGGTGACGATGGCCGCGCTGACGCTGCCGGCGCCTCGGACGCTGAAGGCGGGGACTCCGCTGCCAAGGATAGCGCGTCGGGGGCAGCGTCTGAAGGCGCCTCGCCTGTCAGGACGACCTCGACTGACGGGGATGCCGTGGTCTCACTGGCATCAGTCAGACCACGGCTGGCGGCTTTTTTGCAGCGGGAGACTGGCTCGGCTCACTCGTCGCCAGGGCCGCTTCCTGCTCTGACGGCCCCGACGATCGCTCTGACGGCCCCGACGATTGCCCTGATGACTCGACAGCCTTGTCCGGCTCAGCGGCTGGCTCAACCGGAGCCGGCAGCGCGATCAATGCATCTTCCGGCACGGCCTGCGGCACATGCCCGGCCATGTAAAGCCGCTTGACCGGCCCGAAGCTCTTGCGATGCAGGGTAAGGATGCCATGCGTCTCGATGGCGGCCTGATGCTCGCGGGTCGGGTAGCCCTTGTGACGCGCGAAACCGTAGGCGGGGAAGCAGGCATCCAGCGCTGCCATCTGGGCATCGCGGTATACCTTGGCCAGTATGGAAGCCGCGCCGATGGCGGCGTGGCGCAGGTCGCCCTTCACCACTGCCATGCCGAGAATCTCGTGCCCCGGCAAGCGGTTGCCATCCACCAGCAGATATTCCGGGCGCACACCCAGGGCATCGATGGCGCGCCGCATCGCCAGGTGCGTAGCCTGATAGATGTTCAGCTCATCGATCTCTTCACTGGTGGCCTCGGCGATCGCCCAGGCCCAGGCACGCGCACGAATCTGCTCGTACAGTGCCAGGCGCTTCTTCTCGCTGAGTTTCTTGGAGTCGGTGATGCCCTCGATGGGGTCATTCGGGTCAAGAATCACCGCTGCCGCCACCACGGGCCCGACCAGCGGTCCACGCCCGACCTCATCGATACCTGCCAGCAGCTCCCCGTGATAGGGGATCACCAGCGCAGGGAAATCATCGGCAGGTTTGCGCTTGCGACTGGCGGGCAGAGCGGCGGGTCGATCGGCAGAATCGGTCATGGTATCTCGGGGCGTCAGACAACCGACAGACCACTGTTGCGGCCTGCCGATCAGGGGGTATCAGTCAGTAAAGGCATCACGGGCGATCGTGATCAGCGCCCCGCCAGCTCACCGATGGCAATGGCGGCCGCGGCGCTGGCATCACAGGTCAACTCACGATGCATGGCGACGAAGCGCTCACGCAGCTCACGCTGGCGACAGACATCGCCGGCGGCACGCGACAGCAAGGGAGCGAGGCTTTCCTCGATGGACTCCGGCGTGGCTGCGTCCTGGATCAGCTCCGGCACCAATGTCTCGCGGGCAATCAGGTTGGGAAGCGAAATCCAATCGGTCTTGACCATGTGCCGTGCGATGCGGTGGGTCATCGGCGCCATGCGATAGGCCACCACCATCGGACGATGACACAGCAGACATTCGAGCGCTGCCGTACCGGAGGCCAGCAGCACGGCATCGGCGGCAGTCATCGCTTCACGCGACTGGCCATCGATGAGGTGAATGCGACTGCGATCCAGCGCCTCGCGCCCCTGCATCAGTGACTCAAGCTCGCTACGCCGCAGCGGCGTGGCGGCCGGAATCACCACTTCAAGCGCAGGGTAACGCTGGCAAAGGCGCTCAATGGAGGCCAGGAAGGTCTCGCCGAGGAAACGGATCTCGTTGCCACGGGATCCCGGCAACACCGCCAGCAACTGCACGTCGGGGGCAATCCCCAGCTGCAGGCGAGCAGCATCGCGATCATCCTCGAGCGGCAACTCATCCGCCAGCGGATGGCCGACGAAGGTCACCGGCACCTGATGTTCGCGATAGAAGGCCGCCTCGAAGGGCAGGAAGGTCAGCATGCGATCGACGGCACGGCGGATGGTCTTCACCCTGCCCTGACGCCAGGCCCAGACGGAGGGACTGACATAGTGCGCCGTGGTGATGCCCCGCTTGCGCAGGCGCAGCTCGAGCCCCAGATTGAAGTCGGGAGCATCGATACCGATCATCACGTCAGGCTGCCACTCAAGCGCGTCGCGCAACAGATGGCGACGCACCTTGATCAACTCCGGCAGATGCTTGAGCACCTCGACCAGCCCCATGATGGAGAGAGTTTCCAGCGGATAGAGGCTGTCGAAGTCTTCGGCCTGCATGCGCGGCCCCCCGATGCCACGAAACTCGACATCGGGATGACGCGCCTTGAGCGCGCGCATCAAGCTGGCACCGAGGATGTCACCGGAGAGCTCTCCGGCTACCAGGTAGATGCGCATGCTCAGCGTGTCAGGCCACGAGTGGACGCCTTGAGCGAGGCGATGAAGACATCGCGCTCGGCGAGAGGCGGCTCACCTTCCAGCTTCTCGAGTGCCTGCGCCAGTGTCAGCCCCTGACGGAAGACCGTCTTGTAGGCCGCGTTCAGGGCGGAGATGGTCTCGCGACTGAAACCACGGCGCTTGAGGCCGACGCTGTTGAGGCCATGCGCCTCGGCAGGGTGCCCATTGACCATCACGAAGGCCGCGATGTCCTTGGTGATGATGGAGCCACCGCCCGCCATGGCGTGCTCGCCGACATGACAGAACTGGTGCACCGCCGACAGTCCGCCAAGAATGACGTGATTGCCCAGATGGACATGCCCCCCCAGCGTCGCCTGATTGGCCATGATGCAGTCATCCCCGATGATGCAATCATGGCCCACGTGCGAGTAGGCCATGAACAGGTTGCGACTGCCGATGCGTGTCAGGCTGGCATCCTGGACGGTACCCCGGTGCAGGGTCACACCCTCGCGAATGACGTTGTCATCCCCGATCTCCAGGCGTGTCGGCTCACCGGCGTACTTCTTGTCCTGGCAATCCTCACCGACCGAGGCGAACTGGAAGATGCGGTTACGCTCACCGATGACCGTCGTACCCTTGATGACGACGTGCGGCCCCACCACCGTGCCAGCGCCGATCTCGACGTCGGCACCGATCACGCAAAACGGACCGACCTCGACATCGTCGGCCAGGCGGGCGCCGGGATCGACAATGGCAGTAGGATGTATCAAGCGACCTTCCTCTCGGCACAGATGATTTCGGCTTCACAGACCACGTCACCGTCGACCTTGGCCTGACAGGCGAACTTCCAGATACCACGCTTCTCGCGCAGCACGCGGGCGCTGATCTCGAGCTGGTCGCCCGGCATGACCGGACGCTTGAAGCGCACGTTGTCACTGCCCACGAGGTAATAGATGTAACCATCGGCAGGACGCTTGTCGACCGTCTTGAAACCCAGAATACCTGCCGCCTGAGCCATGGCCTCAACGATCAGCACACCCGGCATGATCGGGTGTCCCGGGAAGTGGCCATTGAAGAACGGCTCATTGATGCTCACATTCTTGCGCGCGACGATGAACTCGCCAAGGGACAGTTCCATGACCCGATCGATCAGCAGGAAAGGATAGCGGTGCGGGAGATACTCACGGATCTCGTTGACGTCCATAACCATTGGCTTGCAACCTCTGAAATAACGAAATGCCTGCCGCACTCGGGCAGGCATGTAATGACGGTCCGGACCGCCGTTCTGGCAATGGCGCGCATTATAGCGTCCTTGCGCGCGACTGGCAGCCGCTCATTGCCCAGAGTCGCCGGGCTGACGAGATGACCTGCCTGGACAGGCGCTCGGCACAAGGCACAAAACCAGCGACCACTGCCTCATGGACAACGCCTGCTGGCACCTGCCGCGGTGCCAGAGCAGCGCTACCTGTCCTTCAAGTCCTTCTCGACCTGGTTCAGACGTCGTGCGAGCTGATCCAGTTGCTTGAAACGCACGGCATTGCGGCGCCACAGGCCATTGTCCATCGCCCCGGTACCCGACGAGTACACGCCCGGCTTGGTGATGGAATTGGTCACCAGACTCATGCCGGTGACCTGCACGCCATCACAGATTTCCAGATGCCCGGCAAGCCCCACGCCACCGCCCATCAGACAGTAGCGACCCACCTTGGTGGAACCGGCGATGCCGACACAGCCGGCCAGCGCCGAGTGATCTCCGATCTGCACGTTGTGCGCGATCTGGACCTGGGAGTCGATCTTGACGTCATTGCCGATGATGGTGTCGCCGAGTGCTCCTCGGTCAATGCTGGTGCAGCTGCCGACCTCGACATCATCACCGATCATCACGCCACCCAGCTGGGCGATCTTGTGCCAGCCCTTGCCGTCGTGGGCGAAACCGAAGCCGTCGGCACCGATCACGCAGCCACTGTGCAGGACTGCCCGCGCCCCGATGACCACCCCGTGATAGAGCGTGACATTGGGATGCAGCAGACACCCTTCGCCCAGCACGCTGTCAGCGCCGATGACGCACCCGGCCTGGAGACGGGAGCCATCCCCGATACTGACACCGGGGCCGACCACCACCTGCGGGCCGATCTCGACATTCGCGCCCAGCGTGGCCGTCTCATCGACGACCGCACTGGGATGCACGCTGGCCTGCGGTGCCTGTGCCATGGGATCGAACAACCGTGACAGCTCGGCATAGGCCAGGTAAGGATTGTCCAGCACCAGCGCATGGCTCTTGCACTCGTCGAGATGACTCTCGTGCAGCAGCACCGCCGTGGCCTGAGAGTCCGCGAGATACTTGAGGTAGGCGCGATTGGCGAGGAAGGCGATATCGCCTGGCGCCGCGTCCACCAGCGTCGACAGACCAGAGACCCGAACGTTCGGGTCGCCAACGAGTCGAGCACCCAGCCGCTGAGCCAGATCCTCGAGAGTGTAGGAGAATTGTTGCTTTTTCATGCTGTCTCTAGGCGTCGGGCGCCGCTGGCTCGCATTCGCGTAGGCATGCTCAATGCTGGCATCGCGCGCCGTGACGCGCGACGACATCAGTTGAGCGAGTTGAAGACCTGGGTGACCTCATCGGTCAGGTCGAGACCATCCTTGCTGTAGACCGTGGCACTGCGGTCCACCAGCAGCTCGACACCGTGCTTGTCGACGACCTGCTGAATGGCCTTGTCCAGCTTGGGCTTGGATTGCTTGAGGAATGCCTGCTCGGCCTGCTGCTGCTGCTGCTGGACCTGGCCGCGCAGCTGCTGGAACTGCCCGCCCTTCTGGCGCAGTTGCTGCTGCAGTGACTGGCGCTCGGAATCCGACATCACCGCACCATCCTTCTGCAGCTTGTTCTGCATGGTCTCAAGCTCCTTGGCCAGCGCCTTGGCCTGATCCTGCTTGCCAGCCAGCTGATTCTTGAGCTGATTCATGGAGCGCTGGGCAGCATCGGAGCTCAACAGCGCCTGGCGCCAGTCCATGACCGCCACTTCCGTGGCCTGGGCCATCATCGGGGTCGCAAAGGCTGCGAGGCCGCCTGCCAGACACAGTGCGCGGGTCAATTTACGCATCATAAAACTCCTTGTAGGCCTGTTGTTCGGTGACCGACGCCAGAACAGGAACGGCGGCGCCGGCAGCGGGGACATGACGCCACATCGGTTGCCCACCGGTGTGGCGTCATGTCCGCCTTAGAAGGTCTGGCCCAGTGAGAACTGGAAGATCTCGGTGTCGTCGTCGTCATCGTCACCGATGGGCTGCGCGACACTGAAGGTCAGCGGGCCAACCGGCGTGATCCATGACAGGCCGATACCGGCGCTGTAATTCAGATCGCCGAGGTCCACGCCACTCTCGCAGGAACTGGAATAGCTGGAGCCGACATCGTAGCAGGACGTCAGATAGGTATTCCCCGCATCCACGAAGAACGACGGCTGGACGCTGCGCTTGTCCTTGACGAAGGGCATCGGGAAGATCAGGTCGATCCCGCCCTCGACCAGAATGTTGCCGCCCAGGGTATCGTCATCACCGTCATCGACCTCGGTGGATGCCTGACCCAGGGTGTTGGAGCTGTAACCACGCACGCTGCCCAGACCACCCGCATAGAAGTTCTTGAAGAACGGGTAGGTATCGCCGGAGAACGAATTGGCATAGCCAAGTTCGGTCCGGAACTTGAGCGACCAGTCATCATGCAGTTCGAACAGCTTCTGCCCCTTGTAGCGGAACTTGTAATAATCCGCATCGGAGCCGGGCACTGCCACTTCCAGTGACAGCAGCTGCGAGCTGCCCGCCGTGGGCAGGATGCCGCGGTTGAGATTGTTGCGCGACCAGCTGGCGGTCAGCTTGTAGAGGTTGAAATCCTCGCCCTCATCACTGATGTACTGCGTGACCTCGGCGGGGCTGTCATCGAAGTCCTTGACGCGCACGAACTCGTAACCGGCACCGAAATTCAGGCGCGACAGTTCGTTGATCGGGTAACCGAAGTTGATGCCACCGCCGAAGCTGTCGGTCGCGTAGCTGGCGACATCGTCATCATCGTCGTAATCCACCTTGCGGTAGAACAGGTTGTAGCCACGCGAGATGCCATCCAGTGTCCAGTACGGGTCGGTATAGCCGAAGCTGACATTGGTGTAGTCATCGGACTTCTGGGCATTGATGTTGACTTCGTTGCCGGTGCCCAGGAAGTTCTTCTGCGACAGCCCCACCCCGTAGATGACCCCGTCACCCTGAGAGAAGCCGACCGACGCCGAGATCGAGCCCGACGGCTGTTCCTCGACGTTGTAGTTGACGTCCAGCTGATCCGGCTCGCCGGCGACCGGACGCGTGTCCACATCGACCTGCTTGAAGAAGCCGAGACGCTCGAGCTTCTGCTTGGATTGCTTGATCTTGTCCGTCGAGGCAGGCGCACCCTCGAGCTGGGTCATCTCACGACGCAGCACCTCGTCCGCCGTCGTGGTATTGCCCTTGAAGTTGATGCGACGCACGTAGGCGCGCTTGCCGGGGTCGACCGCAAAGGTCAGATCCACCGTCTCGCTCTCTTCATTGACCTCAGGCACGGCGTTGACCTTGGCGAAGGCGAAGCCGTCGGCTCCCAATGCCTGACGCAGGGCCTCGCTGGAAGCCGTCACATCACGCTGGGAATAGAGGGCATCCGGAGCGAGCTTGACCAGATCACGCGCCCGCTCTTCCTTCATCTTGATGTCGCCGGCGAAACCGATCTCACCGATCTTGTACGGCTTGCCTTCGTCGACATTGATGGTGACGAAGATCTCGGACTTGTCCGGCGAGATGGACACCTGGGTCGAGCGCACCTGGAAGTTCACGTAACCACGATCCAGATACCAGGACTTGAGCGTCTCGATGTCCCCGGTCAGCTTCTCGCGTGAGTATTCGTCGTCGGAGAACCAGCCGAAGAACCAGCTCGGGCGGTCTTCCAGCTCGAGCTGTTCACGCAGGGTCTCGTCATCGAAGGCGGAGTTGCCGACGATGTTGATCTGGTGGATCTTGGCGACCGCACCTTCCTTGACGTCGATATTGACCTGAACACGGTTGCGCTCGAGGGTTTCCACCGAGGTCTCGATGCGAGCGCTGTAGCGGCCCTGCGCCTGGTAGACGCGTTCCAGCTCGCGCTGCATCTCTTCCAGGGTGGAGCGCTGCAACACCTGACCTTCGGCCAGCCCGGCTTCCTTGAGACCCTTGCGCAGGTCCTCGTCGGGAATCTGCGAGTTGCCATCGATCTCGATCTTGGAAATCGTCGGGCGCTCGACCACGTCGATGATCAACACATCGCCATCACGCTTGAGGCGAATATCATCAAACAGGCCAGTGTCGAACAGCTGGCGCGCCGCGGAGGACAGATCATCATCCTCGACGGTCTGATCAGCGGAGACGGGGAAGGCGTTGAACACGGTGCCCGCAGACACGCGCTGAAGGCCTTCTACCCGGATGTCGGATACTTTGAAAGACGCGGCCAAGGCGCCTTGACTGGCCCCGAGCAGCGCAGCTGCCAATCCAATGGTCTTGAGTTTCATGCAGTCGCTTCGCTTCTCTGGATTCCGCCCGCTTGGATAAACAGGCACCTTATACACAACCCCTGGCTACTGACAAGACAGCACCCCTGGGGGTCGGCAATCGGGGCCGAAGTCGTGTGGGCATGATGACGGGAGTTGGCCATGTTGGCCAGCCCGTGCAATGAATTGACCCTCATGAGGGGCGACAGTTCAGCTCTGGTTCATCTTGCAGGAAACGCGAGGCAATCCTGAGGCACCCCGTCTTCGCCATCCTGGTGGTTACCACAGACGCATGAGGTCGAAATAGATCGCCATGAACATCAACGACCCGACCAGCGCCATGCCGATCCTGAGCCCGGCATTCTGCACCTTCTCGGACAGTGGCTTGCCGCGCACCGCCTCGACCAGATAGAACAGCAGATGCCCGCCATCCAGCACCGGAATCGGCAGCAGATTCAATACCCCGAGACTGATGGACAGATACGCCATGAAGCCCAGGAAGGCTTCAAGCCCGGAGCGAGCCGTATCACCGGCGATCCGCGCGATGGTGATCGGTCCGGACAGATTGGAGGGCGCGATCAGGCCCACCAGCATCTTGCGGATGGAGTCCAGCGTCAGCACCGTCATCTCGCCGGTCTTGCTCACCGCCTGCCCCACGGCAGCCAGGGGCCCATAGCTGAGCTCACGCTGATACTCTTCCGGCCAGCTGACATTCTCGACACCGGCGCCGACCTGCCCCACGACACGCCCGTCATCGAGCGCATTGCTCGCGGGCGTCAGTGACAGCGTCTCTTCCTTGCCATCACGCGCCACCAGCACGGACAGCGTCTCGCCCGGCGCACCGCGCACACGCTCGACGAAGTCGATCCAGTCCACCACCAGCACGCCATCAATGCTGACGATACGGTCTCCCGCCTTCAAGCCGGCAGCCTGCGCCGCACCGTCCTCCAGCACTCGCCCCAGCACCGCCGGCAGCTGGGGCCGCCAGGCGGTGATGCCCAGCGTGACCAGCGGACGCGGCGGATCCTGATCCACCAGGAAGCGCTCGACATCCAGTGTCTGTTCACGCGAGGCACTGGCGCCCGGAGCACGGGTGGTGATCGTCAGCTGGTCGTCCCCTATCGCGCCGATGAGGCGCAGATTGATCGCCTCCCAGCTTGGTGTCGGCTGATCATTGATGGCGACGATTTCCGCATCGGGCGTCAGCCCGGCACGCCCTGCAGGAGAGTCCGGCACCACCGCTCCGACCATCGGTACCACGGTCGTGGTACCGGCGACGAACAGCGCCCAGTACGCCAGAATCGCCAGCAGAAAATTGGCCAGTGGCCCTGCCGAGACGACGGCGATGCGCTTCCAGACGGACTTGGTATTGAAGGCCAGATGGCGCTCCGACGGGTCGACTGGCCCCTCGCGCTCATCCAGCATCTTGACGTAGCCGCCCAATGGAATGGCCGCGACACCGTATTCCGTGCCGTGGCGGTCCGTCCACGACCAGAACGGCTTGCCGAAACCGATGGAGAAGCGCAGCACCTTGATGCCGCAACGACGCGCGACCCAGAAATGACCGTACTCATGGATGGTGATCAACACCCCCAGCACGACGATCACGGCAAGAATATTCTGGATCACACCCATCACGCGCTCCTGGAAATTGGTGCCCGAGATGGGCAGCCTGCCCTGTCACGCCCACAAGGAAAGTGACAAGACAGTGCAAGATAGGATTTCAGGGCCCGACGAGGGCCAGTTGGGCGGCTGCCAACTCACGTGCCGCGGCATCTTCGGACAGGATCACCTCGAGACCATCCACCGCCAGGGGCGGGCGAGCCTGCATGACGGCTTCCACCACCACCGGGATACGATCGAAGGCCAGGCGGCCCTCGAGAAAGGCTGCCACTGCCACCTCATTGGCGGCATTCATCACTGCAGGCCAGGTACCGCCTGCCGCGATGGCTTCACGCGCCAGACGCAGACACGGGAAGCGCGTCTCATCAGCGGCACGGAAGTCGAGTCGCGCCACCTGGAAAAGATCCAGCGGCTCGACGCCGGCATCGATGCGCTCCGGCCAGGCCAGCGCGTAGGCGATGGGCGTGCGCATGTCGGGATTGCCCATCTGGGCCAGCACCGAACCATCACTGTAAGCCGCCATCGAGTGAATGACACTCTGGGGATGCACGACGACCTGGATGTCGTTGGGCCCACAGGCGAACAGCCAACAGGCCTCGATCAGTTCCAGCCCCTTGTTCATCAGGGTGGCACTGTCGACGGAGATCTTGCGCCCCATCGACCAGTTGGGATGCGCGCAGGCCTCGTCCGGCGTCACCGTCGCCAGGCGCTCGGCAGGCCACTCGGCCTCGTCACGGAACGGGCCACCCGAGGCAGTCAACAGCAGCTTCTCGACCCCGATGGGGGCCAGCCCATCGCGATGCTCGGGCGGCAGGCACTGGAAGATGGCGTTGTGCTCGGAATCGATGGGCAGCAGCGTCGCACCATGCTGCTTCACCGCATCCATGAACAACTGACCGGCACACACCAGCGCCTCCTTGTTGGCCAGCAGGACGCGCTTTCCCGCACGCACCGCGGCCAGAGTCGGCAGCAGCCCGGCAGCACCCACGATGGCCGCCATCACGCTGTCGACCTCGGGGGCCTCGCTGATGTCCACCAGCGCCTGCTCACCGTGACGCACCTCGATGGGCGTGCCCTGGTAGCTCTCGACGCCCTCGAGCGCCTCACCGAGCCACAGCGCCGCCTCGGCGGAGGCGATCACCGCCACCTGAGGTCGATGGACCAGGCACAGCTCCAGCAACGCCTCATGGCGCGTGGCGGCACTCAATGCATGCACCACATAGCGCTCCGGATGGCGCAAGATCACATCCAGCGTGCTGGAGCCGATGGAGCCGGTGGCCCCCAGAATCGTGATGCGCTGCACCGGCGCATTGGAGGACATGTCAACCGCCATCACGCACCACCTCCCAGCACCCAGGGCAACAGTAGCGCAAACAACGGCACGGCCGCCGTCAGACTATCGATGCGGTCCATGATGCCGCCGTGCCCCGGCAACAGCTGACTGGAGTCCTTCATCTCACGCTCGCGCTTGAACATGCTTTCCAGCAGGTCTCCCAGCACCGAGACGCCAGTGACGCCCAGCGTGACCAGCAGCAGCGGCAGCCAGTCGGCCTGCCCTGCCAGCGCATAGCCGGTGGCCAGCAATCCGGTGGCGACCAGCCCGCCGTAGACACCTTCCCAGGACTTGCCCGGACTGACACGTGGCGCCAGCTTGCGCTTGCCGAATCGCTTGCCGGAGAAATAGGCACCGATATCCGCCGCCCACACCATCAGCAGCACGTACAGCAGCCACTCGCCACCGCTGGTCTTGAGCTGGAGAAAGCCGAACCAGGTCGGCAACAGCGCCAGGACCCCGACACCCAGTCGCATGCCGGTGGCATGCCATTCCTGACGCTTTTCGGGGTAATGCATCACCCAGCGCAGATTGACGGCCCATGCCAGCGCCGCCAGATAGAGCGGCCAGCGAGCCTGGGAGGCATCCGCCCACCACACCAGCAGCATCGCCAGCGCCATGCAGGCAGGAAACAGCAGACGCGCCGCGCCGGCACGCACGCCGGCAAGATTGGCCCATTCCCAGGCGGCCAGTGCCACCACGCCCCCGGTCATGACCGCAAAGGCGGCACCGTCGAGGCCAAACAGCCCCCACAGCGCCAGCGGGGCGAGAATGAGCGCGGTGATGATTCGTTGTTTGAGCACTAGAGCCCCTCGGCGTCGAGTTGTTCGCTGGTCATGCCGTAGCGCCGTTGACGCTGGGCATAGGCATCGAGCGCCTCATCGAAGGCCGCCGAGTCGAAATCAGGCCACAGCACCGGCGAGAAGTAGAACTCGGCGTAGGCCAGCTGCCAGAGCAGGAAGTTGGAGATACGCTGCTCGCCACTGGTGCGAATGCACAGATCCACTTCCGGGAGCGAACTCAGACAGACCTCGGCCCCGAGGCGGGACTCGTCGATATCCGCGGCCTTGAGCTCGCCTCGCTCGACCTGCGTCGCCAGACGTCGGGCAGCCTCGGCAATGTCCCAGCGGCCACCGTAGTTGGCGCAGATGACCACATGCATGCCGCGATTGTCGCGCGTCATCTCTTCGGCACTGCGGATATGTTTCTGGATGGAGCTTGAGAAGCGGCTGCGCTCCCCGATCACGGAGAGGCGTATGTCGTGTCGATGAAGCTTCTTGACCTCACGCTTGAGCGCCATGAGGAACAGCTCCATCAGCGCACTGACCTCATTGGCCGGACGCTTCCAGTTCTCGCTGGAGAAAGCAAACAGGGTCAGTACCTCGACGCCCTGCTCGGCAGCGCGACGGATGGTACTGCGGACGGTCTCGGCACCGGCACGATGGCCACGGATACCAGCCCAGCCGCGGGATTTCGCCCAGCGGTTGTTGCCGTCCATGATGATCGCCACATGGCGTGGCGTGGAGAGGGAATTCGGTGACGTCATGGGGTCTCGCTACGAGCACCGGATGCCGCCGACAGGGTGCCGGCGGCAGACCCGATCAGACCTGCATCAGGTCAGTTTCCTTGTGCTCCAGAGCACTGTCGACTTCCGCCACATACTTGTCGGTCAGCTTCTGGATCTCGTCTTCTCCGCGACGTGCATCGTCTTCGGAGATGTCCTTGTCCTTGAGCAGGCTCTTGATGTCGCCATTGGCGTCACGACGCACATTGCGAAGCGCCACGCGGGCGTTTTCCGCTTCTGCACGCGCCTGCTTGGTGTAACCACGACGCGTCTCTTCCGTCAGCATCGGCATCGGCACGCGAATCACGTCACCGGCGGTGGACGGGTTGAGACCCAGGTCAGAAGTCATGATGGCCTTCTCGACCTTCGGCACCATGGGCTTTTCCCACGGCACGACAGTCAGGGTGCGCGCATCTTCGGTGGTGATGTTGGCCACCTGATTCAGCGGCACCTGGCTACCGTAGTAGTCGACCGTCACGGCATCGAGAATGCTCGGATGCGCACGACCGGTACGAATCTTGCTGAAGGCGGCACCGAGGGACTCGATGGTCTTCTTCATGCGTGCTTCGACGTCTTTCTTGATATCGTTGATCACAATCTTACCCTCTATCAATCAGCGTGCCTTCCTTGCCACCCACCACCAGGTTGAGCAGCGCGCCTACCTTGTTCATGTTGAACACCCGTACCGGCATGTCATGGTCACGCACCAGGCAGATGGCGGTCAAATCCATCACGCCGAGCTTCTGCTCCAGCGCGTCGTCATAACTGAGGCTCTCGTACTTCACGGCATCCGGGAACTTGACCGGGTCCTTGTCGTAGACACCATCCACCTTGGTCGCCTTGATGACGGCATCGGCATCGATCTCGATGCCACGCAGACAGGCGGCGGAATCCGTGGTGAAGAACGGGTTGCCGGTGCCGGCGGAGAAGATGACGACGTCACCCGAGGTCAGATAACGGATCGCGGTACGGCGGTCGTAATGTTCTACCACGCCACTCATCGGGATGGCAGACATGACGCGAGAGCGGATGTTGGAACGCTCCAGTGCATCACGCAGCGCCAGACCGTTCATGACGGTGGCCAGCATGCCCATGTGGTCGCCGGTCACGCGTTCCATGCCGGCTTCCTGCAGGGCCGCGCCACGGAACAGGTTACCGCCGCCGATCACGATGCCGACCTGGACACCGATGCCCACCAGCTGACCGATTTCCAGCGCCATGCGATCCAGCACCTTGGGGTCGATGCCGAACTCGCCATCGCCCATCAGGGCCTCACCGGAAAGCTTGAGCAGTATGCGCTTGTACTTGGCATTGCGTTCAGCGGAAATGGTGGCCATGCGAATTTCTCCTGATACTGACATACGGGGACGGGGCGGCCCGAAGGCGGGGGCCAGATACACGATGGCGTGCGACTAAGCGCACGCCATCGTGAGAAGCGAAAACAGTCAGCCCTTACGCGCGGCTGGCCTGCTCACGGACTTCAGCTGCGAAGTCCACTTCTTCCTTCTCGATACCTTCACCGACTTCCATGCGCACGAAGGATACCACTTCACCGCCGGCAGCCTTGACGAACTCGGCGACGGTCTGGTTCGGGTCCTTGACGAACGGCTGTTCGGTCAGGCTGTTTTCAGCCAGGTACTTCTTCAGACGGCCCTGGGACATCTTCTCGGCGATTTCCGCCGGCTTGCCAGCCATGTCCGGCTGAGCAAGGATGATGGCCTTCTCGGCGTCCATCTGTTCCTGCGGCATGTCTGCCGGACGTGCACAGACCGGGTTCACGGCTGCGACGTGCATGGAGACGTCCTTGGCCGCGTCAGCGGTGCCGCCCTGCAGCAGGGTCAGAGCCGCGATGCGACCGCCGTGGACGTAACCACCGACGACACCACCGGCCGGCGCTTCGACCAGCTCGGCGCGACGCACGGAGATGTTCTCACCGATCTTCTGAACCAGCTGACCACGAGTGTCTTCCAGCTCGCCTTCCATCAGGGAAGCGATATCGGTGTTCTTGGTCTCGAACACGCGGTCGGCGATCAGCTTGGTGAAGGCCTGGAAGTTGTCATCGCGAGCGACGAAGTCGGTCTCGGAGTTGACTTCGACCATCACGCCATAGCTGGCATCGTCGGCGACCTTGATGACGATGGCGCCTTCAGCGGCCACACGGCCAGCTTTCTTGGCGGCCTTCAGGCCGGAGTTCTTGCGCAGGTTCTCGATCGCGAGCTCGATGTCGCCACCGGCTTCGGTAAGAGCCTTCTTGCATTCCATCATGCCGAGCGCAGTACGCTCACGCAGTTCCTTGACCATAGATGCGCTGATAGCTGCCATGGGATGAAACCTCTGTCGTGTCGACGTCTTTGAATACGGGAATTCGGTCACGACCGCTTGAGCGGTCGCAAATGAGGGGGCCGTGGCCCCCTCATTGCCTGACCTGACTGCCGCTTGGCTAGGCCATGCCGCACTTAGTGTAGCGCAGCGTGTGTGACAGTCAGATCAAGCCGCCAGGATCACTCTGCTGCGTCTTCTTCAGCCGCAGTTTCGACGAACTCACCGGCCAGCTCTTCTTCCTTGTTCTTGCCACAGGCGCCTGCAATTGCCTGGACATAGATCTGGATGGCACGGATGGAGTCATCGTTACCCGGGATGACGTAGTCCACGCCGTCCGGGTTGGAGTTGGTATCGACGACGCCGATGACCGGGATGCCCAGCTTGTTGGCTTCGTTGATCGCGATGCGCTCGTGGTCAACGTCGATCACGAACATGGCGTCCGGCAGGCCGCCCATTTCCTTGATACCGCCGATGGAACGCTCGAGCTTGTCCTGCTCACGAGTGGCCATCAGGACTTCTTTCTTGGTCAGCTTCGCGAAGGTACCGTCTTCATGCATCTGCTCGATTTCGCGCAGGCGCTTGATGGACTGACGGATGGTCTTGAAGTTGGTCAGCATGCCGCCCAACCAGCGATGGTTGACGTACGGCTGGCCAGCCTTGCGAGCTTCTTCCTTGATGATCTTGCCGGCAGCGCGCTTGGTGCCCACGAACATGATCTTGTTGCCATTGGCAGCCATCTTCTCGACCACTGACACGGCTTCGTTCAGCGCCGGCAGGGTGTGCTCGAGGTTGATGATGTGGATCTTGTTGCGAGCGCCGAAGATGAACTTGGACATCTTCGGGTTCCAGTACTTGGTCTGGTGACCGAAGTGTGCGCCTGCCTTGAGCAGATCGCGCATGTTGACTTGCGCCATGTGAATATCTCCTGGATATCGGGTTGGGCCTCCACGTCCCCCATGGATCCGACCGCTTGCGCGGCACCCGGGACCATGTGACGGAACGTGTGTGGATTGGGGTTATGTACGTCAGTCCTTTCAATGTCGCCTCGGCCAGATGCCCGGAGGTGGCCGATCGAGGAGAATTTGCAGGAAAGCGCGCGGCTTTATACCATAGCTCGACCACGATATGAAGTCGCGACTGCCCGACACGGCACGCGATGCGTCGCGCCATTCCCCCGCCACGCGCGGCCTGGCGGCGTTTCATCCCTCTTATCTCCTGCCTCGAGTCCTCATGAACATTCCCATCAAGACAGCTGAAGAAATCGACAAGATGCGCGTCGCCGGCCGTCTGGCGGCTGAAGTGCTGGAGCTGCTCGACGAGCACGTCCGTCCCGGTGTCACCACGGGCGAGCTCAATCGCATCGCTCACCATCACATCACCGAGGTTCAGGGCTGCATTCCGGCACCGCTCAACTACCACGGCTTCCCGAAATCGATCTGCACCTCGATCAATCACGTGGTCTGTCACGGCATCCCCGATGACAACAAGAAGCTCAAGAAGGGTGACATCCTCAACATCGACATCACCGTGATCAAGGACGGCTATCACGGCGACACCTCGAAGATGTACATCGTCGGGGAACCGACCATCCAGGCGGAGCGCCTGTGCCGCATCACCCAGGAATGTCTCTACAAGGGCATCGAGCTGGTACGCCCGGGCGTGCGTCTTTCCGAGATCGGTCGCGCCATCCAGAAGCATGCCGAAGCGGCAGGTTACAGCGTCGTGCGTGACTTCTGCGGCCACGGTATCGGTGCCGGCTTCCATGAGGACCCGCAGGTGCTGCACTATGACGGCTACGAAGCCCGTGCCGACGCCGAGCTCCTGGAAGGCATGTGCCTGACCATCGAGCCGATGGTCAATGTCGGTGGTTACAAGGTGAAGGTACTCAAGGACGACTGGACAGCCGTGACCAAGGACAAGAGCCTGTCCGCGCAGTGGGAGCACACCCTGCTGGTCACCGCCACCGGCGTCGAGGTGCTGACACGTCGCACGGAAGAGGACCTCTCCTTCCTCGAGGGTTGATCACGATGCTCCTGCACCACTACCACTTCGTCGAGCGTGAAGCGCTCTACGATGCCGTCACCTTCGACGGCGAGCTGGCCACGACGAAGACGCCCATCCCGCTGTTCAAGCGGGCTCTGGCACAGGTACAGGAGCGTCTCGAGGCCCGCTTCAAGGCGGGTGCCGACATCCGCGACCTCATCCATGGCCGAGCCCGCGCCATCGATCGCCTGCTGGCCATCGCCTGGCAACGCCAGGCCTGGCCGGATGATGGCATCGCCCTGCTCGCCGTGGGCGGCTATGGCCGCGGTGAGCTGCACCCGCACTCCGACATCGACCTGCTGCTGTTGCTGGAGCAGGACGATGACATGCCCTACCGTGAGGCGCTGTCCGCCTTCATCACCTTCCTGTGGGACATCGGGCTCGAGATCGGCCAGTCGGTGCGCTCGCTGAGTGACTGCGAACGTGAGGCCCGTGCCGACGTCACCGTGATCACCAACCTGCTGGAATCCCGTGTCATCGCCGGCCCGCAGCGGCTGCGCGAGGCCATGCGCGAGCGCCTGGGTACCGACCATCTGTGGCCGGCCGAGGCCTTCTTCGAGGCCAAGTGGCAGGAGCAGATCGCTCGCCACCACAAGTTCGCCAATACCGAATATCACCTCGAGCCCAACATCAAGTCATCCCCCGGTGGCCTGCGCGATATCCAGATGATCGGCTGGGTCGCCAAGCGTCACTTCGGGGTCGAGCGCTACGACAACCTCGTCGAGCTGGGCTTCATGAATGACGCCGAGCTGCGCATCCTCAGCCAGGGCCAGGCCTTCCTGTGGCAGGTGCGCTTCGCGCTGCACATGCTGGCCGGGCGCGCCGAGGACCGGCTGCTGTTCGACCACCAGCGCACCATCGCCGAGCTGTTCGGCTTCCAGGACACGCCCGAGCACCTGGCGGTCGAGCAGTTCATGAAGCGCTACTATCGTCACGTCACCGCCCTGGCGGGCCTCAACGACATGCTGCTGCAGCACTTCGATGAGGCCATCCTGCGCCATGACGAGCCGGTCAACATCGTGCCGCTCAATCCGCGCTTCGAGATTCGCAGCGGCTACATCAGCCTGCGTGAGGAAGGCGTGTTCCGCCGTCGCCCCGCCGCGCTGCTGGAGCTGTTCCTGCTCATGGCCCAGCACCCCGAGATCGAGGGCGTGCGCGCCGACACCATCCGCGCACTGCGTGATCATCGTCACCAGATCGATGACGCCTTCCGTGACGACGTCCGTCACCAGAGCCTGTTCATGGAGCTGATGCGCTCCGGCGGCAACGTGCCACGCGTCCTCAAGCGCATGGCGCGCTACGGCATCCTCGGCAAGTACCTGCCGGCCTTCGGTCGTGCCGTCGGCCTGATGCAGCATGACCTGTTCCACGTCTACACCGTCGATGCCCACACCCTGCGTCTGCTCAAGGTCGCCCAGGAATTCCGCGCCCCTGACGCGGAAGAGGAATTCCCCGTCGCCGCCGCCTTGATCCGTGAACTGCCCAAGCTGGAATTGCTGTGGATCGCGGGGCTCTATCATGACATCGGCAAGGGACGCGGCGGCGATCACTCCGAGATCGGCGCACTGGAAATCGAGGACTTCGCCCGCCGTCATGATCTCAGCCAGCGCGACACTCGCACCCTGAGCTGGCTGGTGCGCCACCATCTGCTGATGTCGATGACCGCACAGAAGCAGGACATCGCCGACCCCGAGATCATCACGCGCTTCGCCGAGATCGTCGGCGACGAGACGCATCTCGACTACCTCTACGTGCTGACGGTGGCCGACATCAATGCCACCAACCCCTCGCTGTGGAATGGCTGGCGAGCGGCGCTGCTGCGTCAGCTGCACATGGAGACGCGCCGGGCGCTGCGACGGGGCCTGGAGCATCCGCCGGAACGCCACGAATGGATCGCCGAGACCCGCGAGGAAGCCCTGTCACTGCTGGCCGGCATGGGCACCTCACGCAGCGACGCCGAAGCGCTGTGGGCCAGCCTCGGTGACGACTACTTCGTACGCTACGCGCCCAGCGAGGTGGCCTGGCACACCCAGGGCATCCTGGCACGTCAGGCATCGCCCCAGCTGGACGAGCATGGCGAACCTCTGCCGCTGGTGCTGACCAGTGCACCCACCGAAGAGATGACCGAAGGCGGCACCAAGGTCTTCATCCATACCCGCTCGGTGGACAACCTGTTTGCCGCCACGGCGGCGGCACTGGAGCAGCTGGGGCTCTCGATCCACGATGCACGCATCGCCACCTCGAGCCACAACTGGACGCTCAACACCTTCATCCTGCTCGACGATGACGGTGAGCCGATCCGCGATGCCGCACGTCTCGCCGACATCCGCACCCATCTGGTCGAAGAGCTGGATGATCCGGATGACTACTCGGTGATCGTCAACCGTCACACGCCGCGTCAGCTCAAGCATTTCCGCATCGCGCCACGCATCACGCTCAGCCAGGACTACACCAATGGCCGCAGCGTGCTGGAAGTGATCGCCTCTGACCGCCCGGGTCTGCTGGCGCGCATCGGCCGCGTGTTCATGGAGCACGAGATCGCCATCGATGCCGCCAAGATCGTCACCCTGGGCGAGCGCGTCGAGGATATCTTCTTCATCACTGACCGCGCCGGTGAGCCGATCACCGACCCAGAGCGCCAGACGCGCCTGCGTGATGCCCTGACCGAAGTGCTCCAGGTCGGCGAGCGCGGCTGACGCGTCAGGCAGGCATGAACAGCGAGAGGCCGCCGGCACCCCGCGATTGAGGGGACCGGCCGCCTTCCCTATAATCGCGAGTCGACCTGCATGGCAGTCCGGCGGACTCGCGGACGCCTTCCTTCCTGCTCGGCCGGCAGCCTGACTGCCACGGCCATCACCCATGGAACGTGCATGAACCCGGATCTCGACCAGCTCAAGCCCTACCCGTTTGAAACCCTGGCCAAGCTGCGCGAGGGCGTCGTCCCCAACCCCGCTCTGGACCCGATTGCGCTGACCATCGGCGAGCCGCGTCACGCGCCGCCCGAGTTCGTGCTCGACACCCTGCGCGAGCACATCATGGGCGTGGCCAAGTACCCCGCCACCGGCGGCCTGCCGGAATTGCGCTCCGCGATCGCCAGCTGGCTGGAGAAACGCTTCTCGCTCAACGCCACCCCGGATATCGACCAGCAGGTCCTGCCGGTCACCGGCACCCGCGAGGCACTGTTCGCCTTCATCCAGGCCTCGCTGGACAGCACGCGTCCGGCGCGCGTACTGGTGCCGAACCCCTTCTATCAGATCTACGAAGGCGCGACGCTGCTGGCCGGCGGCGAGGTCACCTACCTGCCCTGCCCCGCCGAGAACGGCTTCCGCCCCGACTACGCCGCGGTGCCGGCCGAGGTATGGCGTGACACCCAGATCGTCTTCGTCTGCTCGCCGGGCAACCCCACCGGCGCGGTGACGCCGCTGGCCGACTTCCAGCAGCTGATTCGCCTCGCTGACGAGCACGACTTCCTGATCGCCTCCGACGAGTGCTATTCGGAGCTTTACCTCGACGAAGCCACACCGCCGCCGGGCCTGCTGCAAGCCTGTGCCGCCATGGGTCGTGATGACTACGCGCGCTGCGTGGTCTTCCACTCGCTGTCCAAGCGCTCCAACCTGCCGGGCCTGCGCTCCGGCTTCGTGGCCGGCGATGGCGAGGTGATCCGTCGCTTCCGTCACTACCGCACCTATCACGGCTGCGCGATGCCGCTGCACCACCAGCACGCCTCCATCGCCGCCTGGAATGATGAAGCCCACGTGCTGGCCAATCGCGACGCCTACCGCGAGAAGTTTGCCGCCGTGACCGAGATCCTCGCGCCGGTGATGGACTTCCCGACCCCGGAAGCCAGCTTCTATCTCTACCCGGCCGTGCCGGGCGGGGATGACGCCGCCTTCACCCGCGAGCTGCTGCGTGAAGAGGCCGTCGGCGTGCTGCCGGCAAGCTACATGGCGCGTGAGGTGGACGGCGTGAATCCGGGCGCCGGACGCATTCGTCTGGCGCTGGTGGCCGAACTGGAACAGACCGTCGAAGCCGCCCAGCGCCTGCGTCGCTTCGTCGAACGCCTGCGCTGAGCGCCAGACCCGCACGGGCTGACAACAGCCCAATACTGGATGACAGCCCCGCACGGCGGGGTGGACTGGCTAAAGGAGACCGCCATGCACGTGCTCTACGGCATCAAGACCTGCGATACCTGCCGCAAGGCGCGCCGCGCCCTCGATGGCCGGGGCGTGCCCTACCGCTGGCATGACCTGCGTGAGGATGGCCTCTCCGCCAGCCTGCTGGAATCCTGGCTGGAGCAGACCGCCTGGAGCAACCTGCTCAACAAGCGCAGCACCAGCTGGCGCAACCTGAGCGATGAACAACGTGACAGCCTCGATGCCAACTCGGCACGCGCACTGATGCTGGAGCACCCGACCCTGATCAAGCGCCCTATCCTCGAACGCCATCCGGCCGAGGACGAGGTGGATCTGGTGATCGGCTATGACAAGGCGGTCTACGAACCGCAGGACTGAGTTACCTCTTACACCACTGGACACCCCGGAGATTGACACGATGTTGAGCCTTGCCCTCGGAATCGGCACCCAGAACACCACCGGCGACTGGCTGGAAGTCTACTATCCTGCCCCGCTGTTCAAGCCGACCGCTGCCGTTGCTGACGCCGCTCGCAAGGCACTGGACGCACCGGCCGGCACCACTGCCACCAGCTTCCTGCCGGAGCACTGTGCCGCCCTGGCCAGCGCCCTGCGCGACGCCGGCGACAGCGCCCAGGCCGAACTGGCCGAAAGCCTGGCCAGCTCCCAGCGCCCGCTGGTCGCGATGTTCCTCGAGGAAGATGCCGCGCCGCAGAGCGTGCCGGAGGTCTACCTCAAGCTGCACCTGCTGTCCCACCGCATGGTGCGTCCGCATGGCATCGACCTGACCGGCATGTTCGGTCTGCTCAAGAATGTCGCCTGGACCAGCGAAGGCGCCATCGACATCGAGGAGCTGCCGGCGCGTCGTCTCAAGGCCCGCCTGGAAGGTCGCACGCTGTCCGTGGACTGCGTCGACAAGTTCCCGAAGATGACCGACTACGTGGTACCGACCGGCATCCGTGTCGCCGATACCTCACGTGTGCGTCTGGGTGCCTACCTGGGCGAAGGCACCACCGTGATGCACGAAGGCTTCTGCAACTTCAATGCCGGCACCGAAGGCCCGGGCATGGTCGAAGGCCGTATCGCTGCGGGCGTCTTCGTCGGCAAGGGCTCTGACCTGGGCGGTGGCTGCTCCACCATGGGCACCCTGTCCGGTGGCGGCAACATCATCATCAAGGTCGGCGAAGGCTGCCTGATCGGCGCCAATGCCGGCATCGGCATCCCGCTGGGCGATCGTTGCACCGTGGAAGCTGGCCTCTACATCACCGCCGGCACCAAGGTCATGGTCTTCGACAATGCAGGCAAGGAAGTCGAGACCGTCGCGGCACGTGAGCTGGCGAACCAGGATGACCTGCTGCTGCGTCGCAACTCCATCACCGGTCGCGTGGAATGCCTCACCAACAAGAGCGCCATCGCGCTCAATGATGCCCTGCACGCCCACAACTGAGGCGCGTGACGGCTGCCTGTCAGGCAAGTGAGCCAGACAGGTAGCCGCGGCATCTTCCGGCTCGGGCAGCGATGCTCGAGCCGGCACGAAGACATTTCGTCTCCCCCGAATTTCGCGTTGCCGCCCCTCGCGGCGACGCCTGCAGCGATGGCCCATGATGACTGATTCACACGCACCGCTTCCGTCACGCCCCAGCAATCTCTCGCCGACGCTGGAACTGGCCTTCGACCTGATCGAACGCCCTTCCGTCACACCGGATGATCTGGACTGCCAGGCCCTGATGATCGACCGTCTCGAGGCGCTTGGCTTCACGATCACCCGCCTGCCCTTCGGTGATGTCGAGAATTTCTGGGCAGTACGCGGTCATCATGGTCCGGTACTGGCCTTCGCCGGCCACACCGATGTCGTGCCCACCGGCCCGGAAGCCAACTGGCAATATCCGCCGTTCTCACCGTGCATCGATGACGCCGGCTTCCTGTGTGGCCGTGGTGCCGCCGACATGAAGGGCTCGCTGGCCGCGATGCTGACCGCCACCGAGCGCTTCGTGACCGCCAACCCGGACCACGAAGGCCGCATCGCCTTCCTGATCACCTCCGATGAGGAAGGCCCGGCGGTTCACGGCACCCGCGCGGTGGTCGAGTATCTGCGCGAGCACCACGAACGCCTGGATTACTGCATCGTCGGCGAGCCGTCCTCCACCGACTACGCCGGTGACGTGATCAAGAATGGCCGTCGCGGCTCGCTCGGCGCCGTCATGCACGTGAAGGGCGTGCAGGGCCACGTGGCCTATCCGCACCTGGCACGCAACCCGATCCACGAGGCCGCCCCGGCACTGGCCGCCATGGCCGCTGAACACTGGGACGACGGCAACGACTTCTTCCCGGCGACCAGCTTCCAGATTTCCAACATCCGTGGCGGTACCGGCGCGACCAACGTCATCCCCGGCGAGCTGGAAGTGGTGTTCAACTTCCGCTATTCCACCGAGCTGACCGCCGATGACCTCAAGCGTCGCACCTACGAGATCCTCGAGAAGCACGGGCTGGACGTCGAGATCGAGTGGAACCTGAGCGGCGAGCCCTTCCTGACACCGGAAGGCGCGCTGGTCGATGCCGCCGTGCACGGCGTGGAACGCGCGCTGGGCCGCAAGCCGGTACTGTCCACCTCCGGCGGCACCTCGGACGGGCGCTTCATCGCCACGCTCGGCACCCAGGTGGTAGAACTGGGGCCGGTCAACGCGACCATCCACAAGATCGATGAACGCGTCATGGCCAGCGACCTGGACCAGCTCTCCAGCGCCTATGAACACATCCTGGAATATCTGTTTGTCCCCGCGACCCGAGAGACCACGGCATGAGCGACACCCCGCACACTGACTCCGATGAGCAATACCCGGACATCGAGATCTACCTCAAGCCCTTGAGCCTGGAAGCGCTCGGTGCCTGGCTGGGCGAGCAGTTCGGGCAGGTCGTCGTCTTCCAGCCGGCCGGCAAGCTGCAGCACCGGACCCGCCTCACGCGTGACGGCGCCGAGATCGCGGTACTGGTCGTGGAGAAGGTCGCTGACGGGTTCGCCAGCCTGTGGTTCGACAGCGCCAGCACTCCCTGGGTACGTGATGTCGACTGTGCTCGCGCCGCCGCCCGAGGGCTGCAGGTCGAGGCGCGCTGCTCGCTGGGCAGCTGGCAGCCAGGCGATGAGCCGGACCGCTTCTTCCGCGTCATGGCCGATGGCAGCGAAGAGGCCTTCACCTGGCCAGACCAGGGCTGAGTGACGCGACGCTCGTCACCCCAATGTGCAGGCCATGAACGACAACGCCCCGCAGGCTAGCCTGCGGGGCGTTGTCGTCTTTCACTGAGCGAGTCAGCGATCAGGTGATGACCGTCACGTCATCCGCCTGCAGGCCACGCTCATTGCTGATGACGTGGTAACGCACCTTCTGACCTTCGGCCAGCGTGCGATGGCCCTTGCCACGGATGGCACGGAAGTGCACGAAGACATCTTCACCGCTCTCGCGGGTCACGAAGCCATAGCCCTTGTTGACGTTGAACCACTTGACCTCGCCGATCTCACGATCGTCGTCCTCGACTTCGGCCAGCGCCGCGGAACGCGGTGTCAGCACCGGAATGGCCAGGGTGGCGACCAGCAGCAGAATGAAGACGGCGACGGCAGCAGCGGCGTAGGCCAGTTCAAAGCCCTCGACGCTGAGTGCCGTGGACAGCGTGTCGGCCAGCTCGCCGCCGGTCAGGGTGATGAAGACGGCAATCAGCAACGGTGCCGGCAATGCCAGCAACAGACTGATGATGAAACAACGGAAGAACGATTTGGAACTCATCAAGATAAACTCTCTAAGCAATGGATTAAGGTGGAACGCGACAAGGCAGAAGGGGGTACTTCAGATGATCCATATCAGAATGTTCTGCCAGACGCCGCAGCAAGGGCAGAATCCGGGAGGATGACGACACGCGATGCGACCGTCAGTCGTCGGACCTCTGCCTGAACGCAACGCCTCACGGCGATGCCCGTGGCTGTGACTGACACTCGGTGTCAGCCTGGCCACGTCGTGGCTCATGATGCGAGTCTCCCCACATCAGTCGATGGAACCGGCAGCCATGTCAGTGCCAGAGGCGAAACTGGCAGGTGCCGTCAACAGGTGCACTGCGCGAAAAGAAGGCAGAACACACCGATATCAGTCTAACACGCCTCACCAGAATGCGTCTGATGCCACCACGTGCCTCCCCTCAACCCTTGTCGGTCCGCTTGTGGCTGGTGGTATCCTCACGCCACTGACTCGCCCACCGGGACTGACACCTCTCTTCAGGAGTTCATAGCGCATGTCGACCCCGACCGATCTCCCCGGCGATGCTCGGCTGGAAGCACGCCTGGAAGCGCTCGAAAGCCGCCTGGCCCACCAGGATGACTGGCTGGAGACGCTGGATCGCACCGTGATTGCCCAGCAACGCCAGATAGAGACGCTCGAGCGCCTCACCGCGCTGATGAGCGCGCAGCTGCGCCAATTGCGCGAATCTGGCAGTGAACGGACACAGACCGACTCACTGTCGCCTGCCGATGAGCTTCCTCCTCACTACTGAAGCGAGCACTGGCACCTGTGATCAAAACGCAGAACGGCCCCGCAGCGCATGCCACGGGGCCGTTCTTGTGCGTGCCTCCCTGACGGCCTGTCAGGAGACGCGAGCGCGGAGGGTCAGGCCATTCAGGCAGTCAGACCATCCAGATAGCGCTCGGCGTCCAGCGCCGCCATGCAGCCAGTACCGGCAGAGGTGATCGCCTGGCGATAGACGTGATCCATCACGTCACCACAGGCATAGACACCGGGGATGCTGGTCTGGGTGGCATTGCCTTCCAGGCCGGACTGGACCTTGAGATAACCGCCCTGCATCTCCAGCTGGCCTTCGAACAGGCTGGTATTCGGACGATGGCCGATGGCGATGAACACCCCCATCGAGCTCAGCTCCTTGGTGGCGCCACTCTCGACATGACGCAGACGCACGCCGGTGACGCCGGAGTTGTCACCCAGCACCTCATCCAGCGTGTGGTGCCATTCCACCGCCATGTTGCCGTTCTCGACCTTGTCGAACAGCTTGTCCTGCAGAATCTTCTCGGCGCGCAGGCTGTCGCGACGGTGCACCAGGGTGACCTTGGAGGCGATGTTGGACAGGTACAGCGCTTCCTCGACCGCGGTGTTGCCGCCACCGACCACCACGACTTCCTGATTGCGATAGAAGAAGCCATCACAGGTCGCGCAGGCCGAGACGCCCTGGCCCATGAACTGCTGCTCGCTCGGCAGGCCCAGATACTGTGCACTGGCACCGGTGGCGATGATCAGCGCATCACAGCTGTAGCTGCCGTTGTCACCCTTGAGCAGGAACGGACGCTCGCCGAGAGTCACTTCGTTGATGTGATCGAACAGGACTTCGGTCTCGAAGCGCTCGGCGTGACGGCGCATGCGCTCCATCAACTCCGGTCCCTGCACGCCGGCATCATCGCCCGGCCAGTTGTCGACATCGGTGGTGGTGGTCAGCTGGCCACCCATCTGCATGCCGGTGATCAGCAGCGGCTTGAGGTTGGCACGCGCGGCATAGACGGCAGCGGTGTAACCCGCCGGGCCGGAGCCGAGGATGATCAGACGTTCGTGACGGACATTGCTCATGGATGACCTCAGGACAGATGAAGGCGGAAAATTCACCAGACGCCGGGTGACGACTGATGATCTATGTACTGAGCGATGCGGACAGCGTCTGCGATCGGCATGGCTCAGGACACGGAGTGGATGGTGAACAGGGACTGCGCAGATTAGCGCAGACGCGCCGAGCTTTCAGCACTGCGCTCAGACCGGCATCGCAGAAGCTTATGACGCTAGCCTCAGATACACGGAAGCCGCCGCCAGGGGCGACGGCTTCCGGTTCGCCTGCCAGTCGAGCCACTCATGGGAGGGTGTCGAAAGGCGGACGCTCGATCAGTCAGCGATGACGCGGCTGATCGCTACCAGGCAGCGACTTACAGGCTGCTGGAGTGACCTGCCAGGTACTTGGCGACACCTTCCGCGGTGTCCTTCATGCCTTCCTGACCTTCTTCCCAGCCTGCCGGGCAGACTTCGCCGTTGGTCTGGTGGAACTGCAGGGCCTTGACCATGCGGACCATCTCGTCGACGTTGCGGCCCAGCGGCAGGTTGTTGACGACCTGGTGCTGAACGACACCGTCTTCGTCGATCAGGAAGGACGCGCGCAGTGCGACGCCAGCTTCCGGGTGCTCGACACCGAAGGCCTGCACGATTTCGTGCTTGACGTCAGCCACGATCGGGAAGCCGACTTCACCGATGCCGCCAGCGTCCGGAGAGGTCTTGCGCCATGCGTGGTGAGTGAACTGGGAATCGATGGAAACACCGATGACTTCAACGCCGAGTTCCTTGAACTTCGCCAGACGGTTGTCGTGGGCGATGATTTCAGACGGGCAAACGAAGGTGAAGTCCAGCGGCCAGAAGAACAGCACACGCAGCTTGCCGTTGGAATCAGACAGCTTGTAGTTGTCGACGATGGTACCGTCGCCCAGCACAGCTGCGGCTTCGAAATCCGGGGCCTGACGTCCGACCAATACGCTCATGGTGATCTCCTGAGAAATGATGATGGAAGGCGCAAAGCCGCCTTCGTGATGAATCGCCACACAGACTAATCGCCTCAGGTGGCAGATGCCAAATGTTTGGCGCAATCACCATCATAGAGTTTGCCTATGAAAGCTCGATGACGATGCCTGCTGCGCCGGAATCATAAGTGACCTCTGAAACAGAATACAGTATCTCCTGTGCGCTGCTCGGGATTCTCGCTCTTGCGGCGCGATTCGGGGCAGATGCGCTGAATCAGGGCACCTGAGATCGCGTCTGAGATCGCCCCCGAGGTCAGAGCACGTCATCGTCCTGGCCGATATCCAGGCCGTCCAGCTCACCACTGACGGGGTCCACCTGCTGGCGCACCTGAATCGGCTGACAGCAGCGCTCGCAGTCGATGATGTTGGTCAGACTGCCCTCGTCCAGATCCAGGAACACCGTGAAGGGCGTGTCACAGTAGGGGCAGTTGATTTCCGCCTCGTGCAGCGCCTCACTGGTCACGCCCTCATGCTTGTCCTCGAGCAGCTCATGCCCCGGCCACTCATCGGACTGCCCCGAGGAATGCTCCGCCAGCCACTGCTCGACGGCAGCATCCAGTACCTCGTCATCTTCCGGCAACTCACCCGGCTCACGCCCTTGATCACTCATGCCAACCTCCGTCATGTCATGTGAGAGATGCGATTGATCGCGGCGAAAGCCTTGCCAGCGGCTGACAGTCCACGAGCCATGAGCGCCATGCTCACCTCCCTCACGATGTCTCTCATCCGTCTCTATGGCAGCGAACGCGACGCGGGGTTCCTCACTGCGCACTATCCTCAAGCAAGCAGGCGCTTGAATTCCGGTCAGATGATGACCATAGCCTTATATAGGCAGTATCCCGCGATTTGGCAGTCGCTCTCAGGCGACGCGTCGCAGCCGGCCAAGGCACCTGACGCACCTGTTGGATGACACATCAGCAGTCTGGCCGGTGAAGACAACGACAAGGAGGAGAATCATGGGTTCCCAGCGCTCTCAGTCACTGGATTCGCTCAATACCCTCTCCGAACTGCAGGTCGGAGACAGGCAATATCACTACTACTCGCTCAAGAAGGCCGCCGAGTCGCTTGGCGACCTGACGCGACTGCCCTTCACGCTCAAGGTGTTGCTGGAGAACCAGCTGCGCTTCGAGGATGGTGACACTGCCACCAAGGACGACATCAAGGCGCTGGCCGACTGGCAGAAGACCGCCTCCAGCACTCATGAGATCGGTTATCGCCCGGCCCGGGTGCTGATGCAGGATTTCACCGGTGTGCCCGGGGTCGTCGACCTGGCCTCCATGCGTGACGCCGTCAAGACACTGGGCGCGAACCCCGAGAAGGTCAATCCGCTGACCCCGGTGGATCTGGTCATCGACCACTCGGTGATGGTGGATCACTACGGCGACCCGAGCGCCTTCAAGGACAACGTGCGCATCGAGATGGAGCGCAACCGCGAGCGTTACGAGTTTCTGCGCTGGGGCCAGCAGGCCTTCGACAACTTCTCCGTCGTCCCGCCGGGTACCGGCATCTGCCACCAGGTAAATCTGGAATATCTCGGTCGCGCCGTCTTCACCCGCGAGGAAGATGGCAAGACGCTCGCCTACCCTGACACCCTGGTCGGCACCGACTCCCACACCACCATGATCAATGGCCTGGGCGTGCTGGGCTGGGGTGTCGGCGGGATCGAGGCGGAAGCCGCGATGCTCGGCCAGCCGGTCTCGATGCTGATTCCGGAAGTGGTCGGCTTCAAGCTGACCGGCAAGCTCAACGAAGGCATCACCGCGACGGACCTGGTGCTGACCGTCACCCAGATGCTGAGAAGCCGTGGCGTGGTCGGCAAGTTCGTCGAGTTCTATGGTGATGGCCTGGACGACCTGCCACTGGCGGACCGCGCGACCATCGCCAACATGGCGCCGGAATATGGTGCCACCTGCGGCTTCTTCCCGCTGGATGACGAGACGCTCAACTACATGCGTCTGTCCGGCCGCTCCGATGAACAGGTCGCGCTGGTCGAAGCCTATGCCAAGGAGCAGGGTCTGTGGCGTGAGCCGGGCCATGAGCCGATCTTCTCCGACACCCTGGAGCTGGACATGGGTGAGGTCGTCGCCTCTCTGGCCGGCCCCAAGCGTCCGCAGGATCGCGTCGCGCTCACCGACATCAAGCAGACCTTCGAGAAGATCCTCGATGACCAGCTGGGTCAGATTCCCGCGGTCGAGGACGGCAAGTGGCTGTCCGAGGGTGGCCAGACCGCCGTCGATGTCGAGCAGAGCTACGAGAAGGATACCGACTACAGCGAGCTGGACGGCGAGACCTTCCGTCTCGATCACGGGGACGTGGTCATCGCCGCCATCACGTCCTGCACCAACACCTCCAACCCCAGCGTGATGCTGGCGGCAGGCCTGGTGGCCCGCAAGGCGCGCGAGAAAGGCCTGCGCACCAAGCCATGGGTCAAGACCTCTCTGGCACCGGGTTCCAAGGTCGTCACCGACTATCTCGCCTCGGCGGGGGTTCAGGATGACCTCAACGAGCTGGGCTTCAATCTGGTCGGCTATGGCTGCACGACCTGCATCGGCAACTCCGGCCCGCTGCCGGACCCTGTCGAAGCCGCCATCAACGAGCGTGACCTGACGGTCGCCTCGGTGCTGTCGGGCAACCGCAACTTCGAGGGTCGCGTGCATCCCAACGTCCGCACAAACTGGCTGGCGTCACCGCCCCTGGTGGTGGCCTACGCCCTCGCCGGCACCGTGCGCACCGACCTCTCCAAGGAGCCGCTGGGCAAGGACAACGACGGCAACGATGTCTTCCTCAAGGACATCTGGCCCACCCAGGCGGAAATCGCCACGGCCGTCGAACAGGTACGCACCGAGATGTACCGCAAGGAGTACGCTGAAGTCTTCGACGGCGACGAGACCTGGCAGGCCATCGAGGTACCGGAAGCCGAGGTGTATGAGTGGAAGGATTCCACCTACATCCAGCATCCGCCGTTCTTCGAAGGCATGGAGCGCGAGCCAAAGGCCGTGCAGGACGTCGAGAACGCTCGCGTGCTGGCCATGCTCGGCGACTCGGTGACCACTGACCACATCTCACCGGCCGGTGCCATCAAGCCGGACAGCCCGGCGGGTCGCTACCTCAAGGAGAACGGCGTCGAGGTCAAGGACTTCAACTCCTATGGCTCACGTCGCGGCAACCATGAGGTGATGATGCGCGGCACCTTCGCCAACGTGCGCATCCGCAACGAGATGCTCGATGGCGTCGAGGGCGGCGAGACACGCCACGTGCCCTCCGGCGAGCAGATGGCCATCTACGATGCCGCCATGAAGTATGCCGAGGAAGGCACGCCACTGGTGGTGGTCGCGGGCAAGGAGTACGGCACCGGCTCCTCACGTGACTGGGCCGCCAAGGGCACCCTGCTGCTGGGCGTACGTGCGGTGATTGCCGAGTCCTATGAGCGTATCCACCGCTCCAACCTGATCGGCATGGGCGTGGTGCCGCTGCAGTTCCCCGAAGGTGAGAGTCGCCAGTCTCTCGGCCTGACCGGTGATGAGGAAATCAGCATCAGCGGTCTGAATGACCTGACGGCCGGCGGCAAGGTCCAGGTCACCTTCAAGAGCGACAAGGGTGAGCAGAAGATCGAGGCGCTGTGCCGCATCGATACTGACAACGAGCTGGAGTACTACCGCCACGGCGGCATCCTCCACTACGTGCTGCGCGGCATGCTGTAACCCGCCAGCCGCTGACCGCAGCGCTGACAGCAATACAAAAGCCCCCGCAGGCATGGCCTGCGGGGGCTTCTTCATTTGCACACTCTGTTTCAGGCAACCTGTTTCAGGCAATCTGCTTCATGCGCTCACTGACGGGTCAGACGCAGGCGCGATCAGAACGCCTTGCGACGGTAGGCGCGGTAACGCGGCTGCCAGAAGTTCTTCTCGATGTTGGCCTGGATGATCTCATCGCTGGAGGTCAGCGCCACGCCATCGGCCTGGGCCTGACGTGCCACGTCGAAGGCGATCTGACGGCTGATGTCCTGGATGTCGCCCAGTGACGGCAGCAGCGCGCCCTCGCCCTTCAGGACGATGGGAGCGTTGTTGGCCAGCGCATTGGCCGCGGCCATCAGCATGTTGTCGGTGATGCGTGAGGCGCTGGATGCCAGCACACCCAGACCGATGCCCGGGAAGATGTAGGCATTGTTGCATTGGGCGATCGCGTGGGTGTGGCCGTTGTGCTCGACCGGCGCGAACGGGCTGCCGGTGGCGACCAGTGCCTTGCCGTCGGTCCACTCGATGACTTCCGCCGGTGTCGCTTCGACGCGTGAGGTCGGGTTGGACAGCGGCATCACCAGCGGGCTCTCGCAACCGGCCTGCACGGCACGAATCACGTCTTCGCTGAACAGGCCACGCTGGCCGGAGACACCGATCAGCACGCTCGGCCTGGCGGCCTTGACCACATCCAGCAGGCCGCGGTCACCGAAGTCGGCCACGCTCTCGACGTCGTGAGCCAGACGGCTCTGGAAGTCGTAGAGGCCTTCCATGTCGCTGGTCAGCAGGCCGAAGCGATCGACCATGAAGACACGCTTGCGGGCCTCGGCCTCGTCCATGCCTTCCTTGACCATCGCCACCACGATCATCTCGGCGATGCCACAACCGGCACTGCCGGCACCCAGGAAGGTGACGCGCTGATCGGAGAGCTTCTCGCCCTTGGCCTTGCAGGCCGCCATCAGGGTCGCGACCACGACGGAGGCGGTGCCCTGGATGTCGTCATTGAAGCAGCAGACTTCATCGCGGTAACGCTCGAGCAGCGGCATGGCATTGGCCTGCGCGAAATCCTCGAACTGGATCATGGCCTTCGGCCAGCGACGCTTCACGGCTGTGATGAACTCGGCCACGAAGGCGTTGTAGTCATCACCGGTGACGCGCTCGTGACGCCAGCCCATGTAGCGCGGGTCGTCGAGCAGCTTCTGGTTGTTGGTGCCCAGATCCAGCGAGATCGGCAGGGTATAGGCCGGGCTGATGCCGCCACAGGCGGTGTACAGCGACAGCTTGCCGATGGGGATGCCCATGCCGCCGATGCCCTGATCGCCCAGGCCCAGGATACGCTCGCCATCGGTGACGACGATGACCTTGACGTTGTCCTTGGTCGCGGAGCGCAGGATGTCATCCATGTGCTCGCGGTCCGGGTAGGAGATGAACAGGCCGCGGTGGTTGCGGTAGATGTTGGAGAACTCCTCGCACGCCTGACCGACGGTCGGGGTGTAGATGATCGGCATCATCTCCTCGAGGTGCTCCTCGATCACGCGGAAGAACAGGGTCTCGTTGTCGTCCTGCACCGAGCGCAACAGGATGTGCTTGTCGAGGTCGGTGGCGCACTGCTGATACTGGCTGTAGACGCGCGCGACCTGCTCTTCGATGCTCTCGACATTCTGCGGCAGCAGGCCCATCAGATTGAAGCTGACACGCTCCTCGAGGCTGAAGGCGCTGCCCTTGTTGAGCAGCGGCATCTCGAGCAGGCTCGGGCCGGCGTAGGGAACGTACAGGGCGCGCTTGGAAGTATCCGTCATGGCGAGACTCTTGAATCAGTGGGGACGACCTCACGCTCGGCAAGCTTTTCGGCATGCCGGCAGACACGCGCAGCATGCCCGCTGAAGCACCGCAGAAGACCTGCTGGCAACCGGGCGTCCGAGGGACCTTTCGACGTGCAGTTTCCACGTGCGAACAAGGCATGATGATAGCACGCGCAGTGCTATCTCCGGCAGCCTGTGCAGGGTCGGCGTGCGTTGCGCAGACAAGGGTGCTGCATGACGAGAAACGCCCCGCTCATCCCCCTGACGGGGAAGGAGCGAGGCGTTCGCGATCACGTGCGGGGAATGGCTCAGGCCAGATCGGCACGCGATGCCGGCTTGCGCGGCGCAAGCGCGAAGAACGGGCGCAGCTTCACGCCCAGCATGTTGCCGGCGAAGGCCATCACCAGCCACAGCCAGCCATGCAGGCTGCCGGAGGAGATGCCACCGAAGTAGGCACCGATGTTGCAGCCGAAGGCCAGGCGCGCACCATAGCCCAGCAGCAGACCACCCAGCACGGCAGCCACCACCGAGCGCAGCGGAATGTTCCACTTCGGCGCGAACTTGCCGGCCAGCAGCGCCGCCGCCAGCGCCCCCACCACGATACCGATGTTCATCACCGTAGTGATGTCTTGATAGAGCGGTGCGGCCAGTGCCTTGGCATTGCCCGCCGCCTGCCAGTAGCCCCAGTCACTGACATCGAAGCCCAGCGCGGTATAGGCCTTGGTGCCCCACAGCGCGAAGGCCGAGGTGATGCCCCAGGGACGACCAGCCAGCGCCAGCGTCACGAAGTTGAGCAGCGCCAGCGCCACGGCACCCGCCAGCAGCGGCCAGGGGCCCCGCAGAAAGCGTGACAGACCACGCGGCTGACTGTCGGTCACGGCGGCCTTCTCGAGCTCACCGTGACGGCGCTTCTCCAGCGTGCGTGTCACCACCACGATGATGGCGAACAGCACCAGGCTGACGATGATGCCACCCAGCGCGCCGAAGCTGTCCACCAGCGAGACGGCGGGCAGCGACGGCAGGCTCTGCCACCAGCTGAAGTGCGCGGTGCCGATCACCGAGCCGACGCAGAAGAAGATCAGGGTGATCACCATGCGCGCATTGCCGCCACCGACGGTGAACAGCGTGCCCGAGGCGCAGCCGCCGCCCAGCTGCATGCCGAGCCCGAACAGGAAGGCACCGACCACCACCGAGATACCCAGCGGCGAGACGAAGCCGGAGACCTCCTGCCCCCACAGGCTGCCCGAGGCCAGCACCGGGAAGAACAGCACCACGGCGATCGCCAGCATCAGCATCTGGGCACGCAGGCCGCGTCCTCGGCGCTCGGTGATGAAGACTCGCCAGGCGGAGGTAAAGCCGAAGGCCGCGTGGTAGAGCACCACGCCCAGCGCGCCCCCCACCAGCAGCAGCAAGCCTTGGCGCCAGCCGGACACCATCCCCAGCAGGATGGCAGCCACCACCAGCAAGCCTCCGGCCAGAATGGCCTTCGGGTTGATGGCGGTCGTCGGCAGGCCGGACTGGCTGGCCTTGCCGGGTATCGCATCGTGACTCATGTCTTGCTCCTTGAACGAAGTCGTCATGTCGCGTTCATCAATGCGGCAAGCCTAACGCGTTGCCTTATAGCTGTGAACGAATTTTCAGCACGCCATCCATTCCGCCATGGAATATAAGTCACCCCCGTCAGCTCACCTCCCAGACGACGACGCCCGCCATCGAAAGCGATGGCGGGCGTCTGGTGCCGGGCTGTGCGGGGTGTCCTCGAGATTACACGAAGTTGCCCAGACCGACGGCACGACGCAGGCGCTCCATCATCGGCGCGGCCTCATCGCGCGCACGCTCGGCACCACGCTTGAGGATGGCTTCGACATGTGCCGGATCTTCCATCAGCTCGACGTAACGCTCACGCGGCGCCTTGAGATGGTCGTTCAGGTATTCGAACAGCTGATTCTTGGCATCGCCCCAGCCAATGCCGGCGGCGTACTGCTCACGCATGGCGGCGACTTCCGCCTCGGTGGCGAAGGCGGAATAGATCTGGAACAGCGAACAGGTATCCGGGTCCTTCGGCTCCCCCGGCTCCAGCGAATTGGTCTTGATCTTGCGCACGCTCTTGAGCAGCTGCTTCTCGGTGCCGAACAGCGGAATGGTGTTGTTGTAGCTCTTGGACATCTTGCGGCCATCGAGGCCCAGCAGCAGCTGGGATTTCTCGTCGGTCACCGCCTCGGGCATGGTGAAGTAGTTGCCCTTGAAGAGGTGGTTGAAGCGCCCGGCCATGTCACGCGCCATCTCGATATGCTGGATCTGGTCACGCCCCACCGGCACCTTGTGGGCATTGAACATCAGGATGTCCGCCGCCATCAGCACCGGATAGCTGAACAGCCCCATGCTGATGCCACGATCCACGTCCTCGATGCCCGCTTCCTCGTTCTCGGCCACGGCGCCCTTGTAGGCATGCGCACGATTCATCAGGCCCTTGGCGCAGACACAGTTGAGCAACCACATCAGCTCCGGAATCTCCGGCACATCCGACTGGCGATAGAAGATGGCGTTGTCGGTGTCCAGCCCCAGCGCCAGCCAGGTGGCGGCGATCTCACGGCGGGATTCCTGCACGCGCTTCGGGTCCTGACACTTGATCAGAGCATGGAAATCGGCGAGGAAATAGAAGGACTGGACCGTCGGGTCCTGGCTGGCCTCGATGGCGGGCTTGATGGCGCCGACATAGTTGCCGAGGTGAGGGGTGCCGGTGGTCGTGATGCCGGTAAGAACGCGGGTCTTGGTCATGGATGCACTTCTTGGGCGTCTGAGTCGGGGAGCGTGCCACTTGGCGGGACCTGCTCACAATGAATCACGACAGGGCACGACGGCGCGCATCACGATGCGATGAACCCGCCATGTCCTGCCGCTGCATTGCGCTCATCTTACCCTGAGGGGCATGGCCTTCGTAAGGGCCGGACAGACGACCAGCGCCCCATGCACCCCATGTACCCGCCGGCAGGTGTCAGCCCTTTGCCAGGGCATCTTCCAGCGAGATCACCGGCATGCCGAAGGCAGCGCCGACTTCCGCAATCGTCAGCTGGCCGGCATGCACGTTGAGGCCTGCCGCGAAGTGACGATCTTCCCGCAATACCTTGCGATAGCCGCCATTGGCGAGCTTCACCACATAAGGCAGCGTCGCGCTGGTGAGTGCCTGGGTCGAGGTACGCGCCACGGCCCCCGGCATGTTGGCCACGCAATAATGCACGACACCATCGACGAGATAGGTCGGTTCCGCATGGGTCGTGGCGCGACTGGTCTCGAAACATCCGCCCTGATCGATCGCGACATCCACCAGTACCGCACCGGGCATCATGTTGCGCAGATGCTCGCGACGGATCAGCTTGGGGGCCGCGGCACCGGGCACGAGCACGGCCCCGATGATCAATGCCGAATGGCGTACCGCTTCATCCAGCGCCTCGGACGTCGAATAGACCGTACGAATCTGTCCCTGATAGCGGTGATCCAGCGTCTCGAGGCGGTTCAATGACGTATCGAGAATCACCACCTCGGCACCCAGCCCCAGCGCCATGCGCGCCGCGTTCTCCCCGACCACACCGCCGCCGATCACCGTGACCCGCGCCGGTGGCACGCCAGGCACACCGGGCAACAGCACCCCCATCCCGCCTTGCGCCTTCTCCAGCGCATGCGCGCCGGCCTGGATCGCCATGCGCCCGGCAACGCGACTCATGGGTGCCAGCAGCGGCAGACCACCGGCGGTGTCGGTGATGGTCTCGTAGGCAATCGCGGTCACCCCGCTATCCAGCAGGCTTTCGGTCAGCTCACGGGCGGCGGCCAGATGCAGGTAGGTGAACAATGTCTGGCCGCTGGTGAGACGCGCCACCTCGGCCGGCTGAGGCTCCTTGACCTTGAGTATCAGCTCGGCCTCACGAAAGACCTGCTCGACATCCGATTCAAGACGAGCCCCGACCCCCTGGTACTCGGCGTCACTGAACCCACTGCCCTCACCCGCACCACGCTCGACGATGACGTCATGGCCATGGGCAATCAGCTCTCGCACCCCGGCGGGCGTCAGAGCGACACGGTATTCGTGGTTCTTGATTTCCTTCGGCACGGCGATCTGCATGACGAGCTCCTTTCACTGCTGGCGGAATACGGCGATGTCATCTCGACACCTCCTACAAGCACAGCAGACTCGTCAGCGTCGCGCCAATCAGATGCCAGCAAGATTCACCAAAACACGACAGCAATGCAGTGGAATGCAGGGAATCATCGTTGGCTGGCAGCATCCTCGCTCACCAGCGCCGCCGAATAGCATTCACGGTAAGCCTCGGGCATGCGTCTGGCTCGCCCACTCGAGAGTTCGATGCAGACGAAGCGCGTGCGCGCCTCCAACAGCGTCAGGCCATCCGAGCAACGACGCAGCTGAAAGCGGCGCGTCAGGCTCAGGCGGCCATCGCACGCCACCAGCCAGGTGGCCAGCATCAGCGAATCGCCAAGCCGTGCGCTGGCCAGATAGTCGATCTCGTGACGATGCACCGCCATGCCACGATCCTGGGCACGATAGTGTTCAAGGCCCAGCCCCAACGCTTCGGAATGCGCCCAGCAGATTCTCTCCAGCCAGCGCACGTATTCGGCATTGTTGACATGGCCATAGCCATCCAGCGCCTCGACACTTACCGCGATCGGCAGCAGGAAGGGAGACGGCAGCGCCCACCCTTCACAGGTTTCCCGCAAGGGGGCCGTGTTGCCGATGACGGTCTCCGATGCCTGTACGTCCGTCATGCCACGAACTCCGTGTCGTCATCCTGCTCGCGGGGCCCTGCATCATCACGCATGGGCGCACTGGCACCGCAGGACCAGCATTCACTGAAGCTGCCTTCGAGGCGCTCCCCGCAGGCGCACTGCCAATCCGGCTGCGCAGGCGCGGCCTCGATATGCGCCAGCAGCTGGCGAGCGCGGACGAGATTGTGCTCGGCAACCCACAATTGCGGCTCGCAATCGTTGACGGGCAACTCCCCGGCTGCCGAACCCAGCAGACGGTTGCGCAGCTCGCACGGGATACCTTCGCTTTCCAGAAGGTTGCGCCAGTGATCCAGCAGCACGAGATTGTGATGGGATGTCAGTCGTCGATACATGCCGTCAGACTATCAGAGTCCGGGCGCTACGGAAGCCATCAACGACAACGCCGCCCCGAAGGGCGGCGTTGTCGTTCGTGTCAAAGGACACGTTCATCGCTCGCGATACCGATCGCGCTCCTGGTCGCGACCCGAGACTCGATCTCAGTCGCGATAGACCCGCACACCGAGCGCCTTGAGGTAGGAGGTCTCGGGGATGGACGGGTGCACCGGGTGGTCGCTGGCCTGATGGCCCTGGAAGATGACCTGACCGTGGCGGTCCTGGTGACGCACGGCGCCGCGCACCACATCCATCAGGCGCTCCGGCGCGAGATGCATGGAGCAGGAGCCGGACATCAGCAGACCGTCGCGGCCCAGCAGACGCATGGCTTCACGGTTGAGGCGTGCATAGGCGCGCTCACCGTTGGTGATGTCCTTGCGCTTGCGGATGAAGGCGGGCGGATCCGCGATGATGACGTCGAACTGCTCGCCTTCCGCGCGCAGGGCCGTCAGTGCCTCGAAGACATCCGACTCCGCGATGGAGACGCGATCTTCGACACCGTTGAGCACGGCGTTGCCCGAGACACGCTCAAGTGCCGCACCGGAGGCGTCGACACACAGCACTTCGCTGGCGCCATGCGCCGCCGCCTGCACACCCCAGCCACCGACGTAGCTGAACAGGTCCAGCACGCGCTTGCCTGCCACCTGACGATTCAGCCAGGCACGGTTGTCGCGGTGATCATAGAACCAGCCGGTCTTCTGGCCATCCAGTACCGGCGCGCTGAACTGGACCCCATTCTCTTCCAGCAGCACGCTTTCCGGCAGCTCGCCATAGACGACTTCGACGTTGCGCTCGAGCTGCTCCTGACGGCGACCGCTGGAATCGTTCTTGAACACGATGGCGGTCGGCTTGACGACCTTCAAGAGCGCATCGACGATCACTTCCGCCAGTCGCTCCATGCCGAAGGTGTTGAGCTGGCAGACCAGCACGTCGCCGAAGCGATCGACGATCAGACCCGGCAGCAGGTCGCCCTCGCCGTGGACCAGACGGTAGAACGGCTTGTCATAGAGGCTCTCGCGCAGTGACAGCGCCTGGTTGAAGCGATGCACCAGCAGCGAGCGGTCCAGACGCTGTTCCGGGTTGCGCGAGACGATACGCGCGCAGATCAGCGAGTTCGGGTTGACGTAGGCAACGCCCATCGCGCGGCCGTTGCTGGCCTCGATGATCGCCTGGGCACCCGGCTCGAAATTCTTGAGCGGCGTCGCGACGGTATCGACTTCATTGGAGTACAGCCACAGATGGCCAGCCTTGAGGCGGCGATCAGCATTCTTCTTCAGGCGCAGACGTTCAGTCACGGGAATCATCCATAAGACAGGGAAAGGGACAGGACGACGACAGGGCGCGCCCGAATGGGGCCATTCTAGTCGTCATGGCGGCCCCGGTCACGGAGCCTCCGGTCAAGTGATCATCAAGGGCCAGCGAGACATGTCTGACCCGTGCCGGCACGAACGGCACTAGCTCTGGCAATGAGGGCAGAAGCAGCTGGCACGCTGCCCGAGCACCAGGCTCATGATCTCATGGCCACACTCACGGCAGGGCTCGCCCCCTCGCCCATAGACGTTGAGGCGCTGGGCGAAGTAGCCGGGCTTGCCATCACCACCGACGAAATCACGCAAGGTGGTACCGCCTTGCTCGATGGCAGCCGCCAGCACGCTGCGCGAGGCCTCGGCGAGGCGCTCATATTCCTCCAGAGAGGTCTCCCCCGCCGGACGACGCGGGTCGATGCCGGCCATGAAGAGCGCCTCACTGGCGTAGATGTTGCCCACGCCGACCACATTGGCGTTGTCCATCAGGAAAGGCTTGATCGCCACGCGTCGCTTGCGCGAGCGCGCGAAGAGAAGCTCACCGGTGAAGGCGTCCGACAAGGGCTCCGGCCCGAGCCTCGCCAGACGTGTGTCAGCGTGCGGGTCACCGCGCACGAAGTCGACGAAACCGAAGCGACGCGGGTCGTGATAGCGCAACACCTGGCCATTGCCCAGCACTACATCGACATGGTCATGCGTACGGGGCGGCGTGCCGATGGGTACCAGCCTCAGACTGCCGGACATGCCCAGATGCCAGAGCAGGTGGCCATCGGCGATCGGCAACAGCAGGTACTTGGCACGGCGCGAGAGCTCACCGAAACGCTGCCCCACCAGCCACTCCGCCAGCTCACTCGGTACTGGCGTGCGCAGCCGTGGCTGACGCACGATCACCTCGGTGACCTCCTGGCCCTCGACCAATGGCGCGATACCACGGCGAGTCGTCTCGACTTCCGGTAATTCGGGCATGCTTCCTCCTCGACTGACCGCCAGACGCACAACAGGGTGACGACAGAAGCCGCCACCCTGTTGCAGGATGCCGGAACTCCGACATCCAGATACTCGAAAACCCGGTCAGGACCGGGTTTTCGAGGGTTCCGACAGCACGCTGGCGGGAGACAAGATCACTTGATCTTGGCTTCCTTGTACATCACGTGCTTGCGAACGACCGGATCGTACTTCTTGAATTCAAGCTTGTCCGGAGTGTTACGCTTGTTCTTGTCGGTGGTGTAGAAGTGGCCAGTACCGGCACTTGACACCAACTTGATCTTGTCACGCATTTTCAGTTTCCTTCCACAGTCGCATTCACCGAACGATTGAGAGCGTTGCCCTCGGCTCGGTTGCCATTGCTACAGGGGCTGTCTTCTAGTGTTTAGAAGCGCTCGCCACGTGCAGTGAGGTCCTTGAGGACTTCGTCAATACCCTTCTTGTCAATGATGCGCATGCCCTTGGTAGAGACGCGCAGCTTGACGAAGCGCTGCTGGGATTCAACCCAGAAACGGTGGGTGTGCAGGTTCGGCAGGAACCGGCGACGAGTCTTGCGCTGGGAGTGAGAAACGTTGTTACCAGTCACCGGGCGCTTGCCGGTAACCTGACATACTTTGGACATTGGAGCCTCCAACCGCTGCGTTGGCTAAGTTGTTCAAAACCTGTCGGGCAAACCGGAAGTGGCAGGCGCCGCCTCATGCCCTGATTTCAAAGTGTGTTACGTCCATTCCGGAAGACAAGCTTCAGGGTACTGGAACGTGCAGGCGCAGCATTTTACCCGAAGAGGAACGCGAAAGCACGCCCAAGACGGATTTTTTTCGCCAACACGCTTCGCCCGAGCTGTCACATCGGTACAGACGCTTGCTTAGCCAGACGCTTCACTCAGCCAATGTCGGCCAGAGTGGTCGCGAATTCTGTGGTGGGTGGTACGGGAGGCGCAACATTACCACAATCGACGCCCTGTTTTGCAATCCCTGTCACCCGGCAGGCCCGACAATTGACCAGACCGGACATCCGCAGGGCGCCTCCTTCCCATCCGCTCCTTCTTCTTCCTTCTCTTCCCCCCTGCTCTCGTCCCAGCGCCTTGTCGAAAGAGGTCGCACAAGACCGAGGCGATGCCTGGCTCACAACCAGCCACGCTCGGCGAAGGAGATCACCTCGCCGTCCCCCACCACGAAGTGATCCAGCACCCGGATATCGAAAAGCCCCAACGCCTCTTCCAGGCGCTGGGTGATACGACGATCGGCATCACTGGGCTCCGCCACTCCGGAGGGATGGTTGTGGGCGAGTATCAAGGCGCCCGCGTTGAGCGCCAGCGCCCGCTTGACCACTTCGCGCGGGTAGACGGCAGCAGCATCCAGCGTGCCGGTGAAGAGTGTCTCGAAGCGAATGACGCGATGCTGACTATCCAGGAAGAGTGCGGCGAAGACCTCATGTGGCAGATCACGCAGATGAGAGGAGAGGTAGCGCCGTACCAGCAGCGGTGAGGTCAATGCCGCCCCGCGCATCAACAGGCTTTCCAGGTGTCGACGGGACAGCTCCAGCGACGCCTGCAACTGAACATACTTGGCATCTCCCAGGCCTCGCGCGGCACAGAAGTCCTGCTGACTGGCCTCCAGCAGTGGGCGCAGCCCGCCGAAGGTGGTTAACAGGTCGCGCGCCAGGTCCACCGCCGAACGCCCCTTGATCCCCACTCGCAGGAAGATTGCCAGCAACTCGGCATCTGACAGCGCAGCAGCCCCCGATGACAGAAGCTTCTCACGGGGCCGCTCCCCGATTGGCCACTCCCTGATGCCCATGCACACTCTCCTCTCGTGACAGTGATGCTGACATCCGGCGCGCCACGAGAGTGGCCATGCCTGCCTCAGGGCAGGCCCACCGACACGCCAAGGAGCATGACGCGACATCAGCATTTGGACTGAGAAGCGTGGTCTTCGCCCGTCACTGCCGCCAGCGTCACTCTCAACGCTTGCATGCCTGGCGCGCGCTCTGGCTGGCTGAGCCTTTCTGGTTCGCGGCTCATCGTGCCGCGACAGGTCAGTGTCCGCACCCGCGACAGACGGCGTGCCCGGCCAGCGACGCTACGCAAGGTTGCATCACGGTGATATGGTAGAGGCGAACGCGAGAGCTTTGACATTGACGGATCAGGGATGCAGGACACCATGCACTCACTCGCCGGACGGCGCATTCTGCTGGGCATCAGCGGCGGTATCGCAGCGTACAAGGCGGCGCTCATCACTCGTCTGCTGAAAAAGGCCGGGTGCGAGGTACGCGTCGCCATGACCGAAGGTGCCCAGGCCTTCATCACGCCGTTGACCCTGCAGGCGCTGTCGGGCAATCCCGTGCATACCTCGCTGCTCGATCCTGAGGCAGAGGCCGGCATGGGACATATCGAGCTGGCGCGCTGGGCGGAGGTCATTCTCATCGCCCCCGCCACTGCCGACCTCATGGCCCGCCTGGCCCATGGCCGTGCCGATGATCTGATCACTACCCTGTGCCTGGCCAACAACGCACGCTGGGTCGTGGCCCCGGCGATGAATCAGGCGATGTGGGCGCACCCTGCCACCCAGCGCAACGCCCGGCAGCTCAGTGCCGATGGCTGGACGCTGCTCGGCCCGGCCAGCGGCGAACAGGCGTGTGGCGACGTGGGAGCCGGGCGCATGCTCGAGCCAGAAGAGATCGTCGCCGGTCTGAGCGAGCTGCTCGATGAGGGCGAGCCGGCACCATTGCCGGCAGCGGGCCTGACCATCACCATCACCGCCGGTCCGACCCGGGAAGCGCTGGATCCGGTGCGCTATCTGAGCAATCACAGCTCCGGAAAGATGGGGTATGCCCTGGCCAGCGAAGCCGCGGCTCTGGGCGCAAGAGTTCGCCTGATCAGTGGGCCTGTCGCCCTACCCACACCGCCTGGCGTCGAGCGCATCGATGTCGAGTCAGCCTTGCAGATGCAAGGCGCTGCCGAAGCGGCGCTGCAGGATAGCCAGGTCTTCATCGGCTGCGCCGCCGTCGCCGACTTCCGACCTGCCGCTGTCGCCGAGCACAAGCTCAAGAAGCAGGTCGGCGAAGAACAGATGCAGGTCCATCTGATCCGCAACCCCGATATCATTGCCGGCATTGCCGAGCAGAGTCAGGCGCGGCGCGCCAACGGACAGCCCGCTCCGCTGGTGGTCGGCTTCGCCGCCGAGACTCGCGATGTCCTTCGCTATGCCCGCGACAAGCTGACACGCAAGCGTCTCGACATGATCGTGGCCAATGACGTCAGCACCCCGGGACTGGGGTTCGGCAGTGACAGCAATGCCGCCACCCTGGTGTGGCGACACCCCGGCCAGGCAAATGACAGACTGCATGAACAGGCCATCGCAGCCTGCCCCAAGATTGCGCTGGCGCGTGCGATTCTCGAGCGCGCACTGGCACTGCATCAAGACGGCGCCCTCCATGGCGCCGCCAATTTGAACATGGCGACCTCCGCCATCGATGACCAGGAAACACCTTAGATGACCCGCCCCCGGCTCGAACTCAAGATCCTCGACGAGCGCGTTCGCGATTACCCGCTACCCCACCATGCGACTCCCGGCAGTGCCGGCATGGACCTGCGCGCACTGCTGGATGCCCCGCTGACACTGGCCCCGGGCGCCTGTGAGCTGGTGCGTACCGGCCTGGCGATCCATATCGCCGACCCCGCGCTGGCCGGCATGATCCTGCCGCGCTCCGGCCTGGGGCATAAACACGGCATCGTGCTGGGCAATCTGGTCGGTCTGATCGATTCCGACTACCAGGGCGAACTGATGATCTCGGTCTGGAACCGCGGCGACAGCGAGTTCGTGCTGGAACCCGGTGAGCGACTGGCACAGTACGTGCTAGTCCCGGTAGTACAAGCCGAACTGGTCGAGGTCACGGAATTCGAGACCAGCCAGCGCGGTGAAGGCGGCTTTGGCCATTCTGGTCGTCATTGACGGGTCGTCACTGACAGCGCATTGCAGACGACTCGCCACCGAAACCCGACAGCGCTCCGTGACAGACGGAACCGCTTGCTAGCTGCACCCGTCGGCATGCTGCGATAGTGTTCGCACGGCATGCCGGCCATGACTTCTCACGATTGATTCAACCGACAGGGATGCACCATGAGTCAGGTACCCGCTTCAATTTTTCGCGCCTACGACATCCGTGGCATCGTGGATGAGACCCTCACCGAAGACGGCGTGCGCGCCATCGGCCAATCCATCGGTAGCGAAGCCGCGGCACGCGGTGAGTCCACCGTCGTGGTCGCCCGCGATGGTCGCCTCTCCGGCCCGCGCCTGTCCAAGGCGCTGATTGCCGGCCTGCGCGATGCCGGCCGTGATGTCATCGACATCGGCATGGTGCCGACCCCGGTGCTCTACTACGCCACCAATATCCTGGAAGGCACCCGCTCCGGCGTAATGCTGACCGGCAGCCACAACCCGGCCAACTACAACGGTCTGAAGATCGTGCTGGCGGGTGAGACCCTGTCCGGCGACACCATCACCGACCTTTATCGCCGCCTGCAGGAAGGCGATCTGGCGCAAGGCGAAGGTAGCCTGCGTGAAGAAGACGTGCGCGAACGCTACCTGGATCAGATTACCGGCGACGTGGTCGTCAAGCGTCCGCTCAAGGCAGTGGTCGATTGCGGCAATGGCGTGGCCGGTGAGCTGGGCCCGGAGCTGATCCGTCGCCTCGGTGTCGAGACCATCCCGCTGTTCGAGGAGATCGATGGCAACTTCCCGAACCATCACCCGGACCCGGGCAAGCCGGAAAACCTGCAGGACCTGATCAGAACCATGCAGGAAACCGGCGCGGACATCGGTCTGGCCTTCGATGGCGACGGCGATCGCCTCGGCGTCGTCACGCCCAAGGGCGAGATCCTGTATCCCGACCGTCTGATGATGGCACTGTCGGAAGACCTCATCGAACGTGTACCGGGCGCGCGCATCATCTTCGACGTCAAGTGCACCGGCAACCTGGCCACCGTGATCGAGAAGGCGGGGGGCACACCGGAAATGTGGCGCACCGGCCACTCCCTGATCAAGGCGCGCATGAAGGAAACCGGCGCGGCCCTGGCCGGCGAGATGAGCGGCCATATCTTCTTCAAGGAGCGCTGGTTCGGCTTCGACGACGGCCTCTACGGCGCGGCGCGCCTGCTGGAAATCCTCGCCAAGCAGGATGTCGATGCCGACACCTTCTTCGCACGCTATCCGCAGGATCTGGGCACCCCCGAGATCAACGTGGAAGTGACCGATGAGACCAAGTTCGCTATCGTCGAGCGACTGGCCAGCGAAGGTGACTTCGGTGACGACGGCGTGAAGACCACGCTGGATGGCATTCGCGTCGACTACGCCGACGGCTGGGGCCTGTGCCGCGCCTCCAACACCACACCGGTGCTGGTACTGCGCTTCGAAGGCAAGTCAGAGGCGGCGCTGGAGCGCATCAAGGACAGCTTCCGCGCCGCACTGAAGCAGGCCGAGCCAAGCATCACCGCCCCGTTCTGATCGAGGCGTTCTGATCGGCCCGGGCAGGCGATCAACGACCGGCGCGGCAGCAGGATGACCGCCGTGCCGGTCCGCTGACTCCCCAGCCCGGGTGACTCTTTCCCATGGCAGCGCCGGTTGCCATCACCTCTTTCCATGACGTGGTGCGCGCAGGCGTAACGCAAGTGATAGTCTCGAGTGACAGCGTCCGAACTCTCCTTTCGGACCCAATTTCTGTGGAGTGATACGTTGATGAGCCACGCCAACCGCGACCCGCACCAGGTGGTCGAGGTCCTGTCCGAAGCCCTGCCCTATATCCAGCAGTTCTCGGGCAAGACCGTGGTGGTCAAATACGGCGGCAACGCCATGACCGAAGATACCTTGATCGACTCCTTTGCCCGCGACATGGTGCTGATGAAGGAAGTCGGCATCAACCCGGTGGTCGTGCACGGTGGCGGCCCTCAGATCGGCGCCCTGCTCAAGAAGCTGAACATCGAATCACGCTTCGTCGACGGCATGCGCGTGACCGACTCAGAGACCATGGATGTGGTCGAGATGGTACTGGGCGGCCTGGTCAACAAGGGCATCGTCAATCTGATCAACCAGTGCGGCGGCAAGGCCATCGGCGTCACCGGCAAGGACAGCGGCCAGATTCGTGCGCGCCAGCTCAAGGTCACCCGCCACATGCCGGGCATGAATGCCTCGGAAATCATCGATATCGGTCACGTCGGTGAAGTCGAGCATGTCTCGACGGATCTGATCGAGCTGCTGACCCGCAATGACTTCATTCCGGTGATCGCGCCGATCGGCGTCGACGATGAGGGACGCAGCTACAATATCAATGCCGACCTGGTCGCCGGCAAGGTCGCAGAAGCGCTGGGGGCGGAGAAGCTGATGCTGCTGACCAACGTCGCCGGCCTTCTGAACGCCGAGGGCGAAGTCATGACGGGGCTGACCACCGAAGCGGTGGATGGACTCATCGAGGACGGCACCATCTATGGCGGCATGCTGCCCAAGATCAGCTGCGCGCTGGATGCCGTCAAGCAGGGCGTGCGCAGTGCACACATCATCGATGGTCGCGTACCGCATGCCACCCTGCTGGAAATCTTCACCAATGCCGGTGTCGGCACCTTGATCAGCAATGCTGATCCGGACACCTCCAAGGCATGAAGAGCATAAAGCCGGGGCCAGACTTCCGGTGATTCGCGCGAGGCCAGCGACACGCCTCAGGACACGGACCCGCCCGCAGCACATCGCTGCAGGCCGCGAGAAATGACAAGATTCCATGACGCAGGCGAATCCAAAACAATCACGTCGCGAACAGATCCTCCAGGCACTTGCCTTGATGCTGGAAGAGGACAGCGGCAAACGTATCACCACCGCGGCATTGGCACGTCAGGTCGGCGTCTCCGAGGCTGCACTCTATCGTCACTTCCCCAGCAAGGCGCGCATGTTCGAAGGGCTGATCGAGTTCATCGAGAGCACCCTGTTCGAGCGCATCGCGCTGATTCTGCAGGACAACGATACGGCTCATGCCAGGGTGCACCATATCCTGAGCCTGCTGCTTGGCTTTGCCGAGAAGAATCCCGGACTGTGCCGCCTGCTCAACGGCGATGCCCTGACCGGGGAGACGGCTCGTCTGCGCGTGCGCATGGCGCAGCTGTTCGAACGTCTCGAGACCCAGCTCAAGCAGGTGCTGCGCGAGGCCGAGCCTCGTGAAGGCCTGCGGCCTGCCATTACCGTGACAGCCGCAGCCAATCTCCTGCTGGCCAGTGCCGAAGGCCGCATCGGACAGTATGTTCGCAGCGACTATCGCAAGCGACCCACCGAGCACTGGGAAGAACAGTGGAGACTGTTGAGTCGCGACCTGCTGCTGAGCAGCCAGGAGCGGATTGCCGTCTGACGGCCCTCCGCTTGAGCAAAAGAAAAGCCCCCGCCTCGAAGAGACGGGGGCTTTTTCATGCCACCTTCACGTGCAGACTCAGTTGCCAGGCCCATAGCGCTCGACGATGGCCGTCGCCGTCATCGGGCGTGCCAGCAGGTAGCCCTGATAACTGTCGCAGCGCAATCGCTTGAGCCCCTCGAACTGCGCCTGTGTCTCGACACCTTCCGCCACGATCTCATGCCCCATCGAATGCCCCAGACTGATGATGGCACCTACCAGCTGGATGGCCTGCTCATTGGCTCCCTGCTCGCTGGCCACCTGACCGCCGCGCCCTTGCTCGGACGCATCTTCCGCCAGGGCGTCCATCTTCATCACGAAGCTGCGGTCGACCTTGAGCACATCCAGCGGCAGGGAAGACAGATAGGACAGTGACGAGTATCCCTGCCCGAAGTCATCCAGCGCCACACGCACACCAAGCTCCCGCAGCGCTCTAAGCACGCTGAGCCCACCCTCCATGTCCTGGATCAACAGGGTCTCCGTGACCTCGACCTCCAGGCGCGTCGGCGCGAGATTCTGACTCTCGAGCACGCTGATCACTTCATGCTCATAGCCCGAGGTCAGCTGGCGCGCCGAGAGGTTGACGGCCATGCGCGGCATGTAAAGGCCGCTTTCCTGCCAGCGCACCATCTGGGCGCAGGCCTCTTCCAGCACGAAACGCCCCAGCCGGAAGATGAGTCCCGTCTCTTCCGCGAGCGGAATGAACTGGGCCGGAGAGATCATGCCCAGCTCAGGATGCTGCCAGCGCAGCAACGCCTCGACCCCCAGCAGCTCTCCCGCCGCGTTCAGCTGCGGCTGGTAGTGAAGAAAGAGCTGCTGGCGCTCGATGGCCTGACGCAGGTCCTGCTCCAGCGTCATGCGCGAGGCGACATGCTTGTCCAGCGAGGACTCCCAGCGCAGGGCATGATCGCCACGCGACTTGGCATGATAGAGCGCCACGTCCGCATTGAGCATCAACGCCTGGGCATCACCATCTGCCTCGGCCAGGGAGTAACCGGCCGTCAGGCTGATGATCAAGGGACGCCCGAGAATCGTGAAGGGGCGCTCCAGCTTCTGCTGGACATCGGCCACGATCTGCTCGGCTTGCTCGCCGACCTGAGGGAAGTAGAGGCCGAACTCATCCGCCCCGAGACGCGCGACCAGGCCACCGGGCGGCAGGATGCGCCGCAGGCGCTCACCGATCGAGACCAGCAGCTGATCCCCCGCCTCATGCCCCAGGCCATCATTCACCGTCGAGAAGCGATCGATGTCGGCATAGATCATCACGCCTCCGATCGCGACCCGCTCATCCGCCGCCGCCATGAAGGCCTTGCGGTTGTAGAGCCCCGTCAAGGCATCGTGGCGCGCCAGGTAGTCGAGCTGACGCTCCGACTCCTTGTGGGCGCTGATGTCCAGCAGCAGGCCTTCCCAGTAACGTACGCCCTCCTCTCCCTCGATCATCACGCTGCGGTCCAGCACCCAGCGCTCGTGATCCGCGACGATTCTGAACACCTGTTCATGACGCATCTGAGCGCACATCGCCCAGTGACGCGCCGACGCGACGGACGGGCGATCCTCGGGATGGATCAGCTCATTGAGGGTGATGCCGGCCCCGACCAGAGACTCGGCTGAACGGCCGAACAATTCCGCGGCGCCACTGCTGATGAAGGTCAGCGTGCCGGTGTTGACCTCGATGCGATACACCACGCCGGGCAGGTTATCCATCAAGGTCACCAGAGTACGCGAGCGCGCCGCCATCGATTCGAGCTCGCCCTCCAGCTCATCGTGGCGCTCACTGCGTTGCCGCTCGGCACGCGCGATCATCACGCCAAGCACCACCAGGAAGATGCCTCCCAGCAGCAGACCGAACCAGATACGCTGCCACCAGACCCACCACAGGCTCGAGACAGGCTGACTGACGACGCTGAACAGCTTGAGTGGTGCGATAAAACTGCCCGCCGCCATGCGCGGACGGCCATCAAAGCCGTCCACGTGATAACGCCGCACGCCACGCTCGGAGATGTACTTGCCCATGTTGGCCAGCGTCGGCAACGGCAACTTTCCCGTCACCCCCAGCGCGTGCTCCTGGGGGCTGGAAAACAGCAGCAGTCCGTTGGTCGAGAACAGGCGCAGGCGCTGCCCGTCATCCGCCCCCGGATTGGCCAGCAGACTTCTGGACTCCGAGAAATCCAGGCACCCGATCAGCAGCCACGCCTTGTCCTCGAGCTGCATATGGCGATAGAAAGGCAAGCCGGGCTGTCCGGACCCGAGAGGCAATGCCGAACCGAACAACAGATTGCTTCTGCCGGGCAGGGATTGCGCCTCGGCCTGCGAGAGCTGCCACTTGCAGCTGCGCCCGACACCGATCTGATTGAGGCTGCTGCCACGATAATCGGCGAACGGCACCATCATCAGGGAGACCAGCGCCGGATGACGCCCCAGCGCACTCTCGAGCGAGCCTCTCCACTGCCTTGGTGTCTCCTCGTGCAACACACGCTCGAGCACCATCATCTCGCGGGCGACATCCGCCACGAGCTGTTCAGTCGAGATGTGCAGTTGCGTATCGAGCGCTTCGAGGCGTTGCATCTCCTGTTCGCGGACATCAAACCATTGTCCCGCCAGAAACAGCCCGCCCAACACCACCAGCAAAGCGACATTGATGCCAAGGATGCGCCACAGTGAATGTGTGCCTGGTTGACGCGAGGTAATCGGGTCCACATAGCCACCAATGAGGAAGGGAAATGACCGCTTAGCGTAGTGCAACAGAATGAAACATTCTGTTGCACGATACAACTGTCTACTGCCATAGCCGGTCGTTTCACTGTCCCTCAACGACAGAAGCCCCGCCGGAACACCGGCGGGGCTTCATCTACTGCGGGAAGTCAGCGAGGGAGTATCAGGCAGCGAACCCTTCGCTCATGTCACCCATCGATTCACGCAGCTTCTTCATGGCGTTCTTTTCCAGCTGACGGATACGTTCTGCCGAGACACTGTAGATGTCTGCCAGCTCGTGCAACGTCGCCTTGTTGTCGCTCAACCAGCGCTGCTGGAGGATATCGCGCGAACGCTCATCCAATGCTGCCAGTGCCTTGAGCAGACGCCCGTGGGAGTCATCTTCCAGATCCTGCTGCTCGACCTGAGCCGCCGGATCGAGACTGTGGTCCTCGAGATAATTGACCGGCGCCTGGTAAGCGGAGCTCTCGTCATCACTGGGACCCGCATCGAAGCCGGCATCGTGTGCCGAGAGACGACTTTCCATCTCGCGTACCACCGATGGCTTGACGTCCAGGTCGCCTGCGATGGCGTCCACTTCTTCATTGTTCAGCCATGCCAGACGCTTCTTGGCACCGCGAAGGTTGAAGAACAGCTTGCGCTGGGCCTTGGTGGTCGCGACTTTCACGATGCGCCAGTTGCGCAGCACGAACTCGTGAATCTCGGCCTTGATCCAATGCACGGCAAAGGACACGAGGCGAACGCCCTGATGGGGATCAAAGCGCTTGACCGCTTTCATCAGGCCGACATTGCCTTCCTGGATCAGGTCCGCCTGCTGCAAGCCATAGCCGCTGTAGCTGCGCGCGATATGTACCACGAAACGCAGGTGCGACATGACGAGTCGACGGGCCGACTCCAGATGATTCTCTTCATGCAACCGCAGGGCAAGCTCATGCTCTTCTTCAGCAGTAAGCACAGCGATACGGTTCACCGACTGGATATAGCCGTTTAGATCTTGACCCGGTGACAGGTGGCCAAGTGGCTGAAGACTGGTGCTCATAATGCAGATGTCTCCATGGTTGCCTAACACGCATGCAAGTAGTGAGACTGTGAAGGTTGCGACAGGTTCCCGTCAATAGCTGTACATGACGTGTACAATTGTCATGACGAGTAGCGCTTCGTAACACCAGCGGGTGTGCGGTACGTTTAACCACCCACCAGCCCCTTCACTGACGCCCGGCGCAATTGTTTCCGGAGCGTAACTGATGACCTTTCTGGAGGGGAACACTGGCGGAAAACCGCGAAAAAAGATCGGCATCAGCGCGGAGAAATACTCGCCAGATGACGTCCGACCGCGATCCAGGCCCCCAACCAACCCAGTATTGTACTCGAAAACAGCAGCGTGGTACCCCCTGTGATGCCCAGTGCGGGCAACACATAGTTGCCGCCATAACTTTGTACAAGAGCCGTCACGGGTGCCGCCAACCAGTTACCGCCAAGCGCCAGAATGCCACACGCCAGCAACCCGCCGCCCAGGCCATACCAGGCACCGCTATAAAGGAAGGGACGCCGCACGAAGGCGTGGGTCGCACCGATCAGGGTCACGACCTCGATCTCCTGCCGGCGGCTCTCCACCGACAGCCGGATGGTATTGCCTACCACCAGCAGCACCCCCAGTCCGAAGAGTAGCGCAAGTCCCAGCGTCACTTTCTGACCCAGCTCACTCAATTGACGCAGACGCTCCAGCCACGCCAGATCCAGCCGTGCACTCTCGACGCCCGGCTCGCCCTCGAGGCGTGCGGCGAGATCGCGGACGGATTCCGGCGAGGTATCCAGCGGCGTGATGACGATGCTGGCCGGCAAGGGGTTGTCGTCCAGCAGGCTCAGTGAGCGCTTGAGATCGAGTGCCTGGGCGAATTCCTGCATGCCCTCGGCGGCAGTGATCAGACGTACGCCTCCGACGCCCGGGGCGCCGCGCAGCGAGTCCGACAGCGTCAGTGCCTGGCTCTCGTCGACCGACGTCTCGAGATAGAGGGTGAGCTGAGCGCTGTCATTGAGCTCATTGTCCAGCAGGCGCGCGCTGTCCAGCGCCAGCCACAGCGCGGCAGGCAGTGTCAGCGCGATGGCGATCGCCAGCATGGTCAGCAGGCTGGCGACCGGAGTGACCAGCAGACGGCGTGCGCTGTCACGCGCCATGGCGCCATGATGACGCAGCCAGCTGCGATAGCGACTCTCGACGGAAATCCGGCTGGAGCGCGCGCCCTTGCGCGCCTGACGCTCGACAGACTCCGTGGATTCGACAGCGTCCGAGGCGGCCTTGCCGGCACGACCTCTTCCCGCCTGGCGCTTGTCGGACGAGGACTCGTGGTGAGTGCGGGGAGGGCTCATCGGGCCTCCTTGTCGGCAATCAGGCGACCGTCGGAAAGCTCCAGCGTGCGATGGTGCAGACGCGCGATCAGCGCCAGATCATGACTGGCGATCATCACCGTGGTACCGATGCGATTGAAGTCCTCGAACAGACGCATGATATCGGTCGAGAGTTTCGGGTCCAGGTTGCCGGTCGGCTCATCCGCCAGCAGCAAGGCTGGCTTGTTGACCACCGCACGCGCGATGCCCACGCGCTGCTGCTCCCCCCCGGAGAGTTCGATGGGCAGCGCCTTCTCGCGATGCAGCAGGCCCACCTTGTCGAGAGCGGCACGCACGCGACGCGCCTGCTCGCGCGGCGTGACCCCCTGGATCATCAGGGGCAGCGCCACGTTGTGGAAGATGTTGCGATCGCTCAGCAGCTGATGGTCCTGAAAGACCACACCGATCTGGCGGCGGTAGTAAGGCACCTGCGAGGCATGCAGGCGTCCGATATCGTGCCCGGCCACCAGGATACGGCCACGCGAGGGACGCTCGAGGAGCATGATCAGCTTGAGCAATGAGCTCTTCCCTGCCCCGGAATGCCCGGTCAGGAACGCCATCTCGCCACGCTCGATGCGAAAATCGAGCCCGGCGAGTGCATCGAAGCGCCCTCCATAGCGCTTGCCCACATGCTCGAAGGCAATCATGCCTCGCGTGTCTCCGCGCCATCCGCCGGACGTGCATCCTCTTCCTCTCCGGCACGCGCGAATAGGGCGTTGACGAAATCGTCCGCCGCGAAGGGCCGCAGATCATCCACTCCCTCCCCGACACCGATGTAGCGAATCGGCAGATTGAGCTGCTTGGCCAGCGCGAAGATGATGCCACCCTTGGCGGTACCATCCAGCTTGGTCAGCGTCAGGCCGGTGATGTTGACCGCTTCATGGAAGGTGGAGGCCTGTGACAGCGCGTTCTGGCCGGTACCGGCATCCAGCACCAGCATCACTTCGTGGGGCGCGGCGACGTCCAGCTTGGCCATCACGCGCTGCACCTTCTTGAGCTCTTCCATCAGATGGCTCTTGTTGTGCAGACGGCCCGCGGTATCGGCGATCAGGATATCGACGTTACGCGCCTTGGCGGCTTCCAGAGCGTCATAGATGACCGAGGCGCTGTCAGCACCGGTGTGCTGCGCGATGACCGGCACCTTGTTGCGCTCGCCCCAGACCTTGAGCTGTTCCACCGCTGCGGCACGGAAGGTATCGCCCGCCGCCAGCATCACGCTGCGGCCCTGGCTCTGGTAGCGCTTGGCCAGCTTGCCGATGGTGGTGGTCTTGCCGACCCCGTTGACCCCGATCATCAGGATCACGAAGGGGCCATCGCCCTTGGCCGGCAGCTCGAGATCCTTCGCGACCGGCGCCAGCATCACGCGCAGCTCTTCCTGCAGCGCTTCGTAGAGCGCCTGCGGCTCCTTCAATTCCTTGCGCGAGATGCGCGCGGTCAGATTGTCGATGATCTCGGTGGTGGCCTCGATGCCCACATCTGCCATCAGCAGCTGGGTCTCGAGGTCTTCCATCAGCTCATCGTCGATCTGCTTCTTGCCGAGGAACAGACTGGCGACACCCTCGGTCAGGTTGGCGCGCGTCTTGCCTAGACCTGCCTTGATGCGCGCGAAGAAGCCACGACGCGGCTTCTCACGTCCATCGCGCGCCGTATCGCGGGCATCCTCATCGTCCACCGTGGCATCAGCCTCCACCACGGCGACTTCGGCAGCACGGGCCTCTTCTTCCAGGCGAGCCTGCTCCAGCGCGGCCTGTTCTTCGGCCTCGATGGCGGCCAGCTGCGCGGCAGCCAGGCGCTCTTCTTCTTCGCGGGCGGCGAGGCGCTCAGCTTCAGCCTTCTCAGCTTCAACTCGGGCGGCTTCCTCGGCGGCGAGGCGCTCGGCTTCGGCCTTCTCAGCTGCCGCCTTCTCAGCCTCGACACGGGCGGCTTCCTCGGCGGCGAGACGCTCGGCTTCGGCTTTCTCAGCTGCCGCCTTCTCAGCCTCGACACGGGCGGCTTCCTCGGCGGCGAGACGCTCGGCTTCGGCTTTCTCAGCTGCCGCCTTTTCAGCCTCGACACGGGCAGCTTCCTCGGCGGCCAGGCGCTCGGCTTCCGCTTTTTCGGCCTCTAGCCGGGCTGCCTGCTCGGCAGTGTCCTGCTTGCCGGAGCCCTGCTCGTGGGGCGTGGCATCTTGTGTCTGTTCAAGAGCCTGTTGCTCGAGGGCCTGCTGCTCGGAGGCTTGCTGCTCCTGAGCCTTGTGTTTCTTGCGCTTGAAAAAACCGAACATGGCGAGACAGTCCTGAACTCGTGAAAGTGGCGTCATCCTACCATCCCTTCAGGCCTTAAGGTACGCACCACGCGGCATCCGGCGTCGCACATGCTAGACTCGCGGCATGAAAAAACGCGCACCTCACAAAGGCCCCGCACGGGGCAAATCCTCAGCCCCCTCGCGCTCTGGCAAGGCAGGGCCAGCGGGGCGTCTGCGAATCATCGGCGGACGTTTCAAGCGCCGCCTGCTGACCGTGATCGAGGCGCCCGGCCTGCGGCCGACGCCAGACCGCGTTCGCGAGACACTCTACAACTGGCTCGGCTTTCATGTCGGTGGCGCCAGAGTACTGGATCTGTTCGCCGGCAGCGGCGCACTGGGACTCGAGGCGCTGTCACGGGAGGCAGCCCAGGTCACCTTCGTGGAACGCGAGAGCCGTGTCGCTCGGGCGCTGGCCGACAACATCACGACCCTGAGCAATGAAGGCCCGCTGCCGGCGACGGTCATCACCGCCGACGTGATCCACTGGCTACAGAGCGGCACCCCGCCCGAGGAGGGCGTGGATCTGGTCCTGCTCGACCCGCCCTTCCGGCTCGGACTCGCCGCCGAGAGCTGCGAGCTGCTCGAGTCGCGGGGCTGGTTGAAGGATGGCGCCATGATCTATCTGGAAGTCGAGGCGGAGCTGACGCCTCAGGTCCCCGCCAACTGGCAGCTGCATCGCGAGAGCCGCGCCGGCGACAGTCACGGACGCCTCTATCGACGCCAGCAACCGGCCTAAGCACCTTTCGCGCTTGTGTCGATAAAGGCAGCATCGTAGTCTGCCTGCAGGCGGGTATCGCTGCGCCGTTCCGGCAGGGACTGCCGGGGTGGCCGATCTTCATCGCACCAGCATTCACCGCATACTTTTACCGCCCTCAACGAACACCCTCGAGCCCTTGGGGCCCGACAAGGAGATAGCATGAGCACTGAACTCTTTACCCAGCTTGAGCAGAAAGTCGGCCAGGCGATCGACTCCATCGAGATGCTGAAGATGGAAGTCGATGAGCTGAAGGAAGAAAACCAGCGTCTGAGCGACGCCAAGCAAGGCCAGGGCGAGGAACTGGAGCAGCTGCGTCAGGCCAATGCGCGCCTGCAGGAAGAGCGCGACCAGTGGGCGAGCCGTCTGGAAGGCTTGATCGCCCGCTTCAGCGAGAACGAGAGCGAGACCCAGAGCGCCTGATCACTCTGGCCTTGCACGACAACGCCGCCGACAGTCTCCTGTCGGCGGCGTTGTCGTCTCTGTCAGCAGTCGCTTGCGATGTGCCCCAGAAGGCCAGCCTCTGAAGAGACGTCCTGCCGGCACCTCACTCCAGTGACAGCGACATCAGCAGCGCATCTTCGCGAGTTCCCGAGGGCGCAGGAGGCAAGGCCGGGTAGTAGCCGCGCCGCACGCCATCCACATGGAATCCGGCATGCGCATAGAGCGCACGCGCCGCGTCATTGCCTGCGCGCACCTCCAGCAACAGGCGCTCCAGCCCCGTGGCATGATGCCATTGTCTGGCGCGCTCGATCGCCGCCTGCAACAGGGCCCGCCCGATGCCCTGACCGCGCAGGTCAGCATGCACGGTGATCGCCTCGATCTCGGCCTCGAAAGGGCCGCGCGCCAGTACCACGAATCCCGCCAGCCGCTCAGGCGTGGCTGGCGCATGCCAGCCAAGAATGCAGCGTGAGGCATCGCTGAGCACATCCGCCAGCTGGCATCTGGAGAGCCCATGCGCCTGGGTACTCTCGATGGCCTGCAATGCCGCCAGCGTCGCATCGTCCAGCACCAGCTTGCGCACCGCGCCCGTCTCGCCGTCGGCCCCGCTCATGACGACATGCCTTCCGTCATCCCGCGGGACCACGCCTTTCCCCAGCGAATCAGCAGCGGCCACAGCTGGCGCTTGGCATCACTGGAGCGCGCCAGCGTGGCAAGCTCGGGCCCCTGCCAGACGGGAATGTCCAGCAGGCTTGAGGTTTCGGCGTCTCCCGAGGAGGAGGTGATGCCCAGCACCTCACGCAGGGTCGCGCAGTCTTCGCGATTGCCGAAGATCAGGACCCGCTCGGGCTGCCAATCACGACGTGCGGGGCCATTCAGGAAGGCCCGCAATCCCTCCCGAGCCTCATCCAGCGGTGCACTGGCCTTGAGGTTCGCGAGCAATGGCCAGCGGAAGTGACTGAACGTCAGGTCTGTCGTCGGCGTGATGCCTGCCGCCCGCCACAATGCCTTCAGCAACGCCTCGCCTTCCAGATGCGGCGCCTCATCACCGGGCAACATGACCAACCAGCGTCCGTCGAGTGCTGCCAGCTGTACGCTGAATCGCAGCGGCGGCTGGTCGGCCGGAGGCGTGACCTGCGCCTCGACCACTGTCTCCGTCGTCGCCTGAGTAGGTGGCGTCCCCCAGGAGGCCGTGCTGCTTGACTCGTCCCCCGTCGCCTCGCGGGTCTGCACGGCCGTGGCCACGGAGGCCTCGGCCGGCGCCATGCCCAGAAGGGCGCGCGCACTGGCGGCAGGCGATGGTCCCGGTGCTCGCGCAGGAGCCGGCTCCGCCTGCGGCGAGCTCACCGTCGGTTGCGGCGCCTCTTCAATCAGCGCATGCAGACGTGCCTGAGGTGCCACCGGCTCAGCCACCACCGGCTCTGGCCATTCACAGGCCTCGGTGGGCAGCGCATTGGGCAGCTGATAGCGACCGACCCAGGCGGTCAGGCCCATGGCGTCCAGGTATTGCAGGCGTTGCGGTTCAGAGGTCATGGTCAGTGCTTGCCACCGCCCAGGCAGTTGGGGGATTCGGGAATCTCACCGCCGCGCGCCGTCCATTGCTGCGGGGTATACAGATGCAACGCCAGCGCGTGGACAGGGCCGGCGAGCTCTTCATCCAGCAGGGCGTACAACAGCTGGTGACGCTTGACCGGCATCAGGCCGTCAAAGCGCTCGCTGACCAGCGTGACCTTGAAGTGCGTCTCGGAATTGGCCGGCACGCTATGCATGTGGCTCTCGTTGACGACCTCGACCATCAGCGGGTCGAGCGTCGCTAGCTTGCTTTCTATCCGGGCCTGGACGCTCATGCGCGATCTCCTTGAATGGGGCAGCCGCCGAGCGGATGGACGGCAGGTGAAATGAAACGACATGTCGGGAAAAGGGCGCTCCACGTGACAGGTACCGCGTGGCAGATACCGGGTGACAGACACCAAGGGGAAAGCCGCCACGGGGAAAGCCGCCACAGAACGCAAATGGCCCCGAGCACATTGCCCGAGGCCATTGTAACGCCTGTCGCGCTGACTGACAGCGCCGTCACGTCAACAGACGGCGCGCGACGGACTCAATCGAGATCCGCCAGCAGCTCGTCGTCCACTTCGCAGACTTCCAGCGGCGCCTCGTCATCCAGGTCAACGGCCAGGTAGCTGTGCTCGACGGTCAGGAAGCGCTCGAACAGCGCCTTGTCCATCGGCTCCGGCCAATGGCGGGTGTCTTCCTCCCAGGCGCGCAGCTCGCTTTCCAGCACGTCCAGCCAGCGCTCGGACACGAAGCCATCCAGCGCTTCGCGAGTGTCCATCTCGGGAATCAGGTAGACGGTACTCTCCTGATTGACATCCTCCAGCGCCAGATCCTCACCTCCCTCACCTTCGGATTCCAGCGAGTTGATCCAGTCGACAAACGCCTGGGTCGGCTTGACGCTCAGGGCGGAACGGTTAAGCAGCTTCATTCTGCACTCTCCAGGACATTCAGGGGACAATTCCCAAGGCAGGACACCGCCATCGTGGGTGGCTCGACACAGCCGGCACACGCTCTCGCACGGTAGACCTCGACGATACTGTCATCAGCTTCAGCACCATGAAACGGCTGACTGACAGGACGCCGACCATTATGGCCGCTCGCAGGCAACAAAGCCAAGCACCGCCTCGCCTCATCCGTGACGATTGCGCCTCGGCCACCGCTCGTCGTCAGCCAATGTCGCCCTGCAGAGACCACGACGCCCCCGATCGAGGATCGGAGGCGTCGCAAGTGCCATCAGCGTAGTTCGTCACGATGACTCACCACGGGAGGCGAGCAGCGCGATCAGCCCTGTTGCGGACGCATCGCCGGGAACAGCAGCACATCGCGGATGGAGGCGCTGTCGGTCAGCAGCATCACCAGACGGTCGATGCCGATGCCTTCACCCGCCGTCGGCGGCATGCCGTATTCCAGCGCGCGCACGTAGTCGGCGTCGTAGAACATGGCTTCGTCATCCCCGGCATCCTTCTCGGCCACCTGAGCCTGGAAGCGCTCGGCCTGATCTTCGGCGTCATTGAGCTCCGAGAAGCCATTGGCGATCTCGCGGCCACCGACGAAGAACTCGAAGCGATCGGTCACGTGCGGGTTGGCATCGTTGCGACGCGCCAGCGGGCTGACTTCGGCCGGGTACTCGGTGATGAAGGTCGGCTGGTCGAGACGGTGCTCGGCGACGGCTTCGAAGATCTCGGTCTCGAGCTTGCCCAGCCCCCAGATCGGCTTGACCTGGATACCGAGACGCTCCGCCGTGGCACGCGCGGCGTCGTAATCGGCCAGGTCGGCTTCGGTGATGCCGTCGCCATACTTGATGATCGACTCACGCATGGTCATCTGGATGAACGGCTGGCTCAGGTCGTACTCGCTGCCCTGACAGGTGATCTGCGTAGTGCCGAGCACTTCCTGGGCTGCGGTGCGGATCATGTCTTCGGTCAGCGCGATCAGGTCACGGTAGTCCGCATAGGCCCAGTAGAACTCGAGCATGGTGAACTCGGGATTGTGACGCGTCGACAGCCCTTCGTTGCGGAAGTTGCGGTTGATCTCGAACACGCGCTCGAAGCCACCCACCACCAGACGCTTCAGGTACAGCTCCGGGGCGATGCGCAGGTACATTTCCATGTCCAGCGCATTGTGGTGCGTGATGAACGGACGCGCGGTCGCGCCGCCCGGAATCTGCTGCAGCATCGGCGTCTCGACTTCCATGAAGCCGCGGTCACTGAGGAAACGGCGGATGGAGGCGACGATGCCGGCACGCAGCGCGAAGGTGCGGCGTGACTGCTCGTTCATGATCAGGTCGACATAGCGCTGGCGATAGCGCATTTCCTGGTCGGACAGACCATGGAACTTGTCCGGCAGCGGACGCAGGTTCTTGGTCATCAGCTGGGCGCTTTCGATCATGACGTACAGATCGCCCTTGCCGGACTTGTGCACTGGGCCACTGGCACCGACGATGTCGCCGATGTCCCAGCCCTTGATGTCCTCGAGCAGCGCTTCCGGCAGGCCCTTCTTGTCGACATAGAGCTGAATCTGGCCGGAGACTTCCTGCAACACGATGAAGGGGCCACGCTTGCGCATGATGCGCCCGGCGACGGCGGCCTTGCGGTCCAGCGTCTCCAGCTCGGCCTTGTCCTTCTCGCCCAGCTCCGCCTGCAGGTCAGCGGCGAGGCTGTCACGACGGAAGTCATTCGGGAAGGCGCTCTTGCCTTCGGCGGCGGCCTGCTCACGGCGGGCACTCAGCTTGGCGCGACGTTCGGCGATCAGGCGATTCTCTTCCTGAGCCTGTTCGGCGGCCTGCTGCTCATCAATGGCGGGGGTCTGCTCTGTCGACATGGAGGGGCCTGTCTCGTATCAAAGGGTCATGGCCAAAGCCACGACAGATCAAGATCAGCCTGGGGATAGCGCATCAGGACTGATCGCGATTCGGGAATTCGTGGCCTCCGCCGGCGATACCGGCGGAGGCGAATGGGCGCTGGTTCGCGAGTCTCCTCGCGATCAGAGCCCCATCTTGAGGCTGGCGACGATGAAGTCATCGAGATCGCCGTCGAGCACCTTGTCACAGTTGCTCGACTGGACACCGGTCCGCAGGTCCTTGATGCGCTGGTCATCGAGGACGTAGGAGCGGATCTGGCTGCCCCAACCGATGTCGGACTTGGAGTCCTCGAGTTCCTGCTTGGCGGCGTTGCGCTTCTGCATCTCGGCTTCGTAGATACGCGCCTTCAGCATCTTCATGGCGCGGTCACGGTTGGAGTGCTGGCTGCGCTCGGTCTGGCAGGCCGCCACGATCCCTGTCGGGATGTGTGTGATACGTACCGCGGAGTCGGTGGTGTTGACGTGCTGACCACCGGCACCGGAGGAGCGATAGGTATCGGTGCGCAGATCGGCCGGATTGATGTCGATCTCGATGTTGTCATCGATTTCCGGCGACACGAACACGGACGCGAACGAGGTGTGACGACGGCCGCCGGAGTCGAAGGGACTCTTGCGCACCAGACGGTGCACACCCAGCTCGGTGCGCAGCCAACCGAAGGCATAGTCGCCCTCGATGTGAATGGTGGCGGACTTGATGCCAGCGACTTCACCGGCACTCGCCTCGACGATCTCGGTCTTGAAGCCGTGATGCTCGGCCCAGCGCAGGTACATGCGCAGCAGCATGTTGCCCCAGTCCTGAGCTTCGGTACCACCGGAGCCGGCCTGGATATCGAGGTAGGCGTTGTTGGCATCCATGTCACCGGAGAACATCCGGCGGAACTCGAGCTTCTCGAGACTGGCCTTGAGCTGATCCAGCTCGCGGACGACTTCGTCCACGGTGCCTTCATCCTCTTCCTCGACCGCCATCTCCAGCAGGTCAGCGCAGTCGGACAGGCCGTTGCTCATGTCGTCGAGGGTCTTGACGACCAGCTCCAGCGACGCACGCTCCTTGCCGAGTTTCTGCGCGTATTCCGGGTCATTCCAGACATCCGGATTCTCGAGTTCGCGAGTGACTTCCTCTAGCCGATCCTGCTTTTCGGCATAGTCAAAGATACCCCCTCAGGACTTCTGCCCTTTCGGACAGGTCCTTGATGAGGTTGGTGATCGGATTGATCTCTTGCATGGTCGTCCTGTCTTGAGGCGATGATGCGTGAATGGGGCGCGACAGCCCTGTCGAAGGGGACAGCCTGCGAGACGTTGTCCACTGGACACCTGCGCAGATCGACAGCGCGCGAAGCCCGATATTGTAGCCATTTCCCGGCGTGGCGACCATGCCCGCCCCATCATCCGTGGCCAGGTGGCCGAAGGACGCTCTCGGGTATCCGTCACGCTGCCCGCCAGCCGGCAGCTGCCTGCCTTCCATGCGACTGCGACCAAAGTCATTCAAACGGCTGTCAGCCCCGGAACGCCCGATTTTCCGTGCCTTGCATGGCGATCATCGAATGCATGCATGAGCTATCCATTTTTTAACATGGACAGCAGACAGGAAAAGACTCGATGGTAGAAGGCATCACTCGTATTCCCCCTAACAACAATAGCGAGCCTCCCTACCATGGCACTACTGCACTCCTCGTCTCATGCGCCGGCCCTCCCCAAGCGCTTCGCGCTCAAGCGACTGGCAAGCTCCCTGCTGCTGGCCGGGAGCATCGCCGCTTCCCCGGGCCTCATGGCCGATACGCTCAAGCTGGCGATCATAGGAGAGCCGGCCTCGCTGGACCCGCAGCAGATCTCCGGCACCTGGGAAAATGACGTGGTGGGCGATCTCTTCGAGGGGCTGGTCACCGAAGCCGCCGATGGCGAGCGCATCCCCGGCGCGGCCGAGTCATGGCAGATTTCCGATGACGGCAAGACCTATACCTTCACGCTGCGCCAGGACGGCAAGTGGTCTGACGGTGAGCCGGTGACCGCCGAGGACTTCGTGTACGCGCTCAAGCGCATCATGACACCCGAGAACGCCTCGGATTACGCCTACATCCTGTATCCGATCAAGAATGCCAAGGCCATCAACAGCGGCGAGGCCGAGCCGGATACCCTCGGCGTGCGAGCCGTGGATGACCACACTCTCGAGATCACCCTCGAGCGCCCGACGCCCTACTTCCTGGACCAGCTCTCGCATTACACCGCCTACCCGCTGCCGAAACATGTGGTGGAGAAGTACGGCAAGGACTGGACCGACCCCGGCAAGATGGTCTCCAACGGCGCCTTCGAGCTGAGCGAGTGGCAGCCGCAGACCCGCATCGTCGCGCTCAAGAATCCTGAATTCCACGATGCCAAGGAGGTCGCGCTGGATGAGGTGATCTACTACCCCATCGAGGAGCGCAACAGCGCCCTGAAGCGCTTCCGTGCCGGCGAGATCGACATCGCACGCGAATTCCCCACCCAGCAATACGGCTGGCTGAAGGACAATCTGTCGGACGCCACCCACGTCGCGCCCTACCTAGGTATCTACTACTACGTGCTCAATTCACGCGACGGCCATGCCACGGCAGACCCGCGGGTGCGCGAGGCGCTCAACCTCTCCATCCGCCGCAACATCATCACCGACAAGATTCTCGGCACCGGCGAAGTGCCGGCCTACAGCTTCGTGCCCACCGGCGTGAACCACTACGACATCCAGGAGATGCCCTTCAAGGACATGTCGATGGATGAACGCATGCAGAAGGCCAGGTCTCTGATGGAGGACGCCGGCTACGGCCCGGACAACCCGCTGGAGCTGACCCTGCGCTACAACACCAGCGAAGACCACAAGAAGGTGGCCATTGCCGCCGCCGCGATGTGGAAGCCGCTGGGCGTGAAGGTCAATCTGCTGAATGCCGAGGTCGCGGTGCACTACGAGGACATGCGCCAGGGCAAGTTCGATGTCGGTCGCGCCGGCTGGATCGGCGATTACAACGACGCCCAGAACTTCCTCAACCTGCTGGAAACCGGCGTGCCCAACAATTACGGCGCCTATTCCAACAAGGCGCTGGATGACGACATGCAAAAGGCCGCCGATACCCTCGACATGGATGACCGAGAGGCCCTGATGCAGGACGCCGAGCGCAAGGCGCTGGATGACTACGCCGTGTTGCCGATCTACTACTACGTGTCACGCAACCTGGTGAATCCCAAGCTCAGCGGCTGGCAGGGCAACATCGAGGATATCCACCGCTCGCGCTGGGTCTCGTTCTCCGAGTGAGGCGAGCCAGCTGAGCCTCTGACCAGGCTCGCCGCTCTCTCGAATGTCATGGGTTCACGCGGCTGTCCACCAGGGCAGCCGCGTGGCATCTGCCAAGGATGGCACCAGAAGATGCCGTCGCGCCCCACCGGCGTGACAAGGAGTCGACGCATGTCCCCCACTTCCTCGATGCAATGCGCGGCAAGCCTCGGCGCAGGCCTGCTGCTGTCCGTTCTCTCCGTGTCCATGAGCGCTTCCAGCAGCGCCATGGCCGCACAATCCACCAGCTCCACAAGCCCCGCAAGCCAGGACGAACAGATCCTGCGCATCGCCAACGGCGCCGAACCCGGCTCGCTGGACCCGCAACAGACCAGCGGCACCTGGGAGACACGCATCGTGCGTGATCTGTTCGAGCCGCTGATCGCCTACTCCGCCGACGGCGAGCTGATTCCCGGGCTGGCAGAGCGCTGGGAGTCGTCCGCCGATGGACGGATCTGGACCTTCCATCTGCGCGCGGGGCTTGAGTGGTCAGACGGCACGCCGTTGACCGCCGTGGATGCGGTCTTTGCGCTGCGCCGCCTGCTGACACCGGCTACCGCGGCCCACAACGCGACCCTCTACTACCCGATCGTCAATGCCCGCGCGGTGAATACCGGCGCGCTGCCCCCGGATCAGCTCGGCGTGGCCGCGCCCGATGCGCAGACGCTCACCATCACGCTCAATCATCCGTCGACAACACTGGCGCAGACGCTGGCGATGAGCGAAGCCGCCCCGCTGCCACGCCATGTCATCGTGGCCAATGGCGCTGACTGGACGCGGCCGGCCAACATGGTCACCTCGGGCGCCTTCGTGCTCAAGGAATGGGCGCCGCAGTCGCATATCACGCTGACACCCAACGCGCGCTATCACGGCGCACAGAACGTCACTCTCGACGAGGTGGTCTACCTGCCCATCGAGGAGAGCCATGCCGCGCTCAATCGCTTCCGTGCGGGTGAAGTCGAGATCGCCTACGGCGTACCCGCCAGCCACTACGCCTGGATTCAGGACAATCTGGCCGAGGCCCTGCACACCTACCCGATCCTCGGCGAGTACTTCTATGTCTTCAATCTGCGCGAGGGCTCGCCCGTGGCGGACCGGCGCATTCGTCGTGCGCTGAACCTGGCCACGCGTCGTGAGGTGATCACCGAGCGCATTCTCGGCATGGGCCAGATCCCCTCCTGGCATTTCGTGCCCGAGGCGTTGAGTGAACATCAGGGCGCGCGCTTCGACTTCGCTGACTGGTCGATGGACCGGCGCATGGCGAAGGCCCGCGAGCTGATGGCAGACGCGGGCTACGGGCCAGACCACCCGCTTGAGCTGACCCTGCGCTACAACACCCTGGAAGACCACAAGAAGATCGCCGTGGCCCTGGGGGCGATGTGGAAGCCGCTGGGCGTGCACGTGACGCTGACCAATACCGAGGCCGCGGTGCATTACCGGGATCTGGCGCTGGGCGATTTCGAGGTCGGCCGTTACGGCATGATCGCCACCATCGCCGATGCCTACGACTTCCTGAACGCCTTCAGCAGCGACAATACCTCCAACGCACCCGGGCTCAGCTCACCGGCCTACGATGCGCTGATCGAGGCGGCGGCCCGCGAGGGCGATGACGATGCTCGCCGGCAACAACTGCACGATGCCGAGCAGTATCTGCTCGACCACGATGTGGTGCTGCCGCTCTACGACTACGTCACCTCCAGCCTCGTGACCCCCGCCATCAGCGGCTGGGCCCCCAACGCGCTGGACGTTCACCCGAGTCGCTATCTGCATATCGACTCCTCGCACTGACCGATGACAACCACCCATAACAACGACACACCCGGGCAGCGGCCCGAACGGAGCACTGGATGCTGAGCTACACCCTCAAACGGTTGCTGCAGGCGATTCCCACCCTGCTGATCGTGATCACCCTGTCGTTCTTCCTGATGCGGGTCGCCCCGGGCGGCCCCTTCGATGGCGAACGCCGCCTGCCGCCGGAAATCGAGCAGAACCTGCGCGCGGCCTATCACCTGGATGAACCGCTGCCGATGCAGTACATCCGCTATCTGGGTGATCTGGTACAGGGCGATCTCGGCCCGTCCTTCAAGTACAAGGACTTCGACGTCAGCGAGCTGATCAGCCAGGGCTTCCCGGCCAGCCTGGAGCTGGGCATGTGGGCGATCCTGGCCGCGCTGCTGATCGGGGTGCCGCTGGGGGTGATCGCGGCCATCCGGCGCAACTCGACGGCGGATTACGTGGTGATGAGTACTGCGCTGGCGGGGATCGCGGTGCCCAATTTCGTGATCGCCCCGCTGCTGGCGCTGGTGTTCGGCGTGCTGCTCGGCTGGTTGCCGGCCGGCGGCTGGAACGGTGGCGCCTGGCAGAACCTGCTGCTGCCGGTGGTGGCGCTCTCCATCCAGCAGATCGCCTACATCGCCCGCATGATGCGCGCCAGCATGATCGAGGTGCTCGGCAGTCACTACATCCGCACCGCCCGCGCCAAGGGCCTGAGCGAGTGGAAGGTGATTCTGCGCCATGCATTGCGACCGGCGATGCTGCCGGTGGTCTCCTACCTCGGCCCGGCCATCGCCGGCATCATCACCGGCTCGGTGGTGATCGAGCAGATCTTCGGCATTCCCGGCATCGGCCGCTATTTCGTGCAGGGTGCGCTCAATCGTGACTACACCCTGGTGATGGGCACGGTGGTCTTCTATGGCGCCTTGATCCTGCTGCTCAACCTGATCGTCGATCTGCTCTACAGCATGCTCGACCCGCAGATCCGCTACGACGACTGACCCGAGGCCCTGACATGTCACAGACAACTCCCGCCCCCCACGGCACCGGCGCTGCCAGTGCCTTCGACGGCCAGCCCCCTGCGGCACCGGCAGGCGACAGCCTGACCCGCGATGCCTGGCGTCGTCTCAAGCAGAACCGCGCCGCTATGTGCAGTCTGGTGGTGATGACCCTCGTCGTGCTGGCCTGCCTGATCGGCCCATGGCTGACGCCCTTCGAACTCGACGAGGTCGACTGGAACGCCATCGGCACCGGCCCGGACCTGGCCTCCGGCCACATCTTCGGCACCGACGTCAACGGCCGTGACCTGCTGACCCGTACCCTGCATGGCGGTCAGATCTCGCTGTCGGTGGCGCTGGTCGCCACCTTCGTCAGTCTGGTGATCGGCGTGCTCTACGGCGCCGTCTCCGGCTATTTCGGCGGGCGCACCGACAACCTGATGATGCGCTTCGTCGACATCATGTATTCGCTGCCGTTCATGTTCCTGGTGATCCTGCTGATGGTGGTGTTCGGTCGCAACATCTTCCTGATCTACGCCGCCATCGGTGCGGTGGAGTGGCTGGACATGTCGCGCATCGTGCGCGGCCAGGTGCTGGCACTCAAGAAGCGCGAATTCGTCGAGGCGGCGCATGCACTCGGCGTGCGTGATCTGCAGGTCGTGACGCGTCACCTGATTCCGAACGCGCTGGGCCCGGTGATCGTCTACGTCACGCTGACGGTGCCCAAGGTCATCCTGCTGGAGAGCTTCCTGTCATTCCTCGGGCTTGGCGTGCAGGAACCGCTGACCTCCTGGGGCGTGTTGATCTCCGAAGGCAAGGACATGATGGAGACCGCGCCCTGGATGCTGCTGGTGCCCTCGGCCTTCCTCGCCGCGACCCTGTTCTGCCTCAACTTCCTCGGCGATGGCCTGCGTGACGCCCTCGACCCCAAGACTCGCTGAACCGGAGCGCTGATCATGACCTCTTCACCTTCACCCTCCGGCACCGCCTCCAGCCTGCCGCCAGCGCGCAACGCCGCCGACCAGGCTCGCGCCGACACCCTGACTCGCCTGGGACTGGCGGCCGAGGCGCCGGGCACGCCGCCGCTGATGGAAGTCGATGACCTCAAGGTCGACTTCCAGCTGCCGGACGGCGCGGTACCCGCCGTCAAGGGCGTCAGTTTCACCCTCAACAAGGGCGAGACGCTGGCGCTGGTCGGCGAGTCCGGTTCTGGCAAGTCGGTCACGTCCACCGCCATCCTGCGTCTGCTGCCGGAACTCGCCGAGATCAAGGGCGCCATCCGCCTGCGCGGCGAAGACCTGCTGAGTGCCTCGACGCGGCGCATGCGCGAGCTGCGCGGCAACCGCATCGCCACCGTCTTCCAGGAGCCGATGACCTCGCTCAACCCGCTGCATCGCATCGGGCGCCAGATCATCGAGGTACTGGCACTGCATCGTGACCTCAAGGGCCGCGCGGCCCGTCACAAGGCGCTGGAGCTGCTGGAGCAGGTCGGCATCCCGGAACCGGCGCGACGTATCGACAGCTATCCCCATGAGCTGTCCGGTGGTCAGCGTCAGCGCGTGATGATCGCCATCGCGCTGGCCTGCGAGCCGGACCTGCTGATCGCCGATGAGCCGACCACCGCGCTGGATGTCACGGTGCAGGCGCAGATCCTGCGGCTGCTCAAGTCGCTGCAGCAACGCTACGGCATGGCGATCCTGTTCATCACCCACGACCTGAGCATCGTGCGCCACTTCGCGGACCGCGTCTGCGTGATGCGCCACGGCGAGCTGCTGGAGACCGGCACCACCCACGAGGTCTTCGACAACCCGCAGCACGCCTACACCCGCATGCTGATCGATGCCGAACCGGCCGGCGAGAAGGCCGCGGTGGCGGCGGATGCGCCGGTGCTGCTCTCGGCACGCGATGTGCGCGTCAGCTTCACCATCAAGCGGCCGCTGTTCGGCCCCAAGGTCGCCTTCGAGGCGGTTCGCGGCATCGATCTCGAGGTCCGTCGTGGCCAGACCATCGGCATCGTCGGCGAGTCCGGTTCCGGCAAGTCCACGCTGGGTCGTGCCCTGCTGCGCCTGCTCAAGAGCCAGGGCAACATCGACTTCGATGGCGTGGACATCGCCGCGCTGGACAAGTCCGGCATGCGACCGCTGCGCTCACGCATGCAGGTCGTCTTCCAGGACCCCTTCGGCTCCCTGTCGCCGCGCCTGACCGTGGGCGAGATCATCAGCGAAGGCCTGCGCGTGCATCATCCGGAGCTCAATCGCGCCCAACGCGACGCACAGGTCTGTGAGGCACTCTGTGAGGTCAGCCTCGACCCCGGCATGCGCAATCGCTATCCGCATGAATTCTCCGGCGGCCAGCGCCAGCGTATCGCCATCGCTCGCGCCCTGGTGCTCAAGCCGGAATTCCTGTTGCTGGATGAGCCGACCTCAGCGCTGGATCGCTCGGTACAGGTCACGGTGATCGACCTGCTGCGCGACCTGCAGGCGCGTCATGGCCTGACATACCTGTTCATCAGCCATGACCTGGCGGTCGTGCGTGCACTGTCAGACCACCTCATCGTGATGAAGGAAGGCGAGGTGGTGGAAAGCGGCAGTACCCACGCCATCTTCGAGGCGCCCCGTGAGCATTACACCCGTGAATTGATGCAGGCTGCCTTCGCCCCGGATCTGGGCCAGGCGCACCACTGACACCCTGAACACGACGACATGCCTGATGGGCGCTTCGGCGCCCATCAAGACCCCGCTTTGCCTGAGAAAAGGCTCAGGCAAGGGCAGCCGAGTCGGTCACGCGAATCGACATTGGCTGCCAACCGGGTGCGTGCACCCGACCGAGGCCGGAGCAGGATGCTCCGGCATTCCCCACACCGATGGAAAGACATGCACAGGATGACGATGCAACCTACAACAACAGCCAGCATCCCCCTTCTCACTCACCCTCGTCTGCGTCACGCGATTGGCGCAGCCCTGCTCGGCACGGGACTGCTGAGCATGAGCCCCATGGCTCAGGCCATCGAGGTCTACAAGACGGATACCGACCGCGTCGAGTTCAGTGGCCGCCTGGCGGCGTTTGCCGTGATCCAGGATGGCGCACACGATGAGATCTACAACGGTGGCTCGCGGATTCGCCTGATCCACGAGCATCAGTTCCAGCAAGGCTGGAGCTCGATCATCCGGGCCGAATGGGGTTTCGACCCCTGGTTCAAGGATGGCACCGATGCTCACTACAAGCGCATGCTCTACGCTGGGGCGGCACACGAGAAATGGGGCAGCTTCACGGTCGGCAAGCAGTATGGTCCCTGGTACGACATGGTGGCCGTCAACACCGACTGGTTCTGGATCAATGGTGGCGAGGCGTCCGGTACCTTCGAAGGCCGCAGCGGAGATGGTGGTCTGCATGGCACGGGACGCCCGGACAACTCGCTGTACTGGAAGAAGGGTTTCGGAGAGTTCACCGTCGGCCTGCTCTACCAGCTCAGTCATGATGGCCAGCACAGCAACGAGACCTCGCTCTTCGAGGACGGCGTCTTCACCACCGAGACCGAGTACTCAGGCTATGAGCGCGACTACAGCTATGAAGCCGCGCTCAACTGGCATCCGAACGAGGACGTCACGGTGGGCGGGGTCTTCCACCATACGGAGCTGAGCGACTACGAGAGCGGCAACAGCGAGAACGGCGATGTCGATGCCTGGTTGCTCGGCGGTCACTGGTCGCCGGGCAACTGGTACATCGCGCTCGTCGGCGGGGAATATCGCAACCACATCGCCGGCAGCACCCTGGACTCCTCGGAAGCCTTCGTCGACAAGGCGCGCGGCGCGGAATTCGTGGTCAACTACAAGTTCAAGGAGGTCATATGGGACGATGACAGCGTCGAGCTCTACGGCGGCCTGAACCACCTGGAAGACACCGACAGCGAAGCCCGCTACGCCTATCAGATCCTGGGCGCGGCCTGGCGGGTCAAGGACCTGACGCTGGCCACCGAGTATCGCTTCGACAACAGCCGCCAGTCAGACGGCAGCGAGTACAGTGCTGACCGGGACCAGCTGATGTTCCTGGCACGCTACGACTTCTGATCGTCATGTCAGACGCTGGTGACGGACCGCCGATGCTCGCGCTGAGGCGATGGTCCCGCCCCTGCCGGATGGCCTCCGGCAGGGGCAACAAAAAACGCCCGGTCATGTGACCGGGCGTTTCTGTATTGGTTGTCCTGAGATCCGCTCAGCGTTTCAGCTGCTTACGTACTCAGAAGCGATAGGTCGCGCCGAGACCGAAGCCATGCGCTTCATTCTCGTAATCGGCTTCATAGGTCCCACGGTTGGGCTCGCTCAGGCTGACGGTGGCCGTCTCTTCCCACAGGTAGGTGTAGGCCATGTCGATGGTCAGCTCCGGCATCGGCGTCCAGCCGGCCCCCAGCGAGAAGATGGTGCGATCCCCGGACGGGATACGCGCGCTGCGATGCTCATCCACGGTCGGGCTGTCATCGAAGGCCATGCCGGTACGCAGCACCCACTGCGGATTGAGCTGATAGCTCAGACCGACCGCATACTGCCAGCTGTCCTCGTAGCCCTGCTCCTCGACGATGTCGTTCATGTTGTCGACTTCCACCGCGATCTCGTCGAAGCGGCTCCAGTGCACCCAGGTCACGCCCGCCATCAGCGTCCAGCGGTCATCCAGCTTGTGCGTCACGGAGAAGTCGATGCTTTCCGGCAAGGTCACGTCCAGCGACGCATCCTGCTCGGTATTCGCGAAGCCCGTGCCAGTGAAGACATTGTTGTACTTGGCCTCGCCTTCCAGGCTGTAGTCGACCTTGGAGCGATAGGACAGACCGAGACGGGTACTTTCCACCGGCTGGAAGATGACCCCGACGTTGTAGCCCCAGGCGGCATCGTCGCCCTTGATCTTGACCTTGCCATCCCCTGCGCCGACATCGACAGTATTCGACGTCAGCTCACCCTTGATGCTGTTGTAGGTCACACCGGCGCCGATGGCCCACTTGTCATTGATGCGGTAGGAGATGGTCGGCTGGGCGGTGACCACCTCGACTTCACTGTAATTGGCGAAATAACGGCCACGGAAATCAGAGCCATAATCGGTGATCACACCAAAGGGCGCATAGACCCCGAAGCCCAGCGCGACCTGATCGTTCATCGGTTGCACGTAATAGAAGGAAGGCACTGCCGCCCCCGGCACCATGTCGCCGTCATCTCCGCCAGAGACTGGCCGACCGAGTGCATCATTCGCGCTGGCGACATCAATATCGGTATTGACGTCCAGATAGGTCACCCCACCGGTGATCTGGGCGCGATCCAGGAAGGACATCCCAGCCGGGTTGCCGAAGACGGTGGAAGCATCGTTGGCATTCGAGGCGCGCCCGGCGAAGGACGTCCCCTGAGTGCTGACGCTCTGCTCGTTGAGCTGGAAGGCCCCCGCGTGAACGCCACCGGCATAAGCCGTGGCAGCCGCTGCCAGCGCGACCCCGAGGGTGAGTTTGTTCATCTTGTTTTTCATTATGGATGGCGTCCCATTGCAGGTGGCTTGGAGAGCTGCATGTTGTTGTTATCGTTCGTTGATGCATAGCCCTGACACCTACGTTTTGGGCGAGTCGCCCGTTCAAGTCAAGGGCGAACGTTTGTTTGAATAGGGAGATTTCTAGTATTTGGGGAACTTTCATTCATGTCTGCACTGTCATCGTGTTGCTAACCCCATGTCCTGGCGATCATTTAGCGTCTGTTCGCCAGCGTTTAAAACATGGCGGGGCTCTCGCCTTCCTCTCTAGCCTATTGGTCGAACATCAGGTTTTTCGTATGTAGTGGGTCGCTTGACCTATGTCCTGCACATAGGTCTTACACTGAGGATCATTCACGGAACATTGGCTGCCGACAGACCTTCAGAGCAGCCGAATGCTCTCTCCGCCACTCTTGATCACCAGGAGATGATGCAATGAAAGTCGCTGAACTGGCCCGCGAGGGAAACGTCACCGCCGAAACCGTTCGCCATTACACCCGCCAGGGCCTGATCACGGCTCGGCGCGATCCCGTCAACAACTACCAGCGCTTCGATGAGCAGGCGCTGGTACGTCTCAAGTTCATCAGCCAGGCACGCCAGTTGGGCTTCAGCCTTGCCGATATCAAGCAGATTCTGCAGCAGGCTGACCAGCATGACTCCCCCTGCCCCATGGTGAGAGACCTGCTCAAGGAACATCTGCCCCGAGTGCGTGAGCGCATCCGCGAGCTGGAAGCCCTGGCAGAGCGCATGGAGCATGCCATGGAGAGCTGGCAGGACATGCCGGACGGCGTGCCGGATGGCAACAGCGTGTGCTGCCTGATCGAGGGGCAATCGTTCCCGCCCCCCTCAGAAGAGAACGGAACGTACACCCCTGACACCGGGAGGACCTCATGAGCCACGACCCCATTGCCACGATCAGCGTGATGAACACTGACGGCATCAGCTGCCAGGGGTGTGTCACCAGGATTCGCAAGGCCTTGCTGGCACAGGATGATCAGGCCGAACTGGTCGGCGCTCCCCAGGCCCAGCTGCTGCTGGTACACACGAGGCTGGGTGAGGAAGGAGTGGCGAAGGTGGCGCAGGACAGCGGCTATCCGCTCACCCCGGCAGCACCGGCCACCCCTGCGAACCTCGAGATCAACGTCTACGGCATGCACTGCCAGAAATGCGTCGCCAAGCTGCGCAATGCCATTCAGCACTGGGATTCGGCAGCGACCGTCAGCGGTACGCCGGCAGACAACGTCCTGCAGGTCTCCAGCTGGCTGCCGGAAGCCTTGCTTGAGCGTCTTGTCGTCGAGGCGGGCTATGCATTGGAACCTCCTGCCGAGGGCGACACATCAGGGGATCTCACTGAGTCCGACGACACCACGGAGGATCACGCAACGGCGGCTCCAACGGCAGCAGAACCCTCTCCGGCCAGCCCGACGGATAGCGAAAGTCTTGAGCTCTCGCTGTCCGGCATTACCTGCGCCAGCTGTGTCGCCACTATCCAGAAGACACTGGATGGGCTGGATGGCGTGGAACATGCCGAGGTCAACTTCGCTTCGCGCACGGCACAGGTCAAAAGCCAGCTTGCGACCACCGAGATCATCGCGGCCATCGAAGACGTGGGATATGGGGCCAGCGTGGTGAAAGACCCGGGCGCCAATGACGCGCAACAGCAGGAAGAGGCTGACCAGGAATATCGCTCTCGCATCCGTGACAGCGTGCTGTCACTGGGCATCGGTATCCCGCTGATGATCAGCATGTTCTTCCATCATCCCGGCTTCGAAGGTCTCGAACGTGGAGTGTGGCTGGCCATCGGGGTCGCGGTGCTGGGTGTGCTCGCCACCGCAGGACGCAACTTCTTCACCAGCGCCTGGAAGGCCTTCACCCATCATCAGGCCAACATGGACACGCTGGTGGCACTCGGTACCGGGGCGGCATGGCTCTATTCCATGGGCGTGCTGATCTTCCCCGAGACGGTGCCCCAGGCGGCGCGAGGCCTCTACTTCGAAGCCTCGACCATGATCATCGGCCTGATCAGTCTTGGTCAGGCACTGGAGGTCAGAGCCCGCGGGCGTACACAGAAAGCACTGCGCGCGCTGCTGGATCTGCAGACCCGTACCGCTCGGGTCATTCGCGAGGGCGAAGAGCGCGAGATCGATGTCAACGACGTACGCAGCGGTGACCACGTGCGCATTCGCCCCGGTGAGCGCATCCCGGTGGATGGCAAGGTGATCGAAGGACAGAGCCACATCGATGAATCGATGTTGAGCGGTGAGCCGCTGGCTGTCTCACGTGGTGTCGGCGATGACGTGGCTGCCGGCACGCTCAACACGCGTGGCAGTCTGGTCTTCGAGGTCGAGCGCATCGGCAGCGAGACACGCCTGGGCCGCATCATCAGTCAGGTGCGTCAGGCGCAGAACTCGCGCCCCCCGATCGGACGGCTGGCCGATACCATCTCCGGCGTATTCGTGCCCAGCGTGATGATCATCGCCATTGTCGCGGCGCTTCTCTGGTTCAACGTCGGGCCCGCCCCGACTGGCGTGCATATGCTGGTGGTCGCGACGGCGGTTCTCGTCATCGCCTGCCCCTGTGCACTGGGTCTGGCGACGCCCATCTCGACCATGATCGGGGTCGGCAAGGCAGCGGAACATGGCGTGCTGGTGCGCAGCGGTGAGGCCCTGCAGACCGCCAGTCGCTTGACCGCACTCGTGGTCGACAAGACCGGTACCCTGACGCGCGGCAAGCCGGAAGTCACTGAAACGCATCGGGTCTCGGGGGAAAGCGAGCAGGAGGTGCTGGATGCCGCCCATGCCCTGGAGCGGGGCTCCGAGCACCCCCTGGCCACCGCGCTGCTGGCACATATCGAAGCACAGCGTCCCGAGGCCTCGCGCAGCAAGGCCTTCAATGACTACCAGACCATCAGCGGGCGCGGCATTCAGGCTCAGGACGATGCAGGCCGCACCTGGCGCATGGGCAATGCCGCCATGCTGGAGGATGCAGGTATCAGCCTTGCACCGCTGAGTGAGCAGATCACGTCGCTGGAAGACAATGCCCGCACCGTGATCCTGATGGCACGTGACGAGGCATTGATCGCCGTCTTCGGGCTGGCCGACCCGCTGCGTGACGATAGCCGCGACGCCATCGCTCGCCTGCATGCCGTTGGCCTCAAGGTGATCATGCTGACCGGTGACAATCAGCACACGGCCGCTGCCGTGGCCCGTGAGACCGGGATCGATGACTATCGTGCCGGCGTCTCACCGGATGACAAGCACGATGAGATCGCCCGCCTCCAACAGGAAGGCCATGTGGTGGGAATGGTCGGCGACGGCATCAATGATGCGCCGGCGCTGGCGCTGGCCGATGTCGGCTTCGCGATGGGTGAAGGTACTGATGTCGCCATCGAGACGGCCGGCATCACGCTGATGCAGCCCTCCCTGGCAGGGGTCGCGGACGCGATCGCGATCAGCCAGGCCACGCTGCGCAACATCAAGCAGAACCTGGTGGGTGCCTTCGGCTACAACCTGATCGGCATTCCGATTGCGGCAGGCATTCTCTATCCCTTCACCGGCATGCTGTTGTCGCCGGTGATCGCCGGGCTGGCCATGTCACTGTCTTCCGTGACGGTCGTGACGAACGCCAACCGCCTGCGGGGATTCACTCCCCCGGGGGCAGCTCGGTCACGTACGGACAGCACAGGAAATTCTTCCACCATGCCACAAGGAGAGTCAGCATGATCTGCATACTCGTCAATCTGATAGGGCTTGGCCTGATCGCTGCCATCGTCTGGTGGTTCTGGCTGGCCAGGTCATGAACCACGGCTCTGCCACTGATCCGTAGCACCTTCATTTGATCAGTGAAGGCAGCTCAAGACGCCCTGCCACGCACTGTGTGGCAGGGCGTCTTCGCGTCAGCCTCTAGCGGGTCCGATGTCCGCCAAGACCCTGCCGCTCTTCCGGGACAGCGCCATGTAACAGCGACAGTTGCCTCGTAAGACGGGACGCTCTCGCGCCGCCAGAGGGTGTGGACAACTTGTCTTCCTGGTTGGAGTCCACCTGTCCACACCCGCTCTCCCGGCGGTTCTGCATATCAGTGCGTCACTACCTTGACGAAGCGCCTCCCGCTTTACCGTACTCTGCCCACCTCGATGCCCCAACGCAGACCGCCCCTGCAGCAAGGCTGCAGGGGCGGTTCAGTATAAGTGCCTGACGAGCCTTGCATGACGGTCGTGGGGCGGCCACCCGCGATTCTTACAGGGAGAAACACCGTCCAGGCAGAGCTATCTCCTATCTCGCCCTTCTCACTCGCCCTTCTCACGCAGCGCGTGTACCTCTCCGAGCACGACTTTTTCTCACGCACAAAGAGAACCGCCCCTGCAGCTGGGCTACAGGGGCGGTTCGGTATAAGTGCCTGACGATGACCTACTCTCACATGGAGAAACTCCACACTACCATCGGCGCTAAGCGGTTTCACTTCCGAGTTCGGCATGGGATCGGGTGGTTCACGCTCGCTATGGT
>NZ_BLWK01000006.1:0-306581 GCF_013374075.1 Cobetia sp. 5-25-4-2 | reverse complement strand
CGCCGGGCGTGCCGCCGTTCCCCCTGATGCACGTCAACACCACCTGGAAATTCCAGGAGATGATCAAGTTCCGCGATGAGATGGCCGCGGAAGTCGGCATGGAACTGATCGAGCACATCAATCAGGAAGGTGTCGAGGCGAACATCAACCCGTTCGAGCACGGCAGCGCCAAGTACACCGACATCATGAAGACCCAGTCGCTGAAGCAGGCGCTGGACAAGCATGGTTTCGATGCGGCCTTTGGCGGTGCGCGTCGTGACGAGGAAGCTTCACGCGCGAAAGAGCGTGTCTACTCCTTCCGTGACCAGTACCACCGCTGGGACCCCAAGAATCAGCGTCCGGAGCTGTGGAACATCTACAACTCCAAGATCAACAAGGGCGAGTCCATCCGCGTCTTCCCGCTCTCCAACTGGACCGAGCTGGACATCTGGCAGTACATCTACCTAGAGTCCATCAAGATCGTGCCGCTCTACTACTCCGCCGTGCGTCCGGTGGTGAAGCGTGACGGCCTCGACATCATGGTCGATGACGACCGTCTGCCGCTCAAGGAAGGCGAAGTGCCGGAGATGAAGTCCGTGCGCTTCCGCACCCTGGGGTGCTACCCGCTCACCGGCGCCGTGGAATCCACCGCCGCGACCCTGCCGGAAATCATCCAGGAAATGCTGCTGACCCGTACCAGCGAGCGCTCTGGGCGTGCCATCGATCACGATCAGGCAGGCTCCATGGAGAAGAAGAAGCGCGAAGGCTACTTCTAAGCGGCGGGCGCATCAGTATTGCGTTAGCCCGCAACGGCTACTGCACGATGTCAGGCAAGCAAGACTCAACGAAATTGACAGGACACGGGATGTTCGCAGCGCTGGAAGCCTCATGGGAGGCTCGCGCCGGACAGACCGGGTTCAGGGAGAATGACAGTGTCACACCAGTCAACGATGATCGCGGAAAACATCGAAGCCTATCTCAAGGAACACGAGCAGAAAGATCTGCTGCGTTTCATCACCTGCGGCAGCGTGGATGACGGCAAGTCGACCCTGATCGGTCGTCTGCTTCATGACTCCAAGATGATCTACGAAGATCAACTGGCCGCCATCACCCGTGATTCCAAGAAGAGCGGCACCACCGGCAAGGTGGATCTGGCGCTGCTGGTCGATGGTCTGCAGTCAGAGCGTGAGCAGGGCATCACCATCGATGTGGCCTATCGCTATTTCTCCACCGACAAGCGCAAGTTCATCATCGCCGATACGCCGGGGCACGAGCAGTACACCCGTAACATGGCCACCGGTGCCTCCACCGCGAGCCTGGCGATCATCCTGATCGATGCGCGCTATGGCGTGCAGACCCAGACCCGCCGCCACAGCTACATCTGCTCGCTGCTGGGTATCCAGCACCTGGTGGTCGCGGTCAACAAGATGGATATCGTCGACTACTCCCAGGAACGCTTCGACGAGATCGTCGCGGACTACCAAGCGTTCGCCAAGGACCTGGAAGTCCCGGATATCCGCTTCGTGCCGCTGTCCGCACTGGAAGGCGACAACGTCGTCTCTCTCAGCGCCAATACCCCGTGGTATGACGATGCCGCCTACGAAGCGCGTCCGCTGATGGACATCCTTGAGACCGTCGATGTCACCGAGGACAGCAACCTGACCGACCTGCGCTTCCCGGTGCAGTACGTCAATCGTCCGAACCTCAACTTCCGTGGCTACTGCGGCACCCTGGCCGCCGGCACTGTCTCACCGGGCCAGCAGATCAAGGTACTGCCGTCCGGCAAGACCTCCACGGTCGAGCGTATCGTCACCTTCGACGGCGATCTCGACATCGCCTGGCCGGGCCAGGCTGTCACGCTGACACTGACCGATGAGATCGACATCTCGCGCGGCGACATGATCGTGGCGGTGGATTCCGACATGGAGCCCTGCACCGCCTTCACCGCGGACGTGGTGTGGATGCACGAGAACCCGCTGGTGGTCGGCAAGGAATACGAGCTCAAGCTCGGTACCTCCAGTGTCATCGGTCGCGTCGGGCGCATCATTCACCAGACCGACGTCAACACCATGGCGCGCAATGAAGCGGAGAACATCCCGCTCAATGGCATCGCCCGCGTGCAGGTCGAGCTGACCCAGCCGCTGGCCATGGACAGCTACCAGCGTTCGCCACATACCGGCAGCTTCGTGTTCATTGATCGCCTGTCCAACATCACCATCGGTGCGGGCATGGTCAAGGAGACCCTGAGTGCCAGCAACATCGTGTGGCACGACATGGCGGTCACCAAGCAGCGCCGCGCCGAACGCAATAAGCAGAAGCCCTGCATCATCTGGTTCACCGGCCTGTCCGGCGCCGGCAAGTCCACCGCCGCCAACGCGCTGGAGCGTCAGCTGTTCGCCATGGGCTACAACACCTACCTGTTGGATGGCGACAACGTGCGTCACGGCCTGTGCGGGGATCTCGGCTTCAGCGAGGATGATCGCGCCGAGAACATCCGTCGTGTCGGCGAAGTCGCCAAGCTGATGGTCGATGCCGGCATGATCACCCTGGTCAGCTTCATCTCGCCGTTCCAGGCCGATCGCCAGACCGTGCGCGACATGGTCGGCACTGACGAGTTCATCGAAGTCTTCGTCAACACGCCGATCAGCGTCTGCGAAGAGCGCGATCCCAAGGGCCTGTACCGCAAGGCGCGTGCGGGTGAGATCAGCGACTTCACCGGCATCAGCTCCCCGTATGAAGCGCCGGAGAACCCGGAAATCGAGATCAACACGGGTGAACTGAGCCTCGAGCAGACCGCACTCAAGCTGGTCAGTCAGCTCAAGCACTACAACGTCATCGGCTGATGCATTCACGCCGATCAGCCCTCGTCGCAAGGCGGGGGCGTTTGCCGTTTCAGGACTTCCATATGACTTTATCCCGATTCAAACAGCGCTTGCCGCATGTCGTGCGTCTCGCGGCAGTCGCAGGCCTGGCAATGGCCATCACCGGTTGCGCAACCTCCTATCCGGAATCCACCGGTGCCGGCAGCACCAACCTGGCCAATCTGACCGGCGCTGCGTCGCTGCCGGCGGATGTCTCGTCATTTCTCGACAGCGCCGCCCCCGGCAGCGTGATTGCCGTGCCGACCAGCCCCTGGGGCAGCAATGTCGAGGTGGTCGCCCATGAGCGCTACTTCGCGGCCAGCGGGCGTATCTGTCGCGAGCTGACGGTCTCCAACAGTCGTGATCTGCCGAGCAAGGAGCTGGCCTGTCGTACCAGCAATGACGGCAAGGCCGGCGAGGGCACCTGGGTGACCCAGCGACTGGTGACCGGCCTGCTGGAAGAGGCGCGCTGATGCGCTTGCGGCACCTTCTCGCTGACAGGCCCGCCTCGGGACCAGCGTGAACCGACGACAACAGGGACAGGCTGGCGTGACCGGTACTGACATCCCTGATCAACACTGCACCATTTCTGCACTACGAGGGGCCTAGCCCGATGACAATTTCCAGATTCTTGCTCCGGGCCGGGTGCCTGGTGGCGGTAGCGTGCCTGAACGCCAGCCCTGCCATGGCAGCCGGCCTGGGCGGTGGTTCCATCCTGTCCAGCGACGACCAGGCCTCCAGCATTCCGCAGAAGACGGACAGTGTGGAAGACAAGGCGCGCGCCGACTGGCGCAGTGGCACCTACGGCCCGCTGACCTCACGGGAGCAGACCGACCCCGACTCTCTGCCGCCGTTCGGCGAAAACCTCTTTACCGGTGGTTTCCGCGGCATGATGGCCGATGGCCTCAACAGCAGCTACACCATCAAGCCGGGTGATCAGATCACCCTGCGCGTCTGGGGTGGCGTGGAGATGGAGTCTGTTCTGCCGGTGGATGCGCAGGGCAACATCTTCCTGCCGGGTATCGGCCCGGTGAGAGTGCAGGGCACCACCAATGCCCAGCTGGACGGCAAGGTACGCGCCGCCATCCAGGAGGTGTATCCGGAGAATGTCAGCGTCTATACCAATCTGCAGGGCGTACAGCCGGTGGGGGTCTTCGTCACCGGTTACGTCAAGAATCCGGGCCGTTATGCCGGTACGCCGAATGACTCCATGCTGTATTTCCTGGATCAGGCCGGCGGTATCGACCAGGCACTGGGCAGCTACCGCAAGATCAAGATCAAGCGCAACGGCCGCGTCATCAATACGGTCGATCTCTATGACTTCCTGATCAACGGCGAGATCGCCCGTCCGCAGTTCCGCGATGGCGATACCGTCGTCGTCGAGGAGCGTGGCCCGGCCATCAGCGTGGTGGGCGATGTCGAGCGTGACTATCGCTATGAACTCACCGATACCCGCCTGAGCGGCGAAGACGTGCTGAATCTGGCGCGCCTCAAGTCCGGTGTCTCGCACGTGCTGCTGCGCGGCTCGCGCTCCGATGGCCCCATCTCGCGCTATCTGCCGGTGGCGGAATTCCGTGGCGCTGACGTACGTGCCGGGGATGAAGTGCTGTTCAGTGCCGACCAGCGTGACGAGACCATCGTCGTGCAGCTGGAAGGCAGCTTCTATGGACCCTCACGCTATGCACTGCCGCGGGATGCTCATCTGGGCGAATTGCTCAACGCCGTCGGCGTGCCCAAAGGGCTGACCGACTACCAGAGCGTTTCCATCCGCCGCGAAAGCGTCAAGGAACAGCAGGCGCAGGCACTGCAGGACAGTCTCAAGCGTCTTCAAGCCACCTATCTCGGCGCGTCTTCCTCGACGACAGAGGAATCCGAGCTTCGTGTCCAGGAAGCCGCGATGATCGAAAAGTTCGTCGAGCAGGCCAAGAAGGAAGAGCCGACCGGGCGTCTGGTCGTGGCACGTGACGACGGCAACATCGCCGATGTGCGTCTGCAGGACGGCGATGTCATCACCATTCCGGAAGTCAGCGACTCCTTGCTGATCAGCGGCGAAGTCGTAGTGCCTCAGGCCGTGGTCTACACCCAGGGCATGACGGTGATGGATTACATCAACAGTGCCGGTGGCTTCACCCAGCACGCGGATGAAGACCAGATTCTGGTGGTGCGCCAGAACGGCGCCGTACGCCGTGCCGAGGAAGTCGAGCTGCGCTCGGGTGACCAGATTCTGGTACTACCGGAACCGCCGACCAAGAATCTGCAGCTGGCCACCAGCATCACGCAGATTCTCTATCAGGTCGCCGTCGCCACCAAAGTCGCGATAGACCTCTGATCATGGCCAGTGACATGAACGGTGACATGAACCCTCCATCGAATCACTCTACAGGTGACAACAAGAGCGGGCCCAAGGCCCGTTCCGCCTGGGCCGTGACGCGCAGTGTCTGGTTCGCCATGTTCATGCGTGAAGCCATCGGCCGCACCATGACTGATCGCATGGGCTGGTTCTGGATGATTGCGGAGCCGGCATTGCTACTGCTCGTGATGATCGGCATTCGCAGCTTCATTCGGGGTGACAAGCTCATCGTCAATGCCCCCTTCATCCCCTGGATGCTGGTCGGCATGATGGGCTTCTTCCTGATTCGCGAGGGGATGATGCAGGGCCTGGGCGCCATCAATGCCAACAAGGCGCTATTCGCCTATCGACAGGTGCATCCCATCGACGGCGTGCTGGTACGCAACGTGCTGGATGGACTGATCCGTACCGTCATCTTCCTGCTGTTCATGGTGGGAGGCCTGATGCTGGGCACGGATTTTCGCCCTGACAACGGCTTTCAGGCCTTTGGCGGCTGGTTGTCACTCTGGTTGTTCGGGCTGGGGCTCGGCCTGGTGACGTCCGTACTGGGCTCGCTGGTCCCTGAGGTGAGCAAGATCATCCGCATGCTCAACATGCCACTGCTGATTCTGTCCGGCGTCATCATGCCGCTCAACCAACTGCCGCATTACCTGCTGGAATACCTGATGCTCAACCCCATCGTTCACGGGCTTGAATATATCCGTCACGGCTTCTTTGAAGGTTATCAGGTGGTACATGGCACCAGCCTGACCTACTTCTGGGCATGGACCTTGTCTTCACTCGCGCTGGGGCTGTTGATGCACGTGCGATTCAAGGAGCGCCTGAAAAGCCAATGATTGAAATCCAGAATCTTTCCAAGCGCTATTACCACTCGCACTACAGCCAGAGTGATGATCACTGGGTGCTGAAGGATATCAATCTCATCATCCCGACAGGTGTCAGTGTCGGCTTGGTGGGGGCCAACGGCGCGGGAAAATCGACCCTGCTGCGCTTGATTGCCGGCATGGATACCCCACAGAAGGGGCGGGTGATACGCCACTCCAAGGTGTCATGGCCGATAGGACTGGCCGCCGGTCTGCAGAGCAGCATGACTGGTCGCCAGAACGTCAAGTTCGTCGCGCGCATGCATGGCACGGAATACGACATCAACAGCATCATCGAACGCGTGCAGGACTTCGCCGAAATCGGCCCGGCGTTCGACGAGCCGATTCGCACCTACTCCTCTGGCATGCGTTCCCGCCTCAACTTCGGGCTGTCTCTGGCCTTCGATTTCGATGTCTATCTCTCCGATGAGGCGACGGCGGTGGGGGATCGCTCCTTCAAGGCCAAGGCCTCCAAAGCCTTCAAGGACAAGGTCGGCCAGGCCAGTCTCATCATGGTTTCGCATGGGGAAGGCATCCTGAAGGAGCTATGTCAGGCCGGCATCTATCTGAAAGAAGGGCGGGCCTACTGGTATGACAGCGTTCATGACGCCATCAAGGCCTATCACGCGGACAGCGATGGCCCTCAGCTCGACAAGATGACGCTGCAGGCGCTGCAGAAGCTGCGCAAGGAACGTCGCGCCATGATGGAGGATGCCAAGCTGGCTCGAGAAGCTGCGGAAACGTTGCCGCCGCGCGAGAAGAAACCTTACGGTGATGCCCTGCGTGCCGCACGGCAAGCACTGCGGGAAGTGCGTGAGGAAATCGAATCTCGTCAGGCCAGGGCTTCGCGCACCACCAAAGACGCACAAGGCGAGTGAATTTCGCCTCGTGCAATGGCCACACAGAAACGTTCAGCACCCGCCGCCCTCAAGCGCACGCATCACACGACTCCCATCGACTTCACATCATTGCCGCCGGTGCACTCGGTGAGCGCCTTCAACGGGAATACGCATGACCTCATTTATCAAACGCTATCCGCAATGGGCCGTCGTTTTGCTGTCCATTGTACTCGTCGGTTTCTACTGGCTGGTATGGGCGGACGACCGCTACGTCTCCAAGGCGACAGTGGTGCTTGAAAGCCCACAGGTCAGCGCGTCCAGCGAAGTCAGCTTCGGCTCGCTGCTGTCCGGTAGTCAGACTGACAGTGACCTCTTGCTGCTCCGCGAGTACCTGATGAGCGTGGACATGCTCAAGAAGGTACAGGAAAAGCTCGATTTTCGGTCTCACTACAGCCAGCACGGTGACGTCTTTGCCCGCCTGGGCGATGCCGATGCGCCGATCGAGGAACTCCACGACTACTACCTGAAGCGCATCTCGGTGGAAATGGATGAGTACTCTGGTGTATTGAATGTCGAGGTACAGGCCTGGACACCGGAATTCGCACAGAAGTTTGCCAAACTGCTGCTCGAGGAAGGCGAACGCCACATGAATGAGATGGGGCAGCGTTTGGCGGAAGATCAAGTGGAATTCCTCGACAAGCAGGTCTCTCTGCTGGAAGACAACTTTGAGCAATCCCGGCAGGACCTGCTGGATTACCAGAACAAGAACGGCCTGGTCTCCCCGACCCAGACAGTGGAAAGCCTTAACACCGTCGTCTCCTCACTGGAAGCCCAGCTAGCCACCTACAAGGCACGCAAAAGCGCCTTGGCAAGTTATCAGAGTCAGCGTTCCAGCGAGATGGTGCGTGTGGAAAGCGAGATCAACGCTCTCAAGAAGCAGATTGACCTGGAGAAGGAACGCCTGGCTCGCCAGTCCGGCAATGCGCTCAACAGTGTCTCCAGCCAGTATGAGACACTGCAACTGCGCGCCGACTTTGCCAAGCAGACCTATTCCAACGCCTTGGCTGCATTGGAAAATACCCGTATTGAAGCGGCGCGCAAGCTGAAGCAGGTGAGCATTCTGCAGAGCCCTATCTTGCCGGAATATCCGGAACAACCGGAACGTCTTTATAACGTGACCATCTTCGGATTGGTCATGATCTTCCTCGGCTTCATCTTCAGTATGCTGGTCATGATCGTGAAGGATCATAGAGACTGATGTTAGTCGTAACGCCATAATTAAAATGCAGGGGTTTGGGATGAAACATTTCGATAATGGAACTCTCGAAAATGAAGTGATCAAGCAGGACGTAATTGTCAGCAATAAAGACAAAATCGCTTCAGATGTCGATGTTATAGATGTAACAGAGTCAGAAATGATTCAATCTTTTATCGATAGTATAGAAGGTGGATCAATCCATGGGTGGGCATATGTCCCAGCAAGACCTGATAAACGTCTAATGATACAAGCGTTCTCTGGTAATGAATTACTAGGTGAGACGGTCGCTGAAAATTATCGACATGATCTTCTCGTAGCTGGTAAAGGTGACGGAAAGCATGCCTTTGAGCTGAAGATAAAATCGCCTGCCTCAAAAGATATCGATAGTGAACAATTTTCTATAATGCTGATGGAGGCAGAAACTGGTAAAGCCCTTAATGATGTACCGCTGCTATTGAATTACCCGGAATCTATCAGCTTCGAATTTCATGGCTTGCAATGGGGGCACTTACAAGGAGAGTTGAGGGGCGCTGTACTGGATAGTGATCACTTGGGATTCAACCTGTTTGATAGTAATGGCCAGGTAATAGGTCAGTCCGGTGCAGTGAAAAAAGACAGTGGTTTATATGCATTCAATATTCCTGTACCGAAAATCCTGTGCGATGGTCAGTTACATGCCTTGACAATAAGCTTGCTAGGTGAACATCAGGCGGAAGCGACCTATGTCGATGTATTTCCGAGTATTATCACACCATGGGAGCACCTGACATCCAGCGCGAAAGAATTGAACTATTCAGTATTGTCCCGTACATCAGGCTATCGCTACGATTCATTTCAACGTCAGATTCAGGCTAATTCAGAAAATCCAGATTTAGTCAAAAATATCATGATCGCGCATGAGGTCATGATTGAGGGGTATGAAGGCAGGAAAGAATACCCTGTTTTATCGCTTCCCGCAGTGAAATCTCCGGATGTCACAATTGTAATCCCAGTGCATAACAAATTCTCCTTGACATATCATAGCTTGGCTTCGTTAATTCTGGCATATAACAAGGCTACCTACGAAGTTATCGTGGTTGACGATTGTTCTACTGATAAGACGATTGAGTTATCTGAACTTGTCAAGAATGTTCGTGTGATTACAAACGAGCATAACTTGGGTTTCTTGCGTAATTGCAACAAGGCTGTCAAGGAAGCCTCTGGGACATATGTTGTCATGCTCAACAATGACACCGAAGTCACTAGCGGTTGGTTGGATGAGATGATTGGCACCTTCAATCGATTTGAGGGTGTTGGTATGGTTGGCTCGAAACTTATCTATCCGGATGGCAAGCTCCAGGAAGCGGGTGGCATCGTATGGGGCAACGGGCAGCCGTGGAACCTGGGCAATCAAGGTAATTCACAGGCACCTGAATGGAATTATGCTCGACAGGTGGATTATCTCTCCGGTGCCTCGTTGATGGTACCGCGGAACGTTTGGGAGGAAGTTGGAGGATTTTCTGACGAGTTTGCACCGGCGTACTATGAGGATACTGATCTCGCCTTCAAGATTCGTGATCATGGCTATAAAACTGTGTACGCACCGTATTCGGTAGTTGTACATTTTGAAGGCATGAGCAATGGACGTGATGAAAGTCTGGGTATCAAGAAGAACCAGGTGATCAATGCACCCAAATTCCGTGCCAAGTGGGTTGATAGTTACATGGCTAACGGACAACCTTCATTCGCTAATGTACCATTCCACAAAGATCGTGGTGTAGCCTACCGTGTATTGATGATTGATTATGCAGTGCCACGGCCCGATCATGATGCTGGCTCGTATGCTGCAATACAAGAAATTCGCATGTTGCAGGCTAATGGCTTCAAAGTCAGTTTCGTGTCCGAGAATATGGCACATATGGGCAAGTATACGGATTCTTTGCAAAAGATGGGGGTAGAGTGCTTCTACGCACCATTCCAGTCTTCGGTGAGTCAAGTACTTGAATCTCGTGGTAACGAATTCGATGTTGTCTATATCACTCGTTATGACGTTGCAGAACGCCATCTCCCAGCGGTCAAGCAATTCACCTCAGCCAAAGTCTTGTTTAATAACGCAGATCTGCACTTCTTACGTGAATTACGTGCCGCCTTGGCTTCCAAGCAGAAAGACTTATCGGGTCCACTTTCAACAAGAGATCGTGAATTGGCATTGATGCGTCAAGTTGACGCTATCTTGTCTTATAACCCGACTGAACATGCCGTCATCATGAGCCACAATTTGCAAGCTGATAACTTGCATATCTGCCCATGGGTCCTGGATGGTCGAGGACACAAGACTCCGTATGAAGCTCGCTCTGGTATCGCCTTCCTTGGAGGATATCGTCATGTTCCTAACGTAGAAGCAGTGGAGTTCTTTGTCGAAAAGGTCATGCCACTATTGCGTAAACGCCTCCCGGGGGTTGCATTCCATATCTATGGTAGCTCAATACCCGCTTCCTTCGAGAAATATGCCTCTGACGATGTGATTCTTGAAGGCTTTGTTGAAAACCTTGATGATGTTTTTGAAAGTGCTCGTGTGATGGTCGCTCCCTTACTATCTGGTGCGGGCATCAAAGGTAAGGTACTGGAAGCTATGTCAGCAGGAATCCCGCAGGTGTTGACTCCTGTAGCGGCAGAAGCGACCGGTTTATCACATGGCGTCAGTGCCATGATTGTGGAAGCCCCTCAAGCTTGGGTAGAGGCCATTGCTGAGCTTTATGAAAATGAACATCGCTGGAAGCAGGTTAGTGATAATGCGCTTTCATTGGCACGAAATAACTTTGGCTTTAATTCCGGGGTAAAAGGAATGGCTAAGGCACTTGAAAGTATTGAGATATATCCACCGAGTTCTAGAAAGCCTCTTGTATCAGTGTGAATCTTTATAGGTAGAAGAGGGGTGGGGCCCTCTTCTACTTTATAAATTAAAAGCCTAAATTTTAAGCGATATGGTCTTTATATGTCTCAGACTTTGAGGTCTTTATGAAAAAAGTGTACTTGCATATCGGGCCACATAAAACTGGCTCTACCTATATACAAAAAGCTTTGTATGAAAATAAAATTCAGCTTAAAGAAGCTGGATTAAATTATCCTAGTGATGAATATACGCAAAACTTTGCTCATCATAGATTAGCAGAGCTTTATTTTACAAAAAAGTTTGTGCAAGCTCAGGCATTACTAAACAATTTGATTGGCGATAATACTGATGACATCATACTTTCCTCAGAGAATTTCGACCGCCTTGATAGTGTTTCAGTGAATCAGCTTAAACAAGATTTAAGTTGTTACAACACCAAGATAATATTTTTTTCAAGAAGAATTTCAGATTTACTAGTGTCTAATTGGCAAGAAGACGTAAAGCATGGTTATACTTTATCGTGGGGGGAATACGCTTATAAGCATATACTAAAGCCTTTTCAGAGTAACGTTATTAATAAAAATAAGATATTAGATGTCTATGCTGATTCTTTTGGTGTTGAATCCATCATAATATTAGATTATAGTTTTTACGAATACGCGAAAAGAGATATCTTTATTGAGTTGTTATCATTGATAGATGTAAAGATTGAGTTCAGAAAAGATAAAAACGTACAAATAAATAAATCGTTAGCTTACGCTCGTATTGAGCTTATTAGGGCGCTAAATTCAATGTACTCTCATTCAAACAAAAAGGTTAATCACTTCGTTAGAACTGCTTTCTTAGATTATGTGAAAAATAATCCTAATTGTTCTGATGTTGCTGCCGTGGAAGATATAATTAAAGAAGGTTATACCGAGGTAAATATGGGGTCCGCATTTACTATAAAACATTTAGATAATTTATTTATTGGCAAATATGGTAATAATATTATAGAAACCACTTCATATGAGGATGTCGAGAAAACCTATTTACTCCCTGATAGTGACTGGATTTTTAATCCAATTGCTTCATCCAAGACTGAAAGATTGAAGGGTAATATCGATAATTTTTATGAGAAAGTTTTAAAAATTTGATTATTTTGACAGGTCATTACTATATGATTGATAATTTTGTTGAATTTAGTAGCGAAAGCCCGCTTGTTGTAATCATCGATGAATTAGTTAAGTCTGTAAAAATTTCACTACAAACAACCGAGTTCCTACAGCTTAGTAAAGTTCTGTTGTTTGATAAAGAAGGAGATAGTATTACTAATGTAAGTTCGATAAAATCAAGTTCTTTATTTGGTGATAATGAGAAAAATGCACCTACCAATATCTTAACTGGTAAGCGTGGCTTTTCTACTAAAAAAGAAAAAAACCCTGAGCTAATAGTTACATTTTCATCACCACTGCAGTTAAGTAGAATAGAAATATATAATCGTGGCCAAAGCCCTAGATCCTATAGTGTTAATGTTCAAGTACAAGATCAAGATAATACTTGGAAGTCATTTCATGATAACTGGAAGCATTATAAGTTCAAATTGAACGGAGCGTTAGATAAAAAGGATAAAATATACTTGTCCGCAAGATACTTTGATTTCTACCGACTTAAAAAAAATTTAAACATTATCAAGAGTCAAAAGGAAGCTTATAGAGAAGTTAGAAAAAATGTTAACGAATTTTTTTACACTCGTGGACTCGAATTAACCAATCACGGTATAGCAAAAACTTTCAGATTTTATTCAAAAAAAGAAATTAGTGACAATTTCAAATTAATACTTAAACTATTTGATGAGCTTGAGCAAGCTGGTCTCGGTAATTGTTTTATCACTTCAGGAACTTTGCTAGGAATGTATAGAGATAGTCATCCTATATTACATGATGACGATTACGATGCTGTACTGGTTTTGGATCAAGTTTATAAGGATGATTTATGTTTTACTAAACAAAAAGTCAGAAAATTTTTAATTGATAATGGTTGGAATGCAAATTTATCTAAAGGTAATGTGAATTTAAGAGTTGGACGTCAAGGGGTTAGTTTTGATCTTTTCTTAGGTTGGAGAGAAGATGATTTGATACAAGTTAGTCCACTTAAGAAATCCACACTGGGTATAAAAGACATCTTCCCTCTGCGTAGTATTTATTATGAAGATATTGAGCTGCCAGTACCAAATAATATAGTTAAATTTCTCCAAGTAAATTACGGCGAGAGCTGGGATAAGCCTGATAGTAGTTGGAAGTTTGATTGGCATCGAGCATTTAAAGAATACGAAGAATTACTTAATTGAATTTAATGGTGTGATAATTATGAAGCGTGTTATAACTTACGGCACTTTTGACTTGTTTCATTCTGGTCATGTTAAATTACTTGCTAGATTACGTTTTTTGGGCGACGAGTTAATTGTTGGGTTATCTAGTGATGAGTTCAACCATATCAAAGGAAAGAAATCTATATATACTTATGAGCAAAGAAAGGAGATTTTGGAAGCATGCAGATATGTAGATAAAGTTTTTCCTGAGAGATGTTGGGAGCAAAAGAAAGAAGATATTATAAGAGAAGGCGCTCATGTTTTTGCTATGGGAGATGATTGGACTGGTGAATTTGATTATTTGAATGAAATTGCCGATGTTATTTATCTTCCAAGGACTCCCTCTATCTCAACAACTGATATAAAGACATTTATTGCTATGGAACATCAAGATAGGAAACAACAAGCATTAAACACATTGCGGAAATTAGAAAAAATGATATCGAGCATATAATTATGAAACAAGTTTTTTTCCATGTAGGGCTACATAAAACTGGTACAAGCACTATTCAGAATAGCCTATATTCCAGCACTGAGCTTTTGGCGAGCTACGGAATCAAGTACGCAAGTAGTGGTCTTTACGTTAATGAGCCTGAAGTTGGATATCGACATTCTTTATTAGTGTATACTAATGCTTGGAAGAATAACTGTTATTCTCTTTTAAATGAGGTTGCCGAATCAAACTGTAGTAAATTTATCATATCATGTGAAGCTTGGTCCAGGCCATCTGCACATGATAAATTATTATTTTTAGTCTCACTTTTGCAGCGAAAAGGGATACAATGTACAGCTATATTTTATTTTAGAAATTGGAATAATTTTATACGCAGCTACTATAGAGAGTTCTGCCTTCGTCGTAATAATAAGCTTCCGTTTGAATGTTTCTATAATGTCAATAGCCATGGCGCTTTCAATTATTGTAAGATTGCAGGTAGTTTAAAAAGCATTTTCGGCGAAAACTTAATAGTCAAGAGATTTGATGATATAAGTAATATAGTTTCGGATTTTTATATAAGCCTAGGGGTGAATGTTAAGAATGATGAAATGGACTCAAATAGAACCAACTTAGGAGTAACTGCTAAAGATGCAGAAATAAAAAGACTCGCGAACAAATTATCCATTGACAAAGACTTACCAGTCTTGAAAGAGGCTATTTCTGACTACTACGGTGATAGTTTGCTCATGGGGGACAATTTCATTGAAGATCCATTTTTTTCAAAACATGAAAGTGAGTTAACAAAAAATAAATTAAAGGAAGTGTTAGGATGGAATTTTGATGATATTCATAAGCTCTATATTACTCGAGCTGATAGATGCGATAAAAATTTCGATGTTAGCTTGCTTACGCCTATTTATCACTCCGCAATGGTTAAGTTATTCCTGTAATATAGCAGGTTTAGATTTATCTTTATATTCTAGCTATCCTTTTTATTTGTTCTTTTTATGGTTAGTAGGGCCTTTAACTATAAATAAAAACTTCCCTGTTTGTAGGGGGCCGGATGATCGGATTTCACAACAAAGATATCCTTTGTTAGCTTGGCGTGAGCTCATCAAGCAATTTATCCAGGAAAGGCTTCGTGGACATCAAGCTATATCAGCAAGCGCCTACCACACCCGAGATTAGTGCCGAGATTCTGGTCGCTCCTGCCCACATCCGGACACTGTATTGGCGGAGTACTTTGGCGTAAGCGATATGACTATCCGCTGGTGGCGACATCGAGTCGTTGTATAAGATTGTCCCCGCACGTGTCATAACCTCCTGGTCACCCTTAACAGGAGCAGGAATAAGTGCTTATCACAGCCAGAAGGTTTCTTTGCCTGGGGCTAGATGGTCTCTTCGTGGTGGCTTTTGATTTTCTTCATCTGACCCTTGCCCGAGCTGCCTTGCACCGAGTGCTGAAAAGAAAGCAGGTGCCGACGTCTACTGGACTGGCATGCCTGGACTAGGAGGACAACAAGTAGACACTCAAGGCCTTTCGGGACCACGAGCCGGGCGATCTGCATACCGACATCAAGTACCTGCCGCAGATGCCCGATGAGAACCAACCACGGTACCTGTTCGTAGCCATCGACCGCGCCACGCGCTGGGTCTATCTTGTGGTACGCTTCAGCCAGTCAGCGAAGGACGCAGGGGCGTTTTTCCAACGCGTTATCGACAAGTTGCCGTTTAAGGTCCAGAAGATGCTGGAAGCCAATGGAAAGTGCTTCACTGGTCGTTTCACGTCGGACAGAGTGGAAGTTGACAGGAAGCCACCTCTGCGACCAGGCCTATGGATAGCAACATGTGGAATACCGATTCATCCGTCCGGGGGATCTCCAAACCAACGGGATGGTCGAGCGCTTCAATGGCCGTATCGGGGGTATGCTTGCGACTCGACGTTACGATTCAAGGGAGGGACAGGCACTCAATCGTTATTGTTGACTCTACAATCACTGCATCCAGCAGAAAGTACTACATCACCAGGCACCGATATTAGCCATTAAAGATTGGCAAATAGGCGGCCCGGGCTTTTCACAGACGGGTAATCAATCACGCGGAATCTGATACCTAACGATACCAGATTCACGCCCGCTATGACTTTGGAATCAGCCAGCGCCAGATCCGCAGGTAGCTGAACCTGCATAGCAGCACGATCAGCCGTGAAATTTACCGTAACGCCAACGCTGATAACTATGATCCCGAGCAGGCTCTGACACTCGGTTATCATCGGGGCCGTACTGCCTCCAAGGTACAAAGCGCCTTCCAAGCTTAATGGCCGCCGTTGCCGGTCTGCTACGTGGGAAGTGGAGCCTACAGCAAATCAGCGGCTGCATGGCGCCCTTGATCGCCGTCACTGTCAGTTATCAATGGATCTACTCTTTAATCTGGGACGACAAGCCTCAGGGTGGTGGCCTTTGGTGGTATATACTTCAGCCCAAATGTCCCAGTAAGCACTGCACGCACGCCAAGAGCGCCAGGTAGGGCAAGATTCCTAACCGAGTCGGTATCGAGCACCGCCCAGATGAGATTGATGACCGGTGCTTTATCGGCCATTGGGAAGGCGTCACCATGATACAGGGCCACAAGCAATTGGGCCCGGCCACGCAGGTAGAGCGTCGCAATGGCTATTTACTAGCGGCACGACTGCCTAAGATATCAGTCGAGTCGACGCAGGTAGCCATGATCTGCTTGTTGAAGCCGCGTCGGGGAGTGGGCCAGGCCATCACGCTGGACAATGGCGCGGAATTCGCCGGCCACGAAGCGGTTGCTAAGGCCGTGACTGCGGCGTTTTACTTCCGCGATCCTTACTGCTCTGGCCAGCGTGGGACCTATGAGAATACGAATTGGTATGATACGGCGAACGGATTTCCGCTAGGTCAGCAATGCAGAGCAACGTAAGGTGGTTGAAAGCTGAATGACCGTCCTCGAAATCGGCTCGGCTACAGGACGTCGGCTCAGGTGTTTCTTGGGGGAATCCTTAGGAGGCCTGAATACTGCAGGTGCTGTGCATATTACTTAAATGCAGGAAATAAATGCTAATTACAAGCCTTGGTTTAACCTATTTCAGATGGTTGTATGGTTCCTATGTACTCGTGTGGTTGCTGATTTCCCTGGTTATTGGTATGAGCTAACTTATCGTTCTATTAAATCAATTGCTATATCAAGCAGTGGTTAAGGAGTTTCTATGCATATTGTGATCATCGCTGGCGGAACCGGCTCACGCCTTTGGCCTGTTTCCCGCGAAGCCCAGCCGAAACCTTTCATCCGCATGGAAGACGGTTATTCATTGTTGCAGAAGACCTATTTGCGAGGATTGACCGCCGTTGATGTAGAAAGTGTTACCACTGTCACTAATCGTGATTTGTTTTTCCGCACTGAAGATGATTATCGGGAGTTGTCCCCCAGTCAGCCGATGCACTACATATTGGAGCCGTTTGGTCGTAATACTGCGCCTGCAGTGGCTGCCGCAGCGTTGGAGCTCCAACAGCGTTACGGCGATGAGGCGCTGATGTTGGTATTGCCAGCTGATCACTTGATTCAAGATGAAGAGGCTTTTGCTAGAGCGACTGCCAGTGCGGCCATGGCTGCCAGCGAGGGGCAGTTGGTGGCCTTTGGCATCCGTCCCACTCATGCAGAGACTGGTTTTGGTTATATCGAGGTGGGCGCAGGTCGCCATGTAACGGATGGTCAGGCAATGAGCGTGGAGCGGTTCGTCGAAAAGCCCAACCGTGAAATCGCTGAGCAGTATCTGGCAGGGGGACGCCATCTTTGGAATGCAGGTATGTTCTGTTTCCGTATCGGAACCATACTGGAAGAGTTGGGTGTGCATGCACCGGAGCTACTTGGCAGTGTCAAAGGTGCATTGGATTCAGGCCAAGCCAGTGAGGTTGACGGGGATAGCATCACTCGCTTATGTGCCAAGACTTTTGGTTCTGTGGTGGATGACTCCATCGACTATGCGTTGATGGAAAAGTCAGTGCGAGTCGCAGTTGTACCTTGCGAGTTGGGGTGGAGTGATATCGGTTCTTGGCTTGCGATGGCGGAACTTACCGCACCCGACCAATGCGGTAACAGAGTCTCAGGCGAGGCTGAACTGGAAAACACTCAAAACTGCTATATTCGCAGCGATAAGCGAATGATTGCCACAGTGGGTGTTCAGGACCTGGTGATTGTCGATACGCCAGATGCGCTGTTGGTCGCTCACAAAGACCAAAGCCAAAATGTCAAAAAGATCGTGCAGCGCCTCAAGGTACAGGGTGGTGAACTACATCAGCATCACGTGACTGTGCATCGCCCATGGGGTACCTATACCGTGCTGGAGGAGGGAGAACGCTTCAAGATGAAGCGTATTGTCGTCAAGCCAGGTGCTTCTCTTTCCCTTCAGATGCATCATCATCGCAGCGAACACTGGATTGTGGTAAGCGGCACCGCCAAGGTGGTAAATGGAGAGAATGACATTCTCTTGCGTATCAATGAATCGACCTACATTCCCGCAGGCAATCAACATCGTCTTGAGAATCCGGGAATCATTCCATTGGTCATGATCGAAGTGCAGAGCGGCGAATACCTTGGCGAAGATGATATCGTCCGATTCGAAGATAGTTATGGACGTTGTTAAACAAGATTGGTAGCCCCTAAGACTGTCCCATATTCACGAGGCAGCCGTGTCATCGATTGACTGGTATGATGTCTACCTTTTTCAATGAAATCATGTGCACACAGGCTCCATTTTATACTTTGCATCTAACTTTGCCCTGTATGTTTTCGGGGTGGCGGTAGCGTGCTTTTTAACTGACTGGCAAAAAATCTTCTATGAGTAAAAAATTTCTTGTGACCGGTGGCGCCGGCTTCATCGGCTCAGCAGTCGTACGCGAGCTGATTCGCTCTACCCAGCACACTGTTATTAATCTTGATGCTTTGACCTATGCGGGCAATCTCGAGTCATTGGCCGAGGTGGCGGACTCTGAGCGCTATCACTTCGTGCAGGCGGACATCTGCGATGGTGAAAAGATGAAAGCCGTCTTCGCAGAATTCCAACCGGATATCGTGATGCACCTGGCGGCCGAAAGCCACGTGGATCGCTCCATCGATGGCCCCGCGGATTTCATCCAGACGAATATCGTCGGCACCTATCAGTTGCTGGAAGCGGCGCGTCAGTACTGGAAGGGGCTGAAGGAGACCGATGCCGAGAAGGCCGCCGGTTTCCGCTTCCATCACATCTCCACTGATGAGGTGTATGGCGATCTCGAAGGGCCGGAAGATCTCTTCACCGAGACGACTGCCTACGCCCCCAGCTCCCCGTACTCTGCCAGCAAGGCAAGTTCGGATCACCTCGTGCGGGCCTGGCAGCGTACCTATGGACTGCCGACATTGGTCACCAACTGCTCCAACAACTACGGCCCGTACCATTTCCCCGAGAAGCTCATCCCGCTGATGATTCTCAATGCGCTAGCAGGCAAGGCGTTGCCGGTGTATGGCGATGGCAAGCAGGTGCGTGACTGGTTGTACGTAGAAGACCACGCTCGGGCGTTGATCAAGGTCGCCACCGAGGGCGGGATCGCCGAGACCTACAACATCGGCGGCCACAACGAGAAGCAGAACATCGAAGTCGTCAAGACACTGTGTGCGCTGCTGGAAGAGCTGGTGCCGGAGAAGCCGGCGGGGATCTCCAGGTACGAAGACTTGATTACCTATGTGACGGATCGTCCTGGCCACGATGTGCGCTATGCGATTGACGCCGCCAAGATCGAGCGTGAACTGGGCTGGGTGCCGCAGGAAACCTTCGAGACCGGCCTGCGCAAGACAGTCGAGTGGTATCTGGCCAATGAGAGCTGGTGGCAGCGCGTACAGGATGGCAGCTACCGTGGTGAGCGCCTGGGGACCGGGAGCTGATGATGACGACTTCCCATCGCATGAGCCGTATCCTCATTCTGGGGGGCAACGGCCAGGTCGGCTTTGAACTGCAGCGCAGCCTGGCGCCCTTCGGTGAGGTGAGTGCACCGCGCCGCAGTGAACTGGATGTCAGTGATCTCGCTGCGGTGTCAGCTTACCTGGAGGCGTATCAACCACAGCTGATTCTCAACGCCGCCGCCTGGACGGCAGTCGACAAGGCAGAAGAGGAGCGCGAGGGCGCTATGCGCCTCAATGCGGAGTTGCCTGCCCTGTTGGCCAAGAAAGCCACTGAGCTCGACGCCACCCTGGTGCATTACTCGTCAGATTACGTCTATCCGGGAGATGGAGATCAGCCGTGGCGTGAAGACAGCCCGACGTCGCCGCTATCCGTCTATGGCGAGAGCAAGCTGGCTGGCGATGAGTCAGTATTGGCCAGTGGCTGTCGTCACTTGGTGTTCCGCACTAGTTGGGTGTATGCCGCCCGTGGCAACAACTTCATGAAGACGATGCTCAAGCTGGGGCGTGATCGCGATGCGCTGAACATCGTCAATGATCAGATCGGTGCGCCGACTCCTGCGCGCCTGATTGCTCAGCTTACCTGTGAGGCACTGCGTCAACGGATCGACCCAGGGCTTTATCACCTGGCCCCGCAGGGCACCACCAGCTGGCACGGGTTCGCCCAAAGCATCTTCCGTCTGGCCATCGCGCAGGGTGAAACGCTGGCGATAGACCCACAGACGCTGGGTGGCATCCCGACAGCGGAATACCCGACACCGGCGACACGCCCACTGAATTCCCGTCTTGCGCTGGCGAAACTCGAGGCGGCACTTGGCCTCGAGCTGCCTGATTGGCAGTCTCAGCTGGCGCTGACGCTCAAGGAACATCTGGATCGCTGAGTCAGCGGTTTCTGTCACATTGGCAGATCATCTTCAGTGTGTGGCATCCCGCAGCACCTGATCTTCTTCGAATGAAACGCTACACGTCGATACGACAAGGATTTTGATATGGCGCGCAAGGGCATCATCCTCGCCGGTGGTTCCGGTACACGACTGCATCCGATCACTCGCGGTGTTTCCAAGCAGCTGCTGCCGATCTATGACAAGCCGATGATCTTCTATCCGGTCTCTGTCCTGATGCTGGCCGGCATCCGCGAGATCCTGATCATCTCCACCCCGGAAGACCTGCCGCAATATGAAAAGCTGCTGGGCAACGGTGAGCAGTACGGCGTGCGTTTCGAGTATGCCGTGCAGCCGAGTCCGGATGGCCTGGCCCAGGCCTTTATCATCGGTGAGGAATTCATCGGCGATGACCCGGTCTGCCTGGTGCTGGGTGACAACATCTTCCACGGTCAGCACTTCTCGGATCAGCTGAAGCGTGCCGCGACTCAGCCGAGCGGCGCGACCGTCTTCGGTTACCTCGTGCAGGACCCGGAGCGCTTCGGCGTGGTGGAGTTCGATGACTCTGGCAAGGCGATGTCCATCGAGGAGAAGCCGCTGAAGCCCAAGTCTCCTTATGCAGTGACTGGCCTGTATTTCTACGACAACGATGTGGTCGAGATCGCCAAGGCCGTCGAGCCATCCGAGCGTGGTGAGCTGGAAATCACCAGCGTCAACAATGCCTACCTGGAGCGCGGTGATCTACGTGTCGAGCGACTGGGGCGTGGTTTCGCCTGGCTGGATACCGGCACCCACGACAGCCTGCTGGAAGCTGGGCAGTACGTGCAGACCATCGAGCATCGTCAGGGCCTGAAGGTGGCATGTCTCGAGGAAATCGCCTGGACCAACGGCTGGATCAGCGACGAGCAGCTCGAAGAGCAGGGCACCGCACTCAAGAAGACCGGTTACGGCCAGTACCTGCTGAAGCGCTTGGATGACAAGCGCCGTGGCAACTACTGAGCTCGACACATGAGCCAGGGTGCTGTGGCCGGGTACGCATGCAGTGAAGTCAATGCTGATGTACCCGCTTTCCCGCAGTCGTCGCCAACAAGGCGAGGGCTGCGGGAATTTTCATGGCGACCTGCCACGCCTGCGCGCTATCGAGACTGAGCCTTGTCGTGCCCTGGGCCGGCAGAGCATCGAGTCCTGTGATTGTTGAAGTGATATCTGTCCCCTACAAGGAGCAATTCCAGCATGAATTTTGAAAAACTCGCCATCCCGGATGTCGTGCTGCTGACCCCGCAAAAATTCGGTGACGAGCGCGGCTTCTTCATGGAGACCTTTCGCCAGAGCGAATTCGTCGAGCACTGCGGTGATTACACCTTCGTGCAGGACAACCACAGCAAATCCCGTCAGGGCATTCTGCGTGGCCTGCACTACCAGCTGAATCAGCCGCAGGGCAAGCTGGTGCGTGTCACCCAGGGGGAAGTCTTCGATGTGGCCGTGGACATGCGCAAGAGCAGCCCGACGTTCGGTCAGTGGGTCGGCGCCCATCTGAGTGAAGACAATCAGCAGATGCTGTGGGTACCGCCGGGATTCGCCCATGGCTTCTATGTCATCAGCGAATCCGCGGAATTCCAGTACAAGTGCACGGATTATTATGCCCCGGGGGATGAGTACTCGCTGAAATGGAATGATGCCAGCGTCGGGGTCGAATGGCCGCTGGTGAAGGGTGAGGCGCCGCTGCTGTCGGGCAAGGATGAAGCTGGTGAATCTTTCGAGTCAGCCGCTGTCTTTGAATGACATGAAAGGCTTCATGCCAGTCAGGAAAATCTCCAGCTCGTAGGCTAATGGATTGGTGAAAAGATGAAGAATACTCGTCAGGCACTCAGGGAATTCGGTGCCAGTTTCATGGGGCCGGCCTTCCTGGTGTATGCAAAGGCAGTGGAAGCGCAAGGTGCGGGACGAGTACCGGTATGTCTGGCCCGTGAGGGCTGGTGCTTCGAGCGTCTTCTGACGCAGCTGCAGGCACGTAACCTGGTGACATTCGAGCACTCACCACGATATCTCAAGGTCTCTCGTACGCTGCTGTTCCGGGCCAATCTCGGGGAAGCCTTCCTCTGGCCCCTGGCGCTTGGCAATGATTTCGAGGGCGGCATGCTGGACCTGATGCGCAAGCGTTTCGGCTTGCAGATGCATGAGGCCTCCAGCGTACTGCCAGCCGAACTGCTGCAGATGCACGTCAAGCTTCCTGAGCAGCAAGATGACGTCGTCACATGGCTGACACCACATCTTGAGCGATTGAAGGCGTTGGTCGCACCGACACGGCAGGGCGTGATGGCCTATCTGAAGGCGCTGGGCCTGACGGAAGGGGCTGCGCCGGTCATGCTGGATCTGGGTTACTCCGGCACGATCCAGAAGCTGCTGACGCGCATGCTCCAGCGCGAGACCTTCGGTCTCTACTATGTGGCGACCAAGCCAGGCAAGTCCTTGCAGGGCGGGGCGACAGCCAATCTCGCCGGTATCTTCCGTGAGGGCGTCAGCTGGGGCGACGGTTATCAGATGCTGGATCGCTCGTTGCTGTTCGAATCGCTGATGACGGCGCCGCATGGACAGGTGGTGGATGTCCGTCAGGACAGCGATGGTGGCTTCGAATTCTGCTATGGCCGCCAGGCGGCGACACAGCGTCACTTCCAGGACATGCAGGAAGTCTTCGATGGCGCCATCGAGCAGGTGGCGGAGTGGTTGGCGGCGGGGGTCAGCTTCACGCCGGAGGAGGTCGAGCAGATGTATGAAAACTTCGCGACACGACAGGGCGCCATTCCGCAATGCGCGTGGCATCTGTTCTTCGTCGACGATGACTTTTCGGGCAATGGCATCTTGAACCCGTTGGCCCTTTTCAACATCTGATCGAGAGTTTTCATGAACCCCCTCAATATCTTTATCAATCACAATTCTGCATCGCTTACCAAGACACAGCGTCGAGAATTCGAGCAAGCCGAAGCCCTGGGCCTGTTCGATGCCAGCTGGTATCAGCAGCGCTATGGTCAGAAATTCTCCTCGCCGGCACATGCCTTCAAGGATTATCTCCACAAGTCACGCTTCGCGCCGATTCACCCTTCACCGGCATTCGATGGGGAAAGCTACCATCGCATGTACATGGACGTGTTCTATGACCAGCAGAGCCCGCTGTTCCATTATCTGAAGAATGGCAAGCAGGAGGGGCGCCAGCATGTCCCCCTGACCCCGCGCTGGGTTCCTCAGACACGCATGCCACTGGATGCCACGCTCACCGAGGCAGCCAGCCAATTGAAGATGGCGGTCTGTCTGCATGTCTTCTACGAGGATTTTCTGGAGCGCTTCGCCCATGCGCTGGATGACATGCCAATCCAGGTGGATGTCCTGTTGACGCTTGCCAAGGGGGTGAATGAATCCCTGGCACGCAAGACGTTCGAGAAGCATGCCTGTGTCAGACGTGTCGAGATTCGTCACGTGCCCAATCGTGGTCGCAACTTCGGGCCGCTGCTGGTCGAGTATGGCGATGTGCTTGCGCAGTATGACCTCTTCTGTCACCTGCACTCCAAGAAGTCACTGTATTCAGGACGGGAACAGACCCAATGGGCGGATTATCTGACGGAATTCCTGCTGAGTGACAAGTCCGTGGTCAAGCGGGCACTCAATGCCTTTGCGGAAGATGAGAGCCTGGGGGTCTATTACCCGACGACATTCTGGATGATGCCCAGCTGGGTGAATCACCAGACCATGAACAAGGGCTTCATGCGTGAGTGGCAGCAGGCGCTGGATATCGAGCACGTCAGCGACTTCCTGAGCTATCCCGCAGGCGGCATGTTCTGGGCCCGCCCACAGGCGCTTGAGGGCATCATCGGCAAGGGCTGGAAGTACGAAGACTTCCCCGATGAACCCCTGCCCAACGATGGCTCCAAGCTGCATGCGCTTGAACGCATTCTGGGCGCTCAGGCCGAAAGTCTCGGGTATCGGCAGTTCTTCTATTACCCGTCCGGTGGGGAGTTCACGGTAGACCAGAGTTACATCACCGCGAGTTATCACGGCTCCATCGAGCAGCACATGCCGGCCATCCAGGCACATCAGATCATCAGCTTCGATGTCTTCGATACGCTGGTGCGTCGCGAGTTCACCGTACCGGACTATGCCAAGCTCAAGCTGGGCAAGTGGCTGGTAGAGCAGGGAATCGCCACCTCTGCCCATGATTTCGTGAAGACACGCAACGAGGCGGAGTTCACGCTGCGCAAGCGGGCCAACTTCCAGGGTGACATCCGGATCGACGCCATCTATGACGAACTGGCGGAGGTGTACGCGGTCAGCAAGGGCGTCGCCCAGGGCTGGATGCAGCGGGAATTCGAGCTGGATCTCGCGATGATCAAGCCCAAGGACGAGATGGTGGAGCTGTTCAATCATCTCGGCTCTGCAGGGCATGTGCTGTGGGTCATCTCCGATACCTACTACACGCGTGACCAGGTGGGCCTGATGCTGCGCAAGGCCGGTATCTCGGCGGCTTACCGTCTGATGGTGTCCAGCGAGGAAGGCAAGCGCAAGGACAGTGGCACCATGTGGGCGATGGTCAAGGAGGACCTAGCAGGTGAAGAGGGACGGCGCCATCTGCATATCGGTGACAATGTCGTGGCCGATGCACAGCGCCCTGGCGACATGGGCCTGGCGACCTTCCATATTCTTCATCCGATGGACAAGTGGCGCGCCCTCGGAATGCCGGACGTCCTGAGGGGCGATGAGGCACTTGATGAAGCCCAGATTCTGAAATGGGGCGCTCTGGTAAGCCAGATCGGCCGCAACCCGTTTATTGGTGAATGATGAAAAAAGACACACTGTACCTTCATGTCGGCTGGTCCAAGACGGGGACTTCTGCGGTTCAATCGCAGATTCAGGCGCAGCACGAGGATTTCCTGGCCAAGGGGATTCTCTACCCGCAATCGCTGCAATGGCCGGACCATTCCCACCATCCGTTCGCCTTGTCATTCAAGGGCAGTGGCGCCTATCAAAGTGACATGTCACCCGCAGAGGCCCTCGAGAAGCTGCGAGTCGAGATGCAGACCAGCCCGGCTCCCAGCGTGCTGCTGTCTTCCGAACTGTCGCCGATGTATTTCAACAATCCGCGCTTCAAGGAATTCGTCGCTGAGCACTTCGAGACGGTCAAGGTCATCTTCACGGTGCGCCCGCAGTCCGAATTGCTGCTGTCGCTGTTCAATCAGCTGGTGAAAGACCCCAACATTCGCTACGAGGCGTCTCTGTTCACCCTTGCCATGCGCAATGTGAGCTGGTTGAACTACTTGAATCACGTTCGTCAGTGGGAAAGGCACGTCGGCGGTGAGAACCTGTCCGTCATTCCCTATAGCCGCAAGGTGGTACAGGATTTCTTGGCATCTTTCGGCATCGAGTATCGTGCCGGTGCCAACCAGGCCGATGAGACCGCCATCATCAACCCCTCACTCCCGACACGTTGTCTGCCGCTGGTGCAGCGATTCGGCCGTGGCCAGATGGGCAATGCGGAATTCGCGCGCCGCCGAGATAAGATCATCTCCCTGTCGAAGGCACTGGATGCCGAGCAGGACAAGCATGTGCTGTTCACGGTCGCGGAGCAGCAAGCCTTCGATGCCCACTTCAAGCAAGGCAACCAGAAGCTGATCGAGTGGTTCGGTCTGCCTGCGGAGAGCCTCAACAAGTCCGGGTATGAGCCCATCAAGGTGCTGCCAGCCGCTACCTTCACGCTGGGAGACCTGGCATGAAGCTGCTTCTTCATCCGGGTCACTCTAAGTGCGGTTCCACGACGATCCAGAAGGCGATCATCAAGAACCGCAAGCTGCTGGAGGCGCATGGCTATGTCATCCCTGATCCGCAGATGCGGACCCGGGGCGATGATGGATTCAATCCCAACGGCGAGACACCCCGAGCCTTCTTCCGTCATGCGATGGAGCAGAAGGACCTGGGCCCTCTGAAGGCGAAGCTGGCTCGCCTCAAGCAGAAGCATGGCGACAGCGACAGCACGGTCCTGATCAGCGCCGAGAATCTCGTCAATCAGCTCGGAGCTGCCTCGGGGCTTAATATCCATCGCCTGCTGCGTGACACTTTTGACAGCCATGAGGTGATCTACTACATCCGTCGCCAGGACCAGTTCATCATGTCGGCCTGGCAGCAGTGGGGCTACAAGAAGGGACTGTCGCTGCAGGCATTCGTCGAGCAGGCGCTGAAGACCAGGAACCCGAACTATCGCGTCATCGCCAGTGCCTTCAGCAACCTCTACGGCAAGACGAATGTCACGGTTGTCCCTCTATTGCGAGGGAGCCTGATCGAGGGAGATCTCGTCAGTGACTTCTTTGCCCGTCTCGGTATCCGCGACAAGGTACAGAAGCCTGCGGACTCCATCGACAACAAGAGTCTGAATCCGTATCTGTGCGAGGCGTTGTCTCGCGTCAATTATATCTTCCGGGATATTCATGATGAGAGCATCAAGCATCAGCTTGAAGCTCATGCCTCGGGCCACCCGGGCCTGTACCTTCGCGATGATGATTACCTTTCACCCGAGTCCCGGGCGCGAATCCTCGAAGAGTACGCGAAGGACAATCAGTTCATCTCCAAGAACTTCGTCGGCAACGATGGCTGGTGCCACTATCAGAAGACGTCGTCTTCACCGACCTCCGCTTCCCTGTCGGAAGCACTCGATGTCATGACATTGACGTTTTCAAAAATCATGGGTAAGGATTGCTGACATGCTGAATGTGACGTGGTGGAGAAGCCCGGAAGGGATGAACAATCTGGGAGATGAGATCACCTCGATCCTGCTGGACAACCATTTCCAGGTGGAGCATGCCAAGACCAACATCTTCAATGCTGATCTGATCAGTACCGGAAGCATCCTCAACTGGGTTTACAATCGTGATGACTGGAAGCCGGGTCGCCGCCGCCTGGCTGTCGTGGGCTCAGGCCTGATGAAGCCTGTCGCCAATATCGAGAGGAAGAACAAGGCGAATGACTTCCTGGATATCCACTCCGTACGTGGCTATCTCACCAAGTCGCTTCTCGGGGCCAAGGGCAATGATGTCACCATCGGTGATCCCGGACTTTTGGCGTCTCTGCTCGTCACGACCAGACCGGCCAAGAAGGTCAAGTTCGGGCTGATTCCCCATCACTCCAAGGTGGATGATCAGGCGTTCATCGCCAAGTTCTCTCAACTGGGTGATGTGCGTGTGATCGACTTCAGAACAAACGATCACGATGCCATCTTCACGCAGATGCTGGAGTGCGAAATCATCCTCAGTCAGAGTCTGCATGGATTGATCTTCTCTGATTCCCTTGGCATCCCCAATGTCTGGATAGATGCCGGTACGCTGCATGGTGGTGGTGAGTTCAAGTTCTACGATTACTTCTCTTCCATCGGTCGTGATTTCTCCCGCAAGTTGAGTGTGGCGAATGCGCCGCTGCAGGCCTCGATGATTCAGGACACTCAGGTGCATGAGCTGAGTCAGCTGACCTTGCGGGATATCCAGTCGGATATCATTGCCGCCTTCAATAAGGTGATGTGACACCTGTCTCCCTTCTGCGTGGTGAGGCGTCTTCCGTGATCATGGAGTACTAGTTATCTTGTTGAAGAAAACCTTGCGGACTGGCACGAGAGTGCCGGTCAATCACACTTTCAAGCACGATCACGCGCTCTTTTCCTTGACGCCAGAAGAGCATGAACCCCCCGTACATGTGTATCGTGGGAGCCAGGTCAGCGCCTGCCTGGAAAACCAGAAGGCGTTTCATGACGAGGGTAGCTTCGTCGATGGCATTTCCACTGCTCCCGGCAGGAAGAAGCTCTCCGCGAGAATGAAGGGGGAGCTTGAGCGCATTGATGGACGTGTTCTGGATCTCGTGACCCCGGGGTCCAATCTCTATAGTCACTGGTTGCTGGACCTCCTTCCCAAGATCAAGATCCTGACGGAGGCGGGATATGATGTCGCCAATGATTTCGACAGAATCATCGTCAATTTCTATGGCAGTGCCTTCAAGCGTGAAAGCTTTCGTCTGCTGGGGATCGATGAGAGCAAGGTCTGGGATTACAGGACACATCCCAAGTATTTCATCGCGGACGAGCTGGTGACGGTGACGGCCCCCCGAACACGCCTGTATACCCCCACCTGGGTCGCTGATTTCGTCAATGATCTCTTCAGCCAGCGGGATGCGCAGGGCATGCCCTCCAAGGTGTACATCTCGCGTTCCAAGGGGAATACGCGGCGGATATTGAATGAAGCGGCCTTCATCGAGAAGATCTCGGCACTGGGGTACAAGACGTATTACTGTGAAGACCATTCCGTCGCCACAACGGCTGCCGTGATGCGCAACGCGACCCATGTCATCGCTCCTCACGGCGCGGGACTGGCCAATATCATCTTTTCCCGCCCTGGCACTCAGGTGCTTGAGCTGTACTGTGCACATCTTTCCCCGGAATTTTACAAGATGTCTCTCTCGAGAAACCTGGAGTACCGCCCGATCCAGATTGCCGGTGTCAAGGGAAGCATGATCGACGTCGCCAATATGGATTACACCAATGATCGTGAGTATTATCATTCAATGAATATGTTGCTGGATGACAGCTCCATGTCGCATTGTCTCTCATTGATTTAGTGATGTTCCCGCAGATTATCCATTCTGTTTTTCCAATTCTGTGAGAGTTATATGCTTCCCAAAGTATGTGTTGTCAGTATTGTGAAGGATGAGGCCTCCTATATTGCAGATTGGGTGGCTCATCACGTGTACTTCGGATTTGATAATTTTCATTTTGTCGTCAATCGCACGACGGACGCGACTGTTTCTATCATTGAAGGTCTCGCCAAGGTTTATTCAGGTATCACTTATGAGTTCGCGGACTGGATTGATATCTGTCATCCGAAGCTCAGCGGTAGCATGCAGCAGATCTCTTATGCCAAAGCGTATCTGGAGTTGGATGCTGATTATTTCATGTTTCTGGATCTCGATGAATATTGGGCGTCCAATGACTTTACGTCATGCGTCAAGAAAAATATCATCAGCAATGATTTTCCGAATGTCATCTATTACCAATGGCATGCGGAACTCGGTGTCCAGGAAGCCTTCAAGAATTTTGCCGAAGATAATCGTTATTATCTGATGTCACTGGGCAAGAGTCTGATCAAGAAAGGCACCAACATTGACATGTTCAGGATTCATGTGCCTGTCACCTCAGATGGCATCATCATGTCCGATGGCACACCATTCAAGGCCAAGGTGAAGCCCCCGCAATTCGTACAACCTGATGTCTCTGCTGTTCGTGATGAATTCGTGGTACACCGGATGTTCCGCAGCGAGAAGGAATATCTTTCCAAGTTGATGAACGGTAGTCCGGGGTCCAAGAAGTCCATCAAGCATAATCGGAAGAAAGGCTTCGTGACTCAGCACGCCTCAGAATTCAATTTTTCGATTGATTCTGAAACGTTCAATAAATACGAAGAATTTGTCACTTCCTTCACCAGCACTCTGCGAACGGATATACGAATTGCCCAGGAACGGTTATTGGCTCGAAATGATGACCTGTATGTGAGCATTCCGAGTTTATATGTACAGGATAGTTCACTTCTCAAGAGTTCGCTCACGGGGATTTCCGATGGTGACATCATGGATCTGGTGGAAGACCTCGACAATATGGAACCCAGTCACGAGTCGTATCAGAATCGTAGTCAATATTATAGTTCCATCAATCGGGAGATGCCTGCCAAGGCCTTCAAGATTGGCTTGGGTTCGTTTTCCAGTTGAAGGCTATAGAGTTTCAGGGTCATCGTATGCTTAAGAAATGGATTGCGCCTAATCGGCCAGCAGCAAGTGCCAGCGCAGAGGCGTTTACCGTATCGCTTCATATTGGCTCACCGAAGGCGGGGTCATCCGCGTTGCAGAACTTCATGTTGAGTTCGCGCAAGGTGCTCGAGAAACATGGCTTCTATTACCCGGAACACGGCATCGACAAGAATGGGGTATCAGGTGGGCATGGGCAATTGGGTGGCGCCCTGCGCGAGGGTGATCTTGAGGGCGCTCAGGCGTTGCTGGACAAGTGGCTGGCTCATGCACGCAAGAAGGGCTTGAAGCTGGTGCTTTCCTCGGAGTCTTTTTTCAATCAGGCTCAGGCGCTCCATACCTTGTTGCATGAGCATGCCCAGCTGGCTCCGGAGGACGTTCGTGTCGTTGCCTTCGTGCGTGCGCCGATCGATTATCTGATGGGCAACCACAATCAGGGCATCAAGCGTCATGGTGAAACGTGGCGTCTGTCAAATCATCTGGCACCCGTGATGCGCAACGGCAAGCCCAGTCTTGCGGGGGTTCCACTGATCCAATGGGCAGACGCCTTCGGTGACGACAATTGTCGTTTTCTGACCTACCGCAAACCCTTGGCCGACCAGCCACAGATCGAAGCGGTATTTCTGGAGGCACTGGGCCTGCAGGGCCCGGAGATCGCGAGACTGTTGCCTGAGCGCAAGATCACCAATCGTAGCTATGTCCGTTCGGCGCTCGAACTCAAGCGCGTACTGAATACGGTTCTGGGAAAGTTGCCGCCCGAGATCGGCAGAGAGGTCGATTGGGCCTTGCAGGGATATTCTGACTTGCACCCTGAGGAAGGCTCCCTCGGGAGTCAGGATATCCCTGAGACGCTGTACCAGGAGATCAACGCCATGTTTCTGGCGGCGATGGAGCCTGTCATGCAGCGCTTCGAGACGCTGGAGCGTGACGTGCTTTTCCCTCCACAGGCCCGCAGAAGCGCGCATTCGGCCGAGGAGAGAAATCCCTACCGGCCGCTGGCCTATCTCGAGGCCCAGTGTCCGCAAGAGTTGGAAGCCATCAAGCAGGAGGCAGTGACCCAATATCGCAATGGTCGTCAGGGGTATGCCTTTCTCAAGCTTCTGGACCTGTTGGGGCTCGACTTCGAGGAACCCGCCGCACAGACAGGCCTGAGCGCGCGTGCTCGCGGTATCATCGGCAGCAGCAAGATGAAGGAAGCTGACCGCCTCAGGGAGCTGGGGGCCTATTTCGAGCAGCAGGGGCTGCTGGACGATGCCCTGTTGCTGCTGGAAAAGGCACTGGAGACTCGTCCTGGCGGCGGAAGCATCAAGAAGCTTCGGCGACGTATTGCCGACAAGCAGTCGGTGCTGGAACAGGTCAATGCCTCGGGCAGTGCGCCTGAAGACAACGCCTTTCAGTAGCGTCGCATCTCGAGGCTTCATGCGATGATTGATATCTCACTCGGTATCCCCGGGTGAGGTGTTACCTTGTCATCACCAGACAGCAGTCATGCCGTCACCTTTTACCCGTCATGGAAGAAAGCTTTGCCGATACCATCATTTCTGGAGGGGTCACAGCTACAATCCTCCACTGCAAAAGCCCCGACCTTTCTTTCGCTTCCCCTGCATATTCGTGTTCCTCGTTACCTGCGTATTGATCGAGATCTTGAGCCTCTGGAAGAGGGGGAGTGGCGCTCGCTCTCCAGCACGTCAGCCTTTCTCTGGGAAGGCCCGAAGCCGATACCCGGCTGGAACATGGTCGAGATTGACATGGAGCGCTCCATCACGGGCGCCGCTGCTGTCATCTCTTTCCAGACTGACACGCGGATTCACACGGTAGAGCTGCCGCTGCGCGCGGGAAAGATCACCCGGCGCATGCTGCGTGTCCCACGCGGAGTCCGTCGTATTACCCTGTGCCCTATCAACGGGCGAGGGACTTTCCGGCTCAAGCATTTCAGACTGGTATGGCTGACACCCTCCTTTGCCAGAGACCGCCTGATCCAGCGACTGGTCACGGCCCACCGACATTTTCGCGGCCTGCCCAGGCAGCAGGTCATCCAGGCCATCAAGCAGGAAGTGCAGCAGACGGGGGAGCGTTGGTCAGTCGTGGCGCTTCGCCATTACGACAGTACCTTCATCAGCCTTTGCTCCAAGCACAATTACCAACAGTGGATCGACATGGTCGAATCACTGGGGCAAGGCCTCGTGAATGCGAAGGTCGCCGATCGTATCGCGCCGGAGATTACCTCCGACATGGTGTTCAGCCTTGGGATGATCGTCGAGGAAGAAACCAGCCGGGAAGCCTTCGGCGATAGCCTGACAAGCCTGATCGCGCAGACTCACCGACGTTGGCAGCTGGTGGTGTCTGCCTCGGACAGGGCCTTGAAGAAGCACGATTGGTTGGCTGCCTGCTGCGCGAGTGATGAGCGTATCACGTTGCTGGAAGAGCCCGAGCGGGCCACTGGACGCTTCACGGATCCGCTGGCGGCTATCAGCAGTGCGGCAGTGGGTGACTGGATCGGGTTGATGACGACGGGCGCCACCCTGTCTGCTGATGCGCTGACGTGCTTTGCGCGGCTGATGAAGGAAAAACCGCAGGCCGGTTTCCTGTATTGCGATGAAGACCGCATCGATGGCGACGGACATCGTCACTCACCGAACTTCAAGCCTGGCTGGAACCCGGATCTGCTGCTTTCCACACCGTATCTCGGGCATCTGGGGCTGTGGTCCCGTAAACAGTGGCAAGCCTGTCGGGGCTCTCTCGAGGCTGAGAATGTCCTGACGGCTACGGCCACTGATCTCATCCATCTGTTGGCGCTGGAGATGATCGCGTCGACCCGCATGAGTCACCAGTCGCTGATATGGCGAGTGCCTCAGGTCCTCGTTCATGTGCCCGAGCGGCATCTTCTTTCGGCAATGACTTGCCCGGAGGATACCGGGACACGTCATCTGGCACGTATCGGCGACTATCTCACCCGTCATGCTGTCACGGCAGTGGCTGAGCCTGGCAAGGTGCTGAGAGAGGCCAATGACGGGACTGGAGAGAATGTGCGCGTGCGATGGCGATTGCCGGAATCACAGCCACTGGTCTCCTTGCTGGTGCCCACTCGGGATGGCGTCGAGATACTCAAGCCCTGTGTCGATGCCATCCTCGCACAGACTGAATACCGGTACTTCGAGTTGTTGATTCTCGACAATCAGAGCTGTTGCCCGAGGACCCTTGAGTACATGCGTGACGTCGCCAGACGCGATGAGCGTGTGCGCGTGCTGCATTGGGATGCGCCGTTCAACTATTCTGCGATCAACAATTTCGGCGCCCGTGAGGCGCGCGGCGATATCATCGGTCTGGTCAACAATGATATCGAGCCGATGAATGGCGAATGGCTGACGGAAATGGTGTCGCAGGTATGCCGTCCGGACATCGGCTGTGTCGGTGCCAAGCTCTATTATCCCAATGGTACGATCCAGCACGCCGGGGTGATTCTGGGACTTGGCAGCATCGCCGGTCATGCGCATCGCTTCTTCCATCGTGAGGAGGATGGCTTCCAGGGACGGCTGAAATCGATCCAGAATCTGTCTGCGGTCACTGCTGCCTGCCTGCTGTTGCGTCGCTCGGTCTTCGAAGAGGTCAATGGCCTCAACGAGCAGCATCTGGCGGTTGCGTACAATGATGTGGATCTATGTCTCAAGGTGCGGGAGGCAGGCTACCGCAATCTCTGGACGCCCTATGCAGAGCTGTATCATCACGAGTCGATTTCACGCGGTGCGGATGACACACCAAGGAAGCGTGCTCGCTGGCTGTCAGAGTGTGACTACATGCGCACTACCTGGGCGGAACAGTTGGACAATGATCCGGCCTACAACCCCAATCTGACTCTCGTCCACGAAGACTTTTCATTGCGTTGAGGTGTCTTGCGGCATGCGTCTGCCTGTTACAAGATTTGCCGTTTCACAAGGAATGCCATGTCTCTTTCATTGCGCTTTCTGAAGGCTCCCCTTTTGGGGCTTGCCCTGTTTACCGGTGCCAAATCTTTCGTTGCCAATCCTGTCATCGGTCATGAGGGGCTGAATCGCCGTGGACTGCATGTCTGGCGTGTGAAGGCAGCGTCCCGAGTCATGCGCTGGCGAATGGCAATGCTCAGCCGTGGTGTGCCCAGGGATGAGCGTGAGGCTTACCTGCGTGAGGGGTATCTGTGCAAACAGGATTTCCTGTCGCCGGAGGTGTTCTCTCAACTCAAGGCGGAGCTTGAGCGCGTGCATGAGCACGGCCCTGGTGAGGTGCGGGAATGCTGCCAGGGTGATACCCGCACTCATCGCGTATTGCTGGACCCGGAGACCCTGAGCGAGCTGCCGGTGGCTAAGCAGGTGCTTTCGGACACGCGGCTGAGGCGTCTGCTGCGATTCTGTGCAGGACACCGCCGTCTGCCCATCGTGCATCTGGAAAAGGTCTTCAATGGTGCCCGGGAGAGTGATGAGGCTGATCCGCAGAAGTCCCTGCACGTGGATACCTTCCAGCCCACCATGAAGTTCTGGCTCTATCTGGAAGATGTAAGCGAGCACAACGGTCCCTTCATGTTCGTGCCGCAGTCCACCCAGTTGAACCAGGGGCGTCTGGATTGGGAGTATCACATGAGCCTGACGGCGCGTGAGCATGCCAATCGCTATACCCAGCGGGGTTCGTTCCGAGTCGAGGAGGGGGCGCTGGAGCGCTTCGGGCTCAATCCTCCCACCTTGTTCAAGGTGCCTGCCAACACGCTGTTGATCGCCGATACCTTCGGCATGCATGGGCGCGGGCCGGCCGAGGCGGGGAGCTCGCGTCTGGCGCTGTGGGGAATGAGTCGCACGACACCCTTCCTGCCGTTGCCGGGCCTGGGGGGGGAATGGCTCAATCGCCTGCAGTACCGTGTGCTCATGGCAGAGCGTGCGCGTGATGACAAGCGTGCCGCAGCGCGTGGTGTCGAGTCTTCCTGGCACGTCGTGGCGCGTGAGCCCTTGCGTGCGCAGGACACATCCTGATGTTGGCTGAAGCTTCATCCTTGGCAGGCGTGCGGTGGGTCGTTCTCAGCGATGGTGCTCGCCCCACCGAGGATATCTACTTTCTCGAATCCGCTGCCCCAGCGCTGAGAGGGCAGGGAGCCGTCATCGAGCGCTTCGAGACTCGCCGATATCGCTTGCCAGCCCGGCTGGCACTGCGACGGCTGGCGGGAGCCAACCTGCTGATCGTACGGTCTCTGGGCGAGCGCTGGGTGCAGCTGATCGAGCGTCATCGAGCGCGCTTCGGGCGTATCGTCTATCTGATCGACGATGATCTAGGTGCCGTGAAACATACACCAGGCTTGCCCGAGGCGTATGTGAAACGACTGAGTGGCCTGGCGGAACGCCAACCGGCATTGCTCGCGCTCGCGGATGAGGTGGTGGCCTGCTGTGATTCCCTGGTCGCTCAGATGGGCCATGAGCACGCCAATGTCTCATTGCTGACGCCTCCGATGCTGGCGTCATCTGTGAAGCTGGCAGACTTCACTCAGCCTGACTGGACGATCGGCTATCACGGCACGCGCGCGCACCGCGAGGATATCGCGCATCTGGCACCCGCTCTCACGTCGGTGATGGAGAAGCATCCTCGGGCGCGTCTCGAGATCATGTTGGGACGACATGTGCCGGACGCCCTTGCCGGCATTGCCCGCCTGGAAACGCCAGAGGCTCTGCCGTGGAAGGCTTTCCAGCACTACCAGACAACACGGCGTATCCAGATCGGCCTGGCTCCGCTGCTCGAGACGCCCTTCAATCGTGGCAAGTCGTGGATCAAGTTTCTTGATATCGCCGCGATGGGCGGCGTTGGTATCTATAGTCGCAGGGCGCCCTATACCGAGATCGTCGAACATGGCGTCGATGGCTTGCTGGTGGGGGATGATCCCGCTGAATGGCAGGCGGCACTCGAACGGTTGCTGGGTGATCGTCAGGCGACTGAGGCCATGGCGCAGCGGGCTCGGCACAAGGCAGGTGTGATCGGCGATCTTCATGAGAGTGTCGCGTTCTGGAAGGCTCGCAGTAAAGAGTCGTCATGATGACCCGATGGCTGGCACCGGGCTAACTCGTTGATGTCGAGGGTCCTTTAGGGCAATTCCGCACTGGTAGGTTGGCTACAATTCGTTACACTTATGGTGCGCCTGAGTTTTTTCCATGCCGTGCTGGCAGATTCGTCACTCAGAGGATCGCCTGACATGCTGTATGTGCCATGAATGCCTCGTGTAAAGGAGACTGTCATGACCGCCTTCCCGACAACCCCACGCTGGATCGTACTCAGCGATGATGCTCTGGCACTGGAAGACATCTATTTCTTCCTGCCCGCCATGGGCGCCTTGCGCAAGGAAGGCACTCGCGTCGAGCGTTTTGAGACGCGTCGCTGGAAGTTCTCGCCCAGGCTGGCTCAGGCGCGCCTCGGCGGTGCCTGTCTGCTGATCGCCCGCACCCTGGGAGAGGAGTGGATCGAGATGCTGGAGGCTCACCGCGAGCAGCATGGCCGCATCTGCTATCTGCTGGATCATGATCTCGTCACCGCGCAGCCTCAGGAGGAAAGCGAGAGGCAGGCACGTGAGTTGCAGCAACGCCTGCTGGCGCTGGCGGATGAGGTGGTGGTGGTCAGCGAGCAGTTGCAGACCGCTCTGGCAGGCCTGCATCCCAAGGTCAGCCTGCTGACGCCGCCGCTGACAGGGGCGCTGCCGGACCTTCGCCATCTCGATAGTCAGGACTGGTGCATCGGCTTTCATGGCACCCTGGCGCATCGCGACGATATCGTGGCGCTGGCACCGGTACTGCGCGATATCCAGACGCGCCACGACGATACCGAGGTGGAGTTGATGATGGGGCGTCATCTGCCGCTGGCGCTGAGTGACATACCGCGTCTCAAGTCCATGGAGGCGTTGGGCTGGGAGGCTTTCCAGGACTATTGCTCGCGGCGGCGAATCGCTATCGGTCTCGCGCCCTTGATGGCGGATTCGGTCAATCACGACATGTCGTGGCGGCGTTTTCTCGATATCACGCGCATGGGCGGGGTGGGGATCTACAGTCGTCGCGCTCCCTATCGTGAGCTGATCGAGGATGGCGTCGACGGCCTGCTGGTCGGGGATGACCCGGCAGAGTGGCTGGCGGCGCTGGAGCGTCTGTTGAGTGACCGGGATGCCACCCGCGCCATGGCGCACAACGCCCAGCACAAGGCCCATGAGGTGGGGGACCCCCTGCGAGTACTGGATTTCTGGCGGGCCCGCAGCACGATGGCCCCGACACGCTGAGGCGTGCCATCGCGATCTTCCTGCATGTCGTGAACGAGTTGCTACATGTCTTCAAGCGCCGCACCCCATGGGGTGCGGCGCTTTGGTATGATCACCAGCCTCAGTCTGTCAATGGAGCAGGGCATGACCTCGTCAGCATTACCGGAACACCCCAAGGACTCAGCACGCCACGCGGCCCAGAAGGATGTCGCACTGGAGAACTCCCGACGGCTGGCAAGCCCCGCGGTCGAGCGCAATCGTGACGTGATTCTCGATGTCTTGCGTGATGTCCTCGCCGAGCGTGGTCAGGTGCTGGAGCTGGCCAGTGGCAGCGGCGAGCATGCCGTGCATTTCGCGCGTGGTCTGCCTCACCTTGAGTGGCAGCCCAGTGACGCCAGCCCACGTGCACTGGAGTCGATCGCGGACTGGCGCGAAGAGGTCGGATTGGCCAATCTCAAGGCCCCCATCACGCTGGATGTGCTGGCCGAGTGGCCTGAAGTGGCCTGCGATGCGCTGGTGGCGATCAACCTCATCCACATCTCTCCGTGGCGCGTCACGTCCGAGTTGATGGCACGGGCAGGGCGACTCCTCCCGGTGGGCGGCGTGCTGTATCTCTACGGCCCTTACAAGCGAGAAGGTCAGCACACGGCACCCAGCAACGAAGGCTTCGATATCCAGCTCAAGAGCCGCAATCCGTTGTGGGGCGTGCGCGATCTGGAAGCCGTGATCGAGGAAGCGAAGCGTAACGGCCTGACGCTCGACAGGGTGGTCGAGATGCCGGCCAACAATCTGAGTGTCGTCTTTCGGCGTTAGAACTTGAGGTTGCGCTCAGTTGGCGGTCAGGAGGGAGCAAGGTGGTAGGGATTTGACCTCATCTGACCCATTCAATATGACAATGCCCCCGTCCTGCGGCCAGGACGGGGGCATTGTCATATTGGGGCGAGGCATCGCGCATGGCGAGGAGTGCATGAGTCTGATATGAGCCCCCAGCGCCAATCATCGCCGTGACAGGCAATAGGGCAGCAATGTGGCTCTCGGATTGTCTTGAGGGCAGTAACTTGAGTCGCGATAACTTGAGGGGCAGTAACAGATACCCGAAGACTTTCAGCTGCCTTGCCTGTCAGGCCGTAGAGCTAGTGCGGGGGGCCGTGCCGATTGAGGCAGAATTGCCCCGGGAGCTTGCGGGCATTCCCCGGGAGCACAAGCGAGCTTACTAGCGCCCGCGAGCGTCGGGTTCCCGCTCGGTATCATTCCAGTCGATCACGTGACTGATGATCTTCCAGCCAGCCTTGCGGGCGGCCTTTTCGGCCTGAATGCGCGCTTCCACCCGGGAGATGCTGTCGGTCTGCACCGTGAAGGGTTCTTCCAGTGCCAGACGTTTCTGCTTGACGCCCAGCGTCACTCTGAGTCCCTTGAGCGGAGTGGTCGTCTTTCTGGCGCGTGGTGCCTCAGGGCGAACGCGCGGCGAGGTGCCGGGAGAGGTTGAGCTGGCGGGGGCAGTAGAGGAGCGGACATATCGCTCCAGCTCACGCTTCATGTTTTCTTCGAATTGTTGGATGGTGGTATCACTCATATCAGCAGTCTCATTCACGTCCGTAGAGAAGTACGATGATGGCGAAATGGCTCAACACGCATGACGGGCAATGAGTCGTGAGATGTCGGTCAATGGCGTAGACCCGGTAAATTCAAATCTGACGGTGCCCAGGGCGGAGGAGAATATCGTGAGCTCCGAGTCGAGGTCGAAGGTACCGGAGGTTTCAATCGAGAAGGCGTCAATCTTCCTGTAAGGGAGCGAGGTGAAGTCCTTCTTGCTCCCGGTAAGGCCCTGCACATTCACCGCTATGACGCGCTTGGTGGTAAAGATGACCCCATCACGCATCGATTTGTAGGCCGCGACAATCTCTTCCCCTTCACACAACAACGCTTCCACCTTTTCTGCGTATTCGGCGTGTGGCTTGAGCTTGAACACGCCCTTGTTCTGGAAGTCGATCATGGAATACTCCAGCCTGCTGCTCAAGTCTCTGACATGAGTCTCGCGAACAGGATATCGAGGGGGATGAGACGCCGTCAGTGAGTCAGTCGCTCATGAATCATGCATCGTGACACGTGGTATAGGCTCAAGGATAAGGGATTCCAGCGCCTGAGGATAGCGTCGTGCTAACGCCTGGCAAGGGGCGTCAGCGCACCCTGTTGCGGTGGTTGCCAACGAGCGTGCCATTGGCGAAACAGGATGCGCTTCTCACTTCTACGGAGGGTGAGACTTCCACGAACCGGCTTTCACGGAGAGTCTTTCACGGACAGGCTTTCATGGACACAAAGGCCGGGTGCGCCTTCAGCGCTCAGCCATTGACGACGGTGCCGCCATTGGGGTGCAGGGTCTGGCCGCTGATGAAGGAGGAATCCAGTGATGCCAGGAAGACATAGCAGGGCCCCAGTTCACAGGGTTGCGCGGCACGTCCCATCGGGGTGTCGGCACCGAAGTCTTCCAGCATCTGCGGGTCATGCGCGCCGAGTGTCGCCGGCTGCAGCGGTGTCCAGACCGGCCCGGGAGCGATGGCGTTGACGCGAATCCCGCGGCCGACCACCTGATTGGACAGTGAGCGGGTGAAGCTGACGATGGCGCCCTTGGTCGTGGTGTAATCGACCAGAAACTCCGGGCCGATATAGGCATTGACCGAGGTGGTATTGATGATGGTGTCATCTTCGCCGAGGTGTGGGAGCGCTGCCTTGGTCAGGTAGAACATGCTGTGCATGTTGGTGGCGAAGGTCTGCTCCCACTGGACATCCTCCAGGGTGGTCAGGTCCTCGCTGACCCACTGGGTGCCGGCGTTGTTGACCAGCACATTGAGCCCGCCGAAGGTCTCGACCACCTGCGCCACGGCGTCGCGGCAGAACTCGGCGTCGCGCAGGTCACCGGCGATCAACAGGCAATGGCGCCCCTCCGCTTCCACGAGTCGCTTCGTTTCCTGAGCGTCCTCTTCCTCGCTTAAATACATCACCGCCACATCGGCACCTTCGCGCGCGAAATGTATGGCGGCGGAGCGACCGATACCGCTGTCGGCACCGGTGATCAGCGCCACCTTGTTCTCGAGCTTGCCGCTGCCGCGATAGTCGTCACGGATGAAGATCGCCTGTGGCTCCATCAGGCGCTCCGTGCCCGGCAGTGTCTGCTGTTGGGCATGAATCTCGGTCTTGGCCACCATCTCATCCTCCTTGACGACGCCGTACGCCGTAGCTGTGTAAGTCGTGTGAGCTGTGTGAGTCATGTGAGCTGCGTCAGTCGCGTGGGCGGTCGTGACCGGCATGACACACCGCGCAGTCTCGGGCACATCAGATATCACGTATACCCTTGAGTAACCTTGTGACAGTGGGCGCAGGGGAAAACGGGCGAGACAGGCAACGCTGCGTCCCGCTCAGGGCAATCCTGTCAGGGATGGGAGATGGAGCGGCCGTGAGAGTGCAAGGGCAGGCGAGGAGAGAAGGGCAAAGAGCTTGGCGCTTAGCGCAGAGAAAAGAGGGAAGAAAGAAGAGAGAAGAGAGAAGAGAGAAGAAGAAAGAGAGAAGAGGCCGGCGTGACCCTCGAAGGGCACAACCTGGCACGACACCGGTCACTCTACCGGCCAGACATTGGCCAGGCTCTGCAATGCCGCCTGAACGCTGGGATCAGCGGCCTTGTCACGGCGCCATACCACGCTGAGTGCGCAGGGCAGGCGGGTGTCCGGCACGATATTGAGCCCACGCTCCTGACGCTCGGCCAGCGCCAGCACATCACGCGCCAGTGACAGCCCGACCCCCGCGCGTACCAGGTCCAGCATGCAGACTTCCTGATCCACCTGGGCGACGCGATGCAGCGTAGCCTCCACGCCGCGCATGGCATGTGCCAGCAGGCGGGAATGTACCGAGTTGGGGGGCGTGACGATCCACGGCAGAGCCGCCAACGAGGCCCAGTCGGTCGCGGTCAGCCGCGATGACCAGCCCGCCGGTGCCAGCACGTAGTACTCGAACAGCGCCAATTCCCGGTAGTCGAGGGCGCTGTCGCCCGGCCCTTCTCCCGGTGGGGCGAGATAGAAGCCGATTTCCAGCTCATCCTGCTTGAGTGCCTTGAGCACGCACCCACTCATGCCATGTTGTAGAGACGTCTCTACCCCGGGTGCCTGTGCCAGCAGATGACGCAGGAAACTGCCGAGACGAATGAATTCCGGGTCGATGATGGTGCCGATGCGCAGGGTGCCACGCAGGGTGCTGTGCAGGGCAGAGGCAGCCTGCTCGAACTGGCGGGCACTGGCCAGCGTGCTTTCGGCGCTGGAGAGCAGTGCCTGACCATCGGCGGTCAGCTGCAATCCGTGGGGGTGACGATCAAACAGAGAGAGGCCCAGGCTTTCCTGAAGCTGTTTGAGCTTGAGGCTGACGGCAGGCTGGGTGAGGTGCAAGGCCTCGGCGGCTCGTGACACGCTACCGGTGCGCGCCACGGTGACGAAGGCGTGAAGACGGGACAGATCCTGCATCGAAGGCTCTCTGGGCAAGGGGGCGAAGGATCAACAGCGACATGGTTCATGTAGCAGGTCGCCTGCATTCTTGTCTCAGTGTCCCGCCGATGACCTATTCCCCTTTGGTCTAGCGATGCCACCGAAAGCGCTGCCATGACGTTCGAACATTCCCTCCGCCGTATCCCACCTCTCGCTCTCACACGCCCGCAACCCCCGCCATGACTGGGCTGGTGAGCGATGGCGGCTGTCTGCGTTCGGGGGCGTTCGTGATATCAGCAATCGTTATATCGCACCCAAGAATAACTCAATTGAACGTTCCGGCCGGCGGGGTAGATTCAAGGTACAGCCTTCATGCATTCAGCTCTCATAAGCAGCTCTCATGTCCAGCCTTATGACCAGCCCCTATGGCTGAGCCGCCGGGATGCTCCCCGCGCACGCTTCAGTCACAACGCCAGCGGAGACGATTCACGCCATGACCACGCCCCAGCAGACCATCGCCCATTTCATCAACGGCCAGGTGACCCAAGGTGACTCCAGTGCCACACAGGATGTCTTCAATCCCGCCACCGGCCAGGTGACCGGCCAGGTCGCGCTGGCACGCGACAGCGACATCGATGCTGCCGTGGCGGCCGCCGACGCCGCCTTCCCGGCCTGGGCCGACACCCCGCCGATTCGTCGTGCCCGGGTGATGTTCAAGTTCCTCGCGCTGCTCAACGAGCACAAGGACGCGCTGGCGGAGGCGATCACCCGCGAGCACGGCAAGGTATTCACCGACGCCCAGGGCGAAGTGGCACGCGGCATCGATATCGTCGAATTCGCCTGCGGCATCCCGCAGCTGCTCAAGGGTGACTTCACCGACCAGGTCAGCACCGGCATCGACAACTGGACGATGCGCCAGCCGCTGGGCGTCGTCGCCGGCATCACGCCGTTCAACTTCCCGGTGATGGTACCGATGTGGATGTTCCCGGTCGCCATCGCGGCAGGCAACAGCTTCGTGCTCAAGCCGAGCCCGCTGGACCCCAGCGCCTCGCTGATGATGGCGGACCTCCTCAAGCAGGCGGGCCTGCCGGATGGCGTCTTCAACGTGGTGCAGGGCGACAAGGGTGCCGTCGAGGCGCTGATCGATCATCCCAAGGTACGTGCACTGTCCTTCGTGGGCTCCACCCCGATCGCAAACCTGATCTACGAGCGTGGCGCACGTCACGGCAAGCGCATCCAGGCGCTGGGTGGGGCCAAGAATCACATGGTGGTAATGCCGGATGCCAACCTCGACAAGGCGGTGGATGCCCTGATCGGCGCGGCCTACGGCTCCGCCGGTGAGCGCTGCATGGCCATCAGCGTGGCGGTGCTGGTGGGTGATGTGGCGGACACCCTGGTGCCGCGTCTGGCCGAGCGTGCCCGCGAGCTCAAGATCAAGGACGGCATGAATCTGGACGCCGAGATGGGCCCGATCGTCACCCGTCAGGCGCATGAACGTATCTGCGGTTACATCGAAAAGGGCGTCGCGGAAGGCGCCGAGATGATCGTCGACGGGCGTGAGTTCACCGGCAATGACATCGGCGGCGACAGCAGCGAAGGCTTCTGGATGGGCGGCACGCTGTTCGATCACGTCACCCCGGACATGACGATCTACAAGGAAGAAATCTTCGGCCCGGTGCTGGCCTGTGTCCGCGTGCCAGACGTCGCGACCGCCATCCAGCTGATCAATGATCATGAATTCGGCAACGGCGTGAGCTGCTTCACCGAGAGCGGCAGTGTTGCGCGTGAATTCGGGCGTCGCATTCAGGTGGGCATGGTCGGCATCAACGTGCCGATTCCGGTCCCGATGGCCTGGCACGGTTTCGGTGGCTGGAAGAGCTCCCTGTTCGGGGATACCCACGCCTACGGAGAAGAGGGGGTGCGTTTCTATACCAAGCAGAAATCCATCATGCAGCGCTGGTCGGATTCCATCGATGCCGGTGCCGAGTTCGCCATGCCGACGGCCAAGTAAGTCGCTCACGCTTTCGGTCATCTGCACCGGCGTCATCAGCATCGTCGCCATCTGTATTCCTGCCATTGGAAAGTACACGCCAGCTGTCTGGAGAGGGACGCGCCATGTCAGACAACAAGAACAACCCGCATCGATCCCCAAGGGGCGAGCAGGACGCTCGCCCTGCCAAACCGGGAGACGATCTCTCTGAATTCGATTACATCATCGTGGGGGCCGGTTCCGCCGGCTGCCTGATGGCCAATCGCCTCAGCGCCAACCCTGACCACCGCGTGCTGCTCATCGAGGCGGGAGGGCGCGACAACTACCACTGGATCCACATTCCGGTCGGCTATCTGTACTGCATCAACAATCCGCGCACTGACTGGCTGTACCGCACCGAGCCGGACAAGGGGCTCAACGGACGTTCGCTGATCTATCCGCGCGGCAAGACGCTGGGGGGATGTTCCAGCATCAACGGCATGATCTACATGCGCGGTCAGGCGCGGGATTATGACCACTGGGCCGAGGTGACCGGCGACAGCGAGTGGCGCTGGGAGCAATGTCTGCCGGCCTTCATGCGCCATGAGGATCACGCGCGCCTGGACGAGGGCGGGGATGCCGGCCCCGAGCATCGCCAGTTCCATGGTCATGGTGGCGAGTGGCGAGTCGAGCGGCAGCGCCTCAACTGGGAAGTGCTGGACGATTTCGCCAGTGCCGCCGAGCAGGCCGGCATCCCGCGCACCGAGGACTTCAATCGTGGCAGCAACGAGGGTGTGGCCTATTTCGAGGTTAACCAGCGTTCCGGCTGGCGCTGGAATACGGCCAAGGCCTTTCTGCGTCCGGCACTCAAGCGCGGCAACCTGACCCTTTGGCACTCCACCCAGGTCAATCGTCTGCTGTTTGCGGGAAGCGAGCAGGGCATGGGGGCTGAAACACGGGCTGGCACAGGGGCGGCGGACGCAGCGAAGGAAGTGAAGGAAGCCTCCAATCTGCGCTGTACCGGGCTGCAGGTCGTGCGTGACGGCAAGCTCATCAACCTCTCGGCGAAGCGTGAGGTCGTGCTGTGTGCCGGCGCCATCGGCTCGCCGCATCTGCTGCAGGTCTCGGGTGTCGGGCCCAGGGCATTGCTGGAGCAACATGGCGTCGAGGTGGTGAAGGACCTGCCCGGCGTCGGCGAGAACCTGCAGGACCACCTGCAGATCCGCTCGGTCTACAAGGTCACCAATGCCAAGACCCTGAACGCCATGGCCAGCACGCTGCTGGGCAAGATGGGCATCGGCATGCAGTACCTGTTCAAGCGTTCCGGGCCGATGAGCATGGCGCCATCGCAGCTGGGGGCCTTCACGCGCAGCAGCGAGGACTACGCCCATCCCAATATCCAGTATCACGTCCAGCCGCTGAGTCTCGAGGCCTTCGGGCAGCCCTTGCATCCCTTCCCGGCGATCACCGCGAGTGTCTGCAATCTCAACCCCACCAGCCGTGGCTCGGTGCGTCTGCAGAGCGCCGACCCGCGCCAGGCCCCGGCCATCGCGCCCAACTACCTGAGCACCGAGGAAGATCGCAAGGTCGCGGCCGACTCGCTGCGGGTCACGCGGCGCATCGCCTCCCAGCCGGCCTTTGCGCGCTACCAGCCCGAGGAGATCAAGCCGGGGGTCGAGTACCAGACTGATGACGAGCTCGCCAGGCTCGCCGGCGATATCGGCACCACCATCTTCCATCCGGTGGGCACCACGCGCATGGGGCGCGCGGATGACCCGATGGCGGTGGTCGACAGCCGCCTGCGAGTGCGCGGTATCCAGGGGTTGCGGGTGGCGGATGCCGGCATCATGCCGACCATCGTCAGCGGCAATACCAACTCGCCGACCCTGATGATCGCGGAGAAGGCCGCTGGCTGGATTCTGGAGTCTGCTGTCGGCGGAGACTGATACGAGACCCTGCATGTCCCCAATGCGTCAGCCATTGCTGATCGCTCAAGGCCGACTCGTCTGACTCTGAGCTTGCATGGGTCAGCTCGAGCCAGGTGCATGAGAAGTGCTCAAGCGCTGGGCGTCTTGTGACACGAGGTGAACGTCGAGGTTTCTGCTCATGAGAGTGGCGCATCGGCTGGCGTGATCCTCGCGATGCAAGGGCGGAAAGACTGCCGCGTCAGGTGCTGGCTTATGCGTGACAGTCGCCGTTCATGAGCGTTTGAGACCCACAGGCCGCCGACATTGACGTGTCGGCGGCCTGTTCGCGTCTGGCGGAAATATTGTCGAAGAGGGTGCAAGGAAGGCGCGAGAAGAGGGCAGGAGGGGGGAGTGTGCAGCGCAAGCTTGATGAATGAAATTCATGTATGCATGAGAAAATACCGTGTCGCGATTCGTGCTCCCCGCGGTTGCCGGGAAAGTATAATGCGCGTGGAATAAAAAATGTATAATACCGCGCTCTTTTCATTACGAAAAATTATTGAACCCAGCGAACTGCCCGAGCAAGAGCGACGTCTCGCCCCTCTTGCTCGGGCTTTCTCACTAAGGTGGTAGTCGTGCAAGAAGCCGTTCCCCCCGCCAGTGATGGCGATCATCTGGACCCCCGTGTCTTCATTCCCGCCGTATTGGTCATCCTGGCCTTCATCGGCCCCGTCATCCTGTTCCCGGATGCCAGCACCGCGCTGATCAATGCCGCCTTCGCCTTCGCGACCGGCAAGTTCGGCTGGCTGTATCTGGTGGCCGGTCTGAGCGTCGTCGGATTTCTCATCTGGCTGGCCTTCAGCCGCTACGGCAACGTCCGTCTGGGTGGGGCAGAAGACACGCCCGATTTCTCCTACTTCAGCTGGGTGGCGATGATCTTCACCTGCGGGATGGGCATCGCGATCGTCAACTGGGCGTGGGTCGAGCCGATCTACTATTACACCTCGCCGGCCTATCACGTGGCGGCCAAGAGTCGTGAGGCCGCGGAGTGGGCGCTGGCCTTCGGTCAGTTCCACTGGGGGCTGACGCCGTGGGCCTTCTATTGCCTGCCGGGCCTGCCGATCGCCTACTCCATGTACGTCAAGAAGCGTGATGGCGTGCGTCTGTCCGTCGCCTCGCGCGGCGTGCTGGGCCGCCATGCGGATGGCGCCTGGGGCGTGCTGCTGGATTCCATCGTCGTGTTCGGGATCGTCGGCGGCGTCGGCACCTCGCTGGGGCTGGCGGTCCCGCTGGTCTCGCAGCTGGTCAGCGGCATCCTGGGCGTTGAGGCCAACTTCGGATTGGAAGTCGCGGTACTGTGCATCTGGACGGCGATGTTCTCGGCCAGTGTCTGGTTCGGCCTGGCCAAGGGCATCAAGATTCTGTCGGACATCAACGTGATTCTGGCGATCTTCCTGCTGGCCTTCACCTTCATCGTCGGTGACTCGCAGTTCATGGTCGAAGGCTTCGTCAACAGCCTCGGCAAGACCCTGGGCAACTTCATCCCGATGAGTCTGTGGACCGACCCGGCGGGGGATTCCACCTTCTGGAAGGACTGGACCGTCTTCTATTGGGCCTGGTGGATCGCCTACGCGCCGATGGTGGGGTTGTTCGTGGCGCGTATCTCGCGCGGTCGTACCATCCGTGAGCTGATCATCGCGGAGCTGGTGTTCGGCTCGCTGGGCACCTGGGTGTTCTTCGCGGTATGGGGCGGTTACGCGCTGGACCTGCAGATCAGTGGCGCGCTGGACATCAAGGCGCTGCTGGATAGCGGCGGTATCCCGCTGGCGGTGGAAGGCATCCTGCAGACCCTGCCGTATGCCAAGCTGGTCACGGTGGCCTTCATCCTGCTGTGCTTCATCTTCCTGGCGACCACGCTGGACAGCTCGGCCTACGTGCTGGCCTCGGTGACCTCACGCAAGCTGTCCGGGTATCAGGAGCCCAAGCGCTCGTTCCGCTTGATCTGGGCCTTCCTGATCGCGGCCGTCGGCGTTGCGCTGATCCAGTTGGGTGGCCTGCAGACCGTGCAGACCTCGACCATCGTGGTGGCGCTGCCGATGATTCCGGTGATGCTGATTCTGGCGCTCTCCATGCTGCGCTGGCTCAAGAATGACTTCCCCAAGGAAGAGCTGAATCCGGTACTGGTGATCGATGACATGCCAGCCTTCCAGCGCAAGTCGAAGAAGACCGAGACCCGCTGACATCATCAGCGTGTCATGAGGCATCTGGCAGTGTCGCAATGCTGTCATTGGATGATCATGAGAACGGCTTCCCAAGGGGAGCCGTTTTTTTGCTTGAATCGAGACTGATGCACATGCTGAAACGGTTTTGAAAGTGCGAGTGCGAGTGCAAGAGGGAGAGCAAGTGAGAGAGCAAGTGAGATTCAGGGGGCTCATAACGAAGGCCGATCATGGCATGACATTGCCGGTCGGACTGATGACTTTTCTGGTCCAATTGGGGGGAGTCTGCGTGGGCATGTCGCTCCCCAGCGTTGCGAAAAGCTGAACGTTTCTCGATGTTGATGTTATTTGGCTTCTATATAGTCAATGGCTGATATGGTAAGAAAAGTGAAATATATGGCGATTTCCTGGGATTTCTTGTAGCTGTCTCGTTGCGCTTGAAGCAACCCGATCGCTTTTTTCTATGGGCGTGGTAGCAATTATTGATTATTGCTATGAAATTGGCTGGCTAATACTTCGTGGCCTAAACCCTGATTCCACGAGGAAGTCGCCTGATGCTGAACCTCCGTTTCCCTCTCAAGACCATGACTGCCGTCATGGCGTTGGGTCTCTCCGCCAATGGCATGGCGCAGGAAGAAGAGACTCTGACGCGCTCCAACGGTGCCCCGGTCGGCAACAACCAGAACTCTCTGACCGCTGGCCCGAATGGACCGACACTGCTGCAGGATCACCACCTGATCGAGAAGCTGGCGCACTTTGATCGCGAGCGCATCCCGGAACGCGTGGTCCATGCCCGTGGTACCGGTGCCTATGGTGAGTTTCGTGCCACTGAGGATCTGAGCGACCTGACCGTCGCGGCGCCATTCCAGGCGGACGGCAAGGTCACTCCGGTCTTCGTGCGCTTCTCCGCGGTCATCCACGGCAAGCACTCGCCGGAAACCCTGCGTGACCCGCGCGGCTTCGCGGTCAAGTTCTATTCCGATCAAGGCAATTGGGACCTGGTCGGCAACAACTTCCCGGTCTTCTTCATTCGTGATGCCATCAAGTTCCCGGACATGGTGCATTCTCTGAAGCCGGACCCGCGGACCAACCTGCAGGACCCGAACCGCTTCTTTGACTTTTTCAGTCACATTCCGGAAAGCACCAACATGCTGACCTACGTCTACTCGCCGCTGGGGATTCCGACCAGCCTGCGTGAGATGGATGGCTCGGGCGTGCATGCCTTCAAGTTCGTGAATGCCGAAGGTGACTGGAAGTACGTGAAGTTCACCTGGAAATCCCGCCAGGGCAACAACGGAATGTCCGTCGCTGAGGCTGCCAAGGTGCAGTCCACCAACTTCAATCACTTGACGGAAGACCTCTACACCCATCTGGATCAGGGGGATTTCCCGATCTGGGATCTCTACGTCCAGACCATCGAGCCAGACCAGCTCAATGACTTCGACTTCAATCCGCTGGATACCACCAAGATCTGGCCGGAGGATCTGATTCCTGCCCGCAAGGTCGGTGAGCTTGAGTTGAATCGTGTCCCGGACAACTTCTTCCAGGAAACCGAGCAGGCCGCGCTGGCACCTAGCAACATGATCCCGGGTATCGAGCCGTCGGAAGACCGCATGCTGCAAGGGCGTCTGTTCGCCTACGCCGATACCCAGCGCTATCGCCTGGGGGTCAATCACCAGCTTCTTCCGGTCAACGCACCCAAGGTCGACGTGCACAGCCACAATCAGAATGGGGCTGGCTACTCCACGCCGCGCTCCGGCTCCATCAACTACCAGCCGAGCCGCAATGCCGGTGGACTGGTGGATGACGCGACCTACGAATACAAGCGCTACACCCTCAATGGCACGACCCAGCAGCAGCCGATCGAAAAGCAGCAGAACTTTGCGCAGGCGGGTGAGCTGTATCGCTCCTTCTCCGAGCAGGATCAGACCTACCTGATCGAAGCGCTGGCGGGCGATCTCGGCAAGGTCAAGAACGACGAGATCCGCAACATCATGGTCAGCTACTTCTATCAGGCCGACCACGAATACGGCGAGCGTCTGGCCAAGGTCGCTCACGTGGACATGGACGATGTCGAGGAGCTGATCGACGCGCAGCAGAAGTGATCTGACGCGTCGCGTGACAGGGCAGGGGGGCAATGCCTCCCTGCCATCTTCCCGACCGATTTCTGGACCAACCTCGAGGAGAGAGTCCCATGACCTTGACCGTGAAAGCCCCCATCAGGCAATCCATCACGAACCTTGTCACCTTGATGCTCGCGCTCAGCGTCGCCGTCATGAGTCTGCTCGCCCTCCCGGCGCAGGCGGACGAGGGCATGGACATCATGGATGCCGCGCGTGAGGGCGACAACGCCGCCATCGAACGCTACCACGACCAGGGCGGAGACCTGTCGATCACGGAATCCCACGGCTATACGCCGTTCATCATGGCTGCCTACTACGGGCATACCAGCACTCTGGCCCTGCTCAAGGGGTATGGGGTGGACGCCTGTGCCGTGGATGAAAGAGGCAGCAATGCCTTCATGGGCGTGGCCTTCCGTGGGCATGTCGAGACGGCAGACTGGCTGTTGGCCAATACCGACTGTGATGTGAATCATCGCAATGCCAGTGGCCAGACGGCGCTGATGATGGCCTCGCTGTTCGGGCGGGAAACCATCATCAGGCATCTGCTCGATGCCGGGGCCGACCCCGGAATTGCGGATCAGCAAGGCAATACCGCCGAATCTCTGGCCGCCGCTCAGGGCCTGTCACGCATCGTCACCCTGGTGAAATTCAACCTGTAAGGCGTGCAGAGGTTGCCTCTGCCATGCCCGAAGCACCATTGGACGGCTCGGCCGTCCTCTACCCGAGTGCCGCTCCCGTTGGGGCGCTCACTCGACACCACTTGGAGTCTCTCTGAATGAAACGTCTGGTTCCCCTTGTCTGCCTGTCCATGCTCACTGCGGTCAGCACTCTCAGTCACGCAGAAGATAGCGTCTCCGATGCCCGGGTACGTGCTGCCTTGAGCGAGCCTCTGATCGCGGGTCACGCCCACGCGGCGTCCACGCGGCAGGCCGTCTTTGCCGCTACCGGCATGAGCACCTCGGCAGGACGTGTGCAGCAGGCGCTGGAGCAGCCGCTGCAAGGCCTGCGCGGGGCCGCCGGTGGGATGATGAAAGCCCGCTATCAGGCCAATGATGCTGGCAAGAGTGTTTCTGCAACTCGAGTGGAGCACGCGCTCAACGACAGCGTGTAAAGCCCCGCATTTCGAGTGATTGAGCGTCTGGCGACCAGCAACAACACCATCAATGGCTGACTCAAGACGAAGCCCGTCCTTGCCTTGCGCTCGATGACTCGAAAGATCTCTGGAAAGCCCTGAAGAAAGCTCTGAAGAAAGCCCTGGAGAGAGACTCGCAGAAGGTCCCGGGAAAGCCCCCAGGACGACACGCGGAACTCTGCCTCCGCGCTCAGCGCCGGCCGAAAGGCCGCGTCGTCAGAAGCGTGCGAGCATTGCCCGCCGCGATGGCATCCTTGCGCAAATGCATGTGACTGACTCGGGCTATCGCCCCTGATGCAGCAGCATGCAGGACGTGTCTTTGCCCAAAGGTGACCTTGTCTGAAGCTGACCCTGCCGGAAGATGACCCTGCCCTGAATGTCCTGTCCCGACATTCCTTGCCCACCTCCGTGCGGGCTTTCTTGCATTCCTTGCCCGCCTCCGTGCGGGCTTTCTTGTCTTGCGCGCCGGTTCGCGGTGCATCAGCTCTTCAGGAATCCGGCCCTGGCCGATCAGGGGTCGAGGCGTGCCACGCGCTGCGAGATCTCTCTGATCAGCGCCGGAAGCTCGCGTGCACTGCGCATCTTCAGTGCCCCGGAGGGCGTGCCGAGGCCGTCCTCATGGTGGGCGAAGTGGATGACATGCATCCCGGCATCCAGCCCGGCTTTCACGCCGACGGCGGCATCATCGATCACCACGCAGCGCTGCGGCGCGAACCCCATCTGCTCGGCGGCGAGGCGATAGAGGCGTGGGTCCGGTTTCCAGACGCCCAGGGTGTAGGCACTGAAGATATGGCCGTCAAAGAAGCGCGCCAGCCCGGTGGTATCCAGCGCCAGGCGTACCTTGCGTTCCGGCCCGTTGGTGACCACGCCGCATGGGTAGCCGGAGAGCTCCGCCAGTGCCTGAGGCATGCCGGGCATGGCCGTGAGGCGAGCCGTCATCAGGTCCTCGAGGGTGGCACGCATGCGGGCCTCCATCTCATCCAGCCGCTCGGGGGCCAGCGCGCCATGATGTGCCTCGAGTTCCGCGACGATGCTGCGAAAACGTACGCCCCGGAAATGATCCAGATACCGGGCGGCCGTGAAGGGCAGGCCGTAGCCGGGTAGCGTGCTGGCAAGCGCTTCTGCCAGCAGGACTTCGCTGTCTACCAGAGTCCCGTCGGAGTCAAACAGCAGGCAGAGTTCGGCCATTGATGCCTCGTGGAGTGTCGGAAGTGATAGTCACGACATTAGCAGTTTCCTGAGGGTGGCGGCCATGGGACAAGTCGTTGAATTCACGCCTCTCATGGCGCATGAAATGCGTCCGGGTGGCGGAGTTGCCAGGCGGGACTGAGTTGGGCGACTGAGTTGGGCGAGCCAATGAGAATACGTCTTCTTTGGATATTTGTTGACAGTGTCAACCAACTATCCATATAGTTGCCCTTTAGCAACCAACTGATGGAAGACCATGGCAACGACCGCTTTGCATGAAGTGCTGCATCGTCTGATGCACGTCTATCGCAAGCAGCTGCGCGATGGCATCCAGCAGCACGGCATCGACTTGCCTGTCCTGCACATCCGGATGTTGAAGAGCATCGTCCGGGTTCCCGAATGCACCGCCCACAAGGTCGGGCAGCTGCTCGGGCAGGACAAGGGGCGTGTCACTCGCGTCCTGAACGAGCTGGAGGCCCGCGGGCTGGTGTCACGACACCAGAACCCGCAGGACCGGCGCAGTCAGCTGCTGCAGGTATCCGCAGCGGGGAGTGACATGCTGGAGCGAGTCAAGGTGCTGGAACAGGAGACGGCCCAGCGCATGGCCGGTGATCTCGGTGATGAGGAGATCGCGGCCTTTCTGAACACGGCGACTCGCATGATGGACAACGTCTCCGCATGCGGGGATTTCAGCGCTGATGTGCCCAATGGCAACGACGACAGGAGTGCGTGAGATGGCCAAGCCCGCGATGCGAGACCTCGAGGTGATTCGTACCCAGCGTGTCACCGAACACATGTTGCGCGTGACGCTGGGGGGCGAGAATATCGGCTCCCTTCCCGAAAGCCAGGAGAGTGCCTACATCAAGCTGGTCTTCGCGCGTGGGGAAGGTGAGCGACCGATGATGCGCACCTACACCATTCGTCATCAGCGCGCGACCGAGATCGATGTCGATTTCGTGCTGCATGAAGAGGCAGGCCCGGCGTCTGTCTGGGCGGCCAGCGCCAGGCCGGGTGACAGCATCACTATCGGCGGCCCGGGGCCCAGGAAGTTGATCAACATGGCGGCCGACAGCTTCTTGCTGGCGGGTGACATGACGGCGTTGCCGGCGATCAGTGTCAATCTGGCCGAACTGCCGGCGGATGCCCGAGGACACGCCATCATTGAAGTGCCGGATGCGGCTGACATCCAGACGCTTGAGCACCCGCCGGGAATCGAGCTGCACTGGCTGATCAACCCGCAGCCAGACCCGGAAGGCCAGCCGCTGCTGGAGAAGGTTGCCTTGTTGCCGAGACTGGAAGGTCAGATCTCTGTCTGGGCGGCCTGTGAATTCGGCAGCATGCGTGCGCTACGTGCTCACCTCAAGCAGGCCTACGAGATTCCCAAGTCCCACTTCTATGTCTCGAGCTACTGGAAGATCGGTCAGTCAGAAGATGGTCACAAGCTGGCCAAGCAACAGGACGCCGAGACCGAGCAGGCGGACTGACACCGGCGCGTCAGGTGCAAGGCAGGTGGTCCGGACACGAAAAAGCCCCACAGGCAGGCCTGTGGGGCAATCTGACAGTCAACGCATCGCGAGCATCGGCTGACTGACCCGCAAACAGCGGACGGACTCAGAAGCGGTAGCTGGCACCCAGCCGGATGTCACGACCTGGCTCCAGCATGCTGTCGCCACTGCTGAGCAGGTAGCTGCTGTGATCGCTATAGCGCTTGTCGAACAGATTGTTGACCGCCAAGGTCAGAGTCAGATCCTGCCAGGCGGCCGGTGTCCACTGGGCGCGGATGTCGTGCGTCACGTAGCCCGGCTTTTCCTCATCGCCTTGTGCCACGCGCTCCAGGCGCTCCACCGCATTGAGGGTGTAGCCCAGCGTGATGTCGTGGTGCGCAAGACGGTACTGGTGATCCCAGGTCCACTTGTCGCCGGTGGAGGCACCGATGTTCATCTCGTCACCCAGCGGGTCGCCGTCGTTGTTCTTCATGACGACCTTGGCGTAGCCCAGGCGGGTGTCATAGCCACCGACTCCCCAGTTCAGGCTGGCTTCATAGCCACGACTCTCGACGTCGCCATCCAGGTTGTAGAGCACCGCCGGGTCACTGCCGCGATCATAGGCCTGGTAGTTCTCGATATCGGTATGGAAGCCGGTCAGCGCGAAGCCGAGACGATCTCCCTCCATCAGGGCATCTCGCTGATGCCAATCCAGACCGATTTCACGTTGACGCGCCTTCTCCGGCTCAAGCCCTTCCGCGATGGTGACATCATCCCCGATCAGGATCACTTCCCGCGCCTTGGCACCCCGGATGGCCTCGCCGTAACCGGCATGCAGGGTCAGGTTGTCAGTGGCATCGACACTCAGAATCGCGTTGGGGGAGACCTCGCTGCCACTGACGCTACCCGCCTCGCCGTAATCGCTGTCGTAATCATCCAGGCGCGCGCCAACGGACAGAGCCCACGGGCCCAGTGTCATGCGGTTCTGGGCGTAGACTCCCAGGTTGCGTGAAGTGTCTTCGTTGTTGGGGCCAGAGCTGCCTGCGTCATCGGAGCGACGGGTGTCCTGATCATAGAAGTCCACGCCGGTCGTCAGGGCATGCGCCACATCACCCGTCTTCAGACGGAAGGTGTTGCGCACATCCGCGCCGAATTCGCGGGAGCGGCTGGTGCTGCCACTTTCGACACGATCCAGTTCCTGGGTGGTGTGATAGAGGGTGGTCTTCGTATCGATCAGGTCATTGCCCGGGTGCCAGGCGTGATTGACGGTAAAGGTCTCACGCTCCATTTCCTGATAGGTCGGCTGCTGGCTGCTGAAGCTCGGCATGTGAGGGCGTGTGAAGTAGGTGCCGTGATCGGTCGTGCGCTCGGCACTGATGCGCAGGTCCTGATCATTGACGTCAAGCAGAGACATCTTGAGCAGGTAGCCGCGCTGCTGGCCTGCGGTCTGTTCCTGCTCACCGCCACCGCCGACCTCATAATCATCGCTGTTGCGGCCACTGACATATCCCATCAGGCCGAGATTTTCCCCCAGACGTCCATAGAACGCCGTGGTGCCGGAGGTGGCGTCCGCCGCGCTCTCGGTACCGACGGAGACGCGCGCCCCCATATCCTGACCGGGCTTGAGCAGATCCTGCGCATCCTTGGTCTCGAAGCGGAGGCTGCCGCCAAGCGCCCCCGGGCCATCATCCGCCGTCGCAGGGCCGGTATCGACTTCCGCCTGCTTGAGCAGGGCAGGGTCAATGGTCAGTCGGCCGGTATGGTGGAAGAGATAGCCACCCTGACGCGCGCCATCGATGGTGACGTTCAGGTTGGTGTCTTCCAGTCCACGAACATAGACCTTCTGGCCGATGGCGATGCCGCCACCGACACTGACCCCCGGTTCGGCACGGAAGAGGTCTTCCAGGTCACGAGCCTGGCGTTCTTCGATCTCTTCGGCGCTGATCACGACATTCTGTTCAAGACGGTCTTCGCTGACGACAAGCGTGGACATGTCGCCGGCGAGCGCATGGCTCGTGGCGCCGAGAGTCAATGCGCTGGCGGAAAGGACGGCGGCGGTAAGCGGATGGAGACGGAGATGCACGTGGATTCCCTTGCTTTGAATAGTTATATCTAACGATTGGCAATGCTAATCGTTCTCACTAACTATTTGCAAGATCCTTGCACAATTTATCGTCAGACGCCTCTCCTGAGTCGTCACGAGCCTGTCAGGCGCGAGGGGATTGCGCTGTGGTAGGTGAGCGGCAGAAAGTCAATGAAGACAGCTCTCGAAACTGAGCTTGGCTTTCTGCGGTTCTCGACAATCACATGACGGATAACGCATAAAAAGCCCGCCATCATGGATGGCGGGCTGTCTTGTCTTTCACCGACGTCTAGCGTTTCAGGCGACTCTTGCTTGGATCACTCAGCGCCTCGCAGGTGCGAGGCGCGAAGGAGCGTTCAGCTCGTCGAACCAGCCTTCTCGGGGGCCGCCTGCTTGAGCTGCACCGGCTTGCGGATACCGAGGAAGTAGACGAAGACCACTGTCAGCACGACGAAGAACAGGCTGTCCGGAGTGGTGAGGAAGGTCATCGGGTTTCCATTGGAGAGTGTCAGCGCGCGGCGCAGGAACTCTTCCAGATTCGGGCCGAGAATGAAGCCGAGCAGCAGCGTGATCACCGGATAATCATGCTTGCGCATCAGGTAGGCGACGATGCCCAGCACCAGCGTCATCATCATCTGGAACACGGAGTAGGTGGCCACGAAACTGCCGACGACGGCCAGCAATGCGATGGCACCGTAGAGCACGTCCTTGCGGATGGTGACGATGCGCAGGAAGTAGGGACCCATCAGATAGAGCGTCAGGGGAATCAGGATCAGGGCGCTGAACAGCAGCGAGGCCAGCATCGGCGCGATCAGTCCGGATTGTGACGCCATCAGTTGCGGCCCCGGCTGGATGCCGTTGATCACCAGTACGCCCAGCACGATGGCCGTGACCGGATCGCCCGGAATCCCGAAGGTCAGCATCGGCACCAGAGCGCCACCACAGACGGCATTGTTGGCACTTTCGGCGGCGGCGATGCCCTGAGGATTGCCCTTGCCGAAGCTCTCGGGCTTCTTCGAGGTGCGCACGGTTTCCACGTAGGCGAGGAAGCCGCCCATCGAACCGCCTGCGCCGGGCAGGGTGCCGACCATGTAGCCGATCAGCGTCGACTTCAGATAGCAGCCGATGCCGATCTCGCGAATGGCGCTCAGCGGCGGAATGAAATCACGACGCTTGAGCTGTTGGCTGGCCTTGAGCTGCTGGCGGATGGCGGCGTCCTTCTTGCGATTGCCGACCTGGATCAGCAGCTCGCTGATGGCGAAGGTGCCGATGATGACCGGCATCAGGTCGATCCCGGCAGTCAGTTCACTGATGCCGAAGGTGAAGCGCGCCAGTGGCTGCATGGCGTCCAGCCCGATCGTCGCCAGCATCAGCCCCAGGCAGGCGGTGATGCCGGCCTTGCGGATGTTGCCGCGCTGGGCGACCACGATCACGATCAGCGCGAAGGCGATCAGCGCGCACTTGCCGGTGGTCTTGACCAGCAGTGAGGCTTCGGCGATGAACGGTGCCAGCACGATCAACAGCAATGCGCCGAGACTACCGCCGACCATCGAACCGAAGGAGGCATGACCCAGCGCCAGGGCACCTTCGCCACGCTGTTGCATGGGATAGCCTTCCAGTGCCGTCATCATCGAGGAGGGCGCGCCGGGGATGTTGATGGTGGTGGCGGTGATGCTGCCGCCACACATGCCGGCCATGTAGATGCTGGCACACGCCATCAGGGCGGTAGTCACGTCCAGGCTATAGGTCAGCGGCAATAGCAGGGCGAGCGCCAGGGTGGCGGTCAGGCCAGGAATGGCCGAGAAGATGGTGCCGATGACGAAGCCGGCGACCACGTAGAACAGGATGACCGGGTCCAGCAGCAGGGCGAAGCTTGAAAATACCTGAGCGATGAATTCCATGCGTCATCCTCCACTCGTGGCGACGAGAGCGGACAGCTCGAAGGTCGGCAGGTGGACATTGAAGAGTTGTTCGAAGAGCAGATAGCCCAGTGCGGAGATGGCGCAGGCGATCAATGCCTTGCTGATCCATTTCTCACGCCCCGAGAACAGCAGCATCACGCTGAAGACATAGAGTGCGGACGCTAGCAGGTATCCCAGGTGCGAAAACGCCAGGATATAGAGGGCGGTCACCAGCATCAGGCGCAGCGCCGGTGAGAACAGCGGTGCGCTGGCGTCGCCGTCGGTCGTGGAAGACTCCTTGCCGTCATCCGCTGCAGCGCCGCGGCTGGCGCGGTGCTGGCTGACCAGCTGGGCCACGCAGAGCACGAGCGCGATGCACCCGATGAGGGCAGGGAAGAACGAGGCCGTCAGACGGCCATTGTCCAATGGCGGCGCCATCTGGAAGGCGCTGATCAGATAGAGCGTACTGACGGCCGTCATGACCAGCGTCAGCGGTGTCGCCCCGCTGATCAACCAGTGGCGTCGGGGAGGGGAAGCGGATGAGGACATGACAGAATTCCTTGACGGCGCCCGTTGCCGGACGCCGCTTGACGATGGAAGTGAAGGAGGACGGGTAGACGTCGAGTGGCATCGACACTCAGCGGTGCCGCTTGCCGGCACGTCTACAGGCCGAGTTCATCCATGGCGGTGAAGGTCTTCTGTTGGTAATCCTCGATCCAGGCATTGACCTCATCGCCGCCCAGCCAGCTGGGCGTGACGCCGACGCCCGTGATCCACTTCTGGAATTCCGGTGTCTCGTAGGCCGTGTGATAGGCATTTTCCAGCGTGCTGACTACCTCATCCGGCGTGCCCTTGGGCACGGCCAGCACGATGAAGCTGCCGGTTTCCAGATTGCCACCCAGTTCACTCATCGGCGGCACTTCCGGATAGGCGGGGTTCTGCTCTGACGAGAATTCGACGATGCCCTGGGCATCCCCGGATTCCAGAATGCCCGAGAAGTCACCCAGGCTCGAGATGGCACCGTCGATCTCGCCGGACAGCAGTGCCTCGGCTTCGGCGGTGGAAGAGCCCGGATAGGTGATGACATTGAATTCGACACCGGCTGCGGCTTCCAGGCGGCGAACTGCCAGGTAGGGGCCGGAACCTCGCGGGGCGACACCGATACGCACGGTACCGGGGTTGGCGCGTGCCGCCTCGATCAGCTGCTCATAATTCTCGTAACCGGATTGCTTGGATACCACGATGGCGTCCGCTTCCTTGGTGATGCGAGCGAAGGGAATCATGCGGTCCAGCGAGTAGCCGGGCACCAGGTTGCCGCGAGGCAGGGTGATGATGCTGTCATAGGTCATCACGCCGACGGTATGGCCATCCGGACGGGCCTTGCTGAGTTGCATCAGGCCGGTGGCGGTGATGGCACCCCCGATGTTCTCGACGTAGATCGATTTCGGCAGGTCCTGCTCGGCCAGGTTACTGATCTTGCGGCTGATGGCATCGGCGCCGCCGCCGGCGGGCCACGGCACGATCAGTCGGATGTCACGCACCGGATAGTCGGCCTGGACACCGGTGCTGACGAAGGGCGAGGCCGCGACCATGCCGGACAGGGCAATCGGGGCGAGCAACGCCAACAGTGAACAGGAGCGGGTCCTTGAGCGAGCGCTCGGCGTGAGACGACGTGAGTTGGCTTGACGGGTGTCTTGGCGATTGTCTTGACAGAGCATGGCACGACTCCAGTGTTGTTATGGTTGTGGTCACTCGATACGCATTGATGCAGGAGGGGCGGTGGACGACAGGCCGGCGTGACCTGTCGTCCGGGGTTACCGTGGACAAGACGGTATGGGCGACATGCAGATTACTGCTTGGCTGCCATGTAGCGTTCGAATTCTGCGCGGGCCTCGTCCGTCGGCGGATACAGGCCGATCACGGGCGTGCCGTTACGGACTTTCTCCAGCACGTAATCCTCGAAATCTTCCATCTGACTGGCTTCTTCGGCGATCTCGTCGGCCAGCTCAAGCGGGATGACCATCACGCCATCGGCGTCGCCCACCAGCACGTCGCCCGGGAAGACCGGCACGCCGCCGCAACCGATCGGCACCTGCAACTCTACCGCATGGTGCTTGGTCAGGTTGGTCGGGGCGCTGGGCTTGGCGCAGAAGATCGGCAGGTTCATCTCGGCGGCGGCGCGGGAATCCCGGATGCCGGCGTCGGAGACGAAACCGGCGCACTGACGATACTCCAGGCGGGTCAGCAGGATGCTGCCAGCACTGGCGGCCGAGGCATCCTGACGGCAGTCAGACACCATGACATGCCCGGACGGGACGGTTTCCACCGCCAGGCGCTGCGGGTGCTTGGGGTCGCGGAAGGCGGCGACGGTGTCGATGTCTTCGCGTGCCGGGATATACCGCAGTGTGAAGGCCTGGCCCACCATGTGGGTCGTCTTGCGGTTCATCTGCACCACGTTCTGGATGAAGGTGTTTCGCAGGCCACGCTTGAAGAGCAGGGTGTGCAGAGAGGCGGTGGAAGCGCGCATCAAACGCTCGCGGGTCACGGAGGAGAGCTCGGCGTAGCTGGCGTGCTCGGTAGAAGTAATGGCAGTCATATGGCGTCCGTCGTCAGTCTATGGGTAAGGAGGCTCGGCTCTCGGCAACGTGCCTGGCCAGAGTGATCAGTCGACACGTGCGTCTGATGGGGTTTCCGAGATCACTATAGGGGGCTTGAGATGACTGATCAAACAAATATTGACAACTTTGGATGATCAATAAGTCTAGTGTCGGAAGCGAAAATGGCACTCATCACCATGGCTGTCCGGCATGGCACGCGAAGGACATCGTGGGGCACGCGAGCGTCACGTTCTGCTCTCGTTACTCGTCATGTCACTCAATATGTTGATATTGATGGATTTATTTTGTGGGTCTCAGGCCGATAGGGGGTCTCGCCCAGTCCCACGATACGGCTTTCCGGTGAGGAGCCGTGACGGTGGCAGGAAGCAACATGAGCCGGCTCGTCATCGCCAGCGACATAGGTCGCATGGCAGCACCTGACACAAGTTGTCATATTTTGTCGGTGGGTGTTGTCCGCCCCTTTTTTGACCGTCAAGGAGATGACATGGAAGCGACATGGCGCTGGTTCGGTCCCGAGGATCCCATCACGCTCGAGGAAATTCGTCAGACTGGCGCGACAGGTATCGTCACGGCGCTGCATGAGATACCCAATGGCGAGGTCTGGCCGTTGGCCGCCATTCGCGAGCGCAAGGCGCAGATCGAGGCGGCCGGTCTCAGGTGGTCGGTGGTCGAGAGCATTCCCGTCCATGAGAGCATCAAGCAGGCAGCGCCCGGCAGTGATCGCCATATCGCCAATTACCAGCAGTCGTTGCGCCATCTGGCGGAGTGTGGCATCACCACGGTGTGCTACAACTTCATGCCGGTACTGGACTGGACGCGCACCGATCTCGCTTGGCAGCTGCCGGAAGGTGGAACGGCCCTGCGCTTTGATCAGGATGCCTTCGCGGCCTTTGATCTCTATCTGCTGGAGCGCCCCGGCGCCGAGCGCGAATACACCAGCGAGGAGCAGCAGGCCGCGCGGCAGCATCTCGAGACGCTGGATGATGCCAGTCGCGAGAGGCTGATCCGCACTATCATTGCAGGACTGCCCGGTGCAGAAGAGGGCTACAGCCTGGCGGAATTCCGCGCCGCGCTGGCGGCCTATGACGGAATTGACGCCGCGCGCCTGCGCCAGCATCTGGCCACCTTCCTCAAGGCTATCGTGCCGGTGGCGGAAGAGGTCGGCATTCGCCTGGCCATTCACCCCGATGATCCGCCGCGGCCGATGTTTGGCCTGCCGCGCGTGGTCTCGAGCATGGTGGATGCCGACTGGCTGCTGGGTGTCGTGCCCAGCCCGGCCAATGGCCTGACATTCTGTACCGGCTCCTACGGTGCCAATCCGGATATTGATCTCAGCATCATGGCGCGCCGCTTTGCCTCTCACATCCACTTCGCTCATCTCAGAGCCACCGGGCGTGACAGCGAGGACAAGCGCTCCTTCCATGAAGCACAGCATCTCGAGGGGGATCTGGACATGGTGGAGATCATCCGTGTGCTGGTGGCAGAAGAGCGCCTCCGCCTGGCGTCTGGTGGAGCCCCCCTGCCGATGCGCCCGGACCATGGCCACCACATCCTGGACGATGCACGCCGCGAGACCCGCCCGGGGTACCCGCTGTATGGGCGCATGAAAGGGCTGGCGGAAATCCGTGGCCTCGAGATGGCGATCCAAAGACTGGCCTGACGGCGGGTACGCCACTCAAACAAGAACGGCCACCCCGGTGTCTAGACCGGGGTGGCCGTTCTTGTTCATGAGGCCAGACAGACAGGTCTGTCTGGCCAGGGGGCTGCTAGACGAAATCGGGAGCGATCAGGCGCGGGATCGCAAGCACGAATTCCGGGAACAGGATCATCAACACGATCACGGCCAGCATCACGCCCAGGTACAGCATGGTGGTCGCCATGGCCTTGAGCAGGGGGATGCCGCCGATCTTGGCGGAAATCATCAGACATAGGCCGTAGGGCGGCGTGATCAGCCCCAGGCCCAGCGCCATGACGCCGATGACACCGAACTGCACGGGGTGCACGCCTGCCGCCATCGCCAGCGGGTAGAAGATGGGTGCCATGATCGCCATGGCGGGCAGGGCGTCCATGAAGGTGCCGATCACCAGCAGCACGATGGTCATCACGATGAGCAGCACGGTCGGGTCCGTGATGCTGACGCCTGCCATCAGCTTCGGCGGAATCTGATAGAAGCTGATCAGATACCCGAAGATGGCCGCGCCCACCAGACTGAACAGCGACAGCGAGCACAGCCTGACGGTGTCGGTGGAGGCATTGAGCAGCTTGGTGAGATCCAGCTCGCGATAGATCACGAAGCCCAGCACCAGTGCGTAGACCACCGCGATCACCGCGGCTTCGGTCGGCGTCACGATGCCCAGGGTGATGCCGCCGATGATCACGATCGGAATCCCCGAGGCCAGCAGACCATCCTTGCCGGAGCTTGCCAGCTCCTTGAGGGTGGCACGCTTGCGTACCGGCACGTTGTAGCGGCGCACGTAGCGGGTATTGAGCAGCAGCTGAGCCACGCCGATCATCACGCCGGGCAGAATGCCGCCGAGAAACAGGCCGGCGATCGACGTGTTGGTCAGCGCACCCCAGACGATCATGTTGATCGACGGCGGGATGATGGTGCCCATCACGGAGGAGGCGGCGGTGACCGCGACGGCGAAGCTGACCGGATAGCCTTCGCGCTTCATGGCCGGTATCAGTACCGTCCCCACGCCGGCACTGTCAGCGGTGGAGGAGCCGGAGACCCCGGCGAACAGCATGCTGACCAGCACATTGACGTGAGCCAGCGCACCACGGAAGTGGCCGACCAGTCGCATGCACAGCGTGATCAGGCGGTCGGTGATCCTCGCGGCATTCATCAGGTTGCCGGCGAGCAGGAACAGCGGCACGGCCAGCAGCACGAAGGAATCCATGCCGTTGTACATGCGCTGGAACATGATCCAGTAGGTCAGACGCGGGTCCAGCAGGATCAGCGTGGTCGTCGTCAACACCAGTGCCATGGCGATGGGAATGCCGATCACGATCAGGATGCCCAGCACGCCGAACAGCAGCCAGGGCATCAGGTAGAGCCAGTCCATTGGCATCATGGCAGTGTTCTCCGATCAGTGGCGTCATGCGCATGGCCGGCGATGACGGGGGACAGGACGGCCTGCGTCTCCTCCGGCGTCGCCAGTTCTTCCGCCTCGCTGGGCGTATTGAGTGCCGCCTCCATGGCCTTCATGCCGAAGAGCCAGGCATGCAAGAGTCGCTGCAGACTGAACAGCACGATGAAGACGCCACTGACGGTGAACACCGAATAGACGTAGATCATCGACAGCCCCGAGGCCATGGCACTGCGGCGCAGGCCCGACAGCGCGAAGTCCTTGCCGTGGACGATGAACAGCACCCCCAGCAGCAGGCAGGCGAGATCACGGATCCAGCGCGTGACGAGGTCGGCGCGACTGCCGCGAGGGAAGGCTTCGAGCACGAAGTGATCGGCATGCAGCACCCCGACGGCGGTGCCCAGCATCACCATCCACTGGAAGGCGAAGCGGCTGAATTCCTCGGTCCAGAACAGGCGAGGCAGGAAGGCCAGGTTGCGACTGGCGATCTGATAGATGATGAAGACGATGAAGCTTGCCAGCAGTACCAGCAAGACGAGATAGAGCAGACGTTCGAGCGTCCGATTCAGGCGTGAGAGCCCTGCGAGCACAGAAGGCATGGCACTGTCCTTTCAAGAAGAGTGCGAGGGAAGGAGAGCGACGACACGAGAGTGATGACACGCGAGGTGACGTGCGCCAGGGGCAGAGGAAGGTGGCGGGGCGCCTGTCCTGAGGCCAGAGTTGGCTGCAGGTGAGGCGCCCCGCCTGACATGCCTTATCTGACGGCGCGTACCTTGTCGTAGATGTCCTGCAGTCCCATCTCGGCGATCACTTCCTTGAGCGGCTCGGCGACGATCTCCTGCATGCGCTCACGGTCGATCTCATGCAGCTTGGCACCCTGCTTCTCCAGCTCCGCGAGGGCTGCCGCGTCCTGTTCCAGCTGCACCTTGCGGGCGTAGGCCGCCGCTTCGTGCGCGGATTCCATCAATGTCTTCTGCTGCTGCTCATCCAGGTTGTCCCAGGACATCTTGGACATGGTCAGCAGGCGCACGGTGATGTCGTGCTCGGACAGCGCGATGTTGGGGGCGACTTCGTGGAAGCGCATGCGCAGTGTCCATTCCGGCTCATTGAGCAGGCCGTGGATCGCGCCCAGCTGGATGGCGGTGTAGATCTCCTTCCAGGCCACCACGCTCGGTTCGACCCCGAGTGCCTGCCAGGCGACGATCAACGGCTTGGTCGGATTGGTGCGCAGCTTGAGGCCCTTAAGGTCATCGAGTGAGGTGACTTCGCGCGAGCTGACGATGTGGCGCTTGCCTCCACCGAAATAGGCCAGCACCTTCACGTCGGTCTCGTCACTGATCTTCTGGGCAATTTCTTCCCCGACCTCGCCATCCAGCACCTTCTGCCAGTGGTCGACATCGCGATACAGGAACGGGATGGTGAACACGTTGGCGGTGGGCGAGAAGTCGGTGATCAGCCCGGGGCTGACGATGGACATGTCCAGCGCGCCGGCCATCTGCTGCTCGAACATCTCGGTTTCATGGCCCAGTACCGAGTTGCCCATGATGGTCATGGTGATGTCGCCATCGGTCTTCTCGGCGAGCAGGTCGCGCAGGCGCTCGGCGCCGAGCTGGTAGGCGGTATCTTCGGTGCCGGCGTGGCCGAAGCGCAGCTCCATTGCCTGGGCACTGGCCGAGAAGCCGAGCGTGGCGCCCAGCAGGGTGCCGGTGGTGGCCGCGACGGCCAGCCCCTTGCTCAGCCCTCTGGACAGTCGGGCGCCCACAGGTGAGCGCTGGGAAATGGCAGGGGTGGACGTAGTTGGATTGATCCAATTCAGCATGATGGCGTTTTCCTTGGCGTTGTTTGTTGTTGTGCCTTGCGTCTTTCCGTCTTTCCGTCTTTCCGTCTTTCCGTCTTGCAGTCTTTCTGTCTTGCGGCTTGCCAGACCGGCAGTCTCCAGACGGCCGGTCCATGCTCGGGGGTTGCGCGGCCAGTCGATGCTCTCCAGGCATGACCCGCCGTTCAGAGAAAGCGTTGCCGTCAGTCCGGGCGAGGCGTCTCGACGATGGCGTCGTCAGGACTCCCGCAGGAGCGGCGTATCTTGAGTTCCGGCGGCATGATGACGCTTTCTCGCTCGCCGCCGGGATTGGCGATCCGTCGCAATGCCAGTCGCGCCGCCTGCTCCCCGATGGCGTAGGGGTGGGTGGCGATACTGGTCAGGGGCGGGTCGCCCAGTTCGGCTTCCTCGACATCATCGGTGCCGATCACGGCACAGTCGCGACCGGGTTCCAGCCCCATCTGGCGCAGGCCCAGCATGGCACCGAAGGCCACGAGGTCGTTGTGGCAGACCACGGCCGTCGGGCGAGGGCTTTCCTGCATCAGGGTCTTGATCAGCTCATGGCCGACGCGCCGGGTCACGCCATTGCCGCGCACCAGGCGGCGATAGCTCAGGCCGTGATGATCCAGCGCGGCCTGATAACCCAGCCAGCGGTCATGACTGACCGAGTGGTCCGCGCCGCCGATGAAGGCGATGCGCTGATGGCCCAGGCTGACGAGGTGATTGACGGCCATCTCGGCCACGCGCCGGAAATCGGTGCCGGCGTAATCGAAGGGCGGGGCGTCCAGATAGCGCATCACCTGGATGCAGGGCATGCCCCAGTCGGCCAGTTGATGGATCAGGTTCGGGTCTGAGTGTTCGGCGGGGCACAGCAACAGGCCATCGACACGATGTTCACGCATGCGCTCGATGAAGCGCTGCTGACGCTCAGGGGAATCCTCGCTGTTGGCGAGAAATGACACATAGCCTTCCTGATGCAGGGCGGCATCGATCCCCGCGACCATGGAGCCGAAGAAGGGGTTGGCGATGTCATAGACCACCACGCCCAAGGTCGCGGTGCGGCTGCCGCGCATGGCGGCGGCGCCACGGTTGTAGACGTAGCCCAGTGTCTTGATGGAGTCCTGGACCTTCTCGCGGGTGCGTTTCGCCACCAGCGGGCTTTCGCGCAGCACCAGCGAGACCGTGCTGCGCGAGACCTTGGCATGTGCCGCGATATCTTGAAGCGTGATGCTGCTCGAGGCGCTCTGTGATGATGGGGCCTGCGATGACGGGACCTGTGATGACGGGGCCTGCGATGACACCGTGGCATCTGCCTTGGCCGGCGGTGTCGTGATGGGATCTTTCATGGCGTCTTCCCTGGGCGTTTTCTTGTTGTCATCCCGAACTCATTGCCGGGGTGGAGACGTTTTTGGATGGTTCCAAATCCATGTCCAGAGCATAGAGCAATTCGCCCGCGCTCCCCTCAGCACTTTGGTCTGGCAGCCATGTGTCGAAGGGGCGGCGTCACAGGTCTGCCGGCCACCGGTCTGCCGGCCACCGGTCTACCGGCGCGTCCAGTTGGCTTCATTGACCGCACTCAGCGGCGATTTCCCCGCCAGTGCCAACAGCAGGTTGTCCAGCGCACGCTGCGCCATGGCGCGGCGTGTCTCATGGGTGGCAGAGCCGATGTGCGGCAGTGCCACGACCTGTGGCAGGCGCGTCAGCGGTGAACTTGCCGGAAGCGGCTCCTGCTCGAAGACATCCAGCCCGGCGCCGCGGATACCGCCACGCTCGAGACACTCGATCAAGGCCGCTTCATCGATGACACGCCCGCGGGCGATGTTGATCAGGATGGCGCTGGCGGGCATCAGTTCCAGCTCACGCCTGCCGATCAGGCGCTCGGTCTGCTCGCTGAGCGGGACGGTGACGCAGACGAAATCGCTGGTCTTTAGCAAGGTGTCCAGCTCGACACGGCTCGCGCCCAGTTCGCTCTCCAGCGCAGGTTTGGGGGAAGCATTCGAGTACTGGACCCGCATGCCGAAGCCGAGTGCACCGCGCCGCGCGATCGCCGCGCCGATACGGCCCATGCCCACCATGCCGAGTGTCTTGCCGTGCACGTCCGTACCGAAGTGAGGCGGTGTGAGGCCATGTGTCCATTGGCCGTCGCGCACCATGTTGGCCAGCTCCACCGCGCGTCGTGCCGTGGCCATGATCAACAGGAAGCCGACATCGGCAGTGGTCTCGGTCAGCACGTCCGGGGTGTTGCACAGCAGGATGCCGCGCGCGTCCATCGCCTCAAGCGGGTAGTTGTCATAGCCCACGGAGACCGTGCAGATCACCCGCAGTGCGGGGGCGGCATCCAGCAGCGCTTCCGTGATCCTGTGTCCAGAGCAGATGAGTCCATGGGCATCGTGCAGGGCGTCGTGCAGTGCCGCATCCAGCGCCTCGGCGCTGTCATGCCCCTCCAGCAGCACGACGTCATGCCGCTCGCGCAGGGTGGCCATCTGCTCATCATCCAGCGCCTTGAGCACCACGACCTTGCGGCGGGTCACGCACTCGTCTACGTCACTTGTCATATGGCTGCTACCTCGGGCCGAGTAGTGCTGTGCATGCATCCTTGCCTCCTTGAGAGCGTGGGCGATGAACTGGCCGGCAGGCTGCCGTCAGGGGCGTATCGCCACTGGGTGTCATTGGAAACTGGCCGCGAACTCAGGACACGCTGACGGCATCACCCGCTTCGAGCGTCTTGAGCGTCGCGCGATCCGGCAGGCCCTCCATGTCACCCCGCACCTGAACGGCACGGCTGCCGAGCAGATTGGCGCGATGCATGGCGTCTTTCGGGGAGAGCCCTTCAAGCAGTGCGCTGACGACACCTACCGCAAAGGCATCGCCCGCCCCCACGGTATCGACGACCTTGTCGACCCGCAGGCCCGGGACGCTGAAGGCGGCTTCCTGGCCGCCGATCATCCCGCGGTAATAGCTGCCCTCAGGGCCCAGCTTGATGATGACGGCCTTGGCACCTTGCTCGAGATAGTGGCCGGCGATGGCCTCAGGTGTCTTCTGGCCGGTCAGTCGCTCGCCTTCTGCAAGCCCCGGCAAGACCCAGTCGGCGCGGCTTGCCAGCTGATTGAGGGTGTCGCGCATCTCCTGCTCGCTTGACCACAGGGTAGGGCGCAGATTGGGATCAAAGGAAATGCTGGCACCGGACTGGCGGGCCTGTTCGAAGAGATGGAACGATAGTTCACGACAGCTGGGGGAGATGGCCGGCGGAATGCCGGTGGCATGCAGGTGGCGCAGGGCGCTGAAGTCGATGCCATCGGCGTCACTGGCATTCATGCGGCTGGCGGCGCTGCCCTGACGGAAATACTCGACATGCGGATCTTCCCCCTGGCTGGCGCGTGCCTTGAACATCAGGCCGGTAGGGGCATCGCCGTCGCGGGTCAGGTGGCGACAGTCCAGCCCGTTGTCTTCCAGGGTCTGGCGCAGATAGCGCCCGAGGCTGTCGTCGCCCACGCGGCTCAGCCAGCCGACATGAAATCCCAGCCGGGCGAGGCCGATGGCCACGTTGGTATCGGCGCCGGCGATGCGTCGCTCGTAGTGCGAGACCTGTGCAAGATCGCCCTCGCTTTCGGCGACCAGCAGCGCCATGGCTTCGCCAAAGGCGAGGATTTCCAGTGGCGAGGAAGAAGAGAATGAGGATGGCGTCGATGACGCGTTGGCTTGCTCAGACATCATGGCGTGTCCTGTGTAGTTGGAGCCGTTCCTTGTGCTTGTCCTGCATGACGACACGGCTGGCGAAGCCGCGCCGTCATGGAAATTGCCGTACTGCGCATTGTCGGTCAGACGTCACTCACTGCACGTCACTTGGGCAATGACTCAGAGCTGGCGCTTGCCGTCCACCAGACGCGGCAGGCCCTGGGTGCCGTCACGCAGGGTCGGGCTCAGCAGTGCCTCAGGCAGATCCTGATAGCACACCGGACGCAGGAAGCGTTCGATGGCCGCGCTGCCCACCGAGGTGGTGCGGCTGTCAGAGGTTGCCGGCCAGGGGCCACCGTGGACCATCGCCTGACAGACTTCGACACCCGTCGGCCAGCCATTGGCGAGAATGCGACCGGCGCGACGCTCGAGCACCGGCATCAGGGTGCGGGCGGCGTCGATGTCGGCATCGTCCAGGTGCAGGGTGGCGGTCAGCTGGCCTTCCAGGTGCTCGCAGACCGCACGCATCTCGTCCAGATCGCGACAGGCGATGACCAGCGAGCTGGCACCGAAGACTTCTTCCTGCAATGCGGATTCACTCAGGAAGTCGCTGCCGGTGGTGCGGAACAGCGCGGTCTGACACGGACTTGCGTTGTCGCCATCCAGTGCGCCGCGCGCGACTTCCTGTACCTGGGGCAGGGCGGAGAGCTTCTCCACGCCACCCCGGTAGGCATCGTGGATGCCCGGCGTCAGCATCGTCTGGCAGGCACTGGCCGCGACATTGTCGGCGGCGGTCTTGAGGAAGCGCTCCAGCGCTTCGCCTTCGAGGGCCAGCACCAGTCCCGGGTTGGTGCAGAACTGGCCGGCACCCATGTTGAGCGAGGCGATGAAGGCCTGTCCCAGCCCTTCGGCACGGGCTTCCAGCGCGGCCGGCATCAGCAGTACCGGGTTGATGCTGCTCATCTCGGCGTAGACCGGGATCGGCTGAGGACGTGCCTGGGCGGTCTTGAGCAGTGCGGTACCGCCACTGCGTGACCCGGTGAAGCCCACGGCCTGAATGCGCGGGTCATTGACCAGTGCCTGACCCAGGGTGTTGCCGCTGCCGTAGAGCAGCGAGAAGATGCCTTCCGGCAGGTTGCAACGTGTCACGGCGCGCTGGATGGCGCCGCCGACCAGCTCGGACGTCCCCGGGTGAGCGGAGTGTGCCTTGACGATGACCGGGCAGCCAGCCGCCAGTGCCGAGGCGGTATCGCCACCGGCCACCGAGAAGGCCAGCGGGAAGTTGCTGGCCCCGAAGACGGCGACAGGGCCGAGGCCGATGCGACGCTGGCGCAGGTCGGCGCGCGGCATCGGGCTGCGTTCCGGCATGGCCGGGTCGATGCGCACATCCAGCCACTCACCGGCGCGCACGACGCCGGCGAACAGGCGCAGCTGACCGCAGGTACGGCCACGTTCCCCTTCCAGACGAGCCCGCGGCAGGCCGGTTTCCTGAAGGGCGCGCTCGGTGATCTGCTCGCCGATGGCCTCGATTTCCTCGGCGATGGTCTCGAGGAAGCCGGCGCGGGTTTCAGCATCCGTTTCCCGGAAGCTGTCAAAGGCGTCGTGTGCCAGCTGGCAGGCCAGCTCCACCTCACGGGCACCACCGGCCGGATAGCCCGGCGCCAGGCGCTCACCGTTGGCAGGATTGATGGCGTGTACCGGCTTGCCGTCGGCCAGCAGACTCTGCTGTCCGATGATCTGGTGGCCGCGCAGTGTCGTCTGATCGGAAGGTGACATAAGGCGTCTCTCTTTTCGTGGGGCGTTCTTTTCGTGGGCACAGTCCGGAATGTCCCGCCTCCATCGCCCTCATGGGGCGCGACGCGGGACAAGGGAATGCTCGTCTCGACTGACGGTGCATGGCGGGACTGTTGCGTGCCGACATGTCATGAGGCCGAGGGCGAGACATTCAGGCTGCTGGGGCGCGTCTCATGGGCGCGATGCCGTCGTGGGCGGTATGCCTCACGGGCACATCTGGCCGCCATTGATGTCGATCACCTGGCCCGTGATGTAGCCACTGGTGGCGTGGGAGGCGAGGAACAGGAAGGTCGGTGCACATTCCTCGGAGGTGCCGAAGCGGCCCATGGCGATGCTGCCGGCGATCTTGGCACGCAGCTCTTCGCTCTTGTCGGCGTGGAAGACGGTATCGATGGTGCCCGGCGACACGATGTTGAAGCGCACGTTGTCCTTGGTGAATTCCTTCACCCAGTTGCGGTGCAGGTTGTGCAGCATGGCCTTGGTGCCGCCGTACAGGGAGGCGCCGAGACCACCGCCCTCGCGGCCCGCGATGGAGCCGGTGCTGATGACGCTGGCGGTGGTGCCGGAATCCTTGGCGGAGGCCTTCAGATGCGGCATGGCATATTTGGTCGTCATGATCGCGGAGCGCAGGTTCAGATCCATCACCAGGTCGAAGGCGGCATCATCCAGGCTCTCGAGTCCGGCACGCACGCCCAGGCCACCAGCGTTGTTGACGAGCACGTCCATGCCGCCGAAGGCCTTGGTGAAGTCTTCTACCAGTGCAGCGCAGCCTTCGCTGGTGGACAGGTCGCGCGCGAAATATTCAAAGCGAGCACCGGTGGCTTCCATCTGGGCGATGGCGTCGCGAGCGGCGTCATCCTGCTGGCGGCTGTTGATGCCGACCACTGCCCCTTCACGGGCGAAGGCCACGGCGGCTGCCAGACCAATACCCTTGGTGGAGCCGGTGATGAGGACTTTCTTCTGCTTGAGATCGGTGAACATGTGGGATTCCTGACGGTGGAAAGCCGTACGCTCTTGGAGGCGGCATGGCGAATGAAAGGTGGAGGAAGTTGCGGCGAGCATTGGCTCCCTCTCGGCACGAGTCACCTTAGCCCAGGCAGACACGATCGACAAACAAATAATGACAACTGGCGAGTAGTGCTTTAGTGCAGTTCGCCGTTGGGTATCTCTGGATCACCCGCCAATGGCACCTGGCAGGACGCGGGCTAGTTTCGGGACAGGGCAGGCGAGCTTTCCTGGAATGAAGGAAAGGGTGATTTGTCGTGAATTGACAGATAAATAAGTAAAATCAATAAGTTATTCAGGTTTATCGTAGTCAGCCATGCGCAGGATACGCCGTGGATTGCGGCCATTGGATAAGGGTCTCGCTAGCCCGGTTCGGCTATCCTAGAGGTAGATCCCGTCAGCCCCCCACGACAGCCAACCCTCACTCCCTCCCTGATGCTCATTTTTGGATTGGTCTAAAGTTCAAGTTGTCATAACTTGTAAAATTCGTGCATCCCGCTGACACTGATCTCAGTGCCTGGGGCAGCCAACGCCAACCTTCATGACGCTGTCCCACGCTGCAATGCCGCAACAGACATAGCCACGCAACGCCTCCATAACAAGACAACGAGAGAGTCTTCGCCATGCGTAAATTGTCACAAGTCCTCTGCGCCTCCGTGCTGACCCTGTCCGCTTCCGCGGTGATGGCAGCCGACTATCCCTACAAGCCCATCACGCTGATCGTGCCATGGTCTGCCGGTGGTGGCAGCGATGCGGTCGGCCGTCAGCTGGCGGCGGGTCTTCAGGAAGAGCTCGGTCAGCCTGTCAATGTGGTCAACAAGACCGGCGGTTCCGGGGTGGTAGGTCACATGTCCATGAAGATGGCGCGCCCCGACGGTTACACCCTGGGGCTTGGCACCGCAGAGATTGCCACCTACCAGCATATCGGTACCGCGCAGCTGTCCTATGAGGACTTCACGCCCATCGCGCTGCTGAATCTGGATTACGCCTCCTTCACGGTGAACGCCGATTCCGAGTGGAAGACCCTGGATGATGCGCTGTCGGCGCTGAAGGCCAATCCGAGCGATTACACCGTCTCCGGCTCCGCGCCCGGGGCTGCCTATCATCTGTCCTTCGCCGGCTTCCTGGATCAGCAGGGCATCAATCCGAATGACGTGACACTGGTGCCCAGTGAAGGCGCCGCGCCGGGTCTGCAGGAGCTGGCAGCCGGTGGTGTGGATATCGTGTTCTCCTCGCTTCCGGAAATCGAGTCCATGCGCAAGTCCGGACGCGTCAAGGCGCTGGCGGTGCTGGCCAATGATCGTGTCGATTCCTTTGAAGACATTCCGTCCGTCAAGGAAGTCACGGGTGATGACTGGATCCAGGGCTCCTGGCGTGGCCTGGTCGGGCCCAAGGGCCTGCCGGAAGAGGTGACCGCACGCCTGTCAGAAGCCACCGAGAAGGTCTGGAAGTCCGAGCAGTTCCAGGACTTCATGTCCGGTCGCGGTTACGGCACCGTCTGGGAAGATGCCGAAGGTTTCCGTGCCTTCATGAAAGATCAGGATGAGAAGAACGCTGCCACCATCGAAAAGCTGGGTCTGGCCAACTGAACGCGCGGGTCGCCGTGAGCGTCTGCCATTCAGCGTGTTCGACCGTTTCTTCCTGAGTCTTCATGAGTAACCGCACATGCGTACCAACGACAAGGTCACGGGTGTGGTGACGGCAGCCTTCGGGGCTGCCGTCATATATGCCTCCCTCGACTTGAAGAACCTGCCGCGCCAGGAATATGGGGCCGGTACCTTTCCCACGGTCATCGGCGCACTGCTGATGCTGTTCGGAGCCATCCTGCTCGTCCGTGGGCTGCGCAATCGTGAAGTCTGGTTTGCCTGGCAGCACCCTGTGCCGCTGATCACCTTCATCATGACATTGGCGGCCATCTGCGCCTCCATCGTGGCCTATATCTACCTGACGCCAGTCATCGGTTTCCCGGTGGTGTCCTTCGTGCTGCTCACGTTGCTGCTCTATGCCTTCCATCATCGTCGCTGGTTGCCTGCCGGTGGTATCGCGCTGGTGGCCACGGGAGTGATCTGGGAAGTCTTCGGCCAATTGCTGCACGTTCCGCTTGAGCTGGGCCTGCTGGAAAAGGTGATCTACTGATGAGTGACTTACTGCAAGCCGCCACGATGGTGTTTACGTGGGAAGTGATGCTGATCATTCTGGCCGCCTCCCTCTTCGGGCTCTTCATGGGCGCCATCCCCGGCCTGACGGCCACCATGGCCACGGCACTGCTGGTGCCGGTCACCTTCTTCATGGAGCCGCTGCCGGCCATCGCCGCCATCGTGTCCGCGACTGCCATGGCCATCGTGGCCGGCGACATTCCCGGGGCGTTATTGAGGATTCCCGGCACACCGGCCTCGGCGGTCTATACCGAGGAAGCCTATGCGATGGGCAAGCAGGGCAAGGTCGGGCTGGCACTGGGGCTGAACGTGACCTGCTCGATGATCGGTGGGGTGATCGGGGTGCTGATCCTGGCCTTCTTCGCGCCGCGCATTGCCGAGTTCGCCATCCAGTTCACCAGTGACGAATATTTCTGGCTGGCGCTGCTGGGGCTTTCCTGCGCGATCCTCGTCTCCGGCAGTGACCCGCTCAAGGGCGGGATCTCGATGCTGGCGGGTCTGGTCATCGCGATGGTGGGCATGGACAGCGTCTCGGGTCAGATGCGTTTCACCTTCGGCAACTATGACCTGCTGGCCGGTATCTCCATTCTGCCGGTGCTGATCGGACTGTTCGCGATTTCCGAGCTGATCCGTCGCATGCCGGAAACCCGCAATGCCGCGCCGCTGGTGCCGCCCGTCATCAAGCGTCCCTTCGAAGGCGTTGGCGCAGCGCTCTGGAAATACAAGGGCGGTGTCCTTCGCGGCGGTGCCCTGGGGACCGTGATCGGGGCCTTGCCGGGCGCCGGTGCCGATATCGCGTCCTGGATCAGCTACGCCGTGAGCCGCAAGCTCTCCAGGACTCCGGAGAAGTTCGGCAAGGGGCATCCAGAAGGCCTGGTCTCGGCCAGTTCCGCCAACAATGCCTCGTTGTCCGGGGCCTATATTCCGGCACTGGTCTTCGGGATCCCGGGGGATACGGTCACGGCGATCATCATCGGCGTCCTGATGACCAAGGGCATCACGCCGGGTCCTGACGTCTTCGTCGACCAGGCACCGTTGGTCAATGCCATCTTCATGGTCTTCGTGCTGGCCAATCTGCTGCTGTTGCCGCTGGGCTTCATGGCGATCCGTGGGGCGCGACACATCCTGTCGATTCCCACCGGTATCCTGTTCCCGCTGATCCTGATGTTCTGCATCGTCGGGGCGTTCGCAGCCAACAATGCGATGTTCGATATCTGGATCATGCTCGGTATCGGCCTGGTGGGCTTCTTCATGGCCGAGAACGACTTCCCGGTCGGGCCGATGATTCTGGCGGTGATTCTGGGGCCGATCGTCGAGAGCAACTTCATGCGCTCGATTCTCAAGTCCAATGGGGATCTGACGGCCTTCGTGGATCGCCCCATCGCCATGGTGCTGGCGATTGCCGCAGTGGCGGTCTGGACCATGATCATCGTCAACGGGGTGAAAGCAGGGCGTCGAGTACCGCAGACACCGGCATCGGAACTCCCTCAGGATGCCTGAGTGAGATGACGCGTCGGATCGAGAGGGACTTGCGGGGGAGCACCCATTGAGGGGGCTGCCCCGTAGCCTTTCCTCATGCGGCAGGGTTTCCGGTAGAATCGCACACCATCTGACATGCCTGAAGGTGGACCAAGAGTGATGAGAAAGGGCGACATGACACGATGAGTGACGCAGCCAAGCATTCACTGTCGTTGGTGGTCTACGAGAAGATACTCGCCGCCATCATCAGCGGTGACTATCCCGTCAACAAGAAGCTGCCGACCGAGGCGCGCCTCTGCGAGCTGTATGAGGTATCCCGCCCGGTACTGCGGGATGCCCTGGCGCGTCTGCGCGAGGACAATCTCGTCGTGTCGCGGCGAGGGTCTGGCAGTTTCGTCATCAATCGGCCTGACAGTGCCGTGCTCGAGTTCGCACGGATCTCCAGCATCGCCGACATACAACGCTGCTTCGAGTTTCGCACCAATGTCGAGGCCAGTGCGGCGGGCCTCGCCGCGCAGCGGCGCACGCCAGAGCAGCTGGAGCACATACGTCAGCGTTTCGAGGCCATCAATCAGGCCAACCTCAATCATGATCGCGCCTCCGAGGAAGACTTCGAGTTCCACCTCGCGATTACCGAAGCCGCCAGCAATCACTACTACGCCACCGTGCTGCGTTCGCTGAATCAGAGCATCAAGGAAGGCATGAACTTGACGCGCGGTCTGTCACTGCGTGCCTCCGAGGAGCGCCTGCGGATCGTCCAGGATGAGCATCAGGCGATCATCGATGCGATCGCCGGCAAGGATTCACCCGCCGCGGAAAGCGCCATGCGTGCCCATCTCGAGGGGGCGCGTCGGCGTATGTTCGAGGGGGTGCACACGCCCTAGTCTCACAGGGGGCGGGCGCTCCACCTGCCATTTCAGCTCCACGACAATGCCTCTGATCATTCCCGGTCAGAGGCATTGTCGTCTCTGGAGCGCAATGCTGTCCCCGTGATGGCTGCGCTCGTCACTCGTCTGCCAGCCAGCGCCGTGCGACCGCGAAGGCGCGTGGCAGGTTGCGGCACCAGGTCAGCTCTCCCGTGCGCTTGCGAATGCCGGCCCGGCGCAGCTTGACGATCAGATGGCTGGGGAGCCCCGACAGGACCAGCGCCACGTGCTGGTGGCGCATGTCATCGATCAGTGACTGCAGAGCGACGATGGCCGTGCCGTCCATGCTGGGTACATCGGCCATGTCGAGAATCACGATCTGGACCTTGTCATCGACCAGGCGCAGCGAGGTCAGTGCCTTTTCCGCCACGCCGAAGAACAGGGGGCCGTCGATGTCATAGAGCGCAATCGCTCGGGTGTCTTCTCCCCGGGCATGCGTCTGGCGTGGAGGATCGCTCTCTGGCGCATCGTTCTCTGGCGTGTCTGTCTCTGGCATGTCAATGATCTGACGGGTCTGGGTGAGCTGCATCATGCGGCGGATGAACAGCGCCGCCGCCAGGCCGATGCCAACCGCCACCGCCAGTACCATGTTGAACAGCACGGTAAGGCCGAAGCAGATCAACAGGATCGCCACGTCACCGCCGGGGGCAGAGCGCAAGGTATGCACGAAGTGACGAGCCTCGCTCATGTTCCAGGCGACGATGAACAGCAAGGCGGCCAGTGTGGCCATCGGCACTTTCCCCAGCAGTTCCGCCAGCGCGATCACCGCCAGTAGCACCACCGCGGAATGCACCACGGCGGCCAGCGGTGAGCGGGCACCACACCGGATGTTGGTGGCCGTGCGAGCGATGGCGGCGGTGGCGGTGATGCCTCCGAACAGCGGCGCCACCAGGTTGCCCAGCCCCTGGCCGATCAGTTCGGCATCCGGATCATGGCGTGTCCTGGTCAGTCCATCAGACACGACCGAGCACAGCAGGGATTCGATGGCGCCCAGCATGGCGATGGCGATGGCAGGCCCCAGCAATGCGCGGATCAGGGTGAAATCCAGTGGCAGTGGATATCCGTCCGCTCCGGGCAGGTGCCAGGGGGCCAGAAATGCCGGGGCAATCGGAGGGATGCCATTGCCACTGTCGTTCAGCGTTTCCCAGCTGAAGCGTGAGGCAATGGTCTGCACCAGCATTTCATGTGAGTCATCGCCCAGGCCGTGATTGACGGCGTAGGCGGCAAGTGCCCCGACCAACAGGCCCACCAGCGGCGCGGGAATCGGGAGGTGAAGTCGCGGCCATAGCAGCATGACCACCAGCGAAAAGACCCCGATGGACAGTTCGAAAGGATTCAGTGTCGGCAGGGCGGCCAGAATCTGACCGACGTTCTCCACGAAGTGCTCGCCGAGCTGACCGACACTCAGCCCCAGGAAGTCAGGCACCTGCAAGACAGCGATCACGACGGCGATACCCGCGGTAAAGCCCAGCACGACGGGATAGGGCACGAACTGGATGAGTCGCCCCATGCGCGCCAGCCCCAGCATGACCAGTATGGCGCCCGCCATCATGGTGGCGATCAGCAGGCCACCGAGCCCGTACTGCTGAACGATGGGGAACAGGATCACCACGAAGGCCGCTGTCGGGCCGGAGACGTTGACGCGTGAGCCGCCCGTGATGGCAATGATCGCCCCCGCGACGATGGCCGTGTACAAGCCATGCTGTGGTGCGACGCCGGCGGCGATGGCCAGTGCCATGGACAGCGGCACCGCCACGGTGCCGATGGTCAGCCCGGCCAGGATATCCTGGCGGAGATCGGTGAGGCCGTAGCCTGAGTGCCAGGCGGAGCGCAGGCCGGTGGCGATGCGGGGGAGGCGCATGGGAGAGCGCTTGGGGGTCATGGTGGTGGGTCCTCGCGGAGGGAGACGCTACGCTGACTCTGGTGCTGGCGTGTCAGGGCATGGCGTGACATGTCCGAACACGACGAATGCATCAGGCAGCAGCAGGGCGGGCGTCCTGGACTGTCTGCCCTGTCATGACGATCTCATGATAAAGAGATGGTAAAAACATTAACATGTCATTGGCATGTTCGTCATCCGCCCCCCAGTGTCAGGGGGGCTGGCCTGTCGGGATTGGCTTGTCTGTACCGGACCCTCGGTATTACCATCAGATGTTAATGGTTTCGGGAGAGCCGAGGATGGAAAAGAAGACCGCACGTCTGACCCTGATGATTGACCCCCACAAGAAGCAGGCCTTCGAGCAACTGTGTGCCACGCAGGACCAGACGCCCTCTCAGGTCGTTCGTCAGTTGATCCGCGAGTATCTGCAGGCACATGGTGTCGAGTACGCCTCCCAGCCCGGGCGTCCGCAACCGCCATCTTCCTGAAAGAACGGGTGTGAAGGGCGTTCTGGCAAGCCGTGACTTGGTCTTCGCTGAAGTGGCCTGTGCTGACAAGCTCTGCGCTGACAAGCTCTGCGCTGACGCAAGAGACAAGAAGCCCCTGACAGGCGAACCTGTCAGGGGCTTTCACGTTCATGGGCCAGGCCATTCACCCAGCTCTCTCAGATAGGCGAGATCATTGGCAGAACCTGACCGGTGACAGGCTGCGCGCGTAGCCCGGCAGGGGCTCGCCTGCCACCATCCGGGCCACGATATCCCCTGTCTCGGCCGAGAGTGTCAGGCCCAGATGGCCGTGCCCGTAAGCGAGAAGCAGGCCGGGGCAGCCAGGCATTTCGCCCACTACCGGCAGGCCATCGGGGGTGGAGTGGCGCACCCCCATCCAGTGGCGGGCGACGTCGAGGGGCTGACCGAAGAGTGTCTCGCCCCATTGTGTGAGGGCTTGCCAGCGCTGTGGCGAGGCGGGGCGCGACGGCGCACAGAACTCGGTGGTGCCCGCCAGGCGAATGCCTTCCGCCATTGGCGAGGCGTAGAAGTGATGCGCCAGCCAGCCTACCGGGCGTGAGAGTGGCAGCTGGGTGGCGAGTTCGATGTGATAGCCGCGCTCACTGACCACCGGCAGACGCTTGCCGAGTCCCGCCAGCAGCGTATTGCTCGCGATACCGGCGCAGATCACCACATGCGGGACCTCGTGGGAGGTGGTGGCGGTGTCGATGCGCCAACCACCACTGGTCAGCGGCGTGAGGGCGTCGACCTGCTGCGCCGTCCACTCAAGGCCACCGTCTTGCAGCTGTACGAAGAGTTGGTGGCTGAGTGACAGCGGGCTGGTGAGGTGGCGGGTGTCAGGGAAGAACAGGCCGCCTGCCAGCCCCTTCGGGTTGAGCGACGGTTCCATGTCCCGCAGCTGGCTCGCGCCCAGCGCCTGACATTCGACCCCGTCACGGCGCTTGGCCTGGGCCATCGTCTCCAGCGCTGCCGGGGTGATGGCGGTGTCGCGCTGGATCTGCAGGCAGCCTGTCTGGCTGGCCAGCGCAGTGGTGGCTTTGGTCTGCAGGTCATCGATCAGGGCATGCTGACGTTCGACGGCATTGGCCAGCAAGGCAATCAGATCTGCCTTGTGGCGCTGGAAATTGGTGGGCGTTGCCGCCTTGAGGAAACGCCAGCCGAAGTCCGCCAGGGCGGGGGTGTGGCGCAGGGCGATGGCAAGGGAGGGCTGCCTGCTCAGCAGGTGGCCCGGCAGCTGGCGCAGTGTGTCGCCGCTGGCCATCGGCGAGGTGGCGTAGTTGGCGATCAGACCGGCGTTGCCGAAGGAGGTGCCTTCACCGACGGGATTCGGGTCATACAAATGAACGTGATAGCCACGTGCCTGCAAGGCGCGGCAGGTCGCCAGGCCGATGATGCCGGCGCCGATGACGGCAATGCTGTCGTGGCTCGACACTCGGGCGGCGGGGGATTGCGGGGTCATCGCGCGTACTCTCTTTGCCGGTCATGCCGGGCGGATTGCCCGACATGATCAGCGTGATGAAGACGGTGTGAGGGTCGTGACAGGGCCATGACAGAGCTTGGAAAGCCTTGGTCGAGCGGCACAGACCCTGCCGATGGCTCAGTTGTCGCGGTAGAACTTCCAGGAGGCGATGGCGATGACCACGGCGGTGAGGATGCTCAGCAGACAGATGGTGTAGAGAGTGAATCCGAACATGGTCAGGTCCTCAGGAGTGGGTGGGCTGGATCGGGGCGTTCTTGCCGTTGTGGTCTGGCGCCGCGTTCAAGAACTGGTAGACGAGAGTGAAGACCACGATATTGACGATGACGCCAGCAATCAGTGGGGTGAGCCCGGTGAGGGCTTCCAGTTCCAGGCCACTCCATTTCCACATGCTGGTGGCCAGGGCGCCGGCGATCATCGCGGCCACACCAGCACGCTTGCAGCGAATCCTGAACAGCACGGCGAAGATGAACGGCAGCAGGATGGTCGGCGCCCACAGGGCGTAGCTCAGCAGCAGCGCATCGATGATCGAGGTGGCGTAAAGCGCGAACACGATGGCGCCCAGGCCGATGGCCAGATTGACGCCGCGCTCGATCCACAGCTGTTGCTTGCCGGACATGGCGGGGTTGATGAAGGGCTTGTAGATGTCGGTGACGAAGATGACCGCTGCCGAGTTCAGATAGGAATCCGCCGTTGACATCACCACCGCCAGCAGTGAGGCCAGCACCAGCCCGGTCAGCCCCAGCGGCAGAGCGTCGCGGATCAGTTCCGGCATGGCCTGATCCGGCGAGATCTGCGGATAGAGCACCAGCGCGATCAAGCCGATGGTGGAGCTGACGGCATAGAACAGCAGACCGAAACCACCGGCCAGCGAGTAGCCGATCCTGGCATGACGGGAATCCGGTGCGGACAGGGCGCGCTGGGTGTAGGGCGGGACGAGGGTCTCGCCAAGCAGGAAGGCGATGAAGATGCTGAGGAACATCGGCGGCGTGTAATCGCCCATGAGGCTGAAGTGCTCGCTGGGGAGCGCGGCGATCAAGGCCTCGGGGCCACCGATCTTGTCGAGCCCGACGATCATGGTGATGGGCAGGAAGACCGCTAGCATCACGAACTGCACCACGTCAGTCTGGATCACGGCCCACATGCCGCCGGCCGTGGAGTACACCAGTACCACTGCCATGCCAATCAGGATTCCGGTGCTGATCTCGATGCCCAGGATGGCATTGAAGACGGTGCCGATGGCCAGCGCCTGGGCGCCGAGGATGCCGATGCAGAAGATCAGCGAGAAGATGCCGGTCAACAGGCGAGCGCTGCGACCATAGTGATGCGCCATGATGTCACCGACCGTCTGTGCCCCTGCATAACGCTTGAGGCGTGGCGCGATGTAGAGGCCCGCGATGATGGTGGCGATGGGGAAGGCGGAGGCCGCGAACATGAAGGCGTAGCCTTCGTCGAAGGCCTTGCCGGCGCGACCCATCGAGGCACCCCCGCCGAGGAAGGAAGCGGCGAGCGTGGCGAACAGCACCGGCCAGATGATCTTGTTGCCGGCGACGGCGAAGTCGGCACTGCTGGACGTCTTCCTGGCACTGCGATAGCCGATATACAGCAAGATGGCGAAATACAGCAGTAGCCCCATGAGGTCGATCGTGTGCATTGTCTGTGGCCCTTTGTTGTTGGTTATGAGGGTCTGGTCAGCTTCCTCCCGCTGGGGGTATAAGCACAACTAAAGGCTGTCTATTAAGTCATAAGAACAATTTAGAGCCTATTCACGAGAGGCTAGTCTTGAGCGTCCAGTCCCAAGCGTCCATTCTCGAAGCCCAAGCGTCCATTCTCGAACGCCAGGCACGAGGGCCTTGCCACGAGAGTCCCGTCACGAGAGCCCAGTTGTCATGAAACTCAGACATAACCTGCGTCAGTTGCAGATCTTCCAGGAAGTGGTGCGCACGGGCAGTCTCTCCCAGGCAGCGCGTCGGCTTGGCTTGACGCAACCGGCGGTGAGCACGGCGATCGCCAATCTGGAGAGTGACGTCGGGTTTCTGCTCTTTCGGCGTAACCACTATGGCACCCAGTTGACACCGGAAGCCGTCCATCTGGCGGAGGGTGTCGACAAGGTGCTGGCATCGGTGGGGCATCTGGATGAACTGACGGATGGTCTGCGTGATGGTCACGCCGGCAAGCTCACCGTGGCCTCGATGCCGGGGCTTTCGCCGACGGTGATGCCTCGAGTGATGTCACGCTATCTTGCCGACTTCCCCAGGAGTCGTCTGTCGCTGCAGACGTTCAGTTCACGCAAGATCGCCGAGTGGGTCGCCGAGGGCCAGTTTGACCTCGGGGTCATCGAGGCAGACGCCGCGGTCGAGGAGCTGGTGCTGGAGGAGTATCAGCTCTGCATGGCACTGGCCGTGCCTGTCATGCATCCGCTGGCGCAACGCGAGGTCTTGTTCCCACAGGATCTGGCCGGGGAAACCATCATCACGCTGGATCAGCACCATCAGAGTACCTTGAAGCTAGCGCGTGCCTTTCAGCAGGCAGGCATGACGCTGCAGGCAAGCATCGAGACGCATCTGTTTCCCTCGGTCGCGATGCTTGTCAATGAAGGGATAGGCATTGCCTTGATCGATCCGGTGACGGCGGAGGCGATGCTGGCGCGGCGCGATTGCCAGCTGCGCGTGGTGCCATTCGCGCCGACCATCAACCTGGACGTCGCGTTGGTCACCTCGCGCTTTCATCCCGTCTCGCGTCAGGGGCAGCGCTTCATGCCCTATCTGACGGCGGAGCTTGCTGCCTGGCAGCAGCGCTCGAAGGAGCGTTATGCCGTGACGATGCCGTGACGATGCCGGAGGATGGCGAGGATGCCGCCCCCATGGTGTGAAGCCACTCATGATGGGTCACCGTCACGGACCTGGTCATCTCCCTCGGCGATACTGCCGACAACAATACCCTCGCCAAATAAGCACCAAGGCCCCACCGCTGATGGGCGGTGGGGCCTTGGTTGCCGTTTCAGGCGTGACCGAAGGGTCAGGGTCGCAGAGCCCTCATTCCAGACTCGCCCCATAGCCGAAGCTGGCGGCCGGTTCGGCGGCGGTCTCGACCCACACGCTCTTCACTTCGCTGTATTCGCGCAGCGCATCCAGCCCGGAGGAGCGGCCATAGCCACTCTCGCCGTAGCCCCCGAAGGGCGAGCTGACGTGAATGGTCTTGTAGCCATTGACCCAGAAGGTACCCGCGCGCACCTGACGCGCCACGCGGTGGGCGCGCCCGACATCACGCGTCCAGACGGCACCGGCCAGCCCGAAGCGACTGTCATTGGCGATGCGGATGGCGTCGGCTTCCTCCTCGAACGGTATGGCGACCACGACCGGGCCGAAGATCTCCTCCTGCGCGCAGCTCATGGCGTTGTCGCCCAGCAGCACCGTCGGCGCGACATGATAGCCGCCGGTGTCCGGGATGGGGTCTGCTGAGCCATCCGCCAGGCGCGCGCCGTCTTCGATGGCCCCGGCAAGCATCGACATCACATGCTGGTATTGCTTGGCGTTGTTGATCGGGCCGATCTGGGTCGCCGGGTCCTGCGGATCACCGAGCGTGAATTGCGTGGCAGCCTCGGCCAGCGCGCTGGTGAACTTCTCGTAGATCGAGGCCTGTACCAGCAGGCGCGAACCCGACACGCAGCTCTGACCAGCGCCGGAGAAGATGGCCGCCTGAGCGCCGCGCAGTGCCACCTCGAGATCGGCATCCTCGAAGACGATATTGGCCGACTTGCCGCCCAGCTCCAGCACGCAGGGAATGCAGCGCTGCGCCGCGGCGGTGGCGATATGGCGGCCAGTCGCGGGGGAGCCGACGAACACCACCTTGCGGATATCGCCCTCGGCGATGAATGCCTGGCCAATGGTATGGCCGTAGCCTGCGATGACGTTGACCAGCCCACGCGGCACGCCGGCGCGCTCGATCAACACACCGAGTGCCAGCGAGGACAGCGCCGTCAGCTCCGAGGGCTTGAGAATCACCGCATTGCCGGCGGTGATGGCCGGGGCGATCTGCCAGCCGGCGGTGAAGATCGGCGCGTTCCACGGCGTGATCTGCAGCACGGTGCCCAGCGGCTCATAGGTCACGTAGTTGAGGTGTGAAGTCGGGACCGGAATCACCTCGCCGTGCAGCTTGTCCGCCCAGCCCGCGTAGTACTCGAACATCTCGGCGACCTTGGCCACCTCGACACGCGCATCGCGAATCGGCTTGTTGGCGCTCAGCGCCTCGAGTTCAGCCAGTGTCTCGGCCTGCTCACGAATCAGGCTGCCTATCTGGTAGATGACGCGCCCACGCGCCTGGGCGGTCATGGCAGCCCACTGCGGTTGCGCCTGGCGCGTGGCGGCATTGGCCAGCGCGACCTGAGACGCATCGGCATCCGGGAAGGACAGCATCAGACTGTCATCATGGGCGTTGCGTACCTCGATGGCGTCACCCGTGCCGGTGACGAACTCTCCGCCGATCAGGCTGCTGACGACAAAACTGTCGTCATGAGATTGGCTGCTGCTCTGAAACGCCTGCATCAATTCGGCGATGCGCTGAGCAATCGGGGAGGTCGGGGTCATGTGTTGGGTCGGCATGGCTTATGCTCCGTGGCCAAAGAGGGTCGAGTCAGTGCGTTGCACGATGGCGCAGAAGTCTTCGCTGTCATCCAGGCTCGCGCGGCTCTCGTCCCAGAGCTGCGCCACGGCGTTGGCAAGGGGGAGCTCCAGTCCAAGCGCTGCTGCCAGATCACTGGCCAGCCCGACATCCTTGCGCATCAGGCCCATGGTGAAGCCGGAATCGTAGGCCTTGTTGATCACCCAGCTGGGGAACATCACCTGGCTTGCACCACTGCGTCCCGAGCCCGCATTCACGCCTTCCAGCAATTTCTCTGGGGAGACACCCGCCCTGGCGGCCATGGAGACGGCTTCCGCCGTGCTGATCAGATGGCAGGCCGCCAGCATGTTGTTGGCAATCTTGGCGACGTTGCCCGCCCCGCAACCGCCGACGTGCACGCGGCTGCCGCTCATGGCTTCCAGCACCGGCATGGCGCGTGCCAGCACTTCCTCCTCGGCACCGATCACCATCGACATGCTGCCACTCGCCGCGCCCTTGGGGCCGCCGGATACCGGGGCGTCGATGAAGTCGATACCACGAGTCGCCAGCGCAGCCGCCACCTTGCGGCTGGTCTCGGGAGTCGAGGTGGTGGTGTCGATCACGATCAGGCCGGGCTTGCCCAGCGTCAGGAGACGGGTGGTGTCTTGATTCTCTTCCTGTGTGCCTTCCTTGCCCAGGCATAGCTGCTCTACATGCTCTGCCTTGGGCAGCGAGAGGATCACGATATCGATCGTGTCCAGCAGCTCTGCCAGTGAACTGACCGGTGTGACACCTGCCGCGGCAGCCTTGTCACGCGCAGCCTGTGAGAGATCGAATCCGAAGACGGGGAAGTCATGGCGAGCAAGCGTTGCGGCCATGCCGCCACCCATGTTGCCCAGTCCGATGACACCGACGGTTGTTGTCATTGTGTGATTCCTGTCGTGGTGAAAGGGGGATGGTCATCCGGTGACTCGAGTATGGACAGCGCTTCTGTGTTCCAGCAATAATCCGAAATTCACTTTAATGTTGCCTTCAAGGCAATGCTGGGGGCGTGATGAGTCTGGTGCAGGAACGACGTATCAGTCATTTCCACGAGGCCGCCAGACTGGGCAGCGTGCGGGCAGCGGCGGATTTCCTGAATGTGGCACCGTCTGCGGTCAGCCGACAGATCACCCAGCTGGAGCATGAGCTGGGCATGCCGCTGCTTGAGCGTCATCGACGTGGGGTCAAGCCGACGGAAGCCGGCGAGCGGGTGCTGGAGTACTACCGTCAGCGTCTGGCGCAGCAGGAGGTGCTGCTGGAGTCGTTGCAATCATTGAAGGGGCTGCAGAGTGGCTCATTGGTACTGGCCATCGGTGAGGGCTTCATCGAGGGACTGGCAGGGCCCTTGAGCCGTTTTTCCGCGCGTTATCCGGGCATCGAGCTCAAGGTGAATCTATGTGGCAGCAATGAGGTGATCCGTCAGGTCGTCGAAGACGAGGCGCATCTGGGGCTGGTGTTCCATCCGGCAAGCGATCCAAGGATTCGCGCGCACGTCTCGCGCCCTCAGCCGGTGTGCGCGGTGGTCAATCCGGCGCATCCTCTGGCGCGTCAGGCGACGGCGGCTGTGCCCGAGCCATTGTCGCTGGCGGCGCTCGACGGATATGCCCTGGCGCTGCCGGAGGTGTCGTTCGGCATTCGCCAGATCGTCGCGCAGGCGGAGCATCAGGCCGGGGTGATGCTGAGCCCGACGCTCACCTGCAACGCGCTGGCGATGCTCAAGCAGTTCGCGCTGCAGGGCGGCGTGACCCTGCTGCCAGATTTCGTGGTCAGTGAAGAAGTGGCAGCGGGCAGGCTATCTCGGCTGTCGCTTCAGGAAGCGCCTTTCATCACGCCGCATGTGCAACTGATCAGTCGACTGGGCCGGCAACTGAGCGTCGGTGCCGATCGACTGCTTGGCCTGCTGCGCGAGGACATGACGGCCTTCAATGCGCCGGAGGTAGGCTCAGTCGGTCAATCGCGCTGACGGTGTAGGATTCAGCACCGGGTCGGCGCGCAGACGCTCGGCGGCAAGATCCAGGAAGGTGCGTACCTTGGCCACTGCGCCACGACCCTCGCTGTGCAACAGGTGGATCGGTAGCGGCAGTGGTTCGAGCTCCTCCAGTACGGCCTGCAGGCGGCCCTCGGCAAGATCCTCGCCGACCTGATACGAGAGCACGCGGGTGATGCCCCAGCCACTGTGTGCCGCCTCGATGCAGGCAGCAATGCTGCTCATCGTTAGCCGTGGGCTTACGCGTACAGAGTGTTCTCCCTCACGGCCGAAACGCCACTCCTTGCCGTTGTTCAGTGTGCTTGAAGCAATGACGCGTTGTGTGGTCAACGCCTCCAATGAGGTGGGAATGCCTTCGCGGGCGAAATAGGCCGGTGAGCCGCATACGACTCGTCGCACACTGCCTACACGGAGTGCCGAGAGCCCCGAAGAGGGCAGTGAGCCGATGCGCACGGCGATATCGAAGCCTTCCTCGATCATGTTGACTACGCGGTCCACCATCACTACTTCGGCGCGCATCTCGGGATAGTGCTCCAGATACTCCATCAGCAGCGGCATCACGTGAATGCGACCGAACTCGGTGGGGCAGGTGACGCGCAATACGCCGGTAGGGCGAGTTGCGGCGCCGCTGACGCCATCCTCCGCTGCCTGAAGCTCCGCCAGGATGCGCCGTGCATCCGCCAGATACCGCTCGCCGATCTCGGTCAGGCGCACGCGCCGTGTGGTGCGCGTGAAAAGGCGCGCACCCAGGCGGGCTTCCAGAGCATTGATGCCGCGTGTCACTGAGGGAGCACTCATGCCCAGCGCGCGGCTGCCTGCCGCGAAGCTTTCGGTATCCGCCACGGCCACGAAGACCTCCAGTGTCTGCAGTCGGTCCATTGCTGGCTCCTGTTCACGGCGATTATTGTCATCGGATGGAATAATGAATTGTGTTTGGTGAGGATTCTAGCGCCATGGCGGGGAGAGTACCGTGGAGATGCGCCTATCCAATATGTGTCTGATCCCCCCAATCGCTGGAGTCGATGCCATGTCTGCAAATCTTCCACGTCATCCCTTGCCACCGTTCACCCCGGAAAGTGCTGCTCAGAAGGTGCGTCTCGCCGAAGACGGCTGGAACAGTCGCAATCCCCAGCAGGTTGCGCTGGCGTATTCCCCGGATACCTGTTGGCGCAATCGGGCCGAATTCGTGACCGGGCGTGATGAGGTCGTGGCCTTCCTGACTCGCAAGTGGGCAAGCGAGCTTGAGTACCGCCTGATCAAGGAACTGTGGGCGACGACAGACGACCGCATTGCCGTGCGTTATGCCTACGAGTACCACAACGACAGCGGCCAGTGGTTCCGCGCCTACGGCAATGAAAACTGGCAGTTTGATGAGCAGGGCCTGATGACCCACCGCCACGCAAGCATCAATGAACATCCGATTGCTGAAAGCGAGCGACAGTTCCATTGGCCGCTCGGGCGGCGCCCCGATGACCACCCGGGGTTGAGCGATTTCGGCTTCTGATTCGTCATCGCCAGTCACGTTTCCTGCAGCGCACTGCGCTTGCCGCTCTCGGCTCTTTCCTTACATTGTCAGGTGAATCATGAATCCACGCTTTGCTGCTACGTCAGCTCCCATCCGTCTGTTCCGCAATCCCAAGTCTGGCCACTGTCACCGCGTCGAGCTGATGATGGCGCTGCTGGACATTCCCTATGAGACGGTGGATCTCGACATGGCCAACGGCGCGCACAAGGCGCCCGAGTTTCTCAAGATCAGTCCGTTCGGGCAGGTGCCGGCCATTGAGGACAATGACGTCTTCCTGAGTGATTCCAACGCCATCCTTGTCTACTTGACCCAGCGCTATGACGGCGAGCAGCGCTTCATGCCCAGCGATGCGCTGGCGGCGGCCGAAGTGCAGCGCTGGCTCTCGGTGGCGGCCGGTGAGATTGCCGCTGGCCCCTGCACGGCACGCCTGGTGACCGTGTTCGGTGCTCCCTTTGACCACGGGCAGGCCATCGCTCGCGCACATGCCCTGTTCGCCGTCATGGAGTCCCATCTCGAACAGCGTCACTACCTGGTGGGGGAGCGCCTCACCTTGGCCGACATCGCGGGTTACAGCTACATCGCCCATGCCCCGGAAGGTGGTGTCAGCCTGAGCTCTTATCCCGCCATTCGCGGCTGGCTTGCGCGTATTGAAGCCGAGCCGGACTTCGTGGGCATGGCGACGAGCCCGGTAATGGTCTGAGCCTCCATGTCATCCTGAGGGTTTGCCCATGAATGAGCAGCGGCAGGTGTTTCATGCAGGTGAGCGACGTGTCCAGGCTCGCGCAAGCGTGCCAGAGCATTATCTCGAGCAGGTCGCTCCGTATGTGCGCGACCGGCTGCCTGAACAGCATGTCGCGTTCTTCGCGAGCCTGCCGGTGCTGTTCATGGGCGTGCCTGACAGCGACGGTTGGCCGTGGGCGGTGGTGAGCTTTGCGCCGCCCGGGCAGCTCTGCGATGCCACGCCCGGTGAGCTGCAGGTGCATGCACGACCGGCGCTGGAGGATTTGCTGGGACTGGATTTTACTCCCGGCACCAAGGTCGGCGTGCTGGGACTGGACCTCGCCACTCGGCGGCGCAATCGTCTGAATGGCACCTTGCTTTTCCCTGACGCGGTGGCAGACATCGCGCCCGATGGGCTACGGATCGGGGTCGATCAGAGCTTCGGCAACTGTCCGCAATACATCCAGCAACGTGAGATCGACTGGGCTGGCGAGCAGACCAAATCGCTCGTCAGCCGTGAGGTGGCACTGAACGATGAGGTGTCGCGTGCCTTGCTGGCCCAGGCAGACACCTTCTTCATCGCGACCCGCGCAGGTGAGCTGGATGACGCTGCGCCCAACGGCGTGGATGTCTCGCATCGTGGCGGCAGGCCAGGCTTTCTGTACATGAATGCCGATGGCAGCCTGTCGTTTCCCGATTTCGCCGGCAATCGCTTCTTCAATACCCTGGGCAATATCGAGCTGGATTCTCGTGTCAGTCTGTTGATTCCTGACTTCCTCACGGGCGAGGTGTTGTTGCTCAAGGGGCATGCTCGGGTCGACTGGAATCCCCAGCGGGCAGCACTGGTCGAGGGCGCCGAGCGCATCGTGGATGTGCTGCCGGAGCAGGTTCTGCATGTCGAGAATGCCTTGCCGGCCCCGGGGCGACTGATCGAGCGCTCGCCATCGCTTGCGCTCACTGGTGACTGGCCGGCAACGCGCGATGAACCAACGACGCTGCGACGTCTGCGCGTCATCGACAAGGTGCGCGAAAGCGACACGATCACCTCCTTTTATCTGACGCCATGGCCGCAAGCGGGGCAGGATCGCGAATCGGCGGAAATCGCGGCCTATCAAGCCGGCCAGTTTCTGACCCTGCGTCTGGCCTCCACGCCACAGCATTCTCTGTCGTCAGGCGAGATTGCGGTGATGCGCAGCTACAGTCTCTCGCAGGCCTGGCGGGCGGGGCAGAATGCCTACCGCATCTCGGTACGTCGCGATCCTAAGGGGCTCGCCTCACGACTGTTACATGATGAATTCGCGGTGGGCGATGTGCTGGAAGCGACGCCACCGGCGGGGGATTTCGTGCTGCACGCCTCGTCTGCGCCCATCGTGCTGCTGTCATCCGGTGTCGGCATCACGCCCATGATCGCCATGTTGGAGGCCCTGGTTCAGCAGGCAGAAGCGGGGCATCCTCCGCTCGGCGAGGTGGCCTTCGTACATGCCGCGCGCAATGGGCGTGAGCTGGCGTTTCTCGACACGCTGGAGCGCTGGTCGCGCGTGCATGCGTGGTTGCAGGTACATATCGCCCTGTCACGCCCGAGTAAGGCGGATCTCGTGGCCGGGCGGCATCAGTTAGTGGGCAGGCTGGAGCTAGCGAGTCTGGCGGGCAATCTGCCGGGCCTTGCCTTGAGCCATGTCTATCTGTGTGGCTCCGAGGGTTTCATGCGCACGCAATATGCCGCACTCATGACGTTGGGGTTGCCGCGTGCGCAGCTGCATCACGAATTCTTTGGCCTTGGCTCACTGGAGAAGGGGGAGGCAACCGCGGTTGCGCTATCGGCAGACTTTCAGGCGAGCTTGCCGGAACATGCCCAAGTCACCTTCACGCCGCGCGGGGCACCTGGCCAGCCGTCCCCCAGCGATGCGGGCATTACTCGACAGTGGACGCCCGAACAGGGGAGCCTGCTGGAGCTGGCCGAGCAGTCAGGCGTGAATGCCATGTCCAGTTGTCGTTCCGGGCGCTGTGGTAGCTGTGCACTGCGACTCGCCGAGGGGCAGGTGCAGTATCCCGAGCCGCCACAGGCCGCTGTGGCTCAGGGACAGGTGTTGATGTGCTGTGCCTATCCGGCGGGAGAGGCGCCTCTGGTCATCCAGACGCTGTGAGCTGTGTCGTCAGGCGCGAATGGCTCGGTGTGAATGACTGAGATTGAATGACTGGGCTCGATGACTCGCGCGGCTGACAAGCCTGATGGGAAACAATGAGATAGCGCCAGCGGGGTTCATGGTCCTGACAAGTGGTCAGCGGTATAGTGCGAGGCTTGTGTCATTTGTCCCGAGCCTCGTGCAGCCCGCGGCCTGCTCGGCATCACAGACAAGGATTCCCTCGATGGCTTCATTTCGTATTCTGACGCACCCCGAACACGGGACGCGTGCCGTCAAGATCGGCTGGTCCTGGCCAGCCTTCTTCTTCGGCCTGTTCTGGGCACTCTACAAGCGCATGTGGTTGCTGGCGGCGAGTCTGTTCGGCTTCATCGTGCTCAGCTCGGTCTTCATTCCCGCGACGATGGAAGGGCAGCTGATTTCCAATGTCCTGTTCCTGGGCTTGAACCTGACCATCAGCATGAAGGGCAATCAGTGGTACGCGAGCCTGCTGGAAACCCAGGGCTATCAAGAGCAGGCACAGGTCTCGGCGCGCAATCCCGATGATGCACTGGCCGTACATGCCAACTCGCAGAAAGCCTCTGCTGCCGATATCCGTGATTATGAACAACGCGGCACTCACGAGCAGGACCTCCCCGTGGATCACCGTGATGAGCAGGAAAACAGGCGCGACCGTAATGATGGCAGGGATGATAACGATAACGGTGATGGTGGCGGTGACGCCGGTGGCAAGGGCGGCGGCAACACCTCTGGTACCTTCATCGGCTAAGGGCCGGAACAGAAAGAGATGAGACGATGAACCTTCAAGGACGATTGACGCGCTGGAACGATGACAAGGGCTTCGGTTTCATCACGCCGGAGTCGGGGGGCAAGGATGTCTTTGCCCACATCAGTGCGTACCAGGGGCGCGGGCGGCCGAAAGCCAGTGCGCAGGTGCAGTATCAGTTGGGCATGGATGAGAACGATCGCCCACGTGCCACACGCTTTCGCACGTTTGGGGCAGGGGCTTCCACTACTTCTGCTGGAGTGGGGCTTGCATGGTTGATGCTGCTGGCCGTGATGGTCGTGCTCGGGGCAGGCTGGCAGCAGGGGCGTCTGCCCTGGATGTTGCCAGTGGCGTATCTGGGCATGAGTCTGGTGACGTATCTGGCCTATCGAATCGACAAGCAGGCCGCGACATCAGGGGAGTGGCGCGTGTCCGAGGGGAAATTGCACTTCATGGAGCTGCTGTGTGGATGGCCGGGCGCGCTGATCGCCCAGCAGAGCCTGCGCCACAAGACGCGCAAGACAAGCTACCGGCTCGTGTTCTGGTGTGTGGTGTTGATCAATATCGCGGCCGTGAGCTGGCTGACGCTCTCGCCGGATGCCGCGACCCTTCGTGACCTGCTCGGCTTTCCCGTCATGGCAGGCGAGGCCATGATCCGATGGTCATGAACGGATGATCGAGCGGCGTTATCGATCGCATGACAACGACAAAGGGGGCCTATGATAGGCCCCCTTTGTCGTTGTTGCTCACTGGTGTGTGCCATCAGAACGGTGCGTAATCATCCTGTTTGACGCTTGAGGCGACCCAGCGGTCTCTGGCAGGTATCGCCCGGCGTTGCGCGCCCTGTGGCGGTATCTGGCCTCGCTCACCATACAGCCACAGCACCAGGTTGGAGCGCTGGCCGCTGGTGATCGGCTGCGCGGCATGCGGCACATTACCGCGATGCAGCATGGCCGAGCCGGGCGTGAACGAGAAGCGCACTGCGTCTCCGCTCGCGGCGTCCAGAACATCCAGTTCAGAGCCCTCGAAGGTCTCGTCGGGCAGGTTCATGTTGATGTTGAGGGTCACGGACGAGGCATCAGTATGCGGCCGAATCGAGGCGTCCGTGGTGGGCTGATAGTGGATCGAGAAGCCGAAGGACTGGCTGTCGTAGCCGATGATTTCCGGGAACAGCAGCCGCGAGATCGGACGCATGTAGGTATCCAGCAGCTGCTGATAGAACGCCTGGAAACTCGGTGCCGCCAGATAGCCCTGTGAGCGACGGTCGAGCATGGCGCCGCGCCGATTGAGCACGATGCCGTAGGGCGGGCGCAGCGGAATACCGGCATCCCATGCCTTTTCCAGCAGGTTGCGCAAATCAGCAATGCGCTCGACATCGAAGAGCTGGAACTGATAGACGTCAGTGGCGACTTCTGTCATCAGCGCCTTGACGTCCGTCTCGCGCTCGGGATTCTCCCACGCCTGCTTGACGGCAGTGCGCAGCGCCTTGTCGATCAATCCACTGTCGAGGATGGCGAGGTCGTCTTGCTCAACGGCTTCCCATTCACGCCAGGCGTCACTCAGCAGTTGACGGTGGCTGTCCCAGAATTGCTGGACGGAGGGGGCGCGCCGCAGCATGGCTTCGCGGGAAGGCAGTTCGAGCTCGCGGGCTTGCTGCAAGCGGGTCTGCTGTAATCGGGTGGGGTGCAATACAGAGTGGGTCATGGGGTGTCTGCTCCAGAAACTTGCGGCATGAAGGCTGCCGTTTCGGTGATATGGGGCAATTTATTACGCCGTGTCTTGTTGATAAACAGGCCCCTGGAGTAAACACATTCAATATTCTATTGATGATCTCCGTACGACAGCAGGCCCGCACACAATGCGGGCCTGCTGTCGTATGTCACAGTGATACGTGGCGCTCTGTCAGCGCATCAAGCCATCCACCACGCCCAGGCCATGGAAGGCGATCATGCCGATGATGCCGGCGAAGATCACGTAGTAGAGCGTCGGCAGGATCGTCTTGCGCAGCGTGATGCCTTCACGCCCCAGTAGCCCGACGGTCGCCGAGGCGGCGACCACGTTGTGGATGGCGATCATGTTGCCGGCAGCCGCGCCGACGGCCTGGAGGGCGACCATCATGGCGCTGGAGATGCCCAGCGCGCCTGCCACATTGAACTGGAAATCCGCCAGCATCAGATTGGAGACGGTGTTGGAGCCGGCGATGAAGGCCCCGAGGGCCCCGACGCTGGGGGCGAACAGCGGATAGATGTCGCCCACGCTGTCAGCGATGAACTGCGCCATGGCCACCGGCATCGAGACCAGATCTGCCTCGTTCACGCCGGAGTTGATCAGGATGCGCACCATGGGGATCGTGAACAGCAGCACGAAGCCTGCGCCCAGAATCGTGCGGCTGGATTCCGTGACGGCGGCACTGACATCCTGCATGCTCATGCGGTGCAGCACGACGGTCAGCAGCACCACGATCACCAGGATACCGCCGGGCAGATACAGTGGTTGCAGACTGCCGGAAATATCACTCTCGCCCAGGATACCGCTCCAGCCGAAGCTCAAGGAGGTCAGCGCTTCCTTGAGCGGCTCGATGACGCGGGACAGCACCAGCAGCACTGCCAGCAGTACGTAGGGCAGCCAGCCCATGCCGACCGAGAGCGGCGTGCGGCCCTCGACGGGCTCCAGCGTCATGTCCAGCTTGCCCACCCATTCCTCGGGCCAGTGGTCAGCGTTCGGGAAGTCCCAGGTCCTGCTGGGCAGCAGAAAGCCCTTGCGCGCCGCGGGTACCACGATGGCGAGGCCTACCATGGCGCCGATCATCGAGGGGAATTCCGGCCCGAGCAGCAGGCCGGCCAGTACATAGGGCACCACGAAGCAAACACCCGCGAACAGCGCGAAGGGAGCGACTTCAAGCCCCTCGCGCCAGGAGCGATTGGCCCCGAAGTAGCGCACCATCACCGCCACCATGATGAGTGGCATGCAGATACCGATGATGCCGTGGGTAATGGCGACTTCCGAGGTAATCAACTGGAAGTAGCTGTCCCAGCTTGACCCGTTCGCGGCCAGAGCGTCACTGACGCCAGCCTTGTCGAGTCCTCCCGAGACACCGACGACGATGGGGGTGCCGACGGCACCGAAGGAGACCGGAGTGGATTGCACCATCATGCCGACCACGACGGCGGCCAGTGCCGGGAAGCCCAGCGCCACCATCAAGGGGGCAGCGACGGCAGCGGGTGTGCCGAAGCCTGAGGCACCCTCGATGAAGCAACCGAACAGCCAGGCGACGATGATGGCCTGTACTCGCCGGTCCGGGCTGATGCCGGAGAAGCCATTGCGGATCGCGGCAATGCCGCCGGAGTGCTTGAGCGTATTGAGCAGCAGCAGGGCACCGAAGATGATCCACAGGATCGCCACCGTCAGTATCAAGCCCTGCAACGATGAGGCCATGACGCGTGTGAAGGTCATGTCCCAGGCAAGCAGGGCGATCAGGGCCGTGACCACGAAGACGATGGGCATGGCAATGCGGGCAGGGATTCTGAACCCTATCAGCAAGATGCCAGCCAGTATCAATGGCGTGAACGCCAGAAGCGCCATCCATGATGCATTCATGTCAATACTCTCCTTCGCATGAAAGGGTGATTGTCTTTTTGTTGGTTTTTGTCACTGCAATGTGAAGGTTGATCCAGGGTTTGGCGTTGAGTTTTCATCCACACTGCGCGAAATCACCGTAGGGCTCACCAGATCAAGGTAAGCGAGGAAAACATTCTTGGCGACGTCATGTTGACTGGTAATACCAGTGTCAAACACCGTTTTAAAGACGCGAATATTCGAAGTCTTTCATGAGGTTATGAAAGCCCTGGCTAGTCAGTCATGGAGTTTCAGAGACTCTGGTTACGACCAATGAGGGATGGGTTTATGTGTCTTGAGGACTCTTGTTACGCTGCGATTGCGGCTGATAAATCATCGAAGATCTGATTTTTCCTGAGACAAGGGAGCATGAATGGCAAAACTGGGTAGTGTGTTGGTCGTATTGGCCGCTTTTCAATGGGGGCTGACAGGTGGGATTGGCAGCTTGCTGATGTCCTGGGGCTGGGAGGCTGAAGTCATTTCCTTCTGGCGTGCCCTTGTCGGGTTCATCTGCATGCTGGCCTGGATGGTATTGCTGGGCTACCACAAGGTGCCGGCCAGAAAACCGCTCGCGTTGCTGGGGTGGTCGCTGCTGGCGGGGGTAGGGGTCGCCGGCAACTTCATGTTCTATTTCACGAGTGTCAGCATGAGTGGTGTCGCCGTTGCTGCGACTCTCATGTATAGCGCGCCGATTTTCGTCTATATCACGTCATTCCTGGCCCGGGTGGAACGTCCGACACCGGTGAAGCTGATTTCCATCGTCGGTGTGATGATCGGCATCGTACTGCTGACGGGGGTGCTGCAATCCGGGAGTGGCAAGGTGACTCCCCTGGGTGTCCTGTTCGGACTTCTGGCGGGTGTGTCATACGCCATCTTCATCTTTGCCTTCAAGTCAGCCACGCGTCATGGCAGCACCCCTGGGGTATTGGCCATCGCGTTGGGCGTGAGCAGTCTGGTGATGTTGCCGTTGACGAATCTTTCACAGGCAGTGGCGGTCCCCTTCGCCGATGAACTGTGGCTGATTCTGGTATTCGGCCTGGTGGGGGGAGGGTTCTCCTTCTATTGCTATGTGATCGGCCTGAAGAATACCTTGCCGTCGGTGGCTTCCATCATCGCCATGATAGAACCGATCACGGCCACCTTGTTCGGGGTGTTCGTGTTGGGAGAAGGCATGGACATGATGCAGCTGGCAGGGATGGCGCTGATTCTCGTGGCGATCACGACCCTGAGCCTGGCGCAGAATGGCCCTGAGGTATTGCTTCGCCTGCCGTTGGGCTTGCGGGGCGGAAAGCCGCGCAACATGACGGCCTCCACCCGTGAGGAAGGTGGCGGTACTCAGGCCAGCAAGGGTTGAGGCTGCAGACGACTGGTTTGGCCCGACGATGTCGGTTGCCAGGATGAAATGACCTGAACGAACCAACGAATGGCATGGCCATGCAAGAACGCCTCGACCACCATGTGGTCGAGGCGTTCTTGTACAAGGGGCGGACGACAGGCGTCAGATGGCGGGTGGAGAAACGACTGCGACGTGCCTCAGTGAGGGTTGGCTGGCCTGGATGAAGAAGTCATTCATCGTCAGCTGAAGGTATTTCTTCATCATGTCGCGGGCAGGCATCAGCATGCGATCCCCGAGATCAAAGTTGCCGGTCTGATGAGGTACGGAGTCCTTGACCGTGTAATCCTTGCGATAGAGGAGTTGCTCATCCTTGTCATAGAGGCAGTACACCACCTCGAAATCGGCAATCACATCGAAGTCTTCATTGGCGATGCCGAAGGTGAGCAGATTCATCGGCAGATTCTTTGCCATCAGATAGTCGAGATAGACGGGGCCACGGTTCTCGTGGGCCTGAATCTCGACCTTGAGGCGATAGTCCTTCTCGCGGGCATCATGCGTGATCACCGAGGTGCTGGGTAACTGTTCGCGCAGCAGCAGGTCGAAATTCTTCATGGGCGGTGAAGAGGCGCGCGGCAGTTTCACGCTGCCCAGTGGGCGCATGGCCTGGGTCGCGGCACCCGAGAACAGATTGGCCTGAGGCTGGCTGTAATAGATGTCGGGGTAGAACGTCTTGTGTTCATAGGCCAGAGACTGCACCGGCTGAATGTTGGGCATATCGATCTCGGCACGCGAGGCGCAGCCGGTCATCAGCAGCAGCGCGAGACCTGCCGTGGCGAATTTCAACATAGTCATGGAGGCATCCTGCGCTTTCGGGGGGCTCGTGGGCATGAAGAGATGACTTCACGGTAACACGCACGGTGTCACCCGCTAAACGAGCGCTCTACACGGCATTCAACACTGTTGACACCCTGTACATGACGGGGAACTCGTGGCCAGTGGGCCGTGTGCCGCCACGAGGGGGGAGGCGCTGCCAGGCGCGTCGTCTGCCGTCAATCGAACCAGCGCTTGAGCACCTTGTCCGCGCGTGCGCGATGTTCCGGCTTGATATGGGCCGCCACGATGGCCACCGCGCCCGCCATCAAGGTGATGTCGTCGGTGTAACCCAGCAGGGGGGTGAAGTCCGGCAGGGCATCGATGGGGGAAATGAAGTAGCCCAGCGCGCCATAGATGGTGGTTCTGGCCCAGACAGGGGTATCAGAATCCTGCGCCGCGAAGTACATGCGCAGGGCGGGATTGAGTGCTGTCTGGCCGGCCTTGCGGGCGACCGACGAGACCTTGTGCCAGAAACCTTCCTCGCTGTACTCAGAGGCGTGGGCCGTGAGGGGCTGTGCATCCGGTGCCGGCAATCGGGGTGTCTCGGGTGGAGTGGACGTGATGGTCGTGTCCTTGCTCATGGGGTGTCCTCCGTCAGCTCACGAGGATGGCGATGACGACCAGCCTCGCGCTTGATCGTATCATGCCTCCCTATGACAGATGTCGCCCAGCCACGTTCCCTGCCAGGTGTCCTCCCATGCGGACGTGCCATAACGACGCCTCCCCGCCGACAGTGATGTGGGCGGGGAGGCGTCGTGGGTCTAGAGGCCATCGGAGGCCAGCTCAGGCGGGCAGGTCGAACAGCAGCGCATGCAGACCTCGCGCCTCAGCGAGAGTGGCCTCGGGTTCATGATCCAGCGTGACGGCATCCCCCGCGGACAGGGGCAGGCTCTGCTGATCCTTGCCCTTCAGTGTTGCCGTCCCGTCGATGACGTGCAGGTAGTAGCGGCGCTTTGCGTCCAGTGGCAGTTCCAGTGCTGTGGGCTGCTCGTCACCCCCTTGCAGGCCGATGCGATACATCCGGGCATCCTGATTGATGGACAGGATGCCGTCCACGGCCTCTTTTGGCGGGGCGATCAACAGGTCGAGTCCCTCGCGTGCCGTGAAGGGTTGCTGCTGATAGCGCGGCGTCAGGCCCCTGGCATCCGGGGTGATCCAGATCTGCAGGAAATGCAGTGGCTGGCGAGTCGAGGGATTGTACTCGCTGTGCTCGATGCCGCTGCCGGCACTCATCAGCTGGACTTCGCCCACTCCCAGGGTGCGATGTGAGCCCATGGTGTCACGATGCTCGATGCTGCCTTGCAGCACATAGCTGATGATTTCCATGTCACGGTGCGGATGCATCTCGAAGCCTGCGCCGGGTGCCACGGTGTCATCATTGAGCACGCGCAGTACGGAGACGCCCATGTGATTCGGGTCATAGTAGCTGGCGAAGGAAAAGCTGTGGCGGCTCTCCAGCCAGCCGAATCGAGCATGACCGCGTTCTGCCGCTGGACGTAACGTGAACATGGCAACCTCCTCAGAGTGTCGTGGTGTCTGCCGGTGAGTGAAGCAGGCTTCAGTCTTCGCGCACGGCGTTGCTGCCCGGTTGCAGTACCCGATCAAGGGACAGCTTGCCGCCGCCGGTGATCATGAGGCTGGCCGCGATGGTCAACAGGGCCAGCGCGTACTCGAAGCCGTTGTTGCTCATGAACAGGCCATTGCCGATATGCACGGTCAGGATGGCGATCAGCATCGTGAAGACCAGCACGGCAGCTGCCGGGCGCGTCAGCAGGCCGATGAGAATGGCCAGTCCGCCGAAGAATTCACCGCTGCCGGACAACAGTGCCATCAGGTAGCCGGGCTCGATGCCCATGGAGGCCATCCACTGCCCCGTGCCTTCCAGACCGTAGCCGCCGAAGGCGCCGAACAGTTTCTGTGACCCGTGGGCCATGAAGATGATGCCGGTGGGCACGCGCAGCACCAGGCTTGCGAGGCTCGTGTCAGTGGACATCAGGCGAGAGAGGGCGGATTTGAACATGAGTGGCTCCAGTGATCAGGTAAGGGGTGGATTTTCAAATCAGTGTGTCTGATCGATGGCGCTACTATAAAATGTGGTGTCACAGAAAAATAACGGAGGATTCTGGTCTGATTGATCAGAATTTTTGAACCATGGTCTCACCCATCACGCTGGACGCGCTGCGCGTATTGGATGCCATTGACCGACGTGGCAGTTTCGCCGCGGCCGCCGAGACACTGCACCGCGTGCCCTCGGCGATTTCCTACTCGGTGCAGAAGCTGGAGGAAGAGCTGGGCGTGCCGCTGTTCGACCGTTCGCGCCGCAAGGCCGAACTGACCGATGCCGGACGCCTGGTGCTGGAGCATGGGCGACGCATTCTGCTGGCCACCGATGAGATGACGGCGCTGGCGCGTCAGGCGGGGGCGGGCTGGGAGGTCGAGCTGCGTATCTGTGTCGATACCATTCTTGATCCGGACGCGCTCTATCCGCTGTTGGAGGAATTTCAGGCCATTCAGCCGCGTACCCGGGTGGTACTGGGTGAGGAGGTGATGGGAGGCGCCTGGGAAGCGTTGCATGACAACCGCTGTGATCTGGTGATCGGAGCGCCCGGCGAGGCACCGGTGTCGGGGTTGTCGAGCCGAGTGTTCGGGGCGATCGAGCCGGTCTTCGCCGTGGCGGCCGGCCACCCGCTGACGCATCTGCCACAGCCGCTGTCCGCCGCCGCCCTGCGTGACTATCCCACCGTCATCGTGGCCGACAGTTCGCGCAGCTTGCCCGGGCGCTCTTCGGGGCTGCTGGATGGTCGCAGTCAGATCATCGTCAAGACCACGGCGCAGAAGATAGACGTCCAGCGCAGGGGGCTTGGTGTCGGCTATCTGCCGTTGCACCGGATTCGTCAATCACTGGAAGACGGCAGTCTCACGGTGCTGCCACTGGAGACGGATCGTGCGCCGATCGATCTCTCCCTTGCCTGGCGCAGTGGTCGCCAGGGCAAGGCGCTCAAATGGATTCTTCAGCGTCTCTCGGCTCCCGGCATGGGCGAGGCCTTCGGGCTGTTACCCCGCGAGGCGACTGATCGGCACGCGCTCTGACGATCGGGGGCAGACGATCGGGAGCTGACTGGCGTGGGGGAGCCATCGAGCAAAAGCCCTCAGCCCCAGTCGAGCACTACCTTGCCCGACTGACCGGAGCCCATGATCTCGAAGCCCTGCTGGAAGTCATCGACGCGCAATCGATGCGTGATGATGGGCGAGAGATCCAGCCCAGACTGGATCAGGCTGGCCATCTTGTACCAGGTCTCGAACATCTCACGGCCATAGATGCCCTTGATGGTCAGCCCCTTGAAGATGACCTTGGTCCAGTCGATGGCCATCTCGCCGGGCGGAATGCCCAGCATGGCGATCTTGCCGCCGTGGTTGATGACATCGAGCATCTGACCGACGGCTGACGGCACGCCGGACATCTCCAGCACTACATCGAAGCCCTCATGCATGTCGAGCTCCGCCATCACCTCCTTCAGGGATTCGCGGCTGACATTGACGGTGCGGGTCGCGCCCATCCGCTCGGCCAGTGCCAGTCGATAGTCATTCACGTCGGTGATCACCACGTGGCGAGCCCCGATATGGCGGATGACCGCCGCCGCCATGATGCCGATGGGCCCGGCGCCGGTGATCAACACGTCCTCGCCGACCACATCGAAGGCCAGCGCCGTATGCACGGCATTGCCGAAGGGGTCGAAGATGGCCGCCAGGTCATCGCTGATCTCATCCGGCAGCTTGAAGAGGTTGTAGGCGGGCAGGGCGAGATATTCGGCGAAGGCACCCGGACGGTTGACGCCCACGCCCTCGGTATTGCGGCACAGATGGCGACGCCCCGCGCGACAGTTGCGGCAATGGCCGCAGGTAATGTGCCCTTCGCCGGAGACCCGATCACCGATCTCGTAACCCCGCACCTCGCTGCCCAGCGCGACGATTTCCCCCGCATACTCATGACCGGTGACCATCGGCACCGGCACGGTCGCCTGTGACCACTCATCCCACTGATAGATGTGCATGTCCGTGCCGCAGATCGCGGTCTTGCGGATCTTGATCAGCACATCGTTGTGGCCGATTTCCGGCACCGCCGTCTCGGTCATCCAGATCCCGGGTTCGGGCTTGAGCTTGGCCAGCGCCTTCATGCATCACCTCCCGTCGCAGACCCGATCACGCCCATCTCGCGACCGATGCGCGTGAAGGCCGAGACGGCCGTGTCGATCTGCTCCGGGGTATGCGCCGCCGAGAGCTGGGTGCGAATGCGCGCCTGTCCCCTGGGCACCACCGGATAGGAAAACCCGATCACGTAGATGCCGGCCTCCAGCAGCCGATTGGCGAAGTCGCCCGCCAGGCGTGCATCGCCGATCATCACCGGAATGATGGCGTGGCCGGCGCCCGCGAGTGTGAAGCCGGCGGCCTGCATGCCGGTGCGAAAGCGTTCGACGTTCTCCCACAGCTTACGGCGCGGCTCGGCGCTGTCCTCGATTCTGTCCAGCGCCTTGAGGGTCGCCGCCACGATCGGCGGCGCCAGCGAGTTGGAGAATAGATAGGGGCGTGAGCGCTGGCGCAGCCACTCGACGATGGGTCCGCGCGCGGCCGTCACACCGCCCGAGGCACCACCCAGCGCCTTGCCGAAGGTGGTGGTGATGATGTCGATCTGGTCCATCACGTCATGATATTCGTGGCTGCCACGCCCGTTGTCGCCGACAAAGCCGGTGGCGTGGGAGTCATCCACCATCACCAGCGCGTCGTAGCGGCGGGCGAGCTCGCAGATGCCCTTGAGATTGGCGATCACGCCATCCATCGAGAAGACACCGTCGGTGGCGATCAGCTTGAAGCGTGCGCCAGCCGCGTCCGCCTCCTTGAGGCGGGCCTCGAGTTCGCTCATGTCATTGTTGGCATAGCGATAGCGGCTGGCCTTGCACAGCCGCACGCCATCGATGATGGAGGCGTGGTTGAGCGCATCGGAAATGATGGCGTCTTCAGGGCCGAAGAGTGTCTCGAACAGGCCGCCATTGGCATCGAAGCACGAGGAATAGAGGATGGCATCGTCCATGCCCAGAAAGGCCGCGAGGCGCTTTTCCAGCACGCGATGCTGATGGTGGGTGCCGCAGATGAAGCGTACCGAGGCCATGCCGAAGCCATCACGCTCCAGCGCCTGTTGCGCGGCCGCAATCAATTCGGGGCTATCGGCCAGGCCCAGATAGTTGTTGGCGCAGAAGTTGATGACCTGGGCGCCTTGTCCCTCGTCTTCATCGCTGGCGGAAACCTGGATGCTGGCACGCTGGGGCGAGGTGATCTCGCGCTCCTGCTTGTAGAGGCCTTCTTCATGCAGCGCATTGATCTGACGGCTGAGGTGGTCGTGGAAACTGGCTGGCATGCGTCGCTCCTGTCTGTCGTGATCCTGTTCGCTTCCGATGGACGCTGTACGCCTTGGGGAAACGTGGTGACACACACTTCAGCCTAGTAGGTCGTTGTCAGCACAGCAGGGCTCTGTCGGCGTCGAGGGCGCAAGACCCGCCATTCCATTCCTGGCAGGTGACGAAAAAGACGTGCATCAGACGTGACACGGCCCTGCACCTCATGCGAGGGCAGGGCCGTGGGGCCTAGAGACATGAACAGCGGTGTCTTGGCTTGCTGTCACCATGGCGAGCGTTGGAAGTGACTCCCTCATCACGTCATGCGACAAAGGTGCGCACAGGCCTTATGCGCTGACCTTCTTCTTGCGAGTACGTTTGACCGGTGCCTGAGCCGCACGCTCGGCTTGAATGCGCGCCAGCAGTGCGGAAGCCGAATTCTCACCACTGATCAACTCCGGGTGCTGCTCACGCCACTCGGCGGTCAGCTCGCCGCGAAATGCCTTGGCCAGAATCGACTGGGTCAGATTGTTTACCCGGCCTTGCGCCTCCTTCACCCGCTGCTCGACCTGACCGGCAAAGGCAAACAGCTGATCAACCCGACGGACGATTTCGGTCTGCTCTCTTTTGGTGGGCAAAGGAAAAGCTAACGACTGCACAATCTTTTTATTCATTGCCTGCTGGTTATTACCAGATCCTACTCTACGTGTTTCTTCATACCTTTGGTACAAGAAGTAATAAAGATACTCTGGTACACAGTATGCTTCTGGAACTCGCAAAGCTGCAGTATTTTGGTTATGACAAGCGTCAATATCCAATATGGCTGGCTGGCCGCGCGTTTTCCCTTGGCCGATCATCGCCAACATCACGGTCCCAGGTGGGTGAAGTTTAGTAGAAGAGTTTTCCATGCCTGCTAAAGTGATCGTTTCTTTTGTTTCTTTGATTCTACAGAAAGCTACTTCAGAACTGCTAACCCAATTGACTCCTACTCCCCAATAATCTTTGTTCTTACGACTAGGTGTCGACCCAACATGCACGTCAAAGATGTTACCAAGCTGACACCACTGCCATGTTTCGGGTAAGTCGTACATTTGTTGCTGTTTAGTATCTAAACTCGGCACTTTGTAATATTTTTCTTTATTGGAATATTTATTAAACCAATAGTCTTTAATTTCTGAAATAGAAATTTGGGATAAAGTTACTTGGTTAGCCCGCCATTCCTCCGTCAGTTTGCCGCTAACTGCAGCAGCCAGCACGGACTGGCGGAAGCGCTTCAGGATGGCCGGAAGGGCGTCGAGGCGGCCCTTGAGCGTGTCCACCTGTGCCAGCAGGGTATCCAGGCGGTCAGCGATTTCTCGCTGTTCGGCGAGGGGGGGAAGCGGTACCTCAAGGCCATAAGCATCTTCTCGGTTTAAACCAGGAATAGCAGACGCTCGATTTAGTTGAGTGAGCGGTAGATGTTTTAAGTGATAGAACCAAAACTTTATTATCTGTGGTCCAAACTCATCGATGAAGTAGGTGGTATCGATTGGGGAAAAAGGTTGTAGTGATAAATGCACCTCACCAAAGCTTCCTTTACGACCCACAACAATACCCGCATGTGGTATTAATGGTGCAGAATGGAATCCAACAACTCCATTTGAGCCATATACGGGGAAGCCAACACCATCACGAGTTTTCGCTGGTAAAGACTTCCCGTATTTAAAATCTAAAACAGTACCAAGCTTGGTGGTTATCCAACCGCCAGGGGTCGTTGCATAAGTCATACCTTGGCCTCCAACCCCAATGCATCACCCAGCAGGCGCTTCTGACTATTCGCCTCATCCCCCGCACCCAGCGTTTGCAACAGTTGATCCAGCTCGCGCAGGGCTTCAGTCAGTTCGCTCATGGCCTCGGCGGCCAGTACATCCGGCGCGGGCAGGTTGGCGGCATCGACGCTGTCGTTGTCTTTCAGCCAGCTGATATCCAGCGAATCGCCTTTGGTGTCGTGAATCCAATCACGGCTGAAACAGCGCCAGCGGCTGGTGGCGAGGTCTTGAGCGACATCCTGGTTTTCTGCGGTCTCGGTGACTTCAATCTGTTCAGCGCCAAAGCTCCATTCGCCTTCTGTGCGGGAGCTGGTGCCATCGGGCTGCTCGCCATATACGCCTTCAAACGGCTGCAGGTGTTTTGCCGTGAAGGGGCTGCGCTTGCCGAAGCTCGGCATATTGGTGCGCAGGTCATACACCCAGACATTCTGCGTGCAGTTTTCCTGCTGGCGCGGGTCAGTGGCGCTGCCTTTGGTAAAGAACAGTACGTTGGTCTTTACCCCCTGGGCGTAGAAGATACCGGTGGGCAGGCGCAGGATGGTGTGCAGGTTGCACTTGTCCATCAGGTCACGACGGATATCGGTACCGGCACCGGCCTCGAACAGCACGTTGTCGGGCAGTACCACGGCGGCGCGGCCACCGGGCTTGAGCCCACGGTAGATATGCTGCAGGAAGGCCAGCTGCTTGTTGCTGGTGGGGTAGGTGAGGTCATCTCGACTGATGCTGGCCTCGCCACCCTTGGCGGTGCCGAACGGCGGGTTGGCCAGCATGATATCGGCCTTGGGCAGCTGCATGCCCACCTGTCCCAGGCTGTTGCCCAGATGCACCACGCCTTCGTCATCGCCTTCCATGCCGTGCAGCAGGCAGTTCATCAGCGCCAATCGACGGGTGCTCGGCACCAGCTCGACGCCAACAAAAGCCTGATTGCGCTGAAATGCCTGGGCCTTGGCATTCAGGTCGTAATGATCGTCGGTCTGGTCCTTGATGTAGCGGTCGGCGGCAATCAGGAAGCCGCCGGTCCCCGCAGCGGGGTCCTGAATCACTTCACCGGGCTGGGGCTTGAGGCAACGCACCATGCTGTCGATCAGGGCACGGGGGGTAAAATACTGGCCGGCACCGGACTTGGTTTCACCCGCGTTCTTTTCCAGCAGGCCTTCATAGAGATCCCCCAGACCATCGGCGCGGGCGCTGAACCAGTCGATGGCATCCAGGGTGGTGATCATCTGCTCCAGATGGCGAGGTTCACGCAGCCGAGTCTGGGCATCGGCGTAAATGGCGGCAATCAGGCTGTCACGGCTCTTGGAGAGATCCAGCAATATCTGCTTGTAATCGTTGAGCAGGGGCAGGCCGCTCTGACTGGTGAGGTCCGGCCAGCGGCAGTATTCCGGCAGGGCATGCTTGCTGAGCAGGCCAGCCTCGGTGTTTTCGTGTTCCATCTTGATGAACAGCAACAGCACCAGCTCGGTGACATAGTCGCTGTAGTTGATGCCGTCATCGCGCAGCACATCACACAGATTCCACAGCTTCTGGACAATTTCGTTATTGGTCATCGAGTTCTCAGTCTTGAATGATTCATGTTGACGCTCAGGCCACTTTCCACAGCTGCTCGGACAGCTCATCGAGCACGGTCGTCAGCTGATTATCGAGCTGCTTGTCGAGCACCTTGGCCCCCCCATCACGGGCGAAGGCCTGATTGATGAACTGCTCATCAATCACCACTTCGTGAGTGAGCTGCTTGGCCAGCCGGTCAAGCCACTTGCGCTGCTTCGGGGTCCAGTCGTGGGTGCTATAGATATGCGCCATGGCCTGGTTCACGCGTTCGGCGAAGGGCACCAGCGCTTCGCGCATGGCCGCTCGGCGAATATGGCCGATGATGCTGGCCGCAATGTCCTGGTTGCTGTTGTTGCTCCAGGCACTATTGAGGTTGGCCTCGCTGAAGCCGTTCTCGTCGAGCAGCAGTCGCACTTCCTTGAGTTGCTCGCGGGTCAGATCCTTTGGCCGGTTTACCACCACGCCCAGGGCGGCCGACTGGTTGAGCTGCTGGCGAATGAAGTCGTCAAAGCTGTCCAGATAATCGGCGGGCTTTTCATGCAAGCCATAACTCTGAGTGCGAGATTTGAACTCATCAGCACCTGAGTAGACAATCGGACTGCGCTCTGAGCCCAGCAGCATCTTGACTTCGGCCAGGCTATTGAGCAGGCCACCGTGACGACGCATGAAACCTGCAGCACCGGTCGGGCCCAGCTCATGGAGATGCTGGTGAAGTTTATCAGGTTGGGTACCCCACTCGTCACCCAGTTCCATGAGCTTTTGCTTGAGTTCGGGCTGGGTTTCGGCCTTGCTGGTCGCCTTGCGAGTAATGCGCATCACCTTCTGACAGAGGGTGTTGAGCAGGTCATCGGCATGAGACTGATCGGCCAGGGTGCCGGGGGCGCTCATGGCGTGTTCCATGACCTCATCATCCGTCAGTTCCATCACCAGCTGCTCCAGGCTGACATTGGGATTCTTGACCAGGGGCGTCATGGAATTCACGTCTTGCAGGGTGGCGTAGATGTCTACCGGATCGTAGATCTTGAATACTGTCTTGCCGATGTCATCGCAGCGGCGGGTGGCCCGTCCCATCATCTGCTCGAACAGAATGCGGCTTTTCACCCGGCGCAGGAACACCAGATGGCAGATGGGCGGCACATCGATGCCGGTAGTGAGCAGGTCCACGGTGATGGCGATGTTGGGAAAACGCTCATTCTTGTATTGACGGATCAGGGTGCTGACCTTGTCGCTCTGGCCGGTGATCTTGCGAACGGCGGCCTCGTTGTAGGCATCGTCGTACTGCTCCTTGAATGCTTCATCAAGCAGCCGCTTGACCATGTCGGCATGCAGGTCGGTGGCACAGAAGATCATCGTCTTCTCGTCGCCCAGGGGGTCCAGCTCCTTGGCCAGCTGCTGGCAGATCACGCGATTGAAATCTTCCGTGATGACCCGGCGGTTGAATGCCTCCACTTCAAAGTGTTGCTCGTCTTCCAGTTCGGCCAGCTCCACCTCACCGGTGTGGGTGTTGATGACCTCCACTTGCTCGCCCTTGTCGATATGAATGCCTTGCTGGCTGAGCAAGGTTTCATAGCGAATGGGGGGCTCATGGTCGATCAGCCAATCATCGGCCACCGCTTCCCGATAGGAATAGGTGTATACCGGGCGACCGAAGATGTCAGAGGTGTGCTTGGCCGGGGTGGCAGTCAGGCCGATGCGTACCGAGTCGAAGTAATCGAGCACCCGTCGATAGCTGGACAGATACTGGCTGGCATCTCGAGTGGCCAGCTCGCCTTCGCTCATTTCCTGGTCCAGGGTATAGCCGCGGTGGGCTTCGTCGATGATGATGCAGTCAAAGTCATCGATGGCCGGGGGAGTGTCGGACTGAAATACCCGCTTCACCATGGCTTGCACCGTGGCAACCTGAATGCGGGTTTCGCTTGCGGCGGCCATGTCGCCCAGTTCGGCAACGTTATAGATCTTGTTCAGGGGGAAGTTCTGCTCTAGCGGCATATCGTCAAAGGCGTTTTGCGCCTGCTCGCCCAGGGCGGTGCGATCCACCAGGAACAGAATTCGCTTGAAACGCTCTGCCTTCAGGAAGCGATACATCAAGCCAATGATGGTGCGGGTCTTGCCGGTACCGGTCGCCATGGCCAGCAGACACTGGCGCTGGCCGTGTGACAGAGCATGCTCTACTGATTCAATGGCTTTTTGCTGATAGTCGCGCAGCTTGAGGTAGCCATAGGGCTCCTGCTCCAGTCGGGCCTCGGCATCGCCCTTGCTGCGGGTAATATTGTCGAGCAACCCTTCTGGACTGTGGAATTGCTGCAGAGGGCGGGCCAGATTGGCCACGGCGCGTACATCACGAAACCAAGTGCCGGACTTTTCTGCCAACTGCTTGACGAAAGGGCGGCCATTGCAGGAATACACGAAAGGCACCTGGAAAGTGCCTCCCTTGCCGTCATCCCAAGGCTTGAGCAACTTCGCGATCGCCCAGGGAGACTCCCAGCCCTGATGCATGGATAGGCCACGGGAATAACGCTCAGCCTGGTGGATCTTCCCGGCCACATCGGCGTTCTTGCGCTTGGCTTCCACCACTGCAATCGGGGTCAAGCCCGCAAACAGCACATAGTCGGCAGCCTGCTTGCCCTGAGTAGGCCATTCGGCAATGGCCAGGTTCTTGCCCTTTTCCGGGCGAGTGCCGTTGCCCCAGGTCAAAAGCTCGGTGTCGGCTTCCCAGCCGGCCTCGATCAATTGCATATCGATCAGAATGCGGGTTTCTTCTTCGCTCAGGTTGAGCTGCTTGCTGGCTTGCTGGGTACGGCGGGAAACTTCTGCCACAGCCTTGTGCTGCTCCGCCTGTTGTTGCAGCTCGACCTTGAGCCTAGCCTCAAAGGCCGCCTGCTGGCGTGCCAGTTCCTGCTCGTGATGCTGAGCCAGCTTCGCCATCGATCTGGCTTCCTGGTCCATCAGGTTGGCAAGCTCAGCGTATTCGGCGCTTTCCTGGGCCTTCAGCTCAGCCAGCTGTTGCTGCTTTTCCGTTTCCTGCTGCTGATGCTCCAGCTGTTCGCTGGTGCCTTCAAGCTGGCTGTTCAACTGAGCAATCTGCACTGTTAGCTGGCGCAGCTCGGCGCTGGGGTCCTTGGGCGGTACAAAGGCACCGGGCTTGAATTCTTCGCCTTCGGTGCCAAATGCGCGATGGAACCAGACGGCCAGTTCACGGGCCAGCTTGAGTGCATCCATCGCCTCTTTGTGGCCGGTCTGAAACTCGTGGGTGGCGCGGTTACCTTCAATACGCAGCACATGAAACATCTGCCGCACGGATTGATCCAGCCCCAGCTCGCGAGAGAGCCGGTGCAGCAAGTCGGCCTGGGTGGTGCGTTCTTCCAGCTCCAGGCCGATTCGAGCAGCTATATGCTGAGCCAATGCCTCACCCAGCTGACGCAGCTTGATGAGTGTGGTGTTGGGGTCCCCGGCAAAGGTCTGCTCGGCGGCTCGAGCCAGTTGAAAGAACAGCGGATCATGTTCGCTGAGAAAATAGAAGTTGGAGTCGTGTTCCATGGGCTCCCTGCGAGGCTTGGCGTTTTAACGTTGATTTATTGGCTAAAACGCGTGTGAAAATCAATCATCCGGATTGTCAGAGAAGGGTGAAGCGCCAGCAATACCATTGCAGGCCTGCCAATGACAGGCCCGTCGCGTAGGGTTATTGCAGTAGCTTCGTGCTTGCTTCGCTACCTTCCAGTATCTCCAGAATATTATCGAGAAAACGATGTGCTTCCTTGGGCTCGGTAGCATCACGCAGATACTTGGGGATCATCTCGACAAACTCTGAACGTGAGCAGGGCTGGTGCTCGGCCAGCGCTTCTATCATTGCTGGTCTCAATAGCCGGCGCTCGGCCGGTGTATCTGGGAAAGCCTCTTCAATCACTTGTTCGGCGAAGCGTTTAAGGCGCAGGCTCAAGGGCTGATCTCCTGAATCAACCGCTTGCGACCCTGGACTCTGAGCAACTGATTCGAGCTGCTCATTCACTTCGACAGCAACCGCTTCAGTAGTAAATGGCCGCTGTTCAATTGCGGTTTTCAGTTGGTCAAGCTCACGAATGATCGGTCCCAGCTCGCCATCTGGGTTACTGAACCAGTCGGTGGACCAGATGCGTCGAATGCGCCATCCCAGGCGTTCCAGCACCTCCTGGCGCAGACGGTCTCGGTCTCTGGCTGACTTCGCTGAGTGGTAAGTCGCGCCGTCGCATTCGATGCCCATGAGATAGCGCCCCGGGTTGCCTGGGTCTCTGACCGCGATATCCACAAAGAATCCCGCTACGCCCACTTGAGGCTCACACTGGAAGCCGGCTGCTTGCAGTGACTCCATGACTGCAACCTCGAAATCACTGTCAGGTGCCTTGCCGGTGGAATAGCTGATGCCTTCCATATTCCCCTTTTCAGCGAAATGCAGAAAACCACTCAAGGCACGTACACCGCTTTTGGTGGTTTCACTCACTAGAATGTCTTCAGACTTCATGGAGCTGAACACATGCATGCGCTTTTTCGAGCGAGTGAACAAGACATTCAGTCGACGCCAGCCAACATCGGAGTTGATCGGGCCAAAGCGTTGATAGACTCGCCCCCCGACTTCACCCGGGCCATAGGTGAAGGAGATGAAGATGACATCCCGCTCATCCCCCTGAACGTTTTCCAGGTTCTTGATGAATAGCCCATCCTCCTGATTGCGCAGAGCATCAATGGCGTTGCTGATCTCTGAGCTTGTCTTGCAGAGTTCATCCACCGCTCGCTCAACCTGCTCGCGCTGCTTGGAATTCATGGCGACGATGCCCAGTGATTCATGTGCATTGTGCACCGCATGCCGGGCAACGGCTTCTGCCACGACTCGGGCTTCTTCGATATTGTGCTGGTTGACAAATCGCCCCTGCTTGACAAGCGTAAACTTGACGCCGAACTCTTCCGACTGTGCATGTGGTGATGGGAATACCACCAGGTCACTGTCGTAAAAGTGGCGGTTGGAGTAAGCAATCAGGTGCTCATGCTGCGAGCGGTAATGCCAGCGTAAGCGCCGCATGGGGAACAAGGGGAGAGCAGCATCCAGAATACTGTCAGTCTGCACCATTGCCGCCACATCCTCCTCTTCACCTGATACATCGGAGCGGTCGAAGAAACTGGTAGGCGGTAACTGTTTGGGATCTCCCACGACCACCAACTGACTGCCTCGAGTAATGACACCCAGGGCGTCTTCAGGTTTTACCTGAGAGGCTTCATCCATCACTACCAGATCAAATTGTATTTCACCCGGTTGCAAATAGTGGGCTGCAGACATGGGTCCCATCATGAAGCAAGGTTTGAGCTCCTGCAGAGCTCTACCAGCACGGTTGATCAATTGCCGGATAGGAATATGCCGCGCCTTCTTGCCCAGCTCATGCTTGATCAATGCAAGCTCGGTATACTCCGACTTTCGTCCACCAGATACTCCTTCGGGAATCTTTCTATGGGCGATGATGCTGGCAATACGCTTTCGCTGGAGCTTTTGAAGCTTCTTGTCGTAATGACGGAATGTTTTCTGATCCTGATTTTTGCTGAGACCGGAGATTCTTGCCAGGTGCGGTTTGGCCGCAATGATCTCTCTGGCCAACTGATCATGGATTGCCAGCGACAGACCTTCATCGACCTGATCGATGAGGAGATTGCCTGCCATGACTTCCTTCCAGATTTTCTCCAGGCCATTAGCGAACATCTCATGCTCTGAGCGAACAAAGTTGACCCAGCCATTCAGCCAGCGAGGATTTGAGATGGCTCTATCGTTACGTTTCGTAATGCCAATGAGGGTAGAGTCGGATGATTCAAGCCAGAGCTTTTTATCAAGTTGAGTGGCCTCTGCAAAATTATGATAGGCCGACTCCTGCTGTTGCCATTGTTGTTGATAGTCAAGCGCATCGCGCTGTAATTGCTGGAATTCTTCAGTTGATGTCATCTCTTTAATGGCATGAACCAGCGAGCTTGCCGAGAGATGTTGCAGTTTTCTGGCAAAGGACAATGTGCTTTGAATCGTGGTGAGAGCAGCCTGATTGTCCTTGCTCGCCCCCCAGTACAATGGGGCTACGTCTCCAAATAGAGAGGAGACCAGCGGGTCATGGCTGAGGTGCTGTTGCAGCGAGGATAATTGCTTTAGCTGCGACACTCTCTGCTGCAGCTCTAGTAAAGAAATATCCTGTTTCAACACCCAGGCCAGAGTCGTTTCCAGCACTGTCGAAAGAGACATGATGACCTGTTGAATTTGCCCCGAGGCACCTGTCAGCTGTTCCCTGTCACTGAATGATTGTTGCAGTTTTGAGTAGAGTCCCAATGTCTGCTCGAGGCCGGTCATGGTGTCACGAATGGAAGTGACGACATCTTGTTTATGAAGTTGCTGGATGCCCTTGATCACTTGAGCGTCAAGGTCGAGCAAAGCAGTCCCTGCTATGACTCTTGGGCCAAAGCCAATGCCATAAACCTCTCGAACTTGGCGATACCAACTTCTGAGTATCAGCAGTGATTCAATATCTGTATCCAGGCTGGCATAGAGCTCTCCTAGAAGCTTGCTGAAATTGCTTCTTTCCAGATGCCCGACCTGCTCAGAATATTTGATCAAGGTATCCAGCTTTTCGACCAATTCCGCTATTTTGGTGTCAGGACTCTTCGCCATGCTCTTTAGGTTTTTTCGAGCAGTACGCCAGTCACTATTGAACCATTTGAACATGCCTGCATTGGCAAGATGATGTTGCATGTTTTGCAAATCTTCCTGCGGGAGCAGTGCGTCTAGACGATAAGTGTTGCGCAATGTAGCTCGTAGTGGGAGGAGCTCCTGCAGTTGCTGCTTCAAATTTGCAAGAATCGCATCCATTTCATCATCGTCGAAACGACTTGACCGAAGTTTGACAAGCTCGCCTGGAAGTTCATCGGTAAGCTCTATCAGTTCGATGAAAGCAGACAGTCCTTCCTTGCTGTTGGTCAGGAGAGCAGCAAGTGGCTCCGGCAGCGCAGTCTTCAACTCTTGTTGCTTGACGAGATATTCATCTAGCTCGTTTGAGACTTTGGTTAGGTGGATTACGGACTTCACTATATCCGATAGCAATAACTGCGTTGATGCTCCGAAAGCAGTTACAGGGTCAGTGAATGCCGGTGGTATCTCCCCGTTCATAAGCAAAGTCAGTTTATCCCGAACCAGTTCTGGAGCTAACTCTTTATACAGGGTTTGGAGAGTGATGAAGTCATTTATATTGCGCTCAACATCATCTATGGTTTCTTGATTCAGTCTTCTCAAGGCCGGGAAGCACTCTTGGCCTTTCAGTTCCGGCAATATTGAAAAATCTTGATTAAGACAGTCAAGTTCTGGCAGCGTTTGTAGTGTATTCGAGTCAAGCTGCCAGCGTGATACCAAGTGTTCAGTGGTGTCGATAAGCTGAGCCAGCGTTTTCTGCCAGCTACTCAGTAACAGGACTATTCTCTCGCTATCAAAGATCTGAATGTCGGTATTGGTCACGCCACTCCAAGGGTGATCATATATAGCTGCATTTTCACTGACTTGTTGGCGAACTTCAGCATAAATCCCCGTGAATGTTTTTATCTGATCGCGTAGTCTGAGTAGCTTCACCTCATCGAGGCTTTTCCCAGAAAGGCCAGTCACATGTAAGCGTGTAGGATCAATAGTCAACTGGCGGCGGTAGCGTGAAGCCCGGCTGAAAATATCATGGATGCTCTTGTTTGTGGCACCCCAGATCCCGTTTATTTCTTTGGCATAATCATTGAGTTGATTTTTCAGTTCTTCATAGCGAGCTACTTCGGCATCAATTTTTTGGGGGCTCTGTAGCTTTGACTGACCCACGATGCGGGAATTTATCTCTTCAAGGACTTTCCGCTTCTGCGACTTGTGGCTGTGAAGCTCCAGACAAAAATCGCCCAAGCCGGCTTTGTCGAGTCGACGCTTGACGACTTCCAGTGCCGCCAGTTTTTCGGCAACGAATAATACTTTCTTGCCGCTTAGCATGGCGGCAGCAATCAGATTGGTAATGGTCTGCGATTTACCGGTGCCCGGTGGGCCTTCAATCACCAGGTTATGACCGTCCACAGCATCGATCAAAGCACTATGTTGTGAGCTGTCAGCATCATCAATAAGCGGGAAACGCTGATGAATGTCACCAAGCTCATCTATTTCATGCTCCAGTCCAGTGCCACCTCCACCCTCGTTGGCACTTGTCTCTACGCTGGTAAAGAACCGGGTTACCACTGGATGTTGAGTGATATTGCGACCGTCCAGAGGCCAGCGTGCCGGATCAAGATCCAGGTACATCAGCATCTTGCCAAAGTTGAGTAAAGCCAAGGAGGCATAGCGCTTGACTGACCACCTAGGATGAGTTTTCGAGATAATGTCTTCTACCCATGAAAGATATTTCTCGGGTGACATATTTTCTTCAAGATCTGGCAAATCAATACCAAAGTCATTGGCTAGCTTTACCTGTAATGACAAGTTGGGAATGATGTCTTCGCCGGTATATTTGATCTGGTACCGGTACACTCCAGCGTTGGCATTCAGCTTGCCTTTTTCCAGCATCACTGGAATGGTAAACAACGGAGCGAGTCGACTCTTGTCTGAATTCGGTGATTCAAACCATTCCAGGAAACCCAGCGCAAGATACAGAACACCCGTACCGGTTTCTTCAATTGCAGTTTGGGACTTGTTTCGGATTCCACGTAGTCTGGATTCCATTTCCTGAGGAAACAACAGGACCTGGATGTCACTATCACAATGTTCGGGCTTGGTGTGATGCTTGTCTGGGTGGGGCAGGTCGTAACTGTTATCAATGCCCAATACCTTTGCCCACTCGCGTGCAGTCGGGTCCGGCTTCAATCGCTTCTCGCTGCCATCTTCCTCAGTCGTGAGGTATCCATGTTTGAGCAGCTGTTTATATTGTGGGTCGGGTACGGCAGCAAACTGCATACCCTTTTCATCAATCAAGTTCTGATACAATTGATCTGGCAGCTCATTCACGATACGAAGTGAGCTACCTTTTTGATCAATTGGAAAGTTAAGTAGTCGATTTCTGCTGGTAATGTCTAGCAGCTTTCTGCGCATATTCTCGAGCGACTCGAGAACAAAAGGATCGACGTCTTGTGAGAATTTCTCGAATTGAGTCATTGTCATCTGCTCTACCATAAGTAGTTAACCGGGCTCGCTTACCACGGTTGGCAGCCATCTTCTTAATGGCTGGATATGCGTCTTGTCGACCGCCGGCTTCTGCGAGCTAGCTTGAAGTGGGGATAACCATATGATTCTGAACACTATTGGGAATGGTTAGCGATGGTTGATAGTTGGCTGACGATGTCGCTGGATTAGGCAGCAGGCCTGTCTGCGCATGACAAATTGGAGCAATACTAGCATATATTATAATTTGAGTATGTTTGGCTGAAACTTCTGAGCTAATACAGTGAGCGCAGTAGTAGCGGTTCCCAGGAGGCGTAAATTATTCCTTGGGAGCGCCAGCACCGGACTCGCTTGCTGAGTGACATAGCTCAGCCGCCTGGCGCCGATTTTACTTCGTACGCAGCTGGGATAGCTGCCTTGCTGCAAGCCCTTCCAGAGCTTGTAACGTAAGAGGAGAGTGCAGAAGGAAGCGGAGGCGGGTAGGGCACAATCATTCTTCGCTACTTCGTAATACACAACGGCCCTGCACCTCGTTAGAGGGCAGGGCCGTTGTGCTGGACAGATTGCGTTGCGACAGATCGTTGTCCCGGATTGCGTCGGCACGCGCTGCGGCGCATCACACACCAGGGCGGTTCAGCGCTAGGTAAGTGGCACCGATGCCGGGATGGCCTGGGAGGCGCGATCACGGCGTACGCGGATCACGAAGGCGATCACCAGGGCGAAGATGCCGAAGGCGACCGGTATCGCGGCGACCGAGATCAGGCTCAGCAGGGTCTTGTAGACATCGCCGCCCAGCCAGCTGACCACGATGGCCAGGGCGGCCATGGCGATGATCCAGAAGGCGCGCGAGCGCTTGACGGTCAGCATCTCGCAGACCAGTCCTGCCGAATCGGCACTGGTGATGAAGAACAGCAGGATGTTGAGCGTCAGTATCACCGAGAGGATGCCGGTGGTATCGATGGTATCGATCAGCTTGAACACGTCCTCGACGCCCAGACTGAGGCTGCCGAGACCGAACACCACGAACCACAGGCACGAGAACAGGGTCGGCACCAGCATTACCCCCAGCACCATGCCACGCAGGGTACGGCCCTTGGAGATGCGCGCCACGAAGACGCCGGTGAAGATGAACCAGCCGTACCAGGCAGCCTCGAAGGCATACAGCCAGTCGGCCAGCCATGCCTTGCGCTCCGGATCACCCAGACCGATGTCGGTGGCCATCGCCGGGTACTTGAGCAGGTATTCCGGCACCAGACGCACGAAGGTGGAAAGGATGTCGCCGGGGACGGTCAGCACCAGCACGCCGATCATCAGAATGATGGCGAACAGGGTGTTGTAGTTGCTCAGCCACTTGATGCCGCGCTTGAGGCCAGAGGCGGAGGAGATGATGGCGCATACGGCCAGCACGCTGATGATCAGGGTCGGGCTGAACTCGATGCCGACCAGCTTGACCAGTCCCTGCTGGATCGGGGTGGTCGCGTAGGTGAAGGACAGCGACAGGCCGATGACGGTGGAAACGACGAGGCTGACCAGATTGAGCTTGCTCCACAGGCCATTGCCCAGCAGTTCTTCGGCGGGCTTGGTCATCTTCATGTTGTACATGGCATGCGCGAACAGCGCGCCGATGGCCAGATAGCCCGCCCAGGCAAGCAGGCCCCAATGATTGAAGGCATTGAGCAGTGCCATGTCGGTGCTCTGTCCGGCATCGGTATGGTACTTGGGCTCCAGCACGCCCCAGGTGAGCAGGCCGATGCCCATGCCGGTGGCAAACAGCATGCCCATCCAGCTCAGGGTGTGGAATTCCGGTTCGCCTTCACCGAAGCGCAGCTTGCCCAGCGGCGTGAAGCACACCGCGACCATCACCAGCGAGATGGCGAAGGCCGGCCAGGTGAAGATGAAGCCGAGATTGCCGATCACCGAGGTCTTGACGGTGTCGAGGGCCGCGAGGAATCCCGTCGGGAAGAGGGCGGCGGCGCCGATCAGCAGCATGATGACCGCCACGGTGGCGATCGAGGTGAGGTACTTGCCCTTGGCGGAGTCTGTATCCCCCAGGCCGCAGACGGAATCCGTGGTGGCCTCGGGCTGGCGGGAGGAGGAAGTGTCGGTCGTCATGAGAGCGCGATTCCTGAAGTTGTTGTTGTCGAACTGGCAAGCTGACGGCAGCAAGAAGTCGTCAAGAGAGGGCAGATAACGATGGCTGACTCCTGTGGGTGGCAAGGACCTCATAAGCCTATCTTGCCCTCTGGTTAATTTTTGGTTATTGGCGACCAGTATTTGCCATAACACGACATTATGTGTCTCGTGGAACGCCTGACGTGAAAGACATGCCTCAAGGCCCGCCGTTGCCTGTTGGCACGACGGGTCCGGGTCGAGTGAGGGGCTTAGAGCGGGCTCAGGGGCCTGTGTGATGCTGGGCGGGTTTCTTGAATCTTTTCAGTGCATTGCCGGATTCCTGATAGAGCGCCACCAGGAGGCCCATCGTCATTGCCACGATCACGAAGCTCATCGGCAAGGCGGCGGCCATCAGGATGGTCTGCAGTGCCTTGAGGCCGCCTGCCATCAGCAAGGTACCGGCCACCAGTCCGATGCAGATGCCCCAGAATATGCGGTGACGCGCCAGCGGCTCCTCATCGCCCAGCGACAGGATGGTGGTGACCACCAGGGTGCTGGAGTCGGAGCTGGTCACGAACCAGCTGATCAGCAGGAAGATCAACAGCGAGGATAGGATGACTCCCAGCACGCCGTTGCCGGCCAGGGCATCGGCGGTGGCGAACAGGGCTTCCGGCAGATTCCAGTTGCGCACCAGCGTCATCAGCTCGCCGGTCCCCGGGCCCATGGCGGCCGTCAGCTCCTGATGCAGACCGGTACCGCCGAACAGCGCCTGCCAGAGGAAGATGATCAGCGGTGGGGCGATCAGCACGCCGAGGATGAACTCGCGCAGGGTGCGCCCCTTGGAGATACGCGCGATGAACAGGCCGATGAACGGGGCCCAGGCCAGCCACCAGGCCCAGTAGAAGATGGTCCAGCCTTCCTGCCAGCTGCTCTCGCCCGGGGTCTGGGCGACCCACAGTCCCATCGGCACCACGTCGCGCAGATAGGCCAGCAACGTCTCGCCGAACAGCGAGATCAACCACAGGGTGGGGCCGCCGATCAGGAAGCTGCCGACCACGAGCACCGAGACGCCGATGTTGAGCTCGGAGATGAAGCGGATGCCGCGCTTCACGCCGGAGACGGCAGATGCGATGGAGATCACGCTGATGACGGCGATCAACGCCAGCTGAGTGCCGAGCCCGGCATCCAGTCCGGTGAGGCGGTTGAGCCCGACGGCGATCTGGCTGACGCCGAGACCCAGCGAGGTCGCGATTCCGAAGACACAACCCAGTACGCCCATGATATCCACGGCGTGACCGATGGGACCGTAGATGCGCTCGCCGATCAGCGGATAGAGCGCCGAGCGCAGTGCCAGGGGCAGGTGATGGCGGTAGGCGAAGTAGGCGAGTGTCATGCCGACGACGCCATACACCGCCCAGCCATGCAGGCCCCAATGGAAGAAGGCCACCTTGAGGGCCTCGACGGCGCGGGCATGGTCCATGCTGGTAGCGCCGGCCAGATCCGCGTGCGGGTTGTTGGGGTACCCGAAGCCCCCGGAGTCGTCGAAGTAGAACAGTGGCTCGGCGACCCCGAAGAACAGGATGCCGATCCCGACGCCTGCCGAGAGCAGCATCGAGATCCAGGTGAAGCGCGAGAACTCGGGTCTGCTGTCCCTGGGGCCGAGTCGCAGGCTGCCCCAGGGAGACACCACCATGACCAGTGACAGGGCGATCATGCCCACGACCAGGATGAGGTAGTAAGTGCCGAAGGTGTTCTCGATCCAGGCGCGGGCGGCGCCGAACAGGGCAGAAGAGGCCTGCGGACTCAGGCCGGCACCGACCACGAAGGCCAGCAGCAGGCCGGCAGCGGTGAGTGTCATGCCCTTGTGCATGCCCTTGAGCGGGCCGCGGGTCTCAAGGCGCTGCGTCAAATCAGGGGGGATGCCGCGGTGAGCGGACTCTTGCGAGTCCTGTTGGGCGGGTGTCATGGGAACACTCCTTTATTGTTGTGATTGTTGTCTCGCACTACCTGTGTGGAACGTTCTGGACATCAGACATCGACACGTTCTAAGGCTAGAGCGTCGTCCCCGATCATTTTCTCCCCAAACGAAGTCCAATTAGCTGAACGCGTCATGCGGCAAGCGTCAGGCCGGCTTTTCGGATATTTTCTCGCTGGAAGCCTGCATTGCCTCAGCGCTCAGGAGCCCTCCGAGAGAGGCTGGAAGAGGATGTCCGGGAGCCAGAAACGCCAATCCCCGCCGGGCCTTGTGGCCTCAAGCGGGGATTGGTGTCATGCGGGTGCCGGCATCAGGTCACGGCAGGACCCGTGACCGGCATTGGTCAGACTGACCGGCGGATCAATTCAGGCCCGTGTCGGGGGAGGCTCGGCGACGTGCCTTGAGCGCCATGCGCGATTCCTCGATCAGGGCGATCAGAAGACCCAGTGTCATGAGTAGAATCACCAGGCTGACCGGCAATGCCGCCGCCATCAGCACGGTCTGAAGGGCTTTCAGGCCGCCGGCCATCAACAGGACGGCAGCGACCGAGCCGATGCAGACGCCCCAGAAGATCCGGTGGCGCGCCAGCGGCTCCTCATCGCCCATCGACAGAATGGTGGTGATGACCAGGGTGCTGGAGTCGGAGCTGGTCACGAACCAGCTGATCAGCAGGAAGATCAGCAGTGAGGACAGGATGACGCTCAGGGTGTCATTGGCCACCAGTGTATCCGCCGTGGCGAACAGCGCCTCCGGCAGGTTCCAGTCGCGGATCATGCCCATCAGTTCGCCGGTTCCCGGGCCCATGGCTGCGGTCAGTTCCTGGTGCAGCGCGGTGCCACCGAACAGCGCCTGCCAGATGAAGATGATCAGCGGCGGCGCGATCAGCACGCCCAGCACGAATTCACGCACGGTGCGGCCCCTGGAGATACGGGCGATGAACAGGCCGATGAACGGCGCCCATGCCAGCCACCAGGCCCAGTAGAAGATGGTCCAGGCATCCTGCCAGTCGCGTTCCAGCGGCGTGCCCGCCACCCACAGGCCCATGGGGATGACGTCACGCACATAGGAGACCAGCGTCTCGCCGAACATGCTGATCAACCACAGTGTCGGCCCCCCGATCAGGAAGCTGCCCACCACGATGACGGAGACGCCGACATTGAGTTCGGAGATGATGCGGATACCCCGGCTGACCCCCGAGACGGCAGACGCGATGGAGATGGCGCAGATCACGGCAATCAGCACCACCTGGGTGTAGATGCCGGAATCCAGTCCGGTCAGGCGATTGAGGCCGACGGCGATCTGGCTGACGCCCAGGCCCAGCGAGGTGGCGATACCGAACACGCAGCCCAGTACCCCCATGATGTCGACGGCGTGGCCGATGGGGCCATAGATGCGGTTGCCGATCAGCGGATAAAGCGCGGAGCGCAGGGCCAGCGGCAGGCCGCGGCGATAGGCGAAGTAGGCCAGGGTCATGCCGACGATCACATAGACCGCCCAGCCATGCAGGCCCCAGTGGAAGAAGGCCAGCTTGAGCGCATCCACGGCGCGCGCATGGGTCATGGCGGTGTGGCCGGCGAGGTCCGCGTGCGGGTTGTTCGGGTAGCCGAAGCCGCCGGAGTCATCGAAGTAGAACAGCGGCTCGGCGACCCCGAAGAACAGGATGCCGATGCCGACGCCTGCCGAGAGCAGCATCGAGACCCAGGTGAAGCGTGAGAATTCGGGACGACTGTCCGGTGCGCCGAGGCGCAGGTTGCCCCAGGGAGAGAACACCAGGGCGATGCACAGCCCGATCAGTCCGACGATGGTGACGAGATAATAGGTGCCGAAGGTGGACTCGATCCAGGCGCGGGCGGCGCCGAACAGACTCGCGGACATGTCGGGTGCCAGGCCCGTGGCCAGGACGAAGAGCAGCAGCAGGCCCGCTGAGGTCAGGGTCATGCCCTTGTGCATGCCGGTCAGCCAGCCTGAGGTCTCGACCTGCACGCTGGAACTGGCGTTGGGGTAGGGCAGAGGGGCGGTATTCGTGGAATCGGGAGAGGACGCGGGGTCGGATTGGGAAGGGGTCACGCAGTAACTCCTGTTCGAGCTGGTCAAAGGGCCAGCGATCCCTGTCTCGGTCGAGGCATCGGGGATATCGACCGCTCATCCGGCACCATTATTGTTGTCGTGTTGGCAACGAGAAGAGATGAGGAACGCATTTTGGAAAGAGCAGTGCTTGGCTAACTGCCTAAAAACATTACGATATATTATGGATGGAATTGTTTTTGATGGCTACAGCTTCTGGAAAAATCACGCTACGCCAGAAGCGGGTCGGGCAAGCGGGACGCGAATCACCACGACATGATCACCAGGCGCTCGTACTGAGGCCCCGGGGATGCCCGGGAGGCGGCATGGTGAAGTCTCGACGACAGGTAAATTTCAACAGCCTATTTTGTCGTAAGGCGAATTATTGTTAACGTAATGCGTCATTTTTGACGGTCGTCGTCATGTCACGCTCTCGGGTGATGACCCATGACACCTCTCTTTCCCTGTCACGGAGGCTCTCGCGTCATGCGTCTCGACTATTCCGGCCCCTTGCCCGAAACGATCGGATTTCTGCTGCTGCCGCGTTTTTCGATGATGGCCTTCTTCGCGGCGGTGGAGCCGTTGCGCATCGCGAATCGCATCAGCGGCAAGCCGCTGTTTCGCTGGTTGCTGATCAGTGAGGATGGCCAGCCGGTCACGGCATCGAGTGGCATGACGCTGGTGGCGGATCACAGCATTCTGGATATCCGTTCGCTGCCTTCGCTTGCGGTATGCAGTGGCTTCGAGCCGGAAGCTCACCTGAATCGCGCTCTCACTGGCTGGCTGAATCGCCTCGATGCCGGTGGCTGTGTGCTGGGCGGGCTGGATACCGGGTGCTTCCTGCTCGCCGCGGCCGGCCTGCTCAATGGTGAGCGCGTCACGCTGCACTGGGAGAGTCTGCCGGCGTTTCGCGAGCGTTTCCCTGCCATCAGCACCTCGGATGAATTGTTCGAGCTGGGCGCACGGCGTTTCTCGTGTGCCGGGGGAGCGGCGGCGATGGACATGGCATTGGACGTGATTGCCCGGCGGCACGGCACGGCCCTGGCAGTCGATGTCTCCGAGCAGCTTGTCCATGACCGCATGCGGACGCGTACCGATCAGCAGCGCATGACGCTGGCGCGGCGACTCGGCACTCACAAGCGCCAGCTGGTCGATGCCGTCGCCTTGATGGAGCAGCATCTGGACACCCCCCTGTCGCTGGAGGAGCTGGCCCGACGCTGTCGCATCTCGCTCAGACAGTTGCAGCGTCTGTTCGAGCAGGAACTCGCCACGTCGCCGCGAGCCTGGTACCTGAGGCTGCGGCTGGAGCGTGCTCGGCATCTGCTCAAGGAGACGGATCTCGATATTCTCTCCATCGGACTGTCCAGTGGCTTCACGTCGAGCTCAAGCTTCTCGCGGGCCTATCGCAATCACTTCGGGCATTCCCCGCGAGCCGAGCGCTAGGGCTTCGGTAGGGCAGTTCTCATGAAAAAGGCAGCTTTGTGCAAATGAGCGGCGCGTCTTTCCTTATGGAACGTGTTTTCCATAGGCTTGGCCTCGCGATGGGTGGGCCGTTCAGGTGAAGTGCAGATGACGTGCTGATGCCCTGGTGATCACAAGAGGAAACATGATGAAGCGAATGGCACTGGCCTCGTTGTTCAGCGCGGGGGTCGCCAGCCTGATCCCCGTGTCCGCGATGGCCCACGAGGGGGATGTCTCGGAGCGACTGGCGCAGATCGCCTCCCTGTTCGATGCCCGGAGCATCGTGGCTGGCCCTGAGGTGGTGGATTGCACGCTGTCCGGTGGGACCGAGACCCAGTGCTTCAGCATCACGCTGAAGAACTCGCTGGAGTCCAGCGAGATGGGCCCCTGGTGTCCCGGCAAGCTCTCGGACGGTGCCGACAAGGGGGGTATCTGGGTGCATGACGGCAAGCAGTACGACGTGGATGGTGCCTTCATCGAGAATCTGGCCACCTTCTATGATGACCCCGAGTGGCAGCTGTTCGACGAGGCCACCGGCAAGGTTCACGTCACGGATACCAGGACGGCCTGTGATCAGGCGGCGCGGCCGGATGTGGCTGAGGCGTACCACAACTACTGCGTGGAATGCCGCACGGAATACATGGATGAGGTCGTCGAGACCACCTATGTGCTGCCACTGGTTCCCGTTGCCCGTCAGGAAGCGGCATCAGGGCGCACTCCGCCAATTCCGCGGGGAATCGCCTTCAATGGCGTCAGATTCGATGCGGCAGCGCCTCAGGATGCGATTCTTGCCGCCCATACCCTGGCGCCTTTCGATGACTGCGGAGGGCATGTGAATCTGCATGTCGGCTATCACTATCACGGTGCCAATGGCTGCAGTCCCGCGAAGGAGAACGTCGCGGCGGATGCACCGATGATCGGCTTTGCCATGGATGGTTATCCGATCCTGGCCAGACTGACCGGTGACGAGGCCGAGGAGGCAGAACTCGACGCCTGCAGTGGCCATGTCGGTGCAGGCATCGGATACCATTATCATGGCAACAGCGCCGAAAAGAACGAGATTCTGGGATGTTTCCATGGCGAGATAGGCTGCGCACTCGACTCACCGGATGCCGTCTGCACCGCAGATGAGATGGGACATCGCGGGCCACCTCCCGGTGAGGAAGATCGTCCGCCGTCCGGGAAGGAGTGAGCCTGCAGGCACCTGAACACCTGTCGTTTTCTGACATATTCGTTGCACATTGCGTCAGCAAGCTTGTCGTCATTGAGTGATGACACAAGGAAATGCCGACATGAAAGCCTCTGAAACTCCTTCCGCTCGCGTGACCTTTCGTCGTCGCGGCAGCCTGGCCTTGATGGCGGGCGCACTGCTGGCCATCAGCGGGATGAGCATGGCGCAGCCTCCGGGTGGCAAGCCGCCGCAGGAAGCCTTCGATGCCTGTGCCAGCAAGCAGGTGGGAGACCAGTGCCAGATCGCGGTGCCTGAGGCAGACTCGCTGGTGCCGGGACATTGTGTCGCTCCGCCCCGGGGTGGCGAGACGGCCTGCTTGCCGGATGATGCCAAGCAGGGGCCCAAGCACTGAGGTCAGGGCCTGAGCCGAGCCTGAGTCCAGGCCGAGCTTGACCCTCACGGCTGTCCCGCCCATCGACACCCGCCACGCTGATCACTCGAGAGAGCAACAGCGTGGCGGGTGTTCTCTCTTCGGAGCCTACTCATGAAGACGGCACGCCTTGTGCGAAAGACCGCATCGATCACGGCCTGGTTGCCGGCCTCCCTGTTGATGGCAGGGGTGGCCCATGCCGAAGTGGTGCCGGGCCAATTCTCCACGGCCGCGCTGGTCAAGGCGCCGGAAACCGTCAGCTGTACGCTGGAGAATGGCAGCGCTGCCCAGTGCACCCGACTTGTCGTGAAGTACCAGCCTGATGACCTGGAGATCGGCCCTTTCTGCCCACCGACGCTGGATGATCAAGGCGGTATCTGGCAGTGGGATGGCCAGCACCCCGGTCTATACCGGCTGGATCGTGCCTTCTTCGAGATGCTCGATACGCTCGGGTTTCATTTTCATGATGAGGACGAGACGCTTCACATCATGACGGACCTGAGCAAGCGTCAGGAAGAGGCCAACAACTGCCTCAACGTGGCCGAGGATGAGAGCGTCGAGATGGCCGTGCTGCTGCCTGTCGTCCCGGTGCCGGCCGACTCGCCGACGTCGCTTGGCACTGTCGCCAAGGTAGGCCTGGCACTGGATGGCGTGCCCATCTTCGCCGATGCTCCCTCGGTGCTGGATACCGGCAATCTGCCGGCACTGGATACCTGCGGCGGTCATGTGGATCCGGGTGGCTGGTATCACTGGCACTCGACGGCCACGGATATCGATAGCGTCTATGACACGCAAGGCGTGGATGCCCATTGTCAGCAACCGCAGAGCAAGAGCGCCCAGTTCGCCTATGCCTTCGATGGCTATCCGATGTTCGGCAGTGAAGACCCGACGGGCGAGGTGCCGACCGATCTCGACAGTTGCAATGGCCACTTCGGCCCGACCGAGCGTCACCCGGAAGGCGAGTATCACTATCACGCCACTCAGGAATTCCCCAACCTGCCCGCATGTCTGAAAGGCGTGGTGGCGAAGGACAACTTCACTACCAATGCCAGGATGGGGATCGGCTCTCCACGCAAGCCGGGTCAGGGCCCCATGCCCGGCCATGCAGGCGACGGACCTTCGGACGGGCCAATGCCGGAAGACGATGATGACAGCGCCGGGGTCGGGGCGCCGTGAACAGCGCCGGCGCTCCGGCGGTCCGGCGCTCCGGCGCTGCGTGCCATGCCATACCCTGCTGTTTGCACGAATGTCATGGTCTTTTCCAAGACTTCCGCGTCTCGGTGCGTGTTTCACACTGCTGCTGTCTCCCCCCAACCGAGAGATCTCTTCACTGGATTTGCCTTCATGCCGCTTTCTCGCACCTCTTCATGCACCTCATCTCGCACCACATCTCACACCTCTTCTCGCGTTGCGCCTCTCGCGGCTCACTCCGCTCGGCGTCGTGACTCGCGGCCTTGCCGCTTGCCCCGTCTGACGGCTGCCCTTGTCGGCATGTTGACGGTGCTCTTCACCCAGACAGCCAGCGCGCATGTCGATACGGATAGCGTCGGCGGCTTTGCCGCGGGCTTCCTGCACCCCCTCACGGGCCTGGATCACTTTACCGCCATGGCAGCCGTGGGGCTGTGGGGGGTGATTCTGGGGCGTCCTGCTTCCTGGCTGTTGCCGGTGGTATTCCCGATGATCATGGCGCTGGGCAGTGTGGTGGGCATCGTGGGGGTGGCATTGCCCGGAATCGAGATCGGCATTGCCTTGTCGGCTCTGGTGCTCGGCGGCTTCATCGCGGGGCGCGTGCGCCTGCCGCTGTGGATGGCCTGTGCGGTGATCTCCGTCTTTGCCGTCTGTCATGGCTACGCCCATGGGGCGGAGTTGCCCCTGGCGTCTGATCCCTTTGCCTTTGCGATGGGCTTCATGGTGGCCACCGGCAGTCTGCATGCCGCGGGTATCGGCGTTGGCATCATGGCGGAGCGCTTCCGTCAGGGCATGCTGCTGCGCGGATTGGGGATTCTGACGGCACTGCTGGGTGTCTACTTCCTGGTCGAGGCATTGTCATGATGTGGCCGGAACAGTGGATGATCGGCGTTCGCGCCGTCTGTGGCAGCCCGGTGGTCCTGTATCTCATCGTCACGGCGGGTCTTGTCGGAGTCGCCAGTCAGGACACGCTCACCTGGAAGGCGGGCGGGCGAATTCTGCTGCGGCTCATCAATGGCCTGCTGCTCGGGATCACCCTGTCACTCTTTGCGCCACAGACGCTGGTAATGGCCGTGATGGGACTGGCCATGCTGGTGTCGTTGCTCGTCGCGATTCACGTACCGCTGCGCCATGCCTTCGGTCAGGGCATCTTCCAGCGGGTGCCGGCGCTGCTGGCCGGGCTGGTGGTGGCGCTGCTGTTTCTGGGCCATGAGGTGGCCTCGACACCCTTTGCCATCCTTCTCGGTGTCATGATGACGGTGATGTGGGGTGTCCTGCTTTGCTGGGCGATATTCGCGTTGATCGGTCGCCTTCTGCCTCGTGCGGCCTTCGTGATCGCGCAGCGAGTGCTGGGCGCCTGGATGGTCGCGATCGGTGCCATGTCACTGACCTTCATCGTGATGCAGTGGTAGCCGCCCCGGCATGACGAGAAGAACTCGGAGACCCTGTCGGCCTTCCTGCGTCCGCATCTGACTGGCTGACACCTAAGGCCACCCGGCCATGCGCGAATGCCTCATGAATTCATCGTCCGACACACAGGAAAGCCCATGCGCCCACATTCCCTGACGTCTCGGGGACGACCTCGTATCGTGAAGCCCGTCGTGGCACTGACGGTGGCATCCGTTCTCATGGTGCCAGTGTTCTTCCATGTCGCGCAGTCAGTCGCGAATGATCAACCCTCGCTCGCGAAGGCTCAGTCCGGCTCAGAGAAGTCCACGTCGGAGGCAGCGGCACAGCGTACGGGCAGGTCCGCCGCCGAGGCGCATTGCGCCGCCGTGAAGGCTTCCGTGCAAGATGCCGGCTTCGCCGACTCGGTGTCTGTCACCTGCCAGAACGGCAAGGCGCTGATCACCTCGGATACCTACCCGGATCACGAGATGATGACCGGTATCGTGGGCACCAATGAGCAGGTGCCGGTGCCCGCCAATCACTACACCTCGCCCGTCATGCTCGAACCCACGCTGGGAGATACCCCCCAGACGCGAGACGCGGCCTTGGGCGTCGCCGTCAATGGTGTGCCCATCTACGACTATACCGGAGGCGGGGAGATGTCCCCGGAGGATCTTTCTGTCTATCAGGCCAGCAACGATACCCTGGCGACGCAGCAGCTGGATGCCTGTGGCGGGCACGCCGGCCGCGGCGATGATTACCACTATCATGTCAAACCCGTGTGCATGATCGACAAGATGAAGAATGCCGATGACAACCCCATCATTGGCTGGGCTTTCGATGGCTACCCCATCTATGGCGATGACAACCCGGATGGCTCCCCTATCGCGATGGATGTGCTGGATGTCTGCAACGGACAGCCTGATGACACCTTCGGGTATCGCTATCACACCTCCGAGAAGGCGCCCTACATCATTCAGTGTCTGATGGGCGAGGTGCCAGAGGCGAAAGACCTGCCGCGTGTTCCGCCGCTGAAGGCCGCGAGTGGCGATACGCAGGCCGACAGTCGTGGGCGGCCTGCCGGCACTCCGCCGCAAGGGGGCGTGGAAGACCTGGTCTTTACCCAGCAGGCAGACGGCAAGCGCAGCATGGATTACACCTATCACGGTGAAGCCTATTACATTCGCTATACGCCCACCGATACGCCCAATTGCTATGACTTCGAGACGCGTACCGTGACGGATGGTGGCGACGTCAAGACCGGGGAGTACTGCCGATGATTCGGGCATGGTCGAGCAAGTTATCGAGCAATCTGGCGGGCAAGTTCTCAAGTGCATGGCAGACGCATCTAGCACGTGGCTTGGTCGTCGGGCTTGGTGCGATGGCCCTGGCCACACCGGCGCTGGCACAAGGCGACTTCACGCTCACCAGCCCTGCCTTCAATGATGATGGCTGGTTGCCGGATGACCTGAAATGCACTCGTGACGGCGGCGATGGCGTCACGCCGCCGCTGACATGGGGTGATGTGCCTGACGGCACACAGAGCCTCGCCCTCATCATGCATCACTATCCCAAAGGCACCGTCGAAGGTCGTGACGCACCCAGCCAGTATTGGCTGCTGTGGAATCTTCCGGCAGACACCCACGCCTTGCCGCGCGGCAACCCGGCGTCGCTGGGGGATGAGGGCGCCGACAAGGACAAGAAACGTATCGGGTATACGCCGCCTTGTTCACCTCCCGGCCCTGAGGGCTCATATCACGAATACACGATCACGCTGTATGCCTTGAAGGCACCGCTGGAGGCGTTGCCGGATCATGACGACATGAGCGTGAACTGGGACACGATGACCGAGGCACTGCAGGGCAAGGTGCTGGATTCCTCCTCCATCACCTTCCGTAACTGATCAGATGATGGACGCAAGACACCCCCCTGCAAGCCAGGAAGCGCGATCGCCATTCACCACGAAAGGATTTTTTCCATGCGCACATTGCTGACCGCCGCCCTCATTCTGGCTGCCGCACCTGCCTTTGCCGATTCACATGCCAAGGATGAGCATGCGGTCAAGCCCAAGGCCGGCCCCCAGAGTGGCACCAGGCTCAAGGCCGAGATCTGGGTCGATAACTGGTTCGAGATGTACGTCAATGGCGAGAAGGCGATGCAAGACAGCGTGCCGATCACCACGGAGCGCTCCTTCAATGCCGAAACTGCCATCATCGAGACGCAATTCCCGGTGACGATTGCCATCAAGGCCAAGGACTTCAAGGAAAACGATTCCGGCCTTGAGTACATCGGCACGGACCGCCAGCAGATGGGCGATGGCGGCATGATTGCCCAGTTCCGTGATGCCAGAACAGGCGAGGTCATCGGGGTCACCAACCGCGACATGCATTGCCTGGTGGTGCAACACGCGCCTGTCGAGGCTTCCTGTGCCGATGAGAGCGACCCACAGGCAGGCGAGGGCGCCTGTGACTTCGAGGAAACCACGGTGGACGGTGACTGGACGGCCCCGGACTTCGATGACAGCGCCTGGCCGGCTGCCATCGAGCATCAGTACAGCGATGTCAGCCCGAAGGACGGCTACGACGATATCGACTGGGATGACAGTGCCAGGTTCGTGTGGGGGCAAAGCCTCAAGCAGGACAACACCCTGCTGTGCCGTATGACCCTCGACGGCTGAAAAGACACGCGAAAGGCGTGAGCGCCATGACATTGCATTGTGCCCGTTCCTCCCCCATCCCTGAGGGAGGGGCAGGGAGATCTCAAGGAATGGAGCACTTATGCAGTTCATGAAGAATGCCAAGGAACTGGCGCGCAATCCGCTCGGCATCATCGCGCTGTTCATCTCGTTGATCTACGGCTTCGCGAGCCTGTTGCTGAATTCATCCGCAGACAAGCTGACAGAGGTCGAGCGTTGGCCGCTGATCGCCTTCATCGTCATCTTTCCGCTATTGGTGCTGGGCGTGTTCTATCGTCTGGTGACCAGGCATCATGGGAAGCTCTATGCCCCCGGCGATTACCACAAGGACCGCTCCTTCATGCGCACCCTGTCGCCCGCCGAGCAGGAGGAGCGCCTGACGGCCGAGGTACAGGACTCACTGGGCGGAGAGCCTGGCATCGAGATGCCGCCAGTCAAGGCGTCGTCTGCCCAGCCACCCGTGGATGATGCCGACGTGGCGCAACTGCTCCACGACGACAGTGACGATACGTCGATGGCGTCACCCGCCGGTGGGGCGGTGACACCGCATGAGATGTCGCGGGAGAAGATGACGCGAGAGCATCGCCATGAGCTGCGCGCATTGAAGACCGCACTGGTAGGACAGATCGTCCGCGAGTCCGGGGCAGAGCCGTCCGGCGAGGTACGTCATGATGTCCAGGTAGGGGATACGCGGGCTTGCTTCGATGCGGTGTTTGCCGACAAGACCTCCACGACTACCTTCGTGGATGTCAGAGTGCTCAAGCATCACGCCAGGGCCGAGCGTATTCTCGACAGCATTCTCTATGAAGCTCTCATCGCACAGCGGGCGCTGGAGGATGATTTTCGTCTGGTGGTCGTGGTCGTGATCTACGGCGACGCGGACCTGCGTGAGCGACTACAGGCCCGCTGGCAGCCGCGGGTCTCACACTGCCCGGCGGATGTCGAACTGCGTGTTCTTCGACGCGATGACGTGCGCTGTGAGGCAGCGTGATGTGCTGAAGCGTGATCCACCGTAGCCATGAGAATGTCTCGTCCAGACACGGCAGATGAGGGTGCACCTCGGGCCGGCCAGTGCTTGAGGTGGATCACGACGAAAAGAGGCCCGTACCGATGCCATCGGTACGGGCCTCTTTTCATGGCACGACCGCCCGGGGCGGCATCATGCCTCGTCAAGACGGCGCGTCAAGGCGTCACAGAAATCACGCCAGGCGATGCCCATCTCAGGCAATTCATGATGGGCGTGCAGGGCGGCGTGGACCATCCCCGTCGCGCAGTGATAGCCGACTTCCGCCCCCTGGGCCTTCCAGGTGGCGACGGCCGCCTCCAGCGGCGCCGTGAGAGGGTCATGTTCGACCGAGAGCACTTCGATGACCTGCGCCGGTGCCTGCCGTGAATGGGGTGGCGTCATGGCGTAACTGTGCGAGGGGTCACCCTCGGCCACCAGCTGCCACATGGAGACGATTTCTTCACGGCTCAGCAATGGCGCCGTCGGCCCCAGTGTGGCGAGGTCTTCATTGTCGAGGCTCAGTACCGGGTCCATCGGCGGGTAGATGAGGCCCAGCACATAGGGGGAGTGTGTCTCGTGATGCAGCCGTGAGACATCCATGACCAGGCGACCGCCAGCACTGTCGCCGACGACTGCGACAGGAGTCAGTTCACGCACGGCAACCTCACAATCCATCAGCGCCTGTTGATAGGACGCTTCCGGCAACAGCCGGTAATCCACGCTGATGACCTCACGATTGAGCCGTGACGCCAGGCTTGAGGCCACGCCCTGATGGCTATCCAGCGAACCGACCTGCCAGCTGCCACCGTGCAGATAGACGACACAGCCGTCCTTGCGTGGCGCCTCACGCGTCGGGCGGAAACGTCGCAGGGCAATGACGTGGCCATCATCGGAATGCAGTGTCTCGTCGCTTGGCGTGACGCCGTCTGCGAGTGGTGCGGCCAGGCGCGCGTAGAGGGCTTCGCACTGAGGCCGGCTCTCGGCGACTGACAGGCCTGCCAATTCGGCCATGCCGTCGGCGAAGGCCTCGATGAAGGCCTGGCAACGCAGCGGTGAAGATGTCTCGTGTGTCATGGTCTCTGGCCCGAAAGGAAAAATGTCATGCATACGATAACACCCCGCCAGAAACTGACGGGGTGTCGGTCCATCCTTCGAAAGGACGGTCTACCTCTTGACGCTGCCGGTGCGCGTATCAGGCCGTCTTGCGACGGATACCGATACGCCGGCCGGCCGCCTTGGGCCAGTCATCGTCGCCTGCCGGCTGGGGCAGGGCGGCGATGCGCTCCGCCACCGCTTCCGGGCAGGGGGTCGGACGACCGCCACTGATGCTCATCGCCATCAACATCTGCTCGCTGGTGGCAATCTCGCCGCCGTCGGCATCGGTCAGGGTGAACAGCACGTGCTGACGCTTGGGGTCGTGATCCAGCAGCAGGACCTTGACCTTGAGTGTCTGGCCTTCGTGCGCCTCCGCCAGGTAGCACAGGTGCGTCTCCAGGGTGTAGATGGTCAGGTCGTGTTCGCGACGACCCTCGGCATCCAGGCCCACGTGCTCCATCAGTGCCTCGACTGCCATCGAGAAGGCACGCGCGTATTCGGCATCATTCATGTGGCCGTTGTAGTCGACCCATTCATGCGGCACCGTGATCTCGAGCAGGTCCATCAGATACGCCCCTCGAGACCTTCGGCTTCCGGCCAGTACTTGCGCGTCAGCGTCAGCAGCTCGACCAGGAAGTCATCGCGACGACGATCCAGCTCGGCAACCGGGCGACCCGCTGCCTGGTATTCGCAGCCTTCTACGACCTTGTCGATCAGCTCGTCGGTCAGCTCCGGCGCTTCGAGTTTGGTCCACGGCAGTTTCAGGGCCGGGCCGAACTGCTCGAGCATGTGACGCATGCCCGGCTCGCCGCCGGCGAGGTGGAAGGTCAGGAAGGTGCCCATCAGCGACCAGCGCAGACCACAGCCATAGACGACGGCCGCGTCGATCTCTTCGGTGGTGGCGACGCCATCGTTGACCAGGTGCAGGGCTTCACGCCACAGCGCTTCCATCAGACGATCCGCGATGTGACCTTCGATCTCGCGACGCACGATCAGCGGACGCATGGCCAGTGCTTGATAGTCTTCGCGTGCGCCTTCCAGCAGCGCCGGAGAGGTGTGCTCGCCACCCACCAGCTCGACCAGCGGCAGCAGATAGACCGGGTTGAAGGGGTGGGCGACGATGACGCGGCCCGGTGCTTTCTTGCAGTCCTGTTGCAGATCGGTCGGCTTGAAGCCGGAGGTGGAAGAGCCGATCACCACGTGCTCTTCAGCCGCGGCATCGATGGCGCTGAGGATTTCCTGCTTGAGCGGCAGACGCTCCGGCACGTTTTCCTGGATCAGGTCAGCACCGACGACAGCTTCCTCGAGGGTCGCGGCGAAGCGCAGACGATCGACGGAAGCGCCTTCCGCCAGGCCATCCTTTTCCAGTGCATGCCAGGCATTCTCGACGAAGGCGCGAGTGCGGGCTTCGGCGTCCGGGGCCGGATCAAAGGCGACCACATCCCAGCCATTGGCGAGGGCGCGGGAGATCCAGCCATTGCCGATGACACCGGTTCCTACGACAGATAACTGGCTCATGCGACACCTCCTGCGGTTTCGAGGGCTGCCACGTCGCCGGCGGTCTTGCCGGTGGACGGATCACGCAGCTTGAGGAAGGCGCGCGTCTCGGCCGGGGTCATCACGCTGGAGCCCAGGTTCTCGATGATGCCAGAGGACTTCTCGACCAGCTGTGCATTGGTCGCCATCACGCCCTTGGAAAGATAAAGGTTGTCTTCGAGACCGACGCGAGCGTGACCGCCCAGCAGCACAGCCTGTGCGACCATCGGCATCTGCATGCGGCCGATACCGAAGGCTGCCCAGTTGGAGTTGGTCGGCAGCTTGTTCTTCATGGTCAGCATGGTTTCGGTGTCGGCTTCGGCGCCCCACGGAATGCCCAGGCACAGCTGGAACAGCAGATCGTCGTCGAGCAGGCCTTCCTGCTGCAGCTGGCGAGCGAACCAGACGTGGCCCAGGTCGAAGCACTCGAGCTCCGGCTTGACGCCAGCGGCCTGCACCAGACGAGCGTGCTCACGCAGCCAGTCAGCGGTGTTGATGTAGACCATGTCGCCGAAGTTCAGGCTGCCGCAGTCCAGGGTGCACAGTTCCGGCAGCAGTTCCTGGATCGGCGCGTGACGCTCGGCCGGGGTCTGGATATCGGTGCCCGGGCCACCACGAGTCGGGTCGTTGACGTCCGGAATCCAGTCGCCACCACCACCTGCGGTGATGTTCATGACGATGTCGGTGTCGGCGGAACGCACACGGTCCATGACTTCACGGAAGTGCTCGGTGGAGTGGCTGATGCCGCCGGTCTCCGGATCACGCACGTGAATGTGGGCCACGCTGGCGCCGGCCTTGGCCGCCGCGATGCAGTCATCGGCGATCTGCTTCGGCGTCACCGGGACATTCGGGTTCTTGCTGGCGGTATCACCCGCGCCAGTGATGGCGCATGTCAGGATAGTCTTGCGATTCATCGTCGAGCCTCACGTGTCAGGACACTTGTCTGCGGTAAGTCGCAGCGGCCATGTCACCAGACGTCAACCTGCACGTCCCGGTCGCATCGCCTCTGCGCCTTTGTTGAACACAGTGTCGTGAAGTTGGGGGTAGCGAGATGATCAGAACGCGCCGGATACTTTGCGTTTTACGTCAACCTGCCGCTCGCAGCAGATTGAGGGTGATCACTGACCTCCCTTGCAGGCTTCTCTACGTCTTCTCCGGCAGGCAGGGCAAGGGTGGCGATACGCTCATTGCGTCGAGGAGGAGAGGGTCGAGATGAAGGAAGAGTGTAGGGATGAGAGAGGAGAGAGATGAGAGCGAGAAGAGATGAGAGATGAGAGCGAGAAGAGATGAGAGAGGGAGCGAGAGGGAGCGAGAGGGAGCGAGAGGGAGCGAGAGGAGAGAATAGAAGAAAGGTGGAGTGAGAAGAGAGCGACAGGAAGGAGAGACAAGCTCGGAGGAAATGGACAGTCTCGAGTGCCCTGGTCATCGGCAACGCAACTCCCCCTGGATTGCCAGAGGTAGGGCTTCTGACAATCCAGGGGGAAGAGGACGACATGCCCCTGGCTGAAGAGACATGTCCCTGGCTGAAGAGACATGGCCTTGGCTCAAGAGTATGAGTGGCAATCCCTTGCCCGAGACTCGTGATCTCACGCGGGTCTCATCCCTTGGGCGTCTCAGCGCTTCAGCATCTGATCAGTTCAATCTTTCATCACTGAATCTTGCCACTTTTCAGCTCAGAGAAGACCACCTTGGCGTAGTCGCCGTTGGCCTTGTCGGTTTCCCATACGCCCGTGCCTTCACAGGCATTGGAACTGGCCTTGGTATTGCACTGGTTGTAGGAGCCCGCCTTGAAGTACATCCAGTCACCGGCGTAGCCCGCCGGAAGGTCATCTGCGTCCACCTTGCCGTTGGCATCGACATTGTCGGCAAGGTTGATCTCGAAATTGCGTGTCGGATGGCCGTCCGAATTGAAGGTCAAATGCATGATGTCGCCCTTGACCTCGACCTTGTAGCTGAAGGTCTCGCCCAGCGAAATGCCTTCCTTGCCGGGATCAGCATTGCTGCTCCAGTCGTTGCCCCATACCGCATAGCTGACATCCGTGCGTTTGGGATCTTCCTTGGCGAGATTCTTCTCGTAGTTCCAGAACACCGAGCCAGTGTCCTGATCCGGCAGCTTCTTGTAGAAGATCTTGAGTGGCTCGTTGCCATGCCCAAAGCCTTCATTCGCCTCCATCAATGCCTGGTCCTTGCCAGCATGTATCTGGCCGATGACCACCGAATAGGCTGACTTCCTGTCTGGTTTCTTCGAACGCTCCGCGACATGGTCCACGCGCAACGTGGCCTCAAGATAGCCGCCTATCTGGGCGAATTCATCGGCCTTTCCATGCGAGGCGAGTGCGAAGTTGTTCTTCGGGTCATGGGTGCCGATGCTGGTGTCGGTACCGCGTAGCATCTGACGCAGTTCCGTGCGGGCATTGCTTGAATTTGGCGTCGTGAAGGCACTGTTGGGCGTCACGAAGACCATATGGGAATCATCGTCGAGATAGAAATAGTCAGAGTGACGATAGCTCTGAAGGTCTGACACCTTGATTTCATCCACCTTGCCATTGCCGTCGGCGTCCATCGGCAGTGTCAGCTTCCAGGTGCCGAGATCGAATGTCTCTCCGGGGGGAGTGTCATTGGCAGCACTTGGCGATGAAATGATACCTGCACTGGCAGCGAGGAGAAATGCTGTCACCAAGGGGTGGCGTACCCGAGTATTACGCATGGTCTCAAGCCTTTTTTATGCTTATGGGGTGAGTGCCAAGATGGCAGTCGAAGGCTAGAGCCAGTTGATCATGACTGTCAAGATGATTGTTGATGAAAATGAAATAGCGTTTTGAAAACTGGATTTCCAATATTTTACAGAGGGTTATGTGGTGATCTGAGAGGTGGAATCGTGCTTTCAGCCATGAGAGAGGAAAGGTATCGCTGTTGGCATCTCAATGATTGATAAGGAAAAAATCATATCAATGCGTTTTCTTGAATTTCCATGTCATCCATTGGTCATGCATGGCGGTTTCGCCATGGTGGACGCTGAATGCAGACAAGGATTGGCCATTTCACGCAAGAAGGGAGTGAGCAGTTGCCTGAAGAGAATGGAGAAGGTGTGTCACGGCGTGTCGACACAATTGCTGGCATGAAGTGCTGGCATGCCGACAACGGTGTGACAGCGGAGATTCTTTCACGCTATGACATCCATCCATGGATGTCAGGCGACTGGCGAGCAATGACTTGCACGCTGCGTGTCGGATAGCGAAGCGCTACCTGACGTCGTTCAGGGGTGATGCGTGTCTCAATCCGTTTCCTTCCAGCCAAGTTGGCGGGAAATATTGCGCCCGGATTCGCACAGGTTGGCCTTGTAGGCCAGGGTGATGTCCTGGTGATAGCGAATGGTGGGGATGGACATGCTCAAGGCGGCAATGGCCTTGCCGGTGTGATCAAGAATCGGTGTCGCGAAACAGCACACTCCGGCGTCCATTTCCTCGAGATCTTCTGCCAGACCCGACTGACGCGCCTGTGCGAGCTGCTCATCCAGCGCCTGACGCGAGGTCAGCGTGCGCTCGGTACGCGGTTCCAGTGGTTGCAGTGTCAGCAGGTGCTCAAGCTGGGCTTCGGTCATGCGTGACATCAGCGCCTTGCCCATGGCAGTGGTGTGCGCGGGGCAACGGTCACCGATGCGGGTATTCATGCACAGGTTGAAGTGCGAGTTGTACTTGTGGACATAGACGATTTCCCCGGTGCTGGCATCCAGAGTGCCCAGGTGAACCGCTTCCCGGGTCAATTGCGACAGGGCGGCCATGTCGGGGTCCGCCATCTTGATCAGGTCCATGTTGCCCAAGGCTGAACTGCCCAGCACGAAGGCTTTCATGGTCAGGCGGTATTTCTCGCTTTCGCTGTCCTGGGCGACATATCCGAGGTTCTTGAGTGTCTGAAGAAACCGATAAGCAGTGCTTTTCGACATCATGGCACGCTGCGAGAGTTCGGCGAGGCTGGACTCATGATCGATATCCAGCCCCTCCAGCACTGCCATCACCTTCATCACCGCGGTGACGTTGTCGACCTTGGCTTCGGCAGCCTTGGTTTCTGAAGACATGAGATCCCTTATTCTGAAATTAATGAAACTTGATTTTAGAACACCCATCTTCGCTTTTACACCCTCAGCCGCGCTACCACAACGCTTGCGGCCGGTGGTGGCATCGATGGATGCGCTGAGCGGCAGATCATCGTCCAGGCATTGGAGTGGTCTAAAAGTCTAAGATGGAATGAAATGCTGTTTCAAAAATAAAAATCCCCTGCTACGTTTTCAAAACGCCATTTCAGATTGATGTCTCAATCGACGGTGTCCCTCGCGAATCTGCTCGCGCTGCGAGTGCGGGGGAGCGTCTCAAGGATGGGACATGGTGCTCAGGATTCAGTACCCGGTACTCAGCAGGGAGCGACAGCGATGAACGCAGGCAGTTTCTTCATCAACGACGAACAGGATTGGCAGGATGTCGAGCCGGGCATCCAGCGCAAGATCGTCGCCCACACCCCGGACCTGATGGCCGTATGCGTCAAGTTCGACCTCGGTGCCGTCGGTACGCCCCATCAGCACGAGATTCATGACCAGATCGGCTACGTCGTGCAGGGCGCATTCGAGGTCGAGCTTGAAGGCGAGAAGCGCCGGCTCGGGCCGGGCGATGCCTTCGTCGCACCGCATCACACCCTGCATGGCGCCGTGGCGCTGGAGTCTGAGAGTGTGGTGATCGATCTCTTCTCGCCGCGCCGCGATGACATGCTGACACCGTGACGTTGTGCCGCTCTCGGGCTCTGGCCCGGGTCGGCACGCTGGCGCACCAAATGATGCGGTTTATCTAAATAAGACTTTATTGATTTATGGGTGATGGCCGTTGTGCCGGGGCCACTGACGCCCACCATTCCCCCAATTTCGTTCCACAATTTCAGGAGTGTCGTGATGTTTGAAGATCTCAAGGACAGACGTGTATTGGTGACCGGTTCCACTGCAGGCATCGGGCTTGAGGTAGCGCGAGCCTTCCTGGCGGCAGGTGCCAAGGTCGTGCTGCACGGCAGCCGGAGTCCGTCTCAGGCCGAATCGCTGCTGAGCGAGCTTTCCGCGCCGGGACGTGTGTTCTATCTGCAGGCGGACGTGCGCGAGACGGCTCAGTGCGAGGCGCTGGTGAAGCAGGCCGTCGAGGCCATGGGCGGACTGGACGTGCTGGTCAACAATGCTGGCGGTCTTGGCGGGCGCCAGGGGCTCGAGGGCATTGACGATGACTTCTTCGACAATGTCATCGGCCTCAACATTCGTTCGGTGGTGATGGTGACGCGCTTCGCGATTGAGCCGCTGCGCGCTTCGGCCCGCCAGTCCGGACAGAGCAGCAGCGTGATCACGACCGGGTCGATCGCGGGGCGTGAAGGCGGTGGCCTGGGCGCGTGCCTCTACGGTGGCAGCAAGGCGATGGTGCACAACCTGCATCGCAACTGGGTCAAGGAATTCACCAAGGACAGCATCCGCTTCAATACCGTGGCGCCGGGCACCATCGATACGGCCTTCCATGCCGACAAGAGCGATGCGCTCAAGCAGACCATCGCCGGCAGCATCGCCATGGGGCGCTTCGGCGAGTGCCAGGAAATGGCGCCGACCTACCTCTATCTCGCCTCGCATGCGGCCAGTGGCTATGTCACCGGCCAGGTGATCGACGTCAATGGTGGGCAGATGTGTCCGTGAGTTCGTCAATCCGTGCTCAGGCAACCCCTGCGCCCACTGACGTCGCGGGACCGGGCGAGACTGAGCCAACCCGGGACGCCCGACGAGCTGTCGGGCATCAAGACGACACGCCAACCATCATCACGAGTGGCCACGCCATGGAACAGACATTGCTATTGGATCGCGCAGCACTGACGGCGCTGCGCCAGGCCCATGAATCGCAGGACAGGAGCGGACTGCTGGCACGCCGGCTGGCACATGCCGAGACGAGCCTGGCGTCGGTGCTCTCGGCACCCCTGTGCATTCCCGGGCAGGGTGAGGCGGGCGGAGAAGAGCATGCACGCCACAAGCTCAACTATCAGCACGTCAATCTGGCCTCTCAGCTGTGGCTGGTGACACATGATGAGCGCTATCTCGAATTCGTGCGTGGCCTGTTGCTGGGATATGCCGAGATCTATGAAGCGCTGCCCGCCCATGTCTCCAGGGACAGCAATCCGCCGGGCAAGCTGTTTCATCAGTGTCTGAACGAGGGGATGTGGCTGCTGTACGCCGCGGATGCCTACGGCAATATCCGCTCGGAATTGCCTGAGGCGGAGCGTGAGCAGATCGAAGCGCATCTGTTGCGTCCGATGATCGACCTGCTGGTGGTGCAGAACGCCCATGACTTCGATGTGGTGCACAACCATGGCATCTGGTCCGTGGCGGCGGCGGGGATTGCCGGGCTGGTACTGGGAGACGAGGCGCTGGTGGAGCAGTCATTGCTCGGCAATGCCCGTGATGGCGTCAGCGGTGGCTTTCTCGCCCAGCTGGACCAGCTGTTCTCGCCGGATGGCTATTACCTGGAAGGCCCCTATTACCATCGCTTCGCCCTCAGACCGATGGTGCTCTTCGCCGAGGCATTGGTGAACAGTGGCGTGCGGCCGGACATCCATGATCATCGCGATCAGATCATTCGCAAGGCGATTCTGTGTCTGCAGGAGGTCGCGTTCCCCGATGGCCGTTTCCTGGCGCTCAATGACAGCTCAAGAACCATGGGACTGATCGATGAGGGCGCGATGCTGGGCGCGGCCACGCTGCTCAAGCGCTATCAGGATACGCGGCTCAATCCGGCGGTGGCCGGGCTGGTGCGCGACAAGGTCGAACGCCTGCCGCTGTGTGGTGGCAGTCAGTCGCTGGCGGAATTCGCCGAGACGGCGTCACGGGCCCCCGGCGCACGCGCCAGTCAATTCATTTCCGATGGACGCGAGGGCAATGCGGGCGGTCTGGCCATCCTGCGTGCGCCTTCGGCGAGCGGTGCGGAAACCATGGTGTATCTGGCGTTCGGCCAGCATGGCAGTGACCCCACGCTGCACTCGGCGCTCGATCATGGTCACTTCGATGGCCTGCACTTCGGTTATCACAACGGCCAGCACGAAGTCCTGACCGACTATGGCTTCAGTCGCTGGGTCAATATCGAACCGAAATTCGGTGGCCGCTACACCCCGGAGAACCGTTCCTACGCGAAGCAGAGCGTGGCGCACAACACCCTGGTCGTGGATGAAACCTCGCACCATGGACTGGACACCGCGCGCGCCTGTGAACATCACGGGGAACTCGACGCCTTTGACACGACTGATCCGCGTCTGCAGATGGTTCGGGCGCGGCTTCGGGATTACGTGCCGGGCGTGGTGCTCACCCGCAGCCTGCTGCTGGTCTCGCTGCCGGAGATGGCCGAGCCGCTGGTCGTGGACCTGATGCAGGCACGCAGTGATGGCACGCATCGCTATGACTACCCCTTGCATTACCAGGGGCAACTGATGATGGCAGAGCCGGCGCTCGAGCAGCAGGCCTCACCCACGGCATTGGGTGCAGCCAATGGTTACCAGCATCTGTGGAAGATGGCGTCCGGCGCGGAGCAGGCGGCGGGCGTCTCGCAGGCGGTCACCTGGTTGCAGGAGAACCACTTCGTCACCGCGCGCATGGTGTGCACCGCGCCTGCCACGCTGGTCCAGGGCGTCATCGGGGCGAATGATCCCGAGCGCAATCTGCGCGATGAGCCCTACCTGTTGCTGCGCTCTCAGGCCTCTTCGCAGACGGTGGCCTGTGTCATCGAGACACACGGTGTCTTTGAGGAAGCGCGCGAGATCGCCAGTGAGGCGCGTCCCCGTGTCCTCAAGCTTCAGCTGCTTCAGGAGAGTGACGAGGCCTGTGTGCTGGCGCTTGAGCTGCGCGATGGCACTCGACACCGTCTCGCCGTCGCGCTGACGCCCGGCGAGCAGCATGCGGTGAGCGTGGCAGGCGAGCGTCTCGAATGGCAAGGCGGGTGCGCCTTGCTGTGATGCACCGCCACCTGCCTCGTGAGGCCATCAGTGTCGGTCGCTGCGAGGCAGGACCCGGGTAACAGGCAGGATCAGTGAACGCTTCATTCAGTGAGAATTCTATCTATGTCGGCACAAGGTGATTACCTGCTCTGGACCCGTGAGGAGCTTGACGAGCTTCGCAGGCAGCAGGGGCAGGACAATGCGATGGGGCGCAGCCTCGCCGCGCTGGAGGCCAGAGTGGCGGCCAGCATGGCGCGCGGTATCGTGATTCCGGGGCAGGGCGAGGCGGGTAGCTTCGAGCACAATACCCACAAGGAGAATGCCCGCGTGATCGAGGGGGCGGCTCTGTGGGGACGGCTCAGTGACAACGCGCAGGCCCTGGCGCACGCCGAGGAGCTGCTGGCGGGCTACGCGGCCTGCTACCGCGACATGCCGTATCAGGTCGCGCGCAACACCAATCCGCCCGGCAGGCTGTTCCATCAGATTCTCAACGAGCATATCTGGCTGCTGCATGCCTCGCTGGGGCTGGCGTTGCTCAAGCCGTCCCTGAGCGATGCGCGGTATCAGTCGCTGCTGGATGGGCTTTTCCAGCCGATGCTCGAGATGTTCACCGAGACCTACCGCCACGATTTCGACCGCATTCACAATCACGGCCTGTGGGCCGTGGCGGCGGTCGGGATCTGCGCGATGGTGATCGAGAGTCCTGAGCATCTGGCGATCTCCATCGATGGCCTGGATGGCAGCGGCGAGACCGGTGGCTTTCTCGCCCAGATCGCGCTGCTGTTCTCCCCGCAGGGCTATTACGTCGAGGGCCCCTATTACCACCGCTTCGCCATCCATCCGCTGTGTCTGTTCGCGGAGGCGATCGAGCGTCACCACCCTGAACGCAGGGTGCTGACACATGCCGACGGACGCATCGAGAAATCGCTGCACGTGCTGCTGTCCACGGCCTATCCGGACGGACGCTTTCCGGCGCTCAATGACGCCTCGCGCAGCATGGATCTCGATGATGAGGGCGCGCGCTGCGCCATGTCGCTGCTGGCGGCACGCTATAAGGCACCCCGGGAGCTGCTGGCCCTGGCGCGTCAGCAGCAGGGCTGCTGGATCCATGCCAATGGGCTGGCGCTGCTGAACGCGGTGCAGGGTGTCGACACGCAGGTGGAAGCGACCAGCCAGCTCTTCCGCGATGGCCCGGATGGCCAGTCTGGCGGGCATGCGCACCTCAAGCGTGGGCAGGGGCTTGCGGCACAGCATGTCGTGCTGACGGCCGGTCAGCACGGCATGGGGCATGGCCACTTCGATGAGCTGGGGCTGAGCTTCTTCTCGCGCGGCAAGGAAGTGCTCAAGGAATATGGCTTCGCACGCTGGGTCAATGTGGAGACCAAGTTCGGTGGACGCTACCTCAAGGAAAACGAGGGCTATGCCAAGCAGAGTGTCGCCCACAACCTGGTCGTGGTGGACATGCAGTCGCAGCACGCGGCGAACCACGCGCTGGCGGACGAGCGACATGGCGAGATCTCACTGCTGACTGGTTGCGCGGCGGGTGCGCGTGCCCGATGTGACAACGCGCATGACGGCGTGGCCATGCAGCGTGAGGTGCTGCTGGTGGAAAGCCGTCATACCGAGACACCGATTCTGCTGGATGTCTTCACGCTGACCTCGGAGCAGCCGCACGTCTATGACTACACCTTCCATCATGGTGGCCATGTCGTGCGCTGGTGGGGAAGTGAATTCACCGCGCTGGATGCCCTGGAAGTGATGGGGGATCGCCACGGCTATCAGCACCTCTGGAAGCAGGGGCAGTGCCGACCCGCCACCGGACACAGCATGACCTGGCTTGAGGGTGACAGTTTCCATAGCTGGCATCAGATCACCCAGGCGCCTGCTGAAGCCTTCCAGCTGCGTGTCGGTGCCAATGACCCTGATCACAACCTGCGGCCTGACGCCAAGGTGATGACGCGCCTGACCGCCACCTCGCAGACCTTCTATTCCCTGTTCGAGAGTCACGGGCATTTCGATGAAGCTCTGGAGCAGTGTGGTGGGGCGCGTCCGCAGGTGATCCATTTCCGGGTGCTGCCGAGTGCGGATGGCCTGACGATTCTCGAGTTGACCTTCGCCACCGGTCGACTGCTGGTGGTGCTGGCCGAGCCAGCCCGACAAGGGGAAAGCCTGACGCTCGAGGCCGGGGAGCGCCCCCTGCGAATCGAGCAGGATGTCACGCTCATTGATCTTCCAGACAAGGCGCGGGTGTCACAGAACGCCTGACCCGCCGTCGGCGTCCGAGGTCTGGATGGCGTCAACCGGGAGTCGAGTCAGGATGTGGATTGGACCGATCCAAACAACGGCCGGGATCTCTCCCGGACATGGAAGACGCTGCCAGCGACAGATGAGACAGCGGCCCCCGTGGTCAGGGAAAGGCGGCGGGGAAACGTGCACTGCCGGGTGCGCAACAACAATGACAAGACAGATAAAGACAAGAGTGCATTGCCATGAACCTAGATCTGGATACTGCCGTCATCGGCATCTATTTCCTCTTTCTGATCGCCATAGGCTGGCTGTTCAGAACCTTTACCTCAAGCACCAGTGATTACTTCCGCGGTGGCGGCAAGATGCTGTGGTGGATGGTCGGTGCGACCTCCTTCATGACCCAGTTCAGTGCCTGGACCTTCACCGGTGCGGCAGGCAAGGCCTACAACGATGGCTTTGCCGTGGCGATCATCTTCATGGCCAATGCCTTCGGCTATCTGATGAACTATCTGTATTTCGCACCACGCTTCCGGCAGCTGCGGGTCATCACCGTGATCCAGGCGATCCGACAGCGCTTCGGGGCCGTCAACGAGCAGGTCTTCACCTGGTCCTCCATGCCCACCAGCATCATCAATGCGGGCATCTGGCTCAATGGTCTGGCCATCGTGACCTCCGGGCTGTTCGGCTATGACATGGAAACCACCATCATCGTGACCGGTCTGGTCGTGCTGGTGATGTCGGTGACCGGCGGTTCCTGGGCGGTCATCGCGTCCGATTACATGCAGATGGTCATCATCATGGCCGTCACCATCACCTGTGCCATCGTGGCCGTGATCCACGCCGGCGGCCCGAGCCATGTCGTGGAAGACTTCCCGGTGAACTTCCTGATCGGGGGTGACATGAACTACCTGTCGCTGTTCGCGCTATGGGGGTTCTTCATCTTCATCAAGCAGTTCAGCATCACCAACAACCTGCTCAACTCCTATCGCTACCTGGCGGCCAAGGATTCGAAGAATGCGCGCAAGGCGGGTCTGCTGGCCTGTGTCCTGATGACCATGGGGCCGTTCATCTGGTTCATGCCCAGCTGGTTCATGGCCAGTGAAGGGGTGGATCTGTTCGCGATGTATCCCGAGGCAGGTGCCAAGGCGGCTGACTTTGCCTACATGAGCTTCGTCAGCCTCTACATGCCTGCCGGGATGCTGGGGCTGCTGGTGGCGGCGATGTTCGCCGCGACCATGTCCTCGATGGACTCCGGCCTGAATCGCAATTCCGGGATCTTCGTGAAGAACTTCTATGAGGTCGTGCTGCGTCCCAAGGCGTCTGAAGGTGAACTGCTGCTGATGTCGCGCCTGTCCTCCACCGTCTTCGGCCTGGCGATCATCGGGTTTGCTCTGTTCATCAACTCCCTGAAGGGACTGAGCCTGTTCGACGCCATGATGTATGTCGGCGCTCTGATCGGTCTGCCGATGACCATTCCCGGCCTGCTCGGCTTCTTCATCCGCAAGACGCCTGACTGGGCGGCCTGGGCGACGCTGGTGGTCGGTGGCCTGGTGTCCTATGTGGTCGGCTTCTTGATGACGCCGGACTTCATCGTCAACACCTTCGGTCTCGACGCGGACCTGACCTCGCGTGAATGGAGCGACATGAAGGTGGCGGTCGGCATCATGGCGCACACCGTGATCACGGCAGGCTTCTTCGTGCTGACCACGCTGTTCTATCGCGGCCTTTCCGCCGAGCGCGAAGCGGAAGTCGCGACCTTCTTCACCAATCGTGACACGCCCGTCATCAGCGATGACGAGGAACATCGCAGCGTCGACAACCGCCAGCGCAACATTCTCGGCTACCTGATCCTGGTTGCCGGCCTGGGCGTGATGCTGATGTTCCTGGTACCCAATCCCTTCTGGGGACGCATGGTCTTCGTGCTGTGTGGCGGCATCATCGTGGCGATCGGTCTGCTGCTGGTGACCTCCATCGACAAGACGTCACATTCCAGGGAAGAGCGCCTGGTCAGCGATGGCAGTACGCGCTGACGCGGCGTGATGGTGAGCGGCGCTGGCACCTGGTGCCTCGTCGCTCACTTGGCTCGCCATTCGTGCGCGCCACTCGCTCCGTGAACCTCTGATACCCCGAACCCGAATCCCCACTCCTGACTCGGTCAACGCCAATGACCACATCAGAAGGAGAGTCGATGCGCCTTTGCGCCATCGGCAGGGGATTCTGCGGCCTGCATCTGGCGTCTGGATCGATCCAGTACGCCGATGCCAACACAAGGCAACCCACGCGCTAGCCAATGCCGGGCACGCGACAGGACGCAGGTTGCCTGCAAGTCAATTGACTGACTCCCCATAAAAACAATGAGGTACGCCATGAAACACTACAACAAGATCTCCCTTTCGATTGCCGCACTGGTGTTCACTACCAGCGCCCAGGCCGTGACACTGGATATTCGTCATGAATACAAGCATCACGCCAAGCAACATGCCACCCGAGTCAAGGTGAGCGATTCCATCGACAACTTCTATTACGGGCTGGAATCCAAGTTTGCGTCCGAGAAACGTGAAGATGGCTCACAACCCGCGATGGGGAATCTGGAGCGCGGTGACAGCGAGATCGATTGGGGCTTCAAGTTCAAGCTGGACGATAACTGGTATATCCAACCCGGCATGCCCATCGCGTTCGGGGATGGCAAGTACACGATCAAGCCGCAGCTGCGTGTCGGCTACAAGGCCAGCAGTATCCCCTTGACCACGGCGCTGCGCTATCGTCGGGAATACTCCAACTACAGTGAAGATTCCAATGATGATTATGAACAGAACAAGATCACCTTCACCATGTCCTACAACCATGGCAAGAATAAATACTGGCTGGAGGCCAACTATTATCGCAACGAAGACAAGGACATCTACAACAATACCCGCGAGAACTACGATTATATTCTGAGTGCGGGGCGTCGCATGGGGTCATGGTTCCCGTATCTGGAATTCGCGGATGTCAGTTCCAGTTCCAGTTCCGATACGCGTCAGCTCAAGACGCGTGTTGGCTTGAAATATTATTACTGATCATGAAGTGCTAGACAGATGAGCGCGCAAGTCTTGCGCGCCCGGCGTCAGTATCACGCCTCATGATGGGGAAGGGCACTCTCGAGCCCCCGCATACTTGTGTTCGAGAGTGCAGGAATGTGCGTCGGCACGGGAATGATCGGCAGGGAGCCACATGACACAGCTGGATAGAGTCGCACTGTTCTTCTCCATCATCCTGATCGTGCTGACGATCCTGGTCTATCGACGTCGCAGCCAGACGCCGGACAGCTTCATCCGGGGGAGCGGCAACGTGCCCTGGTGGATGGCGGGGAGTACGGCGTTCATGACGCAGTTCTCCGCCTGGACCTTCACCGGGGCCGCCCAGAAGGCCTACGAGGATGGCTTTGCCGTGCTGGTGATCTTCTGGGGCAATGCGCTGGGCTTTCTGCTGGCGGCGCTGTATTTCGCGCCGCGTTTCCGCCGGCTGAGGGTCAGCACCTATTCCGACATTCTCGAGTTGCGTTACGGCAAGACGACGCAACTCGTGTATGTCATCAGTCAGATCTTCCTGACGCTGATGACCGCCTCCATCGGCCTCTACGGCGTCTCGCTTTTCCTGAGCGCGGTCTTCGGCTTTCCGGTGGTGAGCATCGCCGTGCTGATCGGCAGCCTCATCATCGCCATTACCCTGGTGGGCGGCGTGTGGATCGTCTCGGCCAACAACTTCATCCAGATGATGCAGCTGGCGATTCTCACGCTTGTCATCGGTGGCTTCTGCCTCACGCTGATGTGGAACGGATCGTTGAGCTTCCCTGAGTCGAACCGGGATTTCTGGATCGGCAGTTCACACAACAGCCTGCTCATCATGGGGATCTGGTCACTGGCCATGCTGGTCAAGCAGTGCATCAGCATCAACAATGCCACCTCCAGCTATCGTTTCCTCACTACGGCAGATGACGGCGAAGCGCGCAAGGCGGCAGGCCTGGCATCGGTGCTGTTCGTGATCGGGCCCGTGACCTGGTTCCTGCCGCCCTGGTTGCTGGGGTCGGCGGGCATCGACCTGGCGGCACGTTATCCCGCGCTCGGCAATGACGCGGCCAACGTGGCCTATGTGCATTTCATCATCCACTACCTGCCGTCCGGTGTACTGGGACTGGTGATCTCCGCCATGCTGGCGGTCACCATCGCGCCCATCACCACGGCCTTCAATCGTGATGCCGGCGTGATGATGCGACTCGTGATGCCACTGCTCGAGCAGACCTCCGGCATGGCAACGCGACTGGTGAGTCTGGGACGGATGTTCGGTGTCGTGCAGGGCGTCATCGTCGTCCTGTTCGTCATCGTCCTGAGTCGCATTGAGCTGGTGAGCCTGTTCGACATCATGATCATGTTCGGTGTGCTGCTGCAGATGCCGCTGGCACTCCCGGCCCTGATGGTGCTCTTCAGAACGGGGGCGCCTGACTGGGCCGGGTGGGGCAGTGTGCTGGTGGGGATCACGGTCACGCTTGGCAGCTATTTCTGGCTCGACATGCCGACACTGCAGCGTCTGCCCTGGCTCTCGGGCTTCCCGGAATCCCAGCTGGTCGACATCAAGCTGGCGATATCGCTGGTCATCCAGATCGTGACTGTCGTCGGCTTCCTGTTCCTCGCCCGTTATCTGTATGCGCCAAGACGCCCGTTCTCACGCGCGCGACGGCTGGCGGAATTCTTCGCCAACCTCAAGCGTCCCGTCAGTCCTCCGCCTCTAGAAAGCGTATCCCGTCGTCGAATCAGCCTGCCGTCGCGTCTGCTGTGCGTCGCGGCACTGCTGTCCGTGGCGCTGGCCAGCTTCTCCTCCACGCTGGCGGGCCTGAGTGTCTTCGTGTGTGTCGCGCTGGGCCAGCTGTTGATGGCGTGGGTGATGCGCTGAGCTTGTGTGTGCTCAGGCTGTGTTCAGGTGCTATCACCGACCCGCAGCGTGAACCCCAGGTCGTGACTCTGCTCACCCACGGGCTCGCCTTGGATGCGTGCCAGCAACTTGCGTGCGGCCACACGGCCGATCTGCTCTCGCGGTGAGACGATGGTGGTGAGACGCGGGGTGACGTGCTCACCGATGGGCAGGCCATTGAAGCCGGCGATGGCGATGTCGTCCGGGATACTCACGCCGAGCCGCGCGGCGGCGAGAATCGCGCCACAGGCCATGTCATCGTTGGCGAAGTGGATGGCGTCGCAGTCAGGGTGGCTCTCGCGGATGCGCTCGAGCGCCTGCGCACCGCTGGTCATCTGCTGACGCACGGGCAGGTCGAGCAGGGGAGCCTCCTCGATGCCGGCGGCGGCCAGCGCCTCACGGTGCCCGGCGTAGCGCATCGCCGCGCGATAGTCGCGATCGAGTTCGGCACCGGCGAAGTGGATCGTGCGATACCCGCGTGCCAGCAGGTGCTCGGTCATGGCGCGTCCGGCGGCGACATGATCCATCCCCACGTTCAGATCCAACCCTTCCCCCAGCTCCATGATCTCCACGATCGGCTGATTCCAGTTCTCCAGTATCTGGCGTGTCGCCTCGTCATGGCGCAGTCCCGTCACCACCAGGCCCGCGGCCGACCAGCCCAGAAAGGTACGGATCAGCTGGGTTTCGCGAGCCAGATCGTAGTCCGTCTTGCCCAGCAGCAGCTGATAACCGTGCGCCTCGAATTCCTCCTGGAGCCCCTTGATCACGTCGATGAACACCACGTTGGACAGCGAGGGCACGATGACAGGAATCACGCGACTGGTGGCCGAGGCCAGGCTGCCGGCAATCAGGTTGCGCACGTACCCGACCTTCTCGATGGCCGCCTCGACCTTGAGGCGTGTCGCCTCGCGCACGCTGTCGGGACTATTGAAGTAGCGCGAGACGGTGATCGACGAGACGCCGGCTTCCCGGGCCACATCATTCAGGGTCGGCTGCATGGCCCCCTTGCGGCTGCGTCGGGATGATTCTGATTGATTAGACATTTGTCGCGTTTTCTCATCTGCCGCTTGTCGTGGCTTGGAGCCTAATCTATTAATGATGTTAGCGCTAACATGGTAGCGCTAACATTCATGGAAGTGCAGATCGATGTCGCTGAAAGAGGCCGCCTTGATCGTCACTCGGAACAGGTTCAGCGGGAGACGCCAGATGACAGCAGTAACGACTTCACCAGTGATCGGCCTTGTCGGCCTCGGCGCGATGGGAATGGGCAGTGCGCGCGCCATGCTGGAAGCAGGCCTGGACGTGATCGGCTGTGATATCTCGCCTGGTGCCTGTCAGGCGTTTGACGCGGCAGGGGGGCGCACGGTGGCCTCGCCGCTGGCACTGGCGGCCGAGTGTCAGGTGGTGGTGCTGGTCGTGGTGAATGCCGATCAGGTCGAGCAGGTGCTGTTCGGGGCCGAGGGAGAGGGCGGTCTGGCCGAGCGACTCGCGCCGGGTAGCCTGGTGATCCAGTGCGCCACCGTGGCGCCGAGCTTCGCGCGTGATCTCGAAACCCGTCTGAACGACATGCAGCTGGAGCTGCTCGACGCCCCGATCAGCGGCGGCGCCGTCAAGGCACGCAGCGGTGAGCTGTCCGTGATGTCCTCCGGCAGTGAAGCGGCTTACGTCAAGGCGGAACGCGTGCTGGCGGCGATGGCGGCCAATGTCTATCGGCTGGGCGACGGCGCCGGCCCGGGCTCCAGCGTCAAGCTGGTCAACCAGCATCTCGCCGGCGTGCACATCGCGGCGGCGGCTGAAGCCATGGCGCTGGGCATGAGCATGGGGATCGACCCCGACACCCTGTATGACGTCATCACCCATTCTGCGGGCAATTCCTGGATGTTCGAGAATCGCGTGCCGCACATCCTCAAGGGCGATTACACGCCGCTGTCGGCCGTCGACATCTTCGTCAAGGACCTGAACATCGTGCACAGCACCGGGCGTGAGCTGAAGCTTGCCATGCCGGTGGCGGGCAGTGCCCTGCAGCAGTTCACCGCCGCCAGTGGTGCAGGCTTCGGGCGCGAGGATGACTCGGCCGTCATCAAGGTCTATCAGCGTCTCGGCAGCTTCAGCCTGCCGGCCGCCAATGATGAAGGAGCGCAGTGATGCCGATCGTATTGGGCGGAATCGCCGATGACTTCACCGGCGCGACGGATCTTGCCAACAACCTGGTACGTGCCGGCATGCGCACCGTGCAGGTGATCGGGGTCCCCCAGGACGCGCTGCAGGAAGGGACGGGGAGCGGGCTGGATCTCAGCGAAGTGGACGCCGTGGTCATCGCGCTCAAGTCGCGTAGCTGCCCGGTGGATCAGGCGATCAGTGAATCGCTGGCGGCGCTTGAATGGTTGAAGGCCCAGGGGGCTCGCCAGCTGTTCTTCAAGTACTGCTCGACATTCGATTCCACGCCGGAGGGCAATATCGGCCCGGTCGCCGATGCGCTGCTGGAGGCGCTGGACAGCACACAGACCGCCTTCGTGCCGGCGTTCCCGATCAACGGGCGCAGTGTCTATCAGGGGCATCTGTTCGTGGGTGACCGTCTGCTCAATGACAGCGGCATGCAGCATCACCCCCTCAACCCGATGACCGATGCCGACATCGTGCGCGTGCTGTCACGCCAGACGCCCCATGGTGTGGGGCTGCTCAACCACGCCACGTTGAGTGAGGGAGCGCAGGCCGCTGGTGAGCGACTTGCCACGCTGAAGGTGCAAGGAGTGCGTCATGTGGTCTGCGACAGTCTCGACGAGCGTGATCTCGAGGTATTGGCCGAGACGCTGGTGGAGCACGCGCTGGTCACCGGCGGCTCTGGCCTCGCGCAGGCCTTGCCTGCCCAGTACCGCCGCAAGGGCTGGCTTGCGAAGATCGATGATGCGGCGGTCTTGGCCCCGGCGCAGGGCGCCGCGATGGTGCTGTCCGGCAGTTGTTCGCGCATGACGCTCAAGCAGGTGGCGCACTTCACCCAGCAGCATGCCGCCTTCGCGCTGGACCCCGTCAAGCTCAACGCGAGCGATGCCCACTTCGAGGCGGCACTCGACTTTGCCCGTGAGCAACTGGCGGCGGCGGACCCCAGGCCATTTCTGATCTACGCCTCGGCCGAGCCGGAAAGCGTCAAGGCGGCGCAGGCGTCACTGGGCGTCAAGCAGGCCGGTGAACTCATCGAGTGCGCCCTGGCCAGTCTGGCCAGCATGCTGGTGAGCGAAGGGGTCGGGCGCCTGCTGGTGGCGGGGGGAGAAACCTCCGGCGCGGTGGTCTCGGCACTCGACATCCGTGAGCTGCGCATCGGCGGTCAGATCGACCCCGGCGTGCCCTGGACACAGGCACCGCACCCGGCCGCCGGCCCCTCGCAGCCGGAGGCGATGCTCTCGCTGACCCTCAAGTCCGGCAACTTCGGCGGCGAAGACTTCTTTACTCGGGCATTCGATGTGCTGGATGCCATGAATCCCCGCGAGGAGACCGCATGAGTCAGTCACGGCACGACATCAACGTGTTGCGCGAGCAGATCGCCACCTACGGCAAGTCACTGTTCGACCGCGGCTTGACCATGGGCTCCAGCGGCAACATCAGCCAGCGGCTGGACGATGGTGGCTGGTTGATGACGCCGACCAATGCCTGCCTGGGGCGCCTGGACCCGGCGCGCATCTCACGCCTGGATGCCCAGGGCGTGTTGATCGATGGCGACGCGCCGACCAAGGAGCATTTCCTGCATCGCGCCATGTATGACGAGCGCCCGCAGTCGGGTGCCATCGTCCACCTGCATTCGACCCACTCGGTGGCGGTGTCCTGCCTGCCGGATGTGAATCCGTGTGAGTGCATTCCGCCGCTGACGGCCTATTACGTGATGCGGGTCGGCAAGCTGCCGCTGGTGCCTTACTACATGCCGGGCGACCCCGCGCTGGGCGATGCGGTGCGTGGCCTGGCCGGCAAGCACTGCGCCGTGCTGCTGGCCAATCATGGCCCGGTAGTGGCCGGAAAGACCCTGGAAGCGGCGGTCTATGCCACGGAAGAGCTTGAGGAAACCGCCAAGCTGTTCCTGCTGCTGCAGGGCAAGAACCCACGTGGGATGACCCCGGAACAGGTGGCGGAACTCGAAGCCAAATTCGGCCGCCCCTGAGTGATGACCTCTTCGTCTGTGACATCCAAGGATCTGACATGACCCGATTGGCCGCCAATCTCAGCATGCTGTTCACCGAGCATGACTTTCTCGATCGCTTCGCGGCTGCGGCCGACAGCGGTTTTCGCGGGGTCGAATATCTCTTCCCCTATGCCTATTCCCCGGAAGAACTGCGCGCAAGGCTCGATGAACACCAGCTGTCGCAGGTGCTGTTCAATCTGCCGCCGGGCGACTGGGAGGCCGGTGAGCGCGGCCTGACCTGTCTGCCGGGCCGCGAGGAGGAGTTTCGGGCCTCGGTGGCCGAGGCGATTCGCTATGCCCAGGCACTCGATTGTCCCCGCGTGCATGCCATGGCGGGGCTGGTGCCGGAGGGTGCGGATGACGCCATGCGGGCCCGTTGCACCGAGACCTACCTCAGCAACCTGCGTTACGCCGCCGCAGAGCTTGAGAAGGTCGGCAAGACACTGCTGATCGAACCGATCAACCCGCGCGACATGCCCGGCTTCTATCTGAGTGGCCAGGCGCAGGCACGCGAGATTCTCGCCCGGGTCGGCGCCGCCAACCTCAAGGTGCAGTTCGATCTCTACCACTGCCAGATCGTCGAGGGCGATCTGATCCGCAATCTGGAGGCGCAGTTCGCACACATGGGCCATGTGCAGATCGCCGGCGTGCCGGACCGTCACGAGCCGGATGTGGGGGAAGTGCACTATCCGGCGCTGTTCGCCCGGCTGGAAAGCCTGGGCTACGACGGCTGGATCGGCTGTGAATATCGTCCACGCGGTGAGACGCGCGCAGGCCTCGGCTGGGGACAGGCTTTCGGGCTCAACGACGGCCTGTCCGGCACCGCCTGATCATCAGACAAGCCAGCAACAACGCCGATAACGCCAACAACCATAACAACGACAACACGCCATGGGCCGTCATGCCGACGGCTGGCAAGGAGTCCACACGATGTACGTCATGATTACCGGCGCCGCCGGATTCCTCGGTCAGCGCCTGACCGAGGCCCTGATCGACAAGGGCAGCTTGAACGGCCAGCCATTGTCACGCCTGACCCTGTTGGATCAGATCGAGGCACCACGTCCCGAGGCGGCGTCATGTCTGGCAGCCAAGCCGGCCACCTCGCTGGATGTCGAGATCATCGCCGGTGATATCGCCGACGCCGAGGTGCTTGATCGCTGCCTGGCGGGCGAGCCTGCGGTGATCTATCACCTGGCAGCCGTGGTCAGCTCGGCGGCCGAGGCGGATCTGGCACTCGGCATGCGCGTCAATTTCGACGCGACTCGTCTGCTGCTGGAAGGCTGCGCGGCACGCGGATTGAATGGCACTCGACTGGTGATGGCCAGTTCGGTCGCCGCCTACGGGGGCGATCTCCCCGAAACGCTGAGCGACATGACCGCCCTGGTGCCGCAGAACTCCTACGGCACCCAGAAGGCGATGTCGGAGCTGCTGATCAATGATTACAGCCGTCGCGGTCTGGTGGATGGCTGCGTGCTGCGCCTGCCCACCATCATCGTGCGCCCGGGGCGCCCTAACGCGGCGGCCTCGAGCTTCGCCTCCTCAATCCTGCGCGAACCGCTCAATGGCGAAACCGCCATCTGCCCGGTACCGACCGAGCTTGAGATGTTCGTGATGTCGCCGCGTCGCGTGGTCGCGGCCCTGATCCAGGGTGCGGAAGTGCCGGCGGCTGATTTCGGCCTCTCGCGCTGCTTCATGCTGCCGGGCATCACCGTCAGCGTCGCCGAGATGCTCAAGGCGCTGGCAGATATCGCCGGCGAGCAGGCGCTGGCCCTCGTCAAGCATGAGCCTGACCCGCGGATCACCGCCATCGTCGGCAGTTGGCCGGCGCGCTTTGACACCCGCAAGGCGCGTGCGCTGGGCTTCGTCGGCGATGCCGACCTGCACGAGATTCTCAATGCCTACCGTGACGAGAGCGCCATCGCCTAGCCAGCGTTCGGGCATCTCATCCAGGACGAGCTCGCCAGACACCTTCGCCAGACCTGCTCGTCACACCCGTACGTCAATAACAACGATCGGTGACATGCCAGACGGCAGCGCCGACACCGCACGCCACACAATAACAATCGACAGGAGCATCACCCATGACAGACGCCGCCGTCGCGGGGCCACAGGTCATCATCGGCCTGGGTATCGCCATCTTCGTCATGATCTATCTGGTTTTGAAGACCCGCGTGCATGCCTTGCTGGCCTTGATCATCGCCGCCTCTCTGGCGGGGTTGATCGGTGGCATGCCGCCCAATGAGGTCATCAGTGCCATCACCACCGGCTTTGGCAAGACGCTTTCCACCATCGGTCTCGTGATCGGCTTCGGCGTGATGATGGGGCGTGTGCTGGAGGTGACCGGTGCCGGACAGCGCATGGCCTATGCCATCCTCAATCTGCTGGGCAAGAACAAGGAAGAGGCCGCGATGGCGCTGACGGGCTACATCGTCTCCATCCCGATCTTCTGTGATTCGGCCTACGTCATCCTCAATCCGCTGGTGCGTTCACTGGCGCGCAACAGCGGACGTTCGGTGATCGGTCTGGGCATCGCGCTGGCGGCTGGCCTGATCATCACCCACTCTAGCGTGCCACCGACCCCGGGTCCGCTGGGCGTGGCGGGTATCTTCGGTGTCGACATCGGTCTGATGATCGGCTGGGGCCTGGTGATCACCGCGCCGGCGCTGATTGCACTGGTCATCTATGCCCGTATCATGGGCCCGCGCATCGAGGCGATGCTGGAGTCCCAGCCGGGTGGTTTCGAAGGTAGCGTCAAGCATGACACCGACAGCATGCTGCCTGAATCAGAGCTGCCGTCCCTGCTGATGTCCTGCATGCCGATCGGCCTGCCCATCGCGCTGATCTTCCTCAACACGCTGGTCAGCGCCGTGATGGGCGATACCAGCAATGCGCTCACCAGTACCATCGCCTTCATCGGCAACCCGGTAATCGCCGTGGGCATCGGCGTGCTGGTCGCCATCTATGGCCTGATGCCGAAGACCCCCAGGCAGGAAGTCTTCGATCATCTGGAAAAGGGCGTCGAGACGGCGGGGATCATCCTGCTGGTCACCGGTGCCGGTGGTGCACTGGGCTCGGTACTGCGTGCCAGTGGCGGCGGCGATTACATCGCCATGCAGGTCGCGGCACTGGGGCTTCAGCCGCTGTTGATCCCGTTCATCATCGCCACCCTGGTGCGCTTCATCCAGGGGAGCGGCACGGTGTCGATGATTACCGCAGCCTCGATCTCCGCGCCGATCCTGATGGGCATGCCGGACGTCAACATGGTGCTGGCCGCGCAGGCCGCCTGTATCGGCGCGATGTTCTTCAGCTACTTCAATGACAGTTATTTCTGGGTCGTCAATCGCATGCTCGGCGTCAAGAGCACCAAGCATCAGATGCTGGTGCTGACCCTGCCGACGACACTCGCCTGGGCCATCTCCATCATCACGCTGTTGATGCTCAACGCCATCGTCGGTTGAGCCAGTCAGGACAGTCTTTCGCCTCAAGAACGTCGGGCCTCATCGAGGTCCGGCGTTGCTGTGTTGAGCAGCGTGTTCTTGAGTCGTGTATCCATCAGCCCTTGAGCTGCTCCTGATAATCGATCCTGTCGCTCTTGCCGATCAGCGCCTTTCGGGTCTTGAGATAGATCACCGGGAAGGACAGCACCAGGCAGAGACATGCGGCCCACCAGGGGTAGGTCAACCCGGGACCCAGCCCCTCGGAGAAGTGATCGATGAGGGCGATGATGAGGGAGGAGAGGAAAGGCAGCATGAGCAGAAGCACCATGACCAGAGCCAGCAGAGGTTTCCTCATCCTGCGCCGCCAGAAGAAGTGCTTGCCGTACTTCTCCAGGACACCATCGATGTTGATCTTGTCGTCATATTGCAGCACGACCATGTAGCCGTGGTCAGGGCTTCCCTGGCGCGCGAGTCTCAAGAACGGGAAGAGAGTCCGAAACGGTGGCGATACGCCGTCAGGGACATGGGCACCAATGACGGATATCTCCTCGCCGAGGGCTGGACGGACGATGTCATCAGCCCCGGGAGGCAAGATCAGGCGAGTATTGCCCAGATAGTAGTGGCGAGTGGTGATCTTTCTGGGGTTGCTGGAGTGATAGCTGATGCCTTCATGTGTCTGTTTCCATCCCTGTCTTTGAAATCTGTCCTCGATGATCGAGTCCGGAGGGGTAGTGGGGGTCGAGGATGTCACTTCCTCAAGCTGCCCGGTCATCCGTCCTGCCGTCGGTGGCATGCCATGACGGGCGTGGTAGGGCAGGCTCATGAGAAACAGGCCCACCCACACGATGACGATCACCACCAGGTCGGCAGGCCAGGGAAGGCTGTCCTTCTCCGGGAAGAGCAATGGCGCCATCAGGAATACGCATGAAAGACCCACCAGCAGGATGCCTACCAGCGCCAGGCTCCAGGCGGTATATAGCTTGCGTCTGCGGATCGGGGCGACATAGTCCTGTTCGTGCCGAGTGAAATATCGAATGTCCTTTTCGAAGATGGGGGTCACGGTACCAATGCCTTGTCGGTAGATGAGGGAGAGCTCGCTCAGCGCGCTGCAAGTGAGCGAGGCATCTCAGGAGGCGGCTCTCGGCAGAATTTCTGCTCAGGAGGCCTGGGGATCAAGCACCTCTCGATGCTCCCTGGTTGAATGCGTCTTGTCTGATGAAAGATCGCGCGAACGCTACCACAGCCAGCCGATGCCCTCCATTCAGCGCTGGTGGAAACTCATCGCATCCGCATGACCGGACTCTGCCCTGACTCTGACCTGACTCTGAACGGATGAGGTGATCGAGCATGACCACTGACATCCCCGGCGGTCAGACCTTTTACCCTCATGGCAACTCCCCAGCCGCGCTTCAAGCGGCTACACTGCGCGCCGAGATTTTTCATTCACTCCCTGTTCATATCGGAGCTTGTCTTGGCTACGCCTGACACCTCGTCGTCTTCCTCTCCTTCCTCCGCGCCGGACACCGGCGAGGCTGCCTCCACGTCACGCCTGCCATGCGTCGTCATGCCTGCCAGCTGGCGAGGCTGGAGTCTCTTGGCGGTCTTTCTGCTGTTGATCGCGCTGGGTATCTGGCCGGTGATCGGCTGGGTCAATCAGCAGAGCTCGCTGTGGGGCATGCCGTCGTTGATCCTCTGGAGCTACCTGATCATCTTCGCCTGCAGCGGGGCCATGCTGCTGGGCAATCGAATGTTGCCGGATGAGGAGGATGGCGCGCCGCGCGAGGATGAGAGGGCGTCACATGAGTGAGTCACTGACCCTCACGTCCTGGCAGGGCAGCGTGCCGCTGATGATGACCCTGGGCTATATCGCGCTGGCGATGCTGATCGGGTTGGGCGCGCGCGGCGGCCGACGCATGGATTCGCTGGAGCAGTGGGGCGTGGCCGGCCGCTCGATGGGGCCGATGACACTGTATCTGTTGATCGCGGCGGGCAGCGTGAGTGCCTACACCTTCATGGGCGCGCCGGGCTGGGCCTACAGCAAGGGAGTGCCGGTCTTCTATGTCGCGATCTATCTGGCCTATCTGGCGCTGGTGGCCTGGTACTTCGGGCCCAAGGTGTGGAAATTCGGTGAGCAGTTCGGGCATGTCACCCAGGCAAGCGCGATCGCGGATCGCTATCAGAGCCCCGCACTCGGCGCGCTCTCGGCGCTGGTGATGTCGATCGCCTCGGCGGCCTATGCGGTGCTGCAGACCATCGGCTCGGCCTACATCCTGCTGGTGATGAGCGGGGGGCGTATCCCGCTGTGGGCCGGCGTGCTGCTGGTGCTTGCGGCGATCGCCGTGTATCTGTTCGTCAGTGGTCAGCGCGCCATCGGGCGTACCAATGTCTTCCAGGGCGTGCTGATGGTGGTGGTGGCATGGGTCATCGGCCTGTGGGCGGCGCACCTGGCCACGGGGGAGTGGGGCTTCAGCGGAGTGTTCGAGCGCCTCGAGCGGTCACATCCCGAGTATCTCCGCCTGCCGGGGGCGGGGGGCGACATGAGCTTCAGCTTCTGGACCACCTCGATCATCGTCTCGATGCTGTCCTTCATGCCACCGGTGTGGACGCAATGGATGAGCGCCTCCTCCGCGCAGACCATCCGCCGCAGCGCCAGCTGGCTGCCGACCTACTACGTGGTGATCCTGCCGCTGGTGGTGGTGGGCTTCATCGGCATCTTCAGCCTGCCCGAGCTTGAGCGTGCCGATACGGTGGTGCTGGAGTACGCGATGGCCAACATGCCGGTCTGGCTGGTGGGGCTGCTGGGGGCGGGGACGCTGGCTGCCTCGATGTCCTCCAGCGAGCCCTTCATCCATTCGGTAGCCCTGAGCCTGAGCCGGGATGTGCTGCAGCCCGGGCTCAAGCTCAGTGATGCACGCGCCGGCCAATGGGCACGGTGGCTGATCTTCCCGGTGATGTTTCTGATCATCGCGCCGCTGGCCATCATCGAGCCGGGCAATCTGGTGATGATCCTGCTGATCGGGCTGGGCTTTGCCTCCCAGGTGCTGCCGGCGTTTCTCGGCATGTTCTTCTGGCCGCGTGCCTCGGCCGCCGGGGTGTTTGCAGGCATCTGCGCCGGCTTTGTCGTCACGGTGCTGTTGACCATCGTCTGGCCGCATCCGCTCGGGATTCACGCCGGTTTCTGGGGCCTGATGCTCAATCTGCCGGTCTTCGTGCTGGTCTCGCTGATCACGCGTCCCGTGGACGAGGCCGTCACGCGGCGCTTCTTCCGGATTGCCGCGCCGTGGCGCTTTTCATCGCCTGCCGATCGCTGAGGGCGCACTGCCGATTGTCGCCTGCAGGGGGAGAATCACGGATGACGAGCGAGACGGGAGGGACCCCGTCGCCTCGTCCCACCCGCCGGGGCGTGGGGGCAATGTCCGTGGTCTCGAATATTTGGACAATCGTTTGACAAGCGTGAACGATTGTCACGTTTGGCCCGCATGCCTTATTCACCGGTGTCGCCTTGTATAGAGTGTGATCATTGATTGACTGTCCTCAAGGGAGGGGGCGTGGATGAATGATCTGATGGTACAGGTGGACAGGCAGATACACCGCAACGGCGGGCTGGGTATCGATTTCCCGGACGAGATCGAGGCGCGGTTCGAGCGGGATATCCACGCAGAGCGCAGTCACAAGCTTGTCTGCATGGGGGCGGTGGCGATCAGCATCTACCTGCTGTTTCTGATCAATGACTGGCGCTTTCGGCCGGATCACATGCTGGAAGCCATCATCATCCGGGTCGGAGTGATGACGCCCATCGCGTTGTTCTGCATCTACCTGCTCAAGCGCGGTGTGTCGCCGGTGTTGCGCGAGATGCTGATGACCGCTCTCGTGTGCTTCGCGATGATCTTCACGGCCCTGTTGATCCAGTTGTCAGTGTCACCGCATTCCTTTCTGGATCTGTTCGCGCTCGGGCTCATCGTGCTGGTGGGAAATGTCCTGTTCCAGCTGCGTTTCTGGTACGCCCTGTGTTCTTCGGCCTTCCATTTCTGCGTGATGCTGTACCTGGTCACCGCCCATCCTGCCCCCTACGAATCGGCAGGGTTCATGGCGTTGATGGTGTTCTTCTCCATCACGCTGTTTTCCATCATCTCCAATCTGCGCAGCGAGAAGGCCGAGCGGCTTTCCTACCTGTTGCTGCTGCGCGAGCAGTTGCGGGTCGAGGAGTTCACGGAGAAGAATGAAGAGTTTCGGCGACTTGCCTCCATCGACCCCCTGACGGAAGTCTACAACCGCCGCCACTTCGACAGCCTGGTGAGTTCCCTCATCGGCAAGCAGGTCGATCGCCGACTCCAGTACGGCGTCGCCATGATCGATGTCGATCAGTTCAAGGCCTACAACGATCACTACGGTCACGTGAAAGGCGATGTCTGCCTCAAGCGCATCGCGACGGCCATCTTCGAAAGCGTGCACCCCGATGTCGACATCGTGGCGCGTTTCGGGGGGGAGGAGTTCGTGGTGCTGCTGCCATCCTGCTCCCCGCAAGCGGCGCTGGCGCGAGCGGAGGAGATTCGCGAGCATGTCAGCGGACTGGCGCTACCGCATGCGGGCAATCCGCAGCAGGGGATCGTCACCATCAGCGTGGGGGTCTCCGCCGCTGGCAGCGGGGAGGATTACGACTTCGAGAATATCCTGAATCAGGCGGATGAAGCGCTCTATCACGCCAAGGCCAGAGGCAGGGACCGCTGCGTGCTGTCACCTCGCTCGCTGCCCGAGACCCCGGTCACCGCTGACGCCTGATGGCGTACTTCTGCATCTTCTTGACCAGTGTCGATTGATTGATGCCCAGCGAGGAAGCGGCAGCACGCGTCGTGGCATGTCGCTCGAGCGCCCGGTGGATCAGTTCCCGCTCCAGAGCCTGGGTGCATTGCGTGAGTGTGGCGTGGTTCTCGCGCACTCCGGCAGGTATCGTCGCAGCGACAGAGAGGGCTGCGAGACCGCCTGGCCCCAGGCATTCGGCGGGCAGCATGTCCGTCGTGATGAGCGTCTGGTCGGTGGTGACGACCAGTCGCTCGACCAGGTTGATCAGCTCACGGATGTTGCCCGGCCACTGATGCGAGGCCAGCAGTTCCAGCACCTCGGGATCGAAGTGGCGAACACGGGCATGGCGTTGGCAGAAGTGACCCAGATAGTGGCGTAGCAGCGGGATGACCTCACCACGGCGCTCGCGAAGCGGGGGCAGCGTGATGGGGACGACGCTGAGGCGATAATAGAGGTCTTCGCGAAAGCGCCCCTCCCTCACGCGAGCGGCCAGGTCATGATGTGACGCGGTCAGCAGGCGCACGTTGGTCCGCCTGAGCTCGGTCCCTCCCACAGGCATGAAACGTTGCTCCTCGACGACCTTCAGCAGCTTGGCCTGCAGCGAGAGTGGCAGGTCGCCAATCTCGTCGAGAAACAGCGTGCCACCATTGGCCACATCCAACAGCCCCTGTTTTCCCCGGGCATTGGCACCGGTGAAGGCCCCGGGCGCATAGCCGAACAGTTCCGCCTCCAGCAGTCCTTCGGGCAGGGCGGCACAGTTGAGTTCCAGAAACACGCCGGCAGAGCGTTCGCTGTGCTCGTGAAGATAGCGGGCCAGCAATGTCTTGCCCGTGCCCGTCTCGCCCTGGATCAGGACCTTCACATCGGTGGCGGCCACGCGTTCTGCCAGCGCGAAGCAAGCGGCCGTGGCCTCGCTGGTGACGAGTTCCAGTGCCTGCTCGTCGGTACCGGCGTTGACGCTGTAGGTCTCGTGCAGGGAGTGCAGTTGTCGCAACTGCTCCTGGGCATGCTTGGCGCGCAGCAATTCGGTGATATCACGCACGCTGGTGACGACGTGACTCAAGGCGCCATCCCGCGCGTGCATGGGCTGGCCACTGACCAGGATCTTGCGGCCATCGTGCAGGCTCTGGACCAGAGTGACGGGCTTGCCGTCCCGGATGACCTCCAGAGAGACCGACTTGGAGATATAGCCTCTGCGCACCAGTTCCTGCATGTGCCGGCCCAGCACATCACTGCGCTTGAGCCCCGTGATGCGCTCATAGGCCTGGTTGATGGCCACGGTCACCCCGAGGGCGTCGGTGATGTAGACCCCGTCGTGCAAGGCATCCAGCACTCGCTGCACCGGAACCTCGGCCAGCAGGTCCGTGGCGGTGTCCGGTGGGCCGTCCGGCCCGGCGGCGAGGGTGCGCTGATTCGACCGGGCGAGGCGTTCCTTGCGCTCGGCGGCGGATTCCACTTCCTGGCGCGTCAAGACGCCGATCACCTCGCCGCGGGTGTCGATGACCTCGACGGCCTCCAGTGACTGACGTTCCAGCAGTGCCAGCGCCGCTTCCAGCTTGAGATCCTGTTCCACGTTCTGCATTGAGGGTTCCCCTGACAGAAGCCCCCGCGCGCTCAGGCGGCGGGGGGCCATGGGGTTACGATACGTCAATGCGAGGATGTCGTGGAAACGGTTGGCGTCACGTCACTGGCGGGAGCGTCGATATCGCCCTTGCCGAGATCGCGGCTGAAGGTCTCGTCGTTTTCCCCCGAGAAGAAGCGCTTGCCGTAGATCAACAGGCACAGGGCGATCCCGATTCCGAAGGCCCAGGCGGCGCCCTTGATCACCAGAACGGCGGCGATCACGCCGGCAATGCCGAGGTCACGCTGGCTGCGGGCTTCGAGAATCCCCAGTCGTACGCTGACATAACCCTGGATCAACAGGGTCAGCGCCAGCGCGATCCCCAGAATGGGCTGGACCAGACTGACGATGGGCAGCAACAGCAGGCCGGTATTCGTGCCCCAGCGGAAGGAGCCTGAGCCCCCGAACAGCGAGTGCATCGCCTGCTTGCCTTCCTTGTAGCGCTCGACCACGACGACCTGCATGGCGGCCCACAGCGGCCCGCACATGGTGACGTCCGGACCGAACAGGCTCATCAGCGTATTGCGGCCACCGAAGATCATGTGGGCACGGTTGGCGTCATAGTCGATCTTCTCGTCAGGCCGTGACTCATCGGCTTCCTCGACCAGCGCCTTGGATTGCAGGACATCGCCGAACAGCACGATATAGGCGGCCAGTACGGTGGGCAGGGCGGTCAGGAACATCGACAGCGGCGGCAAGCCCACGCCAAAGACGGTGTACTGGCTGAACATGGTCACGAAGTCCGGCTGACTGAAGCCCCACTGCACGTCAGGCCAGGCAGCCTCGCCGACCAGCGGTGCGACGATGATCGCCAGCAGGATGATCGGGAAGATCCCCAGCTTGCCCAGGTTGCCCCAGAACGGATTCGAGGTCTTCAGCCTTGCGAAGTGGCGCGAGAAGATGATGTAGAACGCCAGACCCACGGCGATGCTGATGGTGATGGGATAGGTGTCGAAGCGTCCGCCTTCCTTGAAGACCACGCTGATCGCGGCCAGGCCTGCCCCCATGATGATGCCGGCCTTGATGGCCGAGGGAATCAGGTTGACCACCTTGCTGGCCAGCCCCGTTCGCCCGAGCACGATGGCCAGTATCCCGAGCATCAGCTGGAAGGCGATCAGGGCATGCACCCGCGTCTCGCCCTCGGGGAAGGTGGCCACATAGGCCATCAGCAGAGGGATGGCCGGCGTGATCCAGCCGGGAATGACCGGGTCGCCCAGCAGATGGTGAACGAGATACAGCAGCCCGTTGAGCATCACGATGGCCAGGGCGGCTTCAAACGGCATGCCCAGCAGCTCCGTCATCAGCGGGATGGCGGCGAGATCCACCGCGCACATCAGAAGTCCCTGCAGATAGTCGGGCAGCTCGAATCGGTAGTGCAGGAAGGGCAGGCGAATCTTGAAAGGCCCCAGGGCGTAGTAGGGGCTTTCCTCTCCGGGTTGGCGGGTTTTCCAGTGGCTCATGATGGCGTTCCTGTTGTTATCGTTATTCATCTTCACCTGGGGTGGAGATGGTGTTCACGAGAAGGGGCAGTGCTCATGCCTGACGGGCTTCACCAGGCGGCGCGATAGATGCACTCGATGTCGTGCTGGGTCAGTTGGCGCGGATTGTTGCGCAGCAGGCGTTCCACCTTGACGGCATCTGCCGCAAGCGAAGGAATATCCTTTTCGGAAATGTCGAAATGGCGCAGGCCACTGGGGATGTCCACGTCTCGGCACAGCTGGTGCAGGCGCTCGACGACCAGTTCGGCCGCGGCCTCATCCTTGAGTGCATGATGCGCAGTATCCAGTGCCTCAGCGATATCCCGGAAGCGTTCGACGCAGGCCAGCGCATTCCAGCGCATCACATGCGGCAGCAGCAGGGCGTTGGTCACGCCATGGGGCAGGTGGTAGCGCCCGCCCAGCGGGTAGGCCAGGGCGTGGACCGCACCGACCCCCGCATTGCCGAAGGCCATGCCTGCCAGCAGACTCCCCGTGGCCATGGCTTCACGCGCCTCGAGATTGCCGGGATTGGCATAGGCCTTGGGCAATGCCTTGATGATCAGGCGCATGGCCTTGATGGCCAGCGCATCGGTGATGGGCGTGGCGAAGTTGGACAGGTAGGCCTCGATGGCATGCACCAGAGCATCGACACCGCTGGCGGCAGTGACATGGCGGGGACAGCTGACCGTCAGCTCCGGGGCGACGATGGCGACGTCCGGCAGCAGGTAGTCATTCACGATACCTTTCTTCATGCGTGCTTCGGTGTCAGACAGAATGCCGATGTTGGTGACTTCGGAGCCGGTGCCTGCCGTGGTCGGCATCGCGATCAGCGGTGCACCACGCACACGGGCCTTGTCTTCCCCGAACAGGCTTTCCAGATCGCCGTCATGGGTGGCGTATACCGCCACGCATTTGGCGATGTCCATGGCGCTGCCGCCGCCCAGCGCGATCAGGCCATCGCACTGCGCCTCGAGGTAGACGCTCATGCAGTCCTCCACGATGTGCACTTCCGGCTCGGCACTGACCTCGCTGAAGATGCGGTAATGGGTCAGCTGGCCATTGGCCTTCAGTACATCGAGCTGATCCGTGATCGGCTTGAGGGTACCCGATCCCAGCACACCGGGGTCGGTGACCACCATCGGGCAGCGCATGCCCAGGCGAAGGATTTCTTCACTGAGGCGTGATGAGGCCTGTTGGCCCGTTATCAGGCGGTGGGCGGATTTGAAGCTGGCGATGCTCATGGCGATATCCTGTCCTGGATGACATGGGGAGAGGCGCTGGTTGGCGTCTCCTGTCATGATGGATAGCAAATGGCATGCCAGTTTCTTGCTCTTTGCAAGCCACTGAATTAAATGGGTTTTTATTGAGTTTTCGCCTAAGGTCGCTACGCCCAAGGTCGATATTCTGATGCCATATGGAATCACTCGCGTGGCTTGAGTGATGCGTTATGTCATCAGACGCGATGCGATGATGGCAGGTGACAGACGATCGAAAGCCGCGATTCTGCACGGGTCACTGGTCTCTTTTCCCCAATGTCATTATCGTTTGATGAAAACCGCCGAAGGATTGATGAAAATCGCCATATGCCTGATACCCCGACCGCGCTGGACATGAAGCCCTTGAGCACTGGCGCGCATCCCTACCCGCGGCCGGACTCACCACCCGTGCTGGCGCCCGGCGCCGCCGAGAATACGCTGAATGTCTGGCTGGTACCGCGATTCTCGATGTTGACGCTGTTCTGCCTGCTCGAGCCCTTGAGGGTCGCCAATCGCTTCGGGCGGGATCTGTTCGCCTGGCGGCTGTTGTCAGCGGATGGTGAGGCGGTGGTGGCCAGCAACGGGGTCCGTATCGATGTCGATGGTCGCCTCGATCAGCTGATGACGGGGGAGCCCCGGCAGGCACCGGAAGCGGTGTGTGAACAGACCTCGGCATCCATGGCCCGGATGCGCCTGATGGTGGTGTCGTCCTATGAGCCAGAAGCGAGTGTCGACAGTGAGTCGCGTGCCGTGCTGCGTTGGCTGGCGGCCCATGGTGCCTGGCTGGGGGGACTGGATACCGCCCCCTTCATTCTGGCGCGGGCCGGTGTGCTGGCGGGGCATCCGGTGGCGTTGCACTGGGAAAGCGTGCCGGCCTTTCAGCAGGAGTTTCCTGAGCTGGACGTCAGCTCGGCCCCTTATGAATGGCAGGGTGAGCGTCTGACCGGCTCCGGCGGGGCGGCCAGCATCGACATGATGCTGGCCTGGATCGAGCGGCTCTATGGCCCTTCGCTGGCCGATGCCGTGGGACGTCAGATCATGCACCAGCGCACGGCCGTGAATGTGGAGAGCCCGACTCCGCGCGATTCGTCGTTGCCGCGCAGTGTCGTGCGGGCGCTGGCGGTGATGGAGGCCAATCTTGCCCAGGCCCTGCCCATTCCGGTGGTCTGCCGGCTCGCGGGGCAGTCACAGCGCCAGCTGACGCGCCTGTTCGTGGCGCAATTCGGCGAGACCCCCAAGCAATGCTATCTCGGCATGCGTCTGGATCATGCACAGCGGGTGCTCGCCGACAGTCGGGTCAGTGTCTCCCAGGCGGCCTTTGCCACGGGTTTCACCCATCTGGCGCACTTTTCTCGTGCCTATCAACAGCGTTTCGGTGAGGCGCCCAGCGTGACGGCGCGTCGCGGACTGGCCGCTGAATGAACGGCCATCACGCTCGCGTGTGGCGCATGAATGACAGTTTCGTCGTCTGAGGATGCTATGGGTATGAACTGGATAACCTGGCTGGATCTGGCCGGTGTGATGATCTTCGCGCTGACAGGCGTCGTCGTGGCCTGTCGTTCGCGGATGGACCCGATCGGCATGCTGGTGCTCGGCGCCGTGACCGGTATCGGCGGCGGCACCCTGCGTGATCTTGTGCTGGGCATCAGACCGGTGTTCTGGGTCGAGCAGCCGATCTATCTCTGGGTGATCCTGCTCACGGTGGGCGTGGCGACATTGGGCTTTCACTACATTCACCGCCTGACGCGGGTCTTTCTGCCCGTGACGGATGCCTTCGGCCTTGCGCTGTTCACCGTGCTGGGCGCTCACAAGGCCCGCATGATGGGGGTAGAGGGCATCGTTGTCGTGGTGATGGGCACCATGAGTGGCGTGGCAGGCGGCATGATCCGGGATGTACTGGCGCGCCGCGTGCCGATGGTGCTGCGTCAGGAAATCTACGCCTCGGCGTCGCTGGCGGGCGGGATTCTCTATATCGCGCTGCTCGAGCTCGGGATGCCGCTTGCCTGGGCGACAGGCGCGGCCATCGTGATGGTATTGATGATTCGACTTCCGGCCATCTACTGGAATCTGACGCTGCCGACCTTCGCCTGGGTCATCATCCCGCCACCGGACCTGTCAGCGAGTGGTGAACCCCGCACGTCGGGCACGCCCTCAGACAATCAGCGCGAGCAGGGTGACGCCGAATTCGCCACCACCCTGGGGGGCTCAGTGGGGCTCAGCAAGCTCGAGGCCTCGATGAAGATCGACCAGCCCCCCGAACCGCCGATGCTGCCACGCCGTACTCCCAAGGCGCGGGTGCGCATGCTGCGCCCCGGGGAGAGTCGGCGAGGCAGGAACTGAGCACGGAAGGCCATGGCGTGATCGCTTGGAAGCGGTGCGTGATTGTGGTGCAAGAAGTGGCTGACAGGTGCCGATCATTGCGATTTCTGCAAGGATTCGGGCCGAACAAGGGGTCATCAAGGTCTGACAAGGACCATCGTCTTCTGGGAGAAGTTTCATCATGCGCAGTCGCTCACAAGACCTTGAATGGTTGCTGGCGGTGGTCGACAGCGGAGGTTTCAGTGCTGCCGCCAAGCAGCGGGATGTGCCCGTGGCCAAGGTGTCGCGGGCCATCCAGCGGCTGGAAAGCGAGCTTGAGACACCGCTGTTGACTCGTACCACTCGCAGCGTCGCCCTGACGGACGAGGGGCGTGCTTTCGTCGAGCGCATAAGGGAAGGGCTGCAGCAGTTGAGCGAGGCCGAAGACGTCTTGCGTCAGCAGCGTGATCAACCCAGCGGCCGTCTGCGGGTCGATGCCGCCAGTCCTTTCGTCCTGCATCAGCTGGTGCCGCTGGTGGGAGAGTTCGAACGTCGCTATCCCGGCATTTCCCTGGAGCTTTCGGCGGGTGACGACATCATCAATCTGCTGGAGCAGCGCACCGATGTCGCCATTCGCATCGGCGAGCTCGAGGATTCGACCCTGCATGCCAAGGTACTGGGGCGCTCGACCCTGCACCTGGTCGCCAGCCCCGCTTATCTGGCAAGGCATGGCACGCCGACGAGCGTCGCGGCGCTGGCGGCGCATCGCCTGCTGGGGTTCCTGCCGCCCAGTCGCCTGAATCGCTGGCCACTCAAGGGTGCGCCCCGGGAGCTGGAAACGACGCCGCACCTTTCCACCTCCAGCGGTGAAGTCATGCGCCAGCTATGCCTGGCCGGCCACGGCATCGCGCTGATCTCCCGCTTCATGCTCGCCGATGACCTGGCGTCGGGCGCTCTGGTAGAAGTGCTGCCGGGGCAGGTCCAGTCGCCCAATCCGCGTGAGTTGATCCAGGCGGTGTACTACCGCAACAGCACGCTCTCGCCCCGTATCAGTGCCTTTGTCGAGTTTCTTGCGTCGCGCCTGACGTTGTAGGGAGCCGAGGGGGGCTCCCCAGTCGCTTCAGCTCCTGCCAGCGGGTGGTATAGCGTGAGCTGCGATGCGCGCAGCGCAGCTGCCAGGCGGCATCCGGGCGCGCGACGCCCAGACGCACGGTGCCACGGCCCATCTTCTGATTCATCGCATCCAGTGTCGCCATCAGCTGCTGGTTGCGTTCTCGTCTGGCGATATCGGCTTCGCTGTCGAGCAACGAGAGCTGCTCTCGGGGCTGGTCGATGAGGTCCAGCAGCATCACGCCTGCCTTCATGAAGCGATAGCCGCGCAGATAGATACGCTCGAGCGCCTGATGGGCGGCGGCGAGTATCTCGCGGCTGTCGCTGGTCGGTTCGGGGAGTTCGATGATGGTGCTGGGCGAGTATTGCGGGAGATCCGGGCGGTGGCGGTTGCTCTTGAGGAAGACCAGCACGGCACGTGTCTGGCTGCCCTGATGGCGCAGCTTCTCGGCGCCGCGCTGGGCGTGCTGGCGAATGGCATCCTTGAGCTCATTCATGTCATCGGTCATGCGGCCGAAGGAGCGCGAGGTCATGATGCGCTGACGGGCATCATCGGGGTCGTTCATCTCGAAGCAGGGCGTGCCTTGCAACTCGCGCACGGTGCGCTCCAGCACGACGGAATAGCGCTGACCGATGGCGCGCGGGTCCGCACAGCGCAGGTCCCAGGCGGTATGCAGCCCTTGCAGTGCCAGCCGTTCGACCAGGCGATGGCCCACGCCCCAGACATCGCCCAGCGGTGTGTCTTCCAGCAGGCGCTGGGTGCCGACTTCGGCAGGTTCCAGCACGCAGACACCGCCGAATTCCGGCCGCTTCTTGGCGGTACGGTTGGCCAGCTTGGCCAGGGTACGAGTGGGGGCCACGCCGACACATACCGGGATGCCGGTGAACTTGCGCACATTGCGGTGCAGGGTACGACTCAGCGCCAGCATCGCGTTGCGGTCAAAGCCATCGAAGCGCACGAACATCTCGTCGATGGAGTAGGGTTCGACTCCCGCGCTGTATTCCTCCAGCACGTCGCGCACGCGCGCCGACATGTCGCCATACAGCTCATAGTTCGAGGAGAGCAGGTGGATGCGTCCCTCGCGTACCAGGGATTGCAGCTGGAAGGCCGGAGTCCCCATCTCGATGCCCAGCGCCTTGAGTTCCTGAGAGCGCGCGATCACGCAGCCGTCATTGTTGGACATCACCCCCACGGGGCGGCCTTCCAGGCGCGGATCAAAGACTCGCTCACAGCTGGCGTAGAAGTTGTTGCAGTCGACCAGCCCGATCATCGGCGCGCTCATACCGCGTATTCGTGGATGACGGAGCGCACCACCCCCCAGACCTGACACTCGAGATCGACGATGGCCACCGGCGGATACAGGGCATTGCCGGAGCACAGATACGGCCGCTGGCCGATCAGTTCGTAGCGCTTGACCACCACCTCGCCCTCGACCAGCGCCACCACGATATGTCCGGGGCGGGCGTCGATGGAGCGATCCACGACCAGGGTGTCATTCTCGTAGATGCCGAAGCCTTCCATGCTGTCACCTGCCACCGTCATGAAGAAGGTCGCTGCCGGACGCTTGATCAGCCGCTCGTTGAGATCCAATGTCCGGCCAGCGTAATCCTCGGCCGGTGACGGAAAGCCGGAAATTCCCGCACGCCCCGTGATGTGGGGGTATGGCAGCTCACATGGCGCAGGAGCGGGATGAGGGCGAGCCAACGTCTCGTGAGTGGCAAGGGGGGCAGATGCGGTCATGGAAAGCTCTCCTGTCATGGCTGTATTTATATACAGTATCCGTGGCAGGCAAGCGTTAGGCAACCGCTAATATGCAAAGCCGCCTCAAGTGAAAGTGGCCGCTGCGAAGCCCGGATGGCGAGGGTGTTATGCTCGGCATCGGCGAATGCCATCGGGCGCAAGGTCCGGTGTCGACGTGAAAGGCGGATTCACTGTGGAGAGCCATGAACGAACTGACCCAACGACTGCGCACCTTCCTCAAGGTGGCGGAGCATCAGAGCTTCAATGCGGCTGCGCGTGAGCTGGAGATCGCCAGTTCCACGGCGACGCGTCACGTCAATCATCTGGAGCGACAGCTGGGCGAGCCGTTGCTGGTGCGCACCACGCGCCATGTGCGGCTTTCGCCTGCCGGTGAGCGAGCCGTGATCCGTTTCCGTGCCATCCTGGGCGAGGTGGCTCAATTGACGGATGAGCTCGAGACGCTGAGTGAGCGAGTCGCGGGGCCGCTGCGCATCTCGGTGCCGTGGCGATATTCGCGCCTCTATCTGGCACCGCTGGTGAGTGAATTCATGCAGTGCTACCCCGAGGTGGCGCTGGATATCGTCAGCAGTGATCAGCGTGTGGATCTGATCGAGGAGCAGTTCGATGTCGCCATCCGCATCGGCCATCTGGAAGACTCGAGTCTGATCGCACGGCACATCAGCGACCAGCGTTTCGTGCTGGCCGCGGCGCCGTCCTATCTCAGTGCCCAGCCGCCCATTCGTCAGCCCGAGGACCTGGAGCGGCACCGCCTGCTGACCTTCAGCTATACCACCGCCAATCATCACTGGCGGCTGGTGCAGGGTGAGCGGGAGCACCGCATCTCGGCGCGAGCACGCGCGTTGCGTACCAACAACGCCGACATTCTGACCCAGGCAGCCCTCGAGGGAGCTGGTGTCGTGGTGCAACCGCTCTGGGCCATCCGTGAAGAACTGGACCAGGGACGCCTCGTGGCGGTGCTGGAGGACCATCAGGTCACGTCGTCGGATTTCGACACTGGCATCCATGTCGTCTTCGCGCGCGAGAATCAGCACAACCCGCGCGTGCGTGCCTGGGTCGATTTCCTGCTCGCCCGCCGCGAGCGGCTGGCCGGTCGCTAGCAGGTTCTCGGCAGGTGGTCATCAGTAGAGAATATCGCTGCGGATGATGTACTTGGCACCATCGCGGATCGGCTCGCCTGCGTGCACGCAGTGCTGCGGGTGCGAGCCATGCGGGAAGCACAGCACGCCGCCCTTGGGCGTTGCGACCGAGACTGTCTGGATGTCGTCCCGTGACTGGGCAGGCCTTTCGGGGTCGCGACGGCTGACCAGAAACTCGGTGCGCCCGCCGGTATAGCCATCGCTCAGGAAGATGAGGAAGGTGTACTGGCTCATCAGGCCCGGATAGGCGTCCTGGACGATCTCGCCATTGATGACGCGACTGCCCGGCCAGGCACCATCGGTATGCGGCTTGAAGAAGTCGCCGGCCTCGTAGCGATAGACACGAAAGCGCGCATTGATGCCTTTTGCGCCTTCGCCCTGGATCTGCTCGGTCACCAGTGGCGCCGAGCGCGCCCAGATGACCTGATCGATGGCGTCACTGACGACCCAGTTGACGTTGTGGTTGTGGCGTACCGAACGCGGCAGGGAGACGGGCGCATCCTCCTCGAAGCCCATTGCCTCCAGGGTGGCGACGAAGTTGTCGGCCTCGGCAGGCGTCAGCACATTGAGCAGCTGGAAGGCGCCCGGGACACCCTCGACCTCCTGACGGACCACCTCTGGTGTCGCCTCGGTCTCGAAGAGGTCAGACACGTCACCGTTGTCGGTCCAGATGGGCAGGGGCGTGGGAGAGAAGCCGCGCTCGTGACTGACGGCGTAGAAGGACAGGCTCATGGCAAGACTCCTGAATGGCATGATCACGAATGTTGCCCGAGAGGCTAGTGCACTGCCGACGACAGAAAAAGGCACCTGACGGCAATTGGTCATTGCACGAATGGCAATGATCAATGTCCGCCTGTCAGGTTGAGGCCGACGATCGACAGCACGATGAGGCCGATGCAGGCCATGCGGCGAAACGAGAAATGCTCCCGCCAGAACAGCACCCCGATGATGGCGCTGACCACGGTGCCGATGCCGGAGAATACGGCATAGGCGATGCCCAGGCTGATGGTGTCCATGGCCAGATACAGCAGGCTCAAGGAGGCGCTGAAGCCCAGCGCGACCAGCAGCACACCCCGTCGGCGGCGGTGGTTGGCGTATTGATTGAAACCGGTGACGCCGACGACTTCACAGCAGCCTGCGGCGATCAGATAGACCCAATCCATGTCATCCCTCCTGCTCATTCACTGACGGTGGTCTGTGGTGTGGCACTTGCGTGAGTCCGCTTGTGGCCGGGCGCGCCGGGGGCCGTCTTGAGCACGATGATGCCGATCAGCATCAGCACCACGAAGCCTAGCGTGGACCACTGGAACTCGAGATCGAAGAACAGCAGGTCAGTCACCACCGTCCCCAGCGTGCCCAGGCCGACGAAGATGGCGTAGGTGGTGCTGGCGGGCAGTGTCCTGGCGATCTGGGTGACCAGACTCAGGCTGATGATGACCAGCAGCACCGTCAGTGCCCATTCCAGGGGAGTGTCGGCGACCTTCAGGCCCGTGGCCCAGCCGATTTCGCACAGGGTCGAGATCAGGAAATAGAGCGTGATGCGCATGGTGATCGGGCGTCCTTGTGAGGTGTCGGGAAAATGAGGCGTTCAATCGCCAGCGAAAGACATGCGTTGCATGAATGCGAGTCTATATGAGTTTTTGTTGATGTTTATGGCCATGAAAAGGCGGAGGGAGCCCCTCCGCCTGGTGCCTGGCGAGTCATCCGCGCAGCTCCTTCTCACAAGAGCGTCAGGTGACCAGAAAGCGTCAGGAGGCCAGCGGCGTGGTCGTCGCCTGAGCAGCTGACTCCTCGTCGGATGGCGCCTCGGCCGGCTGGGCCAGATAGGCTTCCAGCGAGTCATCCATCGCCTCAAGCCACGGCGTGTGATGTCTGGGCGCCAGGGTGCCGGTCATCAAGGAGCGATAGCCGTGATCGCGGAAGGTCATGATGTTCTCGTGCTTGTGATGCTCCCACTCGAGGAAGGTGCGATTCACGCCATCGATATCGAAGCTCGGGTAGTCGGTCTCGCTGATCAGCGATTTCACGTAGTCACCCTGGAAGACGATCATCGCCTCGTCGCTATCCAGCGTTTCCTCACGCTCGCGCCATGCCTGGCTATCGGCTTGCATCGCCGCTTTCGCCGGCAGTGTCTGGGTGCCGAGAATCGCATCGCGCACCCACCAGGCCTGGGCATCGAACATGTTGAAGGTGTACCACTGGTCCTGCATGCCGAGATAGAACAGGCGCGGATTCTCTTCCCACACCACGCCCTTGTAGAGCCCCAGCGGCCACATGCGGTTGGCAGTCTTGAGGCGCAGCGACTCCTCGAGGAACGGGAAGTGATGCAGATAGCCGGTGCACAGGATGATGGCATCGACTCGCTTGTGGCTGCCGTCACTGAAATAGGCGGTATCGCGATCGACCTTCACCAGCAGCGGCTTCTCTTCCCAGTTGTCCGGCCATTTGAAGCCCATCGGGGCGGTGCGGTAGCTGGTGGTGATGCTGCGCGCACCGTATTTGTAGCACTGCGAGCCGATGTCCTCCGCGGAATAGCTGCTGCCGAGCAACAGCAGATCCTTGCCCTTGAATTCCAGTGCATCGCGGAAATCATGCGCATGCAGAATGCGGCCATTGAAGGTCGCGAAACCGGGGAATTCCGGCACGTTCGGAGTCGAGAAATGCCCGGAAGCCACGATGACGTGATCGAATTCTTCGCGGGTCACCAGATCGAGCGCCTGATCATGCACGCTGACCGTGAATTGCTGGGTAGTCTCATCGAAGGTGACCTGACGGACCGGACAGCCGAAGCGAATGTACTTGCGCACGCCAGCCTTCTCGACACGCCCCTTGATGTAGTCGAACAGCACGGCGCGCGGCGGGTAGGAGGCGATAGGGCGCCCGAAATGTTCTTCAAAGGAGTAGTCGGCGAACTCGAGACACTCCTTGGGACCATTCGACCACAGGTAGCGATACATGCTGCCGTGGACCGGCTCGCCGTGGGCATCCAGGCCGGTGCGCCAGCTGTAATTCCACAGACCACCCCAGTCATCCTGCTTCTCGTAACAGACAATCTCGGGGATCTCGATGCCCTTGTCGGCTGCGGATTGAAAGGCGCGCAATTGAGCCAGTCCACTGGGGCCTGCGCCGATGATCGCGATACGTTGGGTCATGGATACCATCCTGTTCTTGTTGTGTCTTGATGCGTTACCTGAGGTTTCGTGACGTGATGACGTCGAGAAACACTGACAACGAAACAGGCTAGCGAGATGTGACCTGGCTGCACATTGCTCGGAAAGGGTAGCCATAAAGGAGTATGCGATGCCGGTGCCATACCCACCGGATCATGCGGAATCCCCTGCCAGGTCCGAGGTGTCGACGGCGAAGATGATGCCTTCCACGGCCAGTGGCGTGCCGTCAGGTGAATAGATGCCATGGCCCTTTTCCTGTACCCGGCGCACGTCGCCATCGCGGTGACGAATGCGGTAGGCAAGGGTGAAGGGCGTGTGTGCCTGGAGGGCGGCCTGTACCTGGTCCCACACGCGGTCGGCATCCTCGGGGTGGATCATGTCGCCGTAGGTGAGGGAGGGATGATCGAGCAGGTCGCGCGGGCTGAGTCCGGTGATGGCCAGGCAGCCGTCACTGATGTACTCCATCGACCAGTGGCGGTTGTTGCGCGCGCGATAGACCATCGCGGGCAGGCCCTTGATCAGGCGCGTCAGGCTGCGCAGGTTGGCGGCGTCGATCTGCTCCTGCTGCACGCGCTCGCTGATGTCATGCAGAGTGAGCGTGGCGGGCCAGGGCGAGGCCAGCGAGAGCGACTGGCTACGGACTTCACACCAGCGATAGTGGTGGTCCGGCCCGAGGATGCGCAATCGCCAGCAGTCAGGCCGCTCACGGCGTGACACGTGCTGGGCCAGCACGTCCCAGCGGGCGTGATCTGCGGGGTGCAGTGCTTCCCGCAGACGCCGCGGTGCCGTGCCGCCCCCCTCCGTCCGAGAGGCGATTGGCGTGTCTTCCCGTGAGCCGCTCGATTCGTGTCCGCTCAGGGCCTGCCAGCCACGCGAGGCATACAGCAGCGTGCTGTCAGCATCCACCACGACCACGGCATCACTCAGGCCATCGAGAATCGCCTGTGCGCTGAAGGGCGAGGCAGTCGAGGCGGGTGAGGCGGAGGCGAACTGTTCGAGGAAGCGCATCATCTCAGGCTCTCCTTTTCGGCCCGTGTCATGGCCTCTTTGGCGCTTGTCGCGTCCTCGGCGGGCGCTCGGCTGGCATCTCTCGCTGGCGTCAGCGGGTGGGCGTAGACCCAGGCGGCCAGCTCCAGTCGCGAATGCAGATCCAGCTTGCGCAGCAGATTCTTGACGTAGACCTTCACCGTGCTGTCACTGATGCCCAGCTCGCGCGCGATCAGCTTGTTGCTGAGGCCGCGCCCGATCCATTTGAGGGTATCGCGCTCACGCTCGGTCAGACCGCGATGCCAGTCCGCCGTCTCGGCCTCAGCCATGCCGTCAGCCAGGGCAGCGTCTGTCGCCTCGATCAGCGGCATGGCCGAACTCGGCGTGGGAACGCCACCCTCCGGCGGTGCATGTTCGCGTGCCGAGCGCTGGCGGTGGTCCTGCTGCAGGCGCCTGGCCAGCAGCAGCAAGGTCTCTTCCTCCAACCCCAGCTTGCCGTCGATGACAGCCTGCAGGCGCTCGAGAATGCGTTCGGGGGCGGTGTCCTTCATCAGGTAGCCATCCGCCCCTTGCTGGATGGCATCCAGCAGATGACGGCTATCGTCGGAGGCGGTCAGCAGCACCACCTTGAGGGCGGCATCACGCTGCTTGAGATGGCGCATCAGGGTCAGGCCATCGAGTTGCGGCATCTGCCAGTCGACGATCACCAGCTCGGGGGCGAGGGCGGGGAGGCGCTCGAGCAGATGCGCACCATCATCGAAGTCGGCCACGACCTCGAACAGGCCACCTTCACTCAAGAGCTCGGCAAGCCCGCGCCGAAACAGCGGATGGTCGTCGACGAGTACCACTCTTGTCGGGAGTGTCTGACGTGTCGGGTGCGTCGAGGGTGTCTGTCGTGTCGCGGTCATGTGTCGCGGCGCTCCCAGCTCAGTGTCACGCGGGTACCGCCCTGGCGAGGCTGGGTGATGGCGAACTCGGCCCCGAGGTGGCGCGCACGATCCTGCATGATGCCCAGCCCGAAATGCGCGGCGGGGATCTCGGCGGGATCGAACCCGCAGCCGTTGTCCTCGACGGTCAGCAACACCCGCGCCGCCGGCTGCGGCCCAGAGGACTGATAGAGCAGTTGCAGGCGCAGGTGGGTGGCCCGGGCATGGCGCACGCTGTTGGTCATCGCTTCGCGCACGATGAACATCACCTGCAGGGACTGGGTATCGGGGAGGTGCAGTGACTGGATGCGATTGTCGAGCTCGAACACCATGCTGGAACGGGTCTCGAATTCCTCGATCAAGGCCTCCAGCACACAGGCAAGCGGCGCGTCTCCCCAGGTGGCGTGCGCGCCATTGATCAGTTCACGGGTCTGGCGGAAGGCGCGCCGGGCCTGGGTATGCACCTCCTCAGCCAGTGCCTGCACCTCCTGTGGCGCATGGCGGGCGGCACGTGTCAGGCGTGCGCTCTGCATCTGCAGGTAACTCAATTCCTGGGCGAGGGTGTCGTGCAGCTCCGCCGCCAGTTGTCGGCGTTCGTTCTTCAGGGCCTGTGCCACCGCTGCCTGCCTGTCTTCGGCGTGACGCGCCTGTTGCTGCTGCAATGCCAGCCCACGGCTCAGAGCGTCGATGACGGCGTGTGCCAGCGGTGTCTCGCGGGAGGGGGCTGCGGCTGCCGGCTCTCCAAGCCACAACCAGTCATCGCCCGTCGCCCCTCTGCCCGTCTCCCCTCTGTCAGTGGCATCCGTGAGGGCGATCAGCACGCCACCTGGCGTGCCGGCTATACCTGACGCCTGCTGTCGGGCGCCGGGATCGCGACCGATATCCCTGACGACTTCCTGCAGTCTCTGGCGCGCAGCGGCTGACAGAGCGATGCCGGCAGGGGAAATCACCGTATTGGTCGCCTGACCGGGTGCGCGATGCACGACACAGAGTTCGCCAATCGAGGAGTGCGCCATGCCGCTTTCAGGACAGCCGTTCAGCATGTCCAGCAGCTCTCTCAGCACGGATGGCAACGCCTCCTCAAGGTCAGCGCAGGTAGCGATGCGCAAGGTGATGGCATCGAGGTGGTGTCTGTCACGCAGATCAGGCGGCGGGATGGCAGCAGGGCGAACGGGAGTCTCGGCATCGGCGCGACAGACTCGTGCGCGCTGGACATCAAGGCGATGCGCTATCCCTTGCGATGCAGGCGCCTTGCCTGTCTTCGATGCGCCGAGACTGAGTGCCATGCGAGTTCCTCTGTCGTTTCGCCGCCCCTGCGGCGCGCCCTGATTCGAGTGTCACACCAGCAAGCTTCATGCCAGTGAACGGCTTACCCCTTCATGGGTACCTCTCTTGATGGATTGTCGTCGCATCTACTGAGAGTAAATTTAATTAACCATGAAGAACGTGGTGCGCGACGCAAGGAGTCATGCACCATCCAGGCACATCTGATCCAGGCTTGCCCCTCGAGCACTTCCTTCGACTGGCTCGCCTGCCATGACAACAAGAGGTATCACCAGGATGGGACTTGCAGTCGAGATACCCGCTGCCACGCCGAACCAGCCGTATCGTTACCGAATCGCCGGCCTGGAGGTGTTGGCACTTGATCTGTCGCCCGGCGATAGCGTGCAGGTGTCATCCGTGGACGGTGCACAGTCCTGTGAGTGGCTGGCACTGAAGGCCACGGGGGATGAAGCCGCCGATGCGGCACAGCAGAGCGGGGAAAGCTCCCGCGAAGTGGTGAAGGGGGCAGGTACGACAATCGAGGCGTCGCTTGCGCACTTCGCGAGCGTCGTCAGCCCGGGAGATCACGCCTTCGCCAGTCAGCCTCAGGCCAGCGAGGCGCAGGAGACGTCCGGCAACAGGAGTCCGCACACTCGGAGTCCGCACACTCAGGCACGCCTGGAGGCGCTGGGGGTCGCGCATTGCCCGCCATCGCACTGGCAGCGCCTGTCAGCGGCCGGATTGCCAGCCGAGATTCGCTGGCCGCTGGAAGCGCCTGCCGCACGCCTGATTCTGCTGGCCCCCGGCAGTGACATGACGATAGAAGGAGAGCGGCTGGCCACCGAGCTTGAGGTGTCCCATTTCTGCACCGGGCTTGTGGGGCTGGAACATCTGCCGGTGCCGCTGGCACCGATCCGCCAGGAGACGAGAGTCGCGGCGGGCACGGTCGAGGTCTATGAGGTCAAGCAGGGCGAGTGGATCCAGATCATCGATGTGGCGGGGCGTCAGTGCTCCGACTTCGTGGCCTTCGACGCCACTGCCTGGGCACAGGGCGAGGAGCTGGGGCTGGATGCCGGCGCCACGCGCAGCCTGTCCGGGCATTGCATGCCCAATCCGGGACTGTATTCGGTGTTCTTTGATCAGCACCTGCATCCGATGCTCGAGGTGATCCAGGACACGGTCGGACGTCATGACAGCTTCATGCTTGCCTGCTCGCCGCAGTATTACGAACACCACGGCTACTTCGGTCACGACAGCTGCACGGTCAACTTCAACAATGCCCTGTCGGCGTCTCATGGTATCCGACAACGTGCCAGCTGGCCGGCCATCAACTTCTTCTTCAATACCTGGGTACAGCCCTGCGGCACCCTGGCGGTGGATGAGCCCTGGTCACGTCCCGGCGACTATGTGCTGCTGCGCGCCGACCGTGACCTCATCTGTGCCTCATCCGCCTGTCCGGACGACATCGACGCCGCCAACGGCTGGGTGCCGACCGATATCCATGTGCGTATCTACGCCGCTGAACATGACTTCCCCCGCGGTATCGCCTATCGCAACCGGCCCGAGGAATTGCCGCGCATGACTTTGCCCACCGCCTTCCATCCCTGCACCTCCGCCTTGACCAAGCAGTACATCGATTACCACGGCTACTGGCTGGCTACCCATTACGAGGGGTGGGGGGCCAAGGCGGAGTATCTCGCCTGTCGCGAACGGGTCGCGGTGATGGATCTCTCCGCATTGCGCAAGTTCGAGGTCGCCGGACCGGACGCCGAACGCCTGTTGCAATATGCGCTGACCCGCAACGTGCGCCGACTCTCCATCGGAGAAGTGGTGTATTCCGCCATGTGTCAGGAAACCGGCGGCATGCTCGATGACGGCACCCTGTTCCGCATGGGCGAGCAGACCTTCCGCTGGATCTGTGGTGATCCGGCCAGCGGCCAGTGGCTGCGGGATCTCGCAGAGCAGCAGGGCTATCGCGTCACGGTGCGCGACTCCACCCATCAGCTGCACAACATCGCGCTGCAGGGGCCGAAGAGCCGCGAGGTGCTGGCGCCGTTGATCTGGAATGCGCGTACCCAGCCGGAGGTGGAAACGCTGGGCTGGTTCCGCTTCATGGTCGGTCGCCTGGCGGGGCCGAATGGCATCCCGCTGATGGTGTCGCGGACCGGCTATACCGGTGAGCTGGGCTATGAGATCTGGTGTCATCCGCATGACGCCCCGGCCGTGTGGGAGGCGATCTGGGCGGCCGGTGAGCCGCATGGCATCGCGCCGCTGGGGCTGGATGCCCTCGACATGCTGAGGATAGAGGCGGGGCTGATCTTCGCTGGCCATGAATTCTGCCCGCAGACGTCTCCCTACGAGGCGGGCATCGGCTTCACCGTGCCGATGAAGAGCAAGGAGGATGATTTCGTCGGGCGTGCGGCCATGCAGCGCGAGACGCCGGAATCCCGCCATCGGATCATGGGCCTGAGGGTGGACAGCAGCGAGCTGGTCAGCCATGGCGATCTGGTCTATCACGGGCGCTATCCGGTCGGGGTGATCACCAGCGCGACCCGCTCTCCCTTGCTCAACCAGTCCATCGCCATGTGTCGTCTCGCCCCGGATTTCTCAAGCCCCGGAACGCAGCTTGAGATCGGCCAGCTGGATGGCCATCAGAAGCGCCTCGCCGCAGAGGTGGTGACATTGCCCTTCCATGACCCTGAGCGCCTCAAGGTGCGTAGCTGAGGGATGCATGGCGCATGACCGAGACCTCGCGCGTGAGGCTGGCCGGTGACGATCCGTATATGCAGTACGACTCACGTCATATCACGGTGCAGGACGCCGCCTGCCTGCCTCAATAACGAACACCCTCTTGCCAGGTGGTGATTTTCGGGCTTCATATGTGAAGAGGTGTCCACGATTTCGGGAAGATATCAATGAAAACAACGTATTGCTGAAGGTGGCCATCAGGGGTCATCTGGCATGTCGCTTGCTTTATCCAGCAGGTCCCCCTTGAAAAACAACAACAACCTTCGGGCAGACAGGGTTTCCACCGGCAGGCATGCGGTGGCAGACCCGGCCCGGAAAAGGAGAAAAGACGATGGATGAAAAGACGTTGCAAAGCATATTGGATATGCACCAGGCGATGAACATCGAGGTGTTCTACTGGTGGTGTACCGCCATCATGTTCCTGATCCACGCAGGCTTTCTGGCCTACGAGATCGGTGCCTCCCGTTCCAAGAATGCCTTGGCATCCGGCATGAAGAACGTGCTGACGCTGGCCTCGATCATCCCCGCCTTCTACTTCGTGGGCTGGTGGATCTACAACGCCTTCCCCAACGGGCTGATTCCCATCGAGGCCTCCGCGGCACTGCCGTGGAGCGCGAGCATGCGCCCGGACGCCGATGACATGGGCACCGGTATCTTCTTCGCGGCCTTTGCCCTGTTCGGTGCGACCACGGGCTCGATTCTCTCGGGCGCGGTGATCGAACGCATCCGCTTGGGCGCCTTCCTGTTGCTGGCGGTGATTCTCGGTGCGGGTGTCTGGATCCTGGCGGGTGCCTGGGGCTGGCATCCGGATGGCTGGATGCTGCACAAGCTGGGCTACCACGATGTCGGCGCGGCGGGCGTGGTGCATGCCGTGGCCGGCTTCTTTGCGCTGGGCGTGCTGCTCAATCTGGGCGCGCGTATCGGCAAGTACAGTGACGATGGCAAGCCGCAGGTGATCGCACCGCACAACATGCCGATGACCTTGATCGGGCTGATGCTGATCATCGTCGGTTTCTTCGGCTTCCTCGGCGGCTGCATCATCTTCAACACCGGTGACATCGGCTGGACCACCATCTACGGCAATCGCACCAACCTCTCGGCCTTCGCCTTCAATACCCTGATGGGCTTCGGTGGCGGCGTGATCGGTGCCTATCTGTCCTCGCGTGACCCCTTCTGGACCATGTCCGGTGCGCTGGGCGGCATCATCACCGTCGCGGCGGGGCTGGATCTCTACAACCCGGGCCTGGCCTTCGTGCTGGCCGTCACCGGTGGCGCCCTGATGCCGAAGATTGGCGCGCTGCTCGAGAAGCGTGGCCTGGACGACTCCGTCGGCGCCTTCGCGGTACATGGCTTCTGCGGCTTCTACGGTGTGGTACTGGTGGGTGTCTTCGCCGCGGGCTTCCCGAATGTCGGCGAAGGCGTGCCGGACGTCTCCTTCACCGGGCAGCTGACAGGCGCGGTGGTGATGGCAGTGACGGGCTTCGTGCCGGGGTGGGGCGTTGCCTATCTGCTCAAGAAGTTCAACCTGCTGCGCGTGCCGCCGCATGTCGAAGTGCTCGGGCTGGACCTGTTCGAAGTGCCGGCCAAGGCCTACCCGGAGAGCATGGCAACCGAGTCATCTTCCAGCGTGCCGGCACGTTCCGGTGGGGTAGTGGCAGCACCGATGGACAAGCGTCCCGATATCAGCTGAGTCGGTTCTGACGATTACCCGCATGAGGATTGGCTCGTTTGTTGCAGCGTTCGTTGCCATCTGTCCTGAAGTCTGGCTGCCAGCCAGTGACGGAGCGAACGGGCCGATTCGTTTTCTTTCTTCTCCAGGAGTCTTGTCATGGAAACTGTCGATACTGCGGTACATGCTGCCAACTATGCGTTCTTCTTCAGCAATTCAGGGATGGTGGCGGTCAGTCTGTTGATCGCGGCTGGCGTCTGCATCTCGTTGAGCGTCAATATCCTGCGCCATGAGAAAGCGTCATTCCGCAGCAAGAAGACCCTCTGATCCATCGGGGCCTTCTTGCTCCGCAACCACAGAATGCACAACGCCGCGAAGCCATGCTTCGCGGCGTTGTGCATTCTGTAGGCCCGATGTCACATGTCAGGTGACACAAGGCCGTCAGTCAATCAGATCCTGTCCGTCACTCAGACCTTGTCAGTCGCGAGGGAGCGTTCGGCGGCTGTCTCGCCGCCTGCTTGTCTGGCGCTCTTGTCGGGCTGCGCCAGGAAGGCTTCCAGCGAATCATCCATCGCGTCGAGCCAGGGCGTGTGATGGCGCGGGGCCAGGGTGCCGGTCATCAGCGAGCGATAGGAGTAGTCACGGAAGGTCATGATGTTCTCGTGCTTGTGGTGCTCCCACTCGAGGAAGGTGCGATTGACGCCGTCGATATCGAAGCTCGGATAATCCGTCTTGGAAATCAGTGACTTCACGTAATCGCCCTGGAAGCGGATCATCGATTCATCGCTGTCCAGTGTCTCTTCCCGGTCACGCCATGCCTGACTGTCTGCCTGCATGGCCTCGCGGCTGGGCAGCGCGATCTCACCGAGAATCACGTCACGCACCCACCATGCCTGGGCATCGAACATGTTGAAGGTGTACCACTGATCCTGCATGCCGAGATAGAACAGGCGCGGATTGGCTTCCCAGGCAGCGCCCTTGTAGAGACCGAGCGGCCACATGCGGTTGGCTGTCTTGAGGCGCAGCGGTTCATCGAGGAACGGGAAGTGATGGAGGTAGCCGGTGCACAGGATGATGGCATCGATCTTCTTGCGGGTGCCATCGCGGAAGTAGGCGGTGTCGCGGTCCACTTTCTGCAACAGCGGCTTCTCTTCCCAGTTCTCCGGCCAGGCAAAGCCCATCGGGGCGGTGCGATAGCTGGTGGTGATGCTGCGAGCGCCATACTTGTAGCACTGTGAACCGATATCTTCGGCAGAGTAGCTGCTGCCGATCAGCAGCAGATCCTTGCCCTTGAACTCCAGCGCATCGCGGAAGTCATGTGCATGCAGAATACGGCCATTGAACTGCGAGAACCCCGGGAATTCGGGCACGTTGGGAGTCGAGAAGTGACCGGAAGCGACGATGACGTGGTCAAATTGCTCCTGAACGACCGTATCGGCCTGCTGGTCATGGACACTGACGGTGAACTGCTGGCGGGTGTCGTCAAAGCTGACATGGCGCACCGGGCAATTGAAGCGAATGAACTTGCGCACGCCCGCCTTTTCGACCCGACCCTTGAGGTAATCGAAGATGACTGCGCGAGGCGGGTATGAGGCGATCGGGTGGCCGAAGTGCTCCTCGAAGGAATAATCCGCGAACTCCAGACATTCCTTGGGGCCGTTGGACCACAGGTAGCGGTACATGCTGCCGTGGACGGGTTCACCATTTTGATCGAGACCGGTGCGCCAGCTGTAGTTCCACAGGCCGCCCCAGTCGCTCTGCTTTTCAAAACAGACTATCTCGGGAATGTCGATACCCTTGTCAGCGGCAGATTGAAAGGCGCGCAGCTGTGCCAGGCCACTCGGCCCTGCGCCAATGATCGCAATGCGTTTTGTCATGGGTATTTCCTGTTGAGACTGTAATGAGACGTCGTGTTCCGTGAACCCCGCGTTGCGGGATGTCGTGTTGACCAGGTGCTTTTTCCTCTGTAGTGGATCGCGATAATAATGAGCATTATCCAGCGCTTGGGTGGCCTGGAAAGGTAAGGAATCCAGTTGACTGGCCACCTGTCATTTCGCTGAGCCTGAGCACGGAAGGCGTATTTTTTATTGCCTTGAGAGCCATCTACGGCTCGCGGAACGTGAGGCATCCTCGCAGAAATGATGCGTCATCTCAAATGTGAGGTGTTGATTCTGAGTGCATGAAGTGTACACGATCATGAGAGTGTTTAGGCTTTAGTGGTAAGATCCTTGTGGATTGTGTCTTTCTCCAAAAGGGCCAGGATGAAGGATGTGGTTTATCGGCTCATGGTTGGTGTAGTTATTTGGTAAGTTGTTGATTTTCAGCATCTTTTTTATGTTGTGGTGGATTTATATGGCGTTGTCTGGCGTGTTTTTCTGTGTAGAAAAAAGAAGATTTCCGTGTTGCAATGCCGCTTGGAAGGTGGATGATTTTCTGTCTCTTCAATGCGTAATTTGTCAAGCGGGTGGTGGGCTAAAATATCCTCTTTGTCAAGCAGGCTGGCGCTCGTGATTTTGAGGTGTGGAGTAAATAAGGGTGTGAGAAGGATGTGAACGTAGTGTCGGAGTAGTGTGTGGCGTGAGAATGGAGAAAGAACAGAAATCAGAAAGGAAAAGGGGGCCAGATTATCGAATGATCCTCGCTGGAGGATTTTCTAGAGGATCTGCGGGGCTATTCACTCACCAGACCAGCGACGAGGGGGAAGCGGAGGTTGATCACTCTGCATGGCGAAAGGGCGTATACTGGGCCGGTGACAGAGAGGCCACAGGAGAAGACATCATGACTCACAAGCGCAAGGTGCAGGACAACGCCCTCAAGGCAGTGCTGCGTACCCCGATGTTCAAGCAGCGTGTCGTGAAGGCGCGCAAGGGCAAGGGCAGCTACCAGCGCAATGGCAAGCAACAAGGGGGTAGCGGTGGCAGTGAGGCTCCTTCAGTCGGTGTGTATTGCGCCGCTTGAAGAAGCCTCATTGCCGCCTCTGAAGGGAGCCCCTGTCTGAGGCGCTGGTCACATGAACGCCGCAGCATCAGCGCTGCGGCGTTCGTGTATCTGGCCACTTCGAGAAGCGGCTCAGTCGCGGAGACAGTCGGCGAAGTGCGCGTTCCAGGTCTCGGCGCGTGCGGCGTCGCGGGCTTCATAGTCGGCCAGCACCGTCTCCAGTTCGCCCAGTGACTCCTGCTCACGGTCCTCGCCCAGCTGGGTCAGGCGCAGGGTATACCAGGCGGTCACGCCACCTTCCGGCGGGGCGCTGAAACGCGGGAATTCTGGCGCAGGGCATTCTCCCGCTCGCCATAGCGTGGGCAGTGACGGGTGCAGCGCCAGTGGGCGGGCCAGGCCGACGAAGTCGACGGCGCCCTGTGCCACGGCGTCTTCGGCCTGCGCCAGAGTCTTGAAGCCGCCGGTCGCCATCAGCGGCAGGGTCGTCACCGCGCGTGCGCGCCTGGCGAACTCGACGAAGTAGGGGCCGCTGGCACTGGCGTCCGACGCGGAGCTGGCGCCGGGGAAGTAGGTGCCGCCACTGATATCGATCAGATCGATGGGCAGCTCATCGAGCGCTGCTATCACCTGTAGCGCTTCGGCTTCCTCGAAACCGCCCTCAAGTTGATCGCTGGAGTTGAGTTTCACCATGACCGGGTAGTCGTGGCCAACGGCCTCGCGCACGGCAATGATCACCTCACGCATCAGCCGCATGCGGTTGTCGAGGCTACCGCCGTAGTCATCCGTGCGCTGATTGAAGAGGGGAGACAGAAACTGGCTGAGCAGAAAGCCATGCGCGGCATGTACTTGAACCCCGCCAAACCCGGCGTCACGGGCCAGGCGCGCCGTGGTTGCCATGGCGGCAGGCAAGGCCTTGATGGCCTCCAGACTCATGGCCTCGCAACGTAGCCCGGGGATATCCAGCGCGCTGGGGCCATGTGGCGTACTGGTCGGCGGGTAGGCCATCGCGCCGGCATGGCCGAGCTGCAGCCAGAGCTCGGCTCCGTGCTGCTGGCCGCGCTGCGCCAGTTGCGTGAAGGCCGCGAGGTCGGACTGCGCATTGAGGACCAGATTGCCGGGCTTCTCGGCGTGGTGGTGGTCCGGTTGCACTTCCCCGACCAGCGACGCCGCCACACCGCCTTCCGCCCAGCGCTCATAGAGGCGCATCTGGGCGTCACTCGGATGCCCCGTACCATCACCGAGGGAATCCGACATCGCGGCCTTGATGAGGCGATTGGCGAGCACTCGCCCGCAAGGCAGCGTGAAGGGCGTGAACAGGGTGGAAGCGGTCGGCTGATCTATCATGGTGGCGATGTCTCTGGGCACTGAATATGGCATGGAGGGAACAGATGCCATGGTGACATGGGCAGTGTCTGGTGATAATCCGGTGTGTGAGCACAGCATCCGTGAGCCAATGGAACATATGAAAACGTATACGGATCTCGATATCTTTCATGCCGTGGTCGATGCCGGCACCTTTACGGGAGCCGCGCGACAGCTCGGCATTACCCACTCGGCGATCAGCAAGCGCATCGCGCATCTCGAGCAGCGCCTGGGCGCGCAGTTATTGATTCGCTCCACACGGCGGATGCGCCTGAGTGAAGCGGGTCAGCTCTATGCCTCGGAGACACGGGAGCTGCAGGAGCGGCTGCGCAATGTGGAGCAGGAGATCGCCGAGGGCAGTGGTGCACTCAAGGGGCGCATTCGTCTCTCGTGTTCCAACGCACTGGGGAAATTGCAGGTAATGCCGTTGCTGATGCGCTTCATGGAGCGCTATCCCGAGGTCATCGTGGACCTGACCCTGACGGATGCCGTGGTCGACCTGGTGCATGAGGGGATAGATCTGGCCATCCGCAGCACCGCAAAGCCCGAGCCCGGCCTGATCGCCAGGCGGCTGGCCACCAATCAGCGTGTCATCTGTGCATCGCCGGAGTATCTGGCAAGACATGGCACGCCGCGCTCAGTGGCGGATCTGGCGGAGCATGTCAGCCTGATCCTGAATCTCCCCGGTGGCTTCAACGCCTGGGGACTCACGTCACAGCCCGAGATGCGCTGCGGCTTCCTCTCCAACTCCCTGGAAACCCTGCACGCCGCCTGTCTGGGAGGGCGTGGCGTTGCCTGTCTGCCGTACTACCTGATCGCCGATGACCTGGCCTCTGGGCGCTTGATCCCGCTGCTGGGAGACATTCGTGGTGACGGTGCCGATACCAGCATCTTTCTCGTCCGCCCGGAGGCGTCGATTCTGCCGCGCCGGGTGAGAATGCTGATGGATGCCTTGATCGCGGGATTTGACGCAGAGGAAGCTCAGCGTACGTGAGTAAACGACGATTTACCGAGTGATTGTCTTGCAGGATTCATGACATATTGACCTAGGGAGCGACCTTGAGACTCCTGTGACGTAGATCATGGAGCGAGACATGTCACCAACGGGAAAAGATCGATTTGCGGTACTGATTGATGCAGACAATGCCCAGGCAGCCGTCTGTGAGGAATTGCTGGCGGAGATCGCGAAACTGGGAGTCGCCAGTATCAAGCGCGCCTATGGGGACTGGACTACCTCCAATCTGACGCCCTGGAAGGAGCCACTTCTGCACCATGGCATTCAGCCTATCCAGCAGTTCCGTTATACCCAGGGCAAGAACGCGACGGATTCCGCCTTGATCATCGATGCCATGGATCTGTTGTATGCGGGCAATGTGGAGGGATTCTGTCTGGTGTCCTCGGACAGTGATTTCACGCGCCTGGCGACACGTCTGAGGGAAAGCGGCATGCGCGTGCATGGCTTCGGAGAAGCCAAGACCCCTCAACCCTTCGTTTCCGCCTGTGACAGTTTCCTGCATACCGAGTGTCTGCGCAGGGAGCCGGATACGCCCGCCGTGGCGAAGCCCTCGAGCAAGTCGCCTGTCGTGAAGAAGCCCCCGAGCAAGCCGCCGGCCAAGACGGTCACCCTCGTCAAGCCGACCAAGGCACAGCGACAGCTGAGGTCGCATATCCTCAATGCACTGAACGAGCTGCCACAGACGGATGGCTGGACGGCCCTGTCAGCGCTGGGAAGTTACCTGAAAAAGAAGATGCCCGGCTTCACGCCGGCGGATCATGGTGCCAGCAAGCTGGGGGGAGTGATTCAGCAATTGGAGTATCTGGACAAATGGCAACGCCCTGTCAAAGGCGGTTCCGTGCATTTGTATGTCCGGAAAAAGGCCAGGGAGACGGCAAACGCCAGCTGAATCCTCGTCATCTCACGATGCACGATGTCTTTCGACACAGAAGCCCCGTGATGGCCAGTCTCCTGTCTGGCTGTCACGGGGCTTCTGTCGTTCAGCGTGGCGGTGGTTTCACGCCTGACGCGTGCGAGGCTCGCGCAGTCCATGTCACGACTGGCCGGGCTTGGAGTCCTCCGTTGATGCCTTGTGTTCTGTCGGTGATGTGTCGTTCTGTGAGGAGCTCTCTCGGGTGTCGTCCGGTGTCGAGGGGGCGGCACCGATGCGCTTGATCCAGCGCTGGCGGGCGAAGCGACGCAGATTGGCCACGTTGTCCGTCTCGTCGATGATGTCCTCGCCGAGAATCGTCTCCATCACGTCTTCCAGCGTGATGACCCCCAGCCAGTTGCCGAGATTGTCGTAGACGACACACAGGTGCTGGCGCTCGCGCTGCATGCGAGCGAAGGCCTGTTCGACATTGTCTTCGGCGTGCAGTTCGCTGATCGGGCGCATCAGGTCCTTGAGCGGAGTGGTGGGTTCGGCCTGATGCGCATCGGCGCGGTGGATCATGCCCAGTGTCCTTTCATCGGCGGTCATCACCGGGTAGCGGCTGAAGGGCCAGACCGTCAACTGGTCATTGAACTCGGCCACGGTCATCTCGGGGCTGACCGTCTGGCAGACAGGACGTGGCGTGAGCACATCACGCACCTTCATCTCATGCAGGTTGAGGATGTTGGTGATGACGCGTTGCTCATCATTTTCCAGCGCCTTCTTTTCCAGCCCCAGTTGTGCGAGCGCCTTGATCTCGCCACGCAGATCAATGTCATGCGAGTGCTTGCCGATCCGCGAGGTGATCATTTCCGACAGCCAGATCAGCGGCTTGAGCGAGATGACCATGATGTTGAGCACGCCGGGCAGCATCGGGGACAGCTGACGCCAGTAGGTGGCACCGATGGTCTTGGGAATGATTTCCGAGGCCACCAGGATCAGCAGCGTCATGACCGCCGAGGCAACGCCGACCCAGGCCTCGCCGAACACGACGGACACCTGTGCCCCCACGCCTGTCGCACCGACCGTATGCGCGATGGTATTGAGCGTCAGGATGGCGGCCAACGGCTTGTCGATGTTGTCCTTGAGGGTGGCCAGCGCCGCATGGCGCTTGGGGTGTTGCTCACGCAGGCTTGCCACATAGCTTGGGGAAAGCGACAGCAGCGCCGCTTCCAGCACGGAGCAGATGAACGAGATGCCGATGGCGATGGCGGCAAAGAGAATCAGCAGAAACATGCAGCGTGCTCCTTGGGTGGATAGGCCACCATTAGTGACAGATGCCCGGTGACTGTCAAACCTTTGGCGTTGATTGCCTGGCGCTTGTCATCGCGACGCGCATGCGGGCGTCGGAGGGACTGTCGGGAGAGGGTGCGTGGGAGAAGGTGAGTGGAGAAGGCGAGTGGAGAAGGTTAGGGGAGAGTCGCAGCGCGAAATATGAATGAGATTGTTTTGCTTTTGAGATCTGTTGTATTTTAAAGCAGCTCTTATCAAGGGAATTTGCATAAATAAAGGTGTGAGACAGTCAATTCCTCGATTTCTTCGATGTCATGGCACGTCGCTCGCACGCCCAGAGGCAACTCCTACCTATCCATGACTCCAGGGAACGGCGCTTTCATGCAGCAGGGCTTGAGACAGCAGGGCTTGAGACAGCAGGATGCTTCCTCCTTGCCTCCGTGCGGTGTGCGGAGGGAGGGCTGGCAGTCCGTCCGCTATGCACACAGCACCGGCTGGGTTCAGGAGATCCCGGTCTGGCCCGGAGGGCGTCTGGTGCTGTGTGATCTGACGATCCGTGACGGCTATCAGGAAGTGCATCCCTTCCATGAAGGACTCTATGTCTGCCTGATACTGGAAGGCACGCTGAGGCTGTCGGGCATGGCAGCGACGCCAACTGCCACGTGCCCGTGTCCTGAGCCCTTGTCGAGTGCAAGCGAGAAGGTCGCGGAAGAGGCGCGAGTCCAGATCGATGTCACCCGGGGAGAAGGCGGCGCCTTTCGTGCCCCGATGGTGGGTTCCCCGCATGCTCTGAACGTCGGATACTTCCCCGGGCGGCTGCGGTGTGTGGTGCTGCATATCGAGGATGAACGTCAGCAGTCCGACAACATCCTGCAGCGCTTTGCCGAGTGGGATCTGCATTCGCCCCCCTGGCCGGCTCAGCCTCGCCGGTGGCGGCCGGGGTCAGGCCTTCGTCAGCAGCTGGCGGAATGTCTGGCGCAGCGCCTCGACGGTGCAGAGCACACTCGTGAGACATGCTGTCTGCTGGAATGGCAAGGGCTGGGCCTGCAATTGCTGGGAGGTGCCTTGCGTCGCCGGCATGCGCGGCAGTGTCATGCCGGTCAGGTGTCCGAGGATCGGGTCGCTCGTGACAGGGGCGCTGACGGCCGAGCCCTGAACGCCAATCGACGAGAGAAACGGGCTCACGAGAGGCTGACGCCGGGGTACCCGGAGACATCCAGCAGTACGTGCCGGCATCTCGAGGCGGTGCGTCAGCGGTTGAAGATGGCGCCGGAGCGTCAGCATGCCTTGCCGGAACTGGCGCGGCTTGCCTGCATGAGCGCGTCGAGTCTGCGCCAGAAGTTTCGCGAGACCTATGGTTGCTCGCTGAGCCAGTATCAGCGCGAATGTCGCATGCAGCGCGCACGTCAGGCCTTGTTGCAGGGCATGAGTGTGCAGCAGGTGGCGCATCGTGTCGGCTATGCGCATGCCTGCAACTTCGCGACGGCCTACCGGCGTCATTTCGGGCTCTCGCCCCAGGCTGTGCGGGCTCGGCCGCAGCGGGCTGACTGAGCACTGCTGACCGTCAGCCTCCGTCATGGTCGGGCGTGAAAAGAGAACGGGCACCCTCAGGGTGCCCGTTCTCTTGTCGTTGCCTGGTATCTCTTGCGCTGCGTTGCGTGGCTGTCTGGGCGCGAGAGGCCTTACAGGAAGGGGATCATCGGCAGTACCACGTCATCCAGCAATCCCGTCGGATAGTGCAGATTCATGGCCGCCTGCATCCCGAGCAGGAAGACCGCGACGCCCAGGGCGAAGAGTCCCGCGAACGCCGCTGACTTGCGTGCGACGATGAGCTGGAAGCCCAGGCAGAACAGCACGGCGGTGGAGACGAAGCCCAGCAGCGCGCTGACGCCGATCAGCACGAAGAAGCCGAGTACCACACCCACTGCCTTGAAGGCCGGTTGCTGGACGCGAATCATGCCGCGACGCCAGCCGTTGAAGACCACGGCAATCACCGAGACCAGCGTGATGAAGGCGGCCAGGGTCGGGAAGGCCTTGCCGAGTGGCATCAAATCCTTGACGTCGTAGAGCGCCCAGAGGCCGGCGAGCCCCATCAGGCCCAGCAGCAGGAAGTCGACGCCACCGAAACCGCGTGATTCCAGCACATCCTCTTCCGGGGACGGCGCGGTCTCGACCACTTCATGGGTCTGGCGACGACGCATGATCGCCTTGCGGATCACCGGCAGGAAGAAGGCCAGCAGGATCAGGCCGAGGATGATCAGCACGCCCGGACGCAGGAAGGCTTCGGCGCCGTGGAACTGCATGCTCTGATAGAAGTAGTTCTCGGCACCCGGTGCCAGCACGAAGCCGATCAGGAAGGCCGGACGCGACCAGCCTGCCGTCTTGAACAGCACGCCCAGCATGCCGATCATGCCCAGCGCGGCCCAGTCACCCAGCGAGCGGCTGGCCTGATAGGCGGCGAACAGGATCAGCACGGTGATGGCCGGCGCCAGAATGGCGAAGGGCACACGTGTCAGCTGCGCGACCGGACGCGCCAGCATTAGACACAGGCCCGCGCCCAGGATATTGGCCAGCGCCAAAGACCAGATGATGGTGTAGGTCATGTCCAGATTTGTGGTGATCATCGACACGCCCGGCTCCAGACCCAGCAGCAGCAGGCCCCCCAGGAAGACGGCGGCCGTCCCGGAGCCCGGCACCCCGAACAGCAGGGTCGGCACCATGGCGCCACAGGCACAGGCATTGTTGGCGGACTCCGGCGCGATGACGCCGCGGATGTCACCCTTGCCGAACTGGCTCGGGTCCTTGGCGGTCTTGACCGCGAAGCCGTAGGTGATCCAGTCGACCACGGAACCCGCCAGACCCGGAATGGTGCCGATCAGGCTGCCGATCCCGGCGCAGCGCGCGACCAGCCACCTGTTCTTGACCACATCCTTGATGCCGGCAGACCAGCCCTTGCCCAGGTCGGTGTTGCCGTCCTTGGCGATGCTGCCACGTCCCAGCAGCAGCTCGACGATCTCCGGCAGGGCGAAGATGCCCAGGCCCAGCACGATCAGCGGCACCCCGTCGTAGAGGTAATCGATATCCAGATTCATGCGGTACTCGCCGGTCGCCGGCGCGGCACCGATGGCACCGACCAGCAGGCCAAGACCACAGGCCGCCGTGCCCTTGAACAGGTTCTTGCCGGACAGCACCGCCACCATCGTCAGACCCAGCAGCGTCAACACGAACAGCTCTGCTGACGAGAAGGCCAGTACGAGGGGGCGTGCGACGAGGATGAAGCCGGTCAGGATGATGGCACCGATCACGCCCCCACACAGGGAGGACAGGAAGGCACTGGTCAGCGCACGCGCCGCCTGGCCTTTCTTGGCCAGCGGGAAGCCATCAAGCACCGTGGCCTGTGACGCGCTGGAACCGGGAATGCCCATCAGCACCGAGGCGAAGGTATCGCCGGTCGGGATGACCGCGACCATGCCCATCAGCATGCCCAGTGCATAACCGGGGTCGAGCCCGTAGAGGAAGGGCAGCAGTAGCGCCATGCCGGCGATGCCGCCCAGGCCGGGGATGATGCCGACCAGCAGGCCGACGAAGATGCCGATCATCATGAACAGCAGATGCGTCAGCGTGAAGACGTGTCCAATGCTGGACAGGAGGGTGTCGATCATGGCGTTGCTCAACCTCTTGTTCTTCTCTGGTGCTTCTTGCGCTCTCCAGCGTCATGGCGCTGGAGAGCGTCAGCGGGCTTCAACGAGATTGCAGGCGAATACCGTGTCGTTCCATCAGCCAGTGCTTGACCCATTCGTGCTGGGTTTCGCTCAGTTGCATGGCGTCTTGCAACTGCGCCGCTGCGGCCTTGCCGACCATCAGGCCATAAGGACCGACCTTCACCGCCGCTTCCTTGAGGAACTCGGGGTCCTTGGCCATGTCACGTGCCGCCTGACGGTATTGCTCCAGCAGTGCTGGATCGACACCCTTCGGCACCAGCAGCATCTTCTGCATGGCGTAACCGGAGGCGAAGAACTTGTGGAAGATCTGATAGGCCTCGTCATCGCGTGAATGGCCTTCCTGCGCCAGATACAGCTCGGAGAAGGTCGGCAGGTCCGGGAAGGACGGGTCGCGCTCGATGTGGCCTTCGTCATCCATCACGCCGAGGCTGAACAGCGGCACGGCCTGGCCGGCGTCGACCAGCGGCGTGACGTTGCTCCTGTAGGCGGAGGTGGTCTGGAAATCGAGGGCGACTTCGCCACGCTCGAAGGCCAGGCGACCTTCACCACGGCTCTTCATGCCGAAGACCGGATCAACCTGGAAGTCGAGCAGATCGAACGCCATCAGCACCGGCATCTCGAGCCCGGTCGGGTTCTGGCCGGCGAACTTCACCGTCTGGGAGGCGAGGGCCTTGAGCGCACTGGCGCTGTCCTTGCCCAGCGAGCTTGAGGCATAGACGACACCGCCTGTCGGGGCGGCGAGGATCGGTTCCCAGTCGGCATAGTCGTAACGCACGCGGCGGTCGCGCAGCATGGCCGGATACTGGGTAGAGGCCGAGGTGACGACCATCTCGTCGCCGTCATCGCCGGCACGCTTGCTGAACAGGTTGACGCCGGTGATGGAACCGCCCCCCGGCACGTTGTCGATGACGACAGCCGGGTTGCCCGGCAGGTCCCTGGTCACCCAGTTGGACATGAAGCGTGCCCAGACATCGGTGCCGCCCCCGACCCCGAAGGGCACGGTCCAGGTCAGGGTGTCAGGGACTTCCGCCGCGGCGTGCACGGCGGAAGACAGCGGCAGCAGGCCCATGACGGGCAGCATGACGGCCAGGGCGGTGGTGCGGGCATGGCGCTTGAGGGCATGGCGTTTGGGCGTAGACACGATGAGGGACATGGTCTGACTCCTGATTATTGTTGGAATGCGTTGTCAATCAGTGATGCGCTAACTGCATGGCGGCGCAGAGAGGTCATTTCATTTCAATCAAATGCATTGTAAATCAATCTTCTGCAGTACTTTCGTCACGCTTGTCGAGGCGCTGTCGGCGCTGAGTCGCATGCGATCGTGAAAGCCTGGCGATCCTGCACGCGCGCGGACTGCGCTCAGGCGCGTTCAGGCATTTCCAGCGAGTCCGGGAGGTTCAAGAACACCTCGCCATTCATGATCTTGCGTGCCGTGCGCAGCAGGGACACACGGCTGGGGGTCATCGGGTCGTCATCGGCGTGTTCGACCTCGACGTCCAGGAACCCGGCCGGGTGTTCGAGCTTCACCTTCTCCGCCAGAGTCCCCGGTGTCAGGGTGCCGGCGGCCAGCGCCACGCGGTTGGCCAGAGTGCCGGGGAGACTGGTCGCGACGGCCAGCGTGATGGCCCCCGTGACGGCCAGCGCGCCATGGCAGCGGTGCGGCACGAAGTAGCGTGCGCACAGGGTGCCGCCCTCGGTGCGCGGAGCGGAGAGAATCACCGGCTTGGGCAGCACCGAGTCACTGACGTCGCCCATGCCCATCAATTCCCCCGCCTTGAGGCGAATCTTCTCGAGGCGTGCCATCGCGTCACGGTTGGCGTCCATCTCGGCCGGCGCTTCGTTGCCTGCCCAGCCCAGACTTGCCGCTTCGATCAGTACCACCGGCGTGGCGGAGTCGAGGCAGGTCACCTCCACGTCCTCGATCACGTCGATGACCTGACCGCTGGGCAGCAGCTTGCCGGTCTTGGCACCGACAGCGCCCAGAAAGCCCAGCTTGATGGCACTGCCGGCGCCGGGCACACCACTGATGCGCGTGTCGCCCTGGTAGGCGACGCGACCATCGGGTGTCGGGACCTGGCTGTCGATCAGGGTGCGGGTGTTGAGGTTGTGAATCCGCAGACGGGTCAGGTCACCCTTTGCCGGGATCATGCCGGTCTCGATGGCATAGGGGCCGACCGCGGCCAGCATGTTGCCGCAGTTCGGCGAGAAATCGACCTTGTCGCCTTCCACATCGACCTGGGCGAACAGATAGTCGATATCCGCTTCAGGATGCGTGGAGGGGCCGACAAGGGCGACCTTGCTGGTCAACGAATTGCCGCCGCCCAGCCCATCGATCTGCAATGCGTGGCCGGAGCCCATGACCTGGCGCAGGACTTCGCGACGGCCGTCGTCATCGGCGGGGAGGTGATCCAGACGCAGGAAGGGGCCCCGAGAGGTACCGCCACGTAGGATCATGCAAGGAAGTGAATGCATCATGTTGGAACGCGCTCCTGTCTGTTTGCGCCTTTCTGAAGCATCACAGCCGATGATCTATGCATCAAATGCAAATAAAAACTATACTGTCACCATTACGCGCATTAATCCGAATAATGAATCAATAGGATAGTTGCATGCATAGATTGGAGTTTCTGGATCTGTCGGCATTTGTCGAAGTGGCCGAGAATCATTCCTTCAATGAAGCGGCGGAGCGACTGCACATCTCGCAGCCGGCCCTGTCGCGCCGTATCCAGAAACTGGAGGAAGTGCTCGGTGCAAAAGTGCTGGAGCGCACGACGCGGAGAAGCCGACTGACGCCAATTGGACGTGATTTCCTGCCAAAAGCCCGCAAGTTGCTCGAAGATTACGAATCCTCTCTGGTGGGCGTTCGCGAGCTGGCCACCCACCGCAAGGGGGTGCTGACCATCGCCTGCCTGCCCACGGCAGCCTTCTACTTCCTGCCCAGCGTGGTGCGCGAGTTCAACACCGCCTACCCCGGCATCCGGATTCGCATCCTGGATGTCAGTGCCAATGAAGGGGTCGAAAGGGTGGTCTCGGGGGAGGCAGACTTTGGTATCAACATGGTCAGTGCCCACCATCCGGCAGTGGATTTCACCTCCATCTATCGTGATCCCTTCGTGTTGGCACTGCGTCGCGACCATCCGCTTGCACAGAAAAAGCGCGTCGAGTGGAGCGATCTGGATGATGTGCGCCTGATCACCGTCTCGCGTGACAGCGGCAACCGCATTCTGCTCGACAACACCCTGCTGTCCGCCGGATTGCATCTGGACGGCTTCTACGAGGTCCAGCATCTCTCGACCTCGCTGGGGCTGGTCGAGAGCGGGCTTGGCGTCGCCATCCTGCCGTCGATGGCGATGCCCGGGCCGGAGCACGAGGTGCTGTGTCAGCGTGAGCTGCCCGAGCCACGCATTGATCGCACCATTGGCCTGTTGCGGCGTCGCGGTGAGTCGCTGTCACCGATCGCGGAGCTGTTCATCGAGATTCTGCTCAAGCGCTGGAACTGACCACACGCAAGGGAAGGGCCCATGAGTGTCAGGTGTGCAGGGGCTGGCCAGATCGGGCTCAATATATGAGGTGTTTATGTATAAGTTTTTTGTGTTTCACTAAAGGAACAGGTCACGGCCAGCATGTTCGACGGCGTGGCCGATGACAGCGTCTCGATGTTGCGGGATCCGCCTGATGGCGCAGGTCGGTGAGGGGCTTGCTCCCACCTCCTGCCGTCAGGCCATTGATGACGTGGATACCTGCCCAATACAAGGATGCACATGCCCATGAGTACCCGAATAGCCACTCACGCCACCTCCCGTCAGACAGCCCTTGCGCTGGGCCTGGCGCTCGGGCTTGGCAGCGCGCTGCCTGTCAGCGCAGATGAGCCGATGGCAGCCGATGACACTGGCAAGCGCGCGCCGCAGGGCGAGCACACGCTCAAGCATGAGCAGCTGGCCAGTCTGGTCGAGCAGGGGCAGGAGACACTGGCGGCAGACTTCAACGGTTTCCTCAAGCAGGTCGCGGAACGCAATCAGGAAGACAGCGCGGTTTCCGGTGCCATTGACCACTATCTGGCCGGCGAGTCGCTGGAGGGGGATGACTTCGTCAACGTCTATCGCCTGCTGGGGGTCTACAACCGACTGCAGTATGGCGATGACGTCCAGGAGCTGCTCAAGGAAATGGTCGCGATCCCGACCTTCAAGGTCGGTGAGAAACCCCAGCATGAAAACCCCGAGATCTCGCGTTTCGGTGAGTTGATCAAGGACAAGGCCGAGGCATTCGGCTTGACGTTCCGCAACGTGGATGACCGGGTCTTCGAGGTGGAGCTCAAGGGGACGGGGGAGGATGTGTTCGGCATTCTCACCCACGGGGATGTGGTGCCGGCGGACCAGGAGGGCTGGACGCTTGAGGATGGCACCCACCTGGATCCGTTCGAGGTCACCGAGATCGATGGCAAGCTGTACGGGCGTGGCACCGAGGATGACAAGGCCTCCATCGCCGCGGCGCTGTATGCCATGAAGTCTCTCAAGGAGAATGCGGTGCCGGTCAAGCGCACCATTCGTCTGATGATCGAGACGACGGAAGAGACCGGCGGTGAGGGCTTCGCCTATTACAAGGCGCACAACGCGCTGCCCGAATACAACATCGTGCTGGACAGCGGCTATCCGGCAATCACTGCCGAGAATGGCTTCGGCACCATCGATGCGCGCTTCCCGCTGGCACGCGAGACACAGACGGGGCAGGCGGCGGATGCCCTGCCGGCGATCACTTCCTTCAAGGGGGGACTTGCGACCAACCAGATTCCCGAGCGCTCCGTCGCCACCCTGCACGCCAGTGATGCCGCGGGCGCCAAGGCGCTCAACCACAAGCTGGAAGCGCTTGGCAGCCGTTACGTCAACGAGCACGGCAAGGATTTCAGCGTCGCCAGTGAAGTGAAGGGCGAGGATGTCATCGTCACGGTGACGGGCAAGTCGGCCCACTCATCGGCACCGGCCAATGGCGTGAATCCGGTGACACGGCTGGCGGGACTGCTGGCCACCTCCGGTATCGATTTCCAGGACAGTGCCTATGAAGATGCCGTGCACTACCTGAATGACAATTACGGGCTGGATTATCATGGCAAGCTGCTGGGCATTGCCTACTCCCATGATTTCATGGGGCCGCTCAAGGTGACGCCGACCTATCTGGAGAAGGAGGACGACGCGCTGCGTGTCGCGGTCAACGTGCGGGCTCCGGCGGGCGAGAAGTCGCCTGAGGAACTCAGCCAGGTGATCAAGGAAAAGCTCACAGCCTATGCCAAGGAGCAGGGCATGGACGTGGCGCTGAACGTCGAGATTCGCGACTGGATGCTGCGTGACCCCAGCGGTGCCTGGCTCCAGACGCTGCTCAACATCTTCGGCGATACCACGGGACTCGATGCCGAACCGCGTTCCTCGGCGGGGAGCACGACCGCCAAGCTGCTGCCCAATGCGATCAACTTCGGGCCGTCGATGCCGGGCGAGACCTATACCGGGCATACCTCTGAAGAGTTCAAGCGTGTCGACAATCTGCTGCTGGACATCCAGATGTTCACCGAGATGATGGCCCGCATCGGCAATCAGGATTCGCTCAAGTAATCGGGTGAGTTCGCGGGGCCGCCGTCATGTGAATCGCCTTTTGCATGGCGTATTGAAATAGACTTTTGAATAGCCCCGGAAATTGCCTCTTGCCTGGGTGACAGGCATCACATGCCAACGCCCGCCACCGCCCCTGATGAAGGGGCAGTGGCGGGCGTTGTCGTCTGTGAAGGTCGCCGGTCAGCCAGTGCGGCCGCGCGATCTCACTTCGGGCGGTAGGGCTCGGCGGGGTGCGCGGTCGGGTAGGCGTCCATATAGGCGGTGGCTGCTTTCAGGAGATGGACGTCAGCGTGCCTGGCGCCTGCCAGCTGAAAGCCGACCGGCAGCCCCTGCGAGGTGAATCCGCAGGGGACCGAGGCGGCGGGTTGGCCGCTCAGATTGAAGGGGTACGAGAACGGCGTCCATTCCTCCCAGTCGTGCCATTGGCTGGCGGGCGGCACCTGATGATTCAGTGCGAAGGGGAGGACGGCGACGCTTGGCGTCAGCAGCAGAGGGTAGTCCTGATGGAAGCGCTCAAGCTGTTGGGTGAGCCGGTGCCTGGCCTCGAAGGCCTCGAACAACTCAAGCGAGGTCCAGTCGCGGGCACGCATGGCATTCTCGACCAGGCCGGGGTCGAGCTGTTCGCGCTGGCGGGCATCGCAGCCTTCCCAGACCCCTAGCGACGCGGTGAACCAGATCTTGCGAAACATCTCGAGGCTTGAGTCGATGGGGGGATCGACCTCCACGATCTCGGCGCCAAGCCCCGCCAGACGCTCTGCGGCGCGTGCTACCCGACTGGCGATCTCGGGGTCGACATCGGCCTGCCCGAGGCGCGGGGAGTAGGCGATTCGCAGTCCTGTCAGTGGCGTACCGATCTCCACGCCCCAATCCTCGGGTTGTCCGCGGGTGGCGTAGGGGTCCTGTGGATCATGACGGCCGATGACATTGAGCATGGCGGCGGCGTCGCGCGGGCTGCGGGTGAGCGGCCCGATACTGGACAGGGACGCGGCCTGGGCGGGAGGCCACTGGGCTGTCCAGCCGAAGGTGGGCTTGAAGCCGAAGACACCACTGAAGGCGGCGGGAATGCGAATTGACCCGCCGGAATCCCCGCCCTGATGCAGGACTCCCAGGTTCAGGGCGGCGGCGGTGGCCGCACCCCCTGAAGAGCCGCCCGGGGTCAGCGCGGTATTCCAGGCATTGCCGGTGGCGCCATGCACGCGATTGTCGGTGACGGCCTTCCAGCCGAACTCGGGGGTATTGGTCTTGCCCAGCAGAATCGCGCCTGCCTCGCGCAGGCGCCGCACCGGAGGGGCGTCCTGCTGACAGGGCGTGGCTACCGTGGTGAGCGAGCCCTCGCGCGCCGGCATGCCGGCGACATCGGTGAGATCCTTCAGCGAGGTCGGGATGCCATCGAGCGGGCTCAGGGGCTTGCCCGCCTGCCAGCGCTGTCTGGCGTGATGCGCCGCCTCCAGCGCCGTGTCATGTGCGACATGCACGTAGGCGTTGACCGCCGGATTGAGTCGCTCGATACGGGCGAGCATTGCCTGTGTCACTTGCAGAGGGTCGAACTGGCCACGTTGATAGCCGCGCGACAGCTGCTCGGCGTCCAGGGTGGTCAGGTCATCCTGGGCGGAATGTGGCGTCAGGTCGAGGGGGAATTCGGCGTCGGGCATGGCGGCTCTCCTGCGGGTGAACGGGGCCTATCGATGGATGGCATATGGCGCTTGCATGGATGAGCGGTACGCTGTGGCTGGCGCATCGCAGACAAGACGTGGTCTGTTGTTCATGGCCTTGGGTCAGCGGGGAGAAACTCAAGGCTTGTCGAGGCTTGAAAAGCTCGCGGGAGAGCCGCATGGCGGTGAATGAGCATGACAGCGAGCCACCGCGTCAGGCTCGCTGGCGCCGATCATGGCGCATGAAAGTCATCCAGAGTGACGGGAGGAGAGTCATGCCAGCCAAGTCCAGGGCACAGCAGATGGCAGCAGGAGCGGCGTTGGCCGCGCGCCGGGGAGAGCAGAAGGCGAGCGAGCTGGAGGGCGCTGCGCGTTCGATGTACGACTCCATGAGCGAGGAGGAACTCGAGAAGATGGCCTCCACCTCACGCGAGGGAAAACCGCGGCACGACAACCAGAGCGACGATTAGCACGACGACCAGAGCGACAACCAGCACGACCGCCACGATCGAGGTGGTGCCGAGAAGAAGCCACCCCGAGTGGTTTGCTTAGATGACAGGGCGCCCGGCAATTGCCGGGCGCCCTGTCATGAGTGCTGTCATGAGTCGCGTCATTCGCTGTCGAGAGAGGGTCAGCGCTGGTCGTCCAGGCTCTCGCGAGGCGGCTGATGCGACTCGCTGTCAGGCGGTGTCGGGCCGCCATTGGCCTTCGGACTGACCTTGGGCATCGCGATATCCGCACGCTTGCTGCGCCGCTCCTCGGTGCTGATGCCCAGGCGTTCATCGCGGCGCTTCATCAGCTCCTCGTCGATCTGGCCGTCACGGGTGAAGGCCATCATCAGTTGCGGAATCCCGTAGGGGAAGTCGTCGCGGTCGATCTGCCAGGTGTGGAAGGTCTTGCCGTAGGTCGTGACCAGATCCTCGAAGTAACTGCGCTCGGCCAGTTCCGGGATGCCCGGAGCCACCAGGATGCCGGACTTCACCTCATAGTGATGGCTGTGCCAGAGCGGCTTCTCTTCTTCGGGGAGTCGCTCGTAACGTTCGGCGCTGATGATGTACTCGATCCCGATCAGACGTGCGTCGCTGCGGTTGGAATCGAAGATGACGCACTGGTGGAGATCATGTTCCAGATGGATGCAGAAATGACTGGCTTCCACCTGGCGGCCCATGTCATCGGCGTAGTGATGGAAACCGTTGAGGTAGGTGCTCATCGCTTCCATCGGGTACTTGCGTTGCATGACCTGCGAGGCCGCGTCCAGCACCTGGTGCTTGAGCGGATGGCCGCTGCTGACCTTGCGAGCACGGTTGAGACGGCGTCCCAGAAAGAAGGCGGTCGCCGCGGCCGCACCAGCGAGCAGGCCAGTGCCGAAGCCGCGCGTGGAGTGTGAGGCGTGATGGCATGGGGTGGACGTACGATGATGCATACTTCCTCCTGCGTGGTCGTCTCGAGTAAGTGAGAATCCCTGTCACACCTTCTCATTGCAGTGCATCTTGCTTGGCGAGGTCAAGGGATGCGCGATGGTGACGTTCGAAACACGGCAATTCGTGCTCAAGGATTGCCTTGTGTCGCCTCCGCCCTCATGAATGAGGGAAATGATGACTGTCATGGCGTCATCGTTGCCCTGACAAGCCCCCTCGGGTGACAGGCCGATGCCATGCACCTCCCTTTGATTGCCTGGAGATTGAATGAAACAGCTGATATTTGATTGTGATGGAGTCCTGGTCGATAGCGAGATCATTGCCGACGGCGTGCTCAAGGAGAAGCTGCCGCTGTGGCTGCCGGATCTCGGCACGAGCGAGCAGATCGAGCATGAGCTGGATCGCTGCCTGGGGATGATGACGCGCGACATCCTGGTGGACCTGGAAGGCCGCAGTCAGCATCGCCTGCCGGCCGATGCCCTGGAGCAGGTTCGTCTGGAGGTGGATCAGCGTCTCGCCAATGGCCTCGAGGCCATGCCGGGCGTGGTGAAGACGCTCGAGTGGATTCGCGATCAGCGCCTGCCTCTGGCGGTGGTGTCCAACAGCTCCGCCTCACGCATGAAGATCAACCTCGAGAGCTCGGGACTGCGTGGCATTCTGGACGAGATCGCCGCGGCCAATGGCGACCGCGAACTGCCGATCTTCACCTCCGATGACGTCATCAACCCCAAGCCGGCGCCCGACCTCTATCTGCTCGCCCTCAAGACGCTGGGGCGTTCCGCCGAGGAATGCCTGGTGGTGGAGGATAGCCGCACTGGGATGCAGGCAGCCGTGGCTGCGGGTCTCAAGGTCGTGGGGCATCTGGGGGCCAGCCACATTCCGCCGGGCCACGCCGAGGTGCTGCGGGATACCGGCGCCTGGCAGCTCATCAAGCATTGGGAGGAATTCCCCGAACGCTGCCGGGAGGCCGGCCACCAGGTGCAGGAGCCGGCATGACACGATGCCGTCCGAGGTGAACGACTGACATCATGAACCCGCAGGACGGCACTGGCTGGCTGTTGTAACATCGCGGGAGTGCCGTCATCGAAAAAGCGTCACAAGGGTGTCGCCACAGCGCCGCAAGCCGCTGTGCCTGACATCGTCGCGTGTCGAGATGCCGGCAGTCCTGTCCATTCATCGCTCCCTCGTGGCTTCTGGAGCTACCTCTTCGTCTTTCGGAAATCGTGATGATCAACGCCTTCATTGCCAGTGATACCTTTGAAAACAAGGGCTATTGGCTGCGCAAGCGTGTCCCCTGGTTCAGTCGTCGTTACGACGCCCATTACGGCATTGACCAGCTTGAGCCCGGCACCCCTCGGCATCAGCAAGCCTCTGCGGCGCTTGAGCATCTGCGCGCCGCGTGCGAATGCCAGACGAGCGGACATCAGGCGAGCGAAGAGCAGCAGGGCGTCGAGAAGATCATCTGGATGTATTGGCATGCCCCGCTACAAGAGGCGCCGGAAGTGGTGCAGTTGAGCGTGGCATCCTGGCAGAGACAGAATCCGGACCACGAAGTGCGCCTGTTGAACGCTGACAATCTCGAGCAGGTGCTGGGCGTGGACCTCATGGCGGCGTTCGAGCTATCCACCGTCAGGCTGTCGATGGCGATGAAGACGGATGTTCTCAGACTCTATCTGTTGAGTCGCTTCGGTGGCATCTGGGCGGATGCCACGACGTTCTGCCTGGCGCCGCTCGAGACATGGTTGCCCGGCGCCACCGCCAGACATGGCGTCTTCACCTTCCGTCAGCACAAGGCGCCCAGCCGGCCCGTGGAAGCCTGGTTCATTGCTGCCCGGCAAGGGTCCCCGGTGGTCACGCGGGTTCTGGCACTGTTCGTGGAGCATCTGTTCCAGCCACGCCAGACGGCCGTGTTCGTGTCCAATCGTGCCAAGAACCACGCGAAGCTGGGGATCGGACGTCAGCATCCCACGCTGCTGTATGCCGATTTCGTTCGGGACGCCGAGCGCCACGGTTTCATGCCGTATTTCTCGGTGGGCTACTTCTTCAACGAGAGCCTGCGTCAGTACTACACGCCCTCTCTGATCGAGGCGTTCATGGCGCTGGACAACCGCTTCGCCAGCAATGGTGCACCGTTCGAGGTGTTCGAGACGGCCGTGGTCTCCAAGCAAACCTACAAGCGAGACTATGAGCACCGTGAGTTGTTCAAGGCACGCAAGGCCCACCTGCTGGCGCTGCTGGAAAGGCATCCCGAGACTGCGCCAGAAGCGGCCGAGGTTTGAGCCTGGCCAGTGTCCAACCCTCGGTGTCTATCCTTGGGTGTCGACAGGGGAGGTCAGCGGCGTCGGCGGGAGGGTGACGCGAGGGTGATGCAAGCGTGACGCGAGAGTGACGCGAGAAAGCAAGACGACAAGACAGGCCCCCGGAGTCTCTCCGGGGGCCTGTCTTGTCGTGGGACGTAGCAGTGGGAGCTGACAGCAGGAGCTGGTGGCAGAAGGGCGTGCTTGCCGGAGAGCCCCACAGAGCCTGTGAGGCGTTGGGCGTGTCATCGCTAGCGAAAGCAGATCCGCGTTCCCCAGGCCAGCAATTCCTCCTGAGTGAGGGAGCGCGACACCATGCCGATCATCTCATCCCCCCACTGATCCGCCCAGGTCAGCACGCCGTGACTGATGCCCCGCGATCTCATCAGATCGCGTATCTCTCCCGTGCCCTTGAACCACAGGGCCTTGCCATCAAGGCGAGTCAGATCGGAAATGCCGTGGCAGTGGTGAATGCGCACCTTGTAGATGCCATCCAATGACATGACCTCGACGACCGGCACCATGCCCTGTTGCAGGGCGCGCGACAGGGAGTCGAGCGTCATGCTGGCCTCAGCCTGCCGCTCGGCAAGTGAGCTGACATGCAGCGTGTCAGGGGGCGTTGTAGGGAGGGTGGCAGTCTCGGTATTCGCCGTGTGGCGCGAGGTGGAGGCTTGAACAGGCATCGGGGATTCTCTCCGTGGCAGGTCATCTTTCTATCACTTGTGTACAAGTAATGTAGAAGTCTTTCGGCGTGCTCGCCAATGCCTGTCGGGAGCTGCCTGTCAGGAGCTGCCTGTCAGGCATCATCTGGCAAGCTTCGCCTGCCATGAATTCTCACACCGCTTTCCGATATCAGGATGATACCCGTCATCTGCCTGCCCCTTGGCGCACCCAGCGCCGGCCAGACGCAAGTTTTCCGTCGCTAGCCCTTGAAGTTCTGGGGAATCAGAGTCATGTCTACAAGGCACTGCGAATATTCGTTGGCGATAGCGCTACTCGTTTCTCGCTGGTGCGCGATCCACCTCACCGCTGTCACAGCTAACAGGGAGTAGCGATATATGACATCTGGAGGAAAGCGCGTATTCAGCGCGTCAGTCATCATCATTCTGGGTCTGGTCGCGTTGGGGGCAGGATTCCCCACCCGTTTCGGTGAATTGGCTGATCAGGCGCTTGGCGCCGTGACCAGCATGTTCGGCTGGTTCTATCTGATTTCCGTCTTTGGTTTCGTGATCTTTCTGGTCAGCCTCGCGCTGAGCAAATACGGCAAGATCCGCCTCGGGCCGCAGGATTGTCGGCCTTCCTACAGCTTCTTTTCCTGGGTCAGCATGCTGTTGGCGGCGGGGTTCGGGGTCGGGCTGGTGTTCTACGGCATGGCAGAGCCCATGCAGCACTATCTGAAGCCTCCCTTCGGTGACATGCCGGGGGAGACGCCTGAGTCCGCGCGCTACGCCATCCAATATGCCTTCTTCAACTGGGGCGTCCATCAGTGGGCCGCCTTCTCGGTCGTCGGGCTGATCATCGCCTATTTCCAGTTCAGGAAAGGGCAGGCGGGGCTGGTCTCCTCGGTGCTGTCGTCCGTGACGGCCAAGCACCCCAAGGTGCGCCGCTACGGGCCAGTTTTGGATGTCTTCGCGGTGGTGGCCACCGTGATGGGGGTCGCGACGTCGCTGGGGCTTGGTGTGTTGCAGATGAATGGTGGTCTGCACTTCGTCTTCGGAGTGGAGGAGAGCTGGCAGTGGCAGTTCATCATCATGGGGGTGATGTTCTGTGCCTACATGGCCTCGACCTGGTCCGGGCTCGACAAGGGCATCAAGCGGCTGTCCAACCTCAACATGAGCATCTGCATCGCGCTGATGCTCTATGTGCTGTTCACCGGGCCGACGCTGGATATCCTCAAGACGATCACGCTGGGGATCGGCGATTATCTGCAGAACTTCATCGGCATGAGTCTGCGCATGTCGCCCTATGACGGCAATGACTGGAACAGTTCCTGGACCGTCTTCTACTGGGCATGGGTCATCGCCTGGTCACCCTTCGTCGGCACCTTCGTGGCGCGTGTCTCGCGGGGACGTACCATCAAGGAATATGTGGTGGGCGTGCTGATCGTGCCGCCGCTGCTGGCCTGTCTGTGGATCGGTGTCTTCGGTGGCGCGGCGCTCAACATGGAGCTGGGCGGGGATGTCGGACTGGCTGCCGCAACGGATGCCAACATCACGTCCGCGCTGTTCGAGATGTTCGATCTGATGCCCTTCAGCAATGTGCTGTCCGTTGTCGCGATATTGCTGATCTTCGTGTTCCTGGTGACGTCGGCGGATTCGGCTTCCTATATCGTGGCGCAGATGACGGACGCCGGCTCGATCAACCCGCCGCTCTACAAGCGTGTGGTCTGGGGCGTGCTGATCGCGGCCATCTGTCTGACGCTGATCTCGACGGGCGGTCTCAAGGGCCTGCAGTCGGCCTCTGTCCTCTCGGCCTTGCCCTTCACCTTCATTCTTTACGGAATGATCGTGGTGCTGGTGAAGGAGCTGCGTGCAGACCGCCGCCAGATGCTCAGCCAGCTCTATCGCCGTCATGGCGAGACACCGGTCGGTGCGGATGTCTTCGAGGCTGATAGCCTGGCCGAGGAAGACCGCATCCGTCGTGCGCCGGACGTCAAGAATCGCCGAGTGAATCCGCGCGATCATCATTGAGCCGAGCCTGTGCTCTGACAGCAAGACGCCGCTCACATGTCATGTGGGCGGCGTCTTGCGTGGGGCAGGAGGGTGGGGCGTGGTGGGGAAATCCCCTTTCGGTCAACGCCTGGCGACCTCGGCCAGTATCTCGTAGCTCTTCAGACGGTCCGCGTGGTCATAGAAGTCCGAGTTGAACATCAATTCGTCCGCCTGCGTCACTTCCAGCAAGTGCTCGAGTTCGCGGTGAATGCGCTCAGGCCCACCGATGATGGCGGCTGCAAGATTCTGGCCGACCATGGCTTCCTCACGCGCTGACCAGTCCAGCGTCTCGCGGGGTGGCAAGGCGCGCGTGCTCTCACCGCGGATCAGGTTGAGGAACTTCTGTTGCTGGGTGCTGGCCAGGAAGTGGGCGCGTTCATCGCTCTCGGCGGCGATCAACGGCAGGCCGAGCATCACGTAGGGCGCGTCCAGCACCTCGGAGGGCGTGAAGTTCTCACGATAGAGCCGGATGGCCTCCAGCATGTAGCCGGGCGCGAACTGGCCGGCGAAGGCGAAGGGCAGTCCCTTCTCGGCCGCCAGGCGTGCACTGAAATCACTCGACCCCAACAGCCACAGGGGCACATGCGTGCCCTGACCCGGCATGGCCTTGACGCGCTGAGCGGGGGAAGCCTCGCCCAGGTACTGCTCAAGCTCGGCCAGCCGCTGAGGGAAGTCGTGCACGCCGGCGGAGGGATCGCGGCGCATCGCCTGCATGGTGATGCCGTCGGAGCCCGGCGCTCGCCCGAGTCCCAGGTCGATGCGGTCAGGATAGAGCGTGGCCAGGGTACCGAACTGCTCGGCCACCACCAGAGGGGGATGGTTGGGCAGCATGATGCCGCCGGAGCCGACTCTCAGACGTGATGTCTTGCCGGCGACATGGCCGATCAGCACTGATGTCGCGGCACTGGCGATCCCATCGATGTTGTGATGCTCTGCCAGCCACAGGCGATGAAAGCCCAGCGCTTCGACATGCTGGGCGAGGCTGACGCTATTGTGGAAGGTTTCGGCAACACTGCCGGTGTCTCGGATGGGGGCAAGGTCCAGCACCGAGAGCGGTATCCTGCCCAGTCGTGAGGTGGATGCTGTCGTCATGTTCGCTCCTGAAATCGCGTTGCCGTGCAGAAACAGCCAGAGAATCGCGGCCCATCAGGGTGCGTCTGACCGCTCTGCTGGATTGCGCCCAGCATAGTGGACAGGCGAGTGTCTGGCAGCGCCTCATCCTTCATTTCACTGTTTCTGATATGGCATGCATGGGAGATGTCTCGGGCATGCCGGGAGCCGAGCACGGCGACGAGGGACTCGAGCCACGAAGAGGAGACATGTCATGGATAGACCGCAACGCAAGGCAGGACGCAAGGGCCGGTGGGTCACGCTGATCTGCCTGGCAGTCATCCTGCTGGGCGTCGCGCTTCAGCGGGACATCCTCGTGCTGTCACGCTGGATACCCGCGCATCATCTGCCGTGGACGCCTCTGCAGCTGGCCGACCCGCCCGGCATGCTGACCGGCTGGAAGCTCTCACGACTCGACGATGACCCGGCCGCCTGTCGCGCCTTTCTCGAGCGGGAAGCCCCGCAACGGGTGACCTTTCTGCCAGATCGCCCTAGTGACAGTGGCTGTGGGCTCATCAACAGCGTGCGCATGCATGCCGTGCCCGGGGACACGGGCAAGGGACAGGGCGTTCGCTTCAACCAGTCCTTCATCGCCAGCTGTCCATTGGCCGTGAGCTGGTTGCGTTTCGAGCGCCATGGCCTGCAGACGGCGGCGCAGGAGGTGATGGGGAGTAGGGTGACGCAGGTGACCCATCTGGGGAGCTATGCCTGTCGCAACATCTATGGGCGGGAGAACGCACGTCGCAGTGAGCATGCCACCGCAGATGCGCTGGATGTCTCAGGCTTCACGCTGGCGGATGGGCGTCAGGTCCGCCTGCCACGCGACTGGACGGCACCAGAGGATGAGGATGCCCCGGGGCGTTTCCTGCGCGCCGTGCAGGACGCTGCCTGCGAGAGCTTCGGCACCGTGCTGGGGCCAGATTACAACGCGGCACATCGGGATCATTTCCATCTCGGCACACGGGGCTGGCGATTCTGCCGGTGATTCCTCACGGCGTCTGAGCGGCGCTTTCCAAGCCGGCCAACATTGATCGAAAAAGGCACTGATGCGACTCGCACAGTGCCTTTTTCATGCCTGATGGCTACGCCATTTCCGGTGTGACATGGCGCGACACATTGGTTTGCAGTTGAAACTCTCTGAATCCATTAGTCTTCATGGCGTGGGCAGACGATGTAGATGACAGTCTGACGGTGGCCACGAATTGTCGGGCAGGAAAGCGACGCTGACGCAGATATCCTCACTGGAGATTCTCAGATGAAAAAGACAACCAAGAAGTCCCAGGCAGGTTTCGTGATGACGACCGAGTTGGTGTTGATTCTCTCGGTGATGGTCATCGGCATGGTGGTAGGACTTGTCACCATGCGAGATTCATTGACGGCGGAAATGGAGGATGTCGCGGAGGCGATCGGGCAGCTGGATCAATCCTATGCATTTGATGGTCTGGTCAACGCGGAAGGTACGGCATTCCTGGAAGGTTCGGGCTTCATTGACAGTACCGATACCAATGCCGGTGACGAAGTCACTTTTGATTTCGTGGCGGTCGACTTCACCGAGTCCGGCGCTGCAAATGGCTCCGGGCCAAGTACGGGTGGCGCTGCGGATGATGCGGCAAGTGCCAGCAGCTTCACTCCGTAATCGACATCGTCACGGGTCGGGTATCAGCGTCAGGATGCCCGGCCCGCCCGCCATGCCATAACTGAATATCGGAGGATGCCATGAACATTCGTCTCAATGGCAGCACGACGATCGCCATGGTCGTTTTCCTGATATCCACCTCGATGGCAAGCCTGTTGGGGTATCGACAGTACGAGCGTGTGGGGGCTGAAGAGGTGCTGGTGGCCAACGATCTCATCGCTCGGGGTCAGATCGTCACCCCTCAGATGCTGGAACTCAAGATGATGAAGGATGTGGCAGGAGGGTTGCAGGACATGAGCATGGCAATCGGCAAGGTCATGACGCGCAATCGTCTGCCGGGGGATGTCATCCAGCCTCAGGATCTCCAGCCGGTGAAACGTCAAAGTCTCTCGCACTACATTCCTGAGGACAGAGTACTTTTCTCGCTCCCCATGGCGAGTCATTCCTTCCCCGTCTCACAGATAAAACCCAGTGATACCTTCGATGTCATCGGTAGCCTGAACGGGCGAGTCCGTGTCATCGCACAGCAGGTTCGCCTGATGGGTACCATGAACAATCCGCAGCCTTCTCCGGTGGAGAGTGGCCCCCTGTCATCGCTGTCACCCCAGGCCATCGGCAAGTCTTCCAGTCAGACATCCGGCCTGGTCATCGCGGCTCTTCCTGAGGATATCTTCCGGCTTGCAAGTCTGGGCGCCCAGGAAAGAGTGTCATTGGTATTGCATGGCAAGGAGGTCAAACATCGCTTGCCAATCGCACCTGCCGTTCAGACGCGTCAAATCGAGATCTTCCAGGGATTGCAGCGTCGAAGCGTGGACATAACGCTGTAGGATTTCCGCTGGTGGAGACAGGGCCTTTTCCTCATCTGATGCCCGACGATTCGTGAAAGGAATACCGAAAACGTCTTTCTTGGATCAGCGGTCTCGGCGTGATCCTCGAGATCAGCCTTACCCCGGAGCGCCCATGAACAAGCTTTCCACTCTTCTTCCCGAGACCCCTCGTCTCCTGTTGTGCCTGGCACTTTTCAGTGCCGGCACAAGTCACCTCGTCATTGCGGCCGAGATGGACAATGCTCCCCTTGCCGTGGGAAAGCCGGCCTTGGCCGGCAGTGATCTCCCCGCCGCCGGGCTCATCAATGTGGATACGGCCTACAGCAGCGGCAGTTCCCGTTCGCGCACCCTGGTGCAGTGGACGCACGCGCGATTGGCCTTCGGCAAGGACATCGAACGCATTGCCGTCGGCAAGCAGAGCATCATCGAGGTCGAGGTGATCGGCGGCCGTGAAGTCCTGATGCTGGGCAAGGAAGTCGGTCGTACCACGGTGATGGTGTGGTACGCCGATGGCAGCAACGAATCCTTTCTGTTCAGCGTGAGCCCGGATCTGAGTGTCCTGGGCAGTGCGTTGCGCGAGATTCACCCCTCCATCTCCATTCATTCCGCCCCGGACAGGCCTGTACTGGTGATGCGCGGCAAGGTGCCCACGGCAGACTATCGCCAGGCCGCCCAGCAGGCCGCGATGGATTACCTGCTCTCCGGTCAGCGTGGCGCCGCCCAGCCTGCCGCCGCCATGGGGCTGCAGGCAGGAGCACCGACGATGGGCATGAGCACCAGCATGGCAAGCCCGGTCATCAACCTCATCAAGGTGACCCAGAAGCCCAAGCCGATTGCCGACAAGCTCAAGGAGGCCATCGCGTCGCTGGGGGGAGAGGAGGTCACGGTCAGGCGGCTGCAATTCGGTGAGATGCCCAATGATCTCTTCGATACCTTCCTGCTGGAAGGGGAGGTGCGTGATCAGGTGGCGTTGACGCGGATTCTGAACGTGGCAGCCCGTGTCGTCGGGGGCAGTCCGCTGGCCGGTGGTGATGCGGGGATCGATGTGCTGGCGGATGAGTCCGGGGCGCTGATGGGGGACAACGCTCGCGCCGGGGGCTACGGAGGCTCGATCACCTCCAGCAGTGGTGTCGGTGGTGGCGGCAGCCTGAGCAACAACATCCGCAACAACATCGCCCGCTCCAAGGTGCTTTCCATCGCGGGCGGGCGCCTCATCTCGATGATCGAGGTCCGTGACGTGCCGCAGGTACGGGTGGCGATCCAGATGCATGAGGTCAATCGCTCGCGCATGAAGGCCTGGCGTCCGGACCTGAGCATCATGACCAACGGCTACAACGCCAGTGGTCCGCTGGCGCTGGGCGAGACCGGCGCCGCCGGTGCCTCGGGGCTCGAGAATGCCCTGCAGATTCTGGATGGCACCCTGATCAACAACCTGCAGATCGGCGGCAGTGACATCGCCTTTGACCTGCTGTTCAGCCTGATGGAGAACGAAGGCATCTCGCGCACGCTGTCGCGTCCGACCTTGACGGTACTGGCCGGCGAGAGCTCGGTCTTCCAGGTCGGCGGCGAGATTCCGGTCCCGTCCGCCTTCGCGCCCTCCGGCGTGGGCCAGGATGACACCCTGGGCGCCAACACCAACGGGGTGTTCAGCGGGACTGACTTCAAGTCGTTCGGGGTCCAGCTCAGCGTGCGTGCTCTGGTCGATGAAAATGATCGCATCACGCTGGATGTGCTGCCTACCATCTCGACGCCGGACACCCTGCTGACTCAGCAGATTGCCGACAGCACCGGCTCCGAACTCAACAGTACCGCCTTCAATGTGCGCAGCCTGCGCACCACCACGCGCCTGCGCGACGGGCAGCCGCTGATTCTGGGCGGACTGGTCTCGCGTGACATGAGTGGCCAGGAAGACCGCGTGCCCGGCGCCAGTGACGTCCCGCTGCTCGGCTGGATGACACGCTCCTTCAATCGTTCCGATGTCGACAAGGAGCTGGTCATCATCGTGACCCCCACCTTGATACGGGAGCCGATCAATGAAGTCGCCCAGTGGAGTTTCCCGGATGGTGCCAGCCGTCTTGCCGACATGCCGCTGAGTCGTCTGCCATCTTCGCGTTGAGGAGTCCGTCATGAACATTCGTGAATCCGTGTGTCGTCTTGGGGTACTGGGCGTGATGGTGGGGTGGTTGGCCGGCTGTGGCTCCATCGACAGCATGCGGGAGTCTCGCCCGGATGCCGGAGATCGCCTCGAGTACCTCAACGAGCGCTATCAGCAGTTGATGGTGCAGGGCCGAACCTGTCTGGAGCTTGAGGATGTGGCGAGCCCGATGGTGGATTGTCAGCGCCTGCTGCGGGAAGCGGAGCGGCTGCACGTCGAGTACCCGCGCAATCCCGAAGTCCTGTACTTCAATGCCTTGCTGAGTCATGCGGCGGGACGTGGAGACAAGGCCCAGTTCTTCCTCGATCAGATGAGCATCGGGCCCTCGCACCCGCCGGAGGCCTTCGTGCTGCGCAGTCAGTTGGCGCTGGAAGAGGGCAACACGACCCTGGCGCGCAACGTGCTCGAACGAGGCATGTTGCTGCACCCGAATTATGCCGGTCTCTATGAAGGGCTGGCGGCGGTGGGCTATGTCGAGGGGCGTTATGACGATGCCGAGCAGCAGTTGACGCTGGCCTCGCGTCTCGGGGCGCCGGCCTGGCGGGTGGAGTATCACCGTGGCTTGATCAATGAGGCGCAGGGGCATCTGGCGAACGCCTGCCGTCAGTTCGATGCCAGTCTGGCCCGCAGGCAGGACCATCAACCGGCACGTGCCCATCTGCTGCGCCTGGCGACGGCAGGGCACTGTCGGGGCGATGCCCTGAAGGCAGCGGCTGGTGGGATGAGGATTTCCTCATGAACGGCGCACTGTCACGCATGCGACGTGGTCGAGCGTCCTCACAGGATGCTGAACGCCTCGCGGTGAGCGAAGTGGAGGAGGTCTCAGTTGCTGAAACACGTGTCTTGATCGCGCCTGAGATCATGGATCGTCTCAAGCGCGTACTGGTCACGCGTCTGGCCGATGAGCAGGGACAGGCCGTGCGTTATCGTCGCCTTGCGACTCGCCAGGGTGACCTGGAGGGGGATCATCAGACTGCCATGGAAGGGGTGCAGCAGCGTCTGGCCTCCTCGCTCACCGTGCTCTGCGAGGAGTACCAGATCCAGCTCGATGGGCCCAGCCGCGAGCGACTGCTGGCCAGTCTGACCAATGATCTCTGTGGTTTCGGTCCGCTCACCGAGTTGATGAGTGATGAGAGCGTCAGTGACATCCTCGTCAATGGCGCTGATGAGATCTGGGTGGATCGCGGCGGGCGACTGGAGGCCACCTCACTCAGTTTCGATGACGAGGCGCATCTGCAGCGCTTCGTCGCGCGCCTGATCGCGCCGCTCGGCAAGCACCTGGATGCCTCAAACCCCATCGTGGATGCACGTCTGGCCGATGGCAGTCGTCTGCATGCGGTCTGCGCACCCCTGACCCCCGATGGCATCCTCGTCTCGATTCGCCGGTTCCGTCGGCACCATCTCACCGGGGCGAGGCTCGTGGACAGCGGATTTTTGAGTCCGGGCCTGCTGGCGTTGCTGGAAGCGGCCGTGATCGCTCGGCTCAATATCGTCATCAGTGGCGGTGCCGGGGCCGGCAAGACCTCCTTGCTCAACCATCTGGCCGGTTACATCAATGCGCGCGAGCGGCTGGTGAGCGTGGAGGAGTGCGCCGAGCTGGATCTGCAGCATCCGCATGTCGTCAGGCTGGAAAGCTATCCCGTCGCCGGAGACACGCCGCGCCCCCAGGGGCTGGGGGAGCTTCTGCGCGCGGCATTGAGGATGCGCGCGGACCGCATCATCGTCGGCGAGGCACGTGGTGGTGAAGTCTTCGAGATGCTGCAGGCCATGACGGTGGGGCATGACGGCAGCCTGACCACCCTGCATGCCAATGGTGCGCTGGATGTGCCGGTGCGCATGCTGGCACTGGCCTTGATGAGCAGTGCTCATCCGGACCGTCAGGTGATCGAGGAGATGGTGCGTCTGAGCGGGGCGCTGATCGTGCATCTCGAGCGCGATGCCGATGGCCACCGTCAGCTTGCCAGCCTGGCCTGGCTGGGTGAGGCGCGACCTCGTGAGCTGTTGCAGCGTCGTGCAGGCATGCCGGCCGGTGAGGCATGTGATGAAGACGCCTATCAGGCCGACCCGGAGGTGCTGGATGCCTTCCTCGCGCATCTGGCATCGCGCGGGGCCTCCCTGGCAAGCGGTGTCAGGGATGGCTGGTGCCAGGGCCCGTCACCGCAGGGGAACTGACATGCTGATCCTGCTGCTGGTCTGCATCGCGCTGTCTGCCCTGTGGTTGATCATCAGCATGATCAGGGCGCAGCGTTTCATGGGCGCGGATACCACGCTCGGGCTGATGCACCGCCGAGAGATGCCACGTCTCGAGCGTCTGCTGGCGTTGCTGGACATCAGCATGCGGCCGGTGCTGTTCGTGGCGGGCGTGTGGGGAAGCAGCGTGATGATCTTCGTGATCTTCCTCGGCTGGTTCCCCGGCAACCTGTTGCTTGCCTCACTGGCATTGATGACGAGCCTGTTGCTGGTCGGCTTCCTGCTGCATGAATTCGCCAGTCGGCGCATCTTCCGCTTCGAGGGGGATCTGATCCAGGCGCTGGACATGTTGGAAGCGAGCCTGAAGCTGGGAGACAACCTGCGCAACGGGCTGCGCCTGGCGGGGGCATCGTCCCTCAAGGCCTCACGCCGCGAACTGATGCAGCTTGTCTATCGGCTGGACATGGGGCTGTCACTGAACGAGGCCTGCGAGCGGATGCTGCGCCTCTACCCCTGCGAGAGCGTCAGGCTGTTCACGGCGGCGATGATCAGCGCCGAGCGGCGTGGCATGAGCTTCGCAAGCCTGCTGCCCTCTCTGCTGCCCACGCTGCATGAGCGTTACCAGATGCGCCGTCAGCTGCGTACCGAACTGTCCGGCGCGCGCTACTCCCTGCTGGTGATCGCCTTGCTTCCCTACGCCATCGTGCCCTTCATTCTCTGGAAGGAGCCGGACTGGCTAAGATTGCTGCTGGAGCACCCGCTGGGCAGCGTGCTGTTGCTGGGCGCCGTGTGCTGCCAGATTCTGGGCTTTGCCTGGCTGCGTCACATGATGAGGAAGCAGCCATGAATGGCCTTGCCTCGCTGCCGTCATGGTCGCTCCCCGACGCCTACCTGCCGGACATCATCATCCTGTGTGTGCTGGGCGCGCTGCTGGCGCTGTATCTGGCCCTGCAGAGCACCTTCAGGGTTCGTCTGGAGCAGAGCGGCATCGCGCAGGTGCTGCAGGAGCTGTTGCGCAATCCCGACGACATCCGACAAGGCCGCTCACTCACGCCACGACGGCACATGCGTCAGGCCGGGCTGGAGTCGCGCCGCGTGATCTGGTGGTGGGTATTCCAGATGTTGTTACCCGTTCTGCTGGGCTTGCTGGTCCTGCGCGTGACGGGTACGGGGCTTGGCGGTCTGGCGGGCCTGCTGATGGGAATCCTCCTGCCGCATCTGTGGCTGGGGCAGCGTCGGCGTGAACGCCAGACACGCATCGCCGCGGCGCTGGGCCATCTGCTGGCCGTCTCGCTGGCGTATCAGCGCCATGGCCTGTCGCTGGCCGCATCGTTGCGGGAGGCTGCTCGTCAGGCACTGCCGCCGGCCCATCCGCTGGCCTTCGAGCTCGAACTGTTCAGTGCAGAACTGGAAGGCGGGTTGTCGCTCAAGGAAGCTGCCTCGCGAATTTCCAGGCGCACTGGCAGCCGCGAATTGCACCAGTTCGCCATGTTGCTGGTGGCGGGCAACCGGATGGGCAACCCCTTGCATGATGTGCTGGAAGCCTTTGCCGCCCAGCTGGCGCGCCAACAGAGCGAGCGCCAGCGCAAGGCGATGCAGCAACGCAGCGTCAAGGCGCTGTTTCCGATGTTGCTCGTCGGCGGCCCCTTGTTCTTCGTGCTGGTGATCTTTCCGGCCAGTCTGCGCGTTCAGGAGGTTCTGATCCTGATGAGAGAGCTGTGGTAATGCGGCGAGGCCGACAGCCTCGCCAGCACAATCATCTCGGGGGAAAGCACATGGCGGCAGATAAGAGGTCGGTCACTCACGCATGCCGTTCGCCTGGCAGACAGGGCGGTTTCATCATCACCATCGAGCTGATCCTGATCACCTCGATCCTGATCATCGGCTCGCTGGTCGGGCTGGCGGCGATACGGGATGCCCTGTTCAAGCATTACATGACTCAGCAGTCACGCGAGCTGGTGGTCGAGGATGCCAACGGGCGCGCGCTGGGCGAGGTCTTCGATGTCGATGAGCATGACGCCCCGCGCATTCTGTATTTCGATCGCAGCCAGCCTCCCATGGTCAGTCGCGCCTTGATCGGGATACGGGATGACCGCTTCTCCAGTCGTGAGCCACTCTATTACGCCACTGCCAACTGCAGTGGTGACCCTTGTCTCAAGTCCGCCAGTGATGAAGCGACCGACAGCCGTGATATCGCCGGTGATGTGAATGCCGGCAGTGTCAGCTATCTGCATGCGCTGCAGGGCGGACCTGTCTATGCCATCGGCCCTGGCGAACCTGCCGCCTTGCCGGGATTTCTCTATCGCGGAACACCCCAGCAATGTCCTTTCAGCGGCAGGGACGTGCAGTCGCGCTGGATATCGCAGAAGGTGATCGCGGGGACGCCTTGCGAGACGTTCACGCTGGAAGAGCAACAGAATCCGCCGGCGGATACCAGCTGTCTGTTGAGCACCGGGGTGCTCGACCTGTGCACGCCACCCCCCGGGACCGTCGCGCAGGATGACATTCTCACCAATTACCTCGGCCCGGTGGATGCGTTGGTGGATGCGACCCTGGGCACGGTGAATGCATTGCCCACCTGTAGTCTGCTGGGAGTCTGTGTTCCAGAAGTGGAGGTGGGAACCTTGTACTGTCCCGTGGGGACGCAGCTTCAGGAGGACGGTGACCTGGTGACCGCACTGGTACGTTCGCTGTTCGATCTATTGCGAGCTACCACTGACCTGGGACTGATCGAGCCCTTGCTGCAGGAGGTGACGAACCTGCTCCCCGGCACGCTTGAATGCTCCGCGGAAGGGGGCTTCCAGCTGGCGGAAAGCGTGCCTTCTGCCGAGAATCCCTCCGACAATGCGCTCGAAGGACTGGCAGCGCCCTTCCAGTTGCGGTCACCAGGCAGCGCAGGCAATGTCTGGTTCAGAACCTCGCCGGATGGAGAAGGGCGCTAGCGGCATGAGCCATCGGCGTGTCTTTTTATTTCGTGTCTTTCACTGCGCGTCTTTCACTGCGCGTCTTTCACTGCGCGTTCTTGACACCTCGGCTGATCATCGGCGCGCAGCGCTCGGGGTTGATGCTGACCACGCGCAGGCGATGCCCATCAGGCAACACACAGTCCAGGACCTGCCAGGCACAGCCCGGGGCGCTGCTGCCGTGGCTTTCCATCAAGTGTGCACCGTGGGCCTGCAGCAGGTACCTGACGTGGGGGAAGTCATCGCGATCCACCTCCAGGGTCAATTTGCGGCTGTCCGGTTGCTCTGCGCTCAACTGCAACAACAGGACGCTGGTCTGCCCATCGGGTGCGTGATGTAGTTCGAGCGTCGCGCTGGTCGCGTTGCGCAGCAATGTGGGCAGGGCGAGAGTCTCCTGGAAGAAGCGGCAGGCGGCTTCCAGATCGCGCACCTCCAGAATGGCTGGGTGCAGGGACAGGCGTTGAATCATGGGGGACCTCATGACAAGAGGGAGGGAATGAGCCTAGTGTCGTGGCAGTCCGTGGGCGACGCACTTTGAATCTGATGATGGTCATGATGGCTTGTCGCTATCGCAGCGTGCACCGAGCGTGGCGTGGCAACTTGTCGCATTTGTCGCATCTCGCGACTGAACCGTTAGCATCCGTGCAACTGACAGAGTCAGGACCCATCGTCCAGGCGCACCGCATCGTGCGGTGACGCTCATTGCCATGCTTCCGGGGCTTTCATGTCGCTGCGCAAACTGGCCCTCATGGGGCTCAGTGCTCTCGCTATCATGTTGATCGTGCTGGTGATGGGGTTCAATGCCTCCCATCAACCGCGCGAGGCCTGGCCGACGACGCTGGAACTGTCTTCAACGCGCGGCACCTTGACTCCCGGCACGCTGGCCGGTGATGAATCCGGGCATCTGAGCCTGTTGATCCCCGGCTTCACCCATTGCCCGGACATCTGTCCGCTATCTCTGGCGCGTCTGCAGATGGTCTGGCAGCGCCTGGACCTTCAGGATCAACACAGGTTGCACCCGCTGTTCCTGACCCTGGACCCCGCCCGCGACACCCTGCCTGTTCTCTCGCGCTATCTTTCCGCCTTCCACCTGCCGGTGACAGGCCTTCGCACGGCCCCGGACGATGAGCAGAGTCTCAAGACCCTGACGCAGCGATTGGGCCTCCAGTTTCATGTGCGCGAGCACGGTCCAGCCGCTCATCCTGCTGACGACTACATGATCGACCACAGCGTGGCGATTCTCGTCCTCGATGATCAGGGCCGACTGCGCGATACCTTGCCGCTCAGTCAGACGCCGGCCCAGCTGGCCGATCGCATCGAACAGCTGCTCGACTCGGTGCATGACTCGGTGCACGACTCGATAGATCAGGGCGCGGGGCATGATGTGCCAGCGGAGTCGGCCTCATGATGTCGGCTCCATGCTCGCGCCAGACTCGAGATGAGTCCGTCTCCTTCCACCGTGCACTGTCACGCCTGACGGCGGCCAATGGCCACGCCGTCTTCGTGATGTTGCTGGCGCTGGCCGCGATGCTGGTGATGCCACTGGCGGCGCCACGTGTGGTGATGGTGAATGATCACGCTGTCTTCGAGAGTCCCGGTGCCGGGCATTGGGTCAGCGGGGACAGCGACTGGATCACTCGCGCGGCACGCGAGAGTGGCTCCCAGGCGCAGATCACCCACAGTTCTGCCGCCTCGGATTGCCCATTGGCCAGCATGGCCGCCTTCACGCTGGCATTGATCGCCGCCGTGCTGGTACTGATGCTGGCAGTCCTCGGGCGAGACGCCACGCCTCGCCCATTGCCGGTCTCCCGACGGGAGATCGGTGTCCATCTACGTCCTCCCGGACGGGCACCTCCTTTCCCATCAGTGTTTGCGTGAACGCTTCCGGGGCCGTCGTGACGGCTCCAGACCATGTTCGGTGACCGCGCGTTGACCGACGGACCCTGGATCCGTCGCACGTGGGGCGCCTGCTGATGGGTAATTTGTGCAATGAAGACCGCTACAGACACTGGAACCGCCAGCCGCGCCGGGCGGGGGTTCAGCGATATCTACCGGGCAGTATGGCGCTGGCATTTCTATGCCGGCCTGTTGGTGCTGCCGTTTCTGGTACTGCTTTCCGTGACGGGAGGCCTGTACCTGTTCCGCGATGGCATCGATCAATTCGTCCATTCCGACCTGATGAAGGTCAACACGCCCGTCACGCAGAGTGCTCAGAATCCGGCAGTGACAAGCCTGCCGTTGAGCGAGCAGGTGGATCAGGCGCTCGCGAGTCTTCCGGGCACGCCGGTGCGCGTCGTGCCATCTCCCGCCCGTGACCTGACCACGGAAGTCGATATCGTGGCAGCCGATGGCAGTGGCAAGCAGGCCGTCTACGTCAATCCTTACAGCGGCGAAGTCCAGGGGCAGATGGCCTACCGCGACAGCATCATGTGGACGGTACGTCGTCTGCATAGCCTCGCGATCACGGGGCCGATCGGTAACGCGGCGCTGGAGATCGCTGCCGGGTGGTCGATCCTGCTCGTGTTCAGCGGGCTATATCTGTGGTGGCCGCGGGGCCAGAAAGGGGGTGTGGTCACGCTGCGGACCACGCCGGCGCGCCGGCTGTGGTGGCGGGACCTGCACGCCGTGTGTGGCATCATCGCGGCCGGCTTCATCGTGTTTCTCGCCGTGACCGGCATGCCGTGGTCGATGGTCTGGGGGGCCAAGGTCAACGAGTTGGCCAATGGGCATAACTATGGGTACCCCGATGGCGTGCGCGTGAACACGCCGATGTCGGATGCCCGCCTGGTGGATCAGGAATTGACCAGCTGGTCGCTTGAACAAGCCGTTATCCCGTTATCTTCCTTGCCGGGTGACGCCGCTGATCCCATTGTCGACGAGGGTGAGCACGCCGGTCACGGCGGCTCTGGCGCAAGTTCCGCGCCGGTGAAAGCGGCTGTGCCACTGAGCGCTGCGGCGATTGCCCACGCCGATATCGGTCTCGACGAGGCAGAACGCATCTTCGCTCGCGAGGGCCTGGCGCCGGGCTATGCCATCAATCTGCCGAGCACCGCTCAGGGCGTCTATACCGGCTCCGTGTATCCGGATGCGCTGGAGCGCCAGCAGGTCGTGCATGTGGATCGCTACTCCGGCGATGTGCTGCTCGACATGCATTACGCCGACTACGGGCCGCTGGGACGGGCGCTGGAGTGGGGCATCAATGTGCATCTGGGGCAGCAGTACGGCCTGATCAATCAGCTGATTCTGCTGATGGCGTGTCTCGCGATGGTGATGATGAGCGTCGGGGCAGGCGTGATGTGGTGGAAGCGTCGTCCGGTGGGCGGTATCGGTATCCCGCCGCTGCCCAGGGAGCGCAAGCGTATCGCCGGTGTCTGGGGCCTGATGATGATCATCGGGGTGATCTTCCCGCTGGTCGGCCTCTCGCTGATCGTGATGGGCCTGCTCGATTGGCTGTGGATTCGTGTCAGTGCCTCTCGTCACCACGATGCGGCGGAGGCCAGCGCATGAAGCCGTCATCCGTCTTCCCATCACTTCCCTCAACCGTCTTTTCATCACTTCCGTCTTCTCCGCTCGCGCAGGTAATGAGCGGTCTGCCCAGTCGTCGGCGTCTGCCAGTGACGGTCGCGGCGGTATTGGCGAGCAGTGCCTCATTTGGCGTCCACGCCGAGAAGAGCTCCGTCTTGCAACTGCCTCTGGTGCATGTCGAGGCCGAGGCACCCATGGCCAGCCCCATCGTCGAGTCAAGCCAGGGGCATGCCAAGGGCAATCTGGATATCGGTGAGCAGTTGCGTGAGGTCAACGGCGTCAGTGGCTCTCGTCTGGGCAGTCATGGTGTCTCGGCCATCTTTCGGGCGCAGGGCGGTGAACGCCTGATTCAGGAGGTCGATGGGGCGCCGCTCTATCCGGCCTGCCCCGGCGGCATGGACACCACGCTGGGCTATGCGACCACCGGCAGTCAGTCGGATCTCACCCTCTACAAGGGCGCGCAGAGCGTCAGTCGTGGTCCCAGCTTTGCCGCAGGCACCGTCGAGGTGACGCGTCACACGCCATCACGCACCAACGATGACGGCGTGCATGGCACCTTGGGGGCCGGCTGGCGCAGCAATGACGATGCCACCAGCGAGACGCTGTCGCTGACCGCCAAGCAGGGCGATGTCTGGGCTGCGCTGGACGTCGAGCATTCCGAGCGCAACAACTATGAGGACGGCAATGGCGATACCCAGTCTGGTGCCTATCGTAGCGACAATGGCAGTGTCCGTGTCGGCGCCTTCGCCACCGAGGATGTCGCCATCGAAGCGGGGGTCGCTGTCGTCAGGATCGACGATGCGCTCTATCCCACCATGGATGCGCCACGCAGTGACATGGACCGCCAGTACCTCAAGCTGACCATCGACAACGTCGGGCCTTTCTCGCATACCGAATCGCAGATCAACCATGCTCGCGTCGTGCACGACATGGACAACGTCACCCTGCGTGACGTTGACGATTCCAGATCGAGCATGGACATGAGTTCCAGCATGGACATGAGTTCCAGCATGGACATGAGCTCAGACATGGACATGAGCGACATGGCCATGTTCTCCAGCGCGACCACCGAGACCTGGTATGCCAGCACCCAGGGTGATATCCCACTGACCGTCGCCGGGCGTGACGCGACACTGACATTGGGCGCTGACGCCGAGCGTCTGGAAAGCAACGCCGACTCCCGGATGGGCATGTCGCTGGACAGCCTCTCGGACAGTCAGACCTGGCCGGATGTCGTGCGCACGCGCGGTGGCGTATTTGCCGAGCTGGATACCACGCTGGATCAGGACAATCGTCTGGTGACTGGCGCGCGCTATGACGTCTCCCTAAGCGATGCGCGAGATGCCGATGAGGTGGTGGGCAGCAATGCCTCGGCCATCTCCGCCTGGCGGGATCAGTACGGAGAGGATGTCGAGGCCAGTCAGCGGGATGGGGAATTCAGTGCGCTGGCGCGCCTGGAGCATCGCGTCAACGATGAGGTGAAAGGCTACGCGGCGCTCAGTCGCAGCGTGCGCTTCCCCACCGCCACCGAGCGTTATTACAACCGCCAGTCCGAGACTGACGGTTGGCTGGGCAATCCCGAGCTTGAGCCCGAGATCCATCAGCAGCTCGAACTGGGGGTGGCGGTCAGGCAGGGCGCCTGGCGTTATTCGGCGGACACCTACTACAACCGGGTGCATGACTGGATCGAGCTGACCGAAGGGGACTCGCTGACCACCTATGACAATGTCGAAGCCGAGATCTATGGTCTCGAGCTCGAGGCCAGCTGGCAGCAGCATGGCTGGCGGCATTCGGCAGGCGTTGCCGCCACCCACGGCACCAACCTGAGCGATGGCACGCCGTTGTCCCAGGTGGCACCGTTCAATGGCTATCTGGCGACACGCTATGACGCCGATGCCTGGTGGGCCGGTGCACGTCTCGATGCGGCAGCACGCCAATCACGCATCTCCGACAGCGAACAGAAGACGGCAGGTTTCGGCATCGTCGGGCTGGAAGGGGGCTATCGTGTCACTGACACCATCGAGCTGAGCGCCGGCATCTCTAACCTGTTCGACAAGGCCTACGCCTACCACGTCAATCGCTTCTACGATGATCCGTTGCAGGACGACGTGCGCGTCAATGAGCCCGGGCGGATCTTCTGGACGTATGCCCGCTGGAGTTTCTGAGGTCAGTGTCACTGCAACAGTGAGCGCTGGACGCTGGTCGTTATCCGCAAGAGTGCGAGAAGCCCGCCATCGGTCGTCAAACATGACCGATGGCGGGCTTCTTGTTCAAGGCAAGTTACAGCTTGATGGCTCTCAGCGCTGGTGGGTTCTCCTTTGAGCCTTCAGGCGCGGCCGATATGCTCGCGCAGATGCTCACGATAGGCCCGCGTGTAGGCCTCCAGATCGGGATTCTTGATCACATCAGTGGCCAGATAGGTCGGAAGTGCCGACATGCCCAGGAATTCCATCGCCTTGTGCACGGGATAGTAGACGGCGTCGATGCCTTTGCCTTCGAAGAAGTTGCCCGCTTCATCAAAGGCTTCGAGGGGTGCATTCCAGGTCAGTGACAGCATGTAGCTGCGGCCCTGCATCAAGCCACCCGTGCCGTAGCCCTGGGTCGGGTTGGTGCGGTGACGGCCATCGCTGGCATACAAGGCACCATGGCCTTCTGTCAGGACATCATCGAGATACTGCTTCACGGTCCACGGCAGGCCCATCCACCAACCCGGGGTCTGATAGATGATCAGGTCCGCCCACAGCTGTTTCTCCACCTCCGCCCTGGCGTCAAAGCCTTCCACGATGACGGTTTCGCGCACCTCATGGCCCAGCTCGGCCAGCTCACCGCGTGCCAGCTCATGCAGGGTCGCATTGAGCTCGCCATTGGAATGGGCAAAGGCCTTGCCGCCGTTGATCAATAGTATCTTCATGCCAGGTACTCCAGAACTGTTGGCTTTTCAGCAATGGAGCGCAGCATGAGCGTTCGCAAGTCATTGATAAAGCGGCGCTGATGTAAAACACCTTTGCTCTAGGTGCAACAATCCGGATGCATCGTCTTATGCCATGAGAATCGGCAACACGTGGATCTCTGATGGCCGATACTGATCTGGAGAAGAACTAGCTCTTTTTTCTGATTAGAAGTGGCTGCTCGAGAGCACTGTTTGCAGCCCTGAGCAGCGTACGAAAGTAACTTGTCATCAAGAGAGTGTGTACGCTCTCGAGACAATATTTTAGATTGGCGCTCATGCGACGCATCGTCTCGAACAGCCGAGCGAAATCTTCGCTTCCATCCTGCTCCTGGCCGCCGAATAAGTGGCCACGGCCAATGGCAAGGACCTGCTGGTCGATGGTGGCTACATTGTGATCTGATGATCGGCAAGCTCCAATGAGATTGCATTAGATGTGAAAAAGGCACTGTCGATGACAGGCTGTTTTCCGTGGCTCAGGAAATATGCATTGTAACCCATAGGATAGATCCTATAGTTAGTGTGCTTCTATCATCCTTAAGTTATATATGAAACTTTTTGTATTTTTCAATTCTTCATGATAATTTTCATATGCCTGTCAAAATATAAGAAAATAAACCAAAGGAAATATATCGTGAAGCTATTGAAATACGCGAGTACAGCTGTTTTTTTATCGGTAATGACAGGGTGTGCGTCTGTCAATATGACACCTATAGAAGATTCTACAGAAGCCAAGAAATTTGGGATGCCAAACGAAGGTATGGCAGGTATCTATATTTATCGGCGAGACTCAATGTTCGGTGCTGCCATCAAGAAAGATATTTGGATCGATGGTGATTGTGTCGGAGAAACAGCTCCTGGCATCTTCTTCTATGAGCAAGTGAAAGGTGGCGAAAACTATAAAATATCAACTGAGTCTGAGTTTTCTCCCAACGCCTTGAGCTTGGCCGTTCAACCTGGTGCAAATTACTATATAGAGCAGTACATGAAAGTTGGTATGTTTGTCGGTGGTGCTAATTTACGCTTGGTAGATGCTGATAAAGGTATGCTGGAAGTGAGTAGTCTGGATATGGCTGTCAAAGGTAACTGCAGCTAGACCATTTTTGTTATACAGGTAGTATTACGTTAGTAGATTTAGTCTGTAGAGCACTTGGGTTTGTATATGTTGTGCGTATAAATGACGTTAAATCAGGTGGATGATTTTGATTATAGGGCCAATCTCCAAAGAATATGAGAATGGTTACCAAAACGGCACTGTCGATGACAGTGCCGTTTTTTATGCGTTGCCTTTCTCATGACCGTTTCATTGCGAGAGCTTGGGATAGACAAGTTCAGGAAGCATCTCCTCCAGCAACCTGGCGGCATGCATCACCTTCATGTCCTGGAATTTTCCTCCGACAATGTGCAGGCCGACAGGCAGTCCCTGATCATCCAGCCCACAGGGGAGGGAGGCTGCGGGTTGTTGAGTGAGGTTGAAGGGGTAGCTGAAGGGGGTCCATTCCATCCAGTCGTGATATCTCCCCTCCGGCGGTACGTTGTGGCCGGCAGTGAAAGGTGAGATGGGCAGTGTAGGAGTGATCAGCAGGTCCCATTGCTCGTGGAAGGATTGCATGTGTGCGCAAAGCGCAGTTCGCTCTCGTCTTGCCGCCAGATATTGCGACAAGGAAATGTTGCTCCCGCGCGCTGCAATGTCCAGCAAGCCCGGATCCATCTGATCTCGCTGGCTGTCGGTCATCTTCTCGAGCACCTGGGTGGCACCCGCGAACCACAAGGTATTGAAGGTCTCCAGCGGGCAGGAGAAGCCCGGATCTATCTCGATGACCTCCGCGCCCAGTCGGGACAGCTGAGCGACGGCGTTATCCACTCGCTTGCGTATGTCTGGCGCGACTTCCACATAACCCAGGGTCGGGCTGTAGGCAATCTTCCAGCCTTGCAGCGAGACTGGCGCTCGGGTGTCCATTCTGAGGCTGTCCGGATCGCCAAGCAGACCATCTCGGCTATCGGGCTGCGCCATGCTCTCGAGCATCAGGAGGCTATCGGAGGCCGTGCGCGTCATCGGTCCCAGGTGTGAGAGGGTCGACATGGCACTGGTCGGCCACTGGGGAATCCAGCCAAACGTGGGTTTCAGGCCGAAGGTGCCGGTAAAGCTGCAGGGAATGCGGATCGAGCCACCTGCATCACTGCCCTGATGGAGCATGCCCAGGTTGAGCGCGGCCGCTGCTCCAGCTCCACCCGAGGATCCCCCGGAGGTCAGCGCGGTATTCCAGGGATTGCGTGTCACGCCGTGCAGCGGGTTGTCCGTCACTCCCTTCCAGCCGTACTCCGGTGAGGCTGTCTTGCCGAGAAACACGGCACCTGCCTTGCGAAGACTCGCAGCCACCGGGGCATCGACATCACTGCCTCCATCCGGGGATGTGGTGGCGGAGCCGTACCGGGTCGGCATGCCGCGCGACAGCGTGAGGTCCTTCAAGGTGGTCGGCACGCCACACAGTGGGCCGCAGGGTGTGCCCTTCATCCAGCGGGCTTCGGCGTCTTTCGCCGCCTTCATTGCCCCATCATGGGCGATGTGCACGAACGCATTGATCTTGGGGTTGAGCGTGTCGATACGTTTCAGGCAGTCTCGGGTCAGCTCGACGGGGGAGAGCTCGCCTCGTCGAAACAGTGCCAGGGCATCAATCGCTGTCAATTCAGATAATTGCGTGGGAGTAGAGACTGGGTTCATGGCCGATCCTGTCCATTGGGTAGCAATCAATCGAGTGGCTGAATGCGCTTGGAAACGAAAAGGGCCTGCGTGATGCAGGCCCTTTGTTCTGGTCAGAGGGCTTCGATCACCCGAGATGGACCAGCCTCGGCGTCTTCCAGCTGCTCCGGGTGATACTCGGCGGTGTAATCCCGACGCGCCTGGGCGAAGCGTTCCACCACCTCGGCATCCTTGCGCTGCAGGGCGAGGCTGAGGATCACGAAGGCTGACGCATTGAGAATCAGGCCCCAGATGCCGGCATGCAGGCCAAGCGGGTTGCTGACACTGGCGCCGTAGGACAGCCACAGGACGGTCACGATGCCCAGGCTCAGGCCCCAGAAGGCCGCTTGCGGGTGGGCCTTGCGCCAGGTGATGGCGCCCAGTGTCGGCACGATCAGCTGAGCGGTACCCGCCAGTGCCGCGATGCCGATGGTGACCAGCAGTCCCGGAACGGTCAGGGCCAGGATGTAGGCCGCGAGAGAGAAGCCCACCAGGGACAGGCGCCCGATATGGACGATGCGTTCCTGATTCGCCTGCGGGTTCACGTAGCGCTTGTAGATATCCATGGTGACGACGGTCGATACCGCATGGATCTGGGAGTTGGCCGTGGACATCGCCGCTGCCGCGCCAGCCGCCATGATTAGCGAGGCCAGCAGGTACGGCGCATAGTTCATCAGCATGACGGGCAGAATCTGGTCAGCATTCTCCAGGCCCGGCTCCAGCAGTACCCCGGTATAGCCCGTCAGTACCGAGCCGAAGTAGGCGAAGGCGGCGAGCCCCAGCAGGAAGGGCATCAAGCCGAACAGCTTGCCGCTTTTCACCGAATACATGCGCAGCCAGATCTGGGGGCCCATGAAGGCGCCGATGGCGACGATCACGAATAGCGAGAACCACATGGAGTAGCCCATGTTGCCATTCGGCCCCGGCAGGGTCAGGTGCGCGGGCGAGTCGCTGGCAAGCTGCGCGAACATGCTGGTCGGGCCACCTGCCTGGCCGGCGATGTAATAGCCCGCATACATCATGCCGAAGAACAGCAGCGCCCCGTAGATCACATCGGTCCAGGCGATGGCGCGGATCCCGCCGACCCACACATAGACGATGATGATGAAGTAGAACAGCAGCGCGGCCAACCAGAAGGGCACGACGCCACCGGAGGCGACCTCGATCAGGTAGGCACCGCCGGTCAGCTGGATCTGCAGATACGGCACGGTGAAGATCAGCGTGATGACGGCGACGAGAATTCTCAGCGCTTCACTGTTGTAGAAGTCGCCCATCAGGTCTGACGGCGTCAGGTAGTCGAAGCGCTTGCCGAGATACCAGACACGCTTGCCCACCCAGTAGTACATGAAGCCGAAGAGCAGGTTCCACGCCAGCGCGGTGAGATAGATGGGGCCACTGGTATAGAAGGTGGCGTTGGAACCGAGGAAGGCAAAGGCGCTCCACCAGGTGGCCGCCACCGTGAAGAACACGGCAATGCTGCCCATGGCCCGCCCTTGAACGAAGAAATCTTCACTTGTCGTCTGGGACTTTCGCGCGGACACGAGCCCGACGATCAAGGGGATGATCATGAAGGCCGCGATGATCAAGATACTTCCCGTCATGATGAGCTCCTCAGCGCTTGCCGCCGGTGGAAGGGGCCTTGGCGCTACCCCAGTTGGTCAGGTAGGCATACAGGAACACGGCGGTCAGGAAGCCCCACCACACCAGGTTCCAGACGAGGAAGAACGGGATACCCATCACCATGGGCTCGATCTTGTTGGCCATCAGGATCATCGGGCTCTCGAGCATGAAAAACCCGAACAGCATGCTGCCGTAGATGGCGACCTTGCGGGTCGTGAAGCGCTTCATCATTGCATACCCCTTTATTGTGGTTGGTGGGGGGTGTTGTGACCTGTCGTGGACAACGACAGGGGGCGGAACATGGCAATGCATCAATTATTGTATTTATGCGTATAAATTAACCAATAGGTGACAATCCCCGTACCGTCAAGAAAGTGGCGGCGATTGCACCGGATGTTTCAGGAAGTGAAGAAGATCCGCCGGCCTCCCTCAGCGGCTGGCGACAGCAGGAGGGCGCAAGTCTTCCGCTTTTCGTCTCACCCGCGACGCAGGCCCCCAAAATCTGGATAATGGCGCCCATCGCGTAGCCGCCTCCGGCGTGCTGGCGCCCATACTCTTCACAGCGGTGCATCGTTCATGGAAATCAAGGTCAACTTTCTCGACAACCTGAGGCTCGAGGCGAAATTCGACGACTTCACGGTCATCACCGATCAGCCCATCCGCTACAAGGGCGATGGGTCGGCGCCGAGCCCGTTCGACTACTTCCTGGCGTCCTCGGCGCTGTGCGCGGCGTACTTCGTGAAGGTGTACTGTGTGGCGCGCAACATCCCGACCGAGAACATCCGCCTGTCGCAGAACAACATCGTCGACCCGGAAAACCGCTACAACCAGATCTTCAAGATCCAGGTGGAGCTGCCGGAAGAGCTGTCCGACAAGGATCGCCAGGGCATCCTGCGCTCCATCGAGCGTTGCACGGTGAAGAAGGTCGTCCAGACCGGCCCGGGCTTCGAGATCGAGACGGTCGACAACCTCGACGAGGACGCCCAGGCCCTGCTGATGGCGGAGCCGCCGGAAGGACAGAGCACCTGGATCGAGGGCAAGGACCTGCCGCTGGAGCAGACCATCGCCAACATGACGGGCCTTCTGAATGATCTCGGCATGAAGATCGAGATCGCCTCCTGGCGCAACATCGTGCCCCACGTCTGGTCGCTGCACATTCGTGATGCCGCCTCGCCGATGTGCTTCACCAACGGCAAGGGCTCGACCAAGGAGAGCGCGCTGTGCTCGGCGCTGGGCGAGTTCATCGAGCGTCTGAGCTGCAACTTCTTCTACAACGACCAGTTCTTCGGCGAAGCCATCGCTGACAGCGATTTCGTGCATTACCCGAACGAGAAGTGGTTCCAGCCGGGCCCGAACGACGAGATCCCGGAAGGCGTGCTGGACGATTACTGCCTGGAGATCTTCAATCCGGACGGCGAGCTGGGTGGCTCCAATCTGATCGACACCAATTCCGGGCGTGCGGATCGTGGCATCGTGTCTCTGCCGTTCACTCGTCGCTCGGATGGCGAGACGATCTATTTCCCGTCCAACCTGATCGAGAACCTGTACCTCAGCAACGGCATGAGCGCCGGCAACACCTTGCCGGAAGCCCAGGTGCAGTGCCTGTCCGAGATCTTCGAGCGTGCCGTGAAGCGCGAGATTCTCGAGCAGGAACTGACCCTGCCGGACGTGCCGCAGGAGGTGCTGGCCAAGTACCCGGAAATCGTCGAGGGCATCGAGGCACTGGAAGCCCAGGGCTTCCCGATTCTGGTCAAGGACGCCTCGCTGGGCGGCCAGTTCCCGGTGGCCTGCGTGACCTTGATGAACCCGAAGACCGGCGGTGTCTTCGCCTCCTTCGGCGCGCATCCGAGCTTTGAGGTTGCCATCGAGCGCAGCCTGACCGAGCTGATGCAAGGCCGCAGCTTCGAGGGGCTCAACGACTTCATGCCGCCCACCTTCAACTCGCTGGCCGTGTCCGAGCCGAACAACTTCGTCGAGCACTTCATCGACTCATCAGGTCTCGTCTCCTGGCGTTTCTTCAGCTCGAAGACCGACATCGAGTTCGTCGAGTGGGACTTCTCCGGCAGCAATGAAGAAGAGGTCGCCAACCTGTTCGGTATCCTCGATGAGATCGGCAAGGAATCGTACATGGCGGTGCACGAGGACCTCGGCGCGCCGGTGTGTCGTATCCTGGTGCCGGGCTATTCCGAGGTCTATCCAGTCGAGGACCTGGTGTGGGACAACACCAACATGGCGCTGGATTACCGCGAGGACATCCTCAATCTGCATCGTCTCGATGACGATCAGCTGGCGGACCTGGGCGAGCGTCTCGAAGAGAGCCAGCTTGATGAGCACATGGACATCAAGACGCTGATCGGCATCGAGTTCGACGAGAACACCATCTGGGGCCAGCTGACGATTCTCGAGCTGAAACTGATGATCAATCTCGCGCTGGGTCAGCACGAGGACGCGCTGGATCGTGTCGAGATGTTCCTGCAGTACAACGACAACACCGTCGTGCGCGGCCTCTATTATCAGGCCATGAAGGCGGTGCTGGAGATCACCCTCGACGATGAGCTGGAGCTTGAGGACTACCTCTACAACTTCCGCCGCATGTTCGGTGAAGACACCATCGCTGCCGTGGTCGGCTCCGTGCAGGGTGAGGTGCGCTTCCATGGTCTGGAGCCCACCAACATGCAGCTGGAAGGGTTGGATCGCCACCTGCGTCTGATCGAAAGCTACCAGAAGCTGCACGCCCATCGTGCTGCCTTGGCGGCCGAGCAGGCCTGATGCTCGCCTGCTGAATCCTGTGGCATGACCTGTGGCATGACCTGTGGCATGAAAAGAACGGCCCCTCACTGGATGGTGAGGGGCCGTTTTCGTTTCCGGGGGCTTGCGTATGCGTACCAGTGGCTCAGGACAGCACCTTCTGATCCTCTGCCAGACGCTGACAACACGCGATGATCTGCTCCCTGATCCAGCGGTGCGCCGGGTCCTTCTGATAGCGGCGATGCCAGCTCAGATGGAAGGGGAAGGAGGCGAAGGCCACGGGTGGCGGCACGAGGGTGACGGCGAACTGACGACAGAAATGCTGGCATAGCCCGGTGGGCAGGCTCGCGATCAACGGCGAGCGTTCCAGCAGGGAAGGCACGGCCATGAAGTAGGTGACGGCCAGCGCTACCTCGCGCTTCAGCCCCTGACCCTCAAGCTGCTTGAAGATGCCGCTTTTCAGGCGGGCATGCGGTTGAACCAGCACATGGGCGTGGTGCTCGAAATCCGCCTTGGTCATGCGGCCCTCGCCATCCAGCCGCTCCAGCAGGGGATGGCCATTGCCCACCAGGCAGTCGATGCCTTCGGTGATCACCTCACGCACCACCAGATTCTCGGGCGGGTCGACCTGACGCCCGAAGGCGAGATCCGTCGTGCCGCTCATCACGCCAGCCTCGCTCATGTCCTGTGACAGTCTGCGTACCTGCAGCGTGATGCCGGGGGCCTGCTCACGCAGGATCGTCGCCAGTTGCGGCAGGATCAGCACCTCGAAGTAGTCGTTGGCGGCGATCTCGAAATGACGGCTCTCGGTGGTGTGGTCGAAGTGCCGCTCGCTGTTGATCAGGCCATCGAGGTCGGTCAGCGCCGCCTCGATGGTCGGGAACAGATGGTCGGCCTTCTCGGTGGGGCGCATGCGCTGGCGATTACGAATGAACAGCGGGTCATTGAACAGTTCGCGCAGTTTCGACAGCGCCGCGCTCACCGAGGGCTGACTCAGGTGCAGACGCTCGCCGGCGCGCGTGACGTTCTGCTCGAGATACAGCGCATGAAAGGTGCGCAGGAGGTTGAGGTCGTAATTGAGCTTCATGATGACTACCAGAGCAGGCGGAGTGTCTCGGCTGCACTCGGGCGAGTGAGCACTATTTGTCTGGATGATAGCAGCTATCCGGACTATCGATTATCACGATGGGAGGCTCAGGCGGTAGGGTGGTCTCAAGGACACGGCGAGAGATCAATGCGACCCACAGGAGCGATCCATGAGTGATGTGAAGCAGATGCAAGCCGAAGGGCAAAAGATCATTCTGATCACCGGTGCCTCCAGCGGTATCGGTGAAGCCACCGCGCGCACTCTGGTGAAGGCCGGGCACAAGGTCGTCGTGACCGCCCGCCGCAAGGAGCGGCTCGATGCGCTTGTCGAGGAGCTGGGCAGCGACAAGGTGCTGGCGATCGCCGCGGATGCGACGGACTACGATCAGCTCGCCAAGGTCGTCGAACAGGCCGTCGCCCATCATGGCCATCTGGATGTGGCGTTCGCCAATGCCGGTACCGGCGTCAGCCAGGCTGGCACCGAGAACGGCGATCCCGAGGAGTGGAAGCGAGTCGTCGACATCAACATCAATGCGCTGCTGTGGACCGCCCACGCGACCCTGCCGCATCTGAGAGAGCGCAAGGGCCACTTCATCCTTACCAGTTCCGTGGCCGGGCGCGCCAATCATGCGGGCTCCATCTACAGCGCCAGCAAGTGGTTCGCCTACGGTTTCGGCCAGAATCTGGCGATGGAAATGGCCGAATGGCAAGGCCGCTGCACCACCATCACGCCGGGCATGGTCAACACCGCCTTCTTCGATGAGCCCAAGCCGGACAAGCTGGACCCGCAGGATGTGGCGGATGCCGTGCTCTACGCCATCAGTGCCTCACCGCGTGCCAATATCCGCGAAGTGCACCTGGTGCCGACCTGGTGAGCCGGTTCGCTCGACAGCGGGCTTCCGCCTTCGCTGAGCACGCTTTCGCAGGACAGCTATTTGTATGAGCGATAGTGGCTATCTGGACTATCGATTATGACGATGGTGACGTGAGCCGTAAGCTTGATTCCACACAGGGCGAGCATCACCTCGCCGACAAATTTCGTGAAGTGACCGTTGCGGGCTATCCCGCGCGTAAAGGAGAGCATCATGAGCAAGGTTCTGGTGGTAGTGACATCCCACGATACGCTGGGTGACACGGGCAAGAAGACAGGCTTCTGGCTGGAAGAGCTGGCGGCTCCCTACTACCTGCTGAAGGATGCCGGTGTCGAGGTGACACTCGCGTCTCCCAAGGGCGGTCAGCCGCCGCTGGACCCGGCAAGCCAGGGCGAGGACTTCCAGACGGATGCCACTCGCCGCTTCGACAAGGACACTGCCGCTCAGCAGGACCTCGCCACCACCGCCGTACTGGCAGACATGAAGGTCGAGGACTTCGATGCCATCTTCTACCCGGGTGGCCACGGCCCGCTGTGGGATCTGACCAACGACGCCGATTCCATCCGTCTGATCGAGCAGTTCCACGCGGCCGGCAAGCCGGTCAGCTCTGTCTGCCACGCCCCGGCCGTGCTGCTGAATGCCCGCAAGCCGGATGGCACTCCCTTCGTGGATGGCGTGCATGTCACCGGTTTCACCAACGGCGAAGAAGAGGGTGTCGGCCTCACTGACGTCGTGCCGTTCCTGGTGGAAGAGGCGCTGCAGCAGAAGGGCGGCATCTATGAGAAGAAGGACGACTTCACCTCCTACGCCATCCAGGATGGGCTGATCATTACCGGTCAGAACCCGATGTCCTCTGAAGGCGTCGCGGAACTGCTGCTCAAGAGCCTCGAGCAATAAGCGCCCTGAGCGACAAGCACTTCGGGACACAAGCACTGCGAGACACAAGCACTGCGAGACACAAGTACTTCGAGAGACAGACACCTCGAGCAACAGGTGCTTCATGATTCGGGCGCTGCCTGATCTGACGAGTGCATGAAAAAAGCCGCTACCGGTCATCCGGTAGCGGCTTTTGCGTGTCTGGCATCCAGCTTCGACGAGAGGTTGTCAGCGAGTGCGGATCACCCGCGCTCCATCCACGCCTTCCAGCCGCCGTACTCGCTGATGTCCGTCATCGGCACGCCGCTGTCAGCGGTGACCGAGCAGATGAAGCCCGCGACCCAGCGGCCGTCCTCGAGTTCGATCTGGCCCAGTCCCAACGGGAAGGGGATGCCGGCGAGGAAGCTGCCGACACTGGCGATGGGCAGTGACCAGACTTCCAGCGCGATGCTGGTGCCGCCCTCTGGCGCGCGCAGCATGGCCGGTTTGGCGGGTGTGGCGTCATCCAGTTGATAGAGGCGGTAGCGGGGGGCGCTGTGAGTACGGGCGACCAGGCGGGCATCGCGCTGGGTGAGCTGGTGATTGAGCGGCATGTCAGTGAGATGCGCACCGCAGACCGCGATCTCGAGCCGGCCATTCTTCGCCATCGGCAGATCGCTGTCGGCGAGGCGTGCCTGGGGACGGGCAACGGCGCTGGCCCCCAGTGGCAGCGAGAATTCCTTCTCGAGCAGCCGCGCGATGCTCAGCAGTTGCAGGTCTTCAAAGGCGGGCGCGAACAGCGTCACACCGCCGGGCAGGCCTTGGCTATTGAAGCCGACCGGTACGGCCAGTGCGCTCAGATCCAGCAGGTTCATGAAGTTGGTCCAGGTGCCCAGTTCCGAATTGACCGCGATCGGTGCCTCGGCCAGCTCCGCCTTGGTCGGCAGACGCGGCGTGGTCGGGGCCAGCATCACGTCCACCTGCGCGAGCAGGGCATCGGCCTGACGGCGGTATTCGGCCAGCTGATAGCGGGCATCGAAGGCATCCACGGCCAGCGGCGTGGCGCCGCCGAGGGTGATCTCGCGCGTGACAGGATGCAGTGCCTCGGGGTTGCGCTCGATCAGCTCGCGCACCGCGTGATAGCGCTCCGCCACCCACGGGCCTTCATACAGCAGGCGCGCGGCGGCCAGCAGCGGGCTGCAATCCAGCTCGACCAGCTCGGCCCCTGATGCCTTGCACTGACGCATCGCCGCTTCCATGTAGCCGCTGTAATCGGCATCGGTATGCCACTGGGTACGCGGCGGCACGCCGATGCGCAGGCCGGCGAGATCCGGCAGGAGGCCGTAGGTCTGGCCATGCACGGCGAAGTCGTGCTCGCGCGCCCAGCGGTTGTCGGCATCGAACTGTGCGGTGACGGACAACACCCGCGCGGCATCATCGCAGCCGAGTGCGAAGATCGAGATGGTATCCAGGGTGGCGCAGGCCGGCACCACACCGCCCGCGCTGAGCAGGCCGAGGGTCGGCTTCACGCCCACCAGATTGTTGAAACAGGCCGGCACACGCCCGGAGCCCGCCGTGTCCGTGCCCAGCGCGAAGCTGACCTGCCCCTGGGCGGTGACGACGGCGGAGCCACTGCTGGAGCCGCCCGGCACATAGGCGGGGTCGAAGGCATTCGCCGGGGTACCGTACACCGCCAGGGCGCGCTCGCCGACCAGACCGGTGGCGAACTGATCCAGATTGGTCTTGCCCATCGGGATGGCACCGACCGCGATCAGCTGCTTGACCACGAAGGCGTCATCGTCTGGCGTGTAGGCGAATTCCGGGCAACCGGCGGTAGTGGTCACGCCGGCGAGATCGATGTTGTCCTTGATCGCGAAGGGGATGCCGTAGAGCGGCAGTGACTCGGGCGCCACGTCGTCCAGACGCGCCAGATAGGGTTCCAGCTGATCTGCGCTCAGGCGGGTGATCCAGGCGGCGTCTTGTTCGGGCTGCGCGGCCAGCAGTTCATTCACCAGCTGGCGTGGCGTCAGCTCTCCGGCCTGATAGGCCTTGCTCAGCGCCGTGATGCTCAGGTTGTGCGGGGTATGGGTCATCATCACAGCGTCTCCTCGGAGGACAGGGTCGATTGGGCGTTGTCTGGTGCGCTGGCATCAGCTGGATCAGTGGCTTCCACGGCGGTCGACAGCACGATCAGCGGCTGGCCGGGGGCGACGCCGCTGCCTTCCTTGATCGGCAGGCGAACGACACGGCCTGCGGTATGGGTGCGAATCTCGACTTCCATCTTCATCGACTCGACCAGCGCCACCACCTGGCCGGCCTCGACGAGATCGCCCTCGGCGACCTCCAGCTTCCACAGGCTGCCGGTGACCGGCGTCTCGATGCCCAGCTCGTCATCGCTCAGGCTGTCGGCTTCCTGCACCTCGTTGATCTGATCCTCGAAGGTGAACTGGCCGCGTGCATGCCAGTCGTCGATTTCCTGCTGGAAGGCGGCCTGACGGCGTTCACGGAAGGCATCGGTCTCGGCCTGATGCTCGGCGATCTGCGCCTGATAATCGGCGAGGCGGAAGCGGGTCTTCTCGATCTTCAGGTCGTAACGCCCCTGAGGGTGATCACGACGGATCTGCTCAAGCGCCTCATGGCTGACCGGGTGGAAGCGCAGTTGATCGAACACGCGCAGCAGCCACGGGCTGGTGAAGTGTTCGGTGCGGCGATAGCGATTCCACATCTGCAGCGTGCGGCCGACGAACTGATAGCCGCCCGGACCTTCCATACCATAGACGCACAGATAGGCGCCGCCGATGCCCACCGAGTTCTCCGCGGTCCAGGTGCGTGCCGGGTTGTACTTGGTGGTCACCAGGCGCTGGCGCGGGTCCAGCGGGGTGGCCACCGGCGCGCCGAGATAGACATCGCCGAGGCCCATCACCAGATAGCGGGCGTTGAGTACCGTCTCGCGCACCGCCGCCTCATCGGCGAGGCCATTGATGCGGCGAATGAATTCCAGGTTGCTCGGGCACCAGGGGGCGTCCGGGCGCACCGAGCGCTGGTACTTGTCGATGGCCTGCTGACACGCCGGGTCATCCCAGGACAGCGGCAGGTGCACGGTGCGCGCCTCGATCTCGATGTCCTCGACATCCTTGAGCGCGACTTCCGCCTGTTCGAGGTGGGTCATCAGCGTGGCGAGGGCAAGCTTGCGCGGGTCGTAATGCAGCTGCAGCGAGCGGATGCCCGGTGTCATCTCCATCAGGCCGGGCAGCGGATGCTCCTTGAGCCACAGCATCCAGGCGTGGGCGCGGAAGCGCAGCGCGATATCCAGCTCCATCTGGCCGAATTCGATCAGCAGGAAGTCATCCCCGGCGCGGCGATAGACGATCTGCTCGCCGCCTTGCTCGGCGCTCAGGCGCTTGAGTACTGGGGAGTCGTCCGGACGCGGACGTTGCTCGGCGATGGCGCTCAGCGTGGTGCTGGTCGCCGCCAGAGGTGACTCCAGTGCGTCGAGCTTGCCACTGGCGAGGGCGGCGATCACGGCGTCCTGCTGCACCTCGATGGCGCGAGCTTCCTCCAGAGTCAGCGCGACGAAACGGATGCGGTCACCGGCGGCCAGCTGGCCCAGCTTCCAGCGTTCCGCGCGCACCACGGTGGCCGGACACACGAAACCGCCCAGCGACGGGCCGTCCGGGCCGAGGATGACTGGCATGTCGCCGGTGAAGTCGATGGTGCCGAAGGCGTAGGCGTTGTCGTGGATATTGGAGGGATGCAGACCGGCCTCGCCGCCGTCGGCACGCGCCCACTGCGGACGCGGGCCGATCAGACGCACGCCGGTACGGCTGGAGTTGTAGTGCACCTCCCAGCGGTGGCCGAAGAAGGTGCTGATGTCGTCTTCGGTGAAGAAGTCAGGCGCACCGTGCGGGCCGTAGAGCACGGCGATCTGCCATTCGCGACCTGAGGTCTTGCCTTGCGCATTATCGATAATGCTAGCGCCCTGCGGGATCAGCGCCTCGGGCAGCCGGGTCAGGGCGGGCTGGGGGCACTCGGCGAGATCAGCCAGCGGCAGGGTGTCGCCACTGCGCAGGGCACGTCCGGCATGGCCGCCGAACTGGCCCAAGGTGAAGGTCGCGCGCGAGCCCAGATACTGCGGGCAGTCGATGCCCCCGGCGATCAGCAGATAGCTGCGCGCGCCGGCAGCGACCTTGCCCAGGCTCAGGGTGCTGCCAGCGGCGATCTCATGCACCTGCCACAGGGCAAGATCGTGAGACGCGGTGTCATCGGAGCCGGCTACAGGTGCTGAAACGGACAGCGTGGCGGGCAGCGGCGCACCGGCCAGCACCACGCGCGTGGCGCGGTGGAAGTGCAGCGTCGGGCCATTGAGGGTGATCTCGAGACCTGCGGCATCGGCCGCGTTGCCCAGCAGCGCATTGCCGAGACGGAAGGCGTAGTCATCGAAGGGGCCGGAGGGCGGCACGCCCACATCCCAGTGCCCCTGGCGACCCGGCATGTCCTGCACGGTGGTCAGGGTACCGGGGACGATCACTTCAAAGGTCGGTGCGGCCCACTCGAGACCTTCCAGCCAGCGGGTGTAGATCTCGACATTGCAGAAGCGCGGGTCTTCCAGCAGGTGCGACAGCCACTGGCGGTTGGTCTCGATGCCGTAGAGGCGAGAGGCGGCCAGTGCCCTGGAGAGATCGCCGCGTGCCTGCTCGCGGGTCGGGGCGTGCACCATCACCTTGGCCAGCATCGGGTCGAACCACGCGGGGACCTCGAAGCCGGCCTCGATGGAGTGATCCACCCGCAGCTGGCTGTCATCGGCGAGGGCGGCGGTCACGGCGTCATTGGCGAACTCCACCTCGGTGAGCAGGCCGCTGGAAGGGCGGAAATCGTGCTGCGGATTCTCGGCATAGACGCGTGCCTGCATGGCGTGACCCTTGGGGGACAGCGGTGCGGCCAGCGTTGCGAGATCGTCCAGCTCACCGGCGCCCAGCTTGAGCATCCAGGCGACGATGTCCACGCCCCACACAAGCTCCGTGACACCGTGCTCGACCTGCAGGCGCGTGTTGACCTCCAGGAAGTAGAAGGCCTGACGCTCGGCGTCATAGATGAATTCGACGGTACCGGCGCTGCGGTAATTGACGGCTTCGCCCAGGCGGATGGCGGTGGCGATCATGTCGTCGCGAACGCGCTCGGGCAGGTTAGGTGCCGGGCATTCCTCGATGACCTTCTGGTGGCGGCGCTGACTGGAGCAGTCGCGCTCGCCCAGCGCGATTACCGTGCCTTCGCCATCCCCGAACAGCTGCACTTCCAGGTGACGGGCGCGGGCGATGTACGCCTCGAGGAAGACGCCACCATCACCGAAGTTGCGCTCGCCCAGGCCCTTGACCGAATCGAAGGCGCGACTGAGGGAGGCGTCATCCTCACACACCTGCATGCCGATGCCGCCGCCGCCGGCGGTGGACTTGAGCATCACCGGATAGCCGATACGGGCGGCCTCGCTCAGTGCGCTCTCGACGTTGTCCAGCAGGCCGGTACCGGGTACCAACGGCACGCCGGCGTTCTCGGCGATGGTGCGCGCCTCGTGCTTGAGGCCGAAGGCGTGGATCTGCTCGACGGTCGGGCCGAGGAAGACCAGGCCGGCGGCGTCACAGGCCTGGATGAAGCGGGTGTTCTCGGACAGGAAACCGTAGCCCGGGTGCACGGCCTGGGCGCCACTCTCGCGGGCGATGGTGATCAGCTTGTCGATGTCGAGATAGGTGTCGGCGGCGGCACCTTCGCCGAGGCTGTAGGCGTCATCGGCCTCGCGCACGAAGGGGGATTCACGATCGGCTTCTGCGTAGACGGCGACGCTCTGGACACCGAGGGCACGCAGCGTGCGCTGGATTCGGGTGGCGATGGCGCCACGGTTGGCAATCAGGACCTTATGGAACATGACGGAGTCATCCTTCCGGCGGCGGGTCGTCCCGCCTTCAAACTGTGAGCTGCCGGTCGTCCGGTAGCCGGGCAGAGCCTTGGGGGTTGACGAGTGATGCAAGATAGATGACATCGTCAGGGGTGGCTCGGCCGTTTCTTGTCGTATGCGTGTTCGAAAGCGTCGCTGTCAGCTCGGCGGTTCAGCTCAGCGGTTCAGCTCAGTGGCGAGTCGCTGATGCGGATGGCGACCGGTGTCGGGTCGAAGCCGTTGCAGGGGTTGTTGAGCTGCGGGCAGTTGGAGAGCAGCACGTAGACGTCACGTTCGGCGACCATCTCGACGTACTTGCCCGGGGCGGACAGGCCGTCCTCGAAGCTCAGGCCGCCATCGGCGGTGACCGGCACGTTCATGAAGAAGTTGATGTTGTGGCCGATGTCGCGCTTGGTCAGGTCGTACTTCGGGTAGCGGGCGATGGCCAGCATCCAGTTGTCACGACAGGAGTGCATGTGGCGCTTCTCCAGGTCGTAACGCACGGTGTTGGACTCGCTGGAACAGGCGCCGCCCAGGGTGTCATGACGGCCACAGGTATCGCCGGTGATGGTCAGCAGCGCACGGCCACGGGTGGAATACAGCACGCTGCCGGTGGTCAGGTAGACCTTGCCCTGCTCGCGCACGGTGTCCATCGCGCTGTAGCGCTCGGCGGTGTCGTCGGCCGAGAAGAACAGGGTGTCGGCGGCCTGATTGCCGTGCAAGTCAGTGATGCGCAGGTGCTGACCAGCGCGCACCAGCCCGATGAAGTGATCGCCGGCCTCGACGGTGCGCTCAAGCTCGCGCGGCTGCTGTGCCGGGTCTGCGTAGCTCAGCGGGGCGTCGTCCGTCGTGGCCGGGGTGTGGGCATGGGGGTGTTCAAGCGTCGAGGTGCACATGGGATTGTCCTTTGTCCTTGTCATCGAGGGCGTCGTTTCCAGTTGCCACTAGGCCCGTCGGCGTGGCGTCCGTCTGCTGTCGGGGGGCGCCTCAGCCCGCCAGGTGATAGAGCTGATTGTTGGCGTAGGCGCGGGCATTCTCGGGGCGCGACAGATAGCAGGCGTCGTGCTCATCCATCGGTGTCGCGGTGCCGAAGGTCATGTCCACGCCGCGCAGCGGATATTCCTCGGCGGGGTCCAGCGGATGCGGACAGGTGTGCAGCAGGACGAGGGTGTCCATCTCGAAGCGCAGGGTGACGCTGTCGCCGGCGGCGCAGTGGTCGGTGACGTAGTGCAGGTTGGCGTCTTCATCGGCGCGCACGCGGGAGAACAGGTTGAGGTTGGCGCACAGGTCGCGCTCGCTCAGGCCGTACTTGGCCATCTCGATCAGCAGGCTGTCGTGACCGGTGGGCGTGAAGTCATTGAAGGCCTGCTGGTAAGCCTTCTTGTGCCAGCCCTTGGCGGCGAAGTGCTGCTCCATCAGGTTGCCGCTGGCGCTGTCATGCCAGCCGAGATCATCCTGGATGATGGAGGCGAAGATGCGGCCCATGTCGGAATACAGGCAGTGCCCTTCGGTGAGGCGAAAGGTGTGCTGACCCTTGAGGGTGTCCGGCAGATTGAGGCGCTCAAGCAGATCCAGCGGGTTGTACATCACCAGACCGACATTGGCGTTGGCCTCGCGGGCGGTCAGCTTGAGTGCGCTGCCACGCGGCATGCGCATCGACCAGTGATGGCCGCCGGGCAGATGGGTCTGATACTTCGCGGTGAAGCTGGCGCGGGCGGTGGTCGCGGCATCAAGCGGTATGTTCATTGATTTGGCCTCCGGTGAGAGTGGCTTGGGAAACGGAGTGGGCTGGCGTCGTCAGCGTTTCGTGCGCGAGCGTCGGCTGGTCAGCGCCCGTCTGGACAGCGCCCGTCTGGACAGAGCCCGGCTGGTGAGCGCCCGGCTGCTGAGACGACGCCTTGGCCTTGCTGCGCTCGGTGGGCAGGTCGTAGGTGATGGTCGAGCCATAGGCCTGCGGGGCCTGCGGGTCGACACGCACCTTGTCGAACACCCAGACGCGCGAGCCCAGCTCGAACGCTTCCTTGAGGTCGTGGGTGATCATGAAGATGGTCAGTTGCTGCTCTTCCCACAGGCGCAGGATGAGCTGATGCATGTCCTTGCGGATGCCCGGGTCCAGTGCGCCGAAGGGCTCATCCAGCAAGAGGATGCGCGGCTTCATCATCAGCGCCTGGGCGATGGCGAGGCGCTGCTGCATGCCGCCGGACAGCTCATGCGGGTACTTGTCCAGCGCGTGGGACAGGCCGACTTCTTCCAGGCGTTTCTCGGCGGCGACGCGTGCCTCGCGACGCTTGGCCCCGAACAGCTTGCCGGTCAGCGGGGCGCGCGCCAGTTCCTCGGCCATGATCACGTTGCCGAGCACCGTGAGATGCGGGAAGACGGAATACTTCTGAAAGACGATGCCGCGGTCCGGGCCCGGCTCGCCGGGGATGGGCTTGCCGTCCAGCAGCAGCTCACCGCGCGAGACGCCCTCGGTGCCCAGCAGCAGCTTGAGGAAGGTGGTCTTGCCGCAACCGGAGGCGCCGACCAGGGTAATGAATTCCCCGGCCTCGACGGTCAGGTTCATGCGTTCCAGCACGACCTGCTGGCCGTAATGCTTCTCGAGACCCTTGGCGTGGATCAGGCTCATGATTGGCTCTCCTCAGCGTGGTACCAGGGGAAGGCGCGGGTCGAGACGAGCACCAGCAGACGGTCGAGCAGAAAGGCCAGCAGCGTGATCCAGGCCACGTAGGGCAGGATGACGTCCATCGCCAGATAGCGGCGCACCAGGAAGATGCGATAGCCGAGGCCGTCCTGGGCGGCGATGGCTTCCGCGGCGATCAGGAACAGCCAGGCGCTGCCGAGTGCCAGACGCGTGGCGCTCAGAAGGCGCGGGGTCAGCTGGGGCAGCAGCACGCGGGTCAGCACCTGCCAGGAGCTGGCGCCCAGGGTCTGGGCCTTGATCAGCTGCTCATCGGGCAGGCGCAGGGCCTGATTCTGCAGGTCGCGAATCAGGAAGGGCGTGATGCCGATGACGATCAGCGCGATCTTGGCCAACTCACCCGTCCCGAAGGCGATGAACAGGATCGGCAGGATCGCCATCGGCGGAATCAGGGACAGCACGGTGATCAGCGGGGACAGCTTGGCGCGCAGCAGCGGCAGGCCGCCGGTGAGCAGGCCGACGCTCAGGCCGATCAGCGCACTGATCAGCACGCCGGCCAGCAGGCGTTCGAGGCTGGCGAAGGTGTCGGTCCACAGCGGCAGATCGCCGGTGCGCACGTTGACCTCGGTGGCCAGCTTGGCGAAGGACTCGCCCATGGACGCGAAGGACGGCAGCAGGCGGTCGTTGGGGTTGTCGAGCAGTCGCTGGTTGGACTGCACGATGTAGAGGATGGCCAGCAGCGCGAAGGGCAGGCCACCGAGCAGCCAGCGGCCACCACGGGAGGGTGTCAGATTGATCAGGCGTTTCATGCGCGGGCTCCACGGGTGCGAACGAGAGGTGCGGTCGAGGGAGGCGGTCGGTTCACCAGCCACAGAGACAGCTTTCCTGCGGCTGGTGTGCGGCATCCACCGCGTGGCGTTACTGGCTGTCGGCCAGTGCGGCGGTATAGCTCGGGTCGAAGCGCAGCATCACGTTGCCTTCATCGCCGACGACGCCGGCAGGCGTCTCGATGCCGATGAAGCCGGCATCCGGCGCGCCTTCGCCCAGCAGCCCCTGCGCGAAGCTGAAGTCGGCGATGTGCTGCATGGTGTCCTTGAGGCTCGGCGCATTGAAGGCGGCCACGGCCTCGGCGGGGGTGTAGTACATGTGGGTCGCGGCCAGCTGGGCCTGATAGCCGGCGAGGTCGGTGCCGGCGGCATCGGCCATCTGGGAGAGCGCGGCTTCGTCACCGGCCTTCATCTTCTCCATCACCTCATACCAGGCGCCGACCAGCGCGTGGCCGAAGTCCGGGTTGTCCTTCAGGGTCTGGGTATTGACGACCATCAGGTCGAGAATCTCGCCGGGGATGTCACTGGAATTGAAGACTTCGGTGTAGCCGGGCATGTCCTTGAGCGTGGCCAGCTGGGGGTTCCAGGTCACCACCGCCTGGGTATCGGTGTTGCTGGCCAGCGCCACGATGTCGGCATCGCCGGTATTGGTGGTGGTGAGATCGCGCTCGCTCATGCCGACGCTGTCCAGCGCACGTGCCAGCAGGTAGTGGGAGACACTGAACTGCACCAGATTGACCTCACGCCCCTTCAGGGACTCGATGGAATCGCCGTCGCGTACCATCACGCCATCATTGCCATCGGAGTAGTCGCCCAGAATCAGCGCGGTGGAATCGACACTGCTGGCGGCGGGGAGGGTGAGGGCGTCCATGTTGGTCATGGCGCAGCCATCGACATTGCCGGAGGTGTACTGATTGATGGACTCGACGTAATCGTTGACCTGTACCACATCGATATTGATGTCGTACTTCTTGGCCCACTTGTCGACGATGCCCTGGGTATCCGCGTATTCCCACGGCATCCAGCCGGCATACACCGACCAGCATACGCTGAAGGAATCCTGCGCCATGGCCTGTGGGCTCAGCGATGCGCCAAGCAGCAGGGCGCCGGCCAGCGCAGCACGTCTGGAGGTCTTGCTGGATACGGCGGATGCCGCCGGGGAATCAGATGCGACAGCAGCGGATGGCGCCTGAGCGCAAGCATCCGAGAGGTAAGTCGTAGACGGGGAAAGGCGAGTGGGCTGGGTCATTGTCGTTATCTCCGGCGGAAAAAGTGAGAGGCGCCGACCTTTTCAGGCGTTGCGTCTCCCGGGCTTTTGTCCCGCCGTGTAACCCCCAGCTTGGAGGTCGAGTGCTCTCGGACCAGTCGTGACGGCTATCAGCCAGTCACCGGAACCCTAGCGCTCCATTGGTGTAGATTTTCGATTGTTGTATGCCTATCGGTGCCTCGGTGAGTGTCTAGCAGGAAGCGTGCCTAGCAAGTTTTTTCTTTTAAAAACAATGGTATACATGACATTAGTCTATTCAGAGAAAAATTTATCTAATGAGGAATGCACTGTTATGGTGAGCCCGCTAAAATTTTGCACCACGGTGAGTTTTTATACGGGATGATATGATATATATGCTAGGTTAGATTTTGCTTATGATTCGTGATAAGTGAAGTTCATATAGAGTTATGCGAGATACTGATTTTTATACTGATAGGCAGCGAGGAGATTGATTTGGAAATTAAGTTGCGGTCTAGATATGAGGGTGGTGTTTTCGATGATGGCTTAAGTGAGTTATACGATGGTACTACTTCATTAATTGGTTTCTGTCGAGTCATAGCTATATCAATTCATATGCTTGCAAATGAAGAGGTCATTCATAGAGCAACCGCACTAAAGGGAGCCAAATTATATCGTCGGGCAGCCAAAAAGGGTAGCTTTGTAGATGAGATAATAATAGTTCTTGATAATCCTGTTGTAGCAAACATAGGTTATAGTGTTGCTGCCGCCGCAGTTTATGATTTTATTAAATATTCGCTAAATAAGGCGATGGGTAAGAATGTTGCGCCAGAAACACCTTACGTAAAGAGAATGTGTAAGCGAATAGAACCGACTGTGGATAGATTTGAAGATAGTTTGCGGGGGCCCCTCATAGATATGCATAGGCCAATTAGAAATAATAGTGATGTTTATATTAATATTGAGAGACCTAAAGGCCCTATCGTGAGGATGGATCTAGAAACACTAGCCTATTTATCTAAGGATCGTAGAGAATCCCTTGTTCTTGAACCTTGTAATGTAACTAAATTTAACATTTTGACTGGCTACGGGAAGATTTATCTCGACCGAGAAGAAAGAGTAGTTTCGTTTAATACAAATAGTAATATTGATCAAGACGAGAAGTTTAAGATAACCAAGTCAATGGATGACGCTTTTAATGATAAAGGTGGTAAAATATTAATTGATGGAGTCGCCATACTTGATGAAGTAGGTCGAGTTAAGAGTGTCACAATAAATAGCGTCACTTAATGTCGCTTTAAGATTCAAGGTCAACTTTTATCTTTGATGTTAGTGCTTTAAGTAAGCTATTGATAGTAATGGGTTTGCATGGCAAAGCATGCGTGTATTTATTGCTTGGTTTTGCTTGGCAGTTCTTGTTTTATAGAAAGTTAATGTATGAATTATATGTCATCCTGTATTAACTTTACTTGGTAGGTATGTATGGCACTTTCACAGATGCAGATCATCCAATCCTTGGGTGAGGCGATGGCCTGGTTCGAGCGAGAACTGAGCTGGGACGTGCCGCCGACCGAGCTACGTCATCTTTGCGGACGCATTGGTGAACTTTACGCTGCATTGATCACCAATGGTCAGATGGCGACCGAGGTGAACCAGCGTGGCTATGACGTGGTAAGCGGTGACGGTGAGCGAATCTCGGTCAAGACCACTGCGATGATGGGCGGTGGAGGCCATGTTGCTTTCAATCCCCGCTCGCTGGAGGAAGTGGAGCGCATCATCATCCTGCGTATCAATACGGAAGAGATGCAGATCGAGAAGTTGCTGGATGCCACAGTGGAAGAGGCAAGGTCGTTGATGTCACCGGAACGCGCAGGCAAACAGAGCATCTCGTTGTCTCGACTGGCCAAGACTACGAAGCCACGCAGCGAGCTGAAAGCCGTGCGTGAAGTCATGTTCGCATCTTGTCTTGTTCGCGAACTTGAGAACGGCAGCATCGAAGTCGAGCGCGATGATGGTCAGGGGATGCAGGCAGTGAGCCCTGTTCAGCCAGTGCTGCGTGAATTGGCAAGACAACTGAATCTGCCGCTGGTCAATGGCAACGGCAATCCGCACAACACCCGTCAGCTGGGTAGTCTGGTTATCAAGAGTCTGAGTGAGTCGTCGCATATCTAGTCGCGAGAGAGTCATCATATGAAGCGCTGAACAAGGGGCCATGGCGGCCCCTTGTTCAGTGATATCGATTCTGATGTCTCATGTGGACTGTGTTGCATTGAATGTGCTCTGGCCTATCCAACAGCGTGATCAGCTCGACATGGCTTCGTTCCTTGCGGCTTTCATCCCATGACGCCCGACGGGCACCATCATCGGCTTGCCGGTGACGGGGTCCGGGGTGATGTGGCTTTCCAGCCCGAACACCTCCTTGACCATCTCGCGTGTGAGTATCTGCTCGGGCGGGCCGCTGGCATGAATCTGGCCGTCTGACATGGCGATCAGCACATCCGCGTAACGTGCGGCCAGGTTCAGTTCATGCAGCACCATCACGATGGTGGTGCCGCGAGCGTGGTTGAGGTCCGTCAGCAGGTCGAGCACTTCCACCTGATGATTGATGTCGAGGAAGGTGGTGGGCTCATCCAGCAGCAGAATGTCCGTCTGCTGGGCGAGCGCCATGGCAATCCAGACACGCTGACGCTGGCCGCCGGAGAGTTCATCCACCGCGCGTTCGGCGAGTGCGGCGGTGTCGGTGGCGTTGAGGGCTGCCAGCACCGCGGTGTCATCGTCACGCGTCCAGCGCTGGAACAACCCTTGATGCGGATGCCGCCCGCGGCTGACAAGATCCAGCACCGTGATGCCTTCCGGGGCGATCGGTGACTGGGACAGCAGCCCTAGTTGGCGGGCCAGTTGGCGTGCCGGCAGGCGGTGGATCGACTTGCCATCCAGCAGCACCTCGCCCCGCGAGGGAGGCAGCAGGCGCGAGAGCGTGCGCAGCAGGGTGGATTTGCCGCAGGCATTGGCGCCGACGATCACGGTGATCTCGCCCGGAGCGATGTCGAGGTCTATCGACTCGAGCACCGGTCGTTCGGCATAGCCTGCCGTCAGGCCATTCACGCATAGGGAAGGGTGGGTCATGAGGAAACGACTCGCTGAGATGACGGGCGGTGAGGGGCAAAGGAGGAAGATGGCGGCGTCGGCTGTCTGCCGCGTCGTTGTCTGCGCCCTGAGGGGCCGGGCCCCTGATGTTCCCGCATCAGCAGCAACAGCAGCACCGGTGCGCCCAGCACGCCTGTCACCACGCCCACCGGATAGCGCGCAGGCAGCAGGAACTGGCCGATGAAGTCGGCGACCAGCATCAACAATGCCCCGATCAGGGCGGCCGGGATCAGCATGGAGCCGCGTCGCCGGAACAGGCGCGTCGCGATGGGCCCGCTGACGAAGGCGACGAAGGCCACCGGGCCGACCACCGCCGTGGCGCAGGCGACCAGCCCGACCGCCGAGAGAATGATGATGAAGCGCGTGAGCGAGAGCCGTACGCCGAGACCGCTGGCCATGTCATCGCCCATGCGCATGACGTCCAGATGCCGACTCATCATCAGCAGCAAGCTGCCCAGCAGGCCCAGTGCCACGGCAAGTGGTGGTAGCTGACTCAGGGTGATGCTGTTGAGGCTGCCGGTCATCCAGCGCAGCGCTTCCTGCAATGACCAGCTGGGCGCCTGCGTCAGCAGATAGGCGGTGATGCTCTGCAGCATGGCGCCCAGTCCGATACCGACCAGTATCAGCCGTGCCCCGGCCACCCCCTTGCGCCAGGAGAGGGTGTAGATCAGCAGCGCCACGCCAAGCGAGGCGGCAATCGCCAGCAATGACACCAGCGTGCCGCTCAGCGACAGCATCACGATGGCGAATACCGCCGCCGTGCTGGCGCCGGCACTGATGCCGATGATGTCCGGACTGGCCAGCGGATTGCGCAGCATGGCCTGGAAGGCGGCGCCGCCCAGTCCGAAGCAGCAGCCCGCGAGAATCGCGACCAGCGCACGCGGCAGGCGCAGCTCGGTGATGATGAAGCTGGCCCCCGGCACGTTCTCGCCCAGCAGTACCTGAAGCACCGTGAGTGGGGGAATGAAGCGCTGTCCCTGCATCAGGACTAGGCTGAAGACGGCGAGCACCACGGCCAGCAATCCCCAGAGCGTGAGGCGGCGCTGGCGCTTTCGGGCACGCCGCAGGTGCGTCAGGGTGGCACGCGAGGTGGGATGCGTCGCAGACGAGGCGTCAGGCAGGAGAGGGCTCACAGTGATTTCACCTTGTGGCGACGGACGATCCAGATGAAGAACGGTGCGCCGACCAGCGCCGTCATGATGCCCACGTCCAGTTCGGCGGGGCGTGCGATCAGACGTCCGAGAATGTCCGCCGAGGTCAGCAGCAGGGCGCCGGCCAGCGCCGAGAGCGGCAGAATCCAGCGGTAATCGCTGCCCACCATCAGGCGACAGACATGCGGCACCACCAGCCCGACGAAGGCGATGGGGCCACATACCGCGGTGATGCCACCACATAGCAGAATCGCGCCCAGTGCCGCCATCACCCGCACCCGCGCCACGCGTTCGCCCAGCCCGCTGGCCATGTCATCGCCGAGCGCCAGCAGGTTGAGTCGGCGCGCCGAGACCCCGCAGATCAGCAGGCCGCTGAGCAGGAAGGGCAGCGCCGGGGTGATCTGTGCCCAGGTCGCGCCGCCGACACCGCCGATCAACCAGGACTGGATCAGCCCGCCGATGTCGGCGCGCGGCAATATGATGGCCGTGCTCAGAGAGCTCAGCGCCGCCGAGATGACGGCCCCGGCGAGTGCCAGGCGCAGCGGGGTCGCCCCGCCACGCCCGAGGCTGGCGATCAGATAGACCACCACGGCGCTCAGTCCCGCCCCGAGAATGGCCAGCCACAGATAGTCGCTGGCCTGCTGGATGCCGAACCAGGCGATGCCGATCACCACGGCGAGCGCCGCTCCGGCATTGACGCCAAGCAGCCCCGGGTCTGCCAGCGGGTTGCGGGTCAGGCCCTGCATCACGGCGCCCGACACGCCCAGCGCCGCCCCGGCCAGCATGGCCAGCAGGGTGCGCGGCAGGCGGCTGGCCACGGCGGCCTCGGCCATCGAATCCAGCGAGCCGTCCAGCAGCCCCGTGATGTCGGCCCAGTGGGTCACCCGCGCACCGAAGGCCACCGACAGGGCGAGGCTTGCACACAGCGCCAGCAATAGCAGCAGGGTGCCCAGCCAGCGCCGCTGACGGCTGGCCGACAGCGGCGTGAGATCACTCGCCCTTGCGGGCGGCGACGGACAGCTGGTCAACATAGTCGTCAAGTACCCAGGGAATCGAGAGAGGTGTGGGGTTGGCGGCAGTGCCCATCGGGCCGTTCTCCAGCAGCACCACGGCGTCCTGCTGGATGGCGGGCAGGCGGGAGGTCAGCAGATGCTCGTTGAGGCGGTCGATCAGCGGCTGGCCACCGTAGGTCAGCACGATATCGACATCGGCCAGCTCATCGAGGCGCTCGGCGCTGATCTGACCGGCAAAGCGACCCTCGACGGCGGTCTCGCTGACGAATGGCGGCGAGACCATGCCCAGCTCGTGGAAGAAGCGCACTCGGGCATCGTTGTCGTTGTAGAAGGCGATGCGGCTCAGATTGGTGGGGTCGATGTGGCTGATCACGATGATCGACTTGCCCTGGATCTCGGGATGATCCGCGATGTTCTCGGCGATCCGGGCCTCGAGACGCTCGATCAGCGCCTCACCCTCGGTGGCCATGCCCATGCCGGCACTGTCGTGGCGGATCATGTCGCGCCAGCTGGAGGACCAGCGCGGCCCCGGACGTGCCACCACCGGCGCGATCTTGCTCAGTGTCTGATAGTCGGCCTCGCTCATGCCGGAATAGGCCGCCAGGATGACGTCCGGCTGGCTGGCGGCCACCGCTTCGAAATCGATGCCATCGCCCTCGTCGAACAGCGTGTACTCGCCGGCGTCAAGTTCCTCCAGGCGCGCCTTGACCCACGGCATCATGCCGTCATCGTCGTCATCCCCGAAGGCCTGGCGCGGAAAGCCCACCGGTACCACGCCGAGTGCCAGCGGCACCTCTTGATTGGCCCAGGCGACGGTGGCGATGCGCTGCGGCTTTTCCTCGATGATCGTCGTGCCGAAGGCGTGCTGGAGGGTGATCGGGTAGTGCTGGGCGTGCCCTGCCGCTGGTGAGGCGTCAGACGCGGATGCCGTGGAGGGGGTGTCAGCGTGAGACGTCGCTGATGCCTGTGCCTGGGCGGCAGGCACGAGACTGGCGGCCATGATGGCCAGGCCAATGGCGCAGGAAAGTCGTGTGAGTCGCAAGGGAGAATCCTTTTTCAATCGGGTCGCGGATGACAGCCCCTGCACCTGAGGGGCTGTCCAGAGGAAAGGCTGTCCAGAGGAAAGGCTGTCCAGAGGAAAGGCTGTCCAGAGGAAAGGCTGGCCATCGGAAAGGCTGGCCATGAGAAATGACGCGCCTGTCCTCAGAAGTCGTAGGTCATGCTCAGCAGGGCACTGCGCGGCGCACCATAGAGGTACTGGCTGTAGAAGCCTTGCTGGGTGTAGTACTCCTCATCGAAGAGGTTGGAGACGTTGAGCTGGGTACTGAAGTGGTCATTGATGCGATAGCGCGCCATGGCGTTGGCCAGGAAGACATCGCCCTGACCGACCTTGGCGGTGCCGGTCGGGGTATCGGCGTCACGATAGGTGTCGCCCTGCCAGGTGCCGCCGGCACCCAGGGTCAGGCGTGACCAGTCACCGGGCAGCTGCCAGGTGGCGTAGACCTTGGCCTGCTGGCGTGGATAGCTGGTATTGAGCTGGGTGCCATCGGAATCCTCGGCATCCACCAGCGCGTAGCTGGCGGAGAGGTTGATGCCCGGGGCGACTTCACCGGCCACTTCCAGCTCGAATCCTTCCACCACCGCGCCGTCGGATTCGGTGTAGGCCTGATCGGTGGTGCCCGCGACATAGACGCCGGGGATCTCGACGGCCAGATTGTCCTGCTCGCTGCGGAAGACGGCGAAGGACACGTCAGCGCGATCATTGAACAGCTCGGCCTTCAGGCCCGCTTCATAGCTGGTGCCTTCCAGCGGATCGAGCAGGGCGCCATCGGGGGCGCGCTCACTCTGGGTGTTGAAGATCTGCGTGTAGCTCGTGTAGGCGGTGAGGTTGTCGGTGATATCGACGATCAGGCCGGCATAGGGCGTGAACTCGTCGTTGTACTCATAGCTGCGCTCACCGCGATAGTCCTGGTCGATCTCCCAATCCGTCAGGCGGGCACCGAGGATCAGATGCACGGGGTCTGCCAGCGAGAAACGCGTGACGGCGTAGAAGCCTTCCTGCTTGGTCTCGGTGTCATCGCTCAGGCCCCACTCGCCCCATTCGGGTTCGGCCAGCGCCGGGTCGTCACGATCGGTGAAGCTGCCCAGCGCCGGCACGCTGCTCGCCGGAGTGCGACTCCAGATCTCGTACTCTTCCTTCAGCTGCATGTAGCCGAAGCCCAGCTGATGCTCGCGACCGAACAGCTCGAAGGGACCTTCGGCGCTCAGGTTGAGGTTCTTCTGGGTCCGGTCTCCGCGGTAGTCCAGCAGATAGGAGCTGGTGGGCACCTGGCGGTTGGTGTCGTAGTAGAGGATGCCGTTGTCACGGTCGACGTAACCGCCACGGTAGTTGTAGGTCAGCCCGTAATTGGCGTCGCCGTGGCTGTAGGCGGCGGTCGCCTTCCAGCCATTGGCGAAGTAGTGGGTCAGGTCCGCGAAGCCACGCGTGTTCTCGGTGAAGAAGTGGGCCCACTCGGTATTGTTGGCGACTGACTGATCGAAATCGGTCCGCGAGCCGTCGGTGTAGTAGAGCGGCACGCCCAGATAGGCGCCGTCCTGGTCGTAGCGCTGGTATTCGATGCCGACATTCAGTTCGGTATCCGGTGTCAGTTCCGCGGCGATCACGCCGTAGAGGGTCTCGCGGTCATTCTCCACGTCATCCATGAAGCTTTCTGAGCGGTCCTTGGCGGCCACGAAGCGCACGCCGACCTTGCCGGCGTCATCCAGCGGTGTGCTGACATCCACCACCCCACGGCGGCGGTCCCAGCTGCCCACGGCGCCCGTCACGCTGGCGGCGGCTTCCTTCAGCGGCTTCTTGCGTACGAAGTTGACGGTGGCGGAGGGGTCGCCCACCCCGGTCATCAGGCCGGTGGCCCCGCGAATCACCTCGACGCGATCATAGATGGCGGTGTCCCACTCGGCGTCACCGAAGGGCCAGAAGCTGCTGGTGTTGCTCTGCTGACCATCGAACTGGAAATTGCGGATCGAGTAGCCGCGCGACTGGAAGTTGGTGCGCGTGCCATCGAGACGATTGGAGGACACCCCCGGCAGGCGGTTGACGGCTTCCGTGGTGCTGGTGAGCGCCTCATCCTCCATCTGCTGGCGGGTCAGGAAGCTGATCGACTGCGGTGTCTCGCGCGGTGACAGCGTCAGGCCATTGGCGCGGGTGCTGGCGCCGACCGTGTAGTCACGGGTCAACTCGGTGGTGGAGGTCTGCGCTTCACCGACGATGGTCATGGCTTGCAGCTCACGCGTCTCGTCAGCCGACACCAGGCTGGGAGATGCAGCGCTAGCCAGCGCGATGGCGAGGGTCAGTCGTGACAGTGGCAGTGCAGATGTCGCGGATGGATGTGACACGTTGGCGTTCCCTGAGTGCTTTTATAAGAATGATTATTATTCACTGTGAGGGGCGGCCGATGTTTTGCGAAATGCCAGAAAACCTTTGCGCAGCGCCAGACTTTGCACGAATCGAGGAACTTTTCGCACGTCGATGCCCATGCTGCCGGCGTTGGTGAGAAGAATTGCTGAGAAGAACTGCTTAGAAGAACTGTTGAGAAGAACTGCTGAGAAGAACTGCTGAGAAGAACTGCTGAGAAGAACTGCTGAGAAGAACTGCTGAGAAGAACTGCTGAGAAGAACTGAAGGGAGGCATTGAAGAAAGTCGCTGGAGAGGTGCTGGAGAGAGGCGCTGGAGAGGTGCTGGATAGGTACTGAAGAGAAGTGCGAGGGAAGGGCCGGCGAAAAGCGGCCGGCGAAAAGCGGCTCGCTGATAACGGGCAAGGGAAAAGGGGCAAGGGTAAGACGTGCCCGCCGGCAGTGGCCCCTGGCGGCGTTGCGAGAAGCGGGGCATCGGGTTACGGCGGCGCAACCGCGTGATGGATTGTGAGGCTTACGAAAGTCTTATATGTTGGTTTTGCTCATAAAGTATCAATAAATATAACGACAAGGACATGACATGACTGACGTTTCAGAGGCGGTGGTAGCAGAGGCGGTTGGGCCACAGCAGAGCCTTCATGAGCAAGGCATGACAGGGCAGGGCGCCGGCGAGACGGCGCGCAAGGCGCGGCCGGCGTCTCCCTCACGGCGCGGCTTTTTGGGCATGAGTGGCGCAGCGCTTGCCGGCGCGGCCCTCGGACAGTTCCTCCCCGGCATTCCGCAGGCCTTCGCCAAGGAGGCCCCCGCGACGGCGGCCACGCTCACGCCTTCGGCCAAGGCGCCGGTGCGACTCAACTACAACGAGAATGCCCTCGGCATGGCCCCCTCGGCGCAGCGTGCGGCCTCGGCGTCCATCGCGCATTCCAATCGTTATCCCTTCGCCCACATGGGCAAGTTGCAGTCACTGGTGGCGACGCATCACAAGGTGACCCCTGAAAGCGTGCTGTTCACGCCGGGCTCATCGGATGCGATTCGGGCCAGCGTGCTGGCGCATGCGACCCCGGACACTCAGCTGGTCATCCCGGAACTCACCTACGGCGATGGTGCCTTGTACGCCGGCTTCTATGATCTGGCGATCAACAAGGTGCCATCCTCGCGTGAGGACTGGTCGTTCAAGCTCTCCGACATGCAGCAGGCTGTGGCGGACCACGCCGGCCCGTCCATCGTCTATCTGGTGAATCCCAACAACCCGACCTCGACCATCATCTCCAGCGATGCGCTCTACGCCTGGGTCAATGCCAGCCGCTCCGACACGTTGTTCATCATCGATGAGGCCTATGCCGAATTCGTCAATGACCCGGCCTTCCGCTCCGCGGACAGTCTGGTGGCGGGGGGCGCGAAGAACGTGCTGGTGCTCAAGACCTTCTCCAAGATCCACGCCATGGCGGGACTGCGGGTCGGCTATGCGGTGGGCGATGCCGAGCGTCTCGAGCATGTCTCGCATTACGTGGAAGATGACGCCATGACATTGTCCTACCCCGGGGTCATGGCGGCGACGGCCTCGATGCAGTCACCGGAGTTTCTGGCCCACAGCAAGCAGAGCAACGACGAAGCGCGTGCCATCTTCACCGCGACGCTCGATGAGCTGGGCTGGGAGTATCTGCCCAGTCAGACCAACTTCGTCTTCCACCGCATTTCCAGGCCGCTCAAGGAGTTCCAGGCGGACATGAAGGCGCGTCATGTGTTGATCGGCCGTGCCTTCCCGCCGGCAGACGGCTGGTGTCGCATGTCGCTGGGCACCCCGGCGGAAATGCACTACGTGTCAGCCGTGTTGCGCGAGATGAAGGCGAAAGGCGTGGTGTGATCCGCATCGGCTCTTGCTGAAGCCAGCAGAAACCGGCATGCATCGAGACACCCCGGCAATCAGGTGTCTCGATGTGTTCGGTATGGTTCGCTCGGTTCTCGCGTGACCTGCTTCTCTGTTCTAAACCTCCTCATTATCTTGACCCCGTTTCTCTGTCGCAAGGCGCTTCGCCGTTATTCGCTCTTGTACTTGCTTTCACATCCCAGATTATTCCCACAACATTCCCACTTGCGCTGATTCAACTCAGCGCTTGATATGGATCAAGTCGTGAAGGCCTGCAGGCGCTCATCATGGCGATGAGCGATCAAGGAGAGCTTGCCGCCTGAGGCAATGTTCATGGTCAAATATTGCGAGAAGACCGTCCTATTGAGTTTTTCTATATGGGGCATCGGGTCGCTGCGGCAATTTGTCCTGCGACAACATGCTATGCGACACCGACCTGCCAGACTTCTATGCTTGGACTCATGACCTCGTGAGTGCCGGATCATTTCTCTTTCGATGTGGGATATCTCCGAGAGATCTTTCCGCCCTCGATGCGTCAACAACTTGAAACCGCTGTCGGACAAGTTCCCGCCAGAAGGAACATGCCCAGCCATCCTGATGATCGTTATCGTGAGGAGTTGCCCATGGAACTGGATCCCGTGATCCTGTCGCGAATACAGTTCGGATTTGTCGTGTCATTCCACGCCGTCTTTCCGGTGTTCACCATCGGATTGGCTTCCTATGTCGCCTTGTTGCACGGTCTTTATTACAAGACCGGCAATGCCGCCTGGGACCGACTTGCCGCCTTCTGGGTGAAGGTGTTCGCCGTCGTGTTCGCCATGGGGGTGGTCTCGGGCATCGTGATGGCCTTCCAGTTCGGCACCAACTGGAGCAACTTCAGTTATGCCAGCTCCAACTTCATCGGGCCGATGCTCAGCTATGAGGTGGTGACGGCGTTCTTCCTTGAGGCAGGCTTCCTCGGCGTGCTGCTGTTCGGGCGTGGCAAGGTGCCGGAAGGGGTCCATCTGTTCGCGGCCCTGATGGTGGCGCTGGGCACCTTCATCTCCGCCTTCTGGATTCTCTCCACCAACAGCTGGATGCAGACACCGGCGGGAGTGGAGATGGTGGACGGCCACTTCTTCGTCAAGGATTGGGCCGCTGCCATCTTCAATGCCTCCCTGCCGTATCGCTTCGCCCACATGGCGATCGCCTCCTTCCTGACCGGTGGCTTCGTGGTGGCGGGGGTGAGTGCCTGGTATCTGCTGATCGGGCGCGATGTCGACGCCAACAAGCGTGCGCTGTCCATGTGCATGTGGCTGCTGCTGGTGCTGGCACCGGCGCAGGCGGTGGTGGGTGACATGCACGGCATCAACACGCTGGAGCATCAGCCGACCAAGGTCGCCGCGATGGAAGGCAACTGGGAGACCCAGTCGGGCGCGCCGCTCCTGCTGTTCGCCTGGCCGGACAAGGAGGCGCAGATGAACCACTTCGAGATCGCGATCCCGAAGCTGGCCAGTCTGATCCTGACCCACGACCCCGATGGCGTGGTGCCGGGGCTCAAGGAGGTCGCACCTGACAAGCAGCCGCCGGTGTGGTTCGTGTTCTGGTCGTTCCGCGTGATGGTGGCGATGGGGCTCTTGATGATCGCCGTGGCCTTCATCGGTGTCTTCCTGCGCCGCGATGGCAAACTCTATCGCTCGCGCCCCTTCCTGCAGACGTTGCGTCTGATGTCCATCGCGCCGTTCTTCGCCGTGCTGGCGGGGTGGTTCGTGACCGAGGCCGGGCGCTCGCCGTGGCTGGTCTACGAGATGATGACCCAGCAGGAGGCCGTCACGCCGTCACTCACTGGCTGGATGGTGCTTACCACGCTGATCGGCTATTTCCTGGTCTATCTGGTGGTCTTCGTGACCGGCAGTTACTACCTGACCCGCGTCATCCGTGGTGGCATGCAACCGGAACTGCCCCATGACGATGTCGAGACCGCGATGCGCCCGCTGTCCGCCGCGCACGAGAGTCTGGACGATGATGCCAGCCGCACGGTAAGGAGTTGAGCTGATGGAAATGATCAATCTGACAATGATCTGGGCGCTGATCATCGGCTTCGGCGTCATGATGTACATCCTGATGGATGGCTTCGATCTGGGGGTGGGCATCCTGTACCCCTTCGCACCCGATGAGCATGCCCGTGACGTGATGATGAACTCGGTCGCGCCCATCTGGGACGGCAACGAGACCTGGCTGGTGCTGGGCGGGGCCGGGCTGCTGGCGGCCTTCCCGGCGGTCTACACCATCCTGCTGCCGGCGCTGTATCTGGGGGTCTTCCTGATGCTGGCGGGGCTGATCTTCCGGGGGATCGCCTTCGAGTTCCGCTTCAAGTCCTCGCGCAATCGTCACTGGTGGAACATCGCCTTCAGTGGCGGCTCCTTCCTGGCGACCTTCTGTCAGGGCGTGGTGGTCGGCGCCTACATCCAGGGCTTCGCCACCGAAGGGCATGTCTACGTGGGCGGCGCCTTCGACTGGCTGTCACCGTTCACCGTGATCACCGGACTTGCGCTGGTGGCGGGGTATGCGCTGCTGGGCGCCACCTGGACCATCATGAAGAGCGAGGGTGAGGTACAGGAATGGGCCTATCGCATCACGCCGAAGCTGCTGATCGCCGTACTGGTGGGCTTCGCGGTCATCAGCCTCTACACCCCGTTCGTGGATGAGTATGTGCGGGAACGCTGGTTCGACCATCTGGGCGTGTTCTGGGTCTTCCCGGTGCTGGCGCTGTGCTGTGCGGCGCTGATCTGGCGGGCGGTCAACAAGCGTCAAGAAGGGCAGCCCTTCGTCGCGACGCTGGGACTGTTCCTGTTCACCTATCTGGGGCTGATCTTCAGCAAGTGGCCGTATCTGGTGCCGCCGGACATCACCCTGTGGGACGCGGCCTCCGCGCCGGAGTCGCAGCTGTTCCTGCTGCTGGGCGTGCTGTTCGTCATTCCGATGGTGCTGGGCTACACCGCCTGGAGCTATTGGGTGTTCCGCGGCAAGGTACAGGGGGTCGGCTATCACTGAGTCACTCAAGGCCCCGGTCGGCAAGGCTGACCGGGTCACGCCTGACCGGGGCACCCGGGAACGACGCCAGGCAGGCAGATGGCTCCGACAGCAGGCGACGCGAGAGCGTCGCCTGCTCGGGTTTGCGGCCTTGTCCGGGATCGTGGCGGGTATCCTGACGGTCGCCCAGCTGGTACTGACGGCCTGGGTGATCACCGAAGCCATCGAGCATCCCGAGTCATTGGGGGCGCTGTGGTGGCCCTTCGTCGGCCTGCTGGGGTTGCTGGGCGCGCGGGTATTGGCGAGTGGTGGTCAGGAGCTGCTGGCCCAGCGTGCCAGCCAGCGACTGCGACAGGCCATTCGTGGCGAGGTACTGACGGCACTCGAGACGCTGGGGCCGGTGCGCGCCGCCCAGTATCACAGCGCCGATCTCGCCCAGCGCTGGGTGGAGCAGGTGGAGGCCCTGGAAGGCTACTTCGCGCGCTTTCATGTGCAGATGCGTCTGGTGGTGATCACGCCGCTGCTGATTCTGGCCATCGTGGTCAGTCTGGACTGGCTGGCGGCCATCCTGCTGGCGCTGACCGCGCCACTGATACCGCTGTTCATGGCGCTGGTCGGCATGGGGGCCGAGTCGCTCAATCGTGACCAGTTCCAGGCGGTCGCGCGGCTGTCGCGCCACTTCGTGGATCGCGTGCGCGCCATCACCACCCTGCGCCTGTTCGGGCTGGGGGAGCTGGCGACCCGCGAGGTGACGCTGGTGGCCGATGACTACCGCAAGCGCAGCCTGCGCACCTTGCGGCTCGCCTTCCTGTCATCCGCGGTGCTGGAGTTCTTTGCCTCGGTGTCCATCGCCGTGGTCGCCATCTACATCGGCTTCGGCCTGCTTGGTGACATTCCCATCGGGCCAGCCGATGAGCTGACCCTCTTCAGCGCGCTGGTGATCCTGCTGCTGGCCCCCGAGTTCTTCCAGCCGCTGAGAACCCTGTCGCAGTTCTACCATGATCGCGCCTCGGCGCTGGCCGCCTCCGAGACGCTGATGGAGATTCTCGAGGCTGCCGACATGGCGCCGCCTCGCCACGCCGATACCCGTCCAGACGCGACGGGCGAGCTGATGTGTCTGACGGATGTCTGTCTGAGCCACCCCGAGCGCGGGCAGGTACTGGGTCCGCTGGAGCTGGCGCTGAGGCAGGGCGAGGTGCTGGTCGTCAACGGGGCCTCCGGGGCGGGCAAGTCGACGCTGCTGCAGGTGATGGCCGGATTCGTCGCACCGGACAGCGGCCAGCGTCAGCTAGCTCCCGTCACGCGTCTGGCCTGGATGGATCAACGTCCGCTGCTGATGCAGGGCAGTCTCGCCGACAATCTGCGTATCACCGCGCCGCAGGCCAGTGACGCCGAGATCATCACCGCGCTTGAGCGCGCAGGGCTCAAGGCCGAGCTTGCCGCCTTGCCGCAAGGCATCGCGACACCGCTCGGCGAAGGCGGGCGCGGGCTGTCCGGTGGGCAGGCACAGCGGCTGGCGCTGGCGCGGGTGTTTCTGAGCGATGCCTCGCTGGTGCTGCTCGATGAGCCCACCGCCAGTCTGGATGCCGAGACGGAACGTTATCTGATCGCGGGCTTCGAGTGGCTGAGCGCTCAAGGGCGGACACTGGTGATCGCGACCCACCATCCGGCGCTGATCGCCATGGCGACGCGCCATCTGGTGCTCGAGGAGGGGCGAATCCTGCCAATGACAGCCACGGCGACGAGCCAACAGGAGGACGAGCGTGACGCATCCCGAGACTGACGGCATGACTCTGCGCGAGGCGCTCACGCGTCTGGCCCCCTGGTGGCGCCTGCATGATCAATACCGTCGCCGTCTGATACTCGGCGTGGTGCTGATGATGCTGACGGCCTGTTCGGCGCTCGGCCTGCTGGCGGTCTCCGGCTGGTTCATCACCGCCTCCGCCCTGACGGGGGCTGCGCTGGCCGCCGGTGCGGGCATGACGCTGGATGTCTACACCCCGGGCAGCGGCATTCGGCTGTTCGCCGTCTCGCGCACCGTGTCGCGCTATCTGGAACGGCTCTACAACCACGACACCATCCTGCGTCTGCTGGCCAGCCTGCGCGGCACTGCCTTCGCCGCACTGGTGACGATGGACCCCGCGCGGGTGGCGGCGCGGCGTTCCAGTGACTGGCTCAATCGCCTCACCGCGGATATCGACACTCTGGATGCGCTCTACCTGCGTCTGGCGGCTCCGCCACTGATGGCGCTGGGCCTGATCGCGGTGCTGGTGGCGCTGGTCGCTGTCTGGCTGCCGGCAACGGCGGCGTGGCTGGCGGGGTTCCTGGTGCTGGGCTGGGCCTGGCTGACGCTGGGGCAGGCGCGCTGGGGGCTGGTGGCCAGTCGGCGGCGCGTCACGACATTGGAGTCGTTGCGTTCGGCGCTGATGGAGACGTTGCGTGGTCAGGCGGAGCTTGAGGCCTATGCGGCGCTGGGCAGTGCCCGTCAGCGCCTGGATGAGATCGAGACCTGCCTGTTGAGAGATCAGTGGCGACTGGCGGTGATCACGGCCATCGGCAATGGCCTGGCCAGTCTGGTGATCGGTCTGTCGTGGTTGCTGTTGCTGGCGTCCGCCATGCAGGGAATGACGGATGAGCGACTGACACCGGCGGTGATGGTCATGCTGCCGCTGGCGGCCATGGCCTTGAGTGAGGGGCTGGCGGGATTGCCGGCGGCCTTCACTCAGGCCGGTGCTACCCTGGGCGCTGCCGAGCGACTCAATGAGCTGTCCTCCGCCACGCGGCCGCTGGAAGGTCGGCAGACCCTGGCCAGCGGTGCCGTGCAGGTGCAGATCCAGCAGGTGTCGTGGCGCTATCCCGGTGCCTGGTTCGAGGCGCTTGACGAGATGACCCTCGAGATCACCCCCGGCACCCAGATGGCCATCTGCGGTGCTTCCGGCTCCGGCAAGTCCACGCTGGCGGCCTTGCTGACTGGCCAGACCCGGCTGCAGAGCGGCAGCATCACGCTCAACGGACAGCCCATCGACGCCTGCTCGCCCGAGTCACTGGCCCATGCCGTGGGATGCCTGACCCAACAGGTGGAATTGCTGGATGCCAGCCTTGCCGACAACCTGCGGCTGGGTGCGCGTCAGGCCAGTGATGAGGATGTCTGGCAGGCACTGGAGGCGGTGGATCTCGCCGAATGGGTGGCGCAATTGCCCCAGGGCCTCGCCACCCGAGTGGGTGAGGGCGGTCGGCAGGTCTCGGGCGGGCAGGCGCGGCGCCTGGGGCTGGCGCGCCTGGTACTGACGGATCCGGGGCTGCTGATTCTGGATGAACCCTTCTCCGGGCTGGATGCGCGCACGGCACAGCGCATGGCACAGCGTCTGGAGGGCTGGTTCAAGGCGCGTACGGTGATCTATCTGCTGCATGAGCATGACCTGGCATCGCCGCGTCCCGGTACGCAGAGCATCACTCGGGTCTGGCGGCTAAAGGATTGAGAGATTGCCGGCCGCGGCGTCGAAGTCTGTCGGCCAGTATCCTTGGACAGCAACGCAAAAGGCCTCCCGAGGGAGGCCTTTTCATTTATCTGACGCGGCATCAGGCACAGGCCTGAGGGGCATCAGTCCCAGTCAGGGGCGAAGTCCGGGTTGGCGATGCGCTCACCGCGATCCAGCTCGGCGATCTTCGCCATGTCTTCACCGGTCAGTGACATGGAGAACGCCTCGAAGTTGCTCTTGATGTTCTTCGCCTTGGTGGAGGAGGGGAAGGTGACGATGTCCTGCATCTTGAGCCATGCCAGGGCGATCTGCGCCGGGCTGGCGTCATGACGTTCGGCGATGGCCTTGAGGGTGTCATCGTCCATCACCTTGCCGACTGCCAGCGGCATGAAGGCAGTGACTTCGATGCCCAGCTCGTGGCACTTGTCGATCACCTTGCGGTTTTGCAGGAACGGGTGGACCTCGACCTGGTTGGTGAGCAGCTCGTCACGCCCCACGATGCCCACGGCACGTTCCAGTTGTTCGCAGGTGAAGTTGGACACCCCGATGTGGCGTGCCTTGCCCGCTGCCTTCAGCTTGGCCAGTACCGGCAGGTAATCTTCCATCGGCACTTCATCGTTCGGCGACGGCCAATGGATGAGCAGCAGGTCGACGTGATCGGTCTGCAGGCGTTCCAGGCTCTCCTCGACACTCTTCTCCATGTCACCCGGCACCAGGCGGTCGTGCCAGATCTTGGTGGTGATGAAGAGCTCTTCGCGCGGCACCTTGCTGTCGGCGATGATTTGCCCGACTTCCGCTTCGTTGCCATAGAACTGGGCGGTATCGATGTGGCGATAGCCGGTGTCCAGTGCGGTATTCAGGCTGTCACGCAGCGTCTCGCCCTCGAGACGGAAGGTGCCAAAGCCGGGATTCGGTAGGGTAGTCGACATGCAATAACTCCTGTTGAGCGCGCCCGATGTCTGGTGCAGTGAAGGGCGCGTATCCATGTGTGTTCCCCTCATGACTGGGGCTTGATCAGCGACATGACAACCACGCGGCGCTGCATCAGTCCTGTGCCACTGTCGCAACAATCGCACCCAGGCCGCGTGCCTTCTGCCTTTCCGCTCATTCGTTGGCCGTGATCACGAATTTCAGCGCTCGGCGTTCGCCACGCTTCAGCTCGGCAAGGCAGGCTGGCAGCGCCGTGAATGATTCGATGCAGGGCGCCGGCTGGTTCAGGGTGCCATCGGCGATCGCTTCGAGCAGACCTTCCCCCGCCGCGACCAGGCGTGCCCAGTCCTCATCGTCACCCGCCCAGTGCAGTGCCCCGAGTGCGACTTCGTGTTGCGAGATGGCGCGATCGAAGGCCGGCGCGGCCGCCTGCTCCAGACGGTCCTGGATACAGACGATATGGCCGTTGGCCCCCAGGTGGCGGGTCATCTTGCGGGCGTGATCCCCATTGACGGTATCGATCACGGCGTAGACCGGGGCGTCCAGCTGCTCGGCGTCCGTCAGGGTCTCGTCGGCGCCCAGCGCCTTGAGGTCCGCGTGGCGCTTCTCGGAGGCGACGGCGATGACGTGGAAGTCGCGCTGTCGGGCCAGCTGGATCAGCCAGCGGCCCACGCTGCCGGAGGCACCGGTGATCAGCAGGCGTCGCCCGGCCTTGACGGGCAGCTTCTCGATGGCGAGCCATGCGGTCAGCGCCGGGCAGGGGAAGGCGGCGGCGTCATTGAAGCCCAGGGTAACGGGCAGGCGCATCACGGCCCGCGCCGGTACGCGCAGACGCTTGCTGAAGGTACCCGGCCCCGCCAGGGTGGTGTGGACCGCGATGCGATCTCCCGGGGAGACGTGGGTGACATTCGCGCCGCAGGCGATCACCTCACCCGAGGCATCGACCCCGGGAATCTGACCGGCTTGCCACAGCTCGCTGTCCATCGCCATGAACTTCCAGTCGACGGGATTGAGGCCGATGGCACGCGTGGCGACCAGTACCTCGTCGTCTCCCGGTGCGCCGATGTCCACCTCTGTCTGCTCAAGCGCCTCAGGCTCTCCCGGCCCCTGCCATACCCAGGCGGGCGCATGGGTGGTGCCGTGACGGATGTCTTGCGGGGTGGTGGTTTCCGTGGAATCTGACATGGGATCTCCTTCAAGCGTGAATGGTGAATCCTTTCCGCCATGGCGGGGGCAGGGCAGTGCGACCCGTCAGCCCTCATGAAAAGTGCGGCAGCACCTCACGGCCCAGTTCCTCGAGGGTTTCCGTGAGCGGGCGGCGATTGCGGCGCAGATGGAAGCCGATGTGATTCACTCCGGCATCCTGCATGGCTGACAGTTCTTCCATGAGGGCAAGGCGGCCACTCGACAACCCGAAGCGATGACGACGCACCGGGGCGTGAGGGTCGTCTTCCAGATTGAGGTGGATGAAACTGACGTAGGGCTTGTCGCCGGCGACCTGACGCCAGAGCGCCACACGACGGATGTGATCCTGTGGCGTGCCCGGGTAGGCCAGCCAGCCGTCCATCTCGCGACCGATCCACTCGGGCGTCTGCTGAGAGAGCCCGGCGCTCAACAGCGGCGGACGCGTCGCGGCAGGCAGGATGGCCTGACCGTCGCGCAAGGCGTCATCCGCCTGGCCCTTGATGACGTCCACCGCATGGCGAAAGGCGGCACCGCGGGTGGAGAACTCCTCACCGAACAGCGGGTATTCCGCCGGTCGGTCGCCACTGGCGACGCCCAGCAGCAGGCGGTCTTCGCTCAGGGCCTGCACGCTGGCGGCGGCCTTTTTCACCAGCCACGGCTGGCGCAGCGGCAGCACCGCGGCGGCGGTGCCCAGCAGCAGGTTGTCAGTGTGACTGGCCAGATAGCCCAGATAGGTGAACAGCTCGAAGACCTGACCGGCGTCGCCGAAGGCGGGGTCAAACAGTGGCACGTCACGCAGCCAGGCGGCGCGGAAGCCGAGTCTGTCGACCTGGCCGATCAGCTCGGCATGGGCGCGCATGTCAGGGACGCCGAAGGGTGTGGAGGGGGCTCTGTCAGTGCGCACCCAGTCATTGTCCAGAGGCAGTTCGACGCCGAGGGTCAGGGGGCCCTGGGTGAGGCGATCCAGCGGGCGGGTCGGGGAGATCATGGTGGACTCCTTCAGCAAGCAGGTGTGTAGACGACGGTGCCCCCGAGCCAGCAGGCTGAGCTGTCGGAATCGAGGGCACGTCGTGATGGCGGTAGGCTGCGGGCCGGATCAGGCGGTCGCGATGGAAGACGCGTGACGCTTGTCGAGGCGACCGGCCAGCAGGGTCAGCAGCAGGGCGGCGGTGACGATCAGCGCGCCGATCCAGGCGGTGTCGGTCAGTGCCATCCCGGAGACCACCTGGCCACCGACGATGGAGCCCAGTGCGATACCGATGTTGAAGGCCGCGATGTTGAGGCCGGAGGCCACGTCAACGGCCTGCGGCACGAAGCGTTCGGCCTGCTGCACGACGTAGACCTGCAGTCCCGGCACGTTGCCGAAGGCGAAGGCACCCCAGATCAGGATGGTGATCACGGCCGTGATCGGGTTGGCGGCAGTGAAGGTCAGCACGCCGAGGATGACGATCAGGCCACCGAAGATCAGGGTCAGGGCGCGAATCGGGCCCATGCGGTCAGCCAGCTTGCCGCCCTGGATGTTGCCGATGGCCACCGAGACACCGTAGACCAGCATGATCAGACTGATGGCGCCTTCATTGAAGCCACTGACGTCCTGCAGCAGCGGAGCCAGATAGGTGAAGGCCGTGAAGGTGCCGCCGTAGCCGAGAATGGTGATCAGGTAGACCAGCAGCAGGCGCGGATGGGTCAGCACCTTGAGCTGTTGGGCGAAGGTGGCCGGTACGTTCTTCTTGAGGTTGTTGGGCACCAGGATGGCGCTGCCGATCAATGCCAGCACGCCGAGCACCGAGACAACCAGGAAGGTGGCGCGCCAGCCGAAGTGCTGACCGATCCAGGTGCCCAGCGGCACGCCGGTGACCAGTGCCACGGTCAGGCCGGTGAACATGATGGCGATCGCACTGGCTTCCTTGTCCTTGCTCACCAGGCTTGTCGCGATGGTGGAGCCGATGGAGAAGAACACCCCGTGGGCGAGGCCGGTCAGGATGCGCGCCGTGATCAGCGAGCTGTAGCTGGGTGCCTGCCAGGCCAGCAGGTTGCCGGCGATGAACAGCGCCATCAGTCCCAGCAGCACCAGCTTGCGATTGAAGCGGCCGGTCAGGGCGGTCAGCACGGGGGCGCCGATGGCGACACCGACGGCATACAGGCTGACCAGCAGGCCAGCGGAAGGCAGAGAGACGCTCAGATCCTGAGCGATGGTGGGCACCAGTCCGACGATCACGAATTCGGTGGTCCCGATGGCAAAGGCGCTCAACGTCAGCGCCAGCAGGGCAAGAGGCATGGCAGTTCTCCATCAGCAATGGGTGGGTCTTGGATGCTGTGCAGTCTGCCGTGGTTGAGTTTTGCGATAAACGGAGTGATTCGCAAAAGACCTTTGTGATTATTGAAAATATCCGCGTGTGGACATGGCCTCCGCCGTTCAGGGGACCAACACGACAACGCCCGCACTCCACTGAAGGAGCACGGGCGGTGTCGTGTCGAGAGGCTGCTGGCTCAGTCGTCCGTCGGCCAGACCTTGTAGATATGGTAGGGCGGCTGACCCTCGTCCTCTCCGCCTGCGAAGGGCGGCGTGCTGTCCAGCTGATTGACGGTGACATACAGCCAGCCGTCAGCGGCCATGCGCACGCCATCCGGCCAGTCGAGGCGCTCGTCGCGGACCAGCGGCGTCAGTTTGCCGTCGGCTCCCAGCACATCCAGCCCATGCTGATTGAGGTTGGTGAAGTAGTGGATGCCCCCGGCGGTATCCGCACCGTCCGAGATGGGCTTGTCGCCGACGCGCGTGATGGCGGCGGCAATGGTGTCGTGATCGGCATCTTCACGCAGCAGTCTGGCCGGGACGCTGTACCAGCTGTGGCCGGTCATGGCACCGAAGAAGACCGTCTCGCCATCGCCGGACAAAGTGATCGGGTCGACGCCCACCTTGGCAGGCTTGCCATTGAACGGGATGTCACGGCCATCGATCTTCAGGGTGGCGTCTGGCTCGGCTTGCAGTGCGGCGTGTTGGCTGAATCGGGACGCCTCGCCGGAGGCCAGATCGACGGTGATCAGGCCCGGGTTGGCGATATCGGCCAGATACGCCACGCCGCGACTGCGATCCACTGCCAGGTCCTGCACGAAGCTGCCTTCAGGGGCGATATCAGTGGGCAGGGTCAGCTTGGTGATCAACTTGCCCGAGGCAATGTCGAAGCCCCACAGGCGGGTCTTGCCCAGATGCAGGCCCATGTCGGTGATCCAAAGGCCTCCCTGGCCGTCCTGATAGATGCCCAGCGGGGAGTCGATGGTGGCGTCGCTGTAGCGGCCGGCGTGGGTCTGGAGGGCGGGTGAGGGCCAGGCACGATAGCTGTTCTGGCCGGTGATCTCGACCAGCTGCACGTCGTGATCGCCATCCATCGGGTGGATGGTCGCGAAGACTCGTCCAGCGGGTGTCACGGCGACGTTGCCGGGACGTATCTGCATCACGGCCACCGAACGCATCTCACCGTAGGCCGGGCCGGGTTTGAGGGATGAGGTGGTGGCGGGCAGGGTGGAATGGCCGGTGGCGCAGCCCGTCAGCAGGCCTGAGAGCAGGGCGAACACGCCCAGATATCGGGTCGAACGGACGGCGTTGTGCATCAATGCTTCCTTGTCTGGTGAGGCGGATGTGACGGTCGTATTCAGCGTCTCGTCTCGGGAGACGGCATGTTTCATCGTCTACAATTATCAATGAAATCAGACAGGTAGGGTAACGCAAGTCACAGTGCTGTCCAAAAAAAACGCCCTGCGAGAGGGCGTTTTCGAGGCCGGGAAGACCCGGCGCTGATGTGATCAGGCGTGACGCGCGATCATGGCATCGAAGTTTTCCTTCGGCTGCACGCCGGTCAGGGCTTCGATCTTCTCGCCGGACTTGAACAGGGCGATGGTCGGCAGACCGCGGACGCCGTTCTGCGCGGCGAGATCCGGTGCATCGTCGACATTGATGGCAACGACCTTGAGGGCGTCACCCTGTTCTTCGGCGATGGATTCGACGATCGGGTCGAGCATCTTGCACGGGCCGCACCACGGCGCCCAGAACTTCACCAGCACCGGCTGCTCGCTCTCGATGACTTCCTGGGTGTAGTTGCTGTCTACCACTTGCGCAAAATCAGCCATTTGACTCTCCTGTGCACCCCTGAGGATGCGTGATTCAGATTGGCACCGCACGTGCCGGATGGGCACACACTAACGCCCCGGGACTTTCGTTCGCAAGCGCATTCTCTCATGTCAGCAGAAACATATGCGTGCCGATCAAGCAACAGTGAGGGCTTGCGGCGACCGCTGGCGAGGAGGATTTTCCGCCTGTCTTCTCTTCTCTTCTCTTCTCTTCTCTTCCGTTCTGAAACCGAACGAGCTCAGCGAGTGACGCCAGCGTGTGACATCAGTGAGACATGCACGCCGTCACGCGCCTGACATGAGAATGTCACTTGATATATGGAAAAACGTATATATGATTTTCCATATGTCGAATCGTCACCGATCTCGCGTCTCTCGCACTCTGCCCAAGGAAGCTGTCATGAAGTCGTCAAGTCGCGATGCGGCGCTGGAGGATGGCGCTGCCGCTTCCCTGACCCCGTTGGGGATATTCAAATGTCTGGCCGAAGATACCCGCTTGACCATCATGCAATTGCTGAGCGAGACAGGAGAATTGTGTGTCTGCGAGCTGATCTGGCTGCTGGAGCGGCGTGAGCAGGATATGCCGGCACACGAGACGCCCCACGCAGGTGGAGAGCGCCCCGGCATCTCGCAGCCCAAGGTCTCGCGCCATCTCGCACAGCTGCGCGACTGCGGACTCCTGAGCAGCGAGCGACGCGGCCAGTGGGTGTATTACCGGCTGAGCCCCGCCATGCAGGGCTGGCGACACGCGATCCTGATGGCGGCCTGCGAGGCACAGCAGGAGGAGGTGGCGCGCTGGCGTCAGTGGCTGGCGGCCATGCCCAATCGTCCCGAGCGCTGCGCCAGTTGACGCGCCTGCCGATATCCATCGCAGGCAGGCAGGCGTCTGCCCAGCCCCCCGCCTGAAACACGTCACACCCCTGATCCCACATTGACCCTCACGAGGAAATTACGATGCCTGCTCATGATGCTCCGTCCTACAGCGCTTCACTGACGCTGCCCGCTGGTCTGCCACCTTTGCGTATCGGCATCAATGGCTTCGGCCGTATCGGCCGGCTTGCGCTGCGCGCGCTGTGGAAGCTGCGCGAGGATGTCGCGCTGGACGTGGTGCGCATCAATGACCCGGGTGGCGATGCCGCGACCTTCGCCCATCTGCTGGAATTCGATTCCGTGCATGGCCAGTGGACGCCGGGCGCGGGAATCACCAGTGACGATGAGAGCATCATCATCGATGGTCAGCGCACGACGTTCTCCAGCCAGCGTGAGATCAGTGACACCGACTGGTCGGGCTGCGATGTGGTGATCGAGGCCTCCGGCAAGAAGAAGAGCACCGAGGTGCTCAATGCCTATCTTGAACAGGGCGTGGCGCGTGTCGTGGTCTCCGCGCCGGTCAAGGAAGCGGGCGTACTCAATATCGTCATGGGCGTGAACGATCATCTCTATGATGCCCAGACGCATCGCATCGTGACGGCGGCCAGCTGTACCACCAACTGCCTGGCGCCGGTGATCAAGGTGATCCAGTCGCAGTTCGGCATTCGCCATGGCTCCATGACCACCGTGCACGACATCACCAATACCCAGACGATTCTGGATGCGCCGCACAAGGATCTGCGCCGTGCGCGGGCCTGCGGCATGAGCCTGATTCCGACGACCACCGGCTCCGCCAAGGCGATCAGCGCCATCTTCCCGGAGCTGGAAGGCCGCCTGAACGGCCACGCCATTCGCGTGCCGCTGGCCAATGCCTCTCTCACCGACATGGTGTTCGAGCTCGATCGCGAAGTGACGGTGGAGGAGGTCAATCAGGCGCTGCAAACTGCGGCAAAAGGCGAGCTTTCCGGGGTGCTGGGGTATGAGACACGCCCGCTGGTGTCGATCGATTTCCGTACCGATTCCCGCTCCAGCATCATCGATGCGCTCTCGACCATGGTGGTCGCGGGGACCCAGCTCAAGCTGTACGCCTGGTACGACAACGAATGGGGCTACGCCAATCGCACCGCGGAACTGGCACTGAAAGTCGGCCTGGGTGATCTGACCGACGCCAGCACACAGGAGCGCTGACATGCTTGCCCGCTTGCGAGAGCTGCCCCATGAGGTGCGCCAGTACCTGCTGGTGACCGGCAACTACTGGGCCTTCACGTTGACCGATGGCGCGCTGCGCATGCTGGTGGTGCTGCACTTCCACTCGCTGGGCTATTCGGCGCTGGACGTGGCGATGCTGTTCCTGTTCTACGAGGCCTTCGGTGTCGTCACCAATCTGGTTGGCGGCTGGCTCGGGGCACGGCTCGGCCTCAATCGCACCATGAATGCGGGGCTTGCGATGCAGCTGGTGGCGCTCGGCATGCTGCTGGTGCCGGAACCCATGCTGACGGTCATCTGGGTGATGATCGCCCAGGCGCTGTCCGGCATCGCCAAGGACCTCAACAAGATGAGCGCCAAGAGCGCCATCAAGGTGCTGGTACCCAAGGGGCAGCCGGTGGAGGAATCGCAGAGCGCGCTGTATCGCTGGGTCGCGTTGCTCACCGGCTCCAAGAATGCGCTCAAGGGACTGGGCTTCTTCCTGGGCGGGGCGGCGCTCAGTCTCATCGGCTTCCAGGGCACCGTCATGGCCATGTGGCTGATGCTGGCAGGCGTACTGGTGCTGTCACTGCGCAAGCTGTCGGCATCACTGGGGCAGAGCAAGGCCAGTCGCAAGCCGGCATTCCGTGAGATGTTCTCGACCTCGCGGGCGGTCAATGTGCTCTCGGCGGCTCGGCTGTGCCTGTTCTCGGCACGTGACGTCTGGTTCGTGGTGGCCTTGCCGGTGTATCTGGCCGAGGTGCATGGCTGGCATTTCTGGACGGTCGGCGTACTCATGGCCGCCTGGGTGATCGGCTATGGCGGTGTCCAGACCCAGGCGCCACGCATCACCGGTCCGCTCTCACGCCGCTTGAACGGCGCCACCGGCGTCCGCTGGGTCACGGTGTCGCTGGCGGCCGGCCTGGCACTGCTGCCGGCGCTGATGGCCAGCCTGCCGCTGGATGCGCCACAGGCGGCCGATATCAGTGGTGCCATCCTGTTGGGGTTGGCGCCACTGGAATGGTTGATCATCGGCCTGTTGGTGTTCGGGGCCGTCTTTGCGGTCAATTCCAGCTGGCACAGCTATCTGATCGTGCGCTTCGCGCGCAGTGAAGGCGTGTCGATGGATGTCGGTTTCTATTACATGGCCAATGCCATGGGGCGTCTGTTGGGCACCTTGCTGTCCGGTTGGCTCTATCAGGCCTATGGGCTGGAAGCCTGCCTGTGGTGGTCGGCCGGATTGGTGGCGGCGAGTGCCGTGATGGCCCTTGCCTTGCCGCAGGTGTCACACGCAACGTCCGATTCGCCTGCCGGCAGTACCTGAGTACTTGAGTACCTGAGTACCTTGCAAGGTGTCGCCTGAGGGATCACTTCCTGATCCCTCGACGCCTGTCCATGCACCCAGCGCCACCTTCTACAGAGACGCCACATGTCATCCAGTCACGATCGTGTTTCAACCAGGCAGGCGCCGCACGAGGCCGACGGTGTGACCGCCGTATCCTCTCGCGAGCGATATCGGGACGTGCTGCTCACCTTCCTCACGCTGGGGCTGACCAGCTTCGGCGGGCCGATCGCGCACCTGGGCTACTTCCATGCGGAGCTGGTCCGCCGGCGCGGCTGGCTGAGTGATGCGGCCTACGCCGAGCTGCTCGCGCTGTGCCAGTTCCTGCCGGGGCCGGCCAGCAGTCAGGTCGGCTTTGCACTGGGCATGGTGCGTGGTGGCGGGGTGATGGGTGGGGTGCTCGCCTGGGTCGGCTTCACCTTGCCGTCTGCGCTGGCACTGCTTGCATTGGCGCTGGTGGCGGCCAGCCTCGAAGGACCGCTGGCTTCCGGGGTGATCCACGCCTTGAAGCTGGTGGCGGTGGCGGTCGTTGCCCAGGCGATCTGGGGCATGGCGCGCACGCTGTGCCCGGACCGACGGCGCGCCGGGCTGGCGCTGTTGGCCATGCTGGGCCTGGCGCTGGCGCAGAGCGCCTGGACGCAGGTCGCCTGGGTGCAGGTCGCCTGGACGCAGGTCGGAGTGATTGCGCTGGGCGCGCTACTTGGCAGCCTGCTGTGTCGTGATGACAAGGCGGCCCTTGTTCGCCAGCAGGCGGGGGCAGCGGGGCTGTCGCTGCCGGTCTCGACGCGCCTGGCTCGCGCCTGTCTGATCACCTTCTTCGCGCTGTTGATCGCGCTGCCGCTGCTGGCCTCCGGCAGTCTGGTCGAGATCTTCTACCGTGCCGGGGCGCTGGTATTCGGGGGCGGGCATGTGGTGCTGCCGCTGCTGGAGGCCTCCACCGTCGAGACGGGGCGTATCGCGGCCGATACCTTTCTCACCGGCTATGGGGCCGCGCAGGCGGTGCCGGGGCCACTGTTCACCTTCGCCGCCTGGCTGGGAGCGGGCATGGCCCAGGTGGGCGGGGATTCGGCAGTGCTCGGCGCCATCATTGCGCTGTTGAGTCTCTTCCTGCCGGGGATTCTGCTGTTGATCGGCGTGGCACCCCTGTGGGGGCGCCTGCGTGCACGGCCCGCAGCACGCGCTGCGCTCGCGGGGGCCAATGCGGCGGTCGTCGGCGTACTGGGCATGGCGTTGTATGACCCCTTGTGGACCACCAGTGTGCTGAGTCATCTGGACGTCGTCATCGCGCTGGCGGCCTTCATCGCGCTGACCCGCTTCGCGCTGGCACCCTGGAAGCTGGTGCTGGCGATGGTGATTCTCGGGGCGGTACGTGGGGTGATGTAAGCCTGGCCTTCCGTTCAGAGCACAGCCTGGAAAACGAACGCCCCCGTCTGCAAGTTGGCAGGCGGGGGCGTTCTGTTCATACGAGGCGGTTGTCATGCCAGGCGGCGCGTGGCGGTCGTCACACCAGTGACAGCAGGGCGGTGACCAGCAGTTCGTTGTCGTAGTAGGGCGCGCTCTGCTCGCTGATCAGGCGAGTGTCGATCACGGTCAGCCCCATGCGCTCCAGCGCGGGGACGGAGACGCCGCCGGGGTAGTCGCCACGCTGACTGTCCAGCAGCACGATGTTGAGCAGATGCTCGTTGGGACAGTCGTTGCGCGAGACATCCAGGTCCGCACACAGGGTGTCGATCAGGGTCGCGACCAGTTGCTCGAGTGTCTTGCCGGTCTGCTCCGGGTCCGGACTGCAGTTGGGGATGTAGACCTTGGGACAGGGGTTGGCCAGTATCGCGCGTCCCACCCCGCTGGGCAGCAGGTTGGCGATGACGCTGGAGTAGAAACTGCCCGGCGGAAAGCAGATCAGTTCCGCGGAATCGATCAGCTGACGGTTGTTGAGGTGCAGCGCAGGCCGCACGGGCACGATGGCACCGCCGTCATTGTGCGTGTCTCTCTCTGTGGTGCTGTCCGTCGTATTGTCCTTGGCACTGGCCTTTGGACTGGCTTTTGGACTGGCCTTCGCGCTGGCCTCGACCAGCTGGATGCGCGCGATCGGGCTCTCCAGTGGCGCGACTTCCTTGCCGGTGATCTGGTGCTGGCCGATGATTCTGCGCCCATCTTCCAGGGTGACGGCCAGATGGCAGTCAGCATTGATGATGGCGCGCACCGTCCCGCGTACATGCACCAGCTTGGAGAACAGGAAGATGATCTGGTCGAGCTGCTCATGATGGTTCAGGTAGCCGCCGGCGATGATCAGATTGCCGATGCTGGCGCCGCGCAGATCGAAGCCTGCCGGCATGGCCTCGATTAGAAAGCCCAGCTGATGACAGATGAGCGTGCGCATGGGCTCCGCCACGGCCATGCTGAGCGGATGACGGCCCGCCGCCAGTTCCCGCAGAGTGGCCTGCAGCATCTCCGGGCGTGCTTCGGCAGGCAGACGGTGCGTGAACAACCGGTAGATCTCCGGGTGCCCCAGCACGCTGTCATCGGCCAGCGCCATCAGGCGTGAGCGAAGGTCGCCGATGGCCGGCATCGAGAAGGCGTCACGCAGCTTGGCGGAGCTGCCACCGGAATCGAAGGGCGTCACCAGATGGATGCTGTGATGGGTATAGCGCGTCAGGGTGCGCGAGATGCCCGTCAGCGCCGTGCCGCCGCTGAAGAACAGCACACGGGGCCCGACCTCCGGTGCCTTGTGATAACGCCTGACGCGTAATGGATCCGGGACCCTTGCGGTCCGACTGACCCTGACCTCTGCCATGTTGCGGCTTCCTTTGCCTTTCGTCTTGGGCATAGAGTGCCTTTTTTTGCGTCAGTCGTCGCCTGTTTCGGGAGTGAAAGCGCTCAGTCCCTCAGTCGTAACCTTGCCAACGCAGGCGCGGCCAGTGGCGCTGCGTGGCGATGGCTTCCAGGGTCGGGTCGGCACAGACCGCATGCGGATGATCGACGAACTCCAGCAACGCCAGATCATTGCGTGAATCCGAATAGCCCCAGGTGGGGAGGTTGTGTCCACCGGGGCCGAGATGCTCTGCCAGCCAGTGCGTCAAGGCCGCAAGCTTGCCATCGCGGAAGGTACGGATGCCCCGGGCGCGTCCCGTGTAGCAGCCATCCTTGACCTCCAGGCGAGTCGCCAGCGCGGCATCCAATGCCAGTCGCTCTGCCAGCGGTGCCACCAGCTGGGCTGTCGAGGCCGAGATGATCACGACCTGATGGCCCTGATCACGATGCCAGGCGATGCGCTCGCGACCCTCACGGTAGAGGCGCGGCAGCAGTTCGGTATCGAGGAAAGTGCCCACCTCGGCCTCGACTTCACTGACGGTGCGACCGGCCAGCGGGGAGAGCAGATGGCTCAGGTGCGCTTCCATGTCGAGTCGGCCCGCGGCGTAGTCTGCCATCTGTTGCGTCCAGATGGCGCGGTATCGCTCGGGGTCCGTGATCCAGCCCAGCTGGATCAGCCACTCGGTCCACAGTCCCGTGGCGTCGCCATCCAGCAGGGTGTCATCGAGATCGAAGATGGCCAGCCCGCGCACTTCCCCCCCAGGCACTTCACTCATGTGCATTTCATCCATTTGCCACCCGTGACCTGTCGCCAGTGTCGTGCGTGCCCAGCGCCTGGACTTCGTCGAGATCGGCATGCACCTGCACGCGCAGATGGTCGGGCAGCAGCTGGCGGGCACTGCGGTTGAGCACATCGACGTTGAGACGCAGTCCCTGACAATCCACCTCGTAGCGCACGATGTTGCCCAGCAATTGATGGCGCAGGATGACGCCGGGCAGCGCTGGCCCCACATTGGCCGGCAATGGCTGGAGCGGGAAGTCGAGGCCAGCCTCCAGGTGCCCGGGGAGGAGGGGGCGTGTCATCTCATCCGGCTGCAGATAGAGCGCCTCCGGCCGCAATGCGACCTGCGGGCTATCGCACAGGTAGCCGAGCAGGGGCCGGGCAAGCTCGCTGCCGATCAGATTGTAATGGCCCATGAAGCCTGCGGCCGTGGCGTCTACCGGTCGGGTGTAGAGCGATGCTGCGTTGCCCTGCTGGAGAATGCTGCCCTGATGCATCAGGAAGATGCGATCCGAGAGCAGCAAGGCCTCTTCCTGATCGTGGGTGACGAACAGGGTGGTGAGGCCGAGACTCTTCTGGATGTCGCGAATCTGATCGCGCAGATGACGGCGGATGCGCGCATCCAGCGCCGAGAGCGGCTCATCGAGCAGCAGGATCTGGGGCTCGACCACCAGCGCGCGCGCCAGTGCCACGCGTTGACGCTGGCCACCGGACAGCTGATGTGGATAGCGCTGTGCCTGGTCGGTCAGCTCCACCAGTCGCAGCACTTCCGTGACGCGGCGCTCGCGCTCCTCGGGGCGCACCTTCTTCATGCGCAGGCCGAAGGCGACGTTGTCCGCCACGCGCATGTTGGGGAACAGCGCATAGTGCTGGAAGACCATGCCGATGCCGCGCCGCTGGGGCGGCAGACGGGTGATGTCGTGACCATCGACGATGATCTCGCCGCTGTCCACGTCGTTGAGCCCGGCAATGGCGCGCAGCAGGGTGGATTTTCCGCAGCCAGAGGGCCCGAGCAGGGTGATGAACTCGCCACGGGCGATCTCGGCATCGATGTCGGAGAACACGCGCGTCTTGCCGAAACGCTTGGCCAGGCCCTTGAGCGTCAGGTACTGCTGGTCGGCGGCCTGTTCACGCAACGCGCTGGTCAGCAGGCCATCGCTGTCGTGGCGAGAGTGGGTCTGCGGGATATCGGTGGCAAGCATCAGCGGTGCCCTCGTGAATCGGTACGGGAATGGGGGGCGGCAGGGCCAGCTTTCGCGGGCGTGGCGGGCAGACCTTCCGTCATGGCGGTGGCCAGCGCCTCCTCGGGGTCATCTTCCGGCATCGCCTGCTCGGCGGGCTGGCGGTTGCCCAGCCAGGTCAGGATCAGGGTGAACACGAACAGCGTGATGACCAGCGCGCTGGTGAAGTGGCCGCTGGCCCCGCGAATGTTGTTCAGGTAGACCTGCAGCGTCTCGAAACGGGTGCCGACCAGCATGTTGGCGAACACGAATTCACCGGCCAGAAACGAGAAGGCCAGGAAGACGGCGATCTGGATGCCGACCCGGATATTGGGCAGGACCACCTGGAAGAAGGCCTGCAGCGGGCTGGCGCCCAGCAACTGGGCGGCTTCCATCAGCGATGCCACATCCAGTGCCCGCAGGCTGTTGGCCAGCGCTCGGTACATGAAGGGCAGCACGATGGTGAAATAGGTGGGAATCAGGATCCAGGGCGTGCCGATGATCGGTAGTGGTCCGCCGGCATACAGCTGCAGCAGACCGACCGAGGACACGATGGGCGGCACGGCGAAGGGCAGCAGGATCAGGCCATTCATCCAGCCATCCAGACGCGGATAGCGGGTATGGGCCAGGAAGACCACCGGCACGATCAACAGCAGTGACAGGATCAAGGCGCCGACGGCGACCAGCAGGGAGCGCCCGAATGCGGCGAGAAAGCGGGGGGTGGTCCACAGCTCCAGAAACCACTTCACCGTCAGGCCATCGGGCGTGAGGCTGGCGCCCCACCGGGTGGCAAGGGCGTAGAACAGCGTGGCCACCAGCGGCAGTGCCAGCAGCGTGAAGACGCTGCCCACCACCACGCTGTAGGGATTGAGCCCGCGTAGACGCGCCATCAGGCTGGGCAGCAACGGCTTGCCATGGCGATACGGCAGTTCAGCGGGAAGTGACATGGTAGCTCCTGCGCATGAGCCACTGCTGGATCAGCGTGACGATGACGAGAATGACCACCAGTACCATCGCCAGTGCGCTGGCCAGTTCCGGCTGCAGGAAGAGGTCGCCGGAGACCAGATTGGCGATGCGGATGGTCATCAGGTTGTAGCTGGTGTTCACCAGCGCATAGACGGTGGCATAGGCGCCCATGGCATTGGCGAACAGTACGGTGAGCGTGCCGGCCAGCGACGGCCAGAGAACGGGCAGGCCGATGTGCTGCCAGTAGGCCAGGCGGTTGGCACCGAGCAGGCTGGCGGCTTCGCGCCACTCGCCCTTGAGCGTGCTGAAGGCCGGGTAGAGCAGCAGGATGCCCAGCGGGATCTGGAACCAGGTGTAGATGACGATCAGGCCGGTGCGTGAATAGAGATTGAAGTCATCGATGATGCCCAGGCGCTCCAGCATCAAGGTCAGCATGCCGTTGGCCCCCATCAGGATGATGAAGGCGAAGGCCAGCGGCACGCCGGCGAAATTGCTGGTCATGTTGGTGAAGGCGATCATCGCGCGCGTCAGGCCCGGTCCGCAGCGGTGCATGCTGTGACAGGTCACGGCGGCGATCGCCAGTCCCAGCACGCTGGACATCAGCGAGATCTCGAGGCTGCGGCCGATGGCCTGGCGGAAGAAGGGGGAGGTGGCGATTTCCTGAAAATTGGCCAGCCCCCAGCCTGCGGGGGTCTTGAAGGCGCTGATCATCACCCAGATCAGCGGGGCGATCTGGAAGGCGAAGAAAAGGATGGCGAAGGGCAGCAGCCACATCGCGGGACTGGTCAGCACTCGCCTGAGGAATGTCGGCATCACGCGTCCCCTCCAGGGTCTGCCAGCAGGGATGTGTTGCTGGCCTTGTCGTGCTCAAGCCCCAGCACGCTCGCCAGGGTGCCGCAGAGCTCGCGCTGGCGAAGGTTGCGGGCGGGGCTGCGGGCGAAGGCGCTGCCGAAGGTCCAGAGCGGCACACGGCGCTCTTCTTCGAGAAGGCCGGAATGTGAGCGGTCGGCGTTCATGCCGTGATCGGCGGTGACCATCACCTGATAGCCGGCCTCCAGCCAGCAGGGCAGATAGTCGGCCAAGGCGACATCGGCATGACGCGCCGCATTGCGATATTGCGCGGACTCACCGCCGTGGCGATGGCCGGCGTCATCGATGTTCATGCTGTGCACCAGCAGGAAGTCCGGGTCGTGACGCAGTCTCAGCATCTCGGCATCGCTGAAGACGTGGTCGTCCGGGTAGTGATCCTGCCAGTAGAAGATGCCCGCCTGGATGGCGGATTCGGGATTGTCGAGCAGTCGGTGTCTGGCTGGCACGAAGGGGGCGGCGACGTAGAGTTCGCTGACCCAGTGATAGGCGGCTGCCGCGGTGCGTCGCCCCTGCTGACTGGCGAGGTCGAACAGGCTCACGCCACGCGAGCGTCGCACGATGCCATTGTTGACGATGCCGGAGTCGACGGGCAGATCACCGGTCAACAGGCACTCATAGAGCGGTCGCGACATCGCTGGCAGTTCGCACTCCAGCGACTGGTACTGCCCGCGACCGGCCTCGACCAGGGCGCTCAGATAGCCCATGGCATGCCGGCCCACGGCATGGTTGAGGCCATCGAGCACGACAAGAATGACACGCTGGGACATGAAGACTCCGTGAAGCTCAAGACGGCACCGTGTGGACGGTGCCGTCTGTCAGGATGGTGCGCGCTCTATCCGCTCTGGACAGAGGCCGGGGGTCACTGCTGGTGGATCAGTACCTGGGACTGCCACTGACGCGGCAGCTGTCGGGCACTGGCTTCCCAGCCGGCGAAGTCCTGTACCGGGCGGGCATTGGCGTACTGCTCGTTGGGCAGCAGCTTGGCGGCGATGTCTTCCGGCAGGGTCAGGTGCTCGGCACGGATCGGGCGGGCGTAACCTGCCGCCAGGTTCAGCTGGCCGGCATCTGACAGGATGTACTCACGTGCCAGCTTGGCGGCGTTCGGGTGAGCGGCATGCTTGTTGATGATGGTGGCGTAGCCCGAGGTGACGGAGGCATCCGAGGGGATGACCACCTCGAAGGTGTCGCGGTTGATCTGATCGCGATAGTTGAGCGCGTTGAAGTCCCACAGCAGGGCGACCTCCACCTCGCCCTTCTCCAGGTTGGCGATGCTCGGCTCGGCCAGTGACAGGCGTCCCTGGCGGGCCAGTTCGGCGAACACTTCCAGACCCGGCGTCAGGTCTGACTCGCTGCCGCCATTGGCGAAGGCTGCGGCCAGGATGGCGTTGTTGGCCTGGGACGCCTTGCCGACCGCGCCGACGGAGACCTTGTAATCACCATTGGCGAGATCCGCGAAGGAAGCGGGGCGCTGATCTTCACTGACGAGTGTCTTGTTGATCATCAGGGAAATGGTGCCGGTGTAGCCCAGCATCCACTCACCATCTTCATCCTTGGCCCAGTCGGGGATCTCGTCCCAGGTGGTCGGCTTGTAGGCTTGAGTCACGCCCTGCTTGACCGCGATGGGGCCGAAGGCGAAGCCCACGTCACCGATATCTGCCGTGGCGTTCTCGCCTTCGGCCTTGAACTTGGCGACTTCCTCGGCGGAGCTCATGTCGGTATCGCTGTGCGCGATGGAATACTTCGACTCGAGGTCTGCCCAGGTGTCCTTCCAGTTGGCCCAGCTGTCCGGCATGCCGACGCTGTCGACGCGGCCTTCTGCCTGGGCGGCCTTGAGCAGTGCGTCCGGCACTTCAGCGGCACTGACGGAGGCGCTGCTCAGCAGGGTGGCCATGAGGGCCGAGACCATCAGGCCGGCGGTACGGGGCGAGGTAGCGGTGAACGACTTCAATGACAATCCTCCCAGACGGGGTAATCAACGGATGCGAGAGTGCATTCCTGGCCAGCGAGTCGCCGAGGCGAGCAGGCAGGCGAGATGGGGTCAAAGCTGGTTCTTGTCCTGCGCAGTCTTCCTCGAGACCTGCCACCTCAATTTCTGTGGTCTAGTTCAGTCTCGGGGCTGACATGACTTTACGCAGCGGTTGTGACAGTCGCGTGTCGTCACTATGTCAGTGTCGTGATGTCAGTGTCGTGGCAATGAGCCATCAGCCATCAGCGGTACATGTTTTGACGCAACGCTGCGTGGTGCCGGCTGATTTTCTGACAATTCCCTGCATGAGAGCGTGTCCCGATGATAGGCATCCGCCTCGGATTCTCACGCGCATCACACAGGATGGCCTTGTGCTGTCACCGGATCGTCATGCCTGTGTCATGGTGCTCGGCGAGCGTGGGCTGACTCGCCTGGCGACGTCTACACTAGACCACAGCGATCGCGATTCTCGAGCCTTGTCATGATGGACACCTTGGATGACATGCAAGTGACTCGCCAGAAATCGCTCTCTTTCGTTATCTTTCAGGAACTTCGCATGCCTTCATTATCGATCGAGCCCACAGGTGACGACGCAACTTCCCTGACGCGCACGGCGGATTTGCCCGTCACCGGGCTCAAGGGCAGGCTGCTGAACCATCTTGAAGCAGCGCCGCTGCATGCCTCGCAGCGTCTGCCGTCCGAGCGTGAGATGATCGAGCGGTTCGGCACCACGCGAGTCACCTTGCGAGATGCCTTGCTGCAGCTGGAAGCGGAAGGGAGAATCTATCGCGAGAACCGCCGTGGCTGGTTCGTCTCGCCGCCGCGCCTCAGGTATGACCTGCTGGCATGTCTGCCTTTTCACGAGATGGTGCAGTCGCAGCAGCGGGTCGCTTCCACCGAGGTGCTGTCCGCTCAGGAAGTTCCCGCTGATGAGGTGATCGCCCAGCGTCTGGGAATTGCACGGGGTGCCGGGGTCTATCGCATCACGCGAGTGCGGCGCATCGATGGCCGGCGGGTGCTGCACGTCTGTCATCACCTGCGACGCGACTGCTTCTCCGGCATTCTCGATTTCGATCTCTCGGCGCATTCGCTGACGACGCTCTACCTTCACCAGTACGCCATTCGCATCCGGCGCGTGAGCTTCGAGCTGGCCTCCAGCGTGTTCGACGCCGAGACGGCCGTCGCCCTGAATGCGGCACCGGGTAGCCCGGCGCAGCGCATCACGCGGATCAACTTCGATCAGAATGGCCGTGCAGTGGACTGCGATGATGAACACTGGCGTCACGATGCCATCGAGTTGACGTTATCCGCCGCACCACAACGCTAGAGGGCAATCTGGCGACATACGCCACCAGTGTCCGGGACTTTCCTTCAACTCGACGAAAACGCCCGCAAGTCCTCCTCTGACGGGAAGGCTTGCGGGCGTTGTGGTAATGGCGTGCGTGATGTGGCCGTGGGGCATCGTGGGGGCAAGCCCTCAGCGCATCAGCAGCGTGTCATCTATCTCGCGGAAGTGATCAGCGCTGCGCATCAGGGCGAGGGCAGTGAGTGCCTCGACGCCGTAGACACGCGTCGTGACGGCATGGCGCGCTGCGACATGCTCCAGCAGCAGGGCGAAGTCACCATCGCCGGAGGCGAGGATGATCTCGTCGACGTCGGGAGCGGCTTCCATCACATCGATCGTGATGCCGACATCCCAGTCACCCTTGGCCGAGCCATCTCCTCGCTGGATGAAGGGTTTGAGCTTGACCTCGAACCCTATCTCACGCAGGCGTTGCTGGAATTGCTGCTGCTTGGGGTCACCACGGTCAATCGCATAGGCGTAGGCATGCGTGATGCTGCCCAGGGATTCCAGTTCGGCCCACAGTCGGCGGTAATCGAATTGCCGGCCAAAGGTGTCGCGGGTGGTGTAATAGATATTCTGGACATCGATGAAGACGGCGAGGCGCGTGGGCGAGTCGGATGTCGGCAAGGACGGTTGGATTGCGGGCGTGGGAGAGTTCGACATTGGCTGTCACAGGGACCGGAAGGCTGAATGATGTGCCTGAAGCAGAGCAGGCAGGTACTGGAGGCGCGTGCGGCGTGGGAGTCGTTCAGGTGTCGCGGGATGACTCAGGCATTGCGCCTGGCTCCGACGATGAGTGCTTGTGCTGCTGACACCATGCAAGGAGAGCGGATCTGTCTTTCTCTGACCTGTCTGCTGTGATCTGTCTACCCTGACCTGTCTGGTGCTATCGGTTGAAAGCAGAGCTGTTGAAAGCAGAGCTGTTCCAGGTAGCGCCATCTCGAGAGGAGGGCAGAGACCGGCCGCTGCCAATCATGGCGAGCAGCGGCTGGCGATCTTCTGACAGCTTGCCACGATCAGGCCGAGTCTGGGCCTGATGGAAGCATCAGTTGCCGGCAGCGGGATTGGAGGGCTTGGTCGGCTTGTGGCCGATGATCTGACCGCTGACGCCGGATTCAATCACTTCAACCTTGCCGCCACGATCGAGGAAGGCTTGCATCTGGGCTTCCAGCGAGGCGGATGTTTCAACAGCAGCGGGTGCTTTCTTCTTGGCAGCAGTACGAGTGTTGGCCATGCGGGACTCCGTTCCGAGACGTGAGGGGTGGAAGAGCATGATAACACGACTGCGTTTTTCCTGCTTGATCGCGTCAGAAGTAATTAAGAAGTGGTGATTTCGCTGCGTGATATGTTCGTGATGTCGTGAGACGACAGCGGCGCTGTTGCGATCACACCAACACAGAGATGCCAGCAGACAGGGAGTCAGGGCGTTGAAAAGTGATCCAGGCGGCGACATCTCCTTCTTCACGTTGATACTTTTCATGATGCAAGGAGAGCTGGCATGGCGAACACCTTTGACGGCAACACCCGAAGCTACGCACTCAAGTCCGATTCCGCCGATCTGGCGCCATGGAATTTCGAGCGCCGTCAGCCGCGCCCGGATGATGTGGCCATCGAGATCCTGTATTGCGGTGTCTGTCACTCGGACCTGCACGTCGGTCGCAATGACTGGGGCTTCACCCAGTATCCCATCGTGCCGGGTCACGAGATCGTCGGGCGAGTCACCCAGGTCGGCGATGATGTCAGCCAGTACAAGGTGGGTGACATGGTCGGTGTCGGTTGCATGGTAGATTCCTGCCGTGAGTGCAGCGCCTGCCACGAGGGGCTCGAGCAATACTGCCTCGAGGGCATGACCATGACCTACGGCAGCCCGGATCGCCACGATGGCAGCCTCACGCAAGGCGGCTATTCCGACAGGATCGTCGTCAGCGAGCGCTTCGTGGTGTCCATCCCTGACAAGCTGGACCCGGCGGTGGCCGCGCCGCTGCTGTGTGCCGGTGTCACGACCTATTCTCCGCTGCGCCACTACGGCGTGAAGTCCGGCGACAAGGTCGGCGTGATCGGCATGGGTGGCCTGGGCCACATGGGGATCAAGTTCGCCAAGGCGATGGGCTGTGAAGTCACCCTGTTCACGCGCAGTGAAGCCAAGGTAGCGGAAGCGCGCGAAAATGGCGTCGATCACGTCATCGTGTCCAGCGACGATGAGCAGATGGCCGCCGCGACCGAAACCTTCGATTTCCTGCTCGATACGGTACCGGTGCCGCACGATCTCAACCCCTACCTCAATACCCTGAAGTACGACGGTACCCATATTCTCGTCGGGCTGGTGCAGGAGGTAGACCCCGCACTGCAGGGCGGCAATCTGGTCATGAAGCGTCGTGTGCTGGCGGGCTCGCTGATCGGCGGCATGCCGGAGACCCAGGAAGTGCTCGATTACTGTGCCGAGCATGACATCACCTGCGATATCGAGATGATCGACATCCAGAATATCAACGAGGCGTGGGAGCGCATGCAGCAGGGCAAGGTGAAATACCGCTTTGTCATCGACATGCAGAGCTTGAAGAACGCCTGACACCTGTCGTCATACCATGCCAGGTCTGGTGTGGTGGCATGAAAAAAGCCCCCGGTATCCTTCTGGATGCTGGGGGCTTTCGCGTCTGTCATGTCACAAAATTGTGATGGGGTGATTCCCGATCGAGGCGAAAACGCGTATAAGAACGCGATGAAAACGCCAAAGAGAATCCAGCCGCTCATAGATGACGGACTGGTCGATGAAGTGCTTCGCCCCTTGATGAGTGGCAAGGAAGCCTCGGTCTACGTGGTGCGCTGCGGAGAAGAGATTCGCTGCGCCAAGGTCTACAAGGATGCTGCCCAGCGCAGCTTCAAGCAGGCCGTGCTCTACCAGGAAGGCCGCAAGGTACGCAACAGCCGTCGTCAGCGGGCGATGGAGAAGGGCTCCGGTTTCGGACGCGATCAGCAGGAAGCCGCCTGGCAGAACGCCGAGGTGGATGCCCTCTATCGTCTGGCCGATGCCGGTGTGCGCGTGCCTCAGCCATACGGCTGCTTTGACGGTGTACTGCTGATGGAGCTGGTCACCGACGACGATGGCAATGTGGCACCGCGCCTCAATGATGTCTCGATGTCGGCGGAGCAGGCGCGTGAAGACCACGCCTTGATGATGCATTATATCGTTCGCATGTTGCATGCCGGCCTGGTGCACGGGGATCTGTCCGAGTTCAATGTGCTGGTCGATGACTACGGCCCGGTGATCATCGATCTTCCGCAGGCGGTGGACGCAGCGGCCAACAACAATGCCAAGAGCATGCTGGCGCGCGATGTCGCCAACATCACTGCCTACTACGCGATGTTCGCTCCGGAACTTGCCCAGACTCGCTACGCTGATGAGATATGGGCATTGTTCGAGGCCGGTGACATGGACCCGGATGTCGAGCTGACGGGTCTCTTCGAGGATGACCCCGAGGCACCGGACGTGGATGCGCTGCTCGAGAACATCATGGCCGCCATGGAAGAGGAGCAGGAACGCAAGGCGCGTCTGAAGAGTGCCGAAGACGGCGATGATGATTAGATGCTGAACGGGTGGGCGCCGGACATCAGGCCCGGTGATGATGCCTTGAGACACGACAACGCCGCTTCACGATGAAGCGGCGTTGTCGTGTCTGGCCAGCGGAGGCTTCAGGCGGGGTCGACGGCGTGCTGCTCGGTCTCCGGGTCGTGGCGACGGTGACGCAGCTCGATGCCCTTGAGCAGATTGCGCAGGATCTGGTCCTTGCATTCGCGGTAGTGGCGATGGTCCGGCTTGCGGAAGAAGGCGGACAGTTCCGACTTGGTGATCATCTCGAAACCGGCCAGCGCCAGCAGATCCAGCATGTCATCGTCCTTGAGCTCGAAGGCGATCTTGAGCTTGCGCAGGATCAGATTGTTGTCGAGACGCTTTTCCGGTGCGGGCTGAGCACCCTCGCGCTTGCCCCGGCGCACGTTGATCAGGCCATTGAGGAAGCTGGCCAGATCGATGTCCTTGATGCGCTGCTGGGCATCGTCGTCATCGCGCTTGAGCCAGTCACTGACTTGGGCGCGGGTGACTTCGTGGTCGGCGGCGGCGAAGGTGTTGATCATGTCGCTGTCGGAGAGATTGAGTGCGTAGCGCAGGCGACGGATGATGTCGTTGTTGGTCACAGGCGTGGGTCCGGTCTTTGAGGATGTCTTGAAGTTGCGTGGCGCGCCATGCATGGCGTCAATGGCGCGCAGCATACCAGATCAGGGTGGGGTGCCGCTCCATCCCGGCGCGCTTCCCGGCCGGGGTGGCAGACAGGGCGTGAGTCAGGGCGGCAGGCAGAGCCGCTAGCCGCCTTCGGTGATCAACGCCCGGGCGTCGGGACATCCTGATGACTGACGTCTTCGTCTTCTGCGGTCTCGCGTGCTTCGGCGTGATCCTCCGCGTCAGGCTCGGGCCTTTCATCGACGTGATTCGTCTTCTGGTTCGGGGTCAGTGCCAGCTCCGTCAGCAGCGGGAAATGATCGGAGCCGAAGGCTTCCATGCGAGCCACGCGCACCACGCTGAAATGCCGGCTATGGAAGAGGTGATCCAGCGGCCAGCGCAGCAAGGGAATGCTGGCATGGAACGTATTGAACATGCCACGGCCGACGCGTGGGTCCAGCAGGCCGGACAGTTTGCGGAACAGTCGTGTGGTGCGAGACCAGGCCACGTCGTTGAGATCTCCCGTCACGATGATGGGCTGCTCGCTCTCGGCCACGCTCTTGGCCACGATGACAAGCTCCGCGTCTCGTTCACTGGACTCCTCGTTTTCGGTCGGGCTGGGCGGTGCGGGATGCAGGAAATGAGCGCGTATGCGATCGCCGCTCTTGAGCTCCAGATGGGCATGCATCGAGGGCACGTCATCTTCGACCAGGTAGTCGATGCTGGCGTCGTGCAGGGGCAGACGAGAATAGACATGCATACCGTAGAGGTTGTCCAGCGGGCACTTGAGCGTATGCCGGTAGCCATGCTCCGGCTCATCTCCCTCCAGGACATCCAGGCGGCTTTCCCACCAGCCATCGGACTCCAGGGTGACGAGAACGTCGGGTTGCTCGCGCCTGACGATCGCCAGCAGGGCGTCGCTATCGTGGTTGCTGGTCAGCACGTTGGCGGTCAACAGACGCACATGACGTGCGGGATCACTGTGCTGCGCGACGCCCGATTCACAGCGGGCGAGCCGGGTGTAGGGAATGATCCATTGCGCCTGGTAGATGAGCCCTGCCAGTGCGATGAAAGCCAGCGTCAGCCGCAGCCCTGTCGAGAGCTCGCCGACGAGAAGGTCGGCCACCAGCAGGGCCGCCCAGAGTACCGCCAGCTGCAGGCGGGGAAAGTCCATGATGCGGACGGACCAATGCCGCAGGCGCGTGAGTGGCAGCAGGGTGAAGGCTGCCATCAGCAGCGTGAGTACGCCGAGTAGCGTGGGGATCATGGGGGCTCCGGTGACAGGAATGGGGCGGGAAATCAAACGCTCAAGCGTCAGACATGGTGGCGACATGCCTGACACTCAAGTCAGGACGCTTTACTCACGAGGCAACCCGTCGCTGACGCCAGAGACGCGCGATCCATTGCCAGCGATTGATCAGCAGGGCCATGAAGATCAGTCCGCAGCCTGTCATCTGGATCAGGGTCATGCGCTCTCCGAACCAGGCCGCCGACATCAGGGCCGCCCAGACCGCTTCGAGCATCAGGATGACCGAGGCATGGCTGGGCGTAGTCAGGCTCTGTGCGTAAATCTGCAGGAAGAAACGCAGGGTGCTGGCGATCAGAGTGCTGGCCAGAAACCAGCTCAGGATGTCGAGACTGATGCCGGCCGGCCAGCTTTCGCTGATGGCCGACAGCACCAGGCAGGTGACGCCGGTGGTCATCAGCTGGATGGCTGTCAGCGGCAGGGCCGGGATATTGCGCACCAGACGTGAATTGAAGTTGAACACCAGGGCGAACAGGCAGGCAGCCCCGAAGATGAGCCATTGTGCCGGTTCAATATGAAAGCTTTCCGTAGCGCCGGGTTGTCCCATGCCCAACAGCGCGAAACCGAGCAGGGCGGTGGGCAGGGCGATCCAGGTGCTCATCGGCGGCCTGTCCTTGAACAGCAGGCGGGCGAGCACCGGTACCATCAGAATCCCGAAACTGTTGATGAACGCGATCACGCCGAGCTGCTCGGACAGTGCCACCCCCAATGACCAGCAGGCCATGGCACCGCCAAACAGGACGCCGACTCCACTGGCGCGCAGCTTGCGAGTAGTGGAGAGCTGTCTCAGCGAGCGAGCGTCGAAGATCGCCAGGATGAGGCCTGCCAGCAGGAAGCGGCTGCCGATGAACAGTAGCGGGGGCATCCCGGCCATGGCTTCCTTGGAGAAGATCCAGCCTGCGGCGGCGATGATGGTGACCAGCAGAAGCAACAGATCGGCCTTGAAAGGCGAGCGGGAAGGCGTCGTCTCGGTAGTGGTGCTCATGGGGTGGCGTCGGTTCCTTTGGGCATGGGAATGTCTGATCTCTATCCTAACAAGCTGATACAGGCGGTGCTGTCATATATCGGAACTTGCAAATTCAACAATGGAGCTTGAATTCCGTGGCAGGATAAGCCTAATGCAGAGGGAATCGATAGCGTTGCAGCGATCGATCTCGCGGCTTTTCACGAATGCAGGAATGGTGGTCAGGAGGCTGGATGGCGACATCGTCGCAGGACACGACATCGAAAGATCATGGGCATGAATCCGGACACGTGCATGCGCAGGGTCATTCACACGGTCATCACCATGGCCATTCACACGGCCATTCACATGGTCATGGACATCATGACCATGCACCTGAGGTGACCGCTGACAGCGAAAGGCGGGTCATGTTGGCGATGTGGCTGACCGGCGGGTTCATGCTGGCGGAAGTCGTCGGCGGGCTGGTGGCGGGCTCTCTGGCCTTGCTGGCGGACGCCGGCCATATGCTCAGTGATACCGTGTCGCTGGCATTGGCGTGGGGAGCGTTTCGCCTCGGACATCGCGCAGCGACCCGCAAGCTGACCTTCGGCTATGCGCGTTTTCAGGTGCTCGCCGCGTTCGTCAATGGCCTGACATTGCTGGTCATCGGGGTCGCGATCGTGATGGCTGCCCTCAAGCGCCTGTGGCTGCCGTCTGAGGTGCTGGCAGGGCCGATGCTGGCGATTGCCGTGCTCGGACTTGTCGTCAACATCGCGGCATTCTGGATATTGCACAAGGGAGATCAGGACAATCTCAATCTCCGCGGCGCCCTGCTGCATGTCATGGGCGACCTGCTGGGTTCCGTGGCGGCCATCATTGCCTCGCTGGTCATCATGACCACCGGCTGGAATCAGGCCGACCCGTTGCTGTCGATGCTCGCAGCGGTACTGATACTGCGCGGTGCCTGGTCGCTGGTGAAACGCTCGGCGCATACCTTGCTGGAAGGGACGCCGGAGCAACTTGACCACGAGAAAATCCAGGCGGGTCTACTGACACTGGAGGGAGTGGATGGTGTGCATGATCTCCATCTGTGGGGCCTGACGCCTCAATCCCCGGTTGCCAGCCTGCATGTGGTGGTGGCCGATACCGGCATTCCCGGCGAGGTGCTTGAGCGGGTCCAGGCCTATCTGCTCGATACCCATGCGATCTCGCACGTCACGGTGCAGCTGGAAGGCGAAGCCTGTCTGCAGGGCTGCGTGTCTCGTTGATGGAGACGGTTGATGGAGACGGCTGACGGCACGCAGACAGGACAAGTGATGCCGGCGCTCGTGCAGAGCCTGGGAGCCTTCTGACGCAAGACGCCCCGCTGAAAAGCGGGGCGTTGTTGATTGCAGCCCATGGGCTGCCTGACCTCGTGACATCGATGCCTCGAGAGCTCAGTGCTCAAGGACATCGATGACGTGTCACCTCAGTGCTTGGCGACATAGACGGTGCGGATGTTCATGAAGGCACCGAAGCCATATTCGCTCTGCTCACGACCATAGCCGCTGCCTTTGACACCGCCGAAGGGCAGTTGGGCGAAAGGCGTGGTCGGGCGATTGACGAAGCTCATGCCGGCTTCCAGCTGACGCGAGACACGTTCGCCGCGCTCGTCGTCCTTGGCCACCACCGTGCTGCCCAGACCGTAGGGGCAGTCGTTGGCGAGCTCGATGGCATGCGCCTCGTTCTCCGCGACCACCACGGAAGCGACCGGGCCGAACAGCTCTTTATTGAAGGCTGGATTGCCCTGGGTGACGTTGGTCAGCACCGTCGGCGGATACCAGGCACCCTCGCGATCCGGAATTTCGCCACCGCATTCCAGCTTGGCGCCAGCCTTGATGGCACGCTGCACCTGATCATGCAGGTCATCGCGCAGGTCCTTGCGTGACATCGGACCGATGTCGACCCCTTCGTTGAGCGGGTCATCCATGCGCATGTCCTTCACTTTCTCGATCAGACGTCTGGAGAAGTCCTCGGCGATCGACTTGTCGACGATCAAGCGCTTGGAGGCGGCACAGCTCTGGCCGGTATTGTCGAAACGTCCGGCGATGGCGAGATCCACCGCGCGCTCGATGTCGGCGTCATCCAGCACGATCAACGGATCGATACCCCCCAGTTCCAGCACGCTGGGCTTGAGCGCCGCACCGGCCTGCTCGGCGACCTTGCGGCCTGCCTCTTCGCTGCCGGTGAGGGTCACGCCCTGCACGACAGGATCATTGATGATGTCTTCGATCATCTCGGAGCCCACCGGCAGCCAGGTGAAGATGCCATCTTCGAAACCGGCCTCATGGAACAGCTGGGTGATCAGCTCAGCGCAACCTGGGACGTTGGAGGCATGCTTCATCAGGCAGACGTTGCCACCTGCCAGTGCCGGGGTCGCGAAGCGGATGACCTGATAGAGCGGATAGTTCCACGGCATTACGCCCAGCACTGCGCCGATGGGGTCCTTGACGATCTTCGCTCTGACGGCACCCTCGACGTCGCGCTGCTCGGTTTCCATCAACGTGGGCAGGTTGTCGGCGTAGAAACGCGCGATGCTGGAGGAGATCTGCGTCTCGCTGATGCCCTGCTGATACGGCTTGCCCATCTCATGGGCGATCAAGGTGGCAATGTCCTGCTGGCGCTGATCTATCAGGTCTGCCAGTGCGTGCAGACGTTTCGCACGTTCTTCCAGCGAGAGCTGACGATATTGCGGATAGGCAGTGCGCGTCTGTTCCAGTTTCTGCTGAACCTCGTCCTTGCTCAGCGTGGCGTATTCATTGAGAACCTTGTCATTGGCCGGATTGGTCGCGGTCAGTGTCTTGTTGCTCATCTTGCCTCCCTATCTGGGTGCTGGTTCAGCGAGTGGCCGAGCGGCGGATGTCACATGAGCGACATCGACCTTGGATCAGCCACCTCATTGGCTACACGACAAGAGTTGGAGATGCCGCCGCTGACCTTCAAGAGCCGAGGTGATCGATCTGGCGTCATCTCAGTGTTGCCATTCGAGCACGCGCTTCCCCCTTGAAACGTCACAGGCTGCGTCCATCGAGCCTCGCAAGCCTGCCGCACGGGCTGCCAGCATGCGACAATGGCCCTCTGGTGTCCGGGCGCGGGAAAGCGTCTCCCCCCGGGCCATCGACATGAGTGTAAGCGTCACAAGGAAGAGGAAGTCAGCGTGTTCAACAATATTCTGGTGGTGTGTACCGGCAATATCTGTCGCAGTCCGGTCGGTGAGGCACTGCTGAAGCAAGCGTTGCCGGGCAAGACGGTTCACTCGGCGGGTGTGGGCGCATTGGTCGATCATCCTGTCGAACCCACGGCGGCTAGATTCGCTCTCGAGTCCGGTCTGGAGGTTGATGGGCATCGTGCGCGGCAGGTATCGGTCGAGATGTTGACGGCGGCGGATCTGATTCTGGTCATGAGCGATGGTCATCGTCGTGCCATCAACCAGATGGCACCGCAAGTCAGTGGCAAGACGATGATGTTCGGCCGCTGGCTGGCGGGGGGGCAGGGCGAAGAGATTCCGGATCCCTATCGCAAGAGTGAAGAGGCCTTCCGGCACGCGCACCAGAAACTCGTGGACGCTGCGGCGCTGTGGGTCAAGAAACTGTCGTAACCAAGGTCCAGCTTTTGTCGAAATCCAAAAGATGACCTGTATAGTTTTTAGAGAGAGGCTAAGTGCGATGCGCATAGTCTCTTTTTCATGTTGGTACAGTCACCACGGGACTGATCTGCGAGTACCTCTTGATCCAAGATCCTGAAATTTTGACTGTTTCAATGGATCGAATTCTCAAGCGTGGAAGGAACGTGAATTTTTGTTACGTTCCATTCGACGCAAGGCATAACGTATCTTTGTGTAACTGATAATTTCACAAATTTACAATGGTGCCCATCCATGCGCGAACTCGATCTCCAGGCTCTTGAGCCCCGTCTATTGCTGGATGCCGCTGCCGCCGTGACCATTGCGGAGGGCGCCGATAGTCAAGGTGATCAGGTGAAGGCCACCGGCGATGGCGCCACGCTGTCGGGAACGGAGGATTCGAGCTTCAGTCTGTCGAGTCTGAGTGTCACGGACAGTGGCAATGTGGACGATGAAGGCAACGCCACGGATGAGTACTCGCTGACGCTGAATCTGGATCAGGCAGCGGCTGATGCCGGGGCAGCCTTCGATGATGGCGGCAGCAGCTCCACGTTGACCGGCACGGCTGAGGAGATCACCGCTCAGCTCGCGAATCTCTTGGTAACTCCCGGTGCGGATTACACCGACGATATCACCTTGAGCCTGAGTCTCACGGAAACCACGGACGGCGTCGTGGATCCTGACCGAGGCAGCCTCGATTTCGTCGTCACTCTGACGCCAGTGAACGATGACCCGGTATTCGGGGACAGCGGAGCGACGGTCACGGAAGCGGGGAGTTTCACCTTCTCCATCGAGGCGCTGGGTCTGAGTGACCCGGATATCGTCAGCGGTGAGCAGGACACCGACCAGCTGATCATCGAGATCGATAGCCTGCCGTCGGGCGGCTCGCTGACGTTCAATGGTTCGCCGGTAGCGATTGGTTCAAGTTTCGATGCCGACCAGCTCGGCAAGCTGGTCTATACCCATGCCGGTGGCGATGTCGCCGTCGGGGACAATGACAGCTTCGCCATCACGGTGGTGGATGGCGCGGGTGGTGAGGCCTCCAATTCTCTCAATATCGAGCTGATTCCTGACAATGCCGCGCCGACCATCACGGGCGACCCGCAGCAGTTCGAGGGCGAAAATGCTCGGCTTGGCCTGAGCTACACCGATGAAGAGTCCGGCCATGCCGATGCTGCCGAGAATGCCACGGTGGAGATCACCGACCTGGGCAATCTTGCGGACCGTGGCACCCTCTACCTGGATTTCGACGAGGACGGTATCGCGGATGCGGATGAAATCATCTCCAGCCCTTCGAGCGATGCCGCCAGCTTTACCGCGGACAAGCTCCAGTACCTGTCATTTGCCCATGATGGCGATGAACCGGACGTTGATGACTTGCCCAGTTTCACCCTCAGGGTGACCGACGCCGGCGGTGGCGAAGGGGCGGGAAATGAGCTTTCCAGTGACCGCACCGTCGAGATCAGCATTCTCGAGAATGACGATGACCCGACGCTGACGCCCACCACAGAGGTGCTGGATGCCACTGGCGAGGCGGTATTGATCGATGCATCTGCCCTGAACGCGATAGATCCTGACAGCACCGATGATCAGCTGAGCTACAAGATCGAGACCTTGCCGAGCTTTGGTGAGATCCAGATTCTCAATGGGACTGACTGGGTCAAGCTGCCGGTGGGTGGCACCTTCTCGCAGGCGCAGGTCACGGCGGGCGAGGTCCGCTATCAACAGACCCTCGTGGATGGCACTGGAGGCACGGCGGACGATTTCACCTTCACGTTGGTGGATTCCGAATTCAAGGCGTTTGAAGAGGCAGGAGACGCAGGGACCTGGGGCGGTACGGATTCACCGACCGTCGGCACGCTGAATTTCCTGATTGACAATGTGGCCGGTGGCTCCGGGGAGCAGCAACAGGAGACCATCTACGCCGAAAAAGTGAACAATACCGGCGTCACCGTGAGCGAAAGCACGTCCGATCCTGCTTCCTCTGCGGTGGTCATCACAGACGCCATGCTCAAGTATGGCGCCGAGTTGGACGGCTACGTGCTGCCTGCGACCCAGATCGTCTACACCGTGACGAACATACCGACCAACGGGACGCTGTTCCTGGATGGTCAGGCGATTTCCGACTTCGGCAGCTTCACCCAGGAAGATATCGATAACGGGCTGGTCACCTTCCTGCACGATGGCAGCGAAGGTCATGAGTCCAGCTTCACGTTCACCCTCCTGCCGACGGACCTCGACAAGGATCCCGCCACGCTCGACCCCATTACTGATGTCTTCACCATCGACGCAACACCCGTCAATGATGCGCCGGTCGTGGGTAACTCGAGTGTCAGTCTGCTCGAGAAGACCGATACGACGGACGGCATCGTTCGTATCACCAATCTGGTGATGTCGGATGTGGATGGCAGTCTGGAGGATCTGGTCGGCGAGGGTGAAAGTGATGACCTCTGGTTCCAGATCACCAGCACCGAGCTGAGCGGAGGATCACTCGAGGTCTGGAATGGCGACAGCTGGGAGGCAGCCTCCACCGATGTCTGGTACTCCCAGGCGATTCTGACCGCACAGGCGGATGGCCAGTCAGGGGGATTGCGTTACGTCCACGATGGTGGTGAAAGTGTCGACTCCCTGAACGACAGCTTTACATTCATCGTGCGGGATGACCTGGCAGCGCCGTCTGATCCCTTCGCGACGAACTCCTCTACACCGACTGACAACGGACTCGACACCAGTGTCGTGTCCAATATCGGCAACGTCACCATTGCCGTGACGCCTTTCAATGATGCGCCGTTGATCCCGCTCACTTCCGATGCTGCGGATCAGACCGTCGTCGATGCACTCGATCAATCGTCCACCTCCGCCAACAATGTGCTGACCTTGGGGGAAGGTGAGTCTTCTGTCATCGACAACAGCCTGCTGCAAGCCGTTGATAGCGACAACACCACGCGTCAGTCGACCTTCGTGATCAAGAGCCTGCCGGAAAACGGCAATCTGACGCTGAATGGCAAGATATTGCGTGTGGGTAGCTCCTTCACGCAGGCCGATATCGACAATGGTCTGCTGGAATATGTGCACGATGGCGGGGAAACTCGCGCCGACGACTTCACCTTTACCGTCAGTGATGGGCCGCTGACGACGGAAGTCGCGACGTTCAGTATCGAGATTACACCACTGAATGATTCGCCTGAGATCGCCTCGACGCAGCCATCTGATCGTTTGATCCCGCCCTCTACGGCGCTGTCTGCCCTTGATCTGGGAAATGTCTTCACCATCGGTGATGTCGACGTTCTGGATCCCGATTCCAATTTGGGTATCGATGCTGGCGAGACTGATGGCATCAAGGTATCACTCTCGCTCAAGGATGCAGGTGGGGCTGTTGTCCCGTTTACCACTGCTGTACTGACGGCTTTGCCGAGTGGTACCGATTCCACTGTCATCACTGATGCCAATACCTTGGTGGTTGAGGGTACCTTGGAGGCTGTTCAGGCTTCCCTTGAGACATTATCTGTGCAGATGGTTCTGGATACTCTCAATGGTGAAGCAGACCCCGACGCTCGTTGGACTCTCGAAGCCGTAGTGGACGATCGTCTTGAGAGTGGCAGTCCGAACGGTGGCCCTGACAATGAAGGCGGCGAAGCCATCGGCGATGACTTCAATACGGCAACGGCCAGTGTCGAGCTGTGGGCATCCACCGAGAACGACGCACCGGTCGTGACAATGCCGTCTGATGTTTCTGAATTGACCGTGACCGAAGACGGCGGCTATCAGGATATCGGCACCATCACGGTGACGGACGCCGACAGCTTCGATACCGATATCACCGTCGTGCTGAGCGTCCCGAATGGCACGTTGCAGATCACGGATGCGGGTGATGCGACTGTCAGCAACGATGGCACTGACACCATCACCCTGGTGGGAACTCAGGAAGAGCTCGCGACCGCCTTGGCAAACGTCCAGTACCAGCCGGATGCCAATGACAATGGCACTGTGACGCTGACCGTCACCGCGACGGATACCGACCTTCATGGTGACAGCACCGCACTCACCACGGCCGCCACCTCAGATATCACCATCACTGCCGTCAATGATGAGCCGGTACTGACCTCCACTACGCCGGTGCAGACGATGGATGATGGTCAGCCCCTGACTATCACTGGCCTTTCCGTCGCAGACATCAATGATGTCGGTCAAGAAGTCTTCACTGATAGCCAGACCGTGACAGTGACTGTGCGGGGCGGCGCCACGGGTGAAACCGGCGGCACCTTGAATATGGATGCTGTCGGAGTCACTGGCAACGGTACCAGTGAAGTGACCCTGACGGGGACGCTAAGCGAAATCAATGCCGCGCTTGATGACCTCGTATTGACTGCCGCTGAAGTGAATGCAGATACGTCAGTGATACTTGATGTCGAGTTCAGTGATGATGGAAATGGTAACTTGGCTCTAGCCAATGCCTTTGCTATCTCCACCGCCATAACGGTCAATGTTTCTGGCACCAACGATGCACCGACCATCTCTGCCCCGACCGGTACAACCACCCTGGTCGAGGACGGCAGTCTCTCGCTGTCAGCGCTCGGAGTCACCCTTGATGATTCTGATGATTTCGGTGCTGACAACCTGACGCTCACGCTGAGCGTGGATCACGGTACCTTCAGCAATGGCACCAACACCATCATCTTGACGGGTACCGTCGCATCGCTTCAGGCCTCACTGGATAGCGAGGTCTATACCCCCGCAGCTGACTTCTATGGTGAGGATACCCTCAGCATCGTGCTCAATGATGCCGGCAATACCGGACAGGGCGGTGCAGAGGAGGCGAGCCGTGACATCACTCTCACGGTGACGCCGGTCAATGATCGACCGGTGGCCGATGGTACCGATGAATACATCGTTGCCGTCGATGAAGATACTGCAGCTGATGCGATCGCCGGAACGGATCTCTATACCCTGCTGGTCGATCAGTACGATGACGCGACTGATGATCAAGTCGACGAAAATGGTTTCACGGCTGACAGCGAAGCCACCTTGCTGACTTATGTCGCCATTTCCGGCAACACTGCGACCAGTGATCAGGGCACATGGCAGGTATTCATCGATGCTGAATGGGTCGACATTCCCTCGGGGCTATCCGATAGCAGTGCAATGATCGTATCGGCAGATGCCGATATCCGCTTCGTTCTGGCTGATGACTTCAATGGCGTACCGGGTTCGTTGACCGTCCGTCTTGGTGACGGCAGTAATACCAGCATCGAGACCAGCGGTTCCGCTGGCGAATTGAAAGATCTGGCTGGTGAATCCAACGGTAACCTGGGCGATCAGACGGGCGTCTGGTCGGATGTTCAAATTGCCATAGGTACCAGCGTCATCGAGGCCAACGACGCCCCGACCACTCGCTTCGACAGCGTTGGTCTGGTATCCATCGACGAAGATACCCCCAATCCGGCAGGCGACACCGTTGCCAATCTGATGGCGGACAATTTCGATGATGACAGTGCTGATGATCAGACCGATGAGGCGGTTTCTGGCGGTAGTAAGGCCGATGATTTCGCCGGCGTTGCGATCATCTCCAACCCGTCAGTTGCGAGTGAGGGCACATGGCAGTATTCCACGGATACCGGGGTCACCTGGGCTGATCTACCGGCCGATGTCAGCGCTGACAATGCACTTGTTCTGTCACCCACTGACTCTCTGCGGTTTGTATCGATAGAGAATTATCACGGTGAGCCGACAGGGCTCGATTATGTCGTGGCTGACGATAGCAGTGGTGCTGTGACGTCAGGAACCCGTGTTGATGTTTCCATTTTTGATCAGAAAGGTATCTGGTCGGATGTCGCATCCGCCGCCACGCTCACCACCACCGTCAATGCCATCAATGATGCACCGGTGCTCACTGGCATCACGGCGCCGCAAGCCTTTGCCATCTCTGTTGCAGAGAATGATGGCGCAGGCACTGGCAGTGCCGAGGTAGCGTTGGTATCAGGCGCGTCGCTTTCGGATGTCGATACTGCCTTGGTCGGCGACAACTTCGGTGGTGGCGCCATCACGGTCAGCATCGATGCGGCGACGGATGCCGATGTGTTCTCCGTCGATGACTCTCTGGATGGCATTGCCAGTACGTCACTGGTCGATGGCACCCTGACGGTGACGCTCGACTCCGGTACCACGGCAGCTCAGGTCTCGGCATTGATCGATTCACTGACCTACCAGAACACCAGCGATGACCCCGACACCGACACACGCGCCTACACCGTGGTCGTCAATGACGGCAACAATGATGGACTGGCCGAAATCGACGGCGACTCGCTGGCCAGCAATACGCTGACCGGCTATCTGAAAGTCGTCGACAACAACGACGACCCGGTAGCCGTGGCGGATGCCGACTCAACCGATGAAGGCGTCGCGCTGTCCACCGCTGATACTACCAGTCTGCTCGACAACGACACCGACCTGGACACGCCCACTGCCGACTTCACCATCACTCAGGTGAATGGCAACACTGCCGGAGTCGGCAGCGCTGTCTCGGGCAGCACCGGTGGATCCTTCACGGTCAACGCCGATGGCACCTGGAGCTTTGATCCGGGCGCCGATTTTGATGGCCTCACTGAAGGTGAAAGTGCCGTCACCACCATTACCTATCAGGTCAGCGATGGCGAGGGTGGTGTCTCTACCGCCACTGTCAGCGTGACCGTCAATGGTGTGGATGACATTCCCACGCTGACCCTGGACACCGGCAATGTCACCGAAGACACCAATGTGTCAGCGGATGATGAGCTGACCACCAGTGGCACGCTGGATGCTGGCACCGGTGGCGACACCGGGGAAGACAAGTTCAGCGCTGAGACCGTGACCGGCACCTACGGCGAACTGACTGTCGATGCCGATGGCAACTGGACCTACAGTGCCGACAATACTCAGTCTGTCATCCAGCAGCTCAACCTGGGTGCCACCCTGACGGATACTTTGACGGTCACCAATGCGGACGGTGTCACCCAGACCACCGTCAGCATCACCATTACCGGCGTCAATGATGCACCGGTCGCTGTGGCGGATACTGGCACGACCGCAGAAAACGCTGATCTGAGCGTCGCGGCTGCCGCTGGCGTGCTGGCCAATGACACCGATATCGATACGGGCTCCACCAGCACTGTCAGCCAGGTCGCGGGGTCTAGCTCTGGCATAGGCACCGCTGTCGCCATGACGGGCGGTGGCACTGTCGCCATCGCTGCAGATGGCAGTTATGTCTTTGCGCCGGGCACCGACTTCGATGATCTCGCCGTGGGTGAGGCTGCGACCACCACCGTTGCCTATACCGTGCGTGACGACAACGGCGCTGAATCCAGCAATACCCTGACCATCACTGTCACCGGCGCTCAGGATGCTCCTGAAATTGCCGTGGAAGGTGCTGACAGCGCAGCGGAATCGTTGACCGAAACGGATGCATCGCTTGCGACCTCCGGCACCCTGTCCGTGAGTGATCTCGATACCGCTGATACCGTGACTGCCAGTGTCACCACGGTAACTGCGGAAGGTGACACGGATACTCTCGACAATACTGATCTGCTGGGCATGTTGAGTGTCGATGAAGGCACCCTCGTGGATGCTGCCAGCAATGACGGCACTCTCAGCTGGAGCTTCGACAGCTCAAGCGTCGAAGGGGAGGCCTTCGATCATCTGGCGGCAGGGGAAAGTCTGGTGCTGACCTACACCGTCGAGGTGGAGGACTCTCAGGGAGGGACGGCCCAGCAAGACATCACCATCACCATCAACGGCACCAATGACGCGCCTGTCATCGCCCTTGAGGACGGCGACAGTGATTCCGCTGCATTGACGGAAAGCGATGCGCCGCTGAGCACGTCCGGCACTCTCTCGGTGAGTGATCTCGATACCACGGATGAAGTGACGCCGAGCGTCGAATCGGTTGCCTCCACTGGTGATACCAATGATCTGACCGATGCCGAGCTGCTGAGCATGCTCAGCGTGGATGCGGATGCGATCATCGATGACGGCAGCAACGATGGCACCCTGACATGGGAATTCGATAGCAGCAGTGTCGGGGGTGACGCCTTCGACTACCTCGCCGTCGGCGAGACCCTTGAGCTCGCCTACACCGTGCTGGTGACTGACAGCGAAGGCGCGACGGCCGAACAGGTCGTGACCATCACCATCACCGGCAGCAATGATGCACCGCAGCTGGTGGCGGGTGAGCAGCCGGAGAATCAGAGTGGCAATGATGGTGAAGCCATCACGCCGTTCACCGTTTCCGATGCCTTCACTGATATCGATAACGATGCCGTACTGACTTACTCGGCCTCCAATTTGCCGGACGGTATCGAGATTGATCCGACCACCGGCGAGATCAGCGGTACCTTGTCTCCGGATGCCTCGATCGGCGGTGACAATGATGATGGCATCTACACCGTCACGTTGACTGGCACTGACGAGAATGGTGCCACCGTTACCACCACCTTCACCTGGGCCGTGGCCAACGTCGCGCCGCAAGCCTTCGACAACACTGCTGAGCTTGATGAAGGCGTTGCCATCAGTGATACCAGCACCACCACCGGTAATGTGTTGAGCGATGGCGACACCAATGGCGATGTGGATGTCGATGGCGGCAACGACACGGATACGCTGATCGTCAGCGCAGTGGGCGCCGGCGCCAATGCCGGGACTGACACGACAGCGGGGTCTGCAGTCACTGGCACCTACGGCAGCGTCACCATCGCCGAGGATGGCAGCTATACCTACACCCTGGACAACACCAACGCGGACGTTCAGGCGCTGGCCGTCGGCGAAAGCCTCAACGAGACCTTCACCTATCAGATCTCTGACGGCCAGGGTGGCTTCGATACCGCGCTGCTCACCATTACGACCAACGGCACCAATGATGCGCCGGTCATTGCCATCGAAGGGGATGACGCCGCAACCGCCGCGCTGGATGAGTCAGATATTGCGCTGAGTGCGACGGGTACGCTTTCTGTCAGCGACCTGGACACCAGCGATACAGTGACGCCGAGCGTCACGGCCGTCGCCTCCAGCGGTGATACCAATGACCTGACCAATGCTGAGCTGCTTGCCATGCTCAGCGTGGATGCTGATGCGATCATTGACGGTGCCAGCAATGACGGCACTCTCAACTGGGCATTCGACAGCAGCAGCGCTGATGCGGAAGCCTTCGACTATCTGGGAGAAGGTGAGACGCTGGTACTGAATTACACCGTGTTGGTGACAGACAGCGAAGGGGCGACTGCCGAGCAGGTTGTCACCATCACCATCACTGGCAGCAATGATGCGCCGGTGCTCTCTGCGGACCCGGATGACCAGCCGGAAGATCAATCCAATGTCGACGGTGAGGCCATCACGCCCTTCACGGTGGCTGACGCCTTCACGGACATCGATACCACCGCGACGTTGACCTACAGCGCTGATGTGCTGCCGGCTGGCTTGTCCATCGACTCCGCTACCGGTGAAATCAGCGGCACCCTGACCAGCGATGCCTCTCAGGGCGGTGTGGAGGGTGTCTACACCATCACGCTGACCGCCACGGATGAATTCGGTGCAGATGTCAGCACCACGCTGACCTGGACCGTTGCCAACGTCGATCCTGTCGCCGAGAACGATGCTGCCTTCATTGATGAAGGTGTCGCCAGCAGCGATGCCAGCGACGTCACCGGCAATGTGCTGGGCGCGACTGGTGCCGGTGCCAATGATGAGGCCGACAGTGATGGCGGTAACGATGATGATGCTCTGATCGTCAGTGGTGTCGCCTTCGGTGCAGTGCCGGCCGCGTTCTCGTCTGCGGGTGACAGTGTGTCCGGCAACTATGGCTCCGTCGTCATTCTGGACGATGGCTCCTATACCTACAGTCTCGACAACACCGATGAGGACGTTCAAGCGCTCGCGGTCGGTCAGGTGCTCAGTGAGACCTTCACCTATCAGGTATCTGATGGACAGGGTGGCTTCGATACCGCCTTGTTGACTGTCACCATCAATGGCACCAATGATGCCCCGGTCATTGCGCTGGAAGGTGATGACAGCGCGGCGGAATCTCTGACCGAGACAGACGATACCCTCGCCACGTCTGGCACCTTGTCAGTCAGTGATCTGGATACCTCGGACAGCGTCACGCCGATTGTCGAATCCGTGGCCACGACCGGCGATGTCGATGGCCTGAGCGATGCCGAGCTGCTGGGCATGCTCTCCGTCGATGCCGATGCGATCATCGATGGCGTCAGCAATGATGGCACCCTGAATTGGGACTTCGATAGCTCGAGCGTCGCTGGTGAAGCCTTCGATCACCTCGCCGTCGGCGAAAGCCTGGTGCTGGATTACACCGTCCTCGTGACTGACAGCCAGGGTGCGACCGCCGAGCAGGTCGTCTCGATCACCATCAATGGCACCAACGATGCACCGATCATTGCCATCGAAGGTGATGACTCCGTTTCCGCTGCACTGACCGAGTCTGACATACCGCTGAACGCGACCGGCACGCTTTCCGTCAGTGATCTCGATACCAGCGATGAGGTCACTCCGAGTGTCGCCTCCGTCCTCTCCACCGGGGATACCAATGATCTGACCGATGCCGAGTTGCTCGACATGCTCAGCGTGGATGCTGATGCGATCATCGATGCTGCCAGCAATGACGGTACTCTCACCTGGACGTTTGACAGCAGCAGTGCTGCGGGCGAAGCCTTCGATCATCTCGCTGTCGGTGAGACGCTCGAGCTCGATTACACCGTGGTGGTCACCGACAGTCAGGGCGCGACCGCCGAACAGGTCGTGACCATCACCATCACCGGTACCAACGATGCGCCGGCGCTGGTAGCGGATGAACAGCCGGTAAATCAGAGCGACAACGATGGCGATACCATCACGCCGTTCTTCGTGGCGGATGCCTTCACTGACGTCGACAACGATGCTGTCCTGAGCTTCTCTGCGGATAACCTGCCGGACGGAATCGCGATTGATCCGGCCAGTGGCGAGATAAGCGGCACGCTGTCTGCGGATGCCTCTATCGGCGGTGACAACGGTGATGGCAGCTACACCGTCACCCTGACCGCGACGGATGAGAATGGCGCCACCGTCACCACGACCTTCACCTGGTCTGTGGCCAACGTCGCGCCGGAAGCCTACGACAATGTGGCGGACCTCGAAGAGGGCGTCGCGACTGGCGATACCAGCACCACCACCGGCAATGTCCTGACCGATGCGGAACCGGATACCGACACGGATGGCGGCAATGACAGTGATGCTCTGATCGTCAGTGGTATCGGTGCTGGCGCCAACGCCGGGACTGCGAGTGCCGTTGACACTGAGGTGACTGGCACCTACGGCAGCATCACCATTGCAGAAGATGGCAGCTACACCTACACGCTGGACAACACCGACGCGGATGTTCAGGCGCTAGCTGTCGGGGAAAGCCTCAACGAGACCTTCACTTACCAGATCTCCGATGGCCAGGGCGGCTTTGATACCGCGCTGCTCACCATCACCATCAACAGCACCAACGACGCCCCGGTCATCGACATTGATGTGGATGACAGTGCATCCGCTTCCTTGACGGAAACCGATGCGACTCTGAATGCCTCTGGCACCTTGTCGGTCAGTGATGTCGATACCACCGATGAAGTGACCCCCAGCGTCGCCTCTGTCGTTTCTACCGGTGACACCAATGGCCTGAGCAATGCTGAACTGCTGAGCATGCTCTCTGTTGATGCCGATGCCATCATCGGTGACGCCAGCACCGAGGGTACGCTGAACTGGGAGTTCGACAGCAGCAGTGTCGAAGGTGAAGCCTTCGATCATCTCGCTGTCGGCGAGACGCTCGAACTCGATTACACCGTGGTCGTCACCGATAGCCAGGGCGCGACGGCCGAACAGGTCGTGACCATCACCATCACCGGCACCAACGATGCGCCGGTGCTGGTGACTGACGAACAGCCGGCAGGTCAGAGCGACAACGATGGCGATACCATCACGCCGTTCTTCGTCACGGATGCCTTCACTGACGTCGACAACGATGCCGTGCTGAGCTTCTCTGCGGACAACCTGCCGGACGGTATCGCGATTGATCCGACCAGTGGCGAGATAAGCGGCACGCTGTCTCCGGATGCCTCCATCGGCGGTGACAACGCTGACGGCATCTACACCGTCACCCTGACCGCGACGGATGAGAATGGCGCCATTGTCACGACGACCTTTACCTGGGCCGTGGCCAATGTCGCGCCGGAAGCCTACGACAACGTGGCGGACCTCGAAGAGGGCATCGCAACCGGTGATAGCAGCACTACCACCGGCAATGTCCTGACCGATGCGGAACCGGATACCGATACGGATGGTGGCAATGACAGCGATGCTCTGATCGTCAGTGGTATCGGTGCAGGCGCCAACACCGGCACTGCCAGCGCAGTGGATACTGAGGTGACTGGCACTTATGGCAGCATCACCGTCGCTGAAGACGGCAGCTATACCTACACGCTCGACAACACCAACGCGGATGTTCAGGCGCTGGCTGTCGGAGAAAGCCTCAACGAGACCTTCACTTACCAGATTTCCGATGGTCAAGGCGGCTTTGACACGGCGCTGATCAGCATCACCATCAATGGCAGCAACGATGCGCCGGTCATCGCCATCGAAGGCGATGACAGTGCGGCTGAGTCGCTGACCGAGACGGACGCCACCCTGACCACCGCCGGCACGCTCTCCGTCAGTGATCTGGATACCACTGACGAAGTGACGCCGAGCGTCACCGCCGTGACCGCCACCGGTGACACCGACGGCCTGACCAATGCCGAGCTGCTGGGCATGCTCTCCGTCGACGCCGATGCCATCATCGATGGTGTCAGCAACGACGGTACGCTGAACTGGACCTTCGACAGCTCAAGCGTCGCCGGTGAAGCCTTCGATCACCTCGCCGTCGGCGAGAGCCTGGTGCTGGACTACACCGTGGTCGTCACCGACAGCCAGGGCGAGACCGCTGAGCAGGTCGTCAGCATCACCATCAATGGCAGCAACGATGCGCCAGTCATCGCCCTCGACGGCGACGACAGCGCGAGCGAGTCACTGACAGAAACCGATGCACCGCTGACCACCGCCGGCACGCTCTCTGTCAGCGATCTTGATACCACCGACGACGTGACGCCGAGCGTCACCGCCGTGACCGCCACCGGTGACACCGACGGCCTGACCAATGCCGAGCTGCTGGGCATGCTCTCCGTCGACGCCGATGCCATCATCGATGGTGTCAGCAACGACGGTACGCTGAACTGGACCTTCGACAGCTCAAGCGTCGCCGGTGAAGCCTTCGATCACCTCGCCGTCGGCGAGAGCCTGGTGCTGGACTACACCGTGGTCGTCACCGACAGCCAGGGTGTGACCGCCGAGCAGGTTGTCAGCATCACCATCAATGGCAGCAACGATGCGCCAGTCATCGCCATCGAAGGCGACGACAGCGCGGTCGAGTCACTGACAGAAACCGATGCACCGCTGACCACCGCCGGCACGCTCTCTGTCAGCGATCTTGATACCACCGACGAAGTGACGCCGAGCGTCACCGCCGTGACCGCCATTGGTGACACTGATGGCTTGAGCAACGATCAGCTGCTGAGCATGCTCAGTGTCGACGCCGATGCCATCATCGATGGTGTCAGCAACGACGGCACGCTGAACTGGACCTTCGACAGCTCAAGTGTCGCTGGCGAAGCCTTCGATCATCTCGCCGTCGGCGAGAGCCTGGTGCTGGATTACACCGTGGTCGTCACCGACAGCCAGGGTGTGACCGCTGAGCAGGT
>NZ_BLWK01000005.1:0-400496 GCF_013374075.1 Cobetia sp. 5-25-4-2 | reverse complement strand
CATCGCCAACACCGAGAACGATGGCACTCTGAACTGGACCTTCGACAGCGCAAGCGTCGAAGGCGAAGCCTTCGATCACCTCGCCGTCGGCGGAAGCCTGGTGCTGGATTACACCGTGGTCGTCACCGACAGCCAGGGTGTGACCGCTGAGCAGGTTGTCAGCATCACCATCAACGGCAGCAACGATGCACCTGTCATTGCCATTGAAGGTGACGACAGCGCGGCCGAGTCGCTGACTGAAACGGATGACACCCTGACCACCGCCGGCACGCTGTCCGTGAGCGATCTGGACACCACCGACGAAGTGACGCCGAGCGTCACCGCCGTGACCGCCACCGGTGACACCGACGGCCTGACCAATGCCGAGCTGCTGGGCATGCTCTCCGTCGACGCCGATGCGATCATCGATGGTGTCAGCAACGACGGCACGCTGAACTGGACCTTCGACAGCGCAAGTGTCGAAGGCGAGGCGTTCGATCACCTCGCCGTCGGCGAGAGCCTGGTGCTGGATTACACCGTGGTCGTCACCGACAGCCAGGGTGTGACTGCCGAGCAGGTTGTCACCATCACCATCAATGGCAGCAACGATGCGCCAGTCATCGCCATCGAAGGCGATGACAGCGCGAGCGAGTCGCTGACCGAGACGGATGCCACGCTCGCGACTGCCGGCACGATCTCCGTGAGTGACCTGGATACCACCGACGAAGTCACGCCGAGCGTCACCGCCGTGACCGCCACCGGTGACACTGATGGCTTGAGCAACGATCAGCTGCTGAGCATGCTCTCCGTCGACGCCGATGCCATCATCGATGGTGTCAGCAACGACGGCACGCTGAACTGGACCTTCGACAGCGCCAGTGTCGAAGGCGAGGCGTTCGATCACCTCGCCGTCGGCGAGAGCCTGGTGCTGGATTACACCGTGGTCGTCACTGACAGTCAGGGTGTGACCGCTGAGCAGGTGGTATCGATCACCATCAATGGCAGCAACGATGCCCCGGTGTTAGTGGAGGGGGCGCAACCGGCAGATCAAAGCGGTAACGATGGTGACCGCATCACACCGTTCTCTGTCGCGGATGCCTTCACTGATATCGATAACGGAGCAGAGCTCAGCTTCTCTGCTGACAACCTGCCTGACGGCCTGGTGATCGACCCGACTACCGGCGAGATCAGTGGCACGCTGTCCCCGGGTGCCTCCACTGGCGGTGACAACGCTGACGGCATCTACACCGTCTCGCTGACCGGTACTGACGAGAACGGCTTGGATGTCACCACGACCTTCACCTGGACCGTAGCCAACGTCGCGCCGGAAGCCTTCGACAACACCGCCGAGCTGGATGAGGGCGTCGCGACCAGCGACACCAGCACCACGACCGGCAACGTGCTCAGCGATGGCGACACCAATGGTGACGTCGATGTCGATGGCGGCAACGACACGGATACGCTGACCGTCAGTGGTATCGGTGCTGGCGCCAATGCCGGTACTGACACCGCCGCAGGCACGCCGGTCGCCGGTACCTACGGCAGCGTCACCATCGCCGAAGACGGCAGTTACCGTTATGCGCTGGATAATGCCAACTCGCAGGTACAGGCGCTGGCGGAAGGCGAGGTGATCACCGAGACCTTCACCTACGAGATCTCCGATGGTCAGGGCGGCACCGACACGGCATTGCTCACAGTCACCATCAATGGCACCAACGATGCACCGAGGGCCACTCTTCGTGCACCGGTCATTGAAGCGGGAAGTGATGGAGAGCAAATCGCGCCGATCAGCCTGCTAGAGGCATTCCAGGATGTCGATGGCGGCGCGCAGCTGAGCTATACGGCCGAGAATCTTCCGAGTGGACTGGTCATTGATTCGGTGACGGGGGTCATCAGCGGCACACTTGCTGACGATGCCTCCCAGTTTGGCAATACCACGACGGACGGTCGCTACTCCGTGACGGTGACTGCCACGGACGAGCAGGGCCAGTCGGCTGATGTCACGCTGAGCTTCTTTGTCGTCAACCTCGCACCACAAGCCTTCGACAACGCCGCCGAGCTGGATGAGGGCGTCGCGACCACTGACACCAGCACCACGACCGGCAATGTGCTGAGCGATGGCGACATCAATGGCGATGTGGATGTCGATGGCGGCAATGATACGGATACGCTGATCGTCAGTGGCATCGGCGCAGGCGCCAACGCAGGCACTGACACCCCCACAGGTACGCCGGTCACCGGCATCTACGGCAGCGTCACCATCGCCGAAGACGGCAGCTACACCTACGCACTGGATAACGGCAATGCAGCGGTGCAGGCGCTGACGGAAGGCGAGGTGATTACCGAGACCTTCACCTACGCGATCTCCGATGGTCAGGGCGGCACCGACACGGCGCTGCTCACCGTCACTATCAACGGCACCAATGATGCGCCGGTGTTGGTCGATGGGGCGCAGCCGGCCGATCAGAGTGCCAATGACGGCGATACGATCACACCGTTCACCATTGCCGGCGCCTTCACCGACGTCGACGAGGGTGCGGAGCTGACCTACAGCGTCGACAACCTGCCGGACGGTCTGGTGATCGACCCGATCACCGGCGAGATCAGCGGCACGCTGTCAGCGGATGCTTCCACCGGCGGTGACAACAACGACGGCATCTACACCGTCACGCTGACTGGTACTGACGAGAATGGCTTGGTTGTCACCACGACCTTTACCTTCGAGATAGGGAATCCTGCGCCGCAGGCATTGGATCAGAGCGCTGACGTCTCCGAGGACCGAGAGACCACCGCTGAGGGCAGCCTGCTGGTCGATGCTGATGGCGAGCCGGTGACTGTCGATGGCGATGGCGATTCACTGCTCATTGCGAGCGTCAATGGTAAGGCCGTCGCTGACAGCGACACCGTGATCCAGGGCACTTACGGTCAGTTGATCATCGCTGCCAATGGCACGTGGAACTATGTGCTGGACAACGCGAGTGATGTCGTCCAATCCCTCGACGATGGTCAGCAGGTGACGGATGACTTCAGCTACGTGGTCAGTGATGGAGAAGGGGGCACGGCAGTCGGTGAGTTGACGATCCGAGTGGCTGGTCTCAGCGACAACATTGTACCGGAGCCCGTGGTGACGGTGGCGCCAGTGCAAGGCTTCTCTGGTAACGGTTCCCCGGCGGGCGGGGCAAGTGCTGGATCGGATGAGGGCGAAGCAACCTTCCTTCCGGAGTCTGATGGAGAGCTCTTCCAACCGCTCAGCGATTCCACCTTGGTGGATATTCCGAGCATTCAACCGGTTCAGTTGACCATCATCCTGCGTGATGTCGTGGCCAATGAATCCGTGTATGAATTTGCGCTGCCGGCGGGCGCGTTTGAAAGCACCAACAATGAAGAGATCAAGGTTGAAGCGACGAGAACTGATGGGTCGCCGTTGCCCGACTATGTCGCGTTCGACAGTGATTCCCTCAACTTCCGTGTCAATCGGGCGCTGGCCTTGTCTCTCGGCGTTGAGCGAGTCGACGTCAAGGTCATCGGTCGCGATGAGTCCGGCAACGAGGCCAGTACCACCTTTGTCATCTATCTGACGCCTGAGCAGGAAGAGGAAGAGAGTCTCGAGTATTACCGCAACCTCGCCAACGACGGTGAAGAGCAGCCGCCGGCAGAAGGGCATCAGGAAGATGAAGCAGAGCCGAGCACTGAAATCACTGGTACACCTGCTCCCGACAATGGTGAGGATCAGGCCAGCGTACCTGGTGCCGTGCCACTCTCCGAGATGCTCAAGGTGGCCGGACGTGACGGGTTCAGTCACGACCATGCAGACGTGCTGGCCGATCTGATGGCGTTGTTGAGTGATGATTCAGAAATTTCTTGATTATCGTTAACAGAATAAACCGCACCAAGCTCTCGATAGCGCGAAAGTGAGCTTATCTAATACAAGGTGTCTGCCTGCCCCATACCAAGGGGTGGGTGAACAAGAGCAAGGGAACAAGGCGATATCATGACGGGATACAACACAGCTGGATCCACCCGAGCACTGCCTGAACCACGCGGACAGGGTCGTCTCAAGACTCTGGCGACGATGGTTGCCATCAGCGCGGCAGGCTTGGCGCTGTCAGCTTGCGGCACCGTACAGCCTGAGCCTCTGGAGCGTCAGGATATCGCGACCGCCATCCAGAGCGATGAGATGCTCTTCGAGCAGATGACACCGGCCATCACCGAGCCACTTGATCTCAATCACGCGATGGCGCGCGCGCTGAAGTACAACCTCGACAATCGCGTCAAGCTGATGGAACAGGCGTTGGCCGAGCAGAGCTTCCATCTGGCCAAGATGGACATGCTCCCGGTATTGGCGGCAAATGCCGGTTTCACCAGCCGCAACAATGAAGATGCCTCCTCGAGCGAGAACGTGCGTACCGGCGTGCAGAGCCTTGCCCAGTCGACCTCTGTCGACAAGGACCGTACCGATGCCGATCTACGTCTTTCCTGGAACGTGCTGGATTTCGGTGTCAGCTACCTGAAGGCCAAGCAGGAGGCGGACCGCTTCCTGATCGTCAAGAATGCCCGGCGTGACATCATGGCCAAGCTGCTTCAGCAGACGCGCAGCGCCTATTGGAAGGCCGCGGTGACGCAGAAGTTGAAGCCGCGCATCGATGCCTTGCTGATAGACACCGAAAAGGCGCTCGCCCAGCTGGATCAGATCCAGCGCGAACGACTCCGGGCGCCGTTGGATGTCCTGCAGGAGCAGCGCCAGCTGCTCTCCATCATGCGCAATCTCAAGAGCTTGCAGCGTTCCGTCGAGACTTCGCAGATCGAACTGGCCAGCCTGATCAATCAGGCCCCCAATGTCGAGATCCCCTTGCAGGCGCCGAGCCAGTTGCCGGCACTTCCTCCGTTGCCTTCCAATGACCTGGATGTGCTGGAGCGTGTCGCGCTGGCCAACAGTGGGGAATACGTCGGCCAGCTCTACAATGCCCGTATCGCGCAACGTGAAGCGCGCAAGAGCATGGTGCGACTGTTGCCGGGGCTGGAGTTCTCCTACAGCGCCAATTACGACAGCAACAGCTATCTGTACAACGATACCTGGGCACAGGCAGGGGTGAGGATCAGCTGGAATATCTTCCGTCTGTTTGCCATCGATGAGATCAAGGCTCAGAACGAGGCGCGTGATCAGATGGTGGAGGCTCGTCGTCTGGCCAGCAACATGGCGACGTTGGCCCGCGTCAATCTTGGCTGGCAGCAATACCATAATTCGCTGGAAAGTCTCAGTATCGCCCAGCGATTCCAGGCACTGGATGAGCAGATCGCGGACTTCAGCAAGCAGGCGCGGGCAAGCCGTGCGATCTCGGGGACGCAATCCCTGCTCAACCAGGCCAAGGCATTGAACTCGGTGTTGAGCAATTCATTGGCCTATGCCGATGCGCAGGATGCCTATGGAGGTTTCCTGTTCAGTCTGGGCTTCAATCCGGTGCCCGAGGATTATCAGCGTTATGACGTGGATACCCTGGCCAGCAATCTGGATGCCTCCTTCCAGCAATGGTCCGGTGGCAGTCTGCCGTTGCAGGATCCGGCCCTCTGGCTGGAAGTACAGTCCGAGACAACCAATGCACAGGACGGTCAGGCCAGTCTCTGAACTAGCCTCCCATCTTGTTTCAACAGGGATGCTGATGATGACCGTTGGACACCAAGTTACCCGTTACCTGCAGATCTTCAGTGGATCTCTGCTGCTCGCGGGGACGAGCCTGATGGGTCAGGCTCACGCCGCGGAGCAACCGACCGTTCGCGGGCAGGTCAGTGCCGTCAACTCCACCATGCTGGCAGCGCCGCTGTCGGGGCGCTTGCTGGAGGTCAATCGACGCGTTGGGGAAGAAGTGAAGCAGGGCGAGGTCCTGGTGCGTTTTGATTGCCGCTCCCTGAAGGCCGAGCGAGCGGTCGCGAGTGCGCGCCTGTCGGGGGCCAGCTCACAGTACAAGGTCAACAAGCAGTTGGCGCGTTATGACAATGTCAGCCAGCTGGATGTCGATCTCTCACGAGCGGCAGTCAATGAGGCGAGTTCTTCCGTCAAGCTCTCTGATGTCTACCTGAGCGACTGCACCATCACTGCACCCTTTGATGCCGAAGTCATCTCGCGCGTCGTCAACCCCTATCAATTCGTCTCCAATGGAGAGCCGATGCTGGAACTGGTCAGCTCCGACGAGCTGGAGATCGAAGCCGTGATACCTGCGATGTGGCTGGGGCAGGTAGGAAGCGACACGCCCATGACGTTCACCGCAGATGCGACGGGCGCCGAGCTCTCCGGCAAGATCGTCCGGGTCGTGGACAGCATCGACCCTGTCAGCCAGACCCTCAAGGTGATTGCGAGGCCGGATGCCAAGCCGGGGGTGGGTATCAAGCCCGGCATGAGTGGTGAGGTGCGCTTTCCCTCTCTGAATCCATCAGGCCTTGATGCCGAAGAGAGCGGAGAGGCATCACGATGAATCGGCGGGTCGAGATGCCAGGCAGTGTCACCACGGATCGCCTGGCCGGCCTCATCACGCTGCAAAAGCGTCTGATGAGCGCCAAGGGGCGCAAGGAGGCCGAGTATGTGCTGGTCAACGACACCGGTTATCTGTTTCCGGCGCGCCAGATATTGCTGGTTGCCAATGGCAAGCTTTCCGCTCACTCAGGCGCGACGGATGTCGAGCAGCAGAGCCCCTATCTGCATTGGGTGAGGCGGGTCCTCAAGACGTTCGAGCTTGATCGACGTGATGTCTCCAGACGCGTCGATGACGCCTCTGCTTCCTCGCCGGATCAGCTGATGCTGCTGACGCCCGAGCGTCTCGCCGAGCGGGATGCTGCATTGGGGGCCGACTGGAGTGAATACTGGCCGCGCGAAGGTGTCTGGATTCCCATGGTCTGGCGAGGCCGGCTCGAGGGCGGTTTGTTGCTGTTGCGGGAAAAGCCGTGGAACGAGGCGGAGCAGCGACTGCTGACCCACTGGGTGCAGGGGGCTGAGCATGTGCTTGCGCGTCATGCCGGGCGCAAGCGCTCTCCGGTGGGCAAGCGCCTGCTGACGGGAGCCATCGTGGTGATGCTGGGCTTGCTGATGTTGATTCCGGTGCGGCTTTCGGTACTGGGGCAGGCCGAGATCGTTCCTCAGGTCAGCAGTCTCATTCGTTCACCGCTGGATGGCGTGCTGAAGGAATTGGCCGTGGCGCCCAATGATCCGGTGGAGAAGGGCCAGCTGCTGGCCAGGCTGGACGATGCCGAACTCAAGGGACGGCTTGCGGAAGCCCGGCAGGCACTGGCCGTGGCGCAGGCGGAATATGCCCGTGCCCGTCAGCGCGCCTTCACTGATCGGGATGCCAGCGCGGAAGTCCCACTGTTGCTGGCACGAGTGGAGCAGACGCGTGCCGATGTCGACTTTCTTGAGCAGCAATTGACGCGAGTCCGTGTAGAGGCGCCTCGAGCCGGTGTGGCGATCATCGGGGATGCCAGCGATTGGGCAGGGCGGCCTGTCCAGTTGGGCGAGCGTCTGCTGGAAGTCGCCGACACTCGCGGGGCTGAGGTGGAAATCTGGCTGCCGAGTGCCGACAACATCCCGCTGCCGGAAGGCGCGAAGGTGTCCTTGTTCCTCAATGTCGACCCCTCCCAGGTCCGCGATGCCAGTCTGACGCATGTCAATTATCGCGCAGAGCTCGCACCGGACGGTGAGCTTGCCTACCGCGCGCGAGCCCTGTTGAACGATGCCGAGAACCTGCCACGCGTCGGTTGGCGCGGGACAGCCAAGGTGGAAGGCGAGCAGGTCACGCTTGGCTATTACCTCTTCCGTCGCCCCTGGGCCACGCTGCGTAGCTGGATCGGGTGGTAGATCATGATCTCTCAGACTCCCCCCCTGGCGGTATTGCGTGAGGACCTCAAGCTTCATCCCGTCGAGCAGGATCGGGATGGAAAGCGTCGCTGGTTGCTGCATGACCCGGTAGCACAGCGCTTCTACCGGTTGGGAGAAGCGGCCATCGAATTGTTGCCGTTCATACGCGGCGGCCAGGAATCGGTCGCCGCGAAGCAGGCCAGCGAGAGTCTGGGGCGTGACGTTCCCGGAGAGCAGCTGCGTGCCCTGTCGGATTTTCTGCGGCAGCACGATCTGGTGCGGGGCGATCCAGGACAGCAGGAGCGATACCAACGGCGTCTCGAATCTCGCCCCAAGGGCCTCAAGTGGTTGATGCATCACTACCTGTTCGTGCGTATTCCGCTGGCAAATCCTGATCGCTGGTTGAGTCGCCACGTCAACAAGGTACGTTGGCTGGGCAGCAAGGGCTTCTTCTGGAGTCTATGCGTGCTGTGGCTTCTCGGCGTGTGGTTGACGATTCGGCAGCTGGATACGTTCATCGCGAGCTTCTCCGCGCTGGGCGCTGTCGGAGGATGGCTGACGCTCGGGGCGGCATTGGTCTTCGTCAAGGTGTTGCATGAACTGGGGCATGCCTTCGTGGCCAAGGCCAAGGGAGTGCGCGTTCCCACCATCGGGGTGGCCTTCATCGTCGGCTGGCCGGTGCTGTATACCGACACCAGCGATGCCTGGCGCCTCACCGATGCCAAGGATCGCGTCAAGGTGGACGTCGCGGGCGTGGCGGTAGAGCTATCCATCGCGGTGCTGGCCCTGCTCAGCTGGCATCTGTTGCCCGAGGGGATGGTGCGCACTCTGTGTTTCTGGCTAGCGACGACGACCTGGATCATGTCGGCACTGGTCAACTTCAATCCCCTGATGCGATTTGATGGCTATTACCTGCTCTCCGATGCCTGGCGTCAGCCCAATCTTGAACCCCGCTCACAGGCGCTGGCACGTTGGCAGCTGCGTGAGTGGCTGTTCGGGTTCAAGGAAGTGCCTCCGGAACGTCCGCAACGTGCGTTGGTCGGCTTTGCCATGGGAGTCTGGGTATATCGCCTGCTGCTGTTTCTCGGGATCGCGTTGGCGGTCTATCACTTCTTCTTCAAGCTTCTCGGCATCGTATTGTTCGCCGTCGAGATCTGGTACTTCATCATGCGGCCAATCGTGAATGAAATTCGGCGCTGGTTCAGTGAAGGTCGTAAGCCACGTGCCAATCTGGCGTTGTTGAGGACCTGTGTGATCTTGATGGCGCTCGGCGGACTGCTGGTGTGGCCGTGGCAAGGTGAATTGGGTCTCCCGGGCTGGCTGGAGCAGCCCTCGACACGCCTCGAAGCGCCCTTTGGTGGTCGAATCAGCCTGGAGGTCGCTCAGGGAGATGATGTGACCGTCGGTGAGGCTCTGGCGGTGGTCAGTGCGCCGGAAGTCGCCCAACGGCTTACCACTGCCAGGCGTCGCGTGCAACAGCTTGACTGGCGTCGCTCTGCCAGCGGGCTGGATCGCAGGTTGTTGCAGGAGAGTCCGGTCATCCAGGCCGATCTTGACGTTCAGCGCCAGCGTGTCAGTGCTCTGGAGGCCGAGCAGGCGACAGGGCAGCTGGTGGCCTCATTCACCGGCAAGGTCCATTCGCTCAATCCCGCCTTGAGGGAGGGCGGCTGGGTTGGAGAGGGGGAATGGGTGATGACGTTGCGCAACCCTGAAAAGGTGACGCTCACGGCCTGGGTAGAGGAAGAGGAGGTGTTGCGCATTGCACCGGATGCCAGCGCCTGGTTCTACCCCCTCGCGCCAGTGGGGGCGCCGATCGAGATGCGTGTCGTCGGCGTGGACCCCCAGTCGGCCGCGATTCTGGAGCAGCCCGAGATGGCGGTGCCCTACGGTGGGGAGTTGAAGGTACGTGAGGGAAAGGAAGGTCAGCTGGAGCTGGTTCGCAGTCTGTATCGAGTGACACTGGCGCCGGTGGATGCCGCGAAGGCACTTGCCCAGTCGATTCCCGGACGCCGCGGTGTCGTCAAGGTCAAGACTCAGGCCCGCAGTCTGTTGAGTCGGACCTGGCGTGAGGTGGTGGGGGTCTGGCGCCGCGAATCAGGCTTCTGAGGCAGGAGGGGCTGACGCCCCGGGGTCGGCTTCAACGAGACACGCACTGACGGCATCGCTGTCAGTGCGTGTCTCGTTTCAGAGGCGCGTCCGGACTCCGCCTTCATGCGAGAGGGGTCGTGTCGAGGGGCCGTGCCGAGGGCTGCCACATGCTATCGAAAGGACCACAGCGTGATCGGTATCGTCGCTCAAGACGTGAGCTGCGTCCCCGGGCGGTTGTTGGCGATGCCTTGCGACGTCATCACGCAAGCCTTGTGAGCCAGCGTCGAGTGATCTGCCACCAGCGGTGAAGGCTTGCCGATGGCATAGCCCTGGACGTGGTCGACCCCGATGGACGTCACGCATGCCAGTACCTCCTGGCTGCCAACGAATTCCGCGATGGTCTGCATGCCCATTTCGCGGGCCACCTCGGCGATGGCGCGCGCGATGGCGTAGGAGACACGATTGGTGTCCATGTCGCGAATGAAGGCACCATCGATCTTGAGGTAATTCACCGGCAGGCTCTTGAGATACCCGAAGGACGATACGCCGCTGCCAAAATCATCCAGTGCGAAGTAGCACCCCAACTCTCCCAGAGTATCGAAGAAGGTGCGAGCATCGCCCAGGCGAGTGATGGCCACGCTTTCCGTAATCTCGAAACACAGCTTGTGGCCGGGAATCCCGCTGTCACGTACCAGGCTGACCAGCATGTCGCGGAAATTGGGACTGCTGATGGAGTGACCCGAGAGGTTGAGCGACACCCGTGTCAGGCTGGCCAGGTGGGCAGGTTGCGACTGCAGCCAGGCCAGATAATGCCGGATGACGTATTCATCGATGGTGGCAGCCAGCCCATAACGCTCTGCTGCGGGCAGGAAGGCCCCGGGGGCGATGATGCTGCCGTCACGCCCCAGCATGCGCACCAGCACCTCATAGTGCTGCTCATCAGAGGTGCCCGGCCTGGTGCGTGTGCTGGCGATGGGCTGGTGATAGAGCACGAGACGTTGCGCTTCCACCGCGGCGGTGATTTCGGCGACCCAGTGCATTTCCTCCATCCGCTGAGTGACTTCGTCTCCGCTCACGCTATGGCGATGCACCCGGTTGCGCCCAGCGTCCTTCGCTTCATAACAGGCGGCATCGGCAGCGCTGAGCAGATGATGCGGATCACTCTGGCCGTTGCTGATGCTGACCAGGCCGATACTGGCGCTGACGCTGAACAGCTTGTCGTCCCACATGAATCGGAAATTGGCCACGCTCTGGCGCAGTCGCTCCAGCAGCGGTTCCGCTTCGTCCAGTGTCATGCCGGGCATCAACAGACCGAATTCGTCGCCCCCGAGACGGGCCAGAAGATCCTGTGGGCGCAGATCATTGCCGATGACGTCAACCAGCTGGATCAACAGGGCATCGCCCGCGGAATGTCCGCAGGTATCATTGACGACCTTGAATTGATCAAGATCGATATAGGCGAGGCAATGTTGCGAGTGGTCCTCGCGCACGACGTCACAGAACTGCGTCAATCTGCGACGGAAGGCGGCGCGGTTCAGAAGTCCTGTCAGGCTGTCATGATTGGCTTCATGGATCAGTCGCTGGGACATGGTGTGACTATGGGTCTTGTCGACCAGAGCGACCAGCGTATAGCCGTCCTGCACCGGGGTGGTATCGACGGAGGAGACGCTGACGTCGGCATGCACCGTGTTGCCCCGTGCATGAAGGAAGCGGCAGCGTTGGGTGAAGTGACTGATACCGCCCTCGATCAAGGCAAGGTGGCGTCGTTGCAGCGATGCCAGGTCTTCCGGCTCGATCAGTTCGCGGATATAGCAGCCCTCGAGCGTGGTGCTCGGGTAGCCGAGGATGTCCTCGAGTCGCTGGTTGACCCTCAACAACTGGCCCGCCTTGGACATGTGCGCCATCCCGACGGCGGAGTGCTCGAAGGTGGCGCGATAGCGACGCTCGCTGGCACGCAGTCGCTCCTGGGTCGCGTGACGCTCAAGCTCGGTGGCAAGCTGTGAGACGTGATCACAGGCCGAGCTCAGGAAGGCGAGCTCATCCTCCGCCCATTCGCGTGGACCGCCACACTCCGTGCAACAGATCACCCCGCGAATCTTGCCGGAGATGCGCACGGGGCTATCGAGAATTGCCTGGAGGTCCGTGCTGAAATAGCCATTGAACAACAGCCCGCTGCTGGCCTGCTGGGTATCGCTGATCGCCAGGATGCGCTCGGATTTCAGGGCGGTGAAATACTCTCCCAGCTGGCTGTCACACAGCTCTCGGGGGTATGCCCGAGAGGTCGCATCGTGCGGGGCAGGCAGTTCACCGTCGTGTACATGACTCAGTGACAGCCGGGTTCCCTCGGGATTCATCTTCCAGAAACTGACCTTGCGTACCTGCAGGGCATCCGCCACCTGCTGGCAGATCCATGGCATCAGATCTTCGAGCCGAGCGCCCTCGGCATGGTGGGCGTTGCCGAGTCGTATCAGCACGGCCTGCTGACGTTCGTAGCGACATAGCTTGTCGGCCTGTGCCACGGCGGCCATGTGCTGCTGATGGATGTCGAGCAGAGAGCCGATGAAACGATAGGGCGCGTCATCACGCACCTGGAACTGCGCACGCAACTTGAACCAGCGGTAGTCTCCCTGGCGGGTGCGGATGCGCAGTTCAATGCTGAACGGGGTTTCCTGCAGGCGCTGTATCGCGAGAAGCGCCTGGAACTCTTCGCGCATCTCGGGGGCGACTCTTTCATGCAGCGCCTCGAGTCGGCTGTCCAGGGTTCCGGCGCTGTAGCCCAGCTGCATTTCCAGGCGTGGCGATATCGTCAGGCGTTCATTGCCTAGCTGCCATTCGATGATGCCATCGGAAATGCTGCGCAGTATCCAGTTGGCGCGGGTATAGCTGTCGCGCAAGGCTGCACTGAGCTGGGCACTCTGCATGAGGCGCTTCAGCGCCTCGCTGATCATTCCAGCGAGCTGATCAAGCCGCGCCAGGGTGTCATCGTCGGGCAGCGACTGGCGTGGAGAGGTGTCGAACATGCTCATGCATCCGACCACAGCGCCAGTGGCATCATGCAGTGGCAGTCCGATATAGAAGCGTATGCCATCCCCCTTCACCGAACAGGTATCGCGCAATTCAGCATGCTGATAGGCATCGCGCGTCACCAGAGGCCTTCCCTTGATGACGGCCAGACCACACAGGCTATCGTGCAGCGGAAGGGTATCGGGAATGCTGTCGTCCAGGCTTACCCAACGCTTGAGATGACGTGCGTTGCGCAAGCTGATCAAGGCGAGGGGAGTCCCGGCGAGATCCGCTGCCAGCTCCAGCAGCATGCGGGCCTGATGGTCCTCTTCGCGTCGAAGTGTCTCGACCCATTCCGAAGTGATGGAAGTATCAAGCATCAAGGATTCTGGCATCGCGTAGGCGTGTCCTTGCCGGAGAAGGTAGCGGTTCAGTCGAGTCAGAACACTACCATAAGCCAGCGTTGCCGCCACTGCCGGGCTTTCGACGTGCCCCCAGGGCTGCGCCATGCAGCCCACGTCGCGCCCATGGCGGGTACGGCCCGGTATCACCGTGCCGTGATTGGGCATCTATGGCACAATTCGGCCTTTTACCGCACGTCAGATGAGTGCCTTGATGGGGGAGACTGGCCGGAGATGGAGTTGATCAAGGGGTTCTGCATTCTGCTGACATGTCAGTTCGTGGGCGAGGTGCTGGGACGAGCCCTCGTATTGCCGGTGCCTGGACCGGTACTGGGCATGCTGATCCTGTTGCTGGCGCTGATGGTGCGTGGCCGTCTGCGCAAGCGATTGATACCGTCGCCGGACAGGGAAGGTGACGCCGTGCGCATCTCGGACAACGATGCCGGCCAACGTCAGCTGCTCCGCGCCATGTTGCGTGAACGAGTGCCCGGCAGTCTCAGGCTTGCCAGCAATGGCCTGCTGGCACATCTCTCGCTGTTGTTCGTCCCGGCAGGGGTCGGGGTCATGGTGCATCTGGATCTCATCGCTCAGGACCTGCTCGCCATCGCGGTGACGCTGGTGGTATCCATCGCCGTGACGCAGTTCGTGACAGCCTGGCTGTTGCAGCGGCTGATAGATCGTCGTTCATCTTTGCAAGGTCCGATGGCCGGCAAGGGAGGGGAACAGTGAATCTCGCCCCTCTGGATGCTCTCTGGGTCTATCTCAGTGCCTCTCCGCTGCTGCACCTGTTGCTGACGCTGGCGGCCTTTCTGCTGGCGACCGTGATCAACCGCCTGGCTCGTGGCGCGTCTCTTGCCCATCCGGTGCTGGTGTCGATTGCCTTGATCATCGGCTTTCTCTGGCTGACGGATACCGACTACGCGACCTATTTCGAAGGCGCCCAGTTCATCCACTTCCTGTTGGGGCCGGCGACGGTGGCACTGGCGGTGCCGCTGTTCGATCATCTTGACCGCGTCAAGCAGATGCTCTGGCCTCTGCTGACGGCCTGTTGCGTCGGCATCACCACTGCAGTGACCACCACGCTCGGTCTGGCCCTGGTCCTGGGGGCGCATACACCGGTGGCGCTGAGCCTGGCACCCAAGTCGGTGACCTCGCCGATCGCCATGGGGATCGCGGAAAAGCTCGGCGGCATTCCCTCACTCACGGCAGGACTGGTGTTGTTGACCGGGACGCTTGGCTGTGTGATCGGTCCGCTGATGCTGCGGCTGTCAGGTGCGCGTGATGATACCGTCAAGGGCTTTACCATGGGCCTGTCTGCCCATGGGATCGGCACGGCTTACTGCTTCTCTTCACTCAGCACCCTGGCCGGTGCCTTCGCGGGCATGTCCATGGGACTGACGGGACTCCTGACGGCCTTCATTCTGCCGCCGCTGGTCCATCTGTTCGGGTTGTAAGCCTTGGGCATCGGCGTCTGGCGCCGGCAAGGGACATCAAGTCTTCCGTCAGACGGCAAGGAAAGAGTCGCTGCTTAATCTTTCGTTAAGCGTTGGTCGGCATCGTGTAGGTCATTCAGCCTGGCATGGTCGAATCGACGATGCCCCGACCAAGGATGTTGCCATGTACCGTCCGTTTCGCTCCCGTGGTGGTTCTGTCGAAAGTTCTCGGCTGGCCGGTCATCGCTTGCTCGTCGAAGCGCCCATGGCCTCGAGTTGCCGGGAGATATGCTGGCAGCTGGCGGGCCATGGCGCCACGCTGACACTGGTGGAGCGCCCGGGAGATGATCTCGCGCTTCTGTGCCAGCTGCTGCCGACTCCTCTGGGGCAACGGCATCTCTGTCTGACCCTCGCCGTCTCGGACGTCTTTGGGGAGTCGCTGTGTGAGCAGCTGCTCAGCATCACGCCCGCGTCGCGTCCTCACACCCTGGTGAGCTTGCCGGGTGATGGAGAGTGGCAGCTGGAGGCCGGGCGTGCCATGCATGTTCTGCATGGCTCTGGCTGGCAGCCTGGCGTGCGCCAGCGGGTACTGGAATGTCTCTCGGCCTCTCTTGTCACGGCGGGGCGGGAGGAATTGGTCGAGTTCATACTGCAGCCGGATGGCCACTTGTTCGCCCCGGTCTCCGCCTGTGCCCACCAGCATGTCAGGCTTCACGTTCCCCCTCTGATCACCGGGGAAGAGTCCCCGCTACTGATGCAACTGGCGCGGCATCAAGGATGCCACCCCATCGGCATCGAGCGTCAGGTCGAGCAGATGGTGTATCCGCTTTGCCTGTTGCGAGCACCGGGGGCGTTGGCTCGCATGAGACTTCGAGGTGGCTGGGCATTGCGCCGCATTCTCGGCCAACCGGAACGCATGCTGGACTCGGGCCTGGAGGCCATTCGCGAAGCGCTTCAACGCATCGTGTTTCGCCGCCAGGAGCGCCGCGCTGTCCTCGGCGCAAGACGACGGGGCAGGGGATGGGGCTTGCAAAGGCCATGGGCGGAGAGAGCCGGGAATCGCGCCTAGTCGTTGATGCTGCCATCCCGCTCTCGTCATCTGTCATCAGTGGGGGCATGGGATATCCCCTGTTCCCTCTCACGTATCGCTTGTCATCAGGAGACCCCATGCGCGTGCTGCTCGTGGAAGATGATCCACTGTTGGGTGAAGGTATCGGTCATGCCTTGAGTCGTGAAGGCATGAGCAGTGAATGGTTGCGGGTGGGGGGCGATGTCGTGGCCACTCTCAAGCATTCCTCCTTTGATGTCCTGGTGCTGGATCTTGGCTTGCCGGACATGGACGGTCTCGAGGTGCTGACCGCGCTGCGCCGTCGGGGCCACACTCTGCCGGTGCTGATTCTGACGGCACGAGATGATATCAGTGACCGAGTGCGTGGCCTGGACAACGGGGCGGATGATTATCTGGTCAAGCCCTTTGACATTGCCGAGCTGGTGGCCCGATTGCGCGCGCTGGTCAGGCGTCATGCGGGTCAGGCCAACGGATGCCTGCAACTGGGGGCCCTGAGCATTGATCAGGCCGGTCGTTCCGTCACCCTGGCCGGCGCCGAGGTGACGCTGGGGCGGCGCGAATTCGATCTGCTGGAGTTCCTTCTCCTCCATCCCAGTCGTGTCTTCAGTCGGGACCAGCTCGTCGAGCAGCTATACGGTTGGGATGGGGATGTGGAAAGCAATGTCATCGAGGTGCATGTGCATCATCTTCGCCGCAAATTCGGGGCCGGCGTGGTGAAGACCGTACGCGGGGTCGGCTATCGACTGGGTGAGTCCGCGTGAAGTCGATACGCAGTTTTCTGCGGCGCAGCCTCATCGGGGGGGTGATCATTGTGCTGGGGGCAGCTGCCACCTGGAGCTACTTCGATGCCCGTGAGCAGATCGATGAGCTGTTCGATGCACAGCTGGCCCAGAATGCCCGCATGCTGGGCCGCCTCTATCAATCCGAGCTGGCCTCGCTGTCGCCGGTGGCGCGTCAGCAAAGGCTTCAGGAGATGACTTCGGGGCAGTTCAGTCTGCGACCGCCATCCCTGAGCTTCGCGGATGGGCACGAGAAGTCGCCCCTCGGTCATGTCTATGAAGACAAGCTGGTCTTCCAGATGTGGGATGCACTCGGTCAGCCCTTGCTGGGACTTTCCACCCCCTCGGTCATGCTCGACTATCTGCCGTTGCCCGGTTATGCCAAGCAGCACACGGATCATCACGACTGGTTCACCTTCACGCTGTATTTCCCTGACAGCGGCATCTGGGTCACGGCCGCTCAGCGGGAAGACGTACGAGATGAATTGACGGGGCAGATCGCACTGCACAACGTGCTGGCGCTGGTGGTCGGGCTGCTGGTGATCGCCTTGCTGATCGGTGTCGCCGTCTCTCGGGGATTCCGTCCCGTGCTGCGCATCAGCCGACAGATCACTGCCCGTCAGCCCGGCTATCTAGAGCCACTTGATGCCAGTGAGGCGCCGGACGAGATTCGCGGGATGGTGGATGCGCTCAACGGCTTGCTGAGACGCTTGGCCGACACGCTCGACAAGGAGCGTCGCTTCACTGCCAATGCGGCACACGAGTTGAGAACGCCCCTGGCCGGCATCAAGGTGCACGCCCAGAATGTCGAGGCGGATGCCACCGATGAGAACTCGCGGCGTTCGGCGCGCATGATCGTCGATGGTGTCAATCGCATGACGCGTGTCGTGGAGCAACTGCTGACGCTGTCGCGGCTGGAGAGTGGTGCCGAGGTGCCGCGCAGTCACGTCGATCTCGGGCATCTGGCGCATGAACTTGCGCGGGATCTCGGCCCCATGGCGCGCCAGCGTGGCGTCGGGATGTCTGTCGACGTCACGCCCGAGGCGCAGTTGATCAGCCACGAGAACGGCCTCTATGTGCTGCTGCGCAATCTTATCGACAACGCGCTGCGCTATACGCCTGAGGGGGGGGAAGTGCGTTTGAGCATTCGGCGCCGCGAGACCTCTCTCGGCGATGGTCTGATCATGGAAGTCATGGATACCGGCCCCGGCATCCCGGCCCGTGAGCGTCAGCGGGTCCGGGAGCGCTTCGTGCGTCTGGCGGGGCAGAACACCTCGGGGTCAGGGCTGGGCCTTTCGATCGTCGATGAACTGGCCGAGCGCCTGGGAGCGGAACTGACCCTGGATGACAGTCCGCTGGGGAGTGCGGCGTCGCCTGGTCTGTCAGCTCGATTGCACTTCGGCTGAGCCCGCGTTGCATGCTGCGCCCTGGCGGTTGCGCAAGTTGCATCACGGCTCTGGCATGCAGGCTTCAGGCGGTTCAACGCCATGCATGCTGTCGCCGGCAGGCCAACAAGGCGATGGTCGGGTGGCGAAGGTGGCTTTATTAGCGCTATCTTCACTATATGTTGCAGAGCAGCATCCGATGCCACCCGGTCCCTGTCTGGGGCTGGGCATTCCTGCGGCATGACATCAGCCCGAAGGAGACCTTCATGAGTGAACAACAGTCAGCCCCGACCCGCGTCGCCCTTGTCACGGGGACTGCCAGTGGTATCGGCGCAGCCATCATGGAAGCGATGTGCCAGGCCGGTCATCAGGTCCTTGCCGTGGATTTCAGTGACGATGGGGCAGAGGTCGCCGACAAGGCAGGCGCTGCATTCTTCAAGGCAGACCTGACGGATGGCGAGCAATGTCGGGCCGCTGTCGAGGAAGCGGTGTCACGCTTCGGTCGCCTGGATATCCTGGTCAACAATGCCGGTATCCAGCACGTCGAGCGCATCAAGGAGTTCCCGCAGGCCAAGTGGGATCAGATCATCGCGCTGATGCTGACGGCACCTTTCACGTTGATTCAGGCGGCCTGGCCGCACATGGAGAAGAATGGATATGGCCGCATCGTCAACATGGCCTCCATTCACGCGCATGTCGCCTCGCCCGGCAAGGCGGCCTATGTCAGCGCCAAGCATGGTCTGATGGGGCTGACCAGGACGGCGGCACTGGAAGGCGGCGAGAGTGGTATCACGGCCAATGCCATCTGCCCGGCGTATGTGCGCACTCCGCTGGTCGACAAGCAGATCGCCGAGCAGGCCAGGCTCAATGACATGCCCGAGGATGAGGTGATCGAGAAGATCATGCTCAAGGGGGCCGCCATCAAGCGCATGATCGACCCCGCCGAAGTCGCTGACATGGCGGTGTGGCTGGCCTCCGACAAGGCAGGCTCGGTGACGGGCTCCAGTTTCAACATGGATCTCGGCTGGACGGCACAGTAAGTCGCGTGACACCTCGCGTGGGGTCGGCAGCCCGCCTGCCCGCTGCGTGAACCACCGGCAAGACCGACAGGCCCTTGTCTCTCCCGCCGCATGACGCTGACGGAGGACAAGGGTCTTCTCGTATGCGCGAGCCGACAGGCCCCTTGAGGACCCTCGCTCGTGACGGCCATCGATGACGCCAGGAATCCGCCATGACCGCTTCGCCACATGACTCGACTCACGCCGCTGCTCACGACGCTACTCACGACGCCATCTCATCCCCACGCGATTCCACTGACGCCTCCTGCGCCGGGCAGAGGTCAACGGCTGTACCCGTGACCCTTGTCGACAGTCACCTCAGTCTCGAGCACGGTGTCGCCGTCATGACCTTCGCCCGTCACGACGTGCGCAATGCCCTGACGGGGACTGCGCTGGTGGAGGATCTACTGGCAGTGGCCGAATGGGTCAATGGCTGTGACAGCGTGGGTGCCCTGGTGATCACCGGCGAGGGCAGCGCCTTCTCTGCCGGAGGCAATGTGCAGGACATGGCGCAGCGAAAGGGGGATTTTGCAGGAGATGCCGCCGAGGTCGCGGCGCGCTATCGCCGCGGTATCCAGCGAATGACACCTGCGGTGCTGGGCATCGAGGTGCCCGTGATCGCGGCGGTCAATGGTCCGGCCATCGGGGCCGGCTTTGATCTCGCCAACATGTGTGACATTCGCCTGGCCAGTGACCAGGCACGTTTCGGCGAGACGTTCCTGTCGCTGGGGTTGATCCCCGGTGATGGGGGCGCCTGGCTGCTGCAACGTCTGATCGGCTATCAGCGTGCCTGTGAGCTGACCTTCAGCGGGCGTATCGTCTCGGCGCAGGAAGCGCTGGCACTGGGGATCGTGCTGGAAGTCTGTGCAGAGGAGGACCTGATGACACGTGCCCTGGAGATGGCACGTCAGATGGCGAGTCAGCCGCGTCAGGCGACACGGCTGACCAAGCGTCTGATGCGTCGTGCCCCCGAGATGCGGTTGGACGACTTCCTGGATCTGTGTGCCAGTTTTCAGGGCCAATGCCATCAGGACCCGGAGCATCATGCTGCCGTGGCGGCCCTGCTGGCCCGAATGAAGCGCTAGCGCTTTACCGGTCGCTTCTGCAGTTTGCGCTGCAGCGTGCGGCGGTGCATCCCCAGGGCGCGAGCCGTGGAAGAGATGTTGCCGTCGTGCTCGTTGAGCACCTTCTGGATGTGTTCCCAGGTCAGGCGATTGACCGAGGGCGGGTTGTCGGAGATCTCGGCTTCCGGATCACCTCCCTCGCGCTTGAAGGCGTGAAGTATCTCGTCGGCATCGGCGGGCTTGCACAGGTAGTTCACGGCACCCAGCTTGATGGCTTCCACTGCCGTGGCAATGCTGGAGTAGCCCGTCAGCACCACGATGCGTGCTTCCGGCAACAAGGCGATCAGCTCGGGCAACAGCTTGAGGCCGGAGCTCTGTTCGAGCTTCAGATCCAGCGTGATCAGCTCGGGGCGATGGCTGCGCGCGATACTCAGCGCCTGTGCCTCGTCCCGGGCAACCTCCACGGCATAGCCGCGGCGTGTCATGGCACGTGCCGTCACCTGGCAGAAGAATTCGTCATCGTCGATGATCAGCAGTCGGGTTTCTTCGCTCATCAGGGGCTCACTTGGGCGGTCTTTGCCGCCATCAGTTCAGATAAAGAGGGAGGCGCACTTCCGTCAAGGTGCCACCGTCTTCGTGGTTGTACAGGCTGACGCCACCACCGAAACGATTGATAGTGGCGTGGGTCAGGAACAGGCCGATGCCCATCCCCTTGGATTTGGTGGAGATGAAGGTCTCACCGAGCTGGTCCGCGACCGCCATGGGAACGCCTGCACCATGGTCACGAATGTCGATGGTGACCTCGTCATCCCGCCGTTCCAGGGTGATCTCGATGTCATCGGGGCAGGCATCCGCGGCATTGTTGAGCAGGTTCATCAGCGCCTGCTCAAGCGTGGTATCGACCAGGATCTGAGCCTTGCGGGCGGAGGCATCCACTTCGACGCTATGTTGCACATCCGGGCGTACCACCAGCCAGCGCTGTACGATTTCCTCCAGCCATCGCGCGGCGTTGAGCGCCTGGGGCTGCTCCATGCGACGACGGTCTGCCGCGGCCACCATCGCTTGCAGGCGTTGCTTGCAGGTGTCGACCTGGCTGCGCAGCAGTGCGAGATCCTCCTCCAGCTGCGGGTCGTTCTTGTCCTTGGCATCCTCGCGCATCTCGCTCAACAGCACCGCCATGGTCGAGAGCGGGGTGCCCAGTTCGTGCGCGGTGCCGGCGGCCTGGCTGGCGACTGCCAATACCTGTTCGCTGCGCAGAGCCGCTTCTCGTGTGGTGGACAACGCCTGGTCTCGCGTGCGCAGGGCATGAGCCATCTTGAAGATGAAATAGGTCACCAGCGATGCCGACAGGCCGAAGTTCAGCCACATGCCGATGACGTGCAGACTGATGCGCCCGCCGAGTTCGTAGGTGGCCAGCTGCGGGACGGGTTCGTAGAACACCATCAGGAAGCTGTAACAGCCCATGCCGACGGCCGCGATGATCCAGGCATAGCGCCAGGGCAAGGTGGCGGCCGCCATGGTCACCGGCACCAGATAGTAGGGCACGAAGGGGTTGGTGGAGCCGCCGGTATTGAAGAACAGCATCGTCAGACCGGCGATATCCACCAGCAGATGCAGCAGGTTCTCAGTGTCAGTGACCGGATGCGTCTGACCCAGACGCCACCAGCTGGCGACATTGACCAGGCCCATCGCGATGATGATCGAGATGACGGGGAGGACATTGAGCTGAAAGCCGATGATCTCGATCCCGAAGATGATCAGGATCAGGAAGCCTGTCCAGGTGATGCCGCGCGCGATGGTCAGACGGATCAGATTGCGGTGCGGTGTGGACAGTGGCGGCGGTAGCGGCTGATTCATGACGACTCCTGCAAGGAATGCGGCCATGATAGTGAATAAGGCCGGTAAAGTGCAGTCCTGACGGCCAGTTAGCGTCAGTGGCCCGACGGCTTGTGTCCGCTGACAGTCTCCTCTCAGCCCCGTTCGAAGGAACCACTCAGCCATGGCTTCACACGTGTCGGTGTGACGTCGCTGAGATGGGGCTGCCAGGCATCGACAAGGTGCAAGGGCTGGCGCGGGTAGCCGGACTGCGTCGTCCCGTTGATGCCTCCCGGCGCCTCGGGCGTCACGCGAAATGACCAGGCAATCCAGGGAGCATGGCGTTGCATGCCGGCCGGCAGCGTTTCCAGTTCGGGTATCCAGCGGGTGACGTGATGGCCGAGCGGGTCGTGCTGGCGAGCCTGCTTCATCATGTTGAAATGACGGTCCGCACGTGGATCGCGTCCCACGCCTGCCAGGTAGCGCCAGTTGCCCCAGTTGGACGCGACATCATGATCCAGCAGCTGATGTTCGAACCAGGCGGCACCCAGCCGCCAGTCCACGCCAAGATCCTTGATCAGATAGCTCGCCACGTTCTGGCGCATGCGGTTGCTCAGCCAGCCGGTGGCGGCCAGCTCGCGCATGCCGGCATCCACCCAGGGCACGCCGGTCATTCCGGCCTGCCAGCGTGCAAGCGCATCCGGTATCGCAGCGCACGCCTCGTGCCGCAGCGAGTCTGTACCGGGCCTGCCTGCCAGAAAGACCTGTCTCCCCAGCTGGCGGGTATCCCAATGAAAGTACTCCCGCCACAAGAGCTCGACGCGAATCCAGTCGCTGTCCTTGAACGCCGCCTGTGGGGTCTCGCAGAGCTCAGGCAGTGTCTTCTGGAAGGTGTGCAACCTGTCGAGTATGCGTCGTGGTGAGAGACACCCCAGTGCCAGCCAGGCAGAGAAACGGGTCGAGAAATCTGCCCCGCTGAGGCGATTGCGGGTGGTCTTGTACTGGCCGGCATGTTCAGGACTCAGATAATGCTCGAGTCTCTGCAGCGCTGCGGGCTCACCCCCAAGGAAGGCATGCTCTCCCCGCGGGTCGCTCTGCCAGTCCCTGGCCGCATGGAGTCGTCTGGCGCTGCCCTGCATGCCACGCGGCGCCTGTGCCGGCCAGCTCGGCAGTGCGCAAGGCGCCGCCACCGGAGTGGGCATGGCCTGGATATCCGGATAGGCCTTTTCCAGCTTGCGACGAAAGGCGCTGAAGGTTTCAGGAAGCTCATTGAGCGTGAAGGGCAAGTCGTCCTCGTCCAGGAGCAAGCCGCTATTGACCTGCCGCAGGCGACAGCTAGCGGCCACTGCCTGCTGCTGGCGTCGCTCCACCAGACCTGTAGCGCGTCGCGCGATGACGCCTCGGCACGCATGCTGTCTGGCGAGTTCGGGTATCAGATGCGCAGCGTCACCCTGAAGGATCAGCAGATCACTGCCCAGGGTCTGAAGCCCTGCCTGCAGGGATTCGAGGCTCTCCAGCAGGAAGCGCTGACGTGCAACGCTGAGTGGCTGCAGCCTGGCAGCATCAGGGCTGACACTGCCAATGGGCTGGAAGGTCGTCTCCGGCAGGATGTATACCACCAGCAGATGCGCCGGGTGTTCCTCGAGCGCGGCCTGCCACAGGGGGTTGTCATCGAGACGCAGGTCATCGTCCAGCCAGACAAGCCAGGTATCAGTGCTGGTCATGGTGTGTCTCCCGGGCTGCCTGACGCGCATTGCGTCGACAGCGTTGACTGCAGTGACGTACGTCTTCCCAGCAGTCCTGCCACTTCTTGCGCCATGTGAAGGGGCGCTGACAGGTCTGACACAACTTGCTTGGCAGGTGCGGTTTGCGATGCATGCGGGGACGACTCCATGAAACCAGTACGTGATTTATACCATACTTGTACGAAGTGCGAGTGTCCTGTCGAGAATCTCATGGGGCACAAGGTGGCGCACCTGCTGCCTCCCGCGAGTCTCAGTCGTTGCCTGGCAGCTGATCCAATTGACGCTCCAGGGTCTGCATGGTGAGCAGCAGATCCCGGTATTGGCGTGCATTGACGGCGCTCAGCAACTCATCCTCGAAGCGGCGGGCCTCGGGGATCAGCTCAGCGAGCATGGCCTCACCCTCGGCGGTGAGGGCGAGCAACTGCGCACGCTGATCCTGCTCGCTCGGCCGGCGCAGGATCAGTTCACGGGCTTCCAGAGATTTGACGGCCCGAGAGACGCGCACCTTGTCCATATGAGTCCGTTGACTGATTTCCCGGGCCGTCAATGGCGAGCCACGGCTCAGCCAGGCCAGCAGACGCCACTCGGCGACATTGATGGCGAAGCGCTCACCATAACGGACGAACAGCGCCTCACTGGTTCGCTCTGCCAGACGGTTGAGGCGATAGGGCAGGAACTGGTCAAGATCCAGCTCGCAGCGGGGTGTGTCCTGTGGGGGTTCCCCGTCAAGGGCATCGCGAGCTTCGGGAGTGTCATCAGTGCGTTGCATCGAAAGTTACCTGACTCGGTGAGAGGGTTGGCATACTGAGTCGCATTGAAACGTTTCAGGTGAATCAGGTTACCGATGTTACCACCTTAGAGAGCGAGCAAGACAAAAGTCTATTAATACGGCGATTGCCAGCGTGTGGGTCTGTCTATATGGTTTCAGATGTAACCAGTTAGGGCGTTGGCGGTATGTCGTGCCGTGGATGCCCCAGATCTTCAGGAGCCGCGAGCCCACAAGGAGATGAATCGTCATGCGCGAGCGCAACGCTGAGTGCCATTATCACGCCGGTTTTCGTAATCATGTCTCCACCGAGGCGTTGCCTGGCGCCTTGCCGCAGGGCCAGAACTCTCCCCAGCGTTGCCCCTATGGCCTTTACGCGGAGCAGTTGAGCGGCTCGGCCTTCACGGCACCGCGCAGTCACAACCTTCGCAGCTGGCTTTACCGCATTCGGCCCTCGGTCGTGCAGGGCGCCTACCAGCCCATGGAGATGCCGCAGGTCGCCACTGCACCGTTGGCCGAGAGAATGCCGGATCCCAATCCGATGCGCTGGGACCCCATCACATGCTCGACAGGGGACTTTCTGGACGGCCTGATCACGCTGGCGGTCAATGGAGATGCCCAGGCGCAGCAGGGCTGTGCCACGCACCTCTATGCCTTCTCTCGCGGCATGCAGCAGCGCTTTTTCTACAATGCCGACGGCGAATTGCTGATCGTGCCGCAACAGGGTGCCATCGAGGTGCGCAGCGAGCTGGGCCTGCTGGAAGTCGCCAGCGGCGAGATCGTGGTGATCCCGCGTGGTATCAAGTTTCAGCTCAATCCGCTGGCGGGACACGCGGAGGGCTGTCGAGGTTATGTGGCCGAGAACTATGGCGCGCCTCTCGAGTTGCCCTCTCTGGGGCCCATCGGCAGCAATGGACTGGCCAACCCGCGTGATTTCCTCGCACCATCGGCGCGTTTCGATGACGAAGTCGGTAATTTCACGCTGGTGGCCAAGTTCGGCGGGCGTTTCTGGCGCGCGAGTCTGGATCATTCGCCACTGGATGTCGTGGCCTGGCATGGCAACTACGCGCCCTACAAATATGATCTGGCGACCTTCAATACCCTCAACACGGTCAGCTTCGATCATCCGGACCCCTCGATCTTCACTGTGCTGACATCACCCTCGGACACTGCCGGGGTCGCCAATCTCGACTTCGTGATCTTCCCGCCGCGCTGGATGGTCGCCGAGAACACCTTCCGCCCCCCATATTTCCATCGCAACCTGATGAGCGAGCTGATGGGACTGATCCATGGTGAATATGACGCCAAGCGCGAAGGCTTCCGCCCGGGAGGCGCGAGTCTGCATAACGCCATGACCCCGCATGGCCCTGACGCTGCCACCTTCGAGGCCGCCACTCAGGCGGAACTCGCCCCCCGCTATCAGGGCAATACGCTCGCCTTCATGTTCGAGAGTCGCTATCTGTTCCAGCCCACCCCACAGGCCCTGTCGTCGAGCGCTCGTCAGCGCGACTACGGCTCGGTCTGGCAGGGGTTGGCGTCTCATTTCACTCCCCGAAAGCGCTGAGATTGGCATGTGCCTGTCATCCCGCTCTGGTCTACCCACGTTCTTTCATCCCTCAAGCTTCTCAAGGAGGCAGTCATGAAATTCGCCACTCACCAGGATGGTTCCCGCGATGGAACACTGCTGCTGGTCTCCCGTGATCTGACCCGCGCCGTGAAGGTCGCGGATGTCGCCACCACCTTGCAGGCGCTGCTGGAGGAATGGGCTTCGCTGACACCAGCGCTCGAGAAGCGTTACGCAGCGCTCAATGATGGCACCTTGGCTGATGCGTTCGATCTGGACATGAAGACTCTGCATTCGCCGCTGCCACGCGCTTATCAATGGGCAGACGGCTCGGCGTATCTGAATCATGTCCAGCTGGTGCGTCAGGCACGCGGCGCCGAGATGCCCGAGACCTTCTGGCACGACCCGCTGATGTATCAGGGCGGCAGCGACAGCTTCCTGGCCCCCAACGCCGATATCGTGTGTGTCAGTGAGGAGCATGGCATCGATTTCGAAGGCGAGATCGCCGTCATTACCGACGATGTGCCGATGCACGTCAGTGCGGAGCAGGCCGAGAGCCACATCCGCCTTGTGATGCTGGTCAATGACGTCAGTCTGCGTGGGTTGATCCCCGGCGAGCTGGCCAAGGGCTTCGGCTTCTTTCAGGCCAAGCCGTCGTCTAGCTTCTCGCCCATCGCCGTGACGCCGGATGAGCTGGGGGATGCCTGGCAGCAGGGGCGCGTGCATCTGCCGCTGAGCGTGCATCTCAATGGTGAGACGTTCGGAGAGCCAGAGTCCGGGCCAGACATGATCTTCAGTTTCCCGCAGCTGGTGGCGCATGCCGCCAAGACTCGCCCGCTGGGCGCCGGTGCGATCATCGGCTCCGGCACCGTGTCCAATCCCGGCAAGGATGGCGGCCCTGGCAAGCCGATCAGCGAAGGGGGCGTGGGCTACAGCTGTCTGGCCGAAGTCCGCATGGTCGAGAAGATCCTGTTCGATGAGATTCGCACGCCCTTCATGCGTTTCGGTGATCGCATCCGCATCGAGATGTTCGATCGCGATGGCCAGAGCATCTTCGGCGCCATTGATCAGCAAGTGACGCCGTTGGACGCCTGAAGGCGGCCTCATCAGGTAGAACTTCTCAGAGACACGTCTCGGGAAGACGTCGTGTGCCGGTAAGCCTTAAGCCAACTGGGCGCGAGGCAGTGCGAAGGAGCGGCCGGCTTCCAATCGCGTCATAGGGGAGTGCAGCATGAGTTCAATGAGCCTGTATGGCTATTACCGTTCATCTACCAGCTATCGAGTAAGAATCGCGCTGGCGCTCAAGGGGATTGAGGTCGCTCAGGTGCCGGTCAACCTGCTCAAGGGCGAACAGCGCAGCGAGGAGTATCTGGCCATCAATCCCCAGGGGCTGGTGCCGACCCTGATGGTGGGAGATACGGAAACACCTGCGGCCCTGACCCAGTCGCTCGCGATCATCGAATATCTGGAGGAGCGCTGGCCCGCCCCGGCGCTGCTGCCCTCAACGCCGGAGGCGCGTGCGAAGGTGCGCTCACTGTGCCAGTTCATGGCTTGTGAGATGCATCCGCTCAACAATCCGCGCGTGCTCAATTATCTGACAGATCGCCTTATGGTCACCCAGGCGCAGCGCCTTGAGTGGTACCGCCACTGGGTCGCCGAGGGTTTCACACGCCTGGAAGTGTTGCTGGCGGAAAGTGCAGGGCGCTTCTGCCATGGCGATAGCCCGGGCATGGCAGATGCCTGCCTGATGCCCCAGCTCTACAATGCGCGCCGCTTCGAGTGTGAACTCGAGGATTACCCGAGGATTCTGGCTATCGAGGCGGCCTGCCAGTCACTGGACGCTTTCCAGCAGGCGCATCCTGAGCGTCAACCCGACTGTCCGGCCCCCTGACCCTGGCGATATCCAGACACTAAAGCGCCCCGTCGAGCTCGACGGGGCGCTGTCGTTTCAGGCGGACTGCACGCGGATGATGGCATTCGACGGCATGTCAGTGGCTGGGCAGAGCGGCGGGAATGACACCTGAGTCGTGTCAGATAGAGGTGTTACCACCACCGCCCTTGCCGGAACAGCAGCCGCTGGCGGGGGACTGTTCGACCACGGTGGCAGCCGTGGGCGGTGCACAACAGCTGCGGGTGGCGCAGGACGATGCCTGATCGCTGGCTGCCTGCTCATCTGATGCCTGCGCGTCTGTGGCCTGTTTCGCCTCGCGCAGCTCAACTCGTGCATCGCGAATCACCTGCCAGGCGGATTGCAGGAAGAGTGCGGCGATCGCAGCGCCCAGCAGCACGTCCGGCCAGCGGGAGCCCGTCCAGCCCACCAGTATCGCAGCGCCGAACACTGAGACATTGGCGATGATGTCATTGCGTGAACACAGCCAGGTGGAGCGCATGTTCAGATCATCCGACTTGAAGCGCCACAGCAGGCCGAAGCAGATGAGATTCACAGCCAGCGCCAGCAGGGCGAAGGCGCCCATGCCGTGGGCGGCTGGGGCGACGCCATGGAGGGCCTGATGTCCCGCCTCGCCAAGGACGATCACGCCCAGCACCAGCATCACGACGCCCTTGACCAGCGCGCTCAGCGCCCGTGCGCGTACGCTGCGGTGCAGGACGTAGAGGGTCAGGGCGTAGACGCTGGCATCGCCGAACATGTCGAGTGAATCCCCCAGTAGCGCGGTGGAACCCAGCCACCAGGCCGCGGTGAATTCGACGAAGAACATGCTGGCATTCAGCGCCAGCAGAATCTTCAGGACCTTGCCCTGTGAGGCTCTGAGCTCTGCCAGCTCGCCGGATTTGCTTTCGCAACAGCTTTTCATGGGTCTTGGCCTCCTGTCGTGTTGGTGACAGCATGGAGGTTATAGTCACTATAAGGTCAAGTCGGCTGATGAAACGGTTGATGCATCGACATGCAACACATGGCGAGAGGAGAAGTCATCGATGACCGCAAGAGATTTCGCACGGAAAGGGGAATCGTCCACGTCATCGCACGGCGAGGTGACGATGGGCATCGGCCAACTGGCCAAGGCGTCTGATGTCCAGGCGGTGACGATCCGCTATTACGAGAAGCAGGGGCTGTTGGCCCCGATGCGACGCGCGCCCAATGGCTATCGTGAGTATGGCAATGCACAGCTCAGGCGTCTGACCTTCATCCGCCGTTGTCGGCGGCTGGGATTTTCGCTGGATGACATCCGCGCCTTGCTGGGCCTGGCGGACCAGCAGGCCTTGCCGTGTCATCAGATAGACGCGCGCATCGAGGCGCAGCTGGCCGAGGTGCGCAAGCGTCAGTGTGACCTCGCTGTCATGGAGGAGGAGTTGCAGCGCCTGACTCACTGCTGTGCCGGGGGAGTGATCGCGCAATGCCGTATCGTCGAGCGCTTGTCGGCCGTCGCGGAGACAGAGGAGTGATTGTCGAGTGAGATGGGCCCGCCTCTGTTGCCGAGCCTCGCCAGCCGCTACAATGCGCGCCATTCGTTTCGTTCTGCTATTCACCTAACAGTGCGCGCGGCGTGCCTCACGTCGAGCCGGATGCCTTTCAGCCCATGTCAGATTCCCAGATTGCCAAGGCGGCGGATGTTCGCCGTACATTCGCCATCATCTCTCACCCGGATGCGGGCAAGACCACCATCACCGAGAAGCTGCTGCTGTTCGGGAATGCCATCCAGATGGCCGGCTCGGTCAAGAGCAAGCGGGCCGATCGCCACGCGACCTCCGACTGGATGAAGATGGAGCAGGAGCGTGGCATCTCCGTGACCACCTCCGTGATGCAGTTCCCCTACAAGGATCGCATGGTCAATCTGCTGGATACGCCCGGGCACGAGGACTTCTCGGAAGATACCTACCGGACGCTGACGGCCGTCGACTCGGCGCTGATGGTCATTGACGGTGCCAAGGGTGTCGAGGACCGTACCATCAAGCTGATGGAAGTCTGTCGCCTGCGCACCACGCCGATCCTGACCTTCGTCAACAAGATGGACCGCGAGACGCGCGATCCCATCGAGGTAATGGATGAAGTCGAGACGGTCCTCAACATCCAGTGTGCCCCGATGACCTGGCCGATCGGTGTCGGCAAGGGCTTCAAGGGGGTCTATCACCTGCTCAATGACGAGATCCATCTCTACAAGCAGGGCCAGGGCAACCGCATCCCCGATGATGTGCGCATCAAGGGCCTCGACAGCCCCGAAGCCATTGCAGTGCTGGGCGAAGATCTCATCGAAGAACTGAGCATGGAAGTCGAGCTGGTGCGCGGCGCCTCTCACGAATTCGATCTCGAGGCCTATCGTCGCGGTGATCTGACACCGGTCTACTTCGGGACCGCCATGGGCAACTTCGGCGTACGCGAGATGCTGGATGGCTTCGTCGAATACGCGCCGCCGCCCCAGTCGCGTGATACCGATACCCGTGAAGTCACGGCCCATGACGAGCGCTTCACCGGCTTCGTGTTCAAGATCCAGGCCAACATGGACCCGAAACACCGTGACCGCGTGGCCTTCCTGCGCGTCTGTTCCGGCAAGTACGAGAAGAACATGAAGATGCGTCACGTGCGCATCAACAAGGACGTCAAGATTCCTGACGCCCTGACCTTCATGGCGGCGGACCGCTCCCACGTGGAAGAGGCCTGGCCGGGTGACATCATCGGTCTGCACAACCACGGCACCATCCAGATCGGCGATACCTTCACCATGGGGGAAGACATGCGCTTCACCGGCATCCCTCACTTCGCGCCGGAACTGTTCAAGCGGGTACGCCTGAAGGACCCGCTGAAGATGAAGGCGCTGCAGAAAGGCCTGCAGCAGCTCTCCGAAGAGGGCGCGACCCAGGTCTTCCAGCCGTTCGACAACAATGACCTGATCGTGGGCGCCGTGGGCACCCTGCAGTTCGATGTGGTCGCTCACCGTCTGAAGGAAGAGTACAAGGTCGAGTGCATGTATGAAGCGGTGAACGTGCAGACGGCGCGCTGGATCTATTGCGATGACACCAAGATGCTTGAGGACTTCAAGCGCAAGGCCAGCGCCAATCTCGCCTACGATGGCGGCGGCTTCCTGACCTACATCGCGCCGACTCGCGTCAATCTGCAGTTGACGCAGGAACGTTGGCCGGACATCACCTTCCGCGCCACCCGCGAGCACTGAGACGGCTCAGGGGGGGATGACCGAGTGGCTCGCACCCGAGTGGCTCGCACCCGAGTGGCTCGCATCCGAGTGGCCCGCACCCGAGTGGCTCTGGTGCCTGACGAGGCCATCTCCCAGGCCCCCTGATCGATTCAGGATTGATGCGAACGCCGCCCCTTGGGGCGGCGTTCGTGCTTTCGGGCTGAACGTGTCCTCAAGCGTTAGCCACACCAACTCAAGGTCGATGACTTTGGCCGCATACTCCCTTGCGAAAGACATGGGGATGGCCAGCGACGCAGGCAGTCACAGGGCGCATGCCTTGGCCTGACAGACGCATGACCCAAAGGGACGCGTCGGTCGCGACAGGACAACAACAATCATCAGGAGGTGGGGCTATGGCCGGTTTCATGAAGGAATTCCGCGATTTCGCGGTCAAGGGCAATGTCGTCGACATGGCGGTGGGCATCATCATCGGGGGGGCGTTCACGCTGATCGTGAAGAGCCTGGTGGGTGACATGCTCAATCCCTTGATCGGACTCTTGATCGGGGGCGTCGATTTCTCCAACTTCTTCTTCGTGCTCAAGGAAGGGGCTCAGGCGGCTCCCTATGTCAGTCTGGAGGCTGCGAGGGATGCGGGGGCCGTGACACTGAACTATGGGCTGTTCATCAATGCCATCATCAGCTTCGCGCTGGTGGCGCTGGCCGTCTTCGTGTTGATACGTCAGATCAACAAGCTCAAGAAGGAAGCCGAAGAAGCGCCGGAAGAGATCACCGACAAGGACTGCCCGTACTGTCTTTCCAAGGTGCCGCTGGCGGCGACCCGTTGTGGCCATTGCACCTCCGAGTTGGCGCCGGTAGCGCCGGTGGAGGCGGCCTAGGCCAGCTTTGCCAGTCATGATGGCTGACAGAGCGACATCGACAAACGAAGGGACCGGCCACCAGGCCGGTCCCTTCGTTTGTCTGTCACTGGCTGATATAGCACGATGGCAGTACGACCATCACCGGGATATTGCATGTTGATCGACAGCCATTGCCATCTGGATTTTCCCGTCTTCGATCAGGATCGTGACGCGGTCATCTCACGTGCCGTGAATGAGAGTGTGTCGAGGTTCGTGGTGCCATCCACCACGGTGGCCAGCTTCGCGGACGTGCTGGAACTCGTGCAGTCATCCCCGCGTATCTTCGGTGCCCTGGGGTTGCATCCCTATTTTCTGTCCGAGCATGGCGAGCGCGCGCTGGCGGCGCTTCATCAGGCCCTCGGTCAGCATGCTGGCGAGATCGTCGCGTTGGGCGAATGCGGCTTCGATGCGCGACTGGCCGATCATGACGCCCAATGGCAGCTGTTCGAGGCCCAGCTGAGCATGGCACGCGAATTCTCCCTGCCTGTCATCGTGCATTGCGTGCGTGCCAATGACGAAGTGGCCAAGCGGCTCAAGAACGCGCGCCTCACCCGGGGCGGCATCATTCATGCCTTTGCGGGCAGTCAGGTTCAGGCTGAGCGCTTTCTCGAGCTCGGTTTCGTGCTGGGGCTGGGCGGCAGCGTGACCTACCCGCGTGCCCGCAAACTGCGGGGAGTCGTGGCGTCGCTGCCAAAGGATGGCTTCGTGCTGGAGACCGACAGCCCCGACATGCCGTTGCAGGGATTTCAGGGACAACGCAATGAACCGGCCAGGGTGGCGGAGGTGGCAAGGAGTGTGGCATCGCTGCGTGAGTCCACTCTGGAGGCCATCAGCGAGACGACCAGCCGCACCGTGCAGCGTATTCTTCAACTGAGCGCCTGATCTAGACTGAACCCAGCACCTCGGCAGCACTGTGCCACGGGATTCAGGAGATCGCGTCATCATCGGTAACTCAATGCCTCGTAGAACGTCTGCTCATCCGCGACCGGATTCTGACAAGTCCGTGCGCGCCTCCTTGAGGCAAGGCCCGCCCCGGGAGCCCCGCCATCGTCTGTGGCTGATACCGCTTCTGCTGATTGCCTCTGTTCTTGCCACCGCCTGGCTGGGTATCAGTCAAATACAGCAACTGCGAGCAGGAGAGCAGGATGCGGCGCGTCAGCGCGTCACCATGTGGGCCCAGGCCAGCCAGCGAGCCCTGGAAGGTCAGTTGCGCGAGCATGGTGATTGGCAAGAGGCCACCGAGGAGTTCCTGCGTTTGCCTGCCCCGAACCCTGAGTGGCTGGACTACATGTACGGGCCCGAGTTCTCGATCAATACGGGGATCCATCTCGTCGGGGCCATCAGAGGAAATGGCAAGGCCGCTGTCTGGCAGGAGCGACGTCCGGGGCTTGAGTCCGATGATTGGCAGGGGGCTCAGCCGCTTGCGTGGCGCCGCGCCATGGCCCCCTTGATCGAGAAGGCTCGCCAGACCCCGACGCGATCCGTCATCGCCTGGATGGTACTGAACGGGCGGGCCTGGCTGGTGGGCGTGCATGGGCTCTATGCGGATGAAGACGCGCTTCCTTCACGGGAAGAGCAGGGCATGCTGGTGTTCGGGGTGCCCATGCGCCGGGAGTTGCTCAGCGAATCATCCGCTTCCCTGGGTGTGGAAAGGCTGGAAGTCGTCAGTCAGTCACGCCAGATTAGCGGGGAAGCCGCTCTCGTCTGTAGCGACCTGCCGGCCATGAAGCGCTTCGATGAGCATGCTGCCATGGCCTGCTGGCAGGATGCAGATGACGTCACCGCGATGCTCAGGCAATTGGGAGCGCCCTTGGGCGCCTTGAGTCTGGTCATCGTGTTGGCGAGTATCGCGACAGGCGGCATGCTGTGGCGCGATCAGCGCCGTCGTCGAGATTGGGCAGCGCAGGGCCTGCAGCGTGAAGCTCAGCTTGAGCAGCATCTTGCCCTGAACGAGCGGTTTCTGGCATTGCCGCATGAAGCGCACAATCCCCAGCACGCCTTGGCTACCTTGTCCGGCTATCTGCGTCGGGTACGAGAGATGACGGGAGCAGAAGTCATCATCTATCGGCGCGAGGTGGGCAACCCCAACGCAGGTTACCTGATCGTCGAGAGTCGTGATGAACGGGAATGGTTGAGCAGTGTCTCGTTGCGGCGTGACCCTCTGTGGCGATTGCCGGCCGGGCGGATCGTGGCCAATCGTGCCACGAATGTGGACGCGTCCACCGAGGAGAGTGCCCAGCTGCTGTGTCAGCGTCTCGGGGCGACCCAGCTGCTGGGCTATTCCGTCTCGCCGCATCCCGGTCGCAGCGAGCTGCTGCTGGTCGCCAGTCGTGGTCAGGCGCTGGAGGAAAGCCTGATGATGCCGGTGCTGGACAGAACCCTGAATGCCTTGATCATTCGTGGACTGGAGCAGGAGCGCTTGCTGCTCCAGCAGCAGGTGCTGCAGGAGCGCGAGACGGATACCGACACCGGGCTATTGAGTCGTGAAGGCATGCTGCGCTTGATCAAGCTGCGTATCGATCAGTTGGGTCGTGTCTCGGGGCTTGATGGTTTCGTGCTGATGGCATTGCGTATCGGCGGGCTGCAGGAGCTCTATGAGCATGCGGGGCCGGAGGCGGGCAATCGCCAGCTGGAGTTGCTGCAACGTCGACTGGACCCCTTGCTGGGCACATCAGGCCATGTCGCACGTCTGGAGACGGATCGTCTCTTGATCATGGTGCCACGACGGCTGCTCGAGGCCGCGCGGGGCGGCATCTGCGGCTGGCTGGATATGCTGCTGGTGGCGGTACGTCACAAGGTGTCGCTCAACGGCGAGGATATCTATCTGCTGCCCAGCCTCGGCATCAGTCGCTTTCCCGAGGATGGTGAGCAGATGGATGCGCTGGTCTACCGCTGTGAGCGCGCATTGCACGACACGCTTCAGCTCAATCGCGAGTGGCACTTCTTCGATGAAGAGGCCGAACGAGAAGTCAGGCGTCTCAAGCAGCTCGAAGCGGAATTCGTCGAGGGATTGCAGCAGGACCAGCTGCGGCTTCATCTGCAGCCGATCGTCGATGGACGGGATGGATCCCTTGTGCTTTCCGAGGCGCTGGTGCGTTGGCAGCATCCGGAGCATGGTCTGCTGGGCTCCGGCGACTTCATGCCGATCATCGAATCCGCCAACCTCGATGTGGCCCTGGGGCGCTGGGTCATCAAGGAGAGCATTGCCACCCTGATCCGTGTGCATGACGCCGGTCATGCGCTGCATCTCAGCGTCAATGTCACGGTCAGACACATGATGGACGAGCGATTTCTGGCGGATCTCAAGAGGCTGTTCCAGCGGCCTGAGCTGTGTCGCCAACTGACCATCGAGCTGGTGGAGAGTCAGCTGCCGGAAGATATCCAGAGTCTGGCCATCCTCTTCCAGCGCATTCGCTCACAGGGTGTCGCCCTGGCACTTGATGACTTCGGCACCGGGTACTCGTCCCTGTCGCAATTGCAGCAACTGCCGTTCGACAAGGTGAAGATCGATCGGCAATTCGTGGTCGCGATGGATACCGACAAGGGGCGGGCGATGATTGATGCGATGCTGGGACTGGGGGAGGCCTTCCATCTGGCCGTGGTGGCGGAGGGTATCGAGACCCCTGAGCAACGCACGGCGCTTCTGGCACGCGGCTGTCATCTTCATCAGGGCTACCTCTACTCGCGTCCTCTGCCGTCCGAGCAGCTGATCCAGCATCTCAAGGCCGGCAAGCACTGGTTGCCGGCCAGCGTCACTGGCGAAACGGGCTAGCGGTCTCGGCTCTCCCGCTTCGAGATGCCCAGGCCTTGACTCAGCCGGATGCTGCCAAGGTCAGCCTCTGATACAGCCAGGCATTGAGACAGACAGGCCCCGACGAATCGCTTCGCCGGGGCCTGTCTGTCATGACGCCGCAGGCGGCTATCCAGGCCAGCCGTGGCGTCCGTGTCACGGCTGGCAGCGCTGCCTGGTGCTCATGTCTTCAAGCTCATGTCTTCAAGTTCACGCCTTCAAGTTCACGCCTTCAAGTTCACGCCTTGAGCTGTTCCGGGTCACGTCGCTCCAGCGGATAGGGTAGCGGGGCGCGGTGCAAGGGCTCCCCAGTCTCGAGGGTCAGGGGGGCTTCCTCATCGCGCAGGCTCACCACCGCCAGCACTTCCAGGCTGCCATCGGCATTGTTGGCGACCCGCAGGATCTCACCCATGGCCTTGCCTTCTGGCGAGACCACCTTGCCGCCCGGCTGCGGCAGAGGAGTGACCGGCTCCGCCGTCAGGCGCTGCAGGCGCTTCTTGACCTGACCACGGAAGTGGGCGCGGGCCACGACTTCCTGACCGGTATAGCACCCCTTCTTGAAGCTGATGGCCGCCAGCGCTTCCAGGTTGAGCATCTGCGGCAGCCAGGCATCCGTCTGCTCCGAGTCCACCCACTGCAGGCCGGCACGAATGTCCTCGCGTGCCCAGTGATTCTCGTCACCGATGTTGATGCCGCCATCGAGCAGTGCACGGCTGAGTCGGGTCACCTGCGCATCAGAGCCGACCAGTACGCCTCGTACCGTCTCTCCCCCCGGCTGGCGGGCAAGCACGGCATCCGAGGTTGCCAGCATGGCAAAATCATGCGGGCCAAGCGCGGTGTGCTGTGAGGAGGCAGCATCGGCCAGTTGCTCGGCCGCCCGGGTCAGGGCGGGCTCTCCCGTGAGCCCCACGACCACGCTATCCTCCCGGACCTCGAGACTCACCTTGTAGAAGGGCGCGAACTTGGCAAGGTGCGAGCGCAGGGGCTCCGCCGTGCCCGTCGGCATCAGCAGCCACAAGCAATCCTCGCTGAGACGCATCAGCTGGGCCATCGCCAGAATCCGCCCCTTGGGAGTGCAGAAGGCGGTCAACGGAGCGAGTGAGCCATCCACCAGCGCAAGCTGCTGCGAGGTCTGGCCCTGGAGAAAGCGCTCACCATCCGCGCCATTGACCGCGAGTACCTCGAAGCAGGAGAGGGGCGTGAGACTCCCGGCGCCATCGGTCTCGGGGGCAAGCGGCGACTCGGGGGCAAGCTTGCCCTCCTGTGTCGCGTGAAAGCCGTGGGCTTGCATCAGGGTCTTGAAATCAGTCATGTCGCGCTATCCTGTCGCAAAGGAGGGGTCCGCCGCAGGCGGTTCAATGCCTGAGAATTGCCAGCGGTACATTCGATGCAGGCATTGTCACGCGGCAGTGGTCAGCTGTCAGCCCCCGGCAGGGCAACACGGCATCTTTCGGGGCGATCCACTGGCATGAAAGCCTGAGGCGACTCGCTGGCATGCATGGGGGAGCCCTCGTCAAACGTGGTATTCTTGGCGGTTTGATCGCGCCTGCGATCCTTTTTATCCAGCGAGACAGGAATCACGAGATGGCCAGCTTTTCCCTTACATTGATCGGTGTCGAGAGCGTCAAGGATGTCAACAAGGTCACCACTGCCTTGATGATGATGGACGGGGTCAAGGAGGCCGAGGTCGGGCGTGGCTTTGCCGAGGTCGAAGGGCAGGTGCGGTATGACGCCGTGGTCAAGACCGTCGAGAAGGCGGGTTACAAGGTGAAGTGAGCGCTATGCTCGCCAGCAGGCTCGGATGCGTCTCGCGAGAGTCCACGACAAGGAGGTAGTGCATGAGCATCGAGGTGATTACCCGCAAGGCTGGCAGCTTCGTCCATCGGGTTCAGGTCGCGAGCTTCGAGGAACTGCTGGTGGATGTGCCCACCGTGGTGGGTGGCGAGGACAGTGCGCCGGACCCGCACGACTACTTTGATCTCTCGCTGGGTGCCTGCAAGTCGATCACCGTGTTGATGTATGCGCGGCACAAGGGGCTGCCACTCGCGTCCATCGTGACCACGGTGGACCGTGATGACAGTGATGAGCGTCGCGCAGGTGAGAACGCGGAGTATCGTCTGAGCGTCAGCATGCACTTCCAGGCCGAGGATGGTGCGGAACTCGATGAGGCGACGCGTCAGCGCCTGCTCGAGATTTCCGAGCGTTGCCCCATCCATCGACTGATGACCAGCACCCGGGTCAGTGTGACGAGTCGCGAGATATCACCCGAGTAGGGCGCGGTGTCCTTTCGCAAGTCTGGCCGCCACCGTCAGTTGAAGAGCGGCATGACCGCCACCATTGAGAGCGCATGAGCAAACCATTTCGCATCAATTCCAAGTTCAAGCCAGCCGGTGATCAACCGGCTGCCATCGAGAAGCTGATCACTGGCCTGGAAGCGGGTCTTGCGCATCAGACGCTTCTGGGTGTGACCGGCTCGGGCAAGACGTTCACTGTCGCCAACATCGTGGAGCGTCTGCAGCGCCCCGCGATCGTGATGGCGCCCAACAAGACGTTGGCAGCCCAGCTCTATGGCGAGTTCAAGTCGTTCTTCCCTGACAACGCCGTCGAGTACTTCGTCTCCTATTACGATTATTACCAGCCCGAAGCCTATGTCGCGTCCTCGGATACTTTCATCGAGAAGGACGCCTCGATCAACGACCACATCGAGCAGATGCGCCTGTCAGCGACCAAGGCGCTGCTGGAGCGGCGCGATGCGATCATCGTGGTCTCCGTCTCGGCGATCTACGGCCTGGGTGACCCGGATCAGTACCTGAAGATGCGTCTGCACTTCAATCGTGGTGAGCAGATCGACCAACGCGGTTTCCTCAGGCGCCTGGCGGAGCTGCAGTACACCCGCAACGACATGGATTTCCGGCGCGGTACCTATCGCGTGCGCGGCGACGTGATCGACATCTTCCCGGCGGACTCCGAGGAGCAGGCCGTGCGTGTCGAGCTGTTCGATGACGAGATCGACTCCATCCGGCTGTTCGATCCGCTGACTGGCGAAGTGGCCGAGTCGGTGCCGCGCATGACCATCTACCCCAAGAGCCACTACGTGACGCCGCGCGAGACCATCGTCGCCGCGGTCGATCACATCAAGGAAGAGCTGGTCGAGCGCCTCGATTACCTGCGCAAGCACGACAAGCTGGTCGAGGCGCAGCGTCTGGAGCAGCGTACCCTCTACGACATCGAGATGATGATGGAGCTGGGCTACTGCAACGGTATCGAGAACTACTCGCGCTATCTGTCCGGGCGTGACCCCGGCAATGCGCCGCCGACCTTCTTCGATTACCTGCCCAAGGACGCGCTGGTCTTCATCGACGAGTCCCACGTCAGCGTGCCTCAGGTCGGCGGGATGTATCGCGGAGACCGTTCACGCAAGGAGACGCTGGTCGAATACGGCTTCCGTCTGCCATCGGCGCTGGACAATCGCCCGATGAAATTCGAGGAGTGGGAAAGCATCCTGCCGCAGACCGTCTTCGTCTCGGCGACGCCCGGTACCTATGAAGAAGAGCATGCCGGGCAGGTGGTGGAGCAGGTCGTCCGTCCCACGGGGCTGCTTGATCCGGTCATCGAGGTGCGCTCTGCCTCGACCCAGGTCGATGACGTGCTCTCCGAGATCAAGGCGCGCACCGAGGTCGGTGAGCGCGTTCTGATCACCACGCTGACCAAGCGCATGGCGGAAGACCTGACCGAGTACCTGGGAGAGCACGATGTTCGGGTGCGCTATCTGCACTCGGATATCGACACCGTCGAGCGCGTCGAGATCATCCGGGATCTGCGTCTTGGCAAGTTTGATGTGCTGGTCGGCATCAACCTGCTGCGTGAGGGCCTTGATATCCCGGAAGTCTCGCTGGTGGCGATTCTGGATTCCGACAAGGAAGGCTTTTTGCGCTCCGAGCGCTCCCTGATCCAGACCATCGGCCGTGCGGCGCGCAACGCCAACGGCAAGGCGATTCTGTATGGCGATCGCATCACCGATTCCATGCAGCGTGCGATAGCCGAGACGGAGCGCCGCCGTGAGAAGCAGATGGCCTTCAATGAAGAGCACGGCATCACGCCGCGTACCATCACCAAATCGGTGGCGGATATCATGGAAGGTGCCCAGGCACCGGGACGCAAGAGCAGTCGTCGCAAGGGCAACGAGCGACAGGTGGCGGAAGAGACGCCGGACTATGCGGCTCTGGCGGCTCAAGGCCCTCAGGCACTCGAGAAGGAAATCAGCCGGCTGGAAGATGCCATGTTCGCGGCGGCCAAGAATCTCGAATTCGAGGAAGCCGGTCGACTGCGCGATCAGATCAATGACGTGCGCAACCGCCTGCTCGCGCTGGGCTGACGCTACTCTCCATCCCCCAGCATTCGCGTTGCTAAAGGCATGACCCTGCGCGCCCGACGATGTCACCCATCGTCGGGCGCGTGGCGTTCAGGGCTGGCGGGTATCTGACGGGGAGGTGCCATCAGCAGGTTATCCCGTTATCTTGTCTATTGCGTCGTAGATCATCATATTGCAGCTCAGTGCATGGCTTAGGGGCAACCGGTTGCCTCGGGAGGGCGGCAGGATTGCTTTTCCTACAACCTTGGGCGTAGCCGAGGTGGGTGCAGCAATGCGACCTGATGGTGCAAGTGAAGAGGGAATTCCTGTCAACTGCGTCTTCACATACGCCAATGACTGGCTTTCATCGTCAATGCCAACGATTGTCTGGCCAGAATGGAAAGCACAGTCTTTTTCGCTATTGGTAGGGCCTTGGCCTGCATTCATGAGCGCTCAAACGGTCGCTTTACATGCGTATTCGCTGCTGCCAATAATGCTTTTAAGGCATTCCTGGCGTCGCGAGCCGCCTGCCTGATGGCTGGCGGCGGCGGACAAGGTCAGCGAATGACAGCGATTGTCGCCAGTCCTTTTCGGGCAGCGCAATGCTGCCGCAAGGCACCCGTCAGGTCTGCCCGGCCGTAGTACAACAATAATCGGGAACAGGAATTCTCATCATGATGCGCAGGTCTATTCTCGCTCTCGGGGTCGCCGCGGCGATGTCCACCCAGGCTCAGGCAGATATCACCATCGCCATGGCAGGCCCGGTCACGGGGCCGGTCGCCCAGTACGGTGACATGCAGTTCATCGGTGCCGAGATGGCCATCGAGCAGATCAATGCCGCCGGCGGCGTCGACGGCGAGATGCTCAAGGGCGTCAAATACGACGACGCCTGTGATCCCAAGCAGGCGGTGGCGGTCGCCAACCAGATCGTCAATGACGGCGTCCAGTACGTGATCGGCCACCTGTGCTCCAGCGCGACGCAACCGGCCTCGGACATCTACGCCGAGGAAGGGGTGATGATGATCACGGCGGCGTCCACCAGTCCGACCATCACCGAGCAGGGCTATGAGCTGGTCTTCCGCACCATCGGTCTGGACTCGCTGCAGGGGCCGGTTGCGGGGCGCTATATCGCCGAGACGATCAAGCCCAAGCACATGGCCGTGATCCACGACAAGCAGCAGTACGGGGAGGGTATCGCCACCGGCGTGCGCGATACCGTCGAGGAAGCGGGTATCGATGTGGTGCTGTTCGAGGGCATCACGGCGGGTGACAAGGATTTCTCGGCGCTGATCTCCAAGCTCAAGAAGGAGAACGTCGACTTCGTCTACTACGGCGGCTATCACCCGGAACTGGGCCTCTTGCTGCGTCAGTCGCGTGAACTGGGCTTCGACGCGCCCTTCATGGGGCCGGAAGGGGTCGGGAATCCGGACATTTCCAAGATTGCCGGCCAGGCCTCGGAAGGTCTGTACGTGACACTGCCGCCGGCCTTCGAGAATGACCCGAAGAACGCGGATCTGGTCGCGGCCTTCAAGGACAAGGAGCAGGACCCTTCCGGTCCGTTCGTCATGCCGGCCTACACCGCAGTGGAGCTGATCGCCGATGGCATCAAGGGCGCCGATTCCACCGACCCCTATGATGTCGCCGAATACCTCAAGGCCAACAGCTTCGACACGCCCATCGGCAAGGTCGAATACGATGAGAAGGGCGATCTGAAGGACTTCAACTTCGTCGTCTACAACTGGCACGCCGACGGTACCAAGAGCGAAGCGGCACATTGATCAGCAGCACGTTGATCAGCGGTACATTGATCAGCGGCTGATATCAGCACTCGCTGCGGTCTCGTGACCAGTCATGAGGCTCGGCGGATCAATGCCGACACGCTGTCCCGTCATGCCGCGTGGCATGGCGGGCCTCTCCGTTCGGTCGAGTTCATGGCGATGCAACATCGCCGTGCCTTCCCGTCGTCGTCGCGCATGCGGCATTTCCCTGACAGTCTCCGGCCACAAGCCGAACACTGTCGCGGCCAAGGGTCGTTTCAATGGAAGACATCCTCTACTTCCTGCAGCAGGTCATCAATGGCCTGACCATCGGCAGTACCTATGCCTTGATCGCCATCGGCTACACGATGGTCTACGGCATCATCGGCATGATCAATTTCGCCCACGGCGAGATCTACATGATCGGCACCTACGTGACCTTCATCGTCATCGCGGCGCTGGGCATGCTGGGCATCGCCAACCCCTTCTTTCTGATGGCGGCCGCCTTGCTGGTGGCGGTGCTGGTGTCCTGTGCCTACGGTTTCGCCGTGGAGCGGGTGGCCTATCGCCCGGTGCGAGGCTCCAAGCGTCTGATCGCGCTGATCTCGGCGATCGGCATGTCGATCTTCCTGCAGAACTACATGCGTCTGGCCCAGGGCTCGCGGGACATGGCGATCTCCAGCCTGATTCCGGGCGGCTGGGAGTTCGGGCTGGAAAGCTTCGCGGTCAATCTGTCCTACATGCAGGTGATCATCTTCAGCGTCACGCTGGTGTGCATGCTGCTGCTGTCGTCCTTCATCTCGCGCTCGCGCCTGGGGCGTGCCTGTCGTGCCTGCTCCCAGGATGCCGGCATGGCGCGTCTGCTGGGCATCAATACCGACATGATCATCTCGATGACCTTCGTGATCGGGGCGGCGCTTGCCGCCGTGGCGGGACTGCTGCTCGGCATGTACTACGGCGTGGTCAATCCCTACATCGGCTTCCTGGCCGGGCTCAAGGCGTTCACGGCGGCGGTGCTGGGCGGTATCGGCAGTATCCCGGGCGCGATGCTGGGTGGCCTGCTGCTGGGCGTCGCGGAGGCGCTGACCGGCGGCTATCTGTCCACGGAATACAAGGACGTGGTGGCCTTCGGACTGCTGATCCTGATTCTGCTGTTCCGTCCCTCCGGGATTCTCGGCAAGCCCGAAGTGGAGAAGATCTGATGCCCAAGCTTGCGAAACAGACTCTGAAGACAGCGGGCACCTCGCCCGCCGAGACGATTCCGCCACAGCCTTCCTATCGTCGTCCCTGGTGGTCGGCACTTGCGGCCGCCGTGTTGACTCTCGTGCTGGGTGGCTCGGTACTGGGGGTGCAGCTCGAGTCCACCGGTATCACCACCACGGTACGCTTGATGGGCATGGACACCTGGGGCTGGTTGCTGGCCGCGTCACTGGCCGTCTTCCTGCACCAGCTGGTGCGGCCACAGATCGAGGAATGGCGTGCGCGTACCCGCAAGCCATCACGTTTCCGCGTCCCCGACGTGATGAGCGGTCAGAAGCGTCAGCTGTGGATCATGCTGGCCATCGGTGCGCTGCTGATCTTCCCGTTTCTGTCCAACCGCTCGGCGGTGGATCTCGCGACCCTGACGCTGATCTACATCATGCTGGGCCTGGGGCTCAACGTGGTGGTGGGTCTCGCCGGACTGCTGGATCTCGGTTACGTGGGCTTCTATGCGGTCGGCGCCTATACCTTCGCACTGCTCAACAGCTATCTGGGCTTCAGCTTCTGGGAAGCGCTGCCCATCGCGGGGTTGATGACGGCGCTGTTCGGCTATCTGCTCGGCTTCCCCGTGCTGCGGCTGCGGGGTGACTACCTGGCCATCGTGACGCTGGGCTTCGGCGAGATCATCCGTATCCTGCTCAACAACTGGACGGAGCTGACCGGCGGCCCGAATGGCATCGCGCGCATACCCAAGCCGACCTTGTTCAATCTCGAGTTCTCGCGGCGAGCCGATGAGGGCAACATCGCCTTCCATGAGTTCTTCGGCATCGACTACGACCCGGCCTTCAAGGTCATCTATCTGTACCTGCTGGCCTTGATCCTGGTGCTGATCACGCTGTTCGTGATCTATCGGCTGCTGCGCATGCCCATCGGGCGGGCGTGGGAGGCGCTGCGCGAGGATGACATCGCCTGCCGTTCACTGGGCATGAATCCCACCGGCATCAAGCTCTCGGCCTTCACGATCGGGGCGAGTTTCGCGGGCTTCGCCGGTGCCTTCTTCGCCGCGCGTCAGGGCTTCATCAGTCCCGAGTCCTTCACCTTCATCGAGTCGGCGATCATTCTCGCCATCGTGGTGCTGGGTGGAATGGGCTCGCAGCTAGGCGTCATCCTGGCCGCGATCGCCATGACGCTGTTGCCGGAGCTGGCCCGTGAGTTCAATGAATATCGCATGTTGCTGTTCGGGCTGATGATGGTGCTGATGATGGTGTGGCGTCCTCAAGGCCTGGTGCCGCTCAAACGACCGCAGATGGAGCTCGACCGTGGCTGACGCACATGACAAGCAAGCATTCGACAATGAGGCGCCAGCCGCTTCCTCACACCGCCAGGCGCGCGCCGAGGGCGGGGCACCGCTGCTGGACGTACGTGATCTCACCATGCAGTTCGGTGGCCTCAAGGCCGTGGACGGCGTGACGCTTGAGGTACATCCGGGCGAGGTGGTGTCAGTCATCGGGCCGAATGGTGCGGGCAAGACCACCGTCTTCAACTGTATCTCCGGCTTCTATCAGCCCACCGGCGGCGAGGTGTATTTCCAGAATCGCGCCATGCATCGCCTGCCGGGGTACCGGATCGCCCAGGCTGGCATGGTACGCACCTTCCAGAACGTGCGGCTGTTCAAGGAGATGACGGTCATCGAGAACCTGCTGGTGGCGCAGCACATGCACGCCGAGCGCAATCTTCTCAAGGGCCTGTTCAAGACGCCGGGCTATCGCCGCAGTGAAAAGGCGCTGATGCAGCATGCCGGTGACTGGTTGGAGCGTGTCGGTCTGCTCGAATTCGCCAATCGCGAGGCCGGCAATCTGGCCTATGGGCAGCAGCGGCGACTCGAGATCGCGCGATGCATGGTGGCCAGGCCACGGCTGCTGATGCTGGATGAGCCGGCGGCCGGCCTCAACCCCAACGAGACCCGGGATCTCGATGACCTGATCGTCAGCCTGACCCGCGATGAGGGCATCTCGGTGCTGTTGATCGAGCACGACATGAGTCTGGTGATGGGAATCTCGGATCACATCTACGTGGTCAATCAGGGTCAGCCGCTGGCGGATGGCTGCCCGGATGACATTCGACGCAACGATGCCGTGATCAAGGCCTATCTGGGGGAGGAATGAGCATGAGTGAGCATGTTGATGCAGTCATGCCAGAGACCGTGTCTGCCAGCGAGGCACTCGCGCCGCGGGATGCCATGCTGGCGCTCGAGCACCTGACGACACATTACGGGCCGGTGCAGGCGCTCAATGATGTCTCGCTGGCCGTGGGGCAGGGCGAGATCGTGACGCTGATCGGTGCCAACGGCGCCGGCAAGACGACGCTTTTGATGTCGATCTGTGGCGATCCGCGCCCGACCAGCGGGCGGGTGTGGTTCGAGGGCGAGGAGATCACCGGCACACCCACGGCGCGCGTGATGCGTGGCGGGCTGTCGGTGGTGCCCGAAGGTCGCCGCATCTTCACCGGCATGACGGTGGAGGAGAATCTTGCCATGGGCGGCTATTACCAGAGCAAGGAGGAGAACGAACGCAGCATCGAGCATGTGCTGGGGCTCTTCCCGCGCCTCAAGGAGCGCTTCCATCAGCGCGGCGGCACCATGTCCGGTGGCGAGCAGCAGATGTTGGCCATCGGGCGTGCCTTGATGAGTCGGCCGCGACTGTTGTTGCTCGATGAGCCTTCGCTGGGACTGGCGCCCATCGTGATCGGGCAGATCTTCGAGATCGTCGAGCAGCTGCGCGAGCAGGGCACCACCATCTTCCTGGTGGAGCAGAATGCGCATCGCGCCCTGTCGATCGCCGATCGCGGTTATGTGCTGGAACACGGACGTGTCGTGCTGGCGGACAGTGGCAAGGCGCTGCTGGCCAATGACGAGGTCCGTCGCGCCTATCTTGGCGGCTGAGAGGTCTGGCACGTGATTCGCTGTCGCGTCTCACCGTAGTAAGGCAATGCAACAGAACGCGCCCCTGTCACTGAACCCTCGGTGGCAGGGGCGCTTTCTTGAGGACGCGATGCAGGGTGCGAGAGGCTTACGCCGAGAGAGGTGTCACGAATTCTTCCGGAGCATAGGCGACGCCGTCATGGATACGATAATGATCGGTAGGGCCGGAGACCTGGCAATTGCTGACGCAGGCCTGGCTGGCGGGAAGCTGGCGCAGCGGATAGCGCACACCGGATTGACACAGTTCCAGCATCTTCTTGAGCGCGCTGCGCTCACAGAAGCCGCACAGGCATTCAAGGGCATTGTCGAGACAGTCTTCCTCGCTCATGCCTGCCCCATAGATGCGCTTGTCATCACAGACGACGAACCCGAGCGCTCCGGGGAGAGGGGTGGTTGGCATGTCGTCTGCCGTATCGGGTACTGCACTGAGAATGTTATCGGCCATGATGAACCTCATCGTGATGGGGGTTCCGGCGTCTCCTCGCCAGTCGCAAGCGTGTGGATCCATGACCCTCTCTGGTCATGTCTGTACCCAGAGTAGACGGCCGTTGGCAAAGTGCCATGCAACACCGCTCCAGGTGTCAGGGAAGTGTCGATGCTGCGGCAGCAATGTGACAGATGAATGACGATTGGATGACGGAAATTCCCCAGTTCACCGGGCCTGACAGGGCGTCGATTGGCGATAGCGCATGTTGAGGGCCAGCAGGATCGCGGCGCTTTCCGCATCAAACTGGCCACTGATGGCCCCGGGGCGAAAGTGCGCCTGGAACGCGGCGATCGCCATCCAGGGCCGCTCGGCCTCCACTGGATAACCATAGTGGGCGAGCGCCGCGATCAAGGTCTTCTGCGCGGGCAGTCCATCGCTGGCCATCTGTCGTCGAAAGCAGCTGACGTCGGCATCCCGTGGCCAGGCCCCGATGCCGGCTTCATGCAGACGGCGCCAGGGGAAGCGCGGGCCCGGGTCGGTCTTGCGGTCCGGGGCGATGTCGGAGTGTCCGACGACATCCACTGCCTTGATATCATGGCGGCGCACAATGGGGGAGGCCAGCGCGATCAAGGCCGCGATCTGCTGTTCGTTCCAGGCCGCGAAGTGCCGATCAGGGGACCAGCGCCTTGCCACGCCGGAAGCTCGGGTCTCCGTCTGCCCGGGTGCCAGGGGCGTGAGCGCCTCGGGCCCGGCATTGACCATCTCGATGCCGATGGAGGTGTCGTTGAGGTGGCCGCGTTCACCCCACTGGCTGATGCCGGCGTGCCAGGCGCGGCGGTTCTCTGACACCAGCGGGTAGACACGGGGAAGCGCTTCGCCATCTGCAGGTGCCGAGAGCAGGTAATGCGCGCTGACGTCAGCGCCGGTAAGGCTGATCAGAGAGCCTGTGAGATCATCATCGGTGTAATGCAGAACCAGATGGCGCACGCGAGAATTGCTTTGACTCTCGGTGCTGGCCTCCATCCGCTGATAGCTCCCCGAGGCCTCGTCAGTGTCCGACCGGGAATGCTGCATGCAGCCCGACAGCAGCGCCAGCGAGGCTATCGTCAAGCAGGTGAGAGGGCGAAACGCGTTGAAGCCTGATGTCATGAGTCGCTCGCGAGGGGAAGTGGCAGTGAAGAGGTGGCAGTGAATCGGGGGTCATCGCGCGGGGCATGATGGCAGTCTCCACACCCGTCATTTGCGCTGGATGAGCTGGGATGTCCTGACATGCGGGTTGCAGGATTCGCTCTGCCGCCGCGTGCTCGCTTGAGGTATAATCCCGGCCACCTGACCCGGCGCCCGCCCCATGGTGGCGCGATTTCTGTCCCTGACAACAGTAATCGGCCTGACGCCCTGGGCGCCAGTGTGCCTGTCTTTTCCATCGCTTGCCCTTGAGGAGCCGATCCTGATGACCGTGATCCGCCAGGATGACCTGATCCAGAGCGTCGCCGACGCGCTGCAGTACATCTCCTACTACCATCCGAAGGACTTCATCGACGCCATGAACGCGGCGTACGAGCGTGAAGAGAATCCTGCCGCCAAGGATGCCATCGCGCAGATTCTGATCAACTCCCGGATGTGTGCCCTGGGTCATCGTCCCATCTGTCAGGACACCGGTATCGTCACCGTCTTCGTTCATGTCGGCATGAACGTGCGCTTCGAGGCCGAGATGAGCCTGGATGACATGGTCAACGAAGGCGTCCGCCGCGCCTATCTGCTGCCGGACAACGTGCTGCGCGCCTCCGTGCTGGCAGACCCGGACGGCAAGCGTGCCAACACCAAGGACAACACGCCGGCCATCATCCACCACAAGCTGGTGCCGGGGGATACCGTCGAGATCCACGTCGCGGCCAAGGGCGGCGGTAGCGAAGCCAAGTCCAAGTTCGCGATGCTCAACCCGTCCGACTCCGTGGTCGACTGGGTGCTGGAACAGATTCCGAAGATGGGCGCTGGCTGGTGTCCGCCCGGCATGCTGGGCATCGGCATCGGCGGTACCGCCGAGAAGGCGATGCAGCTGGCCAAGGAATCCCTGCTCGAGCCGATCGATATCCAGGAACTGCAGAAGCGTGGTGCCTCCAACCGCGCCGAAGAGATCCGTCTCGAGCTGTTCGAGAAGGTCAACGCGACGGGTGTCGGCGCACAGGGCCTCGGTGGTCTGACCACCGTGCTCGACATCAAGGTCATGGATTACCCGACCCACGCGGCCAACAAGCCGGTGGCGATCATCCCGAACTGCGCGGCGACCCGTCACGTGCACTTCACTCTGGATGGCAGCGGCGCGGCAGAGCTGCCGGCACCCAAGCTCGAGGACTGGCCGGAAATCACCCGTGAAGCGGGCGACAGCGTCAAACGCGTCAACCTCGACACCGTGACGCCCGAGGAAGTGCAGAGCTGGCAGCCGGGCGACACCCTGCTGCTCAACGGCAAGCTGCTGACCGGCCGTGATGCGGCCCACAAGCGCATGACTGAGATGCTGGCACGTGGTGAGCAGCTGCCGGTGGACCTGAAAGGTCGCTTCATCTACTACGTCGGCCCGGTCGATCCGATCCGTGACGAAGTCGTCGGTCCGGCTGGCCCGACCACCGCGACCCGCATGGACAAGTTCACGCGTACGCTGCTGGAAGAGACCGGCCTGTTGGGCATGGTCGGCAAGGCCGAGCGTGGCCCGACCGCGATCGACGCCATCCGTGACAACAAGTCCAGCTACCTGATGGCGGTCGGCGGCGCCGCCTATCTGGTCGCCCAGGCGATCAAGAAGTCCCGCGTGCTGGCGTTTGAAGACCTGGGGATGGAAGCGATCTACGAATTCGAGGTCGAGGACATGCCGGTCACCGTGGCGGTCGATAGTGCAGGTGTCTCCGTGCACCAGACCGGCCCGGCCAAGTGGAAGGAAATCATCGCCAGCCGCGCCTGAAGGCCGTCTGCGTGATGTGCACGTCATGTCCGTGAGGACATGAGCCAGGAACCCCGCCCGTGTCATGACATCGGCGGGGTTCTGCGCATCTGGACTCTGCCACGCGGAGGCATCGTTGCCAGCGCAGCTGTGGCATAATCTGGCGACCCTGACGCCTGCAATGGAGCTGCAATGACCGCCTGGTTACTTGGCTTTCTGCTGTTGAGCAGTCACATTCTGGGTGCGATGACCGCCGTCATGGCCCTGATGTCCAGTCGTACCTCACAGGGTGCGATTGCCTGGATTCTGTGTCTGCTGACCTTCCCCTACGTCGCCCTGCCGCTTTACTGGGTATTCGGGCGTCCCCGTTTCTATGGCTATGTCAGTGCCCGCGAGGAGCGTGACTCGACGATGCGACGCGTCTTGATGCGTTTTCGTCCCAAGCTCTCCCCCTGGCTCTCGCGTCCGCTGGGCGGCAACCCCACGCACCTGGATGCCATCGAACGTCTGGCGATGATGCCGGTGACCACCGGCAATCGCGCCAAGCTGTTGATCAATGGCGAGGAGACGTTCGATGCCCTGTTCGCGGCCATCAAGGCGGCCGAGGATTACATCCTCATCCAGTTCTTCATCGTGCGGAATGACGAGCTCGGTGTACGGCTCAAGCAGGCTCTGATGAAGCGTGCCGAACGTGGCGTGCGGGTCTGTTTCCTGTATGACGAGATCGGCTCGCGCAAGCTGCCGGATGGGTACCTCAATGACCTGCTGGAATCCGGCTGTGAGGTGAGTGCCTTCAACTCTTCGCGGGGCTGGCGGCACCGCTTCCAGATCAACTTCCGCAATCACCGCAAGATCACCGTCATCGACGGCCGAGTGGGCTTTGTCGGCGGACTGAATGTGGGCAATGAGTATCTGGGCCATTCCGAGCGCTACGGCGCCTGGCGCGATACTCACCTCAAGCTGGAAGGACCCAGCGTGATGGGGCTGCAGGAGGCCTTCTGGGAGGACTGGCACTGGGCGACTGGCGAGGTGCTGTCGCTGGAGTGGGAGCCGCGCATCAGCTGTGAAGAATGTCAGCACGTGGTGATCGTGCCTTCTGGCCCGGCGGACCGTCGCGAGACAGCCAGTCTGCTGGTTCAGCAGGCCATCCATTCCTCGGTCAGCCGCATCTGGATCACCAGCCCCTATTTCGTGCCGGACCAGGGCGTGCAGGATGCCTTGAAGCTGGCAGCGCTGAGAGGCGTGGATGTGCGGGTGATGATCCCCGAACGTCCCGATCATCTGCTGGTGTTCCTGTCGGCCTTCTCGTTCCTCTCCGACATGATTCGCTCGGGCGTGCGCGTCTTCCGCTATCAGCCGGGCTTTCTGCATCAGAAGGTGATGTTGATGGACAGTCACACGGCGACCATCGGGACGGTCAACCTCGACAATCGCTCCTTCCGTCTGAACTTCGAGGTCACGGCCTTCGTGCCGGATCACCAGTTCGCGGCAGAGGTGGAGGCCATGCTCGAAGAGGACTTCCGTCATTGTCGCGAGATCAGCTGCGAGGAGCTGGAGGCGCGGCCCATGTGGCGCAAGCTGGTGTCGCGGGCGGCCTATCTGCTGGCCCCGATCCAGTGACCCCGCGCACTGCATGAACCTGCCGCCTGCCGAGTTGAACGAAACTCACTCGGCAGGTCTTGTCATTCGTGGCCATTGCAGGCATCTTCTCGCTATAACTGATCGCCTGTTTATTTCTTTTTGGAATAAACTGAGAGCCTGGATGCTTCTCTCGCCATGCATTGGAGAGGGCATCCAGGACGGCGGCTTCATGATTCCGCGCTGAGACCTGCCATGACCGTTCAAGACCCTCACGCCAGCCAGGCACCTTCCATCGAGTATCAATTCCGGGATGACGCCGATGTCATTGCCTTCGCACGCCAGCATGTCAATGATCAGTTGCCGGGCTTTGCGACGGCCAGTGACCTGCTGGTCGAGGAGATCGGCGATGGCAACATCAACTATGTCTATCGCGTCTGCACGTCGGACCGCTCAACCTCGGTGATCGTCAAGCAGGGACTGCCCTGGGTGCGCATCATCGGCGAAAGCTGGCCGCTGTCGCTGGTGAGGGTGCGCATCGAGGCCGAGACGCTGCAGTTCGAGGCCGAGTGCGCGCCTGAACTGGTGCCGGCGCTCTATCACTTCGAGGAAGCCCGCTCGGCGATCGTGATGGAAGATATCGGCGATCACCGCAATCTGCGACACGCCTTCCTTGAGCGTACAGTGTTACCTGAGCTGGGCGCGCAGATGGGGCATTTTCTGGCCACGACGCTCTATCGCAGCAGTGATCTGGCACTCGATGCCCACGACAAGAAGGCGCGCGTCGCACGCTTCACCAATCCCGATCAATGCAAGATCACCGAAGACCTGTTCTTCGTGGACCCGTTCTGCGATCACGAGCGCAACAGCATCAATCCGGCGCTGCGCAGCGATGCCGAAGCCCTGTGGCAGGACGCGGCACTCAAAGTGGAAGTGGCGGAGCTCAAGCAGCGCTTCCTGTCCACGCCCGAGGCGCTGCTGCATGGCGACCTGCATGCGGGCTCGATCTTCGTGCGTGAAGACAGCACCAAGGTCATTGATCCGGAATTCGGCTTCTTCGGTCCGGCGGGCTTCGATATCGGCAGCTGGCTGGCGGCGCTGTGGCTGGCAGCCTGCGCGCATACCGAACTCGAGGGTGATGAGGGCGACAGGCGTGACTACGTGGCGCAGCTGCGTGCCCAGGCGGTCGCCAGTTGGGAAAGCTTTGCCCGCGAGTATCGTGAGCAGGCCGCCCACACGTCGGATGCCAGCTTCGCGGCACCCGGGGTGGCGGAACGATTGCTGAGCCGTATCCTGCGTGATGCGTTGGGTTATGCGGGCTGTGAGTTGATTCGTCGCACCATCGGGCTTGCGCACGTGCTGGAGCTTGAGTCGATCAACGATGATGCCGTGCGGGCGCGTGCCGAGCGCCGTGCCCTGGCACTCGGGCGCGAGCTCATCCTCGCGCGTGAGTCGCTGGAAGACCTCGCGGCGGCGGATGGCGTGGTCGCGCGTCTGCTGGGGTGAGGCATGCGGCGTCAGGGCTTTGACGCTCGTCGCAAGCGTTGCGGCGCCGGCTAGGGTAGACTCTGCGCTTTCATCGCCACGCAGACAGGCTTGTCCTGGCTGCGTGGGTCGCTGGCGGGAGATGTCCTGCCGAGCATCCGCTTTTCAATAAGAGACTTTCATGGCCCTGTCTTCCACGCCTTACAAGGTTGATCTCTCGCTGACCGACCTTGATCGTGGTGTCTACGAGACCCTGCGTTTTACCGTTGCCCGTCACCCCTCTGAAACCGAGCTGCGTCTGTGTGTTCGCCTGTTGGGCCATGCGCTGTGGTACAGCGAGAACATCGCATTCGGGCGTGGTCTGTCGGACGTCGATGAGCCGGCGCTGTGGGAGAAGAGTCTGGATGGCCGCGTGCTGCACTGGATCGAGGTGGGCCAGCCGGATGCCGAGCGCCTGACCTGGTGTTCGCGGCGCACCGAGCGCACCTCGCTGCTCGCCTACGGTAGCCTGCGCGTCTGGGAAACCAAGGTGGTGCCGGCAGTGGCTGGACTGTCCAATCTGAGCATTGCCGCGGTTCCTGAGGGCGCACTGGACGCCATCACCGAATCCCTGCCACGCAACATCAAGTGGACCATGATGATCTCCGAGGGCACCATCTTCATCACCGATGACAATGGTCAGCACGAGATCAATCTGGAGTGGCTGAAAGGGGAGCGCTGAGCGACATGCCGTTCGCGGCACTGGCTGACTGCCCCTGAACATTCAGGTCAGATACCACGAGACGGCCCCCGCAAATCTTGATTTGCGGGGGCCGTCTCGTAGAGGGCGGATCGTAGGGGGTGAATCGTGGCGGACGGCTCGCAACGCAGGCAAGTCTGATTGCCGGAGAGGCCTGGCCTCACACCATGCTGATGTCGTGATCGACGATGAGTTGATCACGGCCGCTGGCCTTGGCGTGGTAGAGCGCCTCGTCGCTGCGTTGCACCCAGCTGCTGAGGGTATCCGGATGGCGCCGTTCACTGACCCCGGTACTGAAGCGGATCACGCCGTGGGCCAGGGGAGACGCCTCACAGCTTTCACGCAACTGGCGATCGAATTCTCGGGCCACGGCAAGATTGCCCGGCAGCAGGATCATGAATTCCTCTCCCCCATAACGCCCGGCCTTGCCTGAGTATTCTCGGCTCAACGTCTGGATGTGCATCGAGAAGTGCGCCAGGACCTGGTCGCCGTAGGGGTGGCCGTGGGCATCATTGATCTGCTTGAAGTGGTCCAGATCACAGATCAGCAGACAGCTGATGTCGCGTCCGCTGAGGTGGTGTTCGGCGTGTTCATGGATGGTGCGGTGATTGTAGAGTCCGGTCAGACTGTCCAGTCGGCTCAGGCGTTCAAGCTTCTTTGCATAGGCGCGAGCCAGATCACGCTCCTCTCGAATGCGCTTGGCATAACCGGCGATCACGAGGCTCAGCAGTCCGAACGCCAGGGTATAGCTGACCCCCATGTCCAGGCTGCGCATCGCGGTACTCGCGTAGGAGGAGACCAGTTGCGGGTTGGCCATCTCCCCCCACAGCAGAATCCAGGGCATCAGCATCAGGCCGCTGATGATGACGCCACGACGCAGACGGTCCGGCGGGAGAACCCCCAGCACGTAAGCGGCGGCCATGAGATAGAACAGCAGCGTCGGGCCCGAGGCGCCGTGATTGAAGACCCAGTTGCCCGGCAGCATCACGAAGGTCACCAGCGTGCAGAACAGCCAGGACATGCGGCTGAACTCCCCGTGGAAACGTGAGCGATACCACATCACCATGACCATCAGACTGATGACGGCAAGCGCCACGCTGTACGCGGGGACCGTCAGCTCCATCAGATAGTTGAAGACAGCGGAAAACAGGCCGATCAAAACGGCGGATACCAGAAACCCGTGGTGCAGAATCTGTCGTGCGGAGCCATTCTCGCCAACCAACCAGCGCCAGCTGGTGCCTACCATTTTTGCAAGACGAGTCATGGTACCTCGACGGTCATTGGGCCAGTCGGATGCTTCAGGCATCGGCTGATGATGAAGGCTCATGTGACGTTGGTCGTTGTTCAGTGTCAGCCTACTCGAGGAAAGCCGTTTCCGGTTTCACTGTGCCCCAACGTTTCTCGCCTGTGCGGGGGGGCGTGGCTCACCATCGCCTCAGGGACCGCCTGTCCTCGATGACAGGCGGCAGGGCAGCAGTGGCCCGGCGACAGGCTCGGCTTTCATGAGATAGTCCTCATACTGTCTGGACGATACTGCCAATGGCTGGCCGATGCATCTTTTCTCGTGTGGCTGCCTGTCCGAGGCTATTTCCACGGCGTGTAGCGATAGCTGTCCGGGTCCGAGGGGTCAGGCTTGTCCGACTCGGTGAGTGCCACGAGGGTGTTGCCGTCATCATCTTCTTCCACTTTCGTGACGGTGACGGGGAAGTTGGGTGACAGGGCGTCCAGTGCCGGCCAGTCCCCTTTCTGTATCGTGTTGCCCGTTTGCGGCGTGCTACTGGCACTGACCTTGATCGGGTCGCCGCTGACGGTTTGCCCGTTCTTCAGGTGCGTCGTGAGAGTGAAATGAACGTTCGCCATGTCATCCTTCCTATCAAGTGGTACTGATGGGGTCATGACTAGAACATGGTTCGTCCCATGGGAGAATTCAATCTTTTCCGGAGCGCCACGGGTCGCGAGTCACGCGCTTGCGCGACGAATGACAAGAAATGTTCATATCGGGCTTTTCTTTTTGAGATCAATGCGGTACATTACGTCTCGTCTTGAGGGGGAAGCCTTTCAAGGACGAAGTCGGGACGTGGCGCAGCTTGGTAGCGCGCTGCAATGGGGTTGCAGAGGTCGCAGGTTCGAATCCTGTCGTCCCGACCAGAATTGAAGGGGTTCAGAAGATTTTCATTCGCTTGAAAGCCTCTGAATTCCGAACGATGATTCCTATATGATCCAAGTTCATTCGGTCATCGTTGCAAAGAAGCCAGCTCATTGAGCTGGCTTCTTTGCGTTCTTTCAGAGCGCTGGCAGCGCTCATGGTCTGTTGTCCTTTCTCGAGCGCTATCCTTCTGCTCTCGTCCTCTCGTCCTCTCGTCCTCTCGTCCTCTCGTCCTCTCGTCCTCTCGTCTTCTCGTCCTCTCGTCCTCTCGCCCTGCAGTTCTGCTTTATCGTCATGATTTCGTCCTTGCTCGCTTGCTGACGATCTTTCGCTCGACCCTTTGGTGGTTCAAGGGGCTATCGGTTCGCGGGCATGGATGCCGGTCTCCAGGTTCTTTGGTCTCCAGGTTCTGTGGTTTCCTGGTGCAATGGCTGGCTGTCAGTGAACTCGTGACAGTGCTTCTCGCTTGTCTTCTATTAGCGATTACGGTACTGGTGGGTCGAGACCCCCCCACCCAGGAAAAGATCATGTCCAGAGACGCTACCCTCGGCCGAGCTATCGCATTGCCATTGATTGCCATGGGGCTGAGTGCCTTGGCATCTTCCGTGTCCGCGGCCTCTCCAGAACTCGTGAGTGGTTGTCAGGACAAGGCAAATTCGATCAAGCAGGAGCTCGAGGATGCCAATGCGCAGGGAAATGCCCATAAGGTGGAAGGCTTGAAGAAAGCGCTCGCGGCTGTGGAAAATGGCTGTGATGAATCCACCTTGCACAAGGAAAGAGAGCAGAAGATCCGCGAAAGGGAGGAGGAGGTCGGGGAGCGTCGACAGGAGCTGGAAGACGCCTTGTCGGATGGTGACAAGGACAAGATAGAGAAGAAAGAGAAGAAATTGACGGAAGCCCAGAAAGCGCTGAGCGAGGCGAGAGGTGAATTGGCTGGCGATGGAAGTCTTTGATCGTTGTCATAAGAGAGACATGAGCCGGTTTGACGTCCTCGTCCACCAGTGTCCCGACCAGAGGCCAGCCGAGAGTTCGGTTGGCCTCTTCTTTTGTCGCGAGATGAAAGGTCATGAGCATCTGATACGGTGAGCGAGAGTGGGTCAGGGCTTGCATCCGGTCGTGTTATATCGTTTCAACATATTGATATTGCTGAGTTATTGCGATTATTGATCAAGATCAAGAAAGGCTCGATCTGCGAGGCCGGGTCATGCTCGCATGGCTTTCTTGATGCTGTGAGTATTAGATTTCTAGTATATACTGGCTTGCCTTCAAGGGAGGTGAGAATGAAAACGGTTAACATTTACATGGAGAGTCGGTTCAACCCGGAGCGTTCCATCCTCAAGGAAAGCCTGGGGGATGGCTACGTGGCAAGGACCTGTGCGGCGCAAGCCCCCAACTTCCTGTTCGAGGTACATCAGGGACAGGACTTCGTGCTGGGGATAGAGGTCGCGGGGGCACGCAGTGCCGAATTCCTGTCGATCATCACGGAGGATTACGTCTATCAGCATCCCAGCATCGAGCCGAAGACACTGGCGGAGTATCTCAAGAGTCGTGCGCAGCACCCGATCCGACGCAGGAAGCGTCAGGTCGAGGTATCCCCAGTGGCGTACTCTGGCTGAGAGTGCGTGCCTCAGACGTGCACATGGGAATTGCGGTACAGGCAGGATGACTCGATGCCGGGGCAGCGGTATCGAGGCGGGGCTGACACAGCCGTTCCGGCTCAGGCAGAGCGCCTGCGCCAATGTCTTGCAGCCTGCACCAGTGACGCGCAGATCACGCATGACACCAGCGGCAGGGCCACGTCCAGGCTGGAGTCCCAGTTCCAGTGGTACAGCAGGCCATGATCCCAGGCCACTGCCTTGGGGCCACCCCCCTTGTACTCGTGCTGGGCAATTTCCCGGCCCAGAAAGATGGCGACCGCAATGGCGCCAGACGACCACAGCGTGAAGACTGGCCAGAGCATCAGCTGGATGATCACGGCGATGACGGCGTGCTCGAGAGCGCTTGTCCAGATGTCCGCCGTCAACATGTCTCAACTCCCTCCAGAATGACTCTGCCATATCGTGCAGACGCCCAGCGTCAGCAGTGCATCGAATCGCGCGTGGCGATCAATCACGCGTAGCCCAGCACTCGTTGCAGTCGTGCGGCGTTGTCGGCGACCCATTGGGCATTGATTGGCCCCCAGTCCCGAATCACGTAGTGACCGATGTTGTGACGTTGACCTTCCGCATGCTGGAATTCACAGACAATCTCGAGTTCGGCAAGTGCCGAGATGGTGTCCTGGGCGGTGCGCCTCGGCATGCCGGTGGCCTCGATGATGTCCGGCACGCTGGCGATCTCGTGGGCGATGAGATGCGCCACGAACAGGCGACGATAGAAGCTGGTCTGGGTCTTGCTGAGAACGGTGTCGGACATGCAGGCTCCGCTGTCGAGGAAATCATGAAAGGCGATAAGGAGCGGCGGGGGCGATCGCCCGCCCGCCGGGAGGTCAGTGACTGAGCGTGTAGTCGATGGTGGTGACGACCCTGACCTGCTTGATATCGGGGGTATAGCTGTCGAGGTCCGAGATCGAGAAGTAGCCCTGGCTTGCATGCTTGATATGCCCCACCTGGCTGCCGGAATCCTCGGCGAACTGTTGCGCGGCACGCCGTGCATCCGCGGTGGCTGCCGCGATCATCTCCGGCTTGAGAGCGGCAAGCCCCGTGAACAGGAATTCGGTGCGGTAGGCATAGTCCGCCGACAGCAGAATGCCTTCACGCACCAGCTCGCCGGTACGGGAAGCGCTCTGCTTGACGAGATCCACCTCGGGCGAGCGCACCAGTACCGTGGCCTCGGCGCGGTAGCGCTCGTCAGGGCGCTGGGCGTTGTAGCTATTGGCATGCAGGTCGGTTACCTGCGGTGACGTCACGCTGATCTGCTCGGACGGGAAGCCGCGAGCGGTGAGAAAGTCCCGAATCTTGCGTTCATCATCAGCCAGCGCCTCGTGCAGGTCGGACAGGTGGTTGGCATTGACGCTGAAATGCAGTGGCCAGAGAGCCAGGTCTGCCTTGACGTCGCGCTCCGCCAGGCCCTTGACCGTCACCACCCGGTTGGACGCCTCCCAGACCTGTGCCGCTTCCTTGAGATAGCTGCCACTCCAGACCATCCCCACGGCCAGCAGGCCGCCCAATACCAGTGAGCTTGCGAGAGTGCGCATGTCACATCTTCCTTGAGAGGTGGAAGGCCCGTTGCCGAGCCTGTCTGATCAAGCCCCGGGCCTGCCGATCAGCGCTGAGTGTGTCGATCCGCCGTGGGCGCCGGATCAGTCCTGGACCTTGCCGCGCATCGCCTTGATCTTGCCCTTGCGAGTCTTGCTGTCGACCCGCCGCCGTTTGGCGCCCTTGCTGGGGCGAGTGGCGCGGCGTGCCTTCTGTACCTTGACGGCATCGAGGATCAGCGCCTTGAGGCGTGCCAGAGCATCTTCCTTGTTGAGTTCAAGGGTGCGGTGGCTCTGGGCCTTGATGATGATGATACCGTCCTTGCTGATGCGTTGATCCGACAACTGCATCAGGCGTTCCTTGTAGAACGAGGGCAGGGTGGAGCGTTGCACGTCAAACCGCAGGTGGACGGCTGACGCCACCTTGTTGACGTTCTGGCCGCCATTGCCCTGAGCACGAATCTGGGTGAGGTCGATTTCCCAATCCGCCAGTGTCACCGAACTGGAGATGGTCAACATGGCATATCTCCTTGTCGTGGGGAGCCGCATCGAATCTGTCGCGGCCGTGGGGTCATGTTACCGCAATCAACGTCGGGCTTCAGAATCGCCCGAAAGTCGGCCGACAGAGTCAGCCGAGAGGGGAATATCCTCGTCTGGAACAATCTGGTTGCGAAGATATCACGGCAGGCGACACTCACTCCGCCTTCTCGGGCATGTATCTGGTACGCTGTTGCGTAGTGAGGCAGGAGTCGCTGACCGCCGGGCGGCTGATAGCCGGCCTCTGCATCCACGTGAGTCTTTCTCGTGTCAAGCGCTCTTCTCGAGCGTGCTTTCCAGTCCCCGCGACGTCAAGGCATCGGGTCGTGGCCCTCGAGACGTTCCTCCGTAGGGTCATGGACATGCGGGATGTCTGGCCTCAGTTCAACCTCTTGCGCAGCGTTCACTCATGGATATTCCGCATCAACGCCTCGTCTATTTTCAGGTCACCATTGAAGCGGGGTCGATCCGGCAGGCCGCCGCTCGTCTGGATATCGCGCCGTCAGCGGTCAGTCGCCAGATCGGATTGCTGGAAGAGGCGATGGCCGCCACGCTCATCGAGCGAACCCGTGATGGCGTACAGCCGACACGAGTGGGCGAGATGCTGCTGGACTACATTCAGCAGCGCGAACAGCTGGATCAAAGCTTCGGTGAGCGTCTGGATGCCTACCAGCGGCTGGAAACCGGCGAGATTCGCCTGATCATCGGCGAAGGCTTCGTGGGCGATCTCGTCAACATCCCCCTGCGCGCCTTCCGGTCCCAGTACCCGGGGATCACCCTCAAGGTCAATACCGGCAGCATGCAGAGCATCATCGACCGTGTGGTCGAGGATGAGGCGGATATCGGCCTGATGTACCACGAACGCGTGCACCCTCAATTGCGCTTCTGGCATTCAAGCCCACAACCGCTGGTGGCGATGATGTCCCCGGAGCATCCGCTGGCGGCGGTGAACCATGCGCTGACCCTGGAAGAGGTGGCAGCGCATCCCATGGCGTTGTGGGGCCCCACCCATGGAGTGCGTCAGCTGATGGATGACGGCTTTCGTGACGCGGGCGTACGTCCCCACATGGTGATGCAGACCAATTCCATGGAAGTGCTCAAGCAGGCCGCGCGCTCGGAGCTGTGCATCACGCTGCTGCCGGCCTTCGCGGCTGCGCGCGAGCTGGAGGAGGGCGTATTGATCGCTCGTGATGTGGAATGCAGTGCCTTTCGCCAGGCACGCGCCCACATCATCACGCGGATCGGACGGCGCATGCCACGGGCCAGTCTGCAACTTCTGCGCCACCTGGAGCGCTGGATCACGGCCTTCAGTGGCCCCCGTCAGGAGTAGGCCTGTCGGGGGTGAAGACAAGACGCGTCAGCCCGCGATGGGGGTGGGCTCAGGCTTTCTCGGCAGGCGGCCGGGAGCCATCCGTCACCTTGCCCGGCGCCGAGGCATCGCGTCCTGATGAGCGAGGCGCCCCGGCGTCGGTCGGCGCGCTCGGGGCGTCGGTGGCAGGTGATGAGGTGTGTCGTAGTTGAGCGGGAATATCGCTGAGCCAGCGATCACACAGATGATGGATGTCATCTTCATCCGCCGGGCACAGTTCGGGGGGTTGCCAGCGATCGAAGACCGCCTTCATCAACCCGGAAGGCAGCTTGAGGGTGGTCACGTAGCTGCGCGCCAGGCGCAGGTCGCGGCGCAGGGCACCGGTGGAGATACCGGAATCATAATCTCCCGGCAGCACCCAGCGCGGGAAATTCACTTCGCTGACGGCGCTGCGGCCGGCCCCCAGATTGATGGCATCGATGCAGGCGTGAGGCCGCACCCCGGCGCGATAGGCCATCGCGATCGCCTCTGCCGTGGTGATGAGATGGGCGGCGTGGAGATAGTCATTGGCCAGCACGGCCGCATGCCCACAGCCGGCATCCCCGACGTGCAGGTGCCGGGTAGCGATGGCCTCGAGCAGGGGCGTCATGCGTTGCACGGTGGCGTCATCACCGCCGACCAGCAGCGTGAGATGGCCTTCGCTCTCATCGCGAGGGTCGCGACTGGAAGCCGCTTCCAGCCAGTGATGGCCAGCCAGCCGGGTCTGCACGGCCAGTTCGCGGCTGATGTTCACATCGCCCCGGCAGAGATCGACGATGACACTGCCCGGCGGTGCCAGTCGCAGCAGGCCTTCCTTGCCGGTCAGTACCTTCTGCACCTGTTGGGAGGTTGCCAGCGCCAGCAGGTAGACCTCGCTGGTGAATCGCTCACGCGGCCGTGAATGCGTATCGAACCACCGCTCGGCCTCGCTCTGCTCATGAGGCGCGTGGCAGCGTTGCTCCACCGTGGCGGTCGCAGCGCCCGCCGTCTCGGCCGTCACCTGGTCCGTCACCTTGTCTGCCACTTCGCCCGCCACCTCAAACCCTGCCCTTGAGAGCGCCGTCCGGCTCCGTGCGCCAATGGCTTCCCTGCCGATCACGCTGATTTTCATGTCGCTCCTTCCTCACCAGAGTCATGACACTGTGTAGATTGCGATGGTCCTTGATCAAGTTCAACGCCGCGCCTGGCGACGTCATCCGCATCGCGCTTGCCGCCAAGGGCATGTGGCCATCAATCGCGCGTCAGCAACTCGCGCACCAGTGACGTCCAATAGCTGACCCCGATGGGGGTGGCAGCGTCGTTGAAGTCGTAGTTGGGGTTGTGCAGTGAGGCGCTGTCCTCGCCGTTGCCCAGCCAGATATAGGCGCCGGGGCACTCCTGCAGCAGATAGGCGAAGTCTTCCGAGGCCATGGAGGGTGGCAGATCGCGATGGACCTTCTGGATGCCGGGCAGTTGCGCCAGGACATTGGCACAGCGTTCGGCGTGTCCCGGGGTATTGAGGGTCGCCGGGTAGCGTGGCTGATAGTCGAACTCGACCTTGAGGCCATGGAAGGTCGCCATGGCATCGACGGCATCATGGAAGCGCTGCTGCAGGTGCGCCCGCAGTGCCGGGTCGAAACAGCGCAGCGTGCCACGCAGCTCGACCACTTCCGGCATCACGTTGAAGGCATCGCCGGCATGGAACTGGGTGATGCTGAGAATCGCGGTCTTGTGGGCCGGCGTCTCGCGGCTGATCAGCCCCTGAAGCTGGGTCACCAGCTGGCAGGCCGCCAGGATGGTGTCCTTGCCCAGATGCGGCATGGCCGCATGACAGCCATGACCGCTCAAGGTCAGGGTGAAGACATCGAAGGCCGCCATCACCGCCTCGTCATGCACGGCGGCTTCGCCCAGCGCCAGTCCCGGCCAGTTGTGCAGGCCGTAGATGGCCTCCATCGGGAACTGCTCGAACAGGCCATCCTCGACCATGCGGCGTCCGCCGCCTTCGTTTTCCTCGGCGGGCTGGAACACGAACACCACGCGCCCGGCGAAGTCCGGATCACGCGCCAGCGTACAGGCCGCGCCCAGCAGCATGGTGGTATGGCCGTCGTGGCCACAGGCATGCATCTTGCCGGGTGTGTGCGAGCAATGTGAGACGGCGTTGGCCTCGGTGACATCCAGCGCGTCCATGTCGGCACGCAGACCGATGGTACGTCCCGGCCCCAGATTGCCATCCAGCACCGCCACCACGCCGGTCTCGGCAAGTCCGGTGGTGACCTCGAGACCCGCCGCACGCAGGATCTCGGCGACACGCGCCGAGGTGCGGTGCTCCTCGAAGGCCGTCTCGGGATGTTGATGAAACTCATGGCGCCAGCTGCGCAGCAGTGCCTCGTCGATGTTCTCGGGTAGTTGCATGCTGAATTCCTGTGGAAACCGGCACCCTGGAGTGCCGGCTTGAATGTGTTGAGAGGGGGGGAAGCAACGTGCGAAGCCCGTGTGATCAGAGCAGTGCCTGCGCCACGACCGCCGAGCCGATATAGGTGCCTGTGAAGACCAGCAGCGAGATGATCACCAGCTTCCAGCCAGCCTGGCGGAACATGCTGAACTCGCGCTTGCTCAGCGCCAGACCCGCGTAGCCGAGTACCGGCGTGACGATGGCGAGGAAGTTGACGAAGCTCAGCTGCTCGGTGATCCAGCCGCTGCCCGGGAACCATGGCAGTGTCATCAGAATGCTGACCAGTGACACCCAGGCGATGGCCGGCAGATAGAAGGGCATCAGGCGAGCGACGCCAAGGCCGAGCATGGTCATCACGTAGAGGATCAGCATGCCGGGGGCGGCGTCGATCAGGCTGGCACCGTTGATGGTGTTGACCACCCAGCCGACCACGCAGACGGCCGCGACCACCAGTGCCGTCTTGCCCAGCTGGTTCTCCGGGCGATCTTCAACCAGCGCCTCGGAGGCCAGCGTGGCTTCCTCGTCATTCATGGCGCCCTTGTCACCAGCCCGCTTGCGGCTGAAGAAGCGGAACAGGCGCTCGGCGACCGGCAGGGCGATGAACAGGGACACGTAGAGGCCGGTGGCATAGGTCAGCAGGTTGCTGGCGCCGGCAAAGGCCAGCAGCTCCTCGCCCATCTCCGGCAGGGCACCGGCGATGGCGCCGGAACATGCCGCCACCATGCTGCCGCTGCCGACACCGCAGGCCATGGCCAGCGCACGCGGGTCGAAGATGTCCAGCGAGGTCAGGTAGCCCGCCATCAACGCGAACCACAGGGTGCCGAACATGGTACCCACGACATAGACGCCCATCACACCGACACCTTCCGGCCCCTTGAGGCCGTATTTGTCGGAGATGATCGCGATATTGGGTTCCCGCGCGATGGAGTAGGTCGCGCCGATCGCCTCACGGCCCATCTTGAGCACCACGACCGCGATCGGCATCGCGATCAGCATGGTGCCCAGATTGCCCAGCTCCTGCAGGATCAGCGCCGGACCTGCCGAGATCAGTTGCTCGATGGCCGGGCCGATGGTGGAGCCGAAGCGGGCGATGAACGGCATGATCGACAGCAGGATGACCGGTCCTGCCGCCGCGCTGATCACCGGCGGGATGACGCGTTTCGTGCCGCTGAACAGGTGCGGATTGCACAGCACGGCCGCAATGAAGGCATAGAACAGGGGCAACAGCAGCAGGGTGCCGGGGCCGAGGGGGAACTTGAGGATACCGATCAGTTCGGCGCCGAGAGATAGCACCACGACCAGCAGATGCAACCGCCAGTCCAGGAGTTGAGTGAGGGGCATGTGGGACTCCGCTTGTTATTGTAGTGACTGCTTGTGTAGTAATTTTTTGTGTAAGAACTGCTTGAATAGCAACGACTTGTGAGGCGCCTTCCTGTCCAGTGCGCGCTTGTGTCGTGACGACGTCTCAGACACGGGCACCGCCTCGGGGAGACCCCGAGCCTGTCGCCCTCTGGTGGAGCGATCAGCGGGTTTCAGTATTGTCACGAGCGGCGCGCTAAAGAAACATGATAGGTGTACGAATAAATAGAGCATGCTGGCGGACGGCGATGGACAGAGAAGGCTCTCCTCATACGAGGACACCCCGCACAGGGCGGGGTGTCGGGTGGTGCAGTCGCAGTGCGACAGGGCTCAGTCGTTTGTGATCACGCGCAGCAGCTCATGGCAGGCGCCGAGGCTGTGATAGTCACACTTGGCCCCGGGCGAGCTCTTGAGATCATCGAAGCGCTGGTTGTCGGCATTCAGCAGGCGATACCAGGCGCCGTAGCGATGGTCGATGAAGTGCTGCCAGGCGTAGCCCCACAGGCGTGCATACCACTCGGCGTAGTGCGACTCGCCGGTGGCCTCGTTCAGCAGCGCTGCGGCCACCAGACTTTCGGCCTGCACCCAGAAGTACTTCTCGTCGTCGCAGATGGTGCCATCCGGCGCGAAGCCGTAGTAGAGCCCACCACGTTCGCCGTCCCAGGCCAGATCCATCGCCGTATCGAACAGACGCTTCGCGGTCGGCAGCAGCCAGTCGTCATCGCGGTAACGCTTGAGCATCAGCAGCAGCTTGGCCCATTCGGTCAGGTGGCCCGGCTGGAAGCCCCAGGGACGATAGAGGTTCTTGGGGTCGTCGCGGTTGTAGTCCCAGTCGACGTTCCAGTCGCGATCGTAATGCTCCCAGATCAGGCCATCGGCCTTGGCGGCCTGACGCTGGCAGATGTTGCGGGCCAGGAGCATGGCGCGATTCAGATAGCGTTCGTCATCCGTGGCTTCAAAGGCGGCCAGCATGGCTTCACAGGCATGCATGTTGGCGTTCTGGCCACGGTAGTCAGACAGTGTCTGCCAGTCGGCACTGGCTTCATCGGCGTACAGACCGTGATGCTCCGACCAGAAATGCTGCTCCATCAGGGCGTGGGTCTCGTCCAGCCAGCCGCGGGCCTCCTCGATACCGGCGCGCCAGGCCGTCGCGTAGGCCAGCATCACGAACGCCAGTCCGTAGCACTGGTTGGTATGATCCGCCTCGCCTTGCTCGCTCAGCGACCACAGGTAACCACCGGTCTGCGGATCGAGATGCACCTCGCGCAGATAATCGATGCCATGACGGGTCGCGGCCAGACACGCCTGGTCACCGGTGCGCAGATATTCCATCGCGAAGTTGAAGATCATCCGCGTGCTGCTGACCAGATGACGCGCCGCGGGTGCATACACGCTGCCGTCATCACGATACGCCTGGAAGTAGCCGCCGCGTTCCTGATCCACCGCGCGCGGCAGATAGAAGTCCATGATCGAGCGGATGTGCGTGTCCAGAAAGCCGCGACTGGCGAACGTTGCCGGCATGGGCGGTACTGCCTGCCGGGTCAGCGGTGCCTTCTGCGGCGCCTGCATCTGTTGAGAGGCGTGCTGAGTCATCAGGAGACCTCCACTACGCCGGACGCCGCCTTGCTGGCGGTGAAGCTCTCCAGCGGGTTGAGCCAGTAGAGGTCCATCGCTGCCGTCCAGGAGAAGTCGCGACCGCCACAGCCTTCGCCGGTCACCGAATTGAAGTATTCATAGTAGCCTGCCGCCGCGATGCACTGCTGGCTGGCCTGCTTGATCCGGTCGGCCTCGCGGGACATGCCATATTCCTCACAGCCGATGGCCAGCATCCAGTTGATGTGCAGCCAGCTCGGCCCGCGCCAGTAGCGCTTGGGTTCGAAGCGGGTGCTGGCCGGGTGGGTGGAGGCGACACCGAAGGGCGCCTGTTCCAGCCAGTCCTCGAGCAGGCCGCCCATGCGCTGCGCCTGGGCACCGCTGGCGACCCCGGCGAACAGCGGCAGGATACCGGCGGTGGTGACGTGCTCCAGCAGCACGTTGGCGCGCGCATCGCGGCTCAGGAAGCAGCCCAGCTCATCGCTCCACAGCGCCTGCACGCCTTCCTCGGTGCGCGCCAGCGACTGCTTGAGGCTGTAAAGCGCCTCGCCGTGGGTGTTGACCAGGCCTAGCCCGCCGGCATCCTCTTCGCATAGCGCGATCAGGTCGCGCGTGCCACGGTGCAGGATGGAGATGAGGCTGATGTCCTCGACGCGGTACGGGCAGTCGCGATACAGCACCTCGGCGTCGTGCTCGTTCTGCTGGAAGAACTTCACCAGATAGATGTAACGATCATATTCGTACTTGTGCGGGCGCTCGGACGGGTCGACCAGCCCCGTATCGCGACGCACGTATTCGGCATCGACCGGCGGCACGCCAGCCAGCGGGCCGTCCCACTGGGGGCTGTTGTCCATGCCGGACTCCCAGGGGTGATAGCTGCACACGCGGCCGGTATGTTCCGGATCACGGTCGCGGTAGAACCACAGGTGATAGCGGATGACGCCAGGCAGGGTGGCGGCCAGTTTCTCCTCGGCAAGCCGGCGGTCACGGCCTTCCTCGAACAGCAGCTTCATGACGCTGGCCAGCACCGGTGGCTGGGAGATGGCGCTGGTCGCCGGGCTGCGCTTGACGCCCCAGACTTCCGGCCCCGGGAAGTAGGTTTCCGCGTCACCGTGGAAGACGATGTGCGGCACCATGCCGTTGTCCCACTGGCCTTCCAGCAGACGCTCGATCTCACGCCAGGCACGTGCCTCGTCACCGGCCGCCAGCCAGCCCAGCGCGGTGATGGCGGCGTCCCAGTTCCACTGGAAGGGGTAGAGGCCACGCGTGGGGACGGTGTAGCCGCCCAGGTCGTTGAGCTTGAGAACGTCGTGAGCGCTGAGCGCGTCGAGCTTGGCATTCATGTAAGTCGGCTCCGTTCGGGATGACAGGTTCGAAATCAAAGGTTCTGGATCAAAGGTTCGCAATCAAAGGCTCGGGGTCAAATGTCGGGTCGAAAGGGGACAGCACGCCTCACGCCGACATCAGCTGGCCGCTGTGGTCATAGAAGCGCATCTTCTCGGCCAGCGGCCGGATGTGGATGTCACTGCCATTGGCGATCTCCAGGTCACTCGGTACGTTGACGCGCAGCATCTCGTCCCCGAAGCGGGCAGTCAGCTGCTTGTGGGAGCCCAGCAGCTCCGTGACCAGCACACGGACCGGCGCGAAGTCCTCGGTGGGCTCGAAGCGCACCTCGAAGTCCTCGGGGCGGATACCGCACCTGTGGATCTGGCTGGCGGCCGGGGCGGCCTGGTGCCAGCGTGCATCCGGGGCGATGAAGTTCATCGGTGGATTGCCGATGAAACTGCCGACGAATTCGGTCGCCGGATAGTGGTAGATCTCGGAGGGCGGCGCGTACTGCTCGATCTGGCCCCCCTTCATGACCGCGATGCGGTCGGCCAGGCTCATGGCCTCGACCTGATCATGGGTCACGTAGATGGTGGTGGTGTCGGAGGCGGCGAGGATGGTCTTGAGCTCGGCGCGCATCTCCAGGCGCAGCAGCGCATCCAGATTCGAGAGCGGCTCATCCATCAGCAGCACTTCCGGTTCCATCGCCAGAGCACGCGCGACCGCGACCCGCTGACGCTGACCGCCGGAGAGCTGGCCGGAGTAGTGATCCAGACGGTCCTCGATGTGCATCAGCTCGGCGGTTTCCTTCACCTTGCGCTGGATGTGCGCCTCGCTGTCCTTGCGCACGCGCAGGCCGAAGGCGATGTTCTCCGCCACCGTCATGTGCGGGAAGACGGCGTAGTTCTGGAACACCATCGCGATGCGGCGATCCCGCGGTGCCAGGGAGGTGATCTCACGCTCGCCGATGCGGATCGAGCCGCTGCTCTCGTACTCCAGCCCCGCGATGATGCGCAGCAGGGTGGACTTGCCGCAGCCGGACGGGCCGAGCAGCACGGTGAATTCCTTGTCACGGATCTCGAGATCGATGGACTTGAGGATTTCCTGCTTGCCGAACTGCTTGCGTACGGCACTGATCTGGATGGCTGACATGGTCGGACTCCTTGTAATCGTGAGCGACGGCGCTGGATGGACAGGTGACCGCCGTCGTCATGCATTGGCCGGATGAAGGGCCGTACGCTAGCGGTTGGAAATGCCCCACATGCTGAACAGGTACTTGCGGATCGCGAACAGGAACAGCAGCGCCGGGACGACCAGGATCAGACCGCCGGCGTATTTGATCTCGGCGGGCGACTCGGAAAGGCTCTGGACCAGAAAGGCCGTCAGGGTGCGGTTCTCGACGGTGAGAATCGCCGAGGCGAACACCTCGTTCCACGAGATCACGAAGGCGAATACCGCAGAGGCGGTGATGCCCGGCGCGGCCAGCGGCAGCACCACGCGGCGGAAGGCCTGCCAGCGGTTGCAGCCCATCAGCCAGGCGGCTTCCTCGAGTTCCACCGGAATGCCCATGAACAGGCTCGAGGTGATCAGCACCGCGAAGGGCAGTGCCAGGGTGGCGTGGACCATCGCCAGCCCCAGGATGGAGTCATCGATGCCCACCTGGATGAAGATGACGGCCAGCGGCAGCGCCAGCAGCGGCATCGGGAAGGCCCGCGACAGGATGATGATCAGACGAAAGGCGTTCATGCCCGGGAACACGAAGCGGGCCAGCGCATACCCGGCGGGAGCGCCGAGCACGATGGCGATCACCATCGTGAAGGCGGCGGCCAGCAGCGAGTTGCCCAGCGCACTGATCACGCCCTGGTAGTGCCAGAAGAAGTCGAGGGTCTCGAAGCTCAGCGCCGGGGTCAGGGTCTTGGGCCAGCCGCTGATCTGCTCCGGGGTGCTGACACTGTTGAGCATCAGCAGGGCGATGGGCACCAGCACCCACAGCACCAGAATCGCGACACCGGCACGGAACAGCCATTTCCAGGCCATGTCATGACGGCGTGGCTTGTGTGCGCTCTGCGCCTGCGCCGGGGCCTGGGAATCGGAACGAGAAGACACGGGAGCCGGCATGATGGCCTCGGATGTCGTGGATTTCATCAGCGTGCCTCCTTCGGAACGTTGAGGAACTTGAGGTAGCAGCCGGTGATGACTACCGAGATCAGCATGATCAGCACCGCGTAGGCGGAGGCGGCGCCGGTCTGCTGATAGAGGAACTGCCAGTCGAAGGTCTCGCTCATCAGTACCGGCATGTCGCTGCCGCCCAGCATCATCACCACCGCGAAGACTTCCAGTGCCAGCAGGGTGCGCAGGATCAGTGCCGACTGGATGCTCGGGCGCAGCATCGGCAGGGTGATCTTCCACAGGCGCTGCCAGTAGCTGGCGCCGAACACCTGACCGGCCTCGTCATATTCCTTGGGGATCAGCCCCATGCCCGACACCAGGATCACCAGCACGATGGCGGTGCCGCGCCAGATTTCCGCGACCACCACCGCCAGGAACAACGCGAAGGCGTTCTGATAGTTGAGCCACGAGGTTGGCGCATCGATCACGCTGACCGCGCTCAAGAAGCTGTTGAGAAACCCGAACTGTTCCAGAATCGCCAGCCAGATGATGCCGGCGGCCAGATCGGAGATGCCCAGCGGGATGGTCCAGATGTAGAGGATGCTGTCGCGCCCCTTGTTCATCTTTGTGACCATCAGCGCCATGCCGATGGCCAGCACCAGCTGGACCGGCACCACGACACCGGTGAGCAGCAGGGTGTTCTTGAGCGAGGGCCAGAAATTGAAGTCCTGATAGATGCGCGTGAAGTTGGCGAGGCTCACGCCGCCGTCAGGCTGGGTGAAGGCCTGGGCGAAGATCTCCAGAAAGGGGTAGAGGAAGAAGGCGCCCATGAACAGCAGGCTGGGGGCGATCAGGTAATAAGGTAGCCAGCGATCGTGCTTCATCTTTGCTCACCTTTGACGTTGTTGTGATGGCGTGTCGGAAGGGGTTCGTGGCACCGGGTCGGCATGACAGGGGTTGGCGTACCGTCATGGCGACCCGTCGAGGGGTGCCGTTGCTGCTGCTTGTGTTGCAAGTGTTGCGAGTGTTGCGTTCTGTCGGTGCTGTCGAGCGACGGCTCGTGTGAGCGAATTACTTGACCGGGCAGGGGCCGTCGCTGGGCGTGTCCGGCAGCCAGCAGCTGGCCCCTGCGGTGTCGATCAGCGTCTGCAGGCGCGGCGCGAGAATATCCAGCGTCTCCTCGATGTCGGCGTCGCGCAGCACGATCTGCACGAAGGCATCGCGGTAGATCTTGTTGAACAGGCCCGCCTGTTGCCCCAGGCCGCTGGGCAGCAGGGACAGCACGGCATCCTCGGCGGAAGACTGTGTCGCCACCGCCTTGCCGGACATGCGAATGCTGGCGGGCAGATCATCAGGCAATTCAGCGGTGACCACGGGGAAGAAGTTGGTGGCGCGCAGAGTGCGAATCTGGGCCTCGGGCGTCATCAGATAGCGGATCAGCTTGCGACTGGCTGCGGGGTCGGAGGCATTGGCCGGCATCGCCAGCCCTGCCACCACCGGCATGTAGCCGCGACCGCTGGGGCCTGCCGGCGCCGGGAAGGCCACGAAGTCATCGGGACGCTTGTTGAAGGCATCCTTGAGGCGCGCGGTGTGATCGAACGCCACCCATACCTCACCATTGAGCAGCGGTTCCTGCATGAAGCCGTAGGCGGTGGAGCGTGGATTGGTCACCGCCCAGATCTCGCGGAACTTCTGCCACATGGCCACGGCATCGGCGCTGCGGAACTCGCGCACCACCGAATGGGTGAAGGAGGGATAGAGATAGCCTTCCAGGAAGCGGTGGATCAGCCCCTTGCGACCGGCCGGGAAGCCCAGCTTGGGCTGGCCGGTGGCGGTCTCGAGATTGCGCCCCCAGGCCAGCAGCTCGTCATAGCTCAGTGCATCGAGATCCGCGCCTTCGGGCAGGTAGGGCAGCGCCTTGCGATTGGCCGCCATGATGTAGGTGGCCTGCATCCAGGGGATGTAGCGCTGCTGCTCGCCGCCCAGCTTGCCCAGCGTCAGGTATTGCTCGCTGATGCCCTTGTCCTTGAGCTTGCTTGCCAGCGTATCCAGTGGCGCGAGAATGCCGGGCGTCAGCGAGCCCAGCTCGCCATGCAGGCCGCCGAGCAGGTCCAGCGCGCCTTCGGGACTCGACTTCTCCGCCTCCAGTCGTGACAGGAAGGTACCGGTTTCCTGCGGCATGTAATCGATGGACTCGGCGTAGGGGGCCAGGGCGATCTCGCGCATCTGCTGGGCTTCTTCCAGCGGCCTTGCCTGGGTGCTGAAGAAGGTGAGGTCAGCGAGGGCGGAGGTGCTGCCCAACAGTGCCATCACGGCGAGGGCGGTCGGCATCTTGCGCATGGGTGTCTCCCGGGGCGGGTAGTGGGATGAAGGGGCAGCGTTCACGGGCGGCGCGTCAGGCAGTGGTATCGCGCAGCAGAAGCTCGTAATCGAAACAGCGGTGGCGTGGCACACCCTCTCGCGGGGCCAGTACCAGCTCGATCAGCGCTTGGCTGACGGTCTCGAAGGAGATGTCCAGCGTGCTCAGGCTGGGCTGTTGGTACATCAGCGGTGGCAGGTTGTCCGCCCCGATGATGGCGATATCCCGGCCGGGCGCCCGCCCGCTCTCGCTGACGGCTTCCATCACCCCGTAGGCGAAGATGTCGCTGGCACACACGAAGGCGGTGGGGGCATCGGCACTCGCCAGCACCTCTCTGGCGACCTGATAGGCGCTGGCGTAACCGTGGGGGCAATGGCGTGAGCTGGGGGCGAGGCTGGCCTCGCGCATGGCCTGCAGATAGCCGGTCTCACGCTCCACCGCGGTATAGAGATCGCTGAAGAAGTTGAGGAACAGGATGTTGCGATGTCCCTGCTGGATCAGATGGCGAGTGGCGCGCAGGAAACCATCGGCGGCATTGATGTCGACCCAGTCGTGCTCGTCGGCGCGGCCGGTGCGACCGTGGGTGACGAAGGGGACACCGCTGTCGAGCAGGAAATCGACGCGCGGGTCCTGGATGCAGGTACGCGCCACCACGAAGGAGTCCACCTTGCCGCCATCGATGAAACGCTTGTAGGTCTCCAGCTCGTGGCGGTCTTCCGGCACCGTGGTGACGATGAGGTCGTGCTCCGGTGCGGCATCGTGCAGTGCCTGCCCCAGCGCCACCAGCAGGCGGGTGTTGAACTGGTCACGAAAGTCGCCCTGGGCGCCGTTCATGATGTAGCCCACCGAGGAGGTGCGGCCGGTCTTCAGTCGGCGTGCGCTCTGGTTGGGTTGATAGCCCACGTCGTTGGCGAAGGCCTGGACTCGTTCACGCGTCGCTACGCTGACATCCTCGAACCCCCCCAGGGCGCGAGAGACGGTAGTCACCGAGAGCCCCAGTTCAGTGGCGAGATATTTCAGAGTGATCTTCGGTGGCATGGTGCAGGCCTCTGGCAAGGTGTCTGGGCGTGAAATCGCTGGAAAGCATCTTCCGAAACGTTTCGGATGGATCATTTCACTAAATTTGGCGCCCCCGCAATGCTTTCGATACCAAAGGATATGTCAGTAATGATTCGTAATTTTCAGACGTTGCGCCTGTCTGTTGCGATGGCGCTGATGACACGCTGATTGAACGTTTCACGACATCGTGAACCGGGCAGTGAAGAGGGCACTCAAGGGGGCTGAAGAGGGAACTGACGAGGGCAATCAAGAGGGCAGCAACGAGAACGCCCCGCAGGGCGGGGCGTCGTGGGGATGGCATGTGTCAGCCGAGAGGCGGGCCGTCGCGGGTCAGCGGCTCTGGGGTTCGAGCGCTGCGGCCTGTTCGCGTCGGGTGGGACGAACCAGGCGGCCCTGAAGCTCCTCAAGCGAGACACCCTTGGTCTCGGGCATGAAGAACAGCACGAAGATCAGCTGCAGCAGCATCATGAAGGCGAAGAAGGCGAACACCGGCCCACCGCTGAACTGGCTGAGGATGGTGGGCATCAGCAGCGCGATCAGGGCCGCGAAGATCCAGTGTACGGAGCTGCCGAAGGACTGCCCCATGGCACGGACCTTGTTGGGGAAGATCTCGGAGATGAACACCCAGATCACCGTGCCCTGACTCATGGCATGCGCCGCGATGAACACGCCCAGCAGGATTGGCACGCCATAGCCGCCCATGGCGGAGAAGTCCTCGAGATGGAAGGCCCAGGCGATCAGGCACAGCGACAGCAGATAGCCGGCCGAGCCGATCAGGATCAGGGTACGGCGGCCCAGCTTGTCGATCAGTGACATCCCCAGCATGGTGAAGACCAGATTGATGACCCCGATTCCGGCCGTCGAGAGCAGGGCGGCGCTTGATTCCAGCTGCGCCTCGGCCAGAATGCGCGGCGCGTAGTAGATGATGAAGTTGATGCCGGAGAGCTGATTGAAGGCCGCGATCAGGAAGGCGAACAGGATCGGCAGGCGGTAGCGCCAGGCGAACAGGCGGGTGTGCTGCTTGGCACTTTCTTCGCTTTCCGTGCCACGGATGATGGCGATTTCCTCGGCGATGTCGGCCTTGGGATTGATCAGTCGGATGATCTCGGCGGCGGCCGCCTCGTCATTGCGCTTGAGGATCAACCAGCGCGGGCTGCGCGGTACCTTGCAGATCATCAGCAGGTAGAGCGCTGCCGGCACGGCTTCCACCCCCAGCATCCAGCGCCAGTTCTCGCCGTCCATGAAGCCGATGAAGTAGTTGGAGACGAAGGCGATCACGATCCCGAACACCACGTTGAACTGGTAGAGCCCGACCAGCGCGCCCCGGCGCTCGCGGGGGGCGATCTCGGAGATGTAGATGGGCGCTGCCACGGAGGACGCGCCGACACCCAGGCCCCCCAGCAGGCGGAAGAACGAGAACACGTAAGGGTCGGTGGCCAGCGCCGAGCCCAGCGCCGAGACCAGATAGAGGATCCCGATCCCGATCAGGGTCGCGCGGCGGCCGAAGTGATCTGTCGGCCAGTTGCCGAAGATGGCACCGATGACCGTGCCCCACAGTGCCATCGACATGATGACCAGGCCGTGCATGAGGTCGCTGAGACCCCACTGGCTCTGCAGAGAGGTGTCCGCACCTGAGATGACAGCGGTATCGAAGCCGAACAGGAAGCCGGCGAGAGCGACCGTGATCGACCATTGAAGAATGCGTGGCATGGCGTAGCTCATCCAATGAGGCGTGAAGGAAAGACAGCGATTCGCGGAGGTTAATCGTTCAAGAGTGTATAGGTGAATCGTGTCACCTGACAATAATAGCCTAACGTGAGCGATATCGTTTATCCGCTATACCTTAGGGTGAGAGGCGCGCCTGGCGATATCCGAGGCACCGTCACGTGCCTTTTTTGATGGCTGATATCAATAGGTTATCAATTAGGTGCTACCGTTATTCCAAATGGTTTTATCGTTATTCTATTTTTGCGTTCGCGCCCGGACAGGCGTAGGCTGAGGTCCATTCACCCTTGATTGACTCAGGAGGCCGAAGGATGGCAACCCCGACACTGCAGCCCCATGTCGAGAGCTTCTTCGACGAAGACAGCAATACCTTCACGCATCTGGTGCGTGACCCGCACTCCCGGCGTTGCGCGATCATTGATCCGGTACTGGATTTCGATTACCCCGCAGCCCGTACCACCACGCAGTCGGCGGATGCCCTGCTGGCCCACATCGCGGACGAGTCGCTGGAGGTGGAATGGATTCTCGAGACCCACGTCCATGCCGACCACCTGTCGGCCGCCGCCTACCTGAAAGACAAGCTTGATTGCCAGCTGGCGATCGGGGCACGTATCCGTGAGGTGCAGGACATCTTTGCGGACATCTTCGCGGCCGAGGCGGGTTTCGCGCGTGACGGACGTCAGTTCGACCGCTTGCTGGAAGAGGGCGACAGCCTGGCCATCGGCGGGCTTGAATGCCGCGTTCTGCATACTCCGGGCCATACGCCGGCCTGCGTGAGCTATGTGATCGGAGACGCCGTCTTCGTCGGCGATACGCTGTTCATGCCCGATTACGGCACCGCGCGCTGTGACTTCCCCGGCGGTGATGCGCGCACCCTGTACCGCTCGATCCACAAGGTGCTGGCGCTGCCTGACAGCACCCGCCTGTACCTGTGTCACGACTATTCCGCCGAAGGGCGCGAGGGCTTCTGTTGTGAGACCACGGTCGGGGAGCAGCGTAAGCACAACATCCACGTGCACACCGGAGTCGATGAAGCGGCCTTCGTGGCCATGCGTTCGAAGCGCGATGCCGGGCTTGGCATGCCGCGCCTGATGCTGCCGGCGGTCCAGGTCAACATGCGGGCCGGCCAGATGCCGCCTCAGGACGCCAATGATCAGGCCTATCTCAAGATTCCGCTCAATCGTTTCTGACCCTCGCCGCCTGCACAGGTAAATAAATGACGTAGACTTCTTACGTTTCTATGCCAATTTTCTTTTCAAGGAGTCACGGATGAACAATCCCGCCAGCGATTCAGCCTCATCACCGTCACCAGCAACCAGGGGCGAGACGACCGTCACGGTGCCCCCCAATGCCCACAAGGTGGTGATTCTGGGAGGAGGGGCCGGCGGGATTGCCGTGGCAGCCAGCCTGCTCAAGCGTCAGGCCGGCATGGATATCGCCATCGTCGAGCCATCGGAGCAGCACAGCTATCAGCCGGGCTGGACGATGGTCGGCGGCGGGATCTTCACCCCGGAGTCCACTCGCCGGCCGATGTCCACGGTGATGCCCAAGGGCGTGCACTGGTATCGCGAGTCCGTGGTGGGCATCGACGCGGACGCGCATGAGGTCACGTTGGGGGATGGGCGCAAGCTTCGCTATGAGCGTCTGGTGGTGGCCATCGGGCTTGAGCTGGACTGGGCGGCCATCGAAGGCCTCGAAGAGACCTTGGGCAAGAATGGCGTCACCTCCAATTACCGTTATGATCTCGCGCCTTATACCTGGCAGCTGGTGCAGTCCCTGCGCAGCGGTCGTGCGCTGTTCACCCAGCCACCGATGCCGATCAAGTGTGCCGGCGCCCCCCAGAAGGCGATGTACCTGTCCTGCGATCACTGGCAGCGTGAAGATGTGCTCGGTCAGCTGGAGGTCACCTTCCACAACGCCGGGGGCGTGATGTTCGGCGTGCCGGCCTATGTGCCTGCGCTGGAAGAGGCTGTGAAGGGCTATGGCATCGAGGTGCAGTTCCATCAGCGTCTGATCGCCGTGGATGGGGAAGCGCAGACGGCGCGCTTCGAGGTGGCGGCGGCCGAGGAAGGCGGTGAGCCGCAGATCGTCGAGCAGTCCTTCGACATGCTGCATGTGGTACCGCCCCAGAAGGCGCCGGCCTTGATCAAGGACTCGGGGCTTGCCAACGCCGCTGGCTGGCTGGAGCTTGAACCCGAGACCCTGCAGCACATCACCCATCCCGACATCTTCGGACTGGGGGATATCAGCGGTACCTCGAACGCCAAGACCGCCGCGGCCGTGCGCAAGCAGGCGCCGGTGGTGGTGGAGAATCTGCTCGCGACCCTGGCCGGCGACTCGCTGGCGGCGGGCTATCGTGGCTATGGCTCCTGTCCATTGACGGTGGAGAACGGACGCATCGTGCTGGCGGAATTCGGCTACGGCGGTGAGCTGCAGCCGACCTTCCCCAAGTGGCTCAATGACGGTACCCGTCCGACGCGCCTGGCCTGGCAGCTCAAGGCACGTGGCCTGCCGTTCATCTACTGGAACCTGATGCTCAAGGGCCATGAGTGGCTGGCGCGTCCGGCGTCACGCGATGTCTGAGCCGTCCGAGCTGACCCACGCCCGCTCGCGCGGCGCGCTGGCCCGCTGGCTGCCGCTGGCGGGTTGGCTTGCCCAGTATGATCGCCAGAGTCTCGGGCGAGATCTGCTGGCGGCGGTGATCGTCAGTGTCATGCTGGTGCCGCAGGCACTCGCCTATGCGCTGCTGGCGGGGCTGCCGGCGCAGGTCGGCCTGTATGCCAGCATGTTGCCGCTGGTGCTGTATGCGCTGTTCGGCACCAGCAGCACGCTGGCTGTCGGGCCGGTGGCGATCATCTCGTTGATGACGGCGTCTGCCATCGCAGGCATGAGCGGTGCCGATGGTGCCGCGCTCTCGACGCCCGAGATGCTCGCGGCTGCGCTGCTGCTGGCGCTCATCTCCGGTGCCATGCTGGTGGCGATGGGGCTGTTGCGGTTGGGGGCGCTGGTGAATTTCATCAGCCACCCGGTGATCTCCGGGTTCATGACGGCCTCCGGTGTCCTGATCATCGCCAGCCAGCTCGGGCCCATGAGCGGCCTGCGCCTGAGTGGCGGCAATCTGCTCGAGATGGGGGAGTCGTGGCTGTCATTGCCGCAAGGGGCCGGCGTGCATTGGCCGACACTGGCCCTCGGGCTGGGCTGCTGGACCGCCCTGACGCTGGCGCGTCGTCATCTCAAGCAGGGCCTGATGGCCCTCGGGATGAGTGAGAGCGCAGCGGGCATGCTGTGCAAGACCACGCCGATCCTCGCCGTCATCCTGTCCAGTCTGCTGGCCTGGGGGCTGCGGCTTGGCGAGCAGGGCATGGCACTGGTCGGCAGCGTGCCCGGCGGCTTGCCCACCCTGAGCCTGCCGTCCCTTGTCAGCAATGACTGGTCGGGACTGCTGGTGTCGGCGCTGCTGATCAGCGTGGTCGGCTTCGTCGAGTCGCTGGCACTGGCCCAGACCCTCGCCGCGCGTCGGCGTCAGCGCATCGACCCCGACAAGGAGCTGATCGCGCTGGGGCTCTCCAACATGGGCGCAGGCGTCAGCGGCGGCATGCCGATCTCGGGCGGGCTGTCGCGCTCGGTGGTCAACTTCGATGCCGGGGCAGCCACGCCACTGGCGGGGGCCTTCACGGCCATCGGCATTCTGCTCGCCAGTCTGTGGTTGACGGACTGGCTGGCGTGGCTGCCACGCGCGACGCTGGCGGCCATCATCATCGTCGCCACCAGCAGTCTGATCGACCTCGCGGCGATCAAGCGCACCTTCCGCTACTCGAAGGGCGATGGGGCGGCCCTGATGATCACGCTGATCATCACCCTCGTGCAGGGGGTGGAGAGCGGCATCATCGTCGGCATCCTCGTGTCACTGGGGCTCTATCTCAAGCGCACCAGCCAGCCGCACAGTGCGCTGGTCGGACGCGTGCCGGGCAGTGAGCACTTTCGCAATGTCGAGCGACATGAGGTCGAGACCGACCCGGAGCTGGCGATACTGCGCATCGATGAGAGCCTGTATTTCGCCAATGCGCGCTATCTGGAAGACACCGTGCTGGCGCTGGTGGCACAGCAGCCGTCGCTCAGGCATCTGGTGCTGGCCTGCCAGGCGGTCAACCTGATCGATGCCTCCGCGCTGGAAAGTCTGGAAGTCATCAATGAACGCCTGACGGCAGCCGGGGTGTCGCTGCATCTGAGCGAAGTGAAGGGCCCGGTGATGGACCGCCTCAAGCGCTCTGAACTGCCGGTCAATCTCGGCGGCGAGATCTATCTGAGCACCTTCGATGCCTGGCAGGCGCTGAGCATCCACGGCAGCCATTGTGGCCAGTGCTGCGCACGGGATGGGGTCAGCCAGACGGCGGCGGCCGGCTGATAGGAGAAGGCGCTGGTTTCATGGGAAAGCCGTGAAGGGAAGCCGCAAAGGAAAAGTGGTGAAGTAAAAAGGTGAATGAAAACGCCCCGCCTCGGGGATTGCCGAGGCGGGGCGTTTTCGTCATCTGATCAGGCAAGACGCTCAGCCAATACGTTCAGTCAAGTACCGGCCCGATGATGTGCTTGACCTCCAGATAGCCCGCCAGGCCCCACGGGCCCAGTTCACGGCCGATGCCGCTGCGCTTGAAGCCACCCCAGCTGGCCTGTACCAGCGGCAGCTGCTCGCTGTTGTACCACACCACGCCTGCGCGCAGACGGCGGCCGACTCGCTGGGCGCGCCTGGCATCACCGCTGACCACCGTGGCCACCAGCCCGAAATCGCTGTCGTTGGCGAGGCGAATCGCCTCGGCCTCATCCGCCACGCGACGTGAGCACAGCACCGGCCCGAAGATCTCCTCACGCCACAGACGGCTCTCCACCGGGACATCGGTGTAAAGCGTCGGCGCCACGAAGTAGCCCTTGGTCGGCAGGCTGCGATGAGTGTCATCGCGCAGCGCCGTCAGACCTTCCTCGCGCGCCACATTGAGATAGCCCAGCACGGTGTCACGTTGGCGGGCGCTGGTCATCGGTCCCATCTGGGTCGCGGCGTCCAGCGGGTCACCCAGCACCAGTGCATCGATACGACTGGCAAGCGCGGTGTGCAGGTCATCGGCGATGGCCTCATGCACCAGCAGGCGCGAGGTGGCGGAGCAGATCTGCCCGGCATTGAAGTAGATGCCGGCCATCACCCAGTCAGCGGCGTCGTCGATGTCGGCATCTTCCAGCACGATGATCGCTGACTTGCCGCCCAGTTCCAGCGACACCCCACGCGTACCGCAGGCCGCCGCCTGCATGACCTTCTCGCCGACCACGTTGCTGCCGGTGAAGGAGATCTTGTCGATGCGCGGATGACGCGTCAGCGGCGCGCCGATGCCCTCGCCATCGCCGTGCAGCAGGTTGAACACGCCTGCCGGCAGTCCGGCTTCCAGTGCGATCTCGGCCATCACCTGTTCCGGCAGCGGCGTCACTTCAGACGGCTTGATCACCAGGGTGCAGCCCGCGGCGAGCGCCGGCGCGACCTTCCAGGCACTGGTGACCAGCGGGAAGTTCCACGGCGTGATCAACCCCACCACGCCGGCCGGTTCCTGATAGCTGTGCGCCGCATAGCCTTCGACATCATGCGCTACCACCGCGCCCTGACGGGCATCCAGCGCGCGTGCCTGCTCGGCGTAATAGCGGTAGCAGCCGATGGCGTCATCGAGATCGATCTCGGCCTCGGCGCGAATCTTGCCGTTGTTGCGGCACGACATCTCCACCAGCGCTTCCCGGCGAGATGTCAGCCCCTCGGCGAAGGCCTCCAGATAGACCGCACGCTCGGCGCCACTCAGTGCCTGCCAGCCCTCGAAGGCATTGGCAGCCGCCGTGACGGCGGCCTCCACATCACGCGCATCCCCCGCCGTCACCTCGGCGATGACGGTTTCCTCGAAAGGATTGGTGACCGCCAGACGGCGCTCGCCGTGGGACTTGACCCACTCGTTGTTGATGAACTGCTGATCGAGCTTGTGCAATGAGGTAGCTGACATGGGAGTTCCTTGCATTGATGGTTCTGGCCTGAGAATTTCTGGAATGAAGTGATGCGAGTTGTCGTGAAGACGAAAGTGACTCAGCGCTGATGACCTCTGAGCCATTGATCGATGAGGGTGTGCAGGCGTTCCCCCGAGAAACTTGGGAAGTGTCCTCCATGCACCGTCCTCACCGGTAACTCGCGCAGGCGTCTGAGGCTCTTTGTGTAGTCATCGAGATCGCTGTGGTAGGCATCCTCGATGAGCTCGCCGTCATAGATGACGTCGCCTGATATCAGGGTGCCGGTCCGTGACTCCCAGAGTGCCAGTCCGCCTGGCGAGTGGCCCGGGGTATGCAATACCGTGAAAGTGCGACCTCCCAGGTCAATCACATCACCATCTTCTACCTCGGCGATGCTGGCGGGTGCTGTGATGCGATATCTGGTATGCGTATAGGGGGCAGGCGGCAGGATGTCGAACATCTCATTGTCCAGGAACAGGTCGGCCAGGGTGTGTTGATTGTCCGGTGCGGCCAGGATACCGGCTTCCGCCGCGTGCACATGGCAGCAGCCGAATTCATGCGCCGCCCCGATGTGGTCGAAATGGCAGTGGCTGGCGATCGCCGTGATGTCACGCTCTGCCAGCAAGGCGACCTGCTGTCGCAATGGCACCGCCCCCAGCCCGAAATCGACGACGAGATCGCGATCTCGGCCACGCACGTGCCAGATGTTGCAGCGATAGAAGGGCTTGATCCCCGGTTCATCGATCAACGTGATGTCATCACTCAGGCGACGTGTCCGGTACCAGTGCTCAGCATTGCCCCGTGGAAGTGAGAAATGTGTCATGACTGGGGTCTCGTCGGCGGACGCAGATCTTTCAGGTAGTGCTGATGTCGCTGGCTTTCGGCAATCTGCTGTAGATCGATATCTATCATCAGCGTGCCAGTCTGCGTGCCCAGCTGGCCAATGACTTCGCCATCAGGCCCCGCGACCAGGCTGTGCCCGCAATAGTGGAGATTATCCTCGCGGCCTGCGCGATTGATACAGGCGACGAAGCATTGATTGTCGATGGCGCGGGCCCGGATCTGCAGTATCTGACGCTCCGCATTCGGCAGCATGTTGGCGGTCGGCGAAAGAATCACCTGGGCGCCTGACTGTGCCAGCGCTCGCGCCATCTCCGGGAATTCATTGTCATAACAGATCATCAATCCCAGCCTCCCCAGGCGTGTCTCCACGACGCACAGTGCCTCTCCCGGAGTGAAATGGCGTGCCTCCTCATCCCACAGGTGGCGTTTGTGATAGCTGGCCAGAGTCGTACCATCCTCTCCGATCAGCACCGCTGAATTTCTCAGGCTGCCGTCGACGTGGCGTTGTGCGACGCCGAACAGGAGAAAGAGCCCGTGGCGGCGCGCCAGCTCTGCCACCTGGCGTTGCAGGGTGCCGTCGTCGGCCAGGACGTCGAGTTGCGCGAAGATGTTGTAGCCGGTCAGTGCCAGCTCGGGAAGAGCCAGGAGATCCGCCCCGGCTAGTACCGCCTGCTCGCACAGGCGGTCTAGCGTCTCCAGATTGCGTCTGATATCGCCGCGAATCGGGTCTGTCTGTGCGATGCAAAGTCTCATGCGGCACGGTCCGTCGGCAGAGTGGCGGGGCGGGCGGCAAGGTCGGCACTGTTGTCTTCGTGCTGTGTCAGCAGCGCAGTGCCCAGCCAGTAGAGCCCCCCGGTGATCAGGAAGACCGGCAGAGAGGCACCGAAGGCAAGAGGTGAAACGAGAGTCCAGTAGGCGGCGAGTGCGGCGCCCATCAGGTAAGCCCCGATGGCGACGCCGGACGTCTTGCGGCCCACCTGATGCGTCGCTTCCAGCAGTGACGCGTCATAGCCCTGGGTACCCACCAGATAGTAGTCCGCGATCATGACCGCGAAGGCCGGAATGAACAGTGCTCCGATGATGAGCAGGAAGTTCTGGAACTGATCGAGAATCCCGGGGATCAGCGCGCCGAAGACGGTCACCACGCCGATGATCAATGCCGGCTTCCAGAAGCTCATCTTAGGGGCCACGTTCATGCAGGACAGCGTAGCGCTGTAGACGGCCATCACGTTGGTGGTCATGACGGAGAAGAAGATGACCAACGCGGCAGGCAGCCCGAACCCGAATCCTGAGAGCAGACGAGTGGGATCATAGGTCTGTTCCAGGCCGTTGAGTACGGAAAGACCGGAAACCGCAGCGCCCAGACCCATGGCGATCAATGCCGCGAGCACATACCCGGCATAGGTCGCCCAGATCGCGATCTTGCCGCTCTTGCAGTTGCGGTTGTAATCGGCCGAGGAGGAAATCCAGGAGAACGCCGTGGCGATCACGATATCGAAAGCGATGCCCAGGGTGATGCCATTGCGGGATTCCTGAGGAATATCGATCAGGGTGGTGAGATCGTAGTGATGGTTCAGCTGATAGATGACCAGCGCTGCCAGACCGCCCATCGCCAGTGCCGCCCAGCGCTCCACCCGCTCGATGCCCAGATGGCCGCGCAGCACGATCATCACGACGATGACCTCACACGCCACGGTCATCAACGGCAGGTTGGAATATCCCGTCATCTCACTGATGGCGTAGTCCAGACTCATGCCGGCCAGCAGCGCCTGGATCCAGCTCCAGGCGATCAGCACGCCCATGTTGATGAGCGAGATCAGCTTGCTGCCCGATGGTCCATAGGCGCGTCGGGTCAGCACCATGCTGGTCAGGCCGGTACGTTGTCCCATCAGGCCCACCAGCAACAGCGGGATGGCGCCAATCAGCGAGCCGATCAGAATGCTGCCGATGGCGGTGGAGAAGGTCAGGTCAGGTACCAGCAGCATGCCGGTCAGGATCGTGGTCACGACCACGTTGGCCCCCAGCCACAACGCCATGGTGCCAAGCGCACCCAGGCTCTTGTTCTGCTGATGACTCAGGGTGTCCTTGCCGATGAATCTGGTCAGGAATGACATGTCAGTAGTCTCATGTTTGTTGTTGTGGTTATGGCTTCGAATGAGTGACTGTCTGGCGTTCAGGCTCGCAGGGGCGTGGCGCTCTCTGTTGGAGGCTATGTCAGGGACGCTGGTTTACGGCGTTCGGCGCCGCCACCAGCGTCAGGTGTCATCAGGGCGAGACGGCGGCATGCCACCCGGCCGCGTCGATTTCCACCAGCAGCGGGGCGCTAGCGTCGCGCTCGTCCAAGGCGACCTGCAGTGCCTGGGGGGAATCGATGGCGACGGCGGCACAGCCGAAGCCGCGGGCCAGCAGCTGGAAGTCGGGGGCCTGGATGTCGACGCCCAGGCGCGTGACGCCGGCGTTGTCCATGAAGCGGCGAATCTCCTCATAGCCCTGGTTGTGCCACAGCACGATGACGACCGGCAGCTGTTCTTCCACCGCGCAGGCGAGTTCCGACAGCGTGAACATGATGCCGCCATCGCCGACCAGCGCGATCACCGGCAGGTCCGGGCGGCCCAGGGTCGCGCCCATCGCGGCGGGCAGGCCGTAGCCGAGCGTGCCGTAGCCGGTGGAGGCATTGAAGTAGCGGCGCGGTGCCGGCTGGCTGAGCAGGTGGTTGGCTGCGTAGACCGTCGCGCAGGAATCGCCGACCCAGATGGCCTCTGGCAATGCGTGTTGCAGAGTGTCGAACAGCGGCACGTAGGGCGCGAAGGCCGGGTCGGTCGGCAGGGCGAGGGCTTCCAGTGTCGCGGCGGTGATCTGCGCGCCGCGACCTGTGCCTTTCGGGTTGCCCTTGAGGTCAGCCAGACGATCGACGAGCGTCTCCAGCGCCAGGCCGGCATCGGCGACGATACCCAGCGCGGCCGAATGATTGCGCGCCAGCTGCTCGGGGTCGATATCGATGCGGATCAACTCTCCGCCGATCACGAAGCCATCATCGAACACCACGTCGTAATCGGTCTCGCCAAGCTCGGTGCCGATCGCCAGCACCACATCGGCGTCGCGCGCCAGCTCGCGTACCGCAGGCAGTGCGGCATTGGCGCCGAGATCCAGCGGGTGGGCGCCGCCGAGCAGGCCCTTGGCATTGATGGTGGTGACGGTGGGGGCATCGAGGGCCTCCACCAGTTGACGCGCGGCCTCAGGCGCGGCGACACAGCCACCGCCCAGCAGTACCAGCGGGCGCTCGGCGCCTGTCAGAAGGGCCACGGCCTCGTCGATCAGCGCCGGGTCCGGCGCGAGACGCCCGATGCGTGAGCGCGAGACGTCATGGGTGGTGCGACCGGCAGGCAGTGGAATCTCGGCATTGAACAGGTCGATGGGAATCTCGAGATGCACCGGGCCGGGGCGGGCACCCTCGAACAGCGCAAAGGCACGGGCCAGCACTTCCGGCAGCGCGGACGGGTCGAGCAGGGTGTGGCTGAAGCGCGCCACGCCAGAGACCAGCTGCTGCTGGCTGGGCAGTTCATGCAGACGCCCCTGGCCCCGCCCGAGGGTGTCGGAGCGATTGACGCTGGAGATCACCAGCATCGGGATGGAGTCGGCCAGCGCCTGGCCCATCGCGGTGGTGATGTTGGTCATCCCCGGGCCGGTGATGATGAAGCACACTCCGGGCTTGCCGGTGCTGCGGGCATAGCCATCGGCCATGAAGCCGGCGCCCTGTTCATGGCGCGGGGTGACGTGGCGAATGGTGCGCGCAGCGGGATCAGCGTCGGGCTCCAGGCCCCGGTAGAGTTCGACGGTATGTACGCCGGGAATACCGAAGACGGTATCGACGCCGTAGGTGTCACGCAGCAGTCGGATCAGGAGTTCAGCACAGGTCATGGCAGGCTATCCGGCAGACGGGAGCGCCGTGGCGCCCCCGGAAGTCATGAGGAAAAGGAGTCCAAGGAACAGGAGTCCAGGCACAGGAGTCCAGGCACAGGAGTCCAGGCACAGGAGGCTGGTGGTGGCACAGCGCTCTTGCGGCGTGCTGGCCTCGGCTCAGAATACGAAGACGTGGGCGATACCGGCGATGATCGGCAGGGTGATCAGCGTGCGCAGCACGAAGATGGCCACCAGTTCCCAGATCTTGAGCGGAATCTTCGACTTGAGCAGCAGGGCACCGATCTCGGACATGTAGATCAACTGGGTCAGGGACAGGCAGGCGATCACGAAGCGGGTCAGTTCGCTGTCGATGTCCTTGGCCAGCACCGCCGGCAGGAACATGTCGGCAAAGCCGACCAGCGTCGCCGGGGCTGCCTCTGCCGCGTGGGGAATCTGCAGCAGTTCCAGCAGCGGAATCATCGGGTAGGAGAGCCAGGTGAAGACCGGCGTGAACTCGGCCAGCATCAGCGCCACGGTCCCGATGGCGATCACCACCGGCAGCAGACCGAGGAAGATGTCCGCCACGTTGAAACCGGCCGATTTCACCAGCTTGAGCGGGCCCGGGGCATGCTCGGCGCGCGCGACGGCCATCCCGAGTGAGTAGCGCAGCACGCCACAGTCGCTCTGGTTCTCTTCACTGATCTGACAGCCGACCGGCTCATGGTAGTCATCACGCTTGCGCGACAGCGGCGGCAGACGCGGCACGATGACGGCGGCGATCAGGCCCGCGATGACGACGGTCAGATAGAAGGGCACGAACAGGTGATTGATGTTCATGAAGCTGGTGACCAGCAACGCGAAGGCGATCGAGACTACCGAGAAGTTGGTGGCGATCACCGCCGCTTCGCGCTTGCTGTAGAAGCCCTGCTCGTACTGCTGGGTGGTGATCAGCACGCCGACGGTGCCGGAGCCCATCCATGAAGCGGTGGCATCGATGGCACTGCGTCCCGGCAGATTGAAGATGGCGCGGAACGGACGGCGCACCAGACTGCCGATGAATTCCATGAAGCCGAAGTCCACCAGCAGCGGCAGCAGAATGGCCGCGAAGAAGAAGAAGGTCAGCAGGACAGGGGCGAGATCATTGAGCATCACGCCGCCGGTGAAGGCCGCGGTGACGGCGGTTGGCCCCCACTGGAAGTAGGTCATCAGCGCGAAGATGGCGCCGAGGGCGCGCATGGCAAACCACACCGGCGCGACATCGAACAGCTCATGCGCTGCGCCCTGACGTGCCCAGTTCGGCTTGGCGAGCTTGACGAAGCCGGTGAGGATCACCGACAGACACAGCACCGCGACGGCGATGGCGGGCAAGGCGCTGCCGAGCGTGGCCTTGAGCCAATCGGCCATCAGGCCCATGCCGATGTTGATGGTGTCGCCAACGCTGAACGGCACCAGGAAGAAGCTGACGCCGAGCAGTGACGGCACCAGGAATTTCATCAGCCCCCTGGCCGTGAGCGGCACCGGGCGGGTGGCGATCAGGTCCTTCTTCGGGCGGGCCGCTGGGGTCGCGGCGGAGTCAGACGCGGAGTCATGCTGGGACGGTGCGTGCTCCGCCGTCGGGTCGATGCTGGTTGTCATTCGGGTCACCTTGATCTTGTTGTAATGGTCAGGCTCTGATCGGTCATTCGGCATGCGACATGCCGTCTTCGCGGGGGATTCTTCACGTGCCAGGGACGGGACAGGCCCCTGGCACGCGACCCGCCCTCCGGCGGGGTCTTTCACTGGCTATGGAGGCGCGGTGCGACTCAGTCGCGCTGTTGCACGCCCGGCAGTACGCAGAGCATCTCGTAGAGCAGGGTCGCGCCCATCAGCGCGGTGTTGCCGCTGGTGTCGTAGGGTGGGGAGACTTCCATCAGGTCACCGCCGACGATATTGAGGCCACGTGCGCCGCGCACGATTTCCATGCCCTGGGGCATGGTCAGGCCGCCGGCTTCCACGGTGCCGGTGCCGGGGGCGACGGAGGGGTCCAGTCCGTCGATGTCGAAGGTGATGTACACCGGGCGATCGCCCATCATGTCACGCACTTCGGCCATCAGCGGGGCGAGTGACTTGAACCAGCACATCTCGGCGGTTTCCACGCGGAAGCCCTGCTGACGGCACCAGTCGAAGTCATCGGCGGAGTAGCCGGTGCCACGCAGGCCGATCTGCACCACGCGGTGGCTGTCGAGCAGGCCTTCTTCCTGGGCGCGACGAATCGGCGTGCCGTGGGCGATGGGCTCGCCGAACATGTGGTCATTCACGTCGGCGTGGGCATCGATGTGGATCAGACCGACTGGCCCGTGCTTCTTGGCGATGGCGCGCAGCACCGGCAGGGTGACGGTGTGGTCACCGCCCAGGGTGAGCGGCACGCAATCGTGTCTGAGCACTTCATCGTAGAATTTCTCGATGATGTCCATGCTCTTGGGCAGGTGGAAGGTGTTGATCGGCACATCGCCGATGTCCGCCACCTGCAGGCTGTCGAAGGGCGCGGCGCGGGTGGCCATGTTGTAGGGGCGCAGCATGCGCGATTCATCACGGATCTGACGCGGGCCGAGGCGCGCGCCCGGACGGTTGGAGGTACCGATGTCCAGCGGAATGCCGATGAAGGCGGCATCCAGGCCTTCTGCGGTTTCCTGAGCCGGCAGGCGCATCATGGTGGCCGGGCCGCCGAAACGTGGCATGTCGTTGCCGCCCAGTGGCTGATTGAATTCGCTCATCTGTCTCTCCAGGGTCTTGAGTCGCTCGTAATTCTCTGACGACGAGCGGGGTATTGTGATGGTTCGCCTGATCGCCTGGCCGGACGGTGTCATGAAAGCCGGCGATCTTCCTTGGCGCATACCCCAGCATTGCAGTAACCATGCCAATTTTCAGACGATTGATTTTATTGGATTTTTTAAAGAGGTGGTTGTCGAGTGATTCATTTGTGGATCACTCTTCCGCTAATACCGATTCAAAAATGGATCGTCGATTCATTTGTGGATCACATTCAGGCATCATCGAGAGTGTCTTTTAGCGCAGTACTTGCAGCGCACTGTCAGGTAGTGCGCTGTCGTCAAAAGCACCTCTTGAAAGACGTGCAAGAAAGAGCCGGTAAAAAGAAGTGCTGGAAAGACCTGATAGATAGCCCCGCCCCGATTCACAGGCTCGACCATGAGGTGCCCGCCATGTCAGAGCTCGACCACCAGATTCTCAAGACCATCATCGACACCGCCCATGACCACTATTTCGTGGTGAGCGCGGATGGCCAGGTGCTGGATGTCAGCCCCGGCGCCGCGGCGGTCTATGGCATGACGCGTGAGGCGCTGTGTGCCGCCAACGTGCATGACCTGGAAGCCAGCGGGGTGCTCAAGCCCTCCATCAGCCTGGAGGTGCTGCGCACGGGGCGAACGCTGCAGATGATGCAGCTCACCGCCACTGGACGGCGAGTGGTGGCGCAGGCGCATCCGGTATTCGTCGCGGGCAAGCTCGAGTGCGTGGTCAGCCGCTCGATGGATCTCACCGATATCCAGCTGCTGCAGCAGGAATATGCCGTGCTCCAGCAGCGCTTCACGGATCACCTGCGGCGCAACTCGCGGGGCAGTGAGCTGGGCGGGGGGAGTGCGGGGGAAAGTGATTGGGGGGCGGTGGGGAGTGCGCGCTCCGGTGCCGAGCAGACCACCCATGACGCGCAGCAGCAGGGGCGTGCCCTGTGCGAGCAGGCCGCGCGCGAGCAGGCGGAATGCGAAGACGCCGCGCTGGAACTGGGCGAGCTACAGGTCAAAAGCCCCGTGATGCGGGAGATAGCGCTGCTGCTCAAGCGGGTCGCGCCCACCAACGCCACGGTACTGATGCTGGGCGAATCCGGGGTCGGCAAGACGGCCTTCGCCCATCAACTGCATCGCTGGAGCCAACGCGCCGACGGCCCCTTCATCGAGGTGAACTGTGGCGCCATCCCCGAAAGCCTGTTCGAGTCCGAGATGTTCGGCTATCAAGCCGGTGCCTTCACCGGCGCGGGCAATCGCGGCAAGGCGGGCCTGATGGAACAGGCCGAAGGCGGCACCCTGTTTCTGGATGAAATCGGTGAGCTGCCGCTCGCCACCCAGACCAAGCTGCTCAAGGTGATTCAGGACGGAATGATCACCCGCCTGGGCGACACCACCACCCGCCGCGCCGACTTCCGACTGGTCGTCGCCACCAATCAAGACCTCGCCGCCCGCGTGGAGCAGGGACAATTCCGCCTCGACCTCTACTACCGCATCAATGTGCTCCCCGTCAGCCTGCCCCCGCTGCGCGAACGCCGCGAAGACATTCCCGCCCTGATAGAGCAACACCTCTCACGCCTCAATCAACGTCACAGTCGCCGCAAACTCCTCGACGCTACCCTATGGCCCGTCCTCATGCGCCAGGACTGGCTCGGCAATATCCGCGAACTGGAAAACTGGCTGGAACGCGCCTGGCTCAGCGCCCCAAGTGATGTCATCGACAGCGACTCAGTGAAAACACTGCTCAACACTTGTTCCACGAATAACGCTAATGGACTAGGCAATTCATTTGGCTTCAGTAATGAAAAATCTAATGGAATAGGCGTTAATGATAGTTTTACCACTGCCGATAACTCTCATAGTCCCAATTCTCTCTCAGAGCCTGCCGCTGAGGGGGCGGTAGCCATGCCAATACCCAAACTCGGCCCCAACGAAACGCTCAAGGAAGGTTTGGCACGCATCGAAGCACAATGGCTACGCGAGATGGCAGCCGAGCTGCCGAGCACTTATGCGATAGCCAAGAGGGCAGGGATCAGCCAGCCGTCTGTGGTAAGGAAGATGATGAAGTTGAAAAATTGATTTCCTTGTATCTGTATTCGTCGTAGCACCTAGATATTATAGATTAAGTCTATCACTTAGGACCACTTGATATAAGTAAGTGGCCCAGTGTCATTATCCTCACTGCTTTGTCGACCAAAGTGAAGAAGAGCATGATCTACTAATAGATTATCTAAACTCAATAATACAAGATTCATGTATACCATGATGTAAGGCTGTATTAGGACAGATCGCTGATGTCCTCTTTTGGCATATGCGTCAACCATAAATAATATAATACACCGGGCACCGGGAGGCGTATACGTAATAGGGGGTTAGCCAGGCTGGTAGAGCGTCGAAGCTGCTTCCTCTTGGTCGTATGTTTCTCTAGCTCACAGCGGGATAATATAACAGATGATCTGACCGTAGATTTGTAATTCTGCTCGTAATTCGCTGACTATGAAGCATTCGCCAAGATTTTGTCAGTAGTGATATATTATGTGGTTCCTCTTGCGCTAGCCAGAAAGAGACTAACGAAAACACCGATTGCTTGATTCTTCAGTACTTTACAAAGGGAACGGACTATCTGGAGGTCAGTAATGCAAAGCTAAACAAGACGATCGAGAAGTTGAATGACTGCTCCCGAGGTGACCCAGCTATCGAGCACCAGTCATATGTTTTACGGGAGTATTTAGGAGTTTCGAATGCCGCGGGTGGTGCTTTTGATATTTGTATCCACGCTCAATAATGTATATGTTCATCTATTACTAAACAATCACTATTCTGGGCTGTAAAAAATATACACCTCGTAAGGCGCTGCATCATTAAGTGCAGATAGCTGCCATGCAGAATGACAAAGTAAACGGTCTGAATTATTCCCCTAATGGTGGTTAATTATACAGGACTCGGCAACTCTCAAAGGGTGATAATCATGTCGCAATCAGTCTATAAATGCTCGACTTGGCTAACCGACTTTCTACAACGTAGGGGGAGCAAGCACCCTGATCAGCGCGGGCTCTATGAGTATCATTGCAGTTACGAAGAGTACCTCGGGCTTCAGAAACTGCTGGTTCAGCTTGGAAGTTTTGATATGGCTGTAAAGGATAGGGCCGGTTGTGCTTGCTTCGTTCTTTTTTGCTCAGAGTGGTACCGGCGTGAGTACCTAGGTGAGTATGGGTGGAGCTGGGATCCTATCTGGAACGTGCTGGGTTATAGTCTTTCACCGATAGAATTGAGAAAAGTGGTTCCTAGAGGTTTAGAGGATTACTGGAAGCGTCCGATTCATTTTTACGAGTCGGACCGGCGTAATTTTTTAGGCTCTTTATTTGCAGAGGGCGGATTGCCGTTTCAGGTGCTGCGCGAAGAAGGAAGCCGCTTTTATGCTCTGTTTGACCGAGTATTAAAGCAGCATGATCAATGGCATCTAATGGGCTATAGCACGGCCCAACAGGTGGAGAGAATACTTGAAGCCAGCAACTTGCCCCAAGTTTTCTCCTCGCCGGCTTCAGTCGAGCTGATCGCACGAATGGCAGACCAATTATTGACGCTGGTGCGAAACTATTGTCTGGAGCAAGAAAATGAACCGGTTGCCTTGCTTGATGTAAAAAATCCTAGGTGGCGTGAGCTTTTTCCGCTACCTCTAGATAATCAGACCGGTAATAACCTGCTCAATAGCCTACTTAATACTGCAACAGTAGAGGGGAAGCGGCGGCGAAAAGCTACGGGAGACTGGGCGTGCCGACATTTCTGGAACGAATCCCAGCCAGAAGTGCTCAAGGTACAGGTGTCTATGCCGGATGAAGTGATCTTTGAATTAACGTCACAGCCGTCTACGACACGGTTTGAACTAGTGTTGGTCGAAGCAGGTAATACGATAGCAATACTTGGTCCTTGCTATGCAGTAGTGGATAACAACACCGCCAAAGTTAGGGTGCGTCAGCGAGAGATTTTGGGTAAGCGCAGAGATCCAAACACACCTCTGAGCCTAGTTGCTATGGCAGGCGGTTCAATTATCGCATCGATACCTATTAATTCTAGCACTATTGCTCTTGGCGAGGTTCCAATTGGATTTGTACCGGCTAATGATAGCTGGAAAATGTGCGGGCAAGCTTCCTTCAATATGGCGAATGAAGAGCTTATAGTTGTATTACCACGAGGCAGTAAGTTTAGTGAGCCTGATAGTGTTAGCAAGCTCCATATTGTCGAGGGTCCTAGTTTTTGCTCCTTAAGGTCCATAAAAATACAGGGTAAGGCCGAGCTAGAAATCTCTTGCGACGAGATATACAGAGTTCGTACAGGGCATTCGACCGGCGCTGTGCTAGGACTCGAGCTAGATGGATCTCAGTTACAGTGGACAACTAAGCCCTCTCTTACATTTTTGGGGCTCCCCAAGGAGCAGTGGCAGAACACTGCTGACAGTATACATCGGCATGAAAGCCAGCTCTATGTGGGGGGAATGTTGCCTGGCCACGGTGTCTTACAGGAGGTGTTAGGTACTCAGTATGTGTCTGTGCGTAACACTAAAGGAGACACGTTACTGCGGCGTAAAGTGGGCATTTTGCCAGCTGACTTTCGCTTGGAATTACGTAGTGGTAATACCCCTGGAGAGGGCAGTATTTTTGTTTATTCCAATCAACGCTGCCTTTACCAGATAGTCGGAGAGTCTGTGCGGGCCAAACAAATAAAAGGTGAAGATTATACAGAGCTGAGGTTGTCAGCAGATGGGCTCCCGCCGGTAAATCTATCACTTGTGATCACTCCTAGTCTTATTGCGGACCCTATTACGATTGAACTGCCATATCCAAGCTGTGGTTGTATTGCTTTTGATTCCTTTGGTCACCTACTAAATCGAGATATATGTGTTGATGACCTGCTAGGTGTGAAGCTGTATTTGTTTGGTCGGAGTGGAGTGCCAACCAAGTTCAAGCTAGAATTAACTTTACGTGGGCAGAAAGCCCGTAATGCTAGCTATAGCTGGTCTTATACTGTGGATGAAAAGCCGATAGAAATAAGCTTATTTAGCATCCGCGAGCAAATTATTGATCTGTTATCCCTTGATTCTGGAATTGATCAAACGGTAGAGATGCGAGTTTTCGGCAATAGTATGGATGAGATGTATCGGATTAGAAGATATGCAACTGTGATAGAGGTAGAAAAAGATTTCCAGGGCTTGAGAGTAAGGAACTTCAAAAATGTGTGTGATGTCTTGCCTGAGCCAGTCCTTATGTCGCTGTATGACCCGATGCGAAGCTCTGTTCTTGTACCTTCCCGGCGTAGCGAAGGAGTACCTACAGGAGAGTTTGAGTTGCCTGCTTTGGTTGAACGCGATGGTCCGTGGTTAGTTGTTCCTAAAAAAAATTCTGCTGTGTCGTTTCGGCCATTCTTTATCACTGGTGCGTGGACAATTGACAGCCAGCATGATGAAGCACAAAGCTTGCAGAAGGCTGTCCTGATGTTCGATCATGCTTCGGCTGACAGCTCGTTCACTCCGGTTTTGGATGCTATGGCTAATAACCCCATGCACAGTGGTTGGAGCTTTTTGCGTGCCTTGTATGATAATTATGGCTACCTACCTCTCGCCACATTTGAGGTATGGAGAGCCTTGGTGAGGCATAAAGCGCTGTGCATGGCGTTATTCAAATTTGAGATGGATCCAGTGCTTCTTGGCCGAATCGAGTCTGAATTTCCTATTCTTTGGGAGTTTTTACCAATCGGCGATATGCAGGCGTCTGCAAGACGGTTTGAGGCTTTCCTGAAAGAAAACGGTGTCGCCAAAGAAATTGCTGAAACCTTGGTTGGCCGGATGCTTGTCCGATTGGGGGGGGGCTTTCCAGCATATGGTGATAATGTTCAGCACTATCTTTTAGGCGCCACAGTAAGATCAAAGAGTCAGTTACCTTTAGAGATTTTCAGGCCGGTTGTGTCTTGCTGGTATCAAGAGCTAATACGTGACCGTAGTGAAGCAATTTGGCCAGAATTTGGAGGCGCACGCTTACAACGATGGGCTCTAGCACAATCTGACTCGGTGATCTCCTTCAAGCCAGAAATGGACTTCCGCAATGCAGTGGTATACCTGCCTGTTTTTGCAGCAGCCGTTGCTAGCGGTAAGGTCTGCTTTACAGAAGTTTTTGAAGAAAGCGCCGAGGTAGTTTTTTTTCTACGGCAAGTGCGTAATTTTGATACAAAATGGTTTAATTCTGTTTACCAGTATAGTTTGTTAAATAATGTTTTTAATTGATGTTAAGGAAATAAAGAGTTATGAAACACTATTTTTCATCATTGATTGAACAGTCAGCATACCGTACAGCCGAAGCCACCTTGGGCGTTCTTAGTATCACAGATGCAGGGCTACGAGAGCATTTGAGTGGCATCATGCATCATGAGTGTGATCAAGAAGGTTCCTTCCTTGCTCCACCTATGTTCGAGCAGACTTTTGGATGGGAAGAGTCTGATGTAAATATGGCTCAGTTAGCCGATGGCCAGCAGCTGCTGAGCAGGGAAGTGGTGGATTCTCTCGATAACAAGGATAACGGACGCTACCGCTTTGGTGCTGACTGGAAACCCTTTGCTCATCAGTTAGCGAGCTGGCAGTCCTTGTTACAGCAAAAACGTTCTTTGATTGTTACCAGTGGTACCGGCTCAGGTAAAACAGAATGCTTTATGGTTCCGATTCTGGATGATCTGTACCGAGAGTATAAACATAACGGTAATCAGCCATTGGTTGGAGTGCGGGCGCTGTTTCTTTACCCGCTTAACGCTTTAATCAACTCACAGCGTGAGCGTTTAAATGCCTGGACACAAAGCTTTGGTTCTGGAATCCGTTACTGCCTGTATAACGGTAATACCGAAGAGCTGAAAGCCAATAAACGCACTGAACAGAAGCAGCATCCTAATGAAATATTGTCCCGCGAGCTGATGCGCGAAGAGCCTGCACCTATCTTGGTCACCAACGGCACAATGCTTGAATACATGATGGTACGTCAGGTTGATGCGCCTATTGTACAAATCTCCCGTCGGCAGAAGTCGTTGCGCTGGATTGTTTTGGACGAGGCTCACACCTACGTAGGTTCTCAAGCTGCCGAGCTAGCCCTACAACTACGTCGAGTGATGACTGCCTTTGGTGTCACGCCGAATGAGGTCAGATTTGTTGCTACTTCTGCGACTATTGCCGGGGAAGGAGCCGCAGAACAGTTGAAGCAGTTTCTGTCTGATCTATCTGGGGTGCCGGTCGAGCAGATCGATGTTCTGGGGGGGCGTCGCGTAGAGCCTAAATTGGATGTATGCCAGTCACGGCAGACTTCGCTTGATACTCTTGAGCAGATACCAGCAACCAACACAGACCAGCCAGAAGTGAATCCTGAGTGCTTTGATGCTTTGGTTCACTCATCCATTGCACGGTCTTTGAGAGACCTATTAGTCAATTCCCCCACACCCTTAAAACTGACAGAACTGGTTGATCACTTGAATCAGAGTGGTAAGCACTCTCTCAGTAAAGGTGAGGTGTTACGTTGGCTAGACCTGTGTACCGGTACTCAACCCAGTGCAGAGGATCCTGCCTTCTTAAAGCTACGCGCACATTTATTCCAACGTACCACCCAAGGGCTCTGGGCCTGCTTCGATAAAAGCTGTTCAGCAAAACAAGGTACACCACTACAGCAAGATTGGCCCTTCGGATATGTCTACGTTAGTCAGCGGCAAACTTGCAGCTGTGGTAGCCCTGTTTTTGAACTGGTGCTATGTAATGACTGTAATGAGCCACATTTGTTGGCTCGGGACAAAATGAACAAGCTAATTCAATGGGATGGATCTACTGGAGATGAGTTTTCACTTCAGTCTGAGGTTTCAAGCGATTTGGAAGCTGATGGTCTTTTAACATCTGCTTTAGGGGTAAGTATAATCCCTTTGGTTCTTAGTTCGGATAGAGCTGATAGTAAAGGGTACAGCGTACATGAATTTGAAAAAACAACCGGGGAGTTCAATGCCACTCAAGATGGCGGGGTTAAGCTTGGATTAATAGATCACGACATTACATGCAGCCGCAAAAATTGCGGTCATAGTGGCTTCAAAGGTGGGTTACCATTCCGTCGAGCGATGTTGGGAAGTCCATTCTATGTGGCAAATGCGGTACCTACTGTTCTTGAATACTGCCAAGATTTTCAGCCGGAAGACAAATCCGCTCCCGGTCCTCAATCTTTGCCGGGTAGAGGGCGTAGGCTTATTACCTTTACTGATAGCCGTCAGGGTACAGCTCGTATGTCCGTGCGTATGCAACAGGAAGCTGAACGAAGCAGATTGCGTGGTCTAGTCGTTGAGAGTATTGGTTGGTTTCAGAGAAGCCAAGTAGAAGAACAGAAGGCACCAGATGGCCTAAATCCGGAAATGATAGAAAAACTCATAACCAAAGCTAATGAAGACGCTGATATGTATATTCAGCTTGGGTTACTTGAGCAAGCAAAAGTTGAAAAAGACAAAGTTTTAAATTTTAATGAAATGCTCGCTACTGCTACGGGGGGGGAAGTACGGACTAAGCTCATTGTCCTGCCTTGGAGGCAACTAATTGATGACCTGAAACAACGTAACGATCTGAAAGGGCCGATGCTGCTTGCTAATAAATATCAAAAACCTGAAGTTTTCGCGGAGACTGATGGGCCGCATAAGTTAGCTGAAATGCTTTTATTTCGCGAATTCATGCGACGGCCGAAAAGGCAAAACAGCTTGGAGACGCAAGGACTGATTAAAGTCAGTTACCAAGGATTGGATAAAGTGCACAAGTTACCTAATCTCTGGGAGATGAAAGGTTTAACTCATCAGGACTGGGTAGATTTTTTAAAGGTGGCGTTGGACTTTCACGTGCGTGAGAACAGCTACATTCAAATTGATGAGGGCTGGAAAGACTGGATCGGTAGCCGTTTTTCTTCAAAAGCACTGCTCTCGCCAGAGTCAAAAGAGAAAGATGAAAATCGAGTCAAGCGCTGGCCGCAGATCCGTAATGGTAACCACTCTCAACGCTTGATTAAGCTGCTTTCGTTAGGAGCGGGCTTAAACCCTTCCAATCCTTCTGATTCTGACTTGGTGAATGACTGGTTGAAAGCTGCTTGGTTACAATTAACTCAGCCAGGGTCTGCTTTAAAGTCTGATGGTAATCAGTTCTCCCTGCCTCGGGAGCATATTTTTTTCTCCCTAATTGACCAAGCATTCATTTGCCCAGTGACCAATAAGCTGTTTGATACAACTTTTAAAGGTTTTACCCCATACCTTCCAACACATATAAATTTCTCTACGCTTACGGAAGAAAAACGTAAGTTATATGTCTGCGACCAGGTTGAAATGCCTGACGTGTGGAAGTTTGATCGCTCACAGGATAATGCTATTGCAGGCTTGACTAGAATTCGGGAACAGGTTATGCAAGCCCCCGAAATCTGTGCTCTACGTGCTAGAAACTTATGGACAGATATTAATGACCGTGCGGTAGAGGGTGGGTTCTATTACCGCACCGCAGAGCACTCGGCACAGCAATCATCTGAGCGTCTTGGTTCTTATGAAGATATGTTTAAGAAGGGAAAAATCAATGTCCTGAATTGTTCTACCACCATGGAAATGGGTGTGGATATTGGGGGCATATCGGCAGTAGTAATGAACAATGTGCCACCACACCCAGCTAATTATCAGCAGCGTGCGGGTCGTGCGGGACGCAGCAAGGAGTCCAGAGCATTTGCTTATACCTTGTGTAAGAATAATCCACATGATCTTCAAGTTTTTGCAAATCCGAGTTGGCCTTTCGATACAAAAATCCCCGCACCCGCTGTAGCTTTGAACTCTAGGCGACTTGTGCAGCGGCATGTTAACTCATTGCTGTTGTCTGATTTTCTGTGCAACCAGGTCGGACCGACCCAGAAAGAAAAAACCAGTCTCAATACGCAGTGGTTCTATGATGACACTAAGGGGCCTTCACAGTGCGATCGTTTAATCGCATTACTTGGCAACTCTACGTCAGATATTGATAAAGCGATAGGGTTTCTGGTAAAGGGTACTGCACTAGCGGGAGTAGAAGCGTATCAACTACGACGTGAATCAATGAAGTCGCTTCAAAAGTTGCAGGATCGCTGGTTGACTGTATACCGCTATTTGTCAGAAGAGGAACAACAAGCTAAAGGGAGCGGTTCATACCTCAAGCGGCTGCAGATAGAGAAAACCCGACACTGTAACGAGTATTTATTGCGTGACCTTTCTGCCCGTATTTGGTTACCGGGTTACGGATTTCCAACTGATGTAGTTAATTTTGACAACTTTACCATTGAAGACTATCTGCGTGAAAAGGGAGGGATCGAGGTAAAACGTGATCGAGAGGATAGCGTATCCCGTTACAAAGGACTCCCTTCCCGTAATCTAGCAATTGCTATTCGTGAATATGCGCCGGGTGCGGAAATTGTTCTGGATGGTCGCGTCTTTAGGTCGGCAGGCATTTCTCTACACTGGCACAATCTGAACTTGGATGCTAAAGAGGCTCAAAAAATAGACGTTGCTTGGCGCTGCGATGGCTGCGGTCAGTCAGGCTATGAAGAGGGGTTAGTAAAGAAAGCCGAGTTGGTGTGTACCAACAGTAAATGCGCCGCGCCGATTAAGTACTCTAACATACGTAGAGTTATACAGCCTGCAGGCTTTGTGACTGATGCGTACCAATCGGCTTCAAATAACATTCAACATCAAAAATTTATCCCAGTTGAAACATCTTGGGTCTTCGTACATGCAGATCGGACTCCATTACCTAATCCTATCCTTGGCTCGATGGCTTATGGGGCTGATGGCCGTGTATTTCATCATAGCTCTGGTGAGAATGGGGCAGGTTTTGCACTGTGTATGAGCTGTGGCCGCGCTGAATCGATGAAAGCCAGGGATGAATTTCCTGTTGAGCTATCGCCGTCGGGTGAGCACTACCCACCACGCCCTTCTAAAGAAGATAAGGATCAACAAAATAAGCGTCTACCTTGCCGGGGCAGTGGTAGCATTATGGCTAATATTAGCCTAGGTGCTCGTTCCTCCACTGATGTCTTCGAGCTGATGCTACGAAATCCTGTTAGCGGTGAGTATCTGGCCGATACACCGGAAGGCAGGAACACTGCTTTGACCTTGGCTGTTGCTCTGCGTTCTGCACTCGCTGAAACCTTGGGGGTATCAGCATCTGAACTCGGCTATGCAACACGGCCTAGCAAGCTGGATGATGGTCAAGCTGTCAGTATAATTCAGCTTTATGATGTGATTAGTGGTGGGGCTGGGTTTGCGACCACCTCCCCCCTCTATATAGAGGGTGTTTTGCGCGCTATGGTTGACCAGTTGCATTGTGCTCATTGTATAACAGGATGTAGTGAATGCTTGATCGATTCACAAACACGGCATGATTATAATAGTTTAAACCGACAAAGTGCTTTGGATTGGTTAGGCAGTGATTTTTCACAGTATATCTGCTTGCCAGAAGAAGATAAGCTTTCCTTATCTGACGGCCAATACGAGCCAGGTAGTATAGAGACGGCCTTGCGTCGCTTGATTAATTCAGGTGCGTCCAGGCTAACATTGTTCGCAAAAGATGAGGTAGCTGATTGGGATATACAGGCACCTCAGTTTAAACGCGCGTTACAGAACTACGTACTGACTGATGGCGTGGTGGTTGATCTAATCATTCCTGCAGACATCACTGATACAGAAATTCTTCAAGATCTTTCTAATTTCTCAGATATAGGTATAAATATTGGCTATGAGAAAACATCTCACAGCCATAAGTATGCAGCTCAAGTGACGATAGGAAGTGAAATATATACTTTGGCGTCTCGAAGTATAATTGCTATGCTCCCTGGTTCAGCTTGGCATCAAAGCGATGAATTAGTTGTACTTTCCAAACTGCAGCCAGCCATATCATGGGAAAAAATGAGCTTAAACTTTCCATCAGATACTGGGGCAGTGGATGTGCAAATTCAAGATGAACTCAACGGTTCTTTGCAAACATTTGGGGAACGTTTTTGGGAGTTTGTTTGTAACCAGAATCCGAACATTTCTACAGTACTAGGAACAGAAAAAATAATTAAGATTACTTATTCGGATCGTTATATTCAGAACCCGGCAGTGATCGCTATTCTAGGAGCGCTATTTTTGCCTTTGAGAGTTCTTATTTCTGAAAGTGCTAACGTTCAGATCTGTACGTTATTTAAAATTAGCCACACTCAAGGGAAGAAAGCATTTGATAACTGGGCCAAAGAAGAAGACTTCCAATACTTTGCAGATAAATGGATATCGGCAATGGTTGGTAAGAATGTTGATGTTGTAATTAAGAAATCAAATCGTGATATTCCACATCATCGTAAGCTAGACCTAGAGTTCGAAAGTGGTAAAACACTGAAAGTCCAGTTTGATCAGGGTGTCGCTTACTGGAGAGTGCGCTTCGGTTCCCATAGAGATATATGGTTCGACTTTGACCAGTCAATGGACAGTCAGCTACTGCAAATGTCTAAAGTGATAGATACGGCCGAAGTACACAATTCAGAGAAAAAATGGGCTACGGATGTGCTAGTAAAGATTCACGAGGGGTGATCGAAATGGCTCGAAGCTACCGAAAGAGATTCGGGCCATTTGATTAGCATAACCTCTTCATTTATCTAGCAGCTGCTGATATGCATCGCTAAGAAATTATCAAAGTATGGTAGCCAACAGAGTGCCAATAACTCGTTTCGCGAACATTATTTTAAATAAATATAGAATATGTTCTATCCTCTGGACCACCTTACAAACCATCTAATCTTGAATCGGTTCATCATCGGCATAAGGTCGGTCTTGCTTAGTGCTTGGCAGAAATAGTGCGTTTATAGATGATTGCGAGCCATAGACTCTCTTCCGATAATGGTTGATACTACCGACCATTATACTTGAGGACGAAATTCATAGATAATCTACAATACGATAATAAGTTGAGTTTTTTCATCTCGAGTAGTAAGTGTAGTGCCTTTGATATCCAAGGCGCGTGTATACTTCCCAGAATTTGATAGTCGATACTTTCTCAGAGAGAGTCATCTTCTATTTCGACGCACTTTGTGTAGCTTAGCATCCTAGATTAATAGGATGCTTTATGTACTAATTGTATAAATGTAAGCATTAGAGTGGTTCTTAGCCAGCTTAGATATTATGACTGAAAGGAATGTTTATTTTGCTAGTTGATCAATTGTAAGTATTTTATTAATTACACGTTATGCAGTCGACAATTTCTGAGGTTCTCTTTAACGAATTAATTTCTCTCCATCACCACCAAACTCCTCATCACCCCTTCACATAGCGGCTTGATCTCGCTGAAGCCTTCCTCGACGGTGAGGTCTGTCTTGGCTTTGGTGTAGGCGGTGCCGTCGGCGGCGGGGTGATAGCTGGTGCAGTGCAGGCGGATCAGCTTGTCATCAAGGAAGAGGCCGTATTCGCGGGTCTGCGAGGTGATGGGTGTGCCCTGGTGCCGCTGTGTCATGGCGATATCGAACCAGTAGGCCTGACGGTGATCCACTCGGGTCAGGCCGGAGTCGAGCATCTGACTGTTGATGGGCGCCCACTGGGCCAGCGTATTGGTGGAGGCCATCACCTTGAGCTGCGTGTCACTGACGGTGTCGCCATGCAGGTCATAGATCTCGAGGATGATCATGTCGGTGCCGGTACCGGCCTGACTCTGCCACTTCTGCACGATATGCGGTAGGCGACCCTCGGCGGCAGACCACGAGGCGGGCAGGTGCAGCGCGAGGTTGATGCCCAGCGACTTGGCATGGCCCTTGGAATGGAATTCCTGGAAATAGCCGTCGTACAGTTCGTACACCGGCTCTATCTGGTACTTGGTCGCCAGCAGGAATTCCTTGAAGGGTGAGGGCAGGTATTCGCCCTCGGCACGCAGGCGGATGGCCTCGATGAAGCGGGCGGCGAAGTCGGTGGTCAGCTTGTCGGCGGTCAGTTGCGGGGCCAGTTCCTTCTGCATCTGCCGGCGAATCCCGTCGAGCACTTCGCGTGCATGCTCGCGCCCCATCAGGCTTTCGAGGTTGTCCGCGAGTCGTGTGGTGATATCGGGGAAGGCATTGGCGAAGTAGGCGGAGGCAAGGTCAGCGTCATGCGCGAGTTCAGGATAGGTCTCGGCGATACGCGCCAGCGTGATGTCCTGAGCGATGACGAAGCCGTAGGTGCTGCTCAGGGTATTGATGACCCGAGGCGTGGGGCGGAACTGTGCGGCGTCGGCGCGTGCCGATGCACCGGGCGTCATGAGACATAAGCCCAGGCCGAGCCCGACTGTCAGGGCGGCGATTGCCAGCCCGGGAATCCCGGTAAACCGTCGTCCAGCTGCAAACGCCATGCGTGACATCCTGTCAGAGTGCGAATGTGCCAATCCTATCATCGGGGTGTGGGGACTTCTTGCTTCCCCTCCCTGATTGGAAGACTAATCATGCGGAAGTATCAGGCGGCACGTCATGCCGGCGTCCGCGCTCCCCTTGTGAAGAGACCCCCAGACAATGACGTTCAGACAACACCTTTATTCGGTTGATCTCGAGTGGACCGGCAATCGCGGCGAGGGCACCACGCATTACACCGCCTATGAGCGCGATTTCGTGGCCCGTGTCAGTGGCAAGCCGAGCCTCGAAGGCTCCGCGGACCCTGCCTTTCGGGGCGATGCTGGCCGCTGGAATCCGGAAGACATGCTGGTGGCTTCCGTCTCGGCCTGCCACAAGCTGTGGTATCTGCACCTGTGTGCTGAGGCCGGCATTCGTGTCATGAGCTATCACGACCACGCCGAGGGCACGATGCAGGAAGGCACGCCCGCCGCTGATGGCAAGACTCAGACAGAGAGCCAGGGCGAGGCGGGGCGTTTCACCTCCATTGTCCTGCGACCCGAGATCACGCTGGCCGCCGGCGACGATATCGCGCTCGCCCATGAGCTGCACCACCGGGCGCATGCGCTGTGCTTCATCGCCAACTCGCTGAATTTCCCGGTCAGCTGTGAAGCGGTGATCACCCATCAGTGATATGTAGCAGTCAGCCCGCGTCAGACTGACCGTGTCAGTTAACCGTGTCAGACTGACCGTGTCAGAACCCGAAAGGCCACCAGAGCAATCTGGTGGCCTTTTTTGCTTTCAGCATTTCTCTAAAGAAACAGCGTCTTTCCAAAGAATCAGCATCTCTCTAAAGAAACAGTATCTCGCGACCTGATCAAGCGGGGTGATCAACCCCGTGCGTTCACTTCCTCAATCAGCTGGCTTGCACCAGTGAGGTCGGGCAGGCAGGCACCCTCGGCGATCTTCGTCAGCAGCACGTCTTCCGCTTCTTGCACCTCGATGGCGTGGGTGGCGATGGCGGAGACTTCTGAGGGGGCCATGACGATGACACCGCTCTCGTCAGCGAGGATGGCATCGCCCGGATTGACGACCACGCCGCCAATGCTGACCGGCACGTTGAGCGCGCCGCCGATCCCGGCGAAGCGGGTGGTGAGCGAGGCGACCCCGCGACTCCACACCGGGAAATGCTTGTCGCGAATGGTCAGCGCATCGGTGGCCATGCCGTCGATCACCACGCCTGCCACGCCCAGGCGTGAGGCGACCGTGGTCATCACGCCGCCCCAGCAGGCGCGGTGGCGATCGCCCTGACGATGCACGATGAGCACATCACCCGGGCGTACCAGACGCATCAGGTGGTTGAGCAGGGTGCCATCTTCCGGTGGCAGCGAGACGGTGACGGCGGTGCCGGCAATCCGTACCTGGGGCAGCATGCAGGCAATCGCCGGTTCGACGAAGCCGTGGGTGTGGAAGTGGCCGATGGTGGCCGTCTCGCACTGGGTGAGCTGTGCCAGCAGCTCCGGCGCGACCTGGTCTGGCATGTCATTGAGTTGGTACATGGAAGTCTCTCGGCGTGGTCGGTCAGATCAGGCTGGGCAGGAAGGTGGTGAGTGCCGGTACCCAGTAGAGCATCAGCATCGCGAACAGGAAGCAGATGACGATGGGCCAGGCGGCGGCGTAGATGGTCTGCATCGGGGTCGCGGGGGCGGCACCTTTCACCGCGAACAGGTTGTAGCCGAAGGGCGGGGTGAGACTGCCCACCGAGATGTTGATCAAGAACAGCGTCCAGAACCACACCGGGTCAAAGCCATACAGCTTGACCAGCGGCGCGTAGATGGGGATCACCACCATCATGAAGGCGATCTGGTCGATGAACATGCAGGCGATCAGCGGAATCAGCATCAGGATCAGCAGCATCCAGACCGGATCGAGATCCAGTCCGGTCACGCTGCTCACCAGACCGCTGGTGGCGCCGGTGAAGCTCAACAGCTGCGAGAACAGCTTCGAACACGCCAGGATCAGGATGATCATGGTGCTGACCTTCAGCGAGGACATCACCGCTTCGCCCGCCATCTTGAAGGAGAACTTGCGGTAGTAGGCGGCGACCAGCAGTGAGCCCAGCACGCCGGTGGCAGCGGACTCGGACGGTGTGGCGATACCGAGCAGGATCAACCCGAGCACGGCGAAGATGATGATGCTGAACGGCAGCATGTTGATCAGGGCACGACGCTTCTCCTTTGCCGTACCGCCACCGCTTTCATCGACCGGCGGCGCACGGCGCGGGTCCAGCGTGATGCGCACCTTCACGTAGAGGATGAACAGCGCAGCCAGCAGGATACCCGGCAGAATACCGGCGATCAGCAGCCGCGCGATGGAGACATCCACCATCGAGCCGATGATGATCACCAACAGGCTCGGCGGGATGATCGGCGCGAGACTCGCCCCACCCAGAATCAGGCCGATGGAGAGCTTGTCGTCATAGCCGCGCTCCTGCATGGTCGGCAGCGCCGAGCGGCTGAGCATGGCGGTCACGGCCAGTGCCGAGCCGGACAGGGCACCGAACAGGGTCGAGAGGGCGACGACGAAGAAGTAGAGACGGCCTTTCATGCGGCCCATCAGGGCATCCAGCGAGTCGAAGATCACATCGATGGAGCCGGAGCGGAACAGCAGCTCCCCCATCAGCACGAACAGCGCGATGGTGGTCAGCGTCTCCGAGGTCATGCTGTCGTAGACACTGTTGGCGAACATGCCGAAACCGGCGGTGCCCATCAACCACAGCGTGCCCAGCACGTTGATGGTCAGGAAGGCGGCGAAGACGGGGATGCCGAGGGCGAACAGGCCCATCAGCAAGGCGATGGCCAGGCCCAGAGAGAAATACCATTCCATGACTCAGGGTCCTTTTCTGGCGTCGGTGGTCGCCGAGGAGGCGGCGGAGTCGGAGTCGTCCGATGGGGTCGCCTCGGGCGCGGCGCGCGTGAAGGCGTGGCGCAGGAAGTAGAGGGCCGCATTGATCAACGCGTAGGCGATGAAGGAGGACACCCAGACCTTGGGGATATCGAGCCCCATGGCGGTGGTGGTGTGGTACTGGAACTGACGCAGACTTTCCTGCAGGCAGATCCAGCCGGCCACGGCGCAGACGCCGCCGGTGATCAGCGCCAGCAGGCGGTCATAGAGGGCGCGGGTGGCAGGGCTGAGGCGTTCCGGCAGCACGGTGATGGCGATATGGCCATGGGTACGAGCCAGTTCCGGCGCGGCCAGCGAGATGGAGAGGCACAGCAGGTAGGCCACCATCGCGCCGGACCACAGGGTGGGCGAATTGAAGAAATAGCGCGCGATGACTTCCAGCCAGAAGCACAGGACGATGCCACACAGGGTGACACCGCCTAGAAGGAAGCCTGCTCGCGTCACGCCGTCATGCACACGTGCAAGCAGGGTTGGCATGGTGGATTCCTTACTCGCTGACGGTGGTCAGGTGCTTCTCGATCGCCAGCTCGCGCATGGCGGTCACGGCTTCCGGCGACTTGTCGATGCCCAGCTGCCAGATACCGTCGGTGACCAGGGCATCCAGACGCTCGGCGTCTTCCGGGGCGAATTCGGTGGCCTGCATGCCAGCCTCGTTCAGCGCCTTCCATTCCTCGATCGCCAGTTCATCCAGCACCGGGACGATCTCGGTCTCCAGCTGACGGCCCTCGTCAAGCAGCACCTTCTGCTGCTCTGGGGTCAGGCTGTTGAAGGCGTTCAAGTTCATCAGCACGAAGTTGTAAGTCTGACCGAAGGTCGGCTTGGAGTAGTAGCCGGCGACTTCCTGCCAGCCCATGTCCTTGACGCCATTCAGGCCCCAGGCCGCGCCGTCGATCACGCCACGGTCCATCGCGGAATAGACATCGCCACTGGACATCAGCACCGGCGTACCGCCCAGCCCCTTGGTGACATTGGTATAGGTGGGACTGCCGCGCAGACGACGCCCGTCCAGACCCGGCGTGCCGGTGATCGGCTCCTTCAGCACGTACTGGAAACCATGGCTGCCCAGCGGCGGAATCGCGATCAGCTTGAGGCCCAGGCCGTTGTAGTGCTCATCGACCATGTCCCACAGGCCGGATTCGCGGGTCTGTTCCGGATTCACCGCCACGCCATCCATCGCCGCGCCAACGCCAGTGGTGTTGGTGTGATAGGCGGCGTGGGTGTAGAGCAGCTGGAAGACACCAGCAGCGACGGGCTGCAGCTGCTCGAAGGGCGGCACGACGTCCGGGCCGGTCAGCTGGATGGTGAGGTCGGCAGCGTCATTGGCTTCGACTTCCTTGATGAAGCGCTGGGCGATTTCACGGGAATAGGCGGTGGTCTGGTCGTAACTGGACAGCATGCGCAGTTCGGTGGCCATTGACTGGGTGGCCGGGAGCAGTGCGAGCAGCGGGAGCAACAGAGCGGGCTTGAGGGTTTTCATAGCAGTTTCCACTTTATCGTTATTGTGTCGGGTGATGCTGACTGCACGTACCTGGTGGGATCAGATAGCCAGGAGGTGCAGCGGCGTCCCTTGCGACTTGTCGTTGATGGTACGTCTTCAATCTATGAGCCGCCTTGGCTGCGGTCAACGAATCATCAGCCTTTTGGGCTTTCAAATTTCAATATGCAGTATTTGCGAGATTTATGTAAGAAAACCTGTGTGTTTTGTCCAGTGACTTCCAGCGCCAATTCGAGGGGCATATTTCGGAAATTCAAGGAAAATTCTCGGTACGAACCACAAGGCAACACGAGATGATCCTGGTAGAGAATCCAGAGTGATACTGGCAGATAGTCCAGAGTACTTCTGACCGATACAGGGGGATGAATCTGGTGGAAAGCGATGGAATACAAGGTGAGAACGCAAGGGAAGGGAGAGAAGAAGAGGAAAGAACAGACACCACTGCAAGAAAGACAAGAACCGCAGGGCTTCGAGCGAAGATCGCAACAAGGCCCCGGTTCTCGATGTCGTGATGACCGCATCGGGAACCGGGGCTTCATGTTGCATGCATCATGTGTCATGCATGACGAGGCGTGCCCCAGTGTCTGACAGCGGCGCGAGCCCCGCTCATCAGGCTCAGCGCGTGGCGGTGTCGGTCGCGAGGCTGAGGCTCGGCTTGCGCAGCGCCAACGGCATCAGTGCCAGCGAGACCGGCAGGCCGATCATCACCGGATGCAGCCCGAAGGGATGGCCCAGCAGCTGCCAGAGAATGGCGGTGGCAAGCCCGCCCCACATCATGATCACCCCGCCGCGCGGGTCTGGCGAGCGGCGACACAGGGCCACCACCGTCGGCACCAGTACCCCGCAGACCAGCATCGCGCTGCCGAGAATCCAGATGTCCAGCAGACGCGGGGCGTAGAGTGCCAAGCCCAGCGAAATCAAGGACATGGCGATCACCGAGTGACGACTCATGCGCAGCATGAAGGCATCATCACGGCCCTTCATGCGCGGCTTGATCACGTCATTGGCAATCGACGAGGCGCCGGCGATGAAGAACGAATCCGCACACGAGATGATGGTCGCCAGCAGCACCACGACCATGCTGACCATCAGCGGCAGTGGCAGGGTGGCCTTGATGATGGCGTAGAAGGACAGATCCGGGTTGGCGACCGCGATGTCCAGACCCAGCCTGGCGAAGGCACCGATCAACACCACGGCACCACCGACCAGCAGCGTGAAGACGATGGCCACGGCGTAGCCGGTGCGTGCCGCCTTGAGGCTGCGCGCGGCCCAGAAGCGCTGCCAAAGGTCCTGGCGCACGAACTGATAGGCGCCGATGGTCAGCATGTAGACCGCCAGTTCATGGCCGGAGATGCCGGTCAGGCTCATGAAGTCAGGGCTGCCCTGTGGTGTGGGCGATGCACTGATGATCTCCCAGCTGCCGCTGGCGTAGTAGACGGTGACCAGCAGGAAGAAGATGCCCAGTGTCTGCAGGGTACCGAGAATCGCATCCGACCAGATGACCGCCATCAGGCCGCCCAGCCACGTCTTGGCGGTCAGCAGCGCCCAGGTCAGCAGGATACCCACCGGCAGCGCCAGGCCGAATACCAGCTTGAGCACCGTGGCCACCGCCACGAACTGCATGCCGGTGATGGCCGCGTAGGCGCACAGGATGCTCAGTAGAGTGGGGAGTCTGACCCCCTCGCCGAAACGGCTGACCAGAAAGTCGGCCAGTGTCACCATCTCCAGGCGCCGGCCTTCGGCGTGAATCTTGCCGATGAAGAAGTACAGCGCGATGCCGGCGACGGTCATGCCCACCGGCAGCCACAGCTGCCCCATGCCGAAGGTGTAGCCCTTGGAGACGAAGCCCAGCAGGGTGGAGCCGCCGACGGCAGTGCCGACAAGCGTGCAGATCAGCGGAAAGGTCGCGGTGGAACGGCCGGCGACATTGTAGTCATCATAGGTCTTGATACGGCGAAAGAAATACAGCGAAAGCCCCATCAGAAATAGGCCACATGCTATGATCATGATCGAGAGAATCTCGGTTTCTCGGCTATCGAACATTGTCATTTTTCCGCATTGTTGATGTTGTATTGATCGTCATTTCCAGCTTGAGAGAAAGGCAATATATCACTCAAGTGGATGGCAATGACGAGGCAGTGCTGACTTTCATGCTACCTGGCTCGTCACGAAGACGTTGCGTGGCCATTGCCACGCCGGGTGCGTCATTTTCTGGACAGGAATCCTCGCCATGCGACCCATCCATGACACTCTGGACTGGAACCTGCTGAGAACCTTCATCGTCATCGTTCAGGAGGAAAGTGTCAGTCGAGCGGCAGCCCGTCTCTATCTGTCCCAGCCGGCGGTGAGTCTGTCACTCAAGCGTCTGGAAGAGCGTCTCGGGCAACGGTTGATCGAACGAGACAGTCACAGCTTTCGCGTGACAGGGGCGGGGCAGGTGGTCTATCGCGAGGCCGTGGAGATCTACGCCAACGTGGCGCGTCTCGCCTCTGAGGTGGGCAACAGTCATACGGAGATTTCCGGGCATGTCTCGCTCCTTTTCATTACCGGCATCGAGTGCCGATTCCTTGATAGCGTGTTCGCGCGCTTTCATCGCTGTTTCCCCCAGGTCACCTTCTCGATCCAGGAGATGTCCAGTCACGAGGTGCAGCAGGGCCTGTTGCAGCGCCAGGGCGCTCTGGGCATCTGCCTGGCGCAGCAGACACCGGAGCCACTGATGTCCCAGGTGCTGGCGCGCCAGAATTACCGCTACTTCTGTGGTCGCATGCATCCGCTCTTCGGTCAGCAGAATCTGCCGCTGGAGGCGCTGCGCAATGAGCGTTATGTCTCCTTCGGCAGCGAGCAGCTCGATGGCGTGCTGTCTCCGCTGGCGATGTTCCGCGCCCGCGAGGGCTTGCAGGGCCCGGTGATCGGTCAATCCAGCAGCCTGCAGGAAATCCGCCGCATGGTGCTGGCCGGCTGGGGCATCGGCTGCATGCCGGAGCACATCGTGCGGCGTGAGGTCGAGGAGCAGCAGCTGTGGCCCTTGCCACCCTACGGTGGCGTGGCCGATATCGACCTGCATCTGATGTGGCACCGTGAGGCGCGTTTCAGCGCCGCCGAATCCACCTTCGTCGACTTCCTGCACAACGCGCTGGCCAAGGTGCCGCTGGAAGAACGTCTGCATCGCGGTCTGGAAATGCAGCTGCCGGACCCCAATGCCGTGCTGGCCAGTGACGGCGCGCCCGCCACTTGAGCCACCCCTGGCGCTCGATCAAGACCTTGTCGTGAAGACCGTCCTCAAGCCCGTCCTGAAGCCCGTTCTGAAGCGCGTTCTGAATGGCCCGCGCCGCTGTCACCAGAGAGTCCGGGTGGCAGCGGCGCTTCGGGGGCGCCCCTCGAGGGCCGACCGACGGCTCAATAGGCCAGATTGATCCAGGTGGTCTTCAGGTCGGAGTACTTGTCCAGCGCGTGCAGTGACTTGTCACGCCCGAATCCGGACTGCTTGACGCCACCGAAGGGCACGCTGATATCGCCATCGGCGTAGCAGTTGATCCACACCAGCCCCGCCTTCAAACGCCGCGAGACACGATGGGCACGCGCCAGATCCCGCGTCCACAGCCCAGCGCCCAGGCCATAGATGGAATCATTGGCCAGTTCGATGGCTTCTTCCTCGCCGCTGAAGCGGGTCACGCCCAGCACCGGGCCGAAGATTTCCTCGCGCATCACGGTGCTGTTCTGGCCGCCTTCCACGATGGTCGGCTCCAGATACCAGCCGCCGGAGGTGGCGTCGCTGGGAGCGATGGCGCGGCCGCCCTGGTGCAGCGTCATGCCTTCCGAGAGCGCCGTCTCGACGAAGCCGAGCACCTTCTCGTGGTGGTCCGCGCTGACCAGTGCGCCCATGCGCGTGGCCGGGTCGAGCGGATCACCGGCCGGCATGGCACGGGCGCAGGCGATCAGGCGCGGCATGAAGTCATCGAAGATGGCCTCATCGACGTACAGGCGGGAGCCGGCGATGCAGACTTCGCCCTGATTGATGAATATGGCGTCTGCCGCAGCGCGTGCGGCCATGTCGAGATCCGGGCAATCGGCGAACACGATATGCGGCGACTTGCCGCCGCATTCCAGCCACACCCGCTTCAAGTTGGAGTCGCTGGCGTAGCGCATGAAGCGCTTGCCGGTGGCGGTGGAGCCGGTGAAGGCCAGCGCATCGACTTCCATGTGCAGGCCAAGCGCCTGGCCCGCCACCGCGCCCAGCCCCGGCGTGACGTTGAAGACGCCCGCCGGAAGGCCGGCTTCATCGGCGAGTGCCGCCAGACGCAGCGCACTCAGGCTTGAGGATTCGGCCGGCTTGAGTACCACGCTGTTGCCCAGCGCCAGCGCCGGGGCGAACTTCCACGACGCGATCATCAGCGGGAAGTTCCACGGCACCACCGCCGCGACCACGCCCAGCGCTTCACGGGTAATGGTGGCGTGCACGTTCTCGCCGGTGGGCGCGATTTCGTCGTAATGCTTGTCGATGGCCTCGGCATACCAGTCCACCGCGCGCGCGGTTTCCGCCAGATCAAAGCCCAGGCTGTCGCCGATCGGCTTGCCCATCTCCAGTGTCTGCAGCAGCGCCAGTTCTTCGGCATTGTCGCGGATCAGCTGGGCAAAGCACTGCAGAACGGCCTTGCGCGCCTGGGGTGACTGGCGCGACCACACGCCGGAGTCGAAGGCACGCCGCGCCGCCATCACGGCGCGGTCGATGTCCTGCTCGGTGCAGGCGGTGACATGTGCCAGCACGTCGCCGGTGGCCGGATTCCAGGCCGGAAAGGTGTCGCAGCCGGTGCTTTCCACATAGGCACCGTCGATGAAGGCACGGGTCTCGAAGGTCAGCGCTGCCGCGCGCTGCTGCCAGTCGGCATGGGTCAGTGGGGCGGCAGTGGTCGAAGCAGTGGCAGTGCTCATTGGACGTTCTCCGCGGTGTTGTGGGTCGCATTGGCGTCGTCATTGTCAGCGCTGGCGCTGACGACACCGGCGCGCTTGAGCATCGCCAGCAGCAGGACGTTGGCGCCGGCTTCGAGATCGGCAGGCTCGGCGTTCTCGCTCTCGTTGTGACTGATGCCGTCCTCGCAGGGCACGAAGATCATCGCCACCGGATTGATGCCGGCGATCTGCACGGCGTCGTGACCGGCACCGGTTTCCATGTCGCGGAAGCTGAGGTTCAGTTCTTGACTTGCGCTGCGCACCATCTCGATCAGTTCCGGCGCGAAGGGCGTCGGCGGAATGTGCTGCACTTCGATCAGTTCGACATCGACGCGTTGCTTGTCAGCCTGATTGGCCGCGTGATGCTTGAGGCACAGCGCCTTGAGCTGGTCGTGCATCTCGGCCAGTACCGCCGGTTCCAGATGACGCAGGTCGACGCTGAAACGCACCTGGCCCGGAATCACGTTGCGCGAGTTGGGGTGCACATTGAATTCGCCACAGGTGACGCGGCCGTTGGGCTGGTAGTCATCGGCCAGCGTGAGGATGTCGCTGACCAGCGCGCAGGCGGTCTTTAGCGCATCGCGACGGTAATGCATCGGCGTCGGGCCGGCGTGGGCTTCCTGACCGCTGACCACCACGTCGAACCAGTGCAGGCCCAGCGAGCCGGTGACGGCCCCGATGGTGATCTCCTCCTGCTCCAGCACCGGGCCCTGCTCGATGTGCGCCTCGAAATAGGCGCCGAAATCATGGCTGCCCACCGCCACGTCGCCGGCATAGCCGGTGCGCTCAAGCGACGCGGCAACGCTGTCGCCGTCACGGTCGGTGGCAGCCAGTGCCTTCTCCAGCGGGATCAGGCCCGCATGCACGCCGGACCCCATCATCACCGGCACGAAGCGGCTGCCTTCCTCGTTGGTCCAGATCACCACTTCCAGCGGCGCTTCGGTCTCGATGCCGTGCTCATCCAGCACGCGCATGACTTCCAGGCCAGCCAGCACGCCGAAGCAGCCGTCGAACTTGCCGCCGGTGGGCTGGGTATCGATATGGCTGCCGGTGGCCACCGGCGGCAGGCTGTCATCGCGGCCCGGACGGCGGGCGAAGATGTTGCCGATCTCGTCGACGCGCAGCGTCAGGCCAGCGGCTTCCAGCCAGCCGGTGACCAGCTCGCGGCCGGCGCGGTCTTCTTCGGTGAGGGCCAGACGGCAGTTGCCGCCCTTGGGCGTCGCACCGATCTCGGCCAGTGTCATCAGCGCGTCCCACAGGCGCTTGCCATCGACGCGCAGGGCGAGGGAGTCCAGCACGTCTTGAGTCGCTTGAGTTGAGGGTGTGCTCATGTCAGATACCTGCCTTGTCGTTGCGTGTCAGGGCGTCTTCGCGGATGCCGCTCAGCAGCTTGCCCGGGGCGATGCCGTCCGGGTCATAACGCAGCTCGATCAGGGCCGGCAGATGCTCGCGGTCGGCGAATTCCAGCGCGCGCGTGAAGCTTTCCTCGAAGTCCTCGTCCTTCTCCACCACCTGACCGAGGCCGCCGTAGGCGGTGACCAGCGCGGCGAAGTCCGGGTTGGTGAAGGTCAGGGCGATCTCGCGGCCCGGGAAGTCGTTTTCCTGGTGGGCGCGGATGGTGCCCCACATGCCGTTGTTGAACACCAGCACCACGATGCCGAGGCGGTACTGCAGTGCCACGCCCAGTTCCTGCAGATTCATCTGGAAGCAGCCATCACCGGCGTAGCAGACGGCGGGGCGTTCCGGGAATTCGAGCTTGCTGGAAATGGCGGCGGGCAGGCCGTAACCCATGGAACCGACGGTCGGGGCCAGCGAGCTGCCCAGGCCACGGAAGCGCACGTAGCGGTGGGCGTAGAGCGCGTAGTTGCCGGCGCCGACGCTGATGCAGCCCTTGCCATCGAGGATGCGGTCGACGGTCAGGCTGACCTTGTCCAGGCTCAGCGGGCCCGGCGACGGCTGTTCCTCAAGCGTGGCCAGATAGGCGGCGCGCGCCTCGCGGGTGATGCCGGACCAGCGCGGCGTGCTGTCCGGTGACAGGGTGGAGAGCGCCAGCGCGAAGCCGTTGACGTCGGTATTGATGGCCAGCGTCGGCTGATAGACACGCCCCAGCTCTTCCGGGTCTGCGTAGATGTGCACCAGCTTCTGGGTCGGCACCGGTGACTGGATCCAGCTATAGCCTTCGCTGGTGGCCTCGCCGATGCGGGTACCGACGGCGATCACCAGGTCACTCTCGAGGAGTTGCTGGCGCAGCTCGGCGTGCATGCCCATGCCGACGTGACCGGCGAATTGCGGCAGTTCGGCATCGACACATTCCAGACGGCGCCAGGCGACCCCGGTGGGGATGTCGAAGCGCTGGGCGAAGCCTTCCAGCGCGACCTGGGCGTCGCGAGTCCAGCCGCTGCCGCCGACCAGCAGGAAGGGACGCTCGGCGCTGGCGAGTAGGCCCTTGAGCTCATCCAGCTGCGGCTGCCCCGGGTAGGTCATCAGGCGCGGGTGCGGCTTGACGTCCGCGACCTGCGCCTCGCCCCACAGGGTGTCTTCGGGCAGTGCCAGCACCACCGGCCCCGGACGACCGCTGCGCGCCACCTGATAGGCGCGGGCGATGTATTCCGGAATGCGCGAGGTGTCGTCGATCTGCGCGACCCACTTGGTCATCTCGCCGAACATGCGGCGGTAATCGATTTCCTGGAAGGCTTCGCGCTCGATGAAGTCGCCACCGACCTGACCGATGAACAGGATCATCGGTGTGGAATCCTGATAGGCGGTGTGCACGGCGATGGAGGCGTTGGTGGCGCCCGGGCCACGGGTGACGAAGCACACGCCCGGCTCATTGGTCAGCTTGCCGTAGGCTTCGGCCATGTAGCCCGCGCCACTTTCCTGGCGGCAGACGATGGGGTCGATGGCGCCCTTGTGCTCATTGAGCGCATCGATGCACGGCAGGTAGCTTTCGCCGGGCACCAGGAAGACACGCTTGGTGCCGTGCAGTCGGATCTGGTCGACGAGGATCTGCCCGCCATTGCGCAGCGGCAGAGTGGATTCGTGAGTGTAGGTGTCAGCGGCCTGAGTCATGGGAAGGTTCTCGTTGTGGTTGCGTAAGGTGAATAGGCTGTCGGTGCAATAAAAGCTGTCAGAGCGAAAGAGGCTGTCAGATCGAAAGAGGGTGCCGGAGCGATGTCGTCAGCGTCGCAGTCGGTGACTGTCTGCGGGCATCAGGTCGTAGAGCGCTTCGAGCTGATCGGGGTGGATGACACACCGCGCATGCAGTCCCTGCTGGTTGGCCCAGTGCTGGTCGGTGCCCAGTCCGTGCTGCCAGCGCCACGGACCATCGATGGCCAGTCGCTGATGTGTCCTGCAGGCCACGGCCAGTCGCTGGCGCCACGGTTTCAGAGTTTCGGTGATGATGGCGGCGGGCTGGTCTGGCATCAGGCCCAGGTCAGTGGCCAGGTCCCCGGTGCCGATCAGCGCGCCCAGCAGGCGTGACGTGTCACTTCCCGGTGCGAGCAAGGCCTCGGCGTTCAACAGGCCGGCCTCGCTTTCCAGGGTCGCGATGCTCTTCAGACAGCCCGCGGGCAGGGCATGCAGACGTTCCTGCTCGGCGAGCGCCTCATCCAGCGCGGCCAGCTGACTGCGCTGCTCGACGGCGGGGAGAAAGACCGCAGTAGGTGTGCCGGCCAGTTCGCCCAGTGCGGTCTGCATCAGCGCGGCCAGCTCCTCGCGTCCACCCTGCTCCAGCAGGTTGAGGCGTACCGCCGGCCACAGATGCAGGCGACGGGCACGTCTGGCGAACTCGGCGAAGCGACTGATCGCCAGTGCACGGCCTTCGGGGGCGGTGAATTCCTCGAGATCGACCACGATGGCATCGGCACCGCTGGTGAGCGCGGCTTCCAGTCGTGCGGCGTCATCCCCGGGCACGAACAGCCAGCGCTGCGGGAGGGGCTGAGTGGCAAGAGAGGTCATCGCTCAGCCCTCCATCAGGTTGGGCAGGAACAGCACGAGTTCCGGGATGAAGGTGATCAGCATCAGCACGGTCAGCATCGCGCCCAGCATCAGGCCCAGCGGCCGCAGCGAGTCGCTGACGTTGATCCCGGCGATGCGACACGCGGCCATCAGGTCGATCCCCAGCGGTGGCGTGTTGGCGCCGATGGCCAGATTGACGGTCAGCAGCACCCCGAAGTGCACCGGGCTGATGCCGTATTGCGCCAGCAGCGGCATCACGATGGGCGTCACGATGATGATGATCGCCACGCTTTCCATGAAGGAGCCCAGCACCAGCAGCACGGCGGTCAGCAGCAGCAGGACGCTGATGCGGCTGTCGGTGAATTCGCCGATCAACTGGGCGATGGCCTGCGGCACCTGCTCGTAGGTCAGACCCCAGGCGAACATGCCGGCCGCGCCGATGATCAGCAGGATGGCGCCGGTGGTCTCGGCGGTCGCGCGGACACTGTCCAGAAAGCCGCGCCAGGTGAGGCTGCGATAGACACAGGTGCCGATGATGATGGCGTAGAGAATCGCGGAGGCGGCGGCCTCGGTGGGCGTGAACACCCCGAAGCGGATACCGCCGATGATCATCACCGGTACCATCAGCGCCGGCATGGCACTGAGCAGCGCGCGGCGACGCTCGCCGGGCACACGGGCCGCGACACCGCCCGACCAGCCATGCTTGCGTGACAGGTAGAGGGCGACGCCGACCAGCGCGACCGTCAGCATCAGGCCGGGGATGATGCCGCCCATGAACAGCTGGCCCACTGAGGTGTTGGAGGTGGTGCCGTAGACGATCATCACGATGCTGGGCGGAATCACGGTGCCGATGGAGCTGGCGGTACCGACCAGCGCACTGCTGAAGCCCTTGTCATAGCCGTTGCGGGCCATGGTGGGCAGCAGCATGCTGCCGATGGCGATCACGTCCGCCACGCCGGAACCCGACAGCGCGCCGAACATCATGCAGGCCAGCACCGCGACCACCGCCAGGCCGCCGCGGATGTCACCGACCATCGCCATGCACAGGCGCACCAGGCGCTCAGTGAGGCCAGCGCGGTTCATCAACTGGGCGGCGAGCACGAACAGCGGAATCGCCAGCAGGGTGAAGCTTTCCATCCCGGCCACGAACTGCTGCGCCGAGACCATCATCGGCGCGGCACCGAAGGCCAGCAGGTAGAAGAGGGCCGACATCAGCAGCGCGAAGGCGATGGGGATGTCAATGAGGATGCCGAGCGCGAATACGCCGAGCAGAGCCAGGGCGCCGAGTGTCATGGGGCATCTCCTTGGCGAGAGGAAGCGTTGTCAGGCGCAGTGGCATCCGTCTCGTGAACCTCGGCTCCGATGGCCGAAGGACTCAACAGATGCTCGAGCTGGATCAGGGCCATCGCGGTGCAGCACAGCGGCACGGACAGGTAGACGATGCCGGCGGGAATCTGCAGCGCGGTGGTGGTCTGGCGCATCGTGATGGCGCTCAGGTCCATGCCTGCCTTGGCCAGCAACAGCAGCATGATCAGGATCATCGCGTCGGTAATACGGCCGGTGATGCGCTGGACACGCAGCGAGCGCACCAGCAGCGGCAGCAGACCCGCACTCAGGTGAGTGCGGTTGCGGGTACAGGACACCGCGGCCAACAATGTCGTCCAGACCAGCACCAGCTGCGGCAATTCCTCTGCCCAGTGCGGCGGCTGACCCATCACCCAGCGCATGAAGACCGTCCAGATCACCAATGCCGACAGCGCGGCCACGCCACTGGCTGCCAGGGCCAGACAGCCCCGGCAGCACCAACGTGAGAGAGTGATCATCAAGGTGCGCACGGCACACAACGCGGCCAGCGGCTTGACGGAGGGAGAGGCGGAAGACATCGTCACTCGCCCTTGCGGTATTGCTCGACCAGGCCCATCAGCTCAGGCCCGAAGACGTCGGCGTAATCAGCCCACACACCCTGCACCTTGGCATTGAAGGGCGCGGTATCGACCTCGTTGACCTGCATGCCGGCTTCTTCCAGCTTGGCGACCAGCTCGGCGTCATCCTTCTGGGTCATCGCGCGCTGCTTGTCACGCCATTCGTCGGCGCTCTTCTGTACCGTGGCCTGATCCTGCTCGGAGAGCTGGTTCCAGCTGAAGTTGGACATGGTCAGACACGCCGGTGCCCAGACGTGACCGGTAAGGGAGACGTAGTCCTGCACTTCGCTGAACGAGGAGGAATAGATGATGGCCAGCGGGTTTTCCTGGGCATCGAACACGCCCTGCTGCAACGCGGAGTAGAGCTCACCGAAGGACAGCGGTGCCGGGCTTGAACCCAGCGCGGTGAAGGTGTCCAGACGCATCTTGTCCGGCGTGACGCGAATCTTCAGGCCCGCGAGGTCTTCCGGGGTGGTGATGGGGCCGCGGTTGTTGGTGACGTGACGGAAACCGTTTTCCCACCACGACAGGATCTTCATGTTGTGCTCGTCGGCGATGTCCTCGAGCGCGTCGCCCAGCTTGCCATCGTAGGCGGCATAGGCGTGCTCGCGGTCCGGCCAGGAGTAGGGCAGTTCGACGATGCCGAAGCGCGCATCCAGCGGCTGGAAGGAACCACAGCCGATCACGCCGGCCGGTACGCTGCCGATCTGCATGCCTTCGACGACGGTCTTCTCGTTGCCGAGCTGGCCACTGGGGAAGACCTGGAAATTGACGCGGCCCTCGGTGGCCTCGGCGACATCCTTGGCGAAGCCTTCCGCCGCGATGTTCCAGCTATGGGTCGGCGCCAGCACGTGGCCGAGCTTGATATCCTGAGCCTGGGCGGCGCTCAGCGGCAGGGCACAGGCCGCCGTGATGGCAGCAGTCAGCAGGGCAGGCTTCAGCGGGACGGATTTCATCGGGACACCTCTTGGAGTTGTTATGGTCGTGACAGGCGTCTCTGTGTACGCCTTGACCCAAGAGTGTGTTCTGCTCGTGTATTTCGGTAGTTGCGAATTCTTATTCTTGGTATTAATCAGATTTATGCTGGGTCTGGATGTCCCGCCCACCTGACCGCCCAGTTCTTTTATATACCGTTATCTTCTTTGGTAACGATTTCAATTCTGGCAAGCCTGAGAGAAGCAGCAGTCATCGGGACACGCAACGCAAGGCGCCCGCGAGCAATGCAAGGCGCCCGCGAAGAGGCGTGTCTTCGCGGGCGCTGATGTGTCGCTGAGGCGGCCTGGTCGGCGTCTGAATGTCGCCTGACTGTCGTTTAAGAGCCGCGCTCGGGTCAGGCCACCGCCTTGTCCAGCGCCTGGCTGACATCGGCGATGATGTCATCGATATGCTCGATCCCCACCGAGATACGAATCAGGTCCGCCGAGACACCGGCCATGGCGAGTTCTTCCTCGTTGAGCTGGCGGTGGGTGGTGGAGGCCGGGTGGCAGGCCAGCGACTTGGCGTCACCGATATTCACCAGGCGCAGAATCATCTGCAGCGCATCGATGAACTTGCCGCCGGCGATACGCCCGGCTTCGGCCTGATCGGCCCCTGTCGCGTCCGTCTTGATGCCGAAACTGATGATGCCGGAGGCCTTGCCGCCGGTGATCTTCTGGCAGGTGGCGTGATAGGGGCTGTCCGGCAGGGCGCCGTAGTTGACCCAGCTGACGCTAGGGTGCTGCTGGAGGTATTCGGCCAGCGCGAGCGCATTGCTGCAGTGGCGTTCCATGCGCAGGGCGAGTGTCTCCAGCCCCTGCAGCAGCAGGAAGGTACTGTGCGGGGCGAGCGCGGCGCCGGTATTGCGCAGCGGCACCACGCGACAGCGACCGATATAGGCGGCCGGGCCGAAGGCTTCGGTGTAGACGACGCCGTGATAGGAGGGGTCTGGCTCGTTGAGGATCGGGAAGCGCTCCTTGTGGGCGACCCAATCGAACTTGCCAGAATCGATGATGATGCCGCCCACGGTGGTGCCGTGGCCGCCGATGTACTTGGTCAGCGAGTGGATCACGATATCGGCGCCGTGATCGAAGGCACGACACAGCACTGGCGTGGCCACGGTGTTGTCGACGATCAGCGGCACACCATGCCTGTGGGCGATCTCGGCCAGACGCTCGAGATCGACGATGTTGCCGGCAGGGTTGCCGATGGACTCGCAGAACACCGCTTTGGTCTTGTCATCGATCAGTGCTTCGAGTGCGGCGAAGTCATCAAAGGCCGCCATGCGCACCTCGACCCCCTGACGCGGCAGGCTGTGGGCGAACAGGTTGTAGGTGCCGCCATACAGCTGGCTGGTGCTGACGATGTTGTCACCGACTTCCACCAGCGCCTGGATGGCATAGGTGATCGCCGCCATGCCGGAGGACACCGCCAGCGCCGCGATTCCGCCTTCGACGGCGGCCATGCGCTGCTCCAGCACGTCATTGGTCGGGTTCATGATGCGGGTATAGATGTTGCCCGGCACCTTGAGATCGAACAGATCCGCGCCGTGCTGGGTGTCGTCGAAGGTGTAGGAGGTGGTCTGGTAGATCGGCACCGCCGCCGCCTTGGTAGTGGCTTCCGAGGTGTAGCCGTGATGCAGGGCGAGCGATTCCAGCTTCATGTTGTCGACTGACATGGCAGTGTCCTTGTGCGAGAGCGTGGCGAAGATCTTGTTGTGGGGTGCGGTTTTGGTGCGTGCCGTTTTCATGCGAGCCGTGTGCCGTTCAGGTGCTGTCGCAACCGGCAGGCATGGCGCGGGCCGCGATGCCGATCAACATTAGCAACGGGGCATCTCCAGGTCCATGCGTCGTTCACGCCGTCACGACAGGCCGCTGGCTGGGCGGCACGCCGAACTGGCGACGAAAGGCGGTGGCGAAATTGGCCGCGCTGCGATACCCCGCCATCTCGGCGGCGGCCTCCACCGTGACATTGCGGTCCTGCAACAGGTGAGCGGCACGGAGCAACTGCCGCCGCCTCAGGTCCCGCGACATGGTCTGGCCGTAGGCGTCGCGATAGCGGCGCTGCAACTGGCGCACGCTCATGCCCAGCCGGGCGGCGATCTCCGCCTGACTCAGATAGGCCACTTCCCCGCTGGAGATCCAATCCTCGAGCCTCGCCTGCCACTCTGACGTGCCCTGCAGGCGGCGCTGTGCGCTGTCATCCGCCTGGGGCGGTCTGGCCGCCAGGCACTCGCTGATCACCTCAAGCGCCACTGACTCGATGCCGAGTCTAAGCGCCAGCGTTCCCGGCCGTTGGCGACTGAATTCCTCCAGGCGCTCGACCAGACGCGCAGACGGCTGCCAATGGTAATGCGCCAGATGCCGCGCCTCGGGCATCACCTCGCTGGCGCTTGAGACCCCCAGATGCCACGTCAGCCACGCGGGCGTCAGCGTCAGGATGGCGCTGTGCTCATAAGCCCCCTTGGGGCTTTGCAGTCGGAATTCGGTGGGCTCATCGAGCGCGATGCACAGCGCTCGGCCCGGCTTCAGCGCATGGTGCTGTGGCCCGAAACTGACCCTGGGCTCTCCACGCCATACCACGGCGATCTTCAGCGATGGCTCGATGCGGGAGCGAATCATCAGATCCGCCCGCTTGCGGATGCGGTTGAGGCGCATGAACAGGCCTGGCTGCACTTCCTGCAGTTGCATGTTGCCGATCAGCGCGCCATCGGCTGACTGGCCCTCGGCGGGCTGGCATTGGTGGTCGCTGGTCAGTGCCCGCGCCATGCGGTGCACGTGATCGAGCTCGATGATCCGGTGGCGTGCGCCTGCCGAGGTGTGAGAGCTGGCGAGGCCGGGAGGGGGAGTAAGGCTCATCTTGTCGCACCTGCAAACATCAGGGAGGGTTCCGCAAAGGTTTTTGTCGTCATGGAGTGCCAAAATGCCCCGTCAGTCACACAGATGCAAATAATTATCATTAGTAGCAGTGGCCAGGTGAGCCAAGGGGACACGATGAAGAAGGTGACGGTACGGGGACGCGGTCTGTGCGGGGCAGGTACGCGTCGTCTGATGATCGGGGCGGGGGTGGTGCTGGTCAGTCTGCCGGCACAGGCGGAAGACGCGACGATGGTGCTGGATACCCAGCGGGTGACGGGCCTGCGCCTGTATGACATGGCGTCCAGTGAGCAGAGCGGCGGCTACAGCGTTGACGCTGCCACGGTGGGCTCGAAGGTGCCGGCCTCGCTGCGCGACATTCCGCAGTCGGTGAGCGTGGTGACCCATGACGCCATCGAGGACCAGAACTTCATCACGCTGGATCAGCTGGCAGCACGGACGCCCGGCGTGCGGGTGCTGAACAATGACAGCGGTCGCTCGTCGATCTTTGCGCGCGGCTATGAATACGATGCCTACAGCATTGACGGGCTCTCCGCGCCGATGTCGAGTCTGACGGGCTCGGTGCCATCCTTGACCGCCATCGACCGGGTCGAGGTCATGCGTGGGCCGTCCGGTCTGTTCAACAGCACCAGTGAGCTGGGCGGGGTCATCAATCTGGTGCGCAAGCGCCCGACCGATACCTTCCAGGGCGCCATCAGCGGCAGTGTCGGTACGCTGGAAGACCGAAGCGTCAGTGTCGATATCTCCGGGCCCATCGATGAACAGGGCCGTATCCGCGGGCGCCTGGTGACCCGCTCCACCGAGCAGGCGCAATGGGTGGATGACAACGACAACACGCTGAATGATTTCTATGGCGCGCTGGATATCGATCTCGACGAGAATACCGAGCTGTCACTGGGGGTGATCCACAACACTAAGGACATCACCGTCAATCAGGGTCAGCCGGTCGATGGTGACAACAACTTCACCTATGGCCGCCGTTCGGCATTCTACGGCGCGGACTGGAACAGCTTCGAGAGTGATGCCACCGATGTGATCGCCGAGCTGACCCACCGCTTCAGCTCACGCGGCTATGGCCGCCTGGCGGCGCGTTACAGTGATCGCAATGCGGATTACGAATACGCCTACAGTGGCTCGGCACTGAGCGATACTGGCGACTTGAGCAGTGTCGCGGGCTATGCCGGTGTCACCGATGAGACCTCGGTGAGCGTGGATGCCAGCTACACCCAGGGCTTCGATGCCTTCGGCAACCAGAACGAATTCGTGGTCGGGGTCGATTACAAGACATCGGAATCGGATACCACCGCGGCGCGCACCGGCAACCTGACCGGCTCCAGCGCCAGCATCAGCGAGCTGAACTCTCTGTCCTATGTCGACATTCTCGGCAATGCCCGTGATGGCGTGAGCGGTTACAGCCTGTCGCGCACCGAGACCACCCTGGAAGAGCAGGGCCTGTACGGCAAGGTGACACTGCGTCCCGTGGCACCGCTGGCGGTGATACTGGGTGCGCGCGTCAGCCAGTTCTCGGCCGAGACCGAAGACAAGCTCAACGGCGGCAGCAGTGACATGCAGGACACCGCCGTCACGCCCTATGGCGGACTCGTCTATGACCTGGACGCCGACCACTCCCTCTATGCCAGCTACTCCAGAGTCTTCGAGCCGCAGACCCGCGAAGGCGAGGATGGCAATCTGATCGACCCGCGCGAAGGCGAGCAATACGAGATCGGGATCAAGGGCAGCTATCTGGATGGCGCACTGAATGCGCGTATCAGCGGCTTCCAGCTGACCGACAGCCACCGTGCTGCCTCCTCGACCGACGGTAGCGTCAGTTATTCGGTGGATTCCGGCAAGATGCGCATCACCGGTGCGGAGCTTGAGCTGGCCGGCAACATCACGCCGCAGTGGGATGTCATCTTCGGCTACACCTACATGGATTCCGAGGTGCTGGAAGCCGGCAGCTCCGATGCACTGCTGATGCTGATGCCCAACAACATGGTCAATCTGTGGACCCAGTATCGCTTCGAGGGCAACCTGCTGGATGGCGTGTCCGTCGGTGCCGGCATGACGGCACTGAGCGATTTCGACAGCACCCAGGGCACCATCCAGGCACCGGGCTATGCGGTGTTCGATGCCATGCTCGGCTATCAGTTCACGCCCAAACTCAGTGGCCAGCTCAACGTCTACAACCTGTTCGATCGTGAATATTACGTGCGCGCCGGTTCGGCCAGTGTCTTCAACTTCGTGGGACGTCCGGCCAGCGCCGTCGCCACCATGAAGTATGAGTTCTGAGCATGAGGATCGGATTGCGAGCGCGCATGAGGCTATTCGCACGACTGCAGGCATGGGGACTCATCATGCTGACATCCGGCGCTGTCAGCTTGCCGGCCTTGGCCATGGCCATGACTCAGGCCGCTGACAATGCAGTGTTGCCTGGCATGACGACCTCCTTCACGCAGCACTCATCAGCCACGGGACATGACTACCTGATCCAGGTGGCGTTGCCGCAGATCGCACCGCCCGAGGGCGGCTATCCGGTACTGCTGGTGCTGGATGGCAATCGTCACCTGGATCTGTTCACGGCAGCGCGCGACATATTGGGACGCCGTGGATTTGACAAGGCGCCGTCAGACCTCGCCATCGTCGCGGTCGGTTATGCGGGCGAGACGGACGGGCAGGCAAAGGCGGTGCGTGACATCGTCACGAAGCTACGCTTAAAAGACTTCACGCCACCGCTCACCACCGGCACGGCGCCAGAGGGTACCGGCGGTGGCGAGGATTTCCTCGACTATCTGACCCAGGCTCTGCCGTCTGAACTGGCCTCACGCTATCCGCTCGATCTCGAGCGGCCTGCATTGGTCGGACATTCACTCGGCGGCCTGTTCGCGCTCCATGCCCAGCAGAAGGCACCCGAGGCCTTCGGGGCGATCTTCGCGATCAGTCCTTCGCTGTGGTGGCGGCAGGAGAATGCCCCGGCCAACTGGCCGCTGCGTCTTGCCTGCTCCGAGACGGCGGGCCCGGTGTACATCGCGGCTGGCGGACGTGAGCAATCGCCGCAGCCCAGGCGGCAGGACCCTGAGCGTGACAGGCTGCGTGTCCAGCGCGCGATGATCGACAACGCACATGAGCATGCACGCCAGCTGCGCGAGCATTGTCCGCAGGCAGCCGTCCAGTGGCGGCTGTTCGAGGGCGAAGACCACGGCAGCGTGATGTGGCCCGCCGCGCGGGCAGTGATGGAACGCTTGTTGAGGCCACGCTGATCCGGCCGGCCGCCACGGTGTGGATTGGGTAGTAAAGTGGACAGTCATATGGGCGGTAAACGACACGACGGCGGCATCAGCGTGGGACATGTATTGTCCTGACTGATGCCGCCGTCGTCTTGTGTCAGCGTTGCTTGTGTCTGAGCGGCTTGTTCAGAGCGGTTTGTGTCATTGCCTCTCGTGTCAGCGCGATGCTTACATCACCGCACGTACCGCGAGGAACAGCACCGTCGGGGCGAGCAGGATGCCCAGGCCGGTGTAGAAGGTGGCGGTCATCGCGCCGTAGGGAACCAAGCGGGCATCGGTGGCGGCAAGGCCCGCCGCCACACCGCTGGTGGTGCCGATCAGGCCACCGAAGATCATCGCGGAGCGCGGATTGTCGAGCCCGATCAGGCGCGCCGTCATCGGCGTGGCCACCATGGTCAGGATCGACTTCACCAGGCCGGCGGCGATCGACAGCGCGACCACTTCGGAGCTGGCCCCGAGCGTGGCACCGGTGACCGGGCCGACGATATAGGTGACCGCGCCCGCACCGATGGTGGTGATATCGACAGGATCGGTATAGCCGAAGGCGATGGCGACACCACCACCGGCGACGAAGGAGATCAGCACGCCGACGAACAGCGCGATGACACCCCGAAAGCCGGTCTGACGGATTTCCTTGAGATTGACCCCGTAGGCGGTGGCGATGATCGCGAGATCACGCAGCATGCCGCCCCCCATCAGGCCCAGCCCCGAGAACAGCGTGACATCCGAGAGCCCCTTGCTGCCGCCGGTGGTCGCGCCACCCACGTAGGCCAGCACCAGGCCGAGGATGATGGCGATGGCGGAGCCGTGCAGCTTGCCGCGTGTCAGGTTGTTGCTGATCCAGTAGGCGACATACATCGCCAGCCCGATCACGGCGAAGGCAGCGACCAGATGATACTTGTCGAACAGGTGGACGAGTGAATCGATCATGGGTCAGCCCTCAGTGTTTGTGAGCAGGAGTGGGGGAGGCATGGCGACTGCGATCCAGCACCGGGGCGCCTGTCGTCACTGAGGTTCTGGGGCGGTTCTCGTCGGGCAGGGGAGCCTCTTCCAGTGCGGTTTCCGGCCGCTTGCCGGTCAGCAGGGGCACCAGTGCAAGCCCCAGCACCACCGCCAGCACGCCCGCGACCAGCGCGACCATGCCGCCACTGAAGGCCGCGACCACGTTCTGGCTGGCGGCCATCGCGACCACGATGGGGATGTACATCGCGTTCCAGAAATTGATGCCGCTGGAGGTGCTGTCGGCCATCTTGCCGCGGTCCTTCAGCACACCGGTGATGAAGATGAGCAGCAGCATGGCGATGCCGACACCGCCGAGATTGGAATCGATATTGAGCATTTCTCCGAGCAGATCACCGATCACGAGACCGGCCATCATGCACCCTGCCAGCAGGGCAACTCCGTAGATCACCATGGCGTATTACCTTCTTGTTGTTGTGGTGAAGTGGTGGTGAAGCAGTGTGGCGTCTTGTCGTCTATCTGATGTGTGTCATCTCATTCGTGTCATTCATCACGTCCATCCAGGCTGGCGAGCCTGTCTTTCCGTGTCTTGTGTCTGACTATCGGGCGTTCCTTGCCTGTCCTTGCAAGGAATCGGGGTGAGTGAACCCACCGACATGACGTGATGGCGTCACGCCATGCCGGTGGCACGAAGGTGTCGGGTGTCAGGCCTGACAGTGATGGCTCAGCCGTGTGAGCGGGCCGGCTCAGGGGCAAACAGCTGTGCATATTCCTCGCGCAGCTGTTTCTTCTGCACCTTGCCCATCACGTTGCGCGGCAGGCTTTCGATGAAGAACACGCGCTTGGGCTGCTTGTAGCGGGCGAGCTTGTCGCTGAGGGCGGCAAGCACCGCCGCTTCATCGAGACTGCCCTGGTGGCCGGCCTGCATGACCACCACCGCGCAGACACCTTCGCCGAAGTCCGGGTGGGGCACGCCGAATACCGCCGATTCATTGACGCCGGGCATGTCATCGATCAGCAGCTCCACCTCCTTCGGGTAGATGTTGTAGCCGCCGGAGATGATCAGGTCCTTGTCGCGGCCGCTGATGCACAGGTAGCCATCGGCATCGATATGACCGAGATCCCCGGTGATGAAGAAGCCATCCTCGCGGAACTCGCTGGCGGTCTTCTCCGGCATCTTCCAGTAGCCCTTGAAGACGTTGGCACCGCGCACCTCGATCAGCCCTGTCTCGCCACGCGGCAAGGTGGCACCTGTCTCGCGGTCGGTGATGCGGACTTCGCTGCCGGGCAGCGCCATGCCCACCGTGCCGGGGCGCCGCTCGCCGTCGTAGGGGTTGGAGGTGTTCATGTTGGTCTCGGTCATCCCGTAGCGTTCGAGAATCGCGTGGCCGGTACGTGCACTGAACTCACTGTGGGTCTCGCTGAGCAGCGGCGCGGAGCCGGAGACGAACAGCCGCATGCCGGCGGTCGTCTCGCGATTGAGGCGCTCGGATTCCAGCAGGCGCGTGTAGAAGGTCGGCACGCCCATCAGCACGCTGGAGCGCGCCATCAGATCCAGAATCTGCTCGGCATCGAACTTTGGCAGGAAGGTCATCGAGGCGCCCACCGTCAGCACGATGTTGCAGGCCACGAACAGGCCGTGGGTGTGGAAGATGGGCAGGGCGTGGATCAGATGGTCATCACGGGTGAAGCGCCAGGTCTCGGCCAGCGCCTGACAGTTGGAGGCCAGATTGGCGTGGGTCAGCATCGCGCCCTTGCTGCGCCCGGTGGTGCCGGAGGTATAGAGGATGGCGGCGAGATCATCGGCGGCGCGTGGCTCGACTTCACTGCTTGCGCTGCACTGGCGGGCCTGCTCCATCAGGGTGCCGTCCTGCTCGGTGCCCAGACTCTCGACACGCGGCACATCACATTCCTTGCCCAGTGCGCGTGCCGTCTCCAGCACCTTGGGCTGGCAGACGTACAGGTGCGGGCCGGCGTCGCCCAGGAAGTAGCGGATCTCCTCGCCGGTGTAGGCGGTATTCAGCGGCAGATAGACCGCGCCGACCTGCAGGCAGGCCAGATACAGGATGACGGTCTCGCAGCTCTTGTCGATCTGCACCGCGACGCGGTCGCCCGGGGTCACGCCCAGCTCGCGTAGTGCGGTGGCCATCTGACCGGCGGCGCTGCGTGCCTCGGCGAAGGTGTAGCCGTGGCCTTCGACGGTATCGAGGAAGGTGGCATCCGGGCGCTCATCGAAGTTGCGCGCGAATTGCAGATAGAGGTTGTCGTGGTTGGCGTGAGGCATCGTTGGCTCCAATGGCGTTATTTTTGTAATGAGGCGTTGTCTTGTCATTAGCCTTGTCTTGTCATGAGGCGTTGACGCAAGGCGACGTTCTGATCAGGTGTGCTCCGGCAGGTGGCGTGCCTGCCGAGTGGCTCATTCCTTGTGTGACGCTTTCCTCGAGTGGCTCATTCCTCGAGTGACGGCGCTGGCTTGCTGTCGCTGGCATCCGTGGCCGATCTGGTCGCGGGCGACTGCTCGGCTGTCTTAGATGGCAGGGGCGAACTGGACAGGGTATCGCTTTCCTTCCTGGTCTCGCGCTTCGGCGCCTTGGCCAGCTCCTTGTTGGCTTTCGATTCCTTCTTGACCTCACTGCTGCACACCACGCTGTCGTTGCGGCTGAAGGCCTCGTGGTTCTGCTCGATGCGGTGTGGCTCATAGAGGTAGTTGACCATCAGGCCGTGGGCCTGCTGGCGGCCATTGGGGGAGGTGTCACCCGGCCAGTTGAGGCGATGCAGGCTGGCACCGTTGCCGAGGTGGAAGCGGGCGACCGGGTCCATCGGCTGGCCGCTGCGGTGCTTGACGTTGACCAGGTAGTGGGCGGCGAGGGCACGCAGTTCCGGCGCCATCTTCTGCTGGGCCTCCTCGTCATTCATCCAGTCGTCGTGCTGCAGGTGATGGGCCAGCAGATCGGAGACTTCCAGGCCTTCCTCATCACGCGCGCGTGTCAGCCACTGACTGAAGCCGGGCACCGGCGAGAGGGTGACGAAGCGGCTGAGATTGGGCAGTTCGCGTTGCAGCTCTTGCACCACCTGCTTGATCAAGAAGTTGCCGAACGAGATGCCTTTCAGGCCCTTCTGGCAATTGCTGATGCTGTAGAAGACGGCGGTGTCCGCCTCGCGTTCGGTGGTCTGGCCGCTGTTGGCGAGCAGATGCTGGATGTTGTTGGGCACCCCCTTGCACAGCGCCACCTCGACGAAGATCAGCGGCTCATCGCCGATGGCCGGGTGGAAGAAGGCGTAGCAGCGGCGGTCCTCGGGGTCGAGGCGCCCGCGCAGATCGCTCCAGTCCTGGATGGCATGCACCGCCTCGTAGCGGATGATCTTCTCCAGCACCGCGGCGGGGGTGTTCCAGTCGATGGCCTCCAGCATCAGGAAACCACGATTGAACCAGGAGGCGAACAGATGCGCGAAGTCGGCATCCAGCGGCTTCAATTCCGGATGCTGCTTGATGAGCTTGAGCAGGTCGGCACGCATGCGCACGATCTCATAGGTGCCGCCGGGGCACAGGTTCAGGCGGCGCAGCAACGATTGGCGCCTGGGTTCACTGGCGGCGAACAGCGCACTGAGATTGGCGTTGTCCGGGGCGTCGCGATAGGCCGCGTAGGCAGCGTGGATACGGTCTTCATCGGCGGCGTAATGCTCGGCCAGCAGCTGGAAGAAGGCGAGGCGCTGCTCGTGATCCAGCTGCTGATAATCCTCCAGCGCCCGCTGGGCCATCATGATGCGCGAGGCTTCACCGCTGCTCTCGGTGAGGTTGTGGCAGCTCTCGGTCAGGCGGGCGAGGGCGGTGTCTTCATTGCCGGCACCGGGCGAGAGGCCAACCTGCTGACGGGCACGCTGGCCGACATGGGTCAGCAGATCCTGCAGAAAACTCAGATTGATGTTCATGGCGGTTCCTCAAGGCGCGGGACGAAGCGACGTGTTCACTGCTCAAGCTCTCAGTATGGCGTCTGAGGCTTAAATATTTGCGTCGTCTTGTTGTATACAACAGATAGGCGCATCGTGTGGTAGCGTCAAGGAATCCCATGCATGACTAGACTAAAGTCAGTTTCCTGCACGGCCACTTCCCTGTTCAATGAAGGCAGGAGAGCGAGGGCAGAATGCTGCGAGAACGGCGTGGTGCTGGGCGGGGTTGTGGTGAATCAATGACGGCTCATCAAGCATCATCGCAATGACGAGGCCATCGCGCTCGAGCTTGCAGGCTTTCGAGCTCTCAGGCTCTTCAGTGCTCCAGCGCTCAGGCTTACAGGGATTCAAGGGCCGCTTTCGAGAGAAGCGCCGTCAGGCCACAGTATAAGGACGACGATGATGATCAAGATGTCTCATGCGCAACGCCTGCGAGACCTGCTGGAAGATGCCATCGTCGAAGGGCGCTTCCCGCCGGGCACCAAGCTCGACCCCGAAGCGCTGGGCCGCGAGTATCAGTGCTCCCGCACGCCGATCCGCGAGGCGCTGCAGCAGCTGGCGGCCTCCGGCATGGTGAAGGTGGTGCCCAAGCGCGGCACCTTCGTGACGCAGCTGGGCGTCTCGGAGCTGGTGGAACGCTTTGAAGTCATGGCGGAACTGGAAGCCATGTGCGGCCGACTCGCCGCACGGCGCATCACCACGCAGGAGCTTTCGGAACTCAAGGACGCCCACGCCGCCTGCCGTGAACGCCTGGAAGCCGACGACGCCAATGGTTACTACTACGAGAACGGCCTCTTTCATCACTGCCTCTACCGCGCCAGCCACAACGCCTTCCTCACCGAAGAAGCCACGCGCCTGCACGCCATCCTCAAGCCCTATCGCCGCCTGCAACTTCATGTCCGCCACCGCATGCACAGCTCCTACGCTGAACACGAAGCCATCGTTGCCGCCATCGAAGCCGGCGACGCCGCTGCTGCCGAGCAAGCGCTGAAGGATCACGTGCATATCCAAGGGGAGAGGTTTACCGATCTGGTGGCGAATATTGAGCGCTTGCATGCTATAAGATAAATGTAATGCTATTTGTGGTTAGGTGAGATAACCTATGATATTGTTAAATTATTAACTATGGCTTTAAGTCTTGCTATATGGCTAGCTAGGGAAAGTGCATGAATATAAATATCAAGGATGAAGCTTTAGTTGGATTTAATGAGCCCGCTAGGGACGAGTTAAAAAAATCAACCACTAATTTTGTTGATAGATTGATTAAAGAGTCCAACCGGTTAGAATCCCAGGATAAGGTTGATGGCCGCGAACCTGAAGTTACTAGCAAAAATGTTTATGATGCAAACTTATATGTAACTCGTAGAGCGGTTACGAATAAACGGAGTTTGTGGTCGCGGATACTGGCTGCATTAGCTGCACTGTTAACTTTGCTAGTTAGCATAATGTATGATGCAGATAAACTTCAAGATGGAACTTATATGTTGATTTTTATCATTGTCGCTTCTGTTACCTTGCTGGTTTTAACGCTTTCAGTCTTCGCGGAGTAGTAACATGAGCTTATTCGGTTTTAATAAAAAGTTTCTAGGTCGCAACAGTTTAGGCGAAAACGATTATGTATATCGTCGAAAAGACTATTTGGGTGTAGTCTTTAGAGTATATATATTGGCCGGTATTATTGTTGCATTTCTGTCTTTGTTGTATTTTGCCAAATCATATTTCGAAATCGAGATAACTTTATATCAATCTAAATTGCTCGCTCTTGCTGGGGTAGGTGTAGTCGTATCTTTTTCCTCATGGATTATGCTTGTGTATAGAGATCGTCAATATAAAGATCGACTAAAAGCATACGAAAGGTATAGTAGCATTGGTATGTTGTTGTCCACATGGGAAGAGTTTGAGTTTGTTGCAAAGGATAGGTTAGATTCTGAAAAAATAGAATATTCTGAGTTTTCTGTCTGGTCTATGTTAAAGGCATTAGTAGAAGCTGAGATAGTTACACCCCAAGAGTATGATGAGCTATATAGAGCAATGAAAGTAAGAAATGTTGTTGTACATAATATTCCTCACTCAGAAGTATTGATTGATAGTATTATAGAGGTTAACACTAACTTGCAGCATATGGTCGATAAATTGCGTGATTTACAACCTGTCTCGTAGATTTTTAGAGCTTAATTCTCTGATGTACGTATTGAAGTGAATAACGAGGCTGCTGTTGTAGTAGCCTTGTTAAATCTTCGAAGGTTATCGATTAATAAAGTATTGGCTTCTGTTGGTTGTGTTTGTGAACGATCTCTTTAATGATGGAGTTGAGGAAGTATTCTGACCCTAAGAGACAAATATTAATCCTTATACAATTGATTGAAGCCCTTGACGCTGAACCCCTTCAAGTACTGATCGCCAATCTTCAGGACAGGCACGCTGCGAAAGCCGGTCTTGGCGAATTCCTTCTGTCCCGCAGGGGATCGGACATCCACCAGGCGGAAGCCGATCTTCTGCTGCTCGAGATACTGCTTGGCTGTCTTGCAGTGCGGGCAGTTGGCCATGCTGAAGAGTGACACCCGTTTCATTGCTGTGCTCCCGTGTTGATCGATCCCGCGTGTTGTAGGCACTTGGTCCGAGATGCTGGCCTGAGATGCTGGCGGGCAATGATACCAGCCGCCGCTTTCTCTCTACACCAGCACTCTCTATCCCAGCACCTCCCGCATCAGCTCCCCACATTGCGCCCCCTGAAAATCAGCCCTTGCGCGGGATATGGCTCATCGCATGTTCCGCCAGGGCGGTGATGGTCAGGCTGGGATTGACGCCCAGGTTGGCGGCGAGCATCGAGCTGTCACAGATCAGCATGTTGCGGTAATGGAAGACGCGATTCTGGCCATCGCAGACGCCGTCCTCGGGGGAGGCTGCCATGGCCGCACCGCCCATGCAGTGCGCCGTGGTGGGGATGTTGAAGAGTATCTCGGGGATGCTGCTGCCGGGGATGGCGCCGATGGCCTTGGCGCCACGCGTGACGAAGTCATTCGCCTCGGGGATGAAGGTGGGAATGTGCTTGCCCTCGGTGACCAGCGCCTTGCGAAATGGCCAGTACCACAGGCGTTTGAGCGTCATGTCGAGGTGGCCCTCCGCCGTCTGCATGCACAGGAAGATGATGGTCTCCTTCGCGAAGCCCCACGGCAGCTGGAATCTCAGCGCGCGCAGTGGATTGGCGAGGAAGAGCTTCGCCATCGCGCTCAGCCAGGAAAAGGGACGTGTCCAGCCGGGCTTGCCCCTGGCCATCGCGGTGAACAGCAGCCCCATGAAATCGGAGCCCGCCGGATAGCGCGTGGCTTCGATATGGGTGTGCTCATCGATATGGATGCCGGAGCCGATGGCGATGCCCTTGGACATGTCATCGCGACTTCCCGGCATGCGACAGCTGATCAAGGACTCCGCATTGGTGCGCACCCGCTTGCCCAGCGCATCCGAGACGTTCGGCAATGAGCCCTTGTCCTTGAGGCGGAACAGCAACTCCTGGGTGCCGAGCGACGAGCCTGCAAAGACGATGGACTGACAGGTGACACGGCGCTTGCCCAGGCCAAGATAGAGCCCGGCGAAAGTGGAGGGCACCGTCGTCACCGCATAGCCATCGGCCCCATCCGTCTTGCCATTGAGCGGCACGACATCGATCACCTTGGTCTCGGCATGTACCTTGGCACCGTGCTTCTCGGCCAGATACAGATAATTCCTGTCGAGTGTGTTCTTGGCGCCATGACGGCAACCCATCATGCAGCCGCCACAGCCGATGCAGCTTTTTCGTTCAGGCCCTTCGCCATCAAAGTAGGGGTCTGGATGGGGGCTGCCGGCGTCGGGCGTGGCGCTTTCGCCCTCGGGGCCGAAGAAGATGCCGACCTCGGTGGGGTACCAGGTGTCCTCGCAGCCGGCGACTTCCGCCATGCGTTTCAGGGCGTCATCCGCCGGCGCGATGATTCGATTGGTCGTCACGCCGAGCATCTTCTGCGCCGTGGCGTAGTGCTCAGGCATCACCGCATGCCAGTCATTGAGCCCCGCCCACTGGCCGTTGTCCCAGATCTTGTCAGGCGGCACCAGCAGTGTCTGCGCATAGGTGATGGAGCCGCCGCCCACCGCGTTGCCATGCAGCACGATGACGTGACGGAAGAAGCTCATGGTGAAGAAGCCGCGCAACCCCAGCATCGGCCGCCACAGCCAACGGCTCAGACGCCAGTTGGAGCGCGGCATGTTGTCCGGCGTCCAGCGCTTGCCCTGTTCCATGACCGCCACGCGATAACCTTTCTCGGTCAGGCGATGCGCGCAGACGGAGCCGCCAAAGCCCGAGCCCACGATCAGGTAGTCGTAGTCGAAGCCATAGCCGTGCTCTTGTGGCGCAGTGGCACTGGCGTGGCGATCAGCGGTAGTCATCGATAGTCATCGGTAGTCATTGATAGCGCTTGAGCTGTTGCGCGATCAGGTCAACGAAACCCTCGCGGTCGATATCGAACAATACCCTGGCGTTGTGCGGCTTGCCGGTGAGCTGGTAACGGTCGACCACCGTCATGCCCTGGGTGTGCTCGCCTTGCGTCTCGACCCCGACCCAGCAATCGACAGCGGTGAACAGTTCAGGCTTCAGCAGCCAGGCGATGGTGCAGGGGTCATGCAATGGCGCACCGCTGAAGCCCCACTTGGGGTCACGGTGGTAGATCATGAAGAAGTCGAGCAGCTCGGCGACACACTGGGCGACGGGGTTGTCGATGGCGCGGATACGCTCGATGTCCTCATCCATGATCTGCGCCTGATGGGTGACATCCAGCCCGCACATCACGATGGGCAGGCCGGACTTGAACACCATGTCGGCGGCTTCGGGGTCGACGAAGATGTTGAACTCGGCGGCGGGGGTCCAGTTGCCGACACCTGCCGCGCCCCCCATCAGCACGATGCTGTCGATCTTGTGGTGTAGCTCCGGGTGGGCTGAGAGAAACAGCGCGATATTGGTCAGCGGGCCGGAGGGCACCAGCGTGACCTTCTGCTCACAGGCACGGACCTTCTCGGCCATCAGCTCGATGGCGCTCTGCGTGACGGGGGCGAAGGCGGGGTCTGGCAGTTTGGGGCCATCCAGGCCACTTTCGCCATGCACGTTGTCGGCGATGATCAGCTCACGCGCCAGCGGCTTGGGCGCACCACCGGCGACCGGAATGTCATGCCGCCCCAGCAGGGTGAGCACGCGCAGCGCGTTGTTGAGGGTCTTGTCGGGGGTCTGATTGCCGGCGCTGGTGGTGACGGCCAGCACGTCGAGCGCGTCTGAACTCAGGGCCAGAATCAGCGAGATGGCATCGTCGTGGCCGGGATCACAATCGAGAATGATGGGGCGCGGCATGCAGCAGTCCTTGTCGTGAGTCGTATTGTTGTCGTGACTTGCCTCAATCAGCCTTTCCTTTATGCCTGAACGCAAAACGACACGCCATCCTTGCGAAGGGCGTGTCGTCTGTCCGTTCATGGCATTCGCGCTTGGCGTCAGCGCTTGGCATCAGTGCGTGGCAGATCAATCCGTCTGCTGGGCACGCGCCTCATTGAGCATCTGCACCAGCACTTCCACCGGCTGGGCGCCGGGCACGTAGTACTGACCGACGATGGTGCTGGGCACCGACTGGATACCGGCGTTGCGCAGCGCTTCCTGCTGGGCGGCGACTTCCTGCTCGCCCTTGCCGGATTCGAGGAAGGTCAGCGCCTGTTCGACGCTCAGATTCTCATCGTGCAGGCTTGCGATCTCGGCCAGCACCTGACGGTCTCCCACATCCTTGCCATCGTGGAAGTAGGCGGTGAACAGCGCTTCCAGCAACGGGCGCTCCGCCAGGCCCACGGACTGCTGGCGCCAGACGATGCGCTGGGCATCGGTGGAGTTGGGCGTGCGCTCCATCAGGGCGTGGCGGAAGGTGACGCCGCTCTGCGCGCCTGACTGGGCCACCTGGGCATCCAGTTCCGCGCCACGCTCGACACTGCCGAACTTCTGCGCGCGGTAGTCGGCGCGCGCCATGCCTTCACGTGGCACCCACGGATTGAGCTGGAAGGGCAGGTAGCTGACGCGCACCTCATCCTTGAAGTCGAGTTGCGCGATGGCGTCATCAAGATGACGCTTGCCGATCCAGCACCAGGGGCAGACCACGTCGTAGGCGACCTGGATATCGAGCTGTGACATGGGGATTCTCCTGCTGATCTCTCACGCGCTCTTCAATGGGAGCCTACGGCCATCTTGAGAGCATGTTGGAATGATTTTGAGCAATCGCTCATCAGTGTCCTGCCATCCTAGAGATTTTGGGCCTGGGACGCTACCGAAAACGCCCTGTCCGATCATGTGATGTGACCGGACAGGGCGTTCGTGTTCAGCGCTAATAATTCAGTACTTGGAGTTCAGCGCTGGAGTTCAGTACTGCGTATTCACTGCACCGGACTCAGCAACTCAATCAGCCTAGAGTCTTGATCAACCCAGCGCCTTGCGCAGATCCGCCAGCGCGCGGATATCGTCCGGGCCGGTGCGGCAGCAGCCACCGATGGCCGTGGCACCTGCGGCCAGCCAGCGTGGGGTCCAGCCGGCGAGGTCATGGTCGTGGTCAGAGCCGTCGCCATCAGACTCTACCGAGACGGCGCAGGCGGCGGACCAGGTCTTGGTGACTGGGTCATAGACCTCACCGGAGTTCGGGTAGATGACAATGTCCTTGTCCGTCTCGCCGCGAATCTCGCGCACCAGCGATTCGATGTGCTCAAGCGCGGTGCAGTTGACGCCGATGGCGACCACCTGCTCGCAGTCGGCGATGGCGCGCACGGCCTCTCGGATCGGCGTGCCGTCGCTCAATTCGCTGGCGTTGCGCGCGCTGAAGGCGATCCAGGCACGCGCCGTGGGGAAGTCATCGCGCAGCAGGTCACACACGGCCTGGGCTTCCTCGGCACACGGCAGCGTCTCGACGGCGAGCACGTCCGGTTTGGCATCCAGCAGCGTGGCGAGGCGGGCACGGTGGAAGTCGCGCAGGCCGGCGCGGTCCAGCGCGTAGCCGCCACGGTATTCGCTGCCATCGGCGAGATATGCGCCATAGGGGCCGACCGAGGCCGCGACCAGCGGCGGGCAGTCCAGACGCTCCGGGTGCGCGGCCAGGTACTCGCTGCGGGCCTGGGCGGCCAGGGTGACAGAGCGCTGGATCAGCGCGCTGGCCTGGGTCTCGCTCAGGCTGCGCGCCATCAGGCCCTCGAGCGTGGCCTGGTAGCTCGCGGTGGTGGCGACATCGGCACCGGCCTCGAAGTAGGCGCGGTGCACATCGACGATCGCCTGCGGCTCATCGGCCAGCACCCTGGCCGACCACAGCGAGTCGTTGAGATCGAATCCGGCACGCTCAAGCTCGGTGGCCAGGGCGCCATCGACGATCAGGAAGGGCTGCTGGGCGGTGATGGCGCTCAGCGGATTGCGGGTGGCTTCAGCGGGCATCGAGGGCCTCCTGCGGGGTCGGAGTCGGGGAATTCGCGTCGTCGGTAGACGAGCGATGGGTCAGAGAGTGGACCAGATAGCACAGCGCCACGAAGGGCACGCCGAAGTAGAGCGCGATGCGCTGGTTGGGGTCAAAGGCGATGCCGATGCAGGCCAGCGCGCAGAACAGGAAGGCGGCAATCGGCACGATGGGGTACAGCGGCGCGCGGTAGGTCAGCTCGCTGGCGCTGTGGCCGGCCTTCAGCCACTGGCGGCGGAAGCTGAACTGGCTGGCGGCGATCGCCATCCATACCAGCACCACGGCAAGCCCGGAAATCGACACCAGCGCCAGATACAGGGTGTCTTCGGCATAGACGCTCGAGAGCAGCGACAGCAGGCCGCCGAGCATGGTGATCAGCAGCGCGGGCACTGGAATGCCGCGTTGATTGACGCGGCTGAACACGCGCGGCAGCGTCTTCTGGTCCGCCAGGGTCCACAGCATGCGCGAGGCGGCGTAGAGGCCGGAATTGGCCGCCGACAGCAGTGCGGTGATGATCACGAAGTTCATGATGTCCGCCGCGTAGGGGATGCCGGTGAGCTGGAAGACCGCCACGAAGGGGCTTTCCTTGAGACCGGCGCTGTTTTGGGGCAACAGGGCGGCGATGACGATGATGGTGCCGATGAAGAAGATGATCAGCCGCCACAGGGTGGCGCGGATCGCCAGGGGCACGTTCTTCTCGGGATTCTCGCTTTCGCCGGCGGCGATGCCGATCAGCTCGGTACCGGAGAAGGCGAAGCTGACGGCCAGCAGTGTCATCAGGATCGGCATCACGCCGTGATCGAACACCCCCTCCTGCAGGATGCGCGTGACGCCCGGCGCCTCGGTATTGCCCGAGAGTGACGTGAAGCCGAACATGGCGGCGGCGCCCACGGCGATGAACACGATCACCGCGGCGACCTTGATCAACGACAGCCAGAATTCGGATTCGGCGAAGAAGCGTGCCGAGACGATGTTCATGCCGAACACGATCAGCGAGAAGATGCCGCACCAGATCCAGGGTTCGACGCCGGGGAACCAGCGCCCCATGAACACGGCGGAGGCGGTGAATTCCGAGCCCAGTGCCACGGCCCAGGTCAGCCAGTAGAGCCAGGCGACGGTGTAGCCGGTGGCCGGGCCCAGATACCGGGTGGCGTGGGCACTGAAGGCGCCGGGTTCGGGGTGGTGCACGGCCAGCTCGCCGAGACACATCATCACCAGATAGACCACCAGTCCGCCGATCAGATAGGCGAGTACCGCCCCCGCCGGACCGGCCTGTTGAATGGTATAGCCGGAGCTGAGAAACAGGCCGGTGCCGATGACACCGCCGAGGGACAACATCACCAGGTGGCGCTGCTGCATGCTGCGTTTGAAGTCGTGGGCGTTGCTGTCAGTCATGGTAGGGGTCACTCGAGGTGCTGCCGATGAGAAAGGTCTCTCTCTGGCAGCCGTCGTTCACGATGGCGTGTGGCATGGCGAGAATCGGTCGGGAATACGCAGAAATGCAGCGAATATCATAATTTAATCAATTAGTTGCCACAAAAGGCTGCTTGGGTTGATTGGCTATATGGTTAGATGGGTAATGAGCTTGCGATTCATTTCTCGGCCCAGGGTTTCCCTCCAGCGCAGCGAGTGGCGCTGGAAACGACAACGGCCACCCGAAGGTGGCCGTTCTGTTACACGTGTGTCGGAAAAGGCAACCGATCAGACGAGGCTTTCCAGCGCCTTCTCGACGATGTCGAGACCTTCTTCCAGCACTTCCGGCTCGACCGTCAGCGGCACCAACACGCGGATGGAGTTGGAATAGAAGCCACAGGACAGCAGGATCAGCCCCAGCTCCTTGGCCTTGGCACATACGGCAGCGGTCGCGGCGGGGTCCGGCTTGCCATCGGCGTCCACCAGCTCGAAGGCCGCCATGGAACCCTGGTTGCGTGAGTGCGCGACATGCGCGAAGCGTTCTTCCCACTGGGCGAAACGCGCGGCGAGTTGCTCGCCCATCTGGGTGCTGCGCTCCAGGATGTTCTCTTCGCGGATGACGTCGATGACGGCCAGGGCCGCGGCGCAGGACAGCGGGTTGCCGCTGTAGGTGCCGCCCAGAGAGCCCGGGCCGGAGGAATCCATCACCTCGGCGGTACCGACGACAGCCGACAGCGGCATGCCGTTGGCCAGACTCTTGGCCATGGTCATGATGTCGGCTTCGACACCGCTGTGCTCCATCGCGAACAGCTTGCCGGTACGCGCGAAGCCGGACTGCACTTCATCGGCGATCAGCAGGATGCCGTGCTCGTCACACAGCTCACGCAGCGCGGTGAGGAAGCTCGGCGAGGCGATGTAGAAGCCACCTTCGCCCTGCACCGGCTCGATGACGATGGCGGCGGTGCGGTGCGGTGCGATGTCAGTCTTGAACAGGGTGCGGATGGCGTTCAGGGACTGCTCTTCGCTGATGCCGTGAATCGGGTTCGGATAGGGCGCACGGAAGATGTCACCCGGCATCGGGCCGAAGTCGTTCTTGTACGGCAGCACCTTGCCGGTCATCGCCAGGGTCATCATGGTGCGGCCGTGGAAGGCACCGTCGAAGGTGATGACACCGCTGCGGCCGGTGGCGGCACGTGCGATCTTGATGGCGTTCTCGACCGCTTCCGCGCCGGAATTGACCAGCAGGGTCTTGCGTTCCGGGCCACGCACCGGCGTCAGCTCGGCCAGCTTCTGGCTCAGTTGCACGTACGGGGCGTAGGAGATGACGCCCGCGGCGGTGTGCATGACCTTGTCGAGCTGTGCCTTGACGGCGGCGACGACCTTCGGGTGACGGTGACCCAGGTTGAGCACGCCGATGCCGCCGGCGAAGTCGATCCAGCGGTTGCCGTCCGCATCCCAGATCTCGGCGTTCAGCGCGGTGTCGGCGAACTGCGGCGTGGCGGTGACGGCACCCTTGGCGACGTACTTGTGCTTGAGGACGTCGAGTTGTTCGTTGCTCAGCTGGGAGTGGCTCATGTCAGGTTCCTTTTCTTGTTGCCGGTGGCATGGCGCGGACCATGCCACCGTTGTCTAGTAAACGTGGTGGGATAACGTCGTGAGACGTCCTCTCGAGGCATCGTCGCGAGGCGTCCACACAAAATCAGAGGCCGCCGATGCAGACGTACTTCAGCTCGGTGAACTCTTCCAGACCGTGGTGAGACCCTTCACGACCCAGACCGGATTCCTTGATGCCGCCGAAGGGCGCCAGCTCGGTGGAGATCATGCCCTCATTGACCCCGACCATGCCGTATTCCAGCGCTTCCAGCGTATGCCAGATGCGACGGTAGTCGGTGGCATAGAAGTAGGCGGCCAGGCCGAAGGGCGTGTCATTGGCCATCGCGATGGCGTCTTCATCCTTGTGGAAGCGGAACACCGGTGCCAGCGGCCCGAAAGTCTCCTCATCCGCCACCACCATCTCGGTGGTGACATCGGCCAGCACGGTGGGCTCGAAGAAGCTGTGGCCCAGGGCGTGCGGCTTGCCACCGGTGACCAGGCGCGCGCCCTTGCCGATGGCGTCATCGACGTGGCTCTGCACCTTGCTGACGGCAGCGCCGTTGATCAGCGGACCGATGGTGTTGCCATCGACCAGCCCATCGCCGACCTGCATGGCGGCGACCCGCGCCGCGAGCTTCTCGACGAAGGCATCGTAGACGCCGTCCTGGACGAGGAAGCGGTTGGTGCACACGCAGGTCTGGCCCGCATTGCGGAACTTGGAGGCGATGGCACCGTCGACGGCGGCATCGACATCGGCATCATCGAAGACGATGAACGGGGCGTTGCCGCCCAGCTCCATGGCGGTCTTCTTGACGGTGGAGGCACACTGCGCCATCAGCGTCTTGCCCACCGGGGTGGAGCCGGTGAAGGAGACCTTGCGGATGCGCGGGTCGGTGGTCAGCACTTCACCGATGGCGATCGGCTTCATGGCGGTGACGACACTGATCAGACCTGCCGGCAGGCCGGCTTCCAGCGCCAGATCCGCCAGTGCCAGCGCGGTCAGCGGGGTGGCTTCGGCCGGCTTGATGACCACGGCACAGCCTGCGGCGATCGCCGGCGCGCATTTGCGGGTGATCATCGCCAGCGGGAAGTTCCACGGCGTGATGGCTGCCACCACACCGATGGGCTCGCGCAGCACCATCAGGCGCTTGTCGGCACCGTGGGACGGCAGGGTCTCACCGGCCATGCGCTTGGCTTCTTCGGCGAAGAATTCGATGAAGGAGGCGCCATAGGTCACCTCGCCACGCGATTCCGCCAGCGGCTTGCCCTGTTCCAGGGTCATCAGCTGGGCGAGGTCTTCCCGGTGCTCAAGCACCAGGTCGAACCAGCGGCGCAGCAGCGCAGAACGCTCCTTCACCGGCACCTTCTTCCAAGCGTTGCCGGCGCTCTCGGCGGCGGCGACGGCGTCACGGGTATCCTCGGCGCTGACTTCCGCGACACGGGCCAGTTGCTCGCCAGTCGCCGGATTGGTCACGTTGAAGGTGGTACCGGTCTCGCGGCGCTCGCTGCCGATCAAGGCAGGGACGAAGACGTCGCGGCTGTTCTCCGAGTTGACGTAGCGCTTCAGGAAGTCGCTGGTCGGGAGTGCAATACGGGACATGTGGAGCTCCTCTGGCGGTCTGGCGTGCAGTGCATTCATTGAGTGGACAGCGCTGGCGAATCGCGCGGACTGTCCTGATATCGGCTCGCGGTGGTCGAGTCCGATGGGGCCGGGCAGGCGGACGGACCTGCCCGGCGGTCACATGACGAGGCCTTTGCTCAGTGAGCGGTGAAGGCCGGTGCCATGATGCGGTCGCTGTATTCACGGCCGAATTGCTTGAGGGCGATGGCGTACATCACCAGGCCCAGTGCCATCCAGGCGCCGAAGATCATCCACTCGGTGCCGGTCAGTGCGGAAGGGCTGCCCGGCAGGTACAGACAGGCCATGGCGAAGGACAGCAGGATGGCCAGCACACCGCACAGCTTGCCGTGACGCACGCGGAACGGGCGCGGCATGTCCGGCTCGCGGATGCGCAGGATCAGGAACGAGATCGCGACGAACAGATAGGCGATGACGATACCCAGCCCGCCGGCATCCACGATCCACACCAGTGCCGGACGACCGAAGAAGGGCGCGATGCAGGACAGCAGGCCGATCAGCAGTACGGCGTTGGTCGGTGTCTTGTGTTTCGGGTGCAGCTTGCCGAGGGCGGCCGGCAGCATGCCGGCATGCGCCAGGGCGTAGATGGCGCGCGAGCCACCGATGTAGAAGGCGTTCCAGCTGGTGATGATGCCGGCGATACCTGCAAGGATCATCAGCTTGCTGGCCCAGGGCGTGTTGAACAGTGCCTGCATGGCATCCGGCACGCTCAGTGAACTTGCCAGCAGGGAGTCGTGATCCAGTGCCAGGCTGGTGGCCAGGATGATCAGCGCATACCACACCACTGCCAGTACCACGGACATCATCAGCACCTTGCCGATGGCGTTGTAGGGCAGATTGATCTCCTCGGCGGCCTGGGGGATGACATCGAAGCCCACGAACAGGAAGGGCACCAGCACCAGTACCGCGATGATGCCGGCCGTCACGCCACCCTCAGACTGGGTGAACAGCGGCGTCATGTTGGCGACATCGCCTTCAAACAGTGCACCGGTCACGAACAGGACACCGGCGATCAGGATCACGCCGGTCACGACCTTCTGCAGCAGCGCTGCCGTGGTGATGCCGACATAGTTGATCGCCATCATCGCCAGAGACCCGCCGACACCGACGGCAACCCAGGTGGCCTTGACGTCCCAGCCGGCGATGGTCCACATGTGACCGACGGCATAGCCGGGTGCGAGGTTCTCGATGACGGTCGGCAGGGCCACCGCCTCGAAGGACACCACGCTCAGGTAGCCGAGAATGATGGTCCAGGTGCACAGGAAGGACGAGAAATGTCCCATGGCACGGTAGCTGTAGACGTGTTCGCCACCCACCTTGGGCATGGCGGCGGCCAGTTCGGCATAGGTCAGGCCGATCAAGACGACAGCGATGCCGCCGATGATGAAGGCGATGATGGCGCCGATGCTGCCGGCATTCTGGATCATGCCGCCGGTCAGGACGATCCAGCCCCAGCCGACCATGGCACCGAAGGCGAGGGCCAGAACGTCGCCGCGGGCGAGGACTCTGACAAGTTGTTCTGCAGGGGGAGTTGTTTGGGTCATGGGGGATGCGTCCGAGTCGATCTTGGAATTTGTTATATGGCGGTGCCGGACCTGCTGATGTCTTTCGTGTGCGTCTGCTGTCCTGTGCCGAACGTTCTGGCGGGTAAGCAGGTGCAAGGTCAGTCCTGTCGCTGGCTGAGGCTTGTGGGAAAAATTCGCTCCTGTCGACATCGCAGGAGCGATCCAGCCATCGTGGGCTGTGAGCATCAGTCAGTAGGCAGCGCCTGAGGGACACGCTATCAGCGGCCACTGTTCAGGCGAATAGACCAATTGAGCGTTTGACTGGACCAATCTTGGTGGACTGCGGATAATCAGGGATGAATGGGCGCTGTACCCCGCCAGCCAGGCTGGTTGCTCACGTGATCTATGCAGCGTATGGACGTTACGTGCTACATGAACGATATCGGGAGACCTGCATGGAACTGGCCACGCTTGAGCCATTGATCGAGTGCTATCGCCGCCAGTCGCAGGCCCTGGGCAAGCAGGTGCGGCTGGAGCAGGCATTGCTCGAGATGATTCGTGAGCAATGGCCGGTGGGGGTACGGCTGCCTGCGCATCGCAAGCTGTGCGAGGCGCTGGGCGTGGCACGCAACACCCTGTCATTGGCCATCAAGTCGCTGATCGAGGAAGGCTATCTGCACACCGGGCAGGGTCAGGGCACCTGGACGCGCCGCCCATATGCCGCGAGACCCGGCAGCGCCTCGCCCGAGGCACCTGCGCCACTGCCGCTTTCCACTCGCGCACGCCGGGTGCTGGGCGGGCAAGGGGCGAGTCTGATCCAGAGTGGTGCCTTCGTGCCGGGCATCCCGGATATCGCGCGCTTTCCGATGCGCAAGTGGCGTCAGCTGTATGCCAGCGTCACGGTGCCCCACAACGCGCTGCTGCTGTCGTATTCCAGCGGTGGCTATGGCCCGCTCAAGCGGGAGATTCGGGATTTTCTACGCCGCTGGCGCAACATCGATTGCGATACCCAGCAGATCATCATCACCGAGGGCACCCACCACGGCATCGAGCTGTGTGCGCTGGCGCTGGCGGACGCCGGCCAGCAGGTGGTGATGGAGTCTCCCTGCTACTGGGGGGCACGCAATGTCTTTCTGGCCGCCGGACTCGAGACCCAGCTGATTCCCTGGCGACCCGCGGATGACACCGCCGATGCCCCGGGCCACGAGCTCGCCCTGCTGGCGCGTCGTCCGGTGCAGATCGCCTATTTCACCGGCTCGCATCACTATCCCTTGAGTGTCCCTACCTCACGGCGTGACAAGCTGGCGCTCTGCGAGGCCTGTCAGCCCGCCTATATCCTCGAGGATGACTACGAGTTCAGTGGCGATGACCATGATCAGCTGCTGTTTGACCCGGACGCCGACAATCGCCTGCTGGTCGGCTCGTTCTCCAAGCTGATGTTTCCTGGCCTGCGGCTGGGCTATCTGGTGGTGCCGCGCGCGCTGGCCGGGCCGATGAATCGGCTGCGCAGCGAGGTGTTTCGCGAGGGGCGCATGCTGGATCAGGCGGTGCTGGCGCAGTTCATCGCCGATGGGGATCTCGATGCCTGGTATCAGCGCATCCAGCGCGATTATCTGGGCCGACAGCAGGTGGTGCATGACCAGCTGTGTCAGGTGAAGGGCGTGATCAGCGTCTCGCCGCCCTCGCGCGGCATCAGCCTGTGCGTGCAGTTCGCCCCCGAGATCGATGACAAGCGCGTCGCGCAACTGATGGTCAAGGAGCATCTGATCGTGCGGCCACTGAGCATGGTCTGCAGCAGCGAGGATTCACGACGTGGGCTGGTGCTGGGGGTCGGCATGCTGGCGGGCGAGAGTCTGGTCAGTGAGGTGGCCCGGCTCAGACGCACGCTGGAGAGCATATTGACCATGCGCGACATCCGGTAGGGCGGCAATGAGCAGCGTCAGAATTGAAAACGCCTCCGCCCGGCAGGGCGAAGGCGTGGTATCGATACTGAACGCGAGTGCTACTTTGCCTGCTGCATGCGCTCGGTCAGCTTGCGGAATTCCTCGCGCATGGCGTTGTTCTCGAAGCTGGTGGCGACCGGTACCTGCAGGCCGGCGAGGGTGTCGAAGGTCTTGACGCCCTGGCGGATCAGGTCGGCGACATGCGCGCTGAGCTTGACGGTGCGATAGGTATTGGTCGCCACCGCAAGTTCGCGTTGGCTCTTGGTGAGCGATGTCTTGACGCGGTCGCGCTGCTCGCTCACCAACGAGCGATAGAGGTTGATCGTCTTGAGCGTCAGCGCATTGGCGCGGATGTTGTTCTCCAGGCTCTCACGTGAGCCGCCTTGCTTGATCAGCGTGCGGGCTTCGCGCGTGGTGGCTTGGGCTTCGTCGGCGAACCCTTGCAGCTGCGGCAATACCTCGTCATCCACGCGGGCGATGAAGTCCTGCTGCATGGTGACGATCATGCGGTGGAGCATGACGACCATGCCGTAGTAGCGACGCGCGTACTCCAGATTCTCGCCACTGTCGCGGGTCAGCTCGGCGAGCTGCTGGGCCACCGACTTGATGCTGGCGAACACGACACTCATGGTCAGCACGTCGTCGCCGACCACCGAGGACAGCCACACCTGGACCTGGTCCGGCGTCAGGGTGATGCCGATCTCATCGAGCCGCGCGGCCAGCTTGCCTTCCAGCGTGGTCAGCTCGCCTTGATAGGCGGTGATGTTCTTCTCATGTGCGGCGATCAGCAGGTCATAATCGCCGCGTGTGCTGGCGGTGAATTCGCGCAGGGTATCGGTAGGCGTGAAGCGCGTCAGCGTCGAGACCTCGGTGTCGGGCGCCAGGATACGCTTCTCCTTCAACTCGGAAATCTCACGGCGCGATTCGCGAATCTTGTCCTCGACCTGTCGATAGGTGCTGCGCAGGGTCGAGAGTTGTGGCACGTCGAGGGCCTGCATGGCTTCCTCGATCATCTCGTCCATATCACTGCGCGCGGAGGCCTGATCGCGGCTGATCCAGGCCTCTTCCGGCAAGGTGTCCATCTCATCGAAATAGCCGACCGCCTTCTTCAAGGTGGCGAAGGCTTCCGGCTGGTCAAAGTGCATGTCGTCGGCTGCCAGGGCGAGACCCGGCGTCAGGGTGGGCGCGAGGGTCGCCAATGACAGACTGAGCGCTGCCAGGAGGCGGGTGGCGGGGCGGCGAGACACTGGCGAACTACCTTGGGGCATCGGGGACACTCGGGTCGGCATGAGCATGGCAGCGCAGAGTAGCAAAATCGCTGACAGGCGTCTCCGAGTTCGCGTCTTGCAAGGCGTGCTCAGTGAGGCTCATAGGCCTCGGGCTTGCCGGTGGCGGGGTCGATGCGGTCCAGCGACGGGCCACGATAGTGGTCCATGATCAGCGCCACCGCTGCCTCGCCGTACTGCGCGAACCAGAAGTCGCCCATGCCCTTGAGGCGCTGGATATTGGTGACGCTGATGTCGTCCATCGCATCGTCAGGCGCCTTGGGCAATCCCGGTTGCGGGCGCATCTCGGCGTTGACGCGGATGTAGCTGCCCGGCGGCGAGATGGTGATGGCCTGATAGCCGACCACCTTCTCGTCGGAGAGCACGTCGATCAGACTGCCTTCCAGCATCCACTGCACCGCGCCCCAATGCTGGGAATCCGGGCCGTTGATCTTGCGCGTGCGCGTCCCGGTACCGATCGACAGCACGCGCCGGGTGTCATGCGGCCACAGTCGACAGGCCTCGGCGATGGCGCACATCGTCGGGTTGTTGGCGATCACGCCACCATCGATCAGCCAGGTCTGCTCATTGTCCGTCCCGAGTTTCATGTCGCGGGTCGGGAAGTAGGTGGGCGCGGCGCTCGAGGCATCCGCGACCTGCCAGGCCAGCAGCTTGTGGTGCTCGCGCTTGCTGGACTTCAGCACATGCGGGCGGCGTCTCTCGATCCCGTAGGTGACGACGAGGACCTGCTTGCCGTCAGGGACATCCCGGAGCTTGGCCTGGCCGAGATGCTTCTTGAGCATCGCGCTCTTGCCCTTGGCCTCGTACCTGGGCGCATTGATGCCATCGAGTTCGAACCAGCCACGATTGTCGACGAAGATCTTCCTGGCATTGGTTGCGCTGTAGAGCCCGTTGATGTCTTCGAGGCTCATGTCGGTGGTAGCCAGCGCCAGCGCGATCAGGCTGCCGGTAGAGGTGCCTGCGTAGAAATCGACGCAGGCGCGCAGTGTGGTCTGATGGTCGCGCTTGAGTGTCGCATCGACATGCATCAGAAACCGGGCGGTAGCTGCCCCACGTATGCCGCCACCATCCAGCGAGAGAATCAGCTTGGACATGCAGGCCTCCTGCAGCGCGAGTGACGTTCCTTTCCTGCCCATGGCATTCCCTGGGCTGCTACCAGAATAGAGAGGCCAACGCTTTACAGCCGTGTGAAATGCCTGATACGGACCGACAGGAGGGCCTGATACTGGCAGGGAGAAGAGGTGATTCGAACGCGGCACAAGCGCTGAGACGCGGTACGCATTCCTTGAGCAGACCCCTATGGGAATGTGAAAAAGGCCACCCGGATCGGGTGGCCTTTGGTGTTGCTGCGTGGTGATCGCCACATCGCTGGCAGGGCAGTGATCACCAGCCACTGGCGCAGTGAAGCGTTCAGGGACGCATCGTGATCAGGTGTTGAGCACGACGCCACCATTGAGGTGGATCGTCTGTCCCGACATGTAGCTTGAATCGTCGCTGGCCAGATAGACGTAGGCCGGGCCCATCTCGCTGGGTTGCCCGGGACGCTCCATCGGCACCTGCTTGCCGAATTCGGCGACCTTGTCATCCTCGAAGCTGGCGGGGATCAACGGGGTCCAGACCGGGCCGGGGGCCACGGCATTGACGCGGATGCCGCGGTCCATCAGCGTGCCGGACAGCGAGCGTACCAGTCCCTGGATGGCCCCCTTGGTGGCGCTGTAATCGATCAGGCTGTCATTGCCCTTGAAGGCGTTGACCGAGGAGGTGGCAATGATGGAGTCGCCCTTGGAAAGATGCGGGACGGCGGCCTTGATCAGATAGAAGTGACTGAAGAGATTGGTCTTGAAGGTGCGTTCGAGCTGCTCGTCATCTATCTCGGTCACGTCATTCCAGTCGTACTGCTCGGCGGCGTTGTTGACCAGGATGTTGAGCTTGCCGAATTCCTCCAGCGTGCCTTCTATCACCTTGCGGCAGAAGGCCGGGTCACCGATGTCACCGGCGATGCGGCTGGCCTTCTGACCTTCGGCCTCGATCAGTCGGAGGGTTTCCTCGGCGTCCTTTTCCTCGCTGCCGACGTGGGTGATCATGCAGTCGGCCCCTTCGCGCGCGAAGTGGACGGCGGCGGCGCGCCCGATGCCGCTGTCGCCTCCGGTGATGACGGCGACCTTGCCCTTGAGCTTTCCGCTGCCCTGATAGCCTTCCCGGATATATTCGGGGCGAGGCTGCATGCGATGTTCATCACCCGGTTGATGATCCTGATGCTGCGGGGGTTGTAGTTGACTCATGCTGTCACTCCTTGTCCGTGAATCATGATGACGACGCAATCGCCTTCAGACGCGAACGCCTACCTGAATGACATGTGGATCTTCGTGCGGATTCAAACCCCTACATTCAAAAAACTTGATGTTCATGTGGGGCGGGGTCATGCCACCAATGAAAACGCCCGTTGCTCAGGGGAAAGCAACGGGCGGGGGTGTCATCTTCGGCTCAGGCCAGGTGTCAACGGCTCAGGAAACGACGCCCTGTGGCTTGTCGTGCACGGTCGCCGGGGTGGGGGCCCCCTGCGGCGAGACGGAGGCCACGGCGGGGGCAAGCGCCTGCTCCCGTTGCTGGGGTGAGGCCTGGACATTGAGCTCTGGCAGGTTCTCGGGGTCATGCCCCGGACCGGCTTCCAGCGTGGGCAGGGCCTCTCGGATGATGCAGGCACACAGGCGGCGGTGTGCCTGCAGCATCAGGCCCTCACGCTCCAGGTATTGCATCAGTCGCGTGGCTGACACCAGCGCGACGATGGGATGCAGACCGCGAAAGCGTTCCTCTACCTTTTCGGCACTGATGGTCGCCAGTTGCTCTGGGTTGGTGTGTGGCATCGGTGGTTCCCCTAGATGGCACTCGGTGTCCCGAGTGCGGATGATGCGTGTCATTCGCTGGTCATGACGGCGTCTGCCGCCACGTGAGAGTGTCTTTCTGTCAGGCGTCGCTGTTATAGGTGTCGTTGTTTACGTGCGTGAATCGTCGTGCGAAATCACCCTCTCGCCTGTCCCGCAGACCGCCTTTCCCCATAGTGTGTCGCCTCAAGGCGGGGTCAGGCAATGACCCGAGAGGCATGCGTGGCGGGCACGATCTCCCGAGCAGGCCGTGGCCTGGCTGGCGCTCAAGCCAGAGAGCATCGCTGCCGCGTGTCTGGCACCTTCGCGCCAGCGTTTTGCATTATGCAACTTCCATTGATTAACGATTGTGGATTTTCGTAACCACCTAGCCAGTATTAGAGATACCACGAGAATGTGCCAGTTCTGTTGCAGAGACTCTGTTGTCTCTCAATCGTTGCCACTGCTGTTGTCCTTTCAGGCAGCTATCCCTGTGGAGTGACTGGCTCATTATCGCCATGACGCGCATGGCTGGTAGGATAACGCTCCTCTGGATCATGCAGATGCCTGCCAGCGGGATATTGCGTCAATGCGCGTCGCCCCGGCTGGAGTTGCCTGCAGGTATCGATTGTCGCGTGATCTCTTCTAGCCTGGATATGCCATGAAACGTTTTGTGCTGCTCGATACCGCCCCGATCCCCGGTACCACGGATTCGCTCTGTCTGTTCGAGTATGGCGAGGACTTCGTCATCAAGATCGAGAGCGGCAAGGGGGGGCAGCTGATGAATACCCGCATGCATGGCTCGGAAGACGCGCTGGCAGAGATTCCTGCTGGCCTGCTGAAGAGTCGCGGAACGCCGTCGGCGCCGCAGCGTGTCCTGATCGGCGGTCTGGGCATGGGCTTCACGCTGGCCTCGGCGCTTGCGCACTTCAAGGCAGATGCCGAGGTGGTGGTCGCCGAGCTGGTGCCGGGCGTGATCACCTGGAATGACGGCCCGCTGGGGGCCAAGGCGGGGTATCCGATCCGCAATCCGCGCACGACCGTCGAGAATCGCGATGTGGCCGAGGTGCTGCGCGAAGCACCTGGCGGTTTCGATGCCATCATGCTGGATGTGGACAATGGCCCGGAGGGGCTGACCGCTGACGACAATGATTGGCTCTATAGCGCGGAAGGGCTGGCGGTATGCGCCAGGGCACTGCGTCCTGCCGGCATTCTGGCAGTGTGGTCGGCCACGGCCGATGCGCGCTTCTCGCAGCGTCTGTCGCGGGCCGGTTTCAAGGCCGAGGCACGTCAGGTGTATGCCCATGGCACGTCCGGAGCCAGGCATACGATCTGGATCGCACGTCATGTCGGACGTTCCGCGACCTCCGAGACCGGGCCAGGGGCGGGCAAGGGAGAGAAGAAGGGCAAGCGTGCTGGTGGTTCATTCAAGGGGGCCGGGGCGAAAGGCAGCCGCCGCCGGTAATGTCGTGCGGTCGGGGCGTCAGCCTCTTTCGCCAACTTCTCGACCGCCATCAACGACAACGGGCTGGCCACGTCATGTGGCCAGCCCGTGTCATGTCCTGCCTGGCTATTGTCGAGCGTCAGGCGTCAGGCGTCAGGCGTCAGGCGACATATCAGGCCGCTTCGCGTGCCTTCATGTCCTTCAGGTACTCATCGGCGAGTCGCTGCTTGGTGGCGTCGTCGAAGACGCGACCGGCCAGCTGGAAGACTTCCTGCTCTTCCTTGTCCAGATGGTGAGTCACCAGATGCTCGAGCTGCTTGGCGGCGGCCAGCCAGCCCGGCGAGCTGTAGTCCGTCGTCTCGAGTTTCTCGACCAGCTCATCGATTTCATGGTGCTCGGCCACGCTGTGACGCGCCTTTTCCTGCGTCATGTCGTGCTCCATCATCGGGATGTAGAGCGCGCGCTCCTCAGCTCCCGCATGGTTGGTGAGCGATTCCTTGAGGCGCTTGAACAGGTCATCGCGAGGCTCGCTGTCACCTTCGGTCTTGAGCAGCATGTCCAGCAGGCGGCGTTGTTCGTCGTGGGTCTCGCGCAGGGCTTCAAAGATGGTCATGTCCGGGCTCCTCATCAGCGTCAGCTTGTCGAGTGGCTGGGCGAGACGCGTGGCCTGTCTCTCTTCTTGCCGGACTCTCAGCTTCTCCCTTCAAGCTTTAGGAGTTCCAGCATTCCAGAAGACGGCTCACGTCTGTCAGGGTCTCGCCGTGTCAGCGCATTTTCTCGAGCTCATTGTGTCAGGTATGTACAACTCTGGTGGCGGATCGAAAGAACTTCAAGGGCGCAACGCCGGCTGCCCTTGAAAATCCCCCGCGCGAGAGCAAGAGATGAGGTATCGCTCATATCTCGCCTGCTACTTTCTCTTTCTTGATCGAGCACGCACCGCGCAGGAGTTCTGACATGTCACACGACGCGCCCACGTCCCGGCCCGCCTCTTCCAGCACCTTCGGCCACAAGGGGTCCCATGCGCCTGACCTTTCCCGCGAGCTTTCCGGCAGCCAGCTTGATCGTCCGCCGGGCGGCGGCTGGCCATCGCTCAAGGCAGTGGAGACGTTCCTCTGGCAGGAGCACCTGCCGATCGCCGGGCATGTCAGCCTGATGAAGATGAACAAGCCGGATGGCTTCATCTGTCCGAGCTGCGCCTGGCCGAATGGTGACAAGCCCAAGGGGGCCAATTTCTGCGAGAACGGTGCCAAGGCACTGGCATGGGAGGCGACGCGTGAACGCGTCAGCGATGAACTCTTCGCTCAGAACACCGTGAGCCAGCTTCGCGAGTGGACGGATCATCATCTGGAGAAGGAAGGGCGCCTGACGCACCCGCTGCGCTACAACGCCGAGCAGGACCGTTACGAGGTGACCAGCTGGGAGGCGGCCTACGCCGAGATCGGTGAGCGTCTCAAACAGTATGACGACCCGAACCAGGTCGAGTTCTATACCTCGGGGCGCACCTCCAACGAGGCGGCCTTCCTGTTCTCGCTGTTCGGGCGCATGTACGGCACCAACAACTTCCCCGACTGCTCGAACATGTGTCACGAGACCACCTCCCGGGCCTTGCCGGAGTCCATCGGCATCGGCAAGGCCACGGTGAATCTCGAGGACTTCAAGCAGGCCGATGCCATCTTCATCTTCGGTCAGAACAGCGGCACCAACAGTCCCCGCATGCTGGGCGATCTCCACGAGGCGCGTGGCCGTGGTGCCGAGGTGGTGAGCTTCAATCCCCTGCGCGAGCGGGCGCTGGTGAGCTTTGCCGACCCGCAATCGCCCAGGGACATGCTGAGCGGCAAGGGCGTCGAGATCAGCACCCAGTACCATCAGCTGCGCATCGGCGGGGATCTCGCTGCCGTGCAGGCGATGTGCAAGTACGTGATCGAGGCCGACGATGCGCTGCGTGAGCGCAATCCTCATGCGGTGGGGCTGCTGGATCATGACTTCATCGCTCAGCACACCCACGGCTTCGAGGCCTTCGCCGATCACTGCCGCAAGCTCGACTGGCAGGATCTGGTCGAGATGTCCGGCCTGTCACGGGAGTCACTGGAGCAGGCGGCGCAGACCTATCTTGAGGCCGAGCGCGTGATCTGTTGCTGGGGCATGGGCATCACTCAGCATGCGCGGGGTGGCGATACCATCCAGCAGATCGTCAATCTGCTGTTGTTGCGCGGCAATATCGGCAAGCCGGGCGCCGGGCCTTGTCCGGTGCGCGGCCACTCCAACGTGCAGGGGGATCGCACCGTCGGTATCGAGAACCTCCCCAACGGCGCGATGCTGGATGCCTTCGATCGCGTCTTCGACATCCAGTGCCCACGGGACAACGGCCATGATGTCGCCGAATGCTGCGAGGCGATTCTGCGCGGTGAGACACGGGCCTTCATCGGCATGGGCGGCAACTTCTTCCGCGCGATTCCGGACCAGAAGCGCATCGTGGAGAAGGTGCACGAGCTGGACATGACGGTGCATATCGCCACCAAGCTCAATCGCAGCCATCTGCACCCCGGCAAGCACGGCTGGGTATTGCCGACGCTGGGTCATAGCGAGCGGGATCTGCAGGCCGGCGCCGATGGCAAGGGCGCGGAGCAGACCACCAGTGTCGAGGACGGCATGTGCAACGTCTCGCCCTCGCGCGGCGTGATGGCGCCGGCGGATGCCAGCCTGCATTCCGAGATCGCCATCACCTGTCAGCTGGCCAAGGCCACTTTGCCGGCGCATCCCACCCTGGACTGGGACTGGTTGCAGGCGGATTACGCGCGCATTCGCGACCGTATCGAACAGGTCTTCCCGCAGATCTTCCCGGATTACAATGCCCGCCTGGCGCAGGGTGGCTTCCACATCCGCATCGCCCCGCGTGAGCGCATCTGGCACACCGACTCCGGGCGCGCCAACTTCCTGTTCCCCGAGGGACTTGGCACCGATGAGCAGGGCCTCGACAAGGTCACCCACGAGACGCTGGACATGGACAGTACCTTCCTGCTCAGCACCATGCGGGGCCATGATCAGTTCAACACCACCGTCTATTCCAATGATGACCGCTATCGGGACGTCTACGGGACGCGCATGGTGGTGATGATCAGCCCGCAGGATCTGGAAACGCTCGGCCTGTCCGAGGGCCAGCGCGTGCGTATGGAAACCGTGAGTGAGGATGGTGTCGAGCGCAGCATGGCCGGCTTCAAGCTCAAGGCCTACGATATCCCGAGCGGCTGTCTGGCAGCGTATTACCCGGAAACCAATGACCTGATTCCGCTGGATCACCGTGATGCGCGCAGCAATACGCCGGCCTCGAAATCGGTGCCTGTCAGATTGCGTCTGATGGACAGCGAAGAGGTCAATGCCAGTGAAGGAGTGCTGGCAAGCGCTTGAGGACGCCTCTGACCGGGAATGTCTGAAAAAATTTGCATCCTGCACTTGGCGTCAGGTTATGGCGTGGAGAAAGGACGATGCGATCAACGCCACGCGCTGCACTGAAAGAGTGCGCCGCGTGGCGTTTTTGTGGATCACTGCCATATTGAGGGCATCATACGGGGATCTTGCGCCATCACCGGCCAAGTGACGCAAGCGATACGTCAGAGAAGGCATTGCTGCGCCAATAGCTGCCTCACACCCCCTCCAGCGCGAGATCCTGACGCCAAGGACAAGTTATGGTGCCGGGCAGCCCGCGGACAGGTACGCGGGCATCTCAAGGACTGGCGCGTTTCTTGCGTGGTGGTAGGGTGGCGACCGCCAGTCCCGCTCATCCGCACTTCGCCAGCGGTTGGCAGGCTCTCATCGACCGACGCGCTGCCCGTCGAGCGCAGCGTTCCATGAGAGCGACCTGCCAGATGGCGAGAGAGCATGGCACCTTACTCCGGCTGACACGGCCTCACACGAAGAGACTCGGCGCGATGCACGAGTCCGAGGGATACCCCGCATGGCAGATGACCGCTCATCAACTTCACAGACCTCACCGCTGGCTTCGGCCGCAGGCAATGACTATCCCTTGAGCGAAGTCCCCGCTTCGGCACGACGTGGGCTGCTCTCCACTTCAATGGTGCTGCTCGGCTTCACCTTCTTCACCGCCACCATGTGGGCCGGTGGGTCACTGGGCGCGGCCTTCGAACTCAATGAGCTGATGTGGATCATCGTGATCGGCAATCTGCTGCTGGGGAGCTATGCGGCGGCGCTGGCCTACATCGCCTGCAAGAGCGGCCTCAACTCGGTGTTGATGGGCCGCCTATGCTTTGGCGAGAAGGGCAGCCGTCTGTCGGACTTCGTGCTCGGCTTCACCCAGATCGGCTGGTACGCCTGGGGCACCGCGACCATCGCCATCGTGCTGGTCAAGACACTCGGCTTGCCGGAATGGCTGACCACGCCGCTGATGGTCATCTTCGGTTTCGCCTTCTGCCTGACGGCGATGATCGGCTATCGCGGGCTCGACATGCTCTCGCGCGTTGCCGTGCCGGCCATGCTGCTGTTCATTCTGTTCAGTCTCTATACCGGCATGGTCGACGTCGGTGGCATGGCGGGACTCGCGGCACTGACGCCCACGGATTCCATGAGCTGGACAGCCGCCATCACGGCGGTGATCGGTACCTTCATCAGTGGCGGCACCCAGGCGACCAACTGGAGTCGCTTCGCACGCTCGCCGAAGATCGCCGTGATCGCCACGCTGGCGGCTTTCTTCGTCGGCAATGGTCTGATGGTGCTGACCGGTGCGCTCGGCGCGATGATCTATCAGCAGGCTGATATCGTCGATGTGATGATTGCCCAGGGGCTGGTCAGCCTCGCGGTGTTGATGCTGTTTCTCAATATCTGGACCACCCAGGACAACACCATCTACAACTTCGCCATCGCCGGCTGCAACCTGCTGCGCACACCGCATCGTCAGCGTGTCACCCTGGGCGGCGCGGCCATCGGCACGGTGCTGGCGGTACTCGGCATGTATGAGTGGCTGATCCCGTTCCTGATTCTGCTCGGTACCTTCATTCCACCGATCGGCGGCGTGATCATGGCCAACTTCTGGCTCGGCCACAGAGGCCAGTATCCGCGTCTCGCCGAGATGCCCAAGGTGGATTACCACTGGCCGGGCCTCGCCGCCTACGCCATCGCCTGCCTGTGTGCCTGGAGCTCCCCCTTCATGCCGCCGGTCGTGGGTGTCGTGGTCGCCTTCGTCGTCTACGGCGGGCTGATCAAGCTTGCCAAGGTCGAACTGGCCGACAAGACGGCGGCATGAGTGACTGATCGCCTGATGTGAAGGGCAGAGGAATACGAAACGCCCAACGAGTTCTGGACTCGTTGGGCGTTTTTCATGGGGGAGAGAAACGTCAGGGGAGAGTCACTTGATGCACAACGGGGTTGTGCATAGAATGAGGGGAAAAGGTGCTGCCATGGCGGTGGAATTCAGGGATGTGTGGCTCGAGAGCTTCTACGAGCAAGATGTTGGTCACCGCAAGATACCTGCGGCGCTCTCAAATTCGCTTTATCGCAAGTTGCAGATTCTCGATGCCGCAAGCCAGGAGTCTGATTTGAGGATTCCGCCAGGCAATCGTTTCGAGCATCTGCAGGGCAATCTCGCAGGTTATTGCTCGATTCGCGTCAACAAGCAGTATCGACTCATCTTTCGATGGGAGGCAGGGATTGCCCATCAAACATATCTAGACCCGCATGCTGACAAGGGCTAGAGGAGGTAGCAGCGATGAGAAACACCCAGCGGCGCCCACTGACGGTAGGCGAGATGTTGACGGCAGAGTTTCTGGAGCCGATGGAGATCGACATCCGCACACTGGCCGAGGCGATGGGAGTGCACAGAAATACCCTGAGCCGTATCGTTCATGACAAGGGGACCTTGACGGCCCCGATGGCCATCAAGCTGGCGGCTGCGCTAGGCAATACGCCGGAGTTCTGGCTCAACATCCAGCATGCTGTGGAGCTCTGGGATGTGCGCCATCGTGCCTACGCGCAGGATGCCAAGGGCGTACGCCGCATAACGCCGCAAGTTGATGCCGCCGAGCTTGCCTCGCATTGACGTCGCACGCTCTTCACGGCGAGTGATCGAGACGGCGTTAGGCCGAGAGTTCATGCCCAGTAACACAGAAAGCCACAGCCTGAGGATCAGGCTGGGGCTTTCTGTTGTTCAGGCTCCAGGCATTCCTCAGGTCGTTTTCGGCCTCACCTGAATCACCAGGCAGACGGCAATCAGTACCATGCCGGTCCAGCCGAGCGGAGCGATATGCTCGCCGACGATGGTGACGGCGAGCAGCGCGGCGACCAGCGGCTCGAACAGCGTGAGCAGGGTGGCCTTGCTGGCGGCGATGGTCTTGAGGCCATAGCCGAAGGCGAGATAGCCGAGGAACATCGGTACCAGTGCCATGTAGAGTGCTACGCCTGCGTTGCCGGCAGTGGCGAACAGGCGCGGGTCTGCCACCAGCATGCTGAGGCCCAGGCCTGCGATCAACGCGATGCCGGCGACGCCGAACAGGCTGCCCATGGCCGCGCGAGCGTGGATACCACCTTCCATCATGCGCCGTGCGATCAGCGAGTAGGCCGCGTAGGTCACCCCGGCGATGATGCCCAGCGCGATACCCGCCAGGCGCGCCAGTTCATCAGTGAAGGCAAGGCGACCGTTAGCACTCTGCCCCGCGGCGAGGGGCGTCGGCATGCCCTGATGGCCCGTTTCGCCCAATGCCATCATCACCACCCCGGCGATGCCCAGCGCGAGGCTGAGATACCAGCTCGGCGTGAGTCGATGGTGACCGAACAGGCGCTCCAGTATCGCGGCCGCCAGGGGCGCCGTGGCGATGGTGATCACCGTGCCGATGGCGACGCCCGCCAGATGCATCGAGGTGTAGAAGGCCAGCGGGTAGATGACGACACATACGGCGCCGAGCAATACACAGCGCTTCTGCGCCATCAAAAGGCCCAGGCAGCCCAAGATATAGGGCCGTGCGATCACTGCCTGAAGCAGGCCACCAACGCCCATGGCGAAGGCACCGGTCGCCAGCGGACTGACGTCCTGATTGAAGTGGGCCGCCGTGCCGGTGGTGCCCCACAGCAGCGCCGCAAACAGCACCGCCAGGCTGCCCAGCACTCCCGACTTCGAGGGTTGGGAGGTCAGAGGAGAGATCGTTGTCATCCAGGCATTCCTTTGGCGTGAGAGGTGCGCTCTTTCTCGTCGGCTCGCCATGCATGCCGCGAGCACGCAGAGTGTGCTGAAACCACTTTCTGTCATGATCACGACAACGCGGCGAGTCACTGCGGTCTGCGCCCCGTCGTCAGCTCAGTGCAACCGGCTCAGTGAGGCCAGTTCAGTGAGATCCGTTCAGTGAGATCCGTTCAACGTGGTGTCCTGTCGCCGGACTCCACTGCCGCATGGGGACCAGCCGTGCTGGCTCTCTGCGGGGTAGTCGAGCATTGCGACGCTTTCGCAGGCGGGCTCCTGCCCGCTATCGTTGCCAGTCCAGAGCCCCGTCGCCAGGTCAGTCTCCAGATCAGACGCCCGCTCTGCCTCAAGGTCAGGGCGTCGTGATGCGTGGGAGGCCCTTGCCCATGCGGTGGGCGCTGGCTGCGGACTGGCCGTCGGGGTCCTGGGGGCACGGGAGCGAAGCTGCAGCATCAGGCAGGTCATGATCAACAGCATGCCGATCGCCCCCATCATGGTGAACTGCTCGCCGACCACCACGACCGCCAGAACGCCTGCCACCAGCGGCTCGAACATGGTCAGCATGGTGACGCGACTGATGGGCACGCTGGCCAGCCCACGCCCGAAGACCAGACTGGCCAGCAGCATGGGAATCAGCGCCATGTAGATGGCGACACTGGCATTCACCGGCGTGGCGAACAGGCGCGGGTCGTGGATGAGGCTGGCGGTTCCGAGGCCGAGCAGCAGCAGCACACCGGCGGTGCCGAACAGGCAGCCCATCGCCGCACGTCCGTGGGTGCCTTGCAACATCATGCGTCTGGCGAGCAGCGAATAGGTGGCGTAGCTTGCGCCGGCCACGATCCCCAGGGCGATGCCGATGAGCTTGCGCTCATCCATGAGCATCGCCCCCTCACCACGCGCTTCCAGCAGTGGCGTGGCCTCAGGCAACGCGGTCTCGCCGATGGCCATCAGCGCGACGCCGATCATTCCCAGCGTCAGCGCGGCATACCAGCTGGTAGTGACCTTCTTGCGGTCCAGCAGATATTCCAGTGCGGCGGCCGCCAAGGGGGCCGTGGCGATGGTGATGACGGTGCCCATCGCGACACCGGTGTATTCCATGGCCGAGTAGAAGGCCAGGGGATAGCAGAGGATGAACAGAGTGCCCCAGGCCACCAGGTGTTTCTGTGCGAGCAGCTTGTGTGCCTCGGCGCGAAGGTGGCGGCGTGACAGAATGGCCTGGAGTACGCCGCCCACCCCCATGGCGAAGGCGCCGGTAGCCAGCGGGCTCACGCCCTGATTGAAGTGGGCGGCCGTGCCGGTGGTCCCCCACAGGCAGGCAGCCAGCAGTACGCACAGGTTGCCGGTCTGACCTTGGAGCAGCGGGGAGAGCGAAGCGTTCGCGATGCGGTGTTGCATGGTTGATGGCTCGCAATGAAAGGTGATTCGGTGACCACGAGATTACGCTTCATTGCGAATCGATATTGTGCTGAAACTACGCTTCGTTCTGCTGGAGACAGCCAAGTGAGCCAGCAGGCGTCTGAAACGCCGTGACAAGGGCGGGAGAGGTGCTGAAGAAGGTCAGGGGAAGACGCTCAGCTGGAGATGGTCAGGCTGGAGTACTGGCGAGTCATCTCGCGCGGCGTCATGCCGAAATGGTGAGAGAAGCGTCGCGTGAAGGCCGACAGGTTCTGATAGCCCACTGCCTCGGCGACCTGCTGGACACTGAGGTCGGAATGGATCAACTGCGCACGGGCGCGCTCCATGCGCCGGGCTGTCAGGTACTGCTTGACGCTGACGCCCAGGTTGTCACGAAAGATCTTGTGGAACTGGGTAGGACTCAGATGCGCCAGGGCCGCCAGTGATGCCACGTCATGCGGCTGATCCAACTGCTCGTTCATGACATCCAGCACTCTGAGTAGACGCCGATCGACACGCTTGTCGCAGGTCTGCCGCTCCAGCAGGCCCAGAAACAGCTCGATGGCCAGACGGTCGATCCGCGCATCGACCTTGCCCTGCAGCTGGGCTTCGAGAAACAGAAGGTAGTTCATCAGCAGGGTGCTGATGGAGAACACCACGCGCCGAGTGGCGGCGAGATTGTCGGGCAGGTAGTCCAGGTCTGCGACGATGAAGCGTGCCGCGTCATGGGCCTGGAACTGATGGATCTCGCCCGAGCGGATGATCACGCATTCGCCTGTGACCACGGTACCGGTGTAGCCGCCGACCTGGATGTCGAGATGGCCCCGGATCGGCAGCACCAGCTGCGGATATTCGTGATCATGCACATCGGCGCGTGGCGTGTAGGAACGTAACGAGAGTGCCGTCATGGTGTCGTGGTCATTCGTCGATCATCCCTCAGGGTGGCAGGCCCGGGGCTCGCGGGAGTCTGGGCTCAGCACGCTCAGCGGCTCAGTTCGATGTTGCGTGTCTGACCACGCCCGACCTGCACCTGGCTCAGGATGAGCGGGCTGCGGGTGCCATCGGGCAGTTTGATGACGCCAGCGACATAGAAGGTGCCGGCGGGCAGGCCGGTGGCATTGAAGTAGCCATTGCTGTCGGTGCGCACGATATGGGTATAGGCCTGGGCACGCGGGTCGGCGCGCTCTGCCGTCTTGCCGGCCAGTGCCAGTTCCGCGGCTTCCGCGGAGTAGGTGGTGACGGGGGCAATGGAGATGCCGGCTCGGTTGGCATGGATCGTCTGACCCTGCCAGTCATAGGACATGCGGCCCTTGATGACCGAGGTTCCCGTCTTGTCGAGCTTGGCGTACTCCGCCTCCGGGAAGGCCACTGTCCGCTTGACGCGCTGATCGGCGTCCTCGGAGGCAGTGGTGCTGCCGAAGTCCGGAAGGGAAATGCTGTCGGCGATAAGGGACGCGCTCTCGCAACCTGCCAGCAGAGTGGTGGTGAGAATCAACGCGAGAGGGGTACGCAGGGTGCGAAGCATGATGGCCATCCTTGGAATGACGAAGGGATCAAGCCCACATCCTACTGTGCCGCGAGATGACTGAAAACGTCAGCCGCCGCGAAAGACGTAAGCCACGCTCTCGGGGCGAGGGGTAGGGTCTGCCGCGTTCACTAGGGTTGCATCGAGCGCGATGACGGAGTTGCGCAAGTGCGAACGCACGATTCATTAGTCTTTCGTCTATGAGGGGGTGCCAATTGTTACCATTCACCCAATGTTAATGTTTCCCGCTTGACCTGCTGCTGGCCTGCCAGCGTGCTCGAGTGTGCGTATCTGTTCCCATGATTGCCCGGAGAGCCCCATGACGACTTCGCCTGAGACCGATGCCTTGCCTGATTCGACTCATGACATCGCACGCGTCGATGCTTCCCGGCGTCGCCTGCTCAAGCGTGGTCTGCTCGGGGTCGGTGCCGCGACACTGACCAGCCTGCCATTGTCGGCGCTGGCGCAAACGGTCACCAGCAGTGCCCGGGAGACGGATGAGGATGGCGCCTTTGCCGCCTTCATGTCCCTCTCGGCATGGCTCTTGAGTGACAGAGTCCTCAATGAGCGCCTCGGGCAGCGGTTCTTCGAGGCACTGGCGCGTACGCCCGTCGATGGCGTGCCGGGCCTTGGCACGCTGGTGGACCTGAGAGATCGTCTCCTGGCCCTGGGGGAGCAGCGTGAATATCTGCGCGAGGATGACGTGAGCGAAGCCGAGATGGCACTGGTGCGCCGCGTGCTGCAGGCCTGGATGCTGGGGACGGTGGGGCAATCTGCCACCGACCCGCAGGCCGAGGTGATCGCCTTTGAACATGCCGGCATGTATGCAGGTCCCCGCGATGTCCAGGTCGTGCGGACCTATTGCCCGAATCGTCCCGGTTTCTGGGCCGAGCGTCCTGCTTGAACCCACTCGTTCATCTGCCAGCATCGCCATGAGAGCGGGCGGCAACGAATGCCCTGACGACATCGCAGTCCCGCTGCGGTGACGCAAAGCACCTTGAGGAGAACCCCGCATGGCTGAGGAAGCTCGTACGTATGACGCTGACGTGATCGTGGTGGGCTCCGGCGTTGCCGGTGCCCTGATCGCGCATCGTCTGGCCGAAGCCGGCAAGGCGGTCATCATGCTGGAAGCCGGCCCGCGCCTGGAGCGCTGGCAGATCGTGGAGCGCTTTCGCAATCAGGCCGACAAGATGGACTTCATGGGGCCGTATCCCGCCAGCAAGGCGGCACCGCATCCCATGCTGCACGGCGACAATGCCGACTATCTCGTCCAGAAGGGTGAGCAGCCCTATGACGCGCAGTATATCCGCGCCGTCGGCGGTACCACCTGGCATTGGGCGGCCTCGGCCTGGCGCTTCCTGCCCAGCGATTTCCGTCTCAAGAGCGAATATGGAGTAGGTCTCGACTGGCCGATCGCCTATGAGGACCTGGAAGACTACTACTTTCGGGCCGAGGTGGCGCTGGGTGTCTGGGGGCCGAATGATGTCGATCTCGGCAGCCCGCGCAGCGCCGAGTATCCGATGGCGCCTCTGCCGCTGTCGTGGAACGAACGGCGGGTCAGCGAGCGCATCAATCCCCACGGTTTTGACATGGTCACCGAGCCGGTGGCGCGCAACAGCCGCCCCTACGATGACCGCCCGACCTGCTGCGGCAACAACAACTGCATGCCGATCTGCCCGATCGGGGCGATGTACTCCGGCATCATTCACGTCGAGAAGGCGGAGCGCGCCGGTGCCCGACTGATCGACAATGCCATCGTCCATCATCTGGAAAGCGATGCCAGCGGCAAGATCCGCGAAGTGCGCTATCTCGACCCGCAAGGCAAGCAGCACCGACTGAGCGCTCCCAAGGTGGTGCTGGCGGCCAATGGCATCGAGACGCCCAAGCTGATGCAGATGTCGGTGAATGCGCATACCCCCGACGGTGTGGGCAATCAGAACGACATGGTCGGCCGGCATCTGATGGATCACCCGGGTACCGGTGTGAGCTTTCTGGCCGATGAGGCACTGTGGGCCGGCCGTGGCCCCCAGGAGATGACGTCCATCATCACCTGGCGTGACGGGGATTTCCGCCGTGAATTCGCCTCCAAGAAGCTGCACCTTTCCAACATCGCCCGGACTCAGCAGATGACCACCGAGGTGCTGGCGGAGACACCCCTGAGGCTGGGCGCGGACCTGCAGGCGCAGATCGACAATCGTGCCAGCCGTTATGTGCAGTTCGACAGCTTCCATGAGCTGCTGCCCGAGCCAGCCAATCGCATCACGCCGTCAAAAAAACGTGACGCACTTGGTCTGCCGCGCCCGGAATTCCGTTATGCTATCGATGATTACGTCAAGCGCAGCGCCGTGCATACGCGGGAGCAATATGCACGCATCGCCAAGCTGATGGGAGGCACGGACATCGCGTTCCGTGATGAGTTCTCCAACAACCAGCATATCTGCGGTACGACCCTGATGGGAGATGACCCGACGCAATCCGTGGTGGACCGCGATTGCCGAGTGCATGGCCACGACAATCTGTTCGTCGCCAGCTCCGGTAGCATGCCGACTGTCGGCTCGGTCAACTGCACTCTGACGATTGCCGCCTTGTCTCTTCGTATTGCCGATCTGCTCGAACAGGAAATATAAGCATGGTCCCGCACGCCCGTACTGCTGGCATTCGTGATGCCATTGATGAGAATGCCCGAGGTGCCCGCCTCACGGCCCGTCCCGCGCGTCTGGCCCGTGCAATTCGTCTTGCTGCCATTGCCGGTTCCAGTGCGCTGTTGCTCAGCGCCTGTGGCAGTGGTGAAGATGAGCACGCCAGGCAGGTGGAGGCCGACAAGGCCGCCACCAATGATCCGGCGTTGATCGAGAAGGGCCTGTACATGGCACGCGCCAGTGATTGCGCTGCCTGTCATAGTACGCAAGATGGTGAAGAGTACGCCGGCGGTCTCGGTTTCGAGACGCCGGTCGGCAAGATCTTCGCCACCAACATCACCCCGGACACCGAACACGGCATCGGCAACTACACCCTCGAGGAGTACACCCGTGTACTGCGCGAAGGTGAGGCGGCCGATGGCCACAATCTCTATCCGGCGATGCCGTTCCCGTCCTATGCACGTCTGACCGATGACGACATCAAGTCACTCTATGCCTGGAACATGCATGACGTGACGCCGAGCGCCACGCCGAACCGTGAGAGCGAGATTCCGTTCCCGCTCAACATGCGTTGGCCGATGGCACTGTGGGAAGAGATCTTCTCGCCGCTGGAGCCCTGGCAGGATGACCCCGAGAAGAGCGCCGACTGGAACCGTGGCGCCTATCTCGTCCAGGGGCCGGGACACTGTGGCAGCTGCCACACCGAGCGTGGCATCGCCTTCCAGGAGAAGGCGCTGACAGGCGATGAGGACGGCTATCTCGGTGGTGCGATGATCGAAGGCTGGCGCGCCTTCAACCTGACGCCGGACATGCAGGATGGTCTGGGCAGCTGGAGTGAGCAGGATATCCAGACCTACCTCGCCACCGGCAATCTCAAGGGCAAGGCGCAGGCCGGCGGCCCGATGGCGGATGTCGTCACGCACTCCATGCGTCACATGAGCGAAGATGATCTGCGTGCCATTGCCGTCTATCTGAAGTCCATCCCGGCCGTGAATGGCAAGGGTGAGCAGGGCGAGGCGATCAATGATGGCGATCGCCAGGCGGAAGCCGAGCAGGCCAGCGAGCCTCAGGTCGCCACGCGGTTCAATCAGGGGGCGCCGGCTGACGATGTCCTGTTGCTGCGCGGTCAGCCACTCGACAAGCGCCCGGATGACGAAGCGCTGATCGGTCAGCTGACGGATGCCACCCCGGGTGTGCGCCTGTATCTGGGCCACTGTGCCATGTGTCACGGGGCGGATGGCGCCGGCACCCAGGATGGTTACTACCCGTCGCTGTTCCACAACAGCGTGACCGGCAGTGTCTATCCGGACAACCTGGCGCAGGCGATTCTCAATGGCGTGCAGCGCGAGAACAATGGTCACAGCGTCTTCATGCCGGCCTTTGATGACAACCTGACCGACGGCGAGCTGATCAACCTGATGGACTACCTGGAGAATCGCTTCGGGGAAGGTCACCAGAGTGCCTCTCTCGCGGCGCCTGATGCGCGTCGCCAGCAGTTGGCGGACAAGCTGGAAGAATGGCGCAAGCACTGAGGCGCCCTTGATCGCCCCCTCTTGCGTGAATGTGAACGTGACGTGAGAAGGGGGCAGGAATTGCCTGGCCAGTCGACGTGGCATGCGTGAAGACCGCCACGACGACTGGCCGATAGGCTCACCCGGCGCCAGAGACAACCAGTGCTGGCGCTATGGTGAGGATGGGGTAAAATTGCGCCAGGCAGGACACCGACATCACATTCATCCCGCTCGGTTGCGCTCAAATGCAGCACAAACTGAAGAACTGCGGTAGAATGTGCGCCCAGACTTTAGCTCTTTATCAATTATTCGAGGCAACATAGCAGTATGACCGACGCTACTCTTGACGATCAGCTTGCATCCCTGTTTCAGGAGCAGGACACCAAGCAGGACCAGAACGCCCGCATCAAGGAGCTGGAGCGTCAGCTGCGTGAAGCCAGCAAGGAAGCCGACAAGCTCCGCAATGCCCGTGACAAGGCAAAGAAGGAAGTCGAGGACCTGCGTGCTCGCAACGAGCGTCTGAGCGAGAAGGCAGCAGCCTCTGACAAGCACCGCAAGCAGGTCGAACACGAGTTCAACCAAAAGCTGGTGCAGTACAAGGCGCGTCTGGCCCGTGAACAGGCCATCGCCCAGTCCCGCATGATGCCGATGGCAGCCGCTGAAGAGCAGGCGGAGTCCGAGGACACCGCAGACGCGGCTTCCCTGGAAGACCTGGGTCTGAACGCTGCAGCTATCCGCGCGCTGACCGAAGCCGGCTACGATGACGTCGCCAAGGTCCGCAAGGCCCACGCTGACGGCGTGATCGCTGAGGTCAAGGGTATCGGTCCCAAGGCTCAGTCCCAGATCGCGGAAGCGCTGGACGCCTGATCGTCGCTGATGAATGAAAAAACCCGCCAATTGGCGGGTTTTTTCGTGTCTGGCTGACGCGCCTGGCATTTGACGGTCCGAGGCGGCCTGGGGGTCAAGACGGCCTGGGATCAGGACGACTCACGACTGTCACTCACGACTGTCACTCACGGTTGGAGTTCGGGCCAGCTGACCTTGGTCTGCTGCTCGCCCAGCCAGTCATTGAGCGCCTGACGCATGTCACTGACGGCAAGCGCATTGCCATTCAGCGCATGTACCACCTGGGGCAGGCTTGGCGCTTTACCGGCCTGGGCCGGCCACTCCTGCTTGAGCATGAAGGCCGCCTTCGTCGGGTCTTCCTGATGCAGGGTGCGTTGTGCCGCGGCGTGGGCCTGGCCCAGCTGTTGAAGCTCGGCATCGAGAGCGTCATCGGCGATGTCGGCGCGGCTGACCAGCAGCATGCGCGGAAGATCCAGCATGTTGGCGCGCGGCAGCCAGTCCTTGGAGAGCGGGTGCAGGGCCACCAGACGGGAGGCGTCATCGCCACCCAGGAAGGCGGCATGCATCTTGCGACTGTTGATCAGCGCCTTGGGCGCATCGCCGGCGTACTCATCACCTTCCAGCGCTTCCAGCGAGCGCGGGCTCACCAGCTGCATGCTGGAACCGACCTTGACCTCGATCCACTGCTTGAGCGCCAGATGCGAGCGCGCATCACTGTCGCTGATCACCACCCGCACTGCACGCGTGGTGTCATTCAGGAAGCGGATCAGCATTTCCTGCGGCTCGAACAGCTTGGTATAGCGGATCAGCTCATCGCGTGCGACCAGGCTGACATCATCCAGGTCCGCGCCATCCAGTACCCGCAGCGGCACGCCGCTCTCGGCCAGTGCCTTGAGGTTCCAGGGCGTCAGGTAGGCGGCGTCCAGCGTGCCATCACGCAGCCCCTTCATCACCTCATCCGCACTGGCGAATTGCGTCAGGGTCAGCGGCTCGCGCAATGAGTCCTCGAGGGTACCTTCGGCTTCCAGCACGACGGCAGGGGTGGCGCTGACACCGGCGTCGGCAGGCATGCCGATCTCCAGGGCACTGGCCTTTTGCGCCAGCATCAAGCTGCCACCGGCGAGGCACCAGGCCGCCAGTGTGCGTCGCAGGGGCAGGCGTTGGGCACGCGAGGTGAGGGGGAAAGAGTCAAGCAGGGACATCTGGCACTCCGGCAACGGTAACAGAGAGGCGGTAACTCACCGCCATGACAGCGCTCACGCGTGGGCGCTCATGGTAGCCGTTCGCGGGCATGGTGTCAGGCGCGGCGCGGCGTCATGCCTCACCTTGAGCATGTGGAAGCCTTGCACACGAAAATGCCCCGCCACTTCTCGAGTGGCGGGGCATTTTCGTGTGCAGCGGTTGTCCCGAGCGCCCTGGAGATCAGTCCGTGACGCTCGGGTGGCCTGCTTCAGGAGCGTGAACGCGCTGCCTGCTCATCAAGCGCTCGGGCATCGCTGTCCGCGACGACGCCATCTCGGCGGGCGAAGTGGTCAACCCACAGCGCGATCACGCCGTCGCCGGTGACATTGGTGGCGGTGCCGAAGCTGTCCTGTGCCAGATACAGCGCGATCATCAGGCCAAGTTCCGCCTCGCCGAAGCCGAGCATGCTGCCGAGTACGCCCAGTGCGGCCATCACGGCGCCGCCCGGCGCACCGGGCGCGGCGATCATGGTCAGGCCCAGCATGATCAGGAAGGGGACGACTTCGCCGAGACTGGCGATGGCCAGGTCATGGCTCATCATCATCACGGCGGTAGCGCAGGTCACGATGGTGATGGTGGAGCCTGACAGATGGATGGTGGCACACAGCGGCACGCTGAAATCCGCCACTTCATCGCTGACCCCGTTGGCCTTGGTCTGACGCAGGCTGACCGGAATGGTCGCGGCGGAGGACATGGTGCCCAGCGCCGTCAGATAGGCGGGCAGCATGTTGCGCAGGAGTCCCAGCGGCGAGCGACGCTGGACGAGCCCGGTGATCAGATAGGCCGTGCTCAACCAGATCCAGTGCATCACGATGGCCAGCACCAGCACCTTCCAGAAGGTATCCAGAGTCGACAGCGCCTTGCCCTCATAGGCCATCTCGGCAAAGGTACCGGCGATGAACAGCGGCAGCAGCGGGATGATGACGCTGTTGAGGAACACGTCGACCACTTCACGTGATTCAAATACCGCGCTTTTCAGGGTCGGAAGCTCGCGACGACTGATGACGACACCGAAGACGAAGGCCAGTACCAGCGCCGTCATCACCGGCAACGCGGCCGGAATTTCGAGATCGAGGAAGGGGGCCAGTGCGTCGCGGCCTTCGGCCACGGGCGCCATGCCGGACAGCATGCCCGGCAGCAGATTGCTGGCGACCAGGAAGGCGAAGATGCCAGCGAGAATGGTGGAGCCATAGGCCATGCCGACGGTGCGTCCGAGCATGGCGCCTGAATTCTTCGGCAGAGAGGCGATGCCACTCATCACGTAGAACAGGATGATCAGCGGGATGGTGAAGTTGATCAGCTGGCCGATGATGACCTTGGCGGTCAGCGCCGCGCGGACCACGATATCCGGGGCCATCAGACCGATCAGAAGACCGGCGATGATGCCGAGGACAAGTTTGACGATGAGCTTCATGTGGATCTCGAGAGTTTGACGGGTTCTTGCCCTGAGTACAGGCCGTGAATCGCGTACCATCTCGCTGGTCGGCGGACTGCAGGTCGTCGCAGTCAGGCCACGCACCGAAATGGCGCGCAGAGTGTACCTGAATCGACTACCTGAATCATGGCGTCATTTGCCGCAGTCCGTGAGTGATGGCGGCATTCGCTGTCGTCGGGGCCCATGGACCTCTTGAGAGGGACGTTCAGGCCTTGTGGGAGGGCGCCGCTGGCCGGCGCTGTCTGAGCAGGTGATGCACGAGCGCCAGCGCCCCGAGCGTCAGCCCGAACACTGCCATGCCCTGCCAGCCGAAGAGGCTCATCATCTTGACCCCGACGGCCGAGCCCAGGCCGGCACCGGTGTAATAGCACAGCATGTAGACGGCATTCATGCGGCTCTGCGCCTCGGGGTCGATGGAGAAGACGCGTACCTGATTGGGAATCTGGGCGGCGAAGACCCCGAGATCCAGCAGGATGATGCCGATGATCAGCCCCGTCAGGCTGTCTCCCCAGAGGCCGAGTACCGCGAAGGCGGCCACCACCATCGTGAGCGCGAGGCTGATCAAGGGGCCTGCGCCGACGCGATTGACCAGACGTCCCGACGCCTTGGCTCCGATGATCCCCGCCAGTCCGATGATGCCGAACAGTCCGGCTTGCTGAACGCTGTAATCAAAGGGCGTGTCGGTGACATGAAGTGCCAGTGTCGCCCACATGGCGTTGAAGGCCGCGAACCACAGTGCGCCGGTGAGCGCGGATTCGCGCAGCAGCGCATGGCGTTTCAGCAGCGTGAACATCGAGGCGATGAGCCTGGGATAGGCCATCTGCACCGCAGGGGCACGACTCGGCAGCTGACGATACAGTGACATACCGATGACGATGGCGAGGATGGCGGCGACCAGAAAGACGCTGCGCCAGCCCCAGTACTCGGCGATGCTGCCGCTCAGGGTGCGCGAGAGCAGGATGCCGATGGTCAGCCCTGTCATCAGCGTGCCGATCACCTTGCCGCGCCTCTGCGGTGTGGAGAGTGACGCGGCAAGCGGGATCAGCTGCTGGGTGATGTTGGCGCCCAGACCGACCACGAAACTCGCCACCAGCAATGGCCAGAGACTCGGGGCAAGAAAGACGCCCAGCGAGGCCACGGCCAGGGTGATGGACAGATTGCGGATCAACAGGCGTCTGTCCATGGTGTCGCCCAGCGGCGAGATCAGCAGGATCGCCACGGCATAACCGAACTGCGTGGCCGAGGGAATCATGCCGATGGTGCCCTGACTGACGCCGAGTGAGGCTGCCATGTCGGCCAGCAGCGGCTGGTTGTAATACAGGTTGGCTGCCGTGGCGGCCACGGCAATCGCCATCAGCAACAGCAGGCCGCGACTGATGGGGGAGGACTCGGGGGTCTCCGTGGTCGTCTCGTCTTGATGGCTCACCGAAAGGCTCCTCTTGCGCATTGTGCTGATGTGCGGATCTGACGCGCTGATCTGGCGTCGATCAAGGTGGCCTACGGTATGTCGCCATCACCTATAAGAGAAATGTTGATAATGGATATCTTTGATGCCGAGCTGTTATCAGCGCGAGCCTGATGAGGCCCGGTCTACCCTCGAGACACTCTCGCGCACGACCAGCGTGGGGGCAAGCTGGGTCTGGCCCGGGAAGGGGGAACCCTCCAGGCGGGCGATGAGCTGTTCCACTGCCGTGGTGCCGAGATCGTAGATCGGCTGGCGGATGGTGGTGAGTGCCGGGTTGAGGTAGGCGCTGATCTCGATGTCGTCGTAGCCGATGATCGACAGCTCGCGTGGGACCTCGAGGCCAAGATCCTGCGCGGCGCGCAGACAGCCCAGCGCCAGCAGGTCATTGAAGGCGAAGATGGCGTCCGGACGATCCCCGGGGTCCGCCAGCAGCAGGTGAGCGGCGCGATGGCCATCTTCCAGCATCAGGTCGGTGGCGACCTGCCAGTCCTCCGGTACGCCCAGGCCGGCGGCCTTGAGCGCCCCGAGTGCTCCGCACAGGCGCTCCCGCGAGCGGGCGTGATCGCGTGGGCCGGTCAGCAGCGCGATGCGCTCGAGTCCGCGGGATATCAGATGTTCGATGGCAAGCCTGCCCCCCAGGCGCGAGTCGTCGTTGACCACCGTCATGTCCCAGCCCGGCTGGGGTTCGGCGTCCATCATCACCGTCGGCAGCGGCAGGGCGCTGAGAGCCTGCAGAAAGCCCGCGCCGTTCTCGGCGGTCATCACCACCAGCCCATCGATGCGGCGATCGCGCAGTGTCTCGAGATAGCTGAGCTGCTTGGCATCGATATCATCGCTGTTGCACAGGATCAGGCTGTAGCCTGCCTGATAGCAGCGGTCCTCGACTCCACGGATCACCTCGGCGAAGAACGGGTTGTGCGCGCTGGTGACGATCATCCCCAGCGTGCGGCTGCGATTGGATTTCAGCGCACGTGCCACGCTGTCCGGCCGATAGCCGAGTGCCGCGATGGCCTCGCGCACCCGCGCTTCGGTGTCCCTGGCGACGGGCCGAGTGGCATTCACCACATGTGAGACGGTGGTGACGGAAACGCCTGCCCGTGCCGCCACATCCTTGAGTCGAATCACGCTGCCTGTCCCCTGTCCCTGGTGGAATGATGCGTCTGTTCTGACGCCTGTCGTCACGTCTGTCGTGGTGAGTGTCGTCACGTCTGTCGATGTGAATGTCGTGGCGTGTCGGTGGCGCCGGTGGAGAGCGGTGACGAAAACGCCGGCACGAGGCCGGCGTCTTGGTGTCACGTCTCGCGGGCTCGCGCTTACTCGGTGATCAGCTTGAGCGGCACGTCGGTGGTCTTGTCGACATCCTCGCCCTTGAGCAGCTTGTCGGCGACTTCCACGCCGAGACTGCCGATCAGTGAGGGTTGCTGCGCGATGGTCGCGTCCATCTTGCCGGCCTGAACCGCCTTGATGCCTTCATCGGTGCCGTCGAAACCGACCAGCAGGATGTCCTTGCCGGCCGCCTGCAGCGCGCGCTGTGCGCCGAGGGCCATTTCATCGTTCTGCGCGAAGACGGCATTCACCTCAGGATGCGCCTGGAGCAGATTCTCCATCACGTTGAGGCCCTGGGTGCGATTGAAGTTGGCCGGCTGGCTGGCGATCAGGCTGATGTCCGAGTGACCCTCGATGGCCTTGAGGAAGCCTTCCCCACGGTCACGTGTCGCGGAGGCACCGGCCACGCCCTCAAGCTGGACGACCTTGCCTTCTCCGCCGAGTTTCTCGGCGATGAAGCTGCCGGCCAGTTCGCCACCCGCGACGTTGTCGGAGGCCACGTGGGCGGCGATCCGGCCGCCGTTGGCGCTACGATCCAGCGTCACCACCGGCACGTTGCGCGCATTGGCGGTACGCACGCTGGAGACGACGGCGTCGGAGTCGGTCGGGTTGACCAGCAGCAGGTCCACGCCACGTGACAGGGCGTCTTCCACGTTGGACAGCTCACGTGCGGCGTCATTGCTGGAATCCAGCACGATCAGCTCATGGCCGAGCTCCGCCGCCTTGTCCTTGGCACCCTGCTGCAGGCTGACGAAGAACGGGTTGTTGAGTGTGGACACGACCAGCGCGATCTTGTCCGCCATGGCGGATTGCACCGGCATCATGCTCAGACCGGCGGCGGTGATGGCGGTGGTCAGCGAGGAAACGAGCAGTTTTTTCATGGCGTGGTTCCTTTCATTGTTGTCGACGCCATCGTCTGGCGTCTTCGTTGTCGGCGACCCTGGCGATGCATGACCCCGTGGTTGGCGCACGGGATCGAGGGTCTTCGATGCTGCCGGGAATGAAATCGCAAGCGTCTTTCGCGCGCGTTCGAGCGTGGGGGACTATTTCTGGGCGCGGCTGTCGATCAGTACCGCGAGCAGGATGACGGCGCCCTTGGCGATCATCTGGAAGTAGCTTGAGACCCCCATGATGTTCAGCGCGTTGTTCAAGACCCCGATCACCAGTGCGCCGATCAAGGTGCCGAATATGCGGCCTCGACCACCCATCAGGCTGGTGCCCCCGATGACGACGGCCGCGATGGCGTCGAGTTCGTATCCGGTGCCGGCATTCGGCTGTGCCGAACCCAGACGGGCGGCCAGGATGGCACCCGCCAGTGCCGCGAAGGCACCCGCGATGGCGTAGACGCTGATCTTGATGCGATTGACGTTGATGCCGGACAGGCGCGCCACCTTCTCGCCACCGCCGACCGCATAGACGTGACGGCCGAAGCGGGTGTGATGCAGCACGCCCCAGCACAGCACATAGACGAAGAACATCATGTAGATGGGAATCGGGACGCCCATCCAGTAGCCGCCGCCCAGGTTCCAGAAGCTGTCGGCGGCTTCACTGACGCCGATGGAGACCGGGCGACCATCGGTATAGACCAGCGTCGCGCCGCGCAGTACCGTCATCGCCACCAGGGTGACGATGAAGGCCTGGATGCGTCCGAAGGCGACGAACAGACCCGAGACTGCGCCCAGTGCGGCACCGGCGATGATGGTGCCGGGCACGCTCAGCCACGGTGACAGGCCGGCGGCGGTCATCGAGGCGGCGAAGGCGCCGGTCAGTGCCAGTACCGCACCCACTGACAAGTCGATACCGGCGGTGAGAATGACGAAGGTCACGCCCATGGCGATGATGGCGTTGATGCTGGTCTGGCGCAGCACGTTGAGCAGGTTGTCGGCAGACAGGAAGTTGTCGGACAGGCCGGCGCTGACGGCGATCAACAGTGCCAGCGCGATCAGTGCCTTGTTGTCGACCAGCAGGCGCATGATGTCGAGTCGACGGTCGCCGGCGGCGGAGGAAGTGGGAGTGGACATCAGTTCGGCATCTCGTGGCGGGAATCAGAAGACGTGTGTGGAGGGGTCGCCCGGGCGGCGCCAGTGCTGGCACTCAGCGGGCTCTCGAGACCGGAGGCGGCTGTCATGATCGCTTCCTGGGTGGCGTTCTCGCGGCTGAATTCACCGGAAATCCGGCCATCGGCCACCACGAGAATGCGATCTGCCAGACCCAGCAGCTCGGGCATCTCGGAGGAGATCAGCAGGATGCACTTGCCCTGACGCTTGAGCTCGTTGATCAGCAGGTAGATCTCGCGCTTGGCACCGACATCGACACCGCGGGTCGGCTCATCGAGAATCACCAGCTCCGGTGCCGGCATCAGTGCCTTGGCCAGCGACACCTTCTGCTGATTGCCACCGGACAGCGTATCGACCGCCTGGGCGGTATCGCTGATCTTGATCTGCATGCTCTTGACGAATTGCTCGACCGCGGCGGCTTCCTCGCCGTGACGAATGCGCCCCAGCGCACCGCAGAAGTTCGGCAGGGCACTGAGAGACATGTTGCTGGCCACCGAGTGCGCCAGAATAAGTCCTGACTGCTTGCGATCTTCCGGTACATAGACCAGGCCTGCCGCCAGTGCCGCGGCCGGCGAGGGGAACTGCCCGGACTGTCCGTTGAAGGTCACGCTTCCCGCCGCGATGCGGGTATCACCGCACAGCGCGCGCGCAAGCTCGGTGCGTCCTGCGCCCATCAGGCCGCCGAAGCCGAGCACCTCACCGCGGCGCGCCGAGAAGCTGATGCCATTGACGCCCGGCGCGTGAAGCTCCTTCACCTCCAGCATCACCTCGCCATCAGGGCTGGCGGGCGTATAGGGATAGCGCTCGGCCAGTTCACGGCCGACCATCAGGCGAATCAAGCCATCCTCATCCAGTTCCGCCGTCGGCCCCTGGTGGATCATCTGGCCATCACGCAGCACGGCGACTTCATCGCACATGCTGAAGATCTCGTTGAGACGATGGGTGATCAGCACCAGTGAGCGTCCCTCACCGCGCAGCTCCGCGACCACCTCGGCCAGAATGTCCGTCTCGATGTCCGTCAGGGCATCGGTGGGCTCATCCATGATGATGATCTCGGCGTCAAGCGACAGGGCGCGCGCGATCTCCACCATCTGCTGCTGACCGATGCTCAGTTCACTGACGGCGGTGCGTGAATCCAGCGTCTGGCGCAGGCGATCCAGCAGTTGGCGGGCATCGGCATGCAGGCGCTTCCAGTCGACGGTGCCAAGCGCAGTGCGTGGTTCACGCCCGAGGAAGATGTTCTCGCCGGCGGACAGGCCCGGCACCAGATTGAGTTCCTGGTGGATGATGGCGATGCGACTGTCCATGGCCTGGCGTGGGGTGGTGAAGATGACTTCCTCATCGCGGAGCCACAGGGTGCCGGCGTCATAGCGATACACGCCGGAGAGAATCTTCATCAGCGTCGACTTGCCTGCGCCGTTCTCGCCAGCCAGCGCATGCACGCGGCCGGCGCGCAGCGTCAGGTCGACGCCCTTGAGCACGCTGACCCCGGAGAAGCCCTTGTCGATGCCGCGCAATGCCATCAGCACGCGCGGGGCAGCGTCCTCATTGACCTTGGGCGCTTGCGGGGTCGGATGCGTGACATCTTGCGTCTGCATGCCCATCAAAAGGGAACTCCGCAATGCAGGATCAGATTGGCGTAGGGCGTGCACTCACCGGTGCGCACGATCACGCTGGCCTTGGGGAGTTCGGCCTTGAAGGCCTCGTGCTCGATCACATGGCGCTCAAGCGGCTTGGCGTCACGCTGCTCCAGTGAGGCCAGGCGGGTCGAGAGCGCGTCGTGAAGCTCCGGGCTCTTGAGCGCCAGCTCGCTGGCATGGGTCACGGCTTCGATGCACAGCTCTGCAAGCAGGGCGTCGAGCACCGGCAGCATGGCCGGCAGCCCGGGAATGACCGCCAGATCCACACAGGGGATATCGGCGGGAATCGGCAGGCCGGCATCGGCGATCACCAGGGTCTGGGTATGGCCGAGGCGAGCGATGTGCCCGCTGAGCGGCGCGTTGAGTAGGCCTTGTCGTTTCACGTCTCAGTCCTTGAATGAGGCAGGGGCGAGTCGATCCAGTCATTTACCTGACGGGTTCACCATGGGCGACAGTATGACGCGCAAACGTTTGCGGCGCGGTAGGCGAAACGTCGTAGCCCCTGTAGAGCGACTACTTTTTTGTAGTGGACGGCGCAGAAGGCGAGCGAGCGGGGGCGAGAATCGGTGATGAAGAAATGACGCCACAAGACTCAAGTGATTGCTGATGTGGCCGATAAATGCAGCAACCAGGACACAAATGCGTGTGGTATGCGTGCTTTTTCGCCCGATGGCGCTGCGAACGGCATGCCAGAATATCGCTAATGCTCAAGGGGAAGGCTTATGGCGACGATTTCATCGCTGGGGATAGGGTCGGGGCTTGACCTCAATGGCCTGCTGAGTGACCTGGAGAGCGCCGAGCGCCAGAAGCTCACGCCGATTGCCAACAAGCAGGCCAGCTACGAGGCGGAGCTGTCGGCCTGGGGGACGATCCAGAGTCGTCTGGAGTCGCTGGACACGGCGGCAGCGTCCCTGGCTGATCCCGATATCTATGCCGGCATGACGACCACCGCCAGTGGCAGTGGCGTCAGTGCCAGCGCCACCAATATCGCGGAGCCGGGCAGCTATTCGGTCTCGGTCTCCCAGCTGGCGCAGGCGCAGAGCCTGGCGACCGGGGGGCAGACCCATCGCGATGAGGCCATCGGGAGCGGGACGGCCACCACGCTGACGCTCTCGCTTGGAAGTCTCGGCAGCGACGATGGCTATGTGGCGGACGCCGAGCGCACCGCCGAGATCGTGATCGACTCCAGCAACAACAGCCTGGAAGGCATCCGGGATGCCATCAATGCGGCAGGGCTTGAGGTCAGCGCCTCCATCGTCAACGACGGCTCTGACTCGCCGTATCGTCTGGTGCTGACCTCCCGGGAGACCGGCAAGGACTCCGTCATCAGCCTGTCGACCAGCGGTGAAGAGCCGGCGCTGGAGGACCTGCTTGGCTTCGACCCCGCCGCGCCATCCGCGAGTCAGGTCGAGCAGGTGGTGGAGCCGCTGGATGCCAGCTTCAGTGTCAATGGCATCGCCATGCACAGCACCTCCAATGAGATCGACGATGCCGTGGATGGCCTCAGCCTCGTCTTGAGCGACGTGACCACGACACCGAGCACGGTGACGGTGGCCGAGAACCCGGACAAGGCGAGTTCGGCATTGCAGGCCTTCGTCACCGCTTACAACGAATTGCAGAAGACCATCGACAACTACACCGCCTTCAATGCCGATGAAGGCACGGCGGGCGAGTTGCTGGGCGATTCGACGCTGCGAACCATCGAGAGCCGGCTCACCTCGGCGCTGAATTTCACCAGTGAGGGGGACTTCTATGCGCTGTCCTCGCTGGGAGTCACTCGCACGGACGATGGCAAGCTTGAGTTCGACAGCGCCATGGTCGATGAGGCGGATGCCACGCAGCTGGCCGCCATGTCCGGCTTCTTCATCTCGGACAGCGAAGCGGGAAGCGTGGGCTTCGCAAGTCAGATGGCTGGCCTGCTGGATCAGGTGGTCGGCGATGACGGTACCCTCGAGAACACGACCGAAAGCATCGAAAGCTCGCTGGAAAGTCTCGAGAGTCAGTACGAGCAGACCGAGACCACCATTGACGCCACCATCGAGCGCTACCGGGAACAGTTCACGGCGCTGGACATTCTGGTCGCCAATCTGACCTCGACCAGCGATTACCTGACGGGACAGCTGGAAACTCTGGAAAACAGCTGGAACCTGACCGACTAGCCGGCCAGGTGATCAAACGCCGCCATCCTACATCTGACATCAGGCTGTTGAAGGCCTTGAATACGCTATGAACAAAGGAAGACAAACGTCATGAGTCGCTATCGTGGGGCCAATGCCTACGCCCGTGTCGGCGTGGAATCCGGAGTCCTGTCTGCCAGTCCCCACCAGCTGATCGTGATGCTGTTCGAGGGAGCTGATCGCACCTTGGCCGCGGCCCGTCTGCAGATGGAGGCAGGCGATATCGTGGCCAAGGGACAATCTCTGACCAAGGCCATCAACATCATCACCGATGGGCTGCGTGCCTGTCTGGATCACGAGCAGGGGGCGGACGTCGCCGCCAACCTGGATCGGATGTATGACTACATTGCCCGCTTGCTGCTCCAGGCCAATCTGTCCAACAGTGTGGAGAAGCTGGATGAAGCGCGCCGCCTGCTCAGCGAGCTGGGCGAGGCCTGGCGTCAGATCGCGGCTCACGACAAGGGACAGTCATGATCATGGAAATCGATACGCCATCAGTGGATGAAGCGTCCGCTCTATGCGATGCGCTCTTCACTCAGATGTCCAACATGCTGGTGGCAGCGCGCGCAGGAGACTGGCCGGGTGTCATACAGGGTCAGACGCGCTATATCGAGCAGATGCAATCGCTGCGCATGCCGGATTCCGGCAGCGCGGAGGCTCGTGAGTATCTTGAGCGTCAGCTGAAGGGACTGACGGGCATGGAGGCGGAGCTGACGACGCTGCTCAATGCGCGCAAGGCGCAGTTGCAGGAAGTGCTTGGCGATGTGGGGACTCGGCGCAAGCTGGCGCGCAGTTACGGACATCGCCAGCATCTCAGTTGAGTCGGTTCGGGCCGGATGAGGCCATTTGCAATGCCGAGCGTCATCATGGCCAGCCTGTCCAGCTCTGAGCGCCGCGCATGACACCACTACACCAGGGGAGGCGCTGAGATGACGGGCATCACTCCCTTGATCGATGGGTTGCTCCACCAGGTGCTGGGCCGCACGGCCCAGCCACCCCCGGCGGCGGATTCGGGGACTGTCTTTCCGATAACGCGCACGCCAGGCCTTGCCAGTGGGGCTCAGCCCGACACCAACGCATCCCGTCGTTCGCCGGGTCTTGAGTCGCCGGCGGCCGCCGTGCAGCTAACGGATCGTGCCCATCTGATCTCTGATCTACTCGAGGCGTTGAGTCGCCTGCCTGCCGATACGTCTTCCGCTGCCAGCGGTATCAAGATGCCGGCAGGGATCTCTCTGCAGGAGTGGCTCGCGAGTGGCCGCCCATTGCCGGGGCTTGCCTACGAGATCGCCACGGCCACCCCGCACCTTCCTCTGGCTGCGGCATTGCGCCAGCAGATCAGTCAGAGCGGTCTCTTCTATGAGGCTGACCTGCTGGACTGGTATCAAGGACGGACCCCGCTTGCCGACCTCAGTGCTCATCCCCAGACCTCGACGGCCCGTCTGGATGCCTTGCTTGCCTGGCGTCAGGCGCTGCTGCTGACCCAGGCACGCTATCTGCCGGTCTCGGAGTCTCGGGTGTCGCCGCCGTGGGTGTCGACACGTCCGGATTCGGGGGTGGCGATACCCACGGCGCTGATGGCATACCCGGCACTTGCCTCGCGCAGGGAGCCTGCGACTCGCGAGTCACAGGCGGTGAGCGCCTACCGTGAGGGGATGCAGCACGCCAGCTCTGCGATCGCCACAGATGTCGATGAGTGGGAGGGCGCTGACCCAGGCGTGCTTCAGCAGCAATTGCGTCTGGTGCTGGGGCAACCTCTCAACTGGCAGGGGCTGCTGTTGCCTGGATTGCATGCCTTCTTCAGCCTCTACTTTCCGCCGACTCCGCGACCGCGAGACATGCGGTCACGCAAGCAGGGGCCCCGAGAGGTCTTGCCTGTTGCCGGTGTGACGGCGTTGGCGGGGCAGGCGGACAGTGAAGAGGAGGCCGTGTCCCAGTGGCGGGTCGTCATGACCTTCACGGCCGAGCAGGGAGCCGTGCTGGAGGCCACGCTTCTGTGGTATCAACTCGCATCGCCAGTGGCGCTTGTCGTGATATTGGAGTCACGGCATGCCGTTGCGCGGGATGCACTGCTCGAGAGCCTGCCTCAGGCATTGCACGCCCTTGCCCCTCGCGTTCACGTACGCCGCCCTGGTGAGGCAATGGGACCGCCGCGATACGCTGATGGCCCGGCAATGTTCGAGACCGCCAGTGGCAGCGAAGACGGGGTTGCCGACGTCGATATCCGCTCTCAGCCCCAAGAGCCCGCAGAGCGAGCATTCCCCTGCGGTCTGGCAAAATCCCTGGGCACGCGTCTTCAGCAGCACGCCATTGAAGTGGGGCTTCCCGTCCATGCCTCGCCAGAGCTGGTGGCGCTGCTTGCGCAGGGATTGCCTGCGCGTCGCACCATCCCCCAGGCGCTGTTTCAGTGCATCGTCGAGATTGCCCTCCTCTGGTCACACCAGGGGACGAGTGGTAAAGGGCCCAGGGCGGATGGGCGAGAAGCCCCCTGAGATCGTACGCAGGTCTTGGCGTGCATGGCATGCCGGTGGCTGCGCAGGACACCGGGATTCCTGAAATAACCGTGGGCAAGAACGCCTTTATAATTAGAATATTATAATTGTTTAAGTTTGATGCAGGGTAGGGCGTTATCGACGGTAACCCATTGTTGATCTGGATCAATAAATGCACTGTGAATCGTCTCGACGGACTCGTCATCGTCCCAATGCCTGTTCAGCCGCCTGATCCGAGATATGCGGATTGTCGGGCAGCCGCATCCTGCCCTGATCAAGCGTCATGTCAGGCCAGGAAGAGGGTGTGGGGTGATTGGCGCTATCCGACAATCCCGGTAATGCGATGGCAGGTCTATATGGCGCGTCATTTCATCAATCTGCAATACAAGGTTTGTTCAACCTTGCTCTCATGTTGTGACAGTGCAAGAGGGTAGTCTGCTCTTTTTGGGATTAAGTTTCTCATCCATATGTTGCAGAATATTTTTATGGCGTATTTTTCGCAATATTTTGCAGGAGTTGCCTGCTTTTCGTGGTTTTTTGAGCTGTTTCTTCCTATCGATCACAGCGTTTGAAAAGGGTTGTTCAGGATAACGCTGGTTTGATCGCGATACTGGTATTAGAATCGCCAGTACATGAGGTGTTACTCAGGTAATGATTTTCATGTCCCGCAGAAACGACATACCAGAAATGTAGGGTCACTACATCTAAATCATAAGGTCTGGCGATGGATCAGCCGTTTTCTTGTGTTGATCTCGATAAGATCAGGCTATTCAGGGAACCTTTATGTCTTCACTTCTCAACGATATCCAGAGTGTCAATCTCTCCTATCTTCTTCTCGTGCAGCGTTTGCTGGCCGAAGATGTCGATATGGCAAGGGTACGTCTTGGCCTCAGTCAGGAAATGGCAGATATATTGTCCGGGATGAGTGTCAGTCAGCTGGTATCGCTGTCTTCCTGCAATCAGTTGTTGTGTGAGTTGGCCCTGGATGATGCGGCTCAGCTCAAGGGAGTGCTTCAGGGGGGGCGCGACCAGGATTTCGGTGCCATGCACACGGCCATGTTGTTGAATGCACGTCAGGCGGGCTCGGTCACCCGCCTGGGCGGTGCTGGACAATGAGTCAGAAGAGTCTGGTGGATGAATTGCAGCAGCTGCAGCTGGCGGTCGAATTGATCGAGCTGGGGGCTCGTCTGCAGGTGCTCGAGACAGAGACGGAAATCAGTCGTGCGCGTCTGGTGAAGCTGTACAAGGAGGTGCGCGGCGTCTCCCCGCCCAAGGGCATGCTGCCGTTTTCCACGGATTGGTTCATGACCTGGCAGCCCAACCTGCACGCGTCCCTCTTCCATGGCTTCTATCGTCGCCTGCGCTCCCAGGGCGTGCCGCGCATGGATGCCTTCGTCAAGGCGTATCGCTTCTACCTCGAGCACGTGGGGGAGGAGGAGCCGGTACTGGCGCTGACCCGCGCCTGGACACTGGTGCGCTTCTTCGAGAGTGAACTGCTGGACCTGGCGACCTGCCAGACCTGTACCGGCCACTTCGTGATTCATGCCCATACCCCCTCGCATGATTACGTGTGCGGTATCTGCCAGCCGCCTTCCCGTGCCGGGAAGACAGCAGCGCGTCGCAAGGCTCGGGAGCAGGACATGCAGCGCGAGGCACTCGCGGTCAAGCTCGGCTGATGCGCCTCTTGGTCCCTTTAGTGTCACGATAGAAAGGCTCGCCTCCCGGTGAGCCTTTTTTGTTGCCCTGAGTGCGGCAGCGACACGTCTCTGGTTGTGGGCGCTCTCACGTCTTGTGCCTGCAACGGCCGGCAAGGCAATGCGTGAACGTTTTCCCACATGACCCTCAAGACCTCCCGCGTGCGGCCGATAACCGTTGAGACGTGAGGTCGATCGCATGCCAAGGGGGTGGTTGTGTTGCTTTTCATAGGTTATCTGGTGGTGATCGGGTCGACCCTGGGTGGGTATCTGATGGTGGGGGGGCATCTGGCGGTGCTGATGCAGCCTGCTGAGCTGTTGATCATCTTCGGCTCGGCGATAGGTGCCTTCCTGGCGGGCAACAATGGCAAGGCCATCAAGGCGACCGGCAAGGCGTTCTCCAGACTCAAGCGAACGCGGGGTTACAACAAGTCGTTGTACATGGAGGTCATCAGCCTGCTGTATCTGCTGCTTTCCAAGTCGCGCCAGCAGGGCATGCTGGCCATCGAGCAGGATATCGACAATCCCCAGGAGAGTGCGCTGTTCGCGGAGTATCCGCGCGTGCTGTCGGACCCGATTCTGATGAACTTCATCACGGATTATCTGCGCTTGATGGTCAGCGGCAACATGGACCCCTTCGAGCTGGAATCCCTGATGGAGCATGAGATCGAGACCTTCAAGCACGAGACCGAGATCCCGGTCCATTCGTTGTCTGCGGTGGCGGACGGACTGCCTGCCTTCGGGATCGTGGCTGCCGTCATGGGGGTCGTGCATGCGCTGGCCTCCGCGGATCAGGGCGCTGCTCAGCTTGGCGTCCTGATCGCCAATGCCATGGTCGGCACCTTCCTGGGGATTCTGCTGGCCTATGGGTTCGTGACGCCGGTGGCCAACAAGATCCAGCACGAAGTGCATGAGGCCGTGAAGATGATGCAGTGCATCCGCGTCATCCTGATGGCCTCGCTCAATGGCTATGCGCCGCAGATTTCCGTCGAGTTCGGCCGCAAGGCGCTGTTCACCGCCGAACGCCCCAGCTTCAATGAGCTGGAAGAGCATGTTCGCGACATCAAGAACAAGGGAGCCGGCTGACATGAGCGCAAGCATCCTGACGACGGGGACGCCGAGACACGGGGAGGCGGCGCATGAGTGAGACGCGCAGACCGATCGTCATCAAGCGACCCAAGATCGTGAAGGGCCATCACGGTGGCGGCTGGAAGATTGCCTACGCCGACTTCATGACGGCGATGATGGCCTTCTTCCTGGTGATGTGGGTGATTTCCAATGCCTCTGATGAGGACCTCAGGGAAATCTCCGACTATTTCGGTGCGCCGCTGGAAATCTCGCTGCTGGGCGGTGATCGCAACTCCGCCTCCAGCAGTGCCATTCCCGGTGGGGGATTCATGGCCGAGGAAGTCCAGGGGGAGAAGGGCGCGGATGTCTCGCGCATGCAGCGTCAGGCACTGGCGGAAGAGGCGCGTTTCGCGGATATCCGTGACGAGATCGACAGCATCATGTCGCAGCAGATGCGTGAAGACCCATCGCTTGCTGAGCTGCGCGAGCAGCTGCAGATCGAGCTGACCGCGGAAGGCCTGCGTATCCAGATCACGGACAGTGATCAGCATCCGATGTTTGCCCTTGGCAGCAAGCAGCCCTCGGCACAGCTTTCCCAACTGCTGTCCCTGCTGGCGCCGATTCTGGCGCGCCTGCCCAATCACCTGAGCATCACCGGACACACCGACAATCGTCCCTTTGTCGGTGAGGGAGGCTATGGCAACTGGGAGCTGTCCACTGATCGTGCCAATGTCGCGCGCCGAGTGCTGGTCGCGCATGGGCTGGCGGTCGATCGCATCGTGCGTGTCGTCGGAATGGGGTCACGCATCAGTCTGGACAGCCAGGACCCGCAGGCCGCCGTGAACCGACGCATCAGCCTGATGGTGCTCAGTCACACCGCCTATCGCGAAATCACTGACAGCAACGGGGTCAATCCGCGCCCGGCAGAGAACATCGACAGCCTCAGGGCGCGCCTCGAACAGCTGGCAAGTCCCGGCGAGATTCGTGATGCCCGGACTGGGGTTGAGAGCTAGAGGATATCGACACGAGTCCGAGTCGATTTTCGGCGTTATTCCGCGCTTTGATCCTGACGTCGGGAGGCACAATGGCGGGCATGATTCCCGGGCATTGGTCGCCTGACGGCAGTGGAGCGGCAGGTGTCTGACGAGCAGAGCAGTGACGACAAGACGGAAGAGGCGACACCTCACCGTCTGCAGAAGGCCCGCGAGGAAGGGCAGGTGCCACGCTCGCGCGAGCTGGCGACCTTCCTGTTGCTGGGCGGTGGCGCCGGCGCGTTGTGGCTGTATGCCGGTGTGCTGGGCGATACCCTGGAGCGCATCCTGGGCCAGGCTTTCGGTTTCGATCGCACGCTGGCACTGGATAGTCGCGTCATGCTCGCCAATGCCTTGATGCTGGGGCAGGAGGCGTTGATCGCCCTGTTGCCGCTGTTTGCGTTGCTGGTCGTGCTGGCGCTTGTCGGGCCTATTCTGCTGGGCGGCTGGATGTTCTCCACCAAGTCGCTGGCTCCCTCGCTTGGCAAACTCAACCCGATCAAGGGCATCGGGCGGATGTTCTCGAGTCAGGCCCTGGCCGAACTGGCCAAGTCGATCGCCAAGTCGCTGCTGGTCGGTGGGGTGGTGGTGCTGTATCTGCATGCGCAGCGCCAGGAGTTGATGGCCTTGATGCTGATGCCGCTGGACAACGCGCTGGCGGATGCCTTGACGCTCGTGGCGCGATGCACGGCGCTGGCGGTCGTGATGCTGATCGTGCCGACCCTGATGGACGTCCCCTATCAGCTATGGAGCCATGCCAAGAAGCTGCGCATGAGTCTCGAAGAGATCAAGCGTGAGCACAAGGAGACGGATGGCGACCCTCAGGTCAAGGCGCGCATTCGTCAGCAGCAGCAGGCAATGGCGCGGGCACGCATGATGACGGAGGTGCCGCGAGCGGACGTCATCGTCACCAATCCGACCCATTTCGCGGTGGCGTTGGTCTATCGCGAGTCGGACATGCGCGCGCCACGCGTGGTGGCCAAGGGACGTGATCAGGTAGCGCTGCGCATTCGCGAGCTCGGGGAGGCGCATGCCGTGCCGGTCCTGAATGCTCCGCCATTGGCGCGTGCCCTGCATGCCCACGTCGAGCTCGAGCAGGAAATCCCCCTTGCCCTCTATCAGGTGATCGCCGAGGTGCTCGCCTGGGCCATGCGCTTGAAGCGCGCCCGAGACCACGGGGGGCTTCGGCCGCGTGATCCCGAGGGTCTCGAGGTGCCGCAGGACCTGCAGGTTCCGCCGGAGGCGCAAGCTCACACGGGGAGCGCTGACGAATCCCCGAACGCTGACGCCGGTGGCATCGACGCCGGTGATACGGATGCCGGCGAAGACGATTCCGTCAGCACGCCGCCAGCGACACCATCCTCTTCCAGGCCGCGCGATCCGCGTGCGTCTTCACCGCCAGACGAGCCGTTTGCATGAATGCTCTCTTGTCATTGCTGGATCGCATGGGTCTCGGCACGCCAGGTCAGATGAAGGTGCTGGCGGGGCCCATGCTGATCATGATGATCCTCTCGATGATGGTGCTGCCGCTGGCGCCCTTCATTCTGGATCTGCTGTTCACCTTCAATATCGCGCTGTCGATCATGATCCTGATGGTCAGCATGTTCGCTCAGAAGCCGCTGGATTTCTCGGCATTTCCCGCCGTGCTGCTGTTCTCGACCCTGTTGCGGCTCTCGCTCAACGTGGCCTCGACTCGCGTCGTGCTGCTTGAGGGACACAACGGCGGAGACGCCGCCGGCAAGGTCATCGAAGCATTCGGACAGTTCCTGGTCGGTGGCAACTTTGCCGTGGGGCTGGTGGTGTTCTCGATTCTGGTAATCATCAACTTCATGGTCATCACCAAGGGCGCGGGGCGTATCGCCGAGGTCGGCGCGCGCTTCACGCTGGATGCGATGCCCGGCAAGCAGATGGCGATCGATGCCGATCTCAATGCCGGCCTCATCGGTGAGGACCAGGCGCGTGAGCGGCGTCGCGAAGTGGCCGAGGAATCCGACTTCTTCGGCTCGATGGACGGCGCGAGCAAGTTCGTGCGCGGTGATGCCGTGGCGGGGCTCGTGATCATGGTGGTCAACATCATCGGTGGGTTGATCATCGGTGTCGGCCAGCATGGGCTGAGCATGGATGAGGCAGCCCGCACCTACACGCTGCTGACCATCGGTGATGGTCTGGTGGCCCAGATTCCCTCGCTGGTGATCTCCACCGCGGCCGGGGTCATGGTCTCGCGGGTCAACACCAATGAGGATGTTGGCCAGCAGATGATCGGCCAGCTGTTCATGAGTTCTCAGGTACTGTGGCTGGCAGCCGGTGTGATGGGGCTGTTGGGGCTGGTACCTGGCATGCCCAATCTGGTGTTCATCTTCTTCACCGTGATGCTGGGAGCGCTGGCCTGGTGGGCCGGGCGCCGTGAACGCCAGGAAGGCGAGGCATCAGCGCAGGAGCAGGCGCCTGCGCCAGCCGCGGCGGTTCAGGAGGTCAGTGAGGCCAGCTGGGATGATGTGCGACTGGTGGAGCCGCTGGCGATGGAAGTCGGCCATCGGCTGATCGCCATGGTGGATGTGCGCCAGGGCGGTGAGCTGCTGTCGCGCATCAAGGGAGTGCGTCGCAAGTACGCCCAGGATATCGGTTTCCTGCCGCCGGTGGTGCATATTCGCGACAACCTCGAACTTGGGCCGAATCACTATGTCATCAGCCTCAAGGGCGCCGAGGTCGGGCGGGGCGAGGCGTATCCGGGGCGTTGGCTGGCGATCAATCCCGGCAAGGTCTCGGGCAAGTTGCCGGGCGTGGCCACCACCGAGCCGGCCTTCGGGTTGGCAGCGGTCTGGATCGAGCCGGACACCCGAGAGCAGGCCCAGGTCTACGGCTATACCGTGGTGGATACCGCCACGGTGATCACCACGCACCTCAATCATCTGATGTCACGCCATGCCTCGCAGTTGCTGGGCCGCAGTGAAGTCAGCAAGTTGCTGGAAAAACTTGGGCCGCAGGACGGGGGGCTGGTGGAGGAAGTCGTGCCGGCGCTGGTCAGCCAGGGCACCTTGCAGCGCATTCTGCACACCCTGCTCGATGAGGAGGTGTCCATTCGCGATCTGCGCAGCATTCTGGAGGCACTGGCCGAGCACGCACCCCGCACCCAGGACCCGGCAGAGCTGACGGCCATGGTGCGGGTGGCGCTGGGACGTGCGATTACCCAGTACTGGTTCGGCGCGGAACGCGTGCTGCGGGTGATCGGTCTCGAGGCTCAGCTGGAACAGGTATTGATGCAGGCGCTGGGCAACGGCAACGCCCTGGAGCCCGGACTTGCCGATACGCTGATGCAACATGCCGAGAGTGCCGTGACGGCTCAGGATGCGCAGGGAGATCCCTGCGTGCTGGTGGTGGGGCATTCCCTGCGCCCGCTGCTCTCGCGGTTCCTGCGTCGACGTTTCAAGCATCTGGCAGTGCTGTCTCAGGCGGAAATCCCCGACGACAGAGAGTTGCGCGTCACGCGGATGATCGGCGGGCGTGCCGCCTGAAGGGAGTCAGGTGGGCGGCGCTCGTCTGCAAGGCCCCATCAATGAATGAGTCATCGTCAAGGAGTCAGACGTGTTTCACCCTTTTTCTTTCCTGCTTCGCCCAGACACGGAATCGGCGACGTGGCGGCCGGGCCGGCGGGTGCCGATGGTGATGGCCGCAGCGGTGCTGCTGGGGGCGTTCGGCGCTGTGCCATCGGTACAGGCGGGTAGTGCCGCCGTCATGATGAGCGTGGAGTCAGTGACCATTCGTGAACGGGGCGAATGGTATACCCGCAAGTTGGCAATCGGCCCTGCGGTACGTGATTCGGGGCTGATGGCGCCTGAAAGGACGCGTATCGGGGCGATCCACTGGCGCTACCATCTGCCCTCGGCGCCCGGGGAATGGCAGGTCATGCTGTGTCAGGCATCGCATTGCGCGCTGCTGGACGCGCGACGTGGAAAACTGACATTGCCGGAGATCATTCTCGCCACGGCGCCGTTCTCTCTGCGGGTCTACCGCAACGGTCGTGGAGTGCTGGCGCCCGCGGCGCAGCTGGAAGACATCCAGCTGGTGCTGGAGGTGGAGAGTCTGGGCTGAGCGTTCACGCCCTGCGCCCGTGCGTGGTAGCCAACCACGGCAGGCATCCGCCAGTCATGCAGGCGGTCAGAATTTCGGCCCGGTCATTGACCGGGCCTTGTCGTTTTCATGGGCGGTGAAAGCCGCAAGGACAGTGAGAACGGCAAGGAGGCAAGTGAGGGGCGTCGAGGGACTGCATGACAAGGGAGAGCGCGACGCGGGAGCTTACGCCGAGACGTTCAGCCGTGCAGGCGCAGCGCCGGGGCGGCCATCAGCACCATAGTGCCCGGGCGCCCGCTCATGCAGGCTGTCGAGAATCCGACTGTGCAGCGCCATGCGCTGGCGGATCAGGTCCCCGCTCAGGCGATTGCGCGCCTGGGCGCGGCGAGTGAGGGTGACCAGTTGCCACCACGTTTGCGCCAGCAGCGGCTGTCCGGCCAGTGCCGTCTGCAGTTCCAGCGGGTCATTGGAGAGACCTGACTGCGCAAGCCAGTCACGTCGGCGAGTTTCCAGCGCCTCAAGTCGGCCGGCGTTGGCCAGCTTGGCCTGGCGTATCTCATCCAGTGCGCTGGTCTGGGGCTGGCGTTGTCCCAACAGTCGCTGTTCCTGCTCCAGCAGGGCGATGAAGTGCTTCAGCTCATGCTCGAGGCCATGAAAGATCGCCTCGAGCTCAAGGGGGGAAGCGGTCGTGAGGGTCATGCGTCACCCTCGAAGGCGTCGATCAGACCCTGAGCGATGCGATCGACATCGATCTTGATGCTGCCATCGGCGATGGCCTGCTTGAGGCTGTCCACGCGTGCCTGGTCGATATCCTGTCCGGCATCGATGCTGCTGCTCGACAACTCGACCTGGGTGGAGTCGCCGGGGGATGACGTGGTGCTCGCCGTCACCTGGCTTGCCTGCGGGCGCAGCTCACGGGTGCCGTGAGTCTCACTGCGCTGCAGGGGGCCGCCGTGTTCGATCTTCATGGCCTGTCCTCTGTGATGATGGGCGTCCGCTTCAGCTGATGAGAGGCGGACGTGTCGCGGTGCCTTTGCGAGCGCAGGCATCCATCCTGCACTCCAATCGAGTATCGGCGGCTGGCGAGCCAGCTTTAGCCTCGATGAACCATCTGGGACGTCGGGTACCAGAGCCATCGTGTTCGTGAGCGAGACGGACACATCGGCTCAGGGGGCGACCAGACGCTGACCGATCACTCGAGCGCGCACCCAGTGGCCGGGCGAAAGCTCGATGCGGATGCGGTCATCCAGTGCACCGGACTCCAGAGCCCGCGCACTGCGCTGCATGCTGAAGCCCTTGCCATCCACCTGATAGGTCAGCGTATCCCCGAAGTTCACCAGCGGGATGGCTTGCACACTACTGTCGCGGATGACGTCCCCCGCTCGCAAGCGGCGGCGTGTGGAAAATCCTGCCAGTTGCCCGGCTTGCGCGAAACCCTCGCCGCGCAGCTTGCCAAGTGCCGTCAGCCGCGGGCGCAGCATCTGTGCGGTCAGGGGGGTTCCGCTTGCCAGTGCTCGGGCGGCGCTCATGCGCCAGTCAAAGCGTTCCAGGCGCAGACTCAGCAGGTGTTGTTGGCCATCGGAACATGCCAGTTGCAGGCGCTTGAGGCCCGGTGACAGGCGGTCATGGCCATCTGGATAGGCGCTGAGCGTCGCCGGTATGCAGTCAGCCAGGCGTGCCGGAAGACGTCGAACTTCCAGTTGCACGCCCGGCTCGTCGGGCGGGCCGAGCGGGGCATCCTTGGGCAGGCGTATCGTGACGGTGTCGCCTTCGGGGGTGGCGAAGAACGCCTGCAGCTGGTGACGCAACGCCTGCTCAGGTGTCGGTGCCGGCGACGAGGAGGGCGCGGCATGGGCGGTCGGCACGCACAGTCCCCACCCGACGAGCAGGGCGAGTCCTGCGCTGCGCCAGTGGGAGGCTGTAGTTGCTGAAGTCGGCGTCATGCTCTCTCTCATGTCGTGATCGGATTGCCCCGCCGAGCTGTTCTTGGCTGGAGGGCCTGCCGTCGACGGTGTCTGCTGTCGGGGATCGGCATCGGCCATTGGGCATTGGTCATCGGCCATTGGCCATCTGTCATCGGCATGCGAACCGAGCGTGACACGATTGTATGACGCCCACCGATCGGGCATTACCAGAAATAGCCCCGATAAAGGGGCTTGTTCCTACCTTCATCCTCGCGCCGGCTGACTATTCTCATTCCTGCTTGAGTCAAGCTCCCCGATGGTGAGCTGATCAATGGACATCACCCATGGCCGACACGCCAGGGTGCAAGGCCGGGATACCCCATGTTTGATCGACTTGATGCCCTCATGAGTTTTCATCAGCAGGCGCTGGGCCTGCGCGCCGAGCGTCAGCAGGTGCTGGCGAGCAATATCGCCAATGCCGATACCCCGGGCTATCAGGCGCGGGATTTTGACTTTTCCTCGGCGCTCGCCAAGGCGACGTCCGCCAGCGCGGGCGCGCCTGCGGCCCTTTCCCTGGCTACGCCGCGGGCCGGGCATCAGGCGGCGCAGGGAGCCGCAACGCTGGCCGGCGTCGAGCTCATGTACCGGGTGCCCACCCAGCCGAGTCTGGATGGCAATACCGTGGACATGGACGTCGAGCGCGTCAGTTTCGCCGACAACAGCCTGCATTACGAAGCCAGTCTTGAGCTGCTGACCGGCAAGATCCAGGGCCTGCGTCTGGCCATGCAATCGGAGAACAGCTGATGCCTGATTTCAGTCTCTTCCATGTCGCTGGTTCCGCGATGGCGGCGCAATCCCAGCGACTCAATGCCATCGCCAGCAACATGGCGAATGCCGACAGCGTCGCCGGGCCCGACGGCAAGCCCTATCAGGCCCGCCAGGTGGTCTTTGAATATGCACCGCTTGCCCGTCAGGCCAATCAGGCCGCCACTGCCCTGACGGGCATGAACTCGTCCTTCACCGGTCAGACTCTCGGCCAGCCTCTCGATCAGCGCGCCGGCATGGGCGGTGTTCAGGTCAGCTCGGTGGCGTTGAGTGATGCGCCGGCACGCAAGGAATATCGTCCTGATCACCCGCTGGCGGACGAGCAGGGCTACGTCAGTTTCTCCAACGTGGATCCGATCGCCGAGATGGTCGACATGATCGCCGCCTCCAAATCCTATGAAGCCAACGTCGAGGTCTTCAATACCTCCAAGTCGTTGCTGCGCAAGACACTGACGCTGGGTGAGTGAGCCCGGGCGTGGGATGCCTTGACCCTCGCTTCTGCCTTCTGACCGCTTTTTCCGCTACCGGGTAATCGCATGGCGACGCTAGATACCAGTCTGCTCAGCAGCCTGAACCAGACCTCCACCACCCCCTCGAGCGCGGCTGCCAGTGCCGTGTCTGCCAGCGGCACCGAGGATCTCAATGATCAGTTCATGACGTTGCTGGTGGCACAGATGCAGAACCAGGACCCGATGGACCCGGTCTCGAATTCCGATCTCACGGCGCAGTTGGCTCAGATCAGCACGGTCAGCGGGATCGAGGAGCTCAACACGACCCTGGAGAGCATCACCACCCAGATTTCCAGCAGCGAGGCCCTGCAGGCCGCCAGCCTGATCGACAAGGGCGTGCTGGTCGCTGGCGATGCCGTGTTGGTGGGCAATGCCACCTCCACGCCCTTCGGGATCGAGCTTGAAGGAGCGGTGGATGATGCCAGGGTCGAGGTGCTCGCCGCGGATGGCAGCGTGGTCAAGACCTTCGAACTCGGGGCGCTGGACGCCGGCATCCATGGCTTCGTCTGGGATGGTCTGCTGGAGGATGGCAGTCAGGCCGGGGATGGCGCCTACCAGCTGGCGGTGAGTGCCGAGCGTGGCGGTGAGCCCTATAGCGACTTGCAGACGCTGAGTTATGGCGTGGTCAGTGGCGTCAATCAATCCGAGAGCGGGGCTCAGCTGGACCTTGGTCCGCAGCTTGGGGTGGTGGAACTTGCGGCCGTGCGTCAGGTGCTCTGAGCACATGCGCCGGCGCGGGAGGCGAGTCGTTGAGCCCTCGACACGCGCCGTTGGAAAGAGGCTGCGGCCACCCCGAGTATCACGATGCTGCTCGGGATCTCATTCACATAGCGAGACAAGGGACAGATCATGGCGTTTTCACAGGCATTGAGCGGCTTGAGTGCTGCCGCGACCAATCTGGATGTGATCGGCAACAACATCGCCAACTCGGAAACGGTGGGCTTCAAGTCATCCGAGACCCAGTTCGCGGACCTCTACGCCAGCTCTCAGGCGGCGGGTATCGGGGTGCAGGTCGCCACCATTTCCCAGGATTTCTCGACAGGGTCCCTGGAAACCACCGGGCGTGATCTGGACCTGGCGATCTCCGGAGAAGGCTTTTTGCGCTTTGCCGACAGTACCGGTCAGGTCGTCTATTCGCGCAATGGCCAGCTCAACATCGATGCCGACGGCTTCATCGTCAATGCACAGGGCGCCCAGCTGACGGGCTATGCGGGCGAGCGAGTCACCGGGGAGCCGGTCGTGCTGCAGGTGCCGACGGCGCCGCTGGCCGCCAGCGCCACCCAGGACAATCTGGCCAACAGCATCTTCGGCGCGCAGGTTTCCATCAATCTGGACGCCGAGGCCGAGACCACCTCCACTACCTTCGATCCCATGGACCCCGCCAGTTATGACTACGCCTCGGCGATGACGGTGTATGACAGCCTGGGCGGCGAGCATGTGGTGACCTCCTTCTATACCAAGACCGGCAACAACACCTGGGATGTCCAGCATGTGATGGATTTCGCGGGCAAGTCGGCCGACTACCAGTCACAGGTGAATGCCGGCAGCACGGCGCCGACGGTCGAGTTCGATGCACAGGTCGAGCAGATCAGCTTCGCCGCCAATGGTCAGTTGGCGGATTACACCCCCACGGCCATGACCTATGCCCTCTCCAATGGGGCGCAGGATCTGAACTTCAGCATCGATCTCTCCGGCAGCACCCAGTACGCCAATGACTATGAAGTCACCTCGCTTTCCCAGAATGGCTATACCTCGGGCAGCCTGGTGGGGGTGTCCTTCGAGGATGATGGCCGGGTCATCGGCAGCTATTCCAACGAGCTCAAGCAGACGCTGGGTACCATCGCGCTGGCCAATTTCGCCAATGATCAGGGGCTGAGGCCCAATGGCGACAATGGTTGGCTGGCGACGGCGGAATCCGGTGAGCCGCTGGTGGGCGTGCCGGGGGAGGGTGTCTTCGGCGATGTCGTGTCCGGCGCGGTGGAAGCCTCCAATGTCGATCTGACCACGGAGCTGGTGGATCTGATCGTCGCTCAGCGCAATTACCAGTCCAATGCCCAGACCATCCAGGTCCAGGATGAAGTCCAGCAGACCGTGATCAACCTGCGTTGATCCGCGCTGAAGGGTGATGTGTCGCGACACGGTGTGGTGGCGGCACTTGGCCACTGACCGCCGTGCCTGACCACTGTGACTGGCGGCCACTGACCGCAACGATTGATGAAAGGAGGAGTCGGTGATGGACAGGATGCTCTACACCGCCATGAGCGGTGCCCAGCGAAGTCTGGCGGCGCAGGATGTCGCCGGGCATAACCTGGCCAATGTCTCCACCACGGGCTTTCGCGAGATGCTGACCCTGTCACGCGCCGTGGATGTCCAGGGCGAGGGCCTGCCGACGCGGGTGTCCAGCCAGCTGACCACCTCTGGGGCCTCCATGGCACAGGGCACGATCCAGTCCACCGGACGTGCGCTGGATGTCGCCCTCGACGGCCCGGGGATGCTGGTCGTGCAGGGCGCGGATGGCGAGGAACGCTACACCCGCAACGGCGCCCTGCAGATCGACGCCGACGGCATGCTGACATCGGGTGGCTTGCCGGTGATGGGCGATGGCGGGCCGATCGCGCTGCCGCTCAATGCCATCGTTCACATCGCCGCGGATGGTGGCGTGAGCGCTCGTTCGGCGGCGGATGCACCGGACACCATGGTGCTGCAGGCACAGCTCAAGCTGGTCAACCCCGAGAGCGTGCCCGGTGGGCTGCCGCTGGAGCGTGGGGCGGACGGCTATTTTCGCCAGCCGCTGACCGCCGAGGGGGTGCCGGCCGCGCCATTGGTGGCGGACCCCGAGGTGCGTGTCGTCTCGGGAGCGCTGGAAGGCAGCAATGTCTCGGCGACCGACGCCATGGTCGCCATGATCAACAATGCCCGCGGTTTCGAGATGCAGATGAAAGGCATCGAGACCGCGGAGCGCATGGCCGAGCGAGGCAATAGCCTGCTTGGTCTCGACTGACACCGAAGCCTGATTGCGGAGCCCATTAGATGATTCGTGCCCTATGGACGGCCAAGAGCGGCCTTGAAGCTCAGCAGATGCAGATGGACGTGACCGCCAACAACCTGGCCAACGTCTCGACCAATGGTTTCAAGCGTTCGCGCGCGGTATTTGAAGACCTGCTCTATCAGAATCTGCGCCAACCGGGCGCGGCTTCATCCGCCACCACGGAGCTGCCCTCGGGCCTGCAGGTGGGGACCGGGGTGCGAACCGTGGCCACCGAGCGCCTGCATATCCAGGGCAATCTGGAGCAGACGGAAAATTCCAAGGACGTCGCCATCAACGGGCAGGGCTTCTTTGCGGTGATGCTGCCGGATGGTACCAGCGCCTATACCCGCGATGGGTCCTTCCAGCTCGACAGCACCGGCCAGCTGGTGACGTCCAGTGGCTATCCGCTGGACCCGGCGATCGTCATCCCGGCCAATGCGCTGAGCGTGGATATCGCCTCGGATGGCGTGGTCAGTGTCACCCAGCCGGGCGCGACCAACAGTACCGAAGTCGGGCAGCTGCAGCTTTCCACCTTCATCAATCCCGCTGGCCTCTTCAGTCGTGGGGAGAATCTCTATTCCGAGACGGACGCCTCTGGGCCGCGCAGCGACAGCGTGCCCGGCTTCAATGGGGCTGGCACGCTCTATCAAGGCTTCGTCGAGACCTCCAACGTCAACGTGGTGGAAGAGATGGTGGGCATGATCCAGAACCAGCGTGCCTACGAGATCAACTCCAAGGCCGTGACCACCACCGATCAGATGCTCGAGCGTCTGGTCCAGATGTAAGGGGCCTGGCATGTCGCTTTCGTGTGATCTGGTGAGCAGGGTAGAGGCGTCACGGCAGGCCGTGCGGCGGGCGTCTGTGCGTGGAGCAGGAATCGCGGGCCTGCTGGGCGCGATGCTGCTGGGGGCTGGCTGCGCCTATGTCCCAAGCGAGCCGCTGGTGGACACCACGCCGCTGGAATCCACGCTGCAGCCGCGTCCCCAGCCGATGGCCAATGGTGCCATCTTCCAGCCGCTTTATGGCAATCAGCCGCTGTTCGAGGACCGACGCCCGCGTGCCATCGGCGACATCATCACCATTCTGCTGGATGAGAACGTCAGTGCCAGCAAGAGCTCGGCCAGCAACGCGAGTCGCGATGGCAGCGTCGGCTTCTCGCTGAGCGCCATTCCCGACTTCATGACCGGCTTGCTGGATGGTACCGATGCCGATATCGAGGGCGACAACGACTTCACCGGCAGCGGTGGCTCGAATGCCAACAACAGTTTCACCGGCACCATCACCGTGACGGTCAGTCAGGTGCAGCCCAACGGCAATCTCGAGGTGCGTGGCGAGAAGCGCATCGCGATCAATCAGGGCACCGAGTCGATCCGCTTTTCAGGGGTCGTGAACCCGCGCACGATTTCCTCGGCCAATACCGTGCAGTCCACCCAGGTGGCCAGCGCGCGCATCGAATACGTGGGCGACGGCTACATCAATGAGGCCCAGAACATGGGCTGGATGCAGCGCTTCTTCCTGAATCTGGCACCGTTCTGATGGCGCTGCCCGGCGTGAGCCTGACAGGGTGTCTTCCCACCATGACCTTTCTTGACGAGTCGCTTTCCGATGCTTGAGCTGATACTCCCCGTGCGACTGCGTGCAGCACTCTCTGCCTGTCTGCTGCTGACCGGCCTGCTGTTCTCCCTGGAGTCGGTGCAGGCCGACCGCATCAAGGACCTCGCGCAGGTACGTGGCGTTCGCGACAACCCGTTGGTCGGCTATGGCCTGGTCGTGGGGCTCGATGGCAGTGGTGACCAGACCACCCAGGCCCCCTTCACCGGGCAGAGTCTGACCAACATGCTCTCCCAGCTGGGGGTGACGGTTCCGTCGGGCACCAACATGCAGCTCAAGAACGTGGCTGCGGTGATGGTGACCGCCAGCCTGCCGGCCTTCGCGAGTTCCGGTCAGCCCATCGATGTCGTGGTGTCCTCGCTTGGCAATGCCAAGAGTCTGCGTGGCGGCACCTTGCTGCTGACGCCGCTCAAGGGGGTGGACGGCCAGGTCTACGCACTGGCGCAGGGCAATCTGATCATCGGGGGCGCCGGCGCCCAGGCGGGTGGCTCAAGCGTGCAGGTCAATCAGCTCACGGCAGGGCGCATTCCTGGCGGGGCGACGGTGGAGCGTGGTGTACCCACCCGACTCGGCGATGAGAATGGCATGATTCATCTGGATCTGTTCGAGGGCGATTTCAATCATGCCCAGAACGTCGCCACTGCGATCAATCGACACTTCGGTGGCTCGCTGGCCTCGCCGTTGAGCAATCGGGACATCGTGATTCAGGCGCCACGCGACATCAGCCAGCGCGTCGGTTTCATCGCTGGGCTGGAAAATATCGAGGTGTCACTGGGCGTGCCGCGCGCACGTGTGGTGGTCAATGCCCGTACCGGCTCGGTGGTGATGAATTCCGAGGTGCGCCTAGCGCGTGCCGCCGTCACCCACGGCAACCTCTCAGTGGTGATCGATGCCAATCCGGTGATCAGTCAGCCCGCGCCGCTGTCACAGGGACAGACGGCAGTGGTCAACGACCCCGATATCAGCGTGAACCAGCAGGGCGGTGCGCTGCGCATGGTCGAGGGGACGGCCAGCCTTGCCGAGGTGGTCGACGGTCTCAATGCCCTGGGGGCCACCCCGCAGGATCTGGTCTCGATTCTCGAGGCGCTCAAGGCAGCCGGCGCGCTGCGTGCTGATCTCGAGGTGATCTGATGGGGCTGTCCACGAGCAATGCCGGTGTGGATGCCGGGCGTCTGGCCTTCGATACCCAGGGGCTTGCGAGTCTCAAGGGGGCGGCCACGAGTGGCGGAGAGCGGCAACAGCAGGCTCTTGAGGAGAGCGCCCGTCAATTTGAAGCCTTGATGCTCAACATGATGCTCAAGCAGATGCGTTCGGCGACCGAAAGCTCAGCGCTGACCGGCTCCCAGCAGCAGGAGATGATGACCGCGATGCTGGATCAGCAGCTCTCACAGCAGCTGGCCAGTGTTGGGGAGGGGATGGGGCTTTCGCGGATCCTGATTCAACAACTGTCCTCCCGGGCAGGCACGGCTGGCGGTGATTACCCGCCTGAGACATCGTCCAGTGAGTCTGCCCACGCTCTTGCCTCTGATCTCGTCGCCAAGGAGGTTGGCGCTGCGCAGGGGGGGGCGGACGCGAACTGGCTGTCAGCGGTGGAAGCCGAAGGCGCCGACTCGCCTGGCGGCTTCATGGCGATGCTGGAGGTGGTATCGGCGGGTCGGGAGGTTCAGGGACTCTATGCCGAGATACCTCAGGAAGCTGTCGGGGCGGGTGCTGAGCGACTTTCACAAGGCCATCAGACGGCACGCTCGGCCGCTGATGTGTCGATGCTCAACGCGCACCAGCGTCAGCAACCCGACAACGTCCAGCGGTTCGTGGCGGAGTTTGCGCCAGCGGCGCGCGCAGCCAGTCGTGAAAGCGGCTTGCCGGCTGAGTTGATCCTGGCGCAGGCCGCACTCGAGACCGGCTGGGGCGAGCGACGCATCCACACCGAGGACGGCCAGGACAGCCACAACCTGTTCGGGATCAAGGCCGGCAGTGGCTGGCAGGGGGACAGCACCACGGTACTGACCACGGAATATCGTGAGGGACGTCGGCTGCAGCTGGAAGACAGCTTCCGGGTCTATCCGGATCAGGCCAGTGCGCTGCGTGACCACGCCGCGTTGCTGAGCGGGGCCGATCGCTATGCCCATGTCGCCCGGTCACCGGATGCGCAAAGCGCCGCACGTGCCCTGCAGTCGGCAGGCTATGCCACCGACCCTCACTATGCCGAAAAGCTGATCTCGATCATGCAACGTGTCGGCCCGCTGGATGCCAGCGGTGATCGCGAGCTTTCATCGCCTCGCCTGGCATCACGTGACGTGCTGCCGTCTTCGGAGGTGGAACGCTCCCTCTCGGGCACCTCAACCGCCAGCGCCTCGCAGGACAATCAAGAGCCGGGATGGCTGGCTGCCTCCGCACCGCTGTGGCAGCGCGACGCCGGTGAGGCCAGGCCCCTCTTCGCCGATGACACGGCAATGCCGGTGACAGCCCCGGCGGCAACGCCTTCGCAGAGCGGAGCGATCCCGCTTGCGATGACGACCTCTCGAGGGCTACTGGAGTAGGTCGTGACTCAAGTTCGCTCAGCACTGGCCGATAGTCAGGCATGCCCGGCACGTCGCGGCAGAGTGCCCATCTTCCTACTGTCTTCTTCATTCGCTTCAGGTAAACGTCATGGCCAGCAGCATGTTGAGTATCGGTGTCAGTGGTCTGCAGGCCGCCCAGACCGCGCTTGCCACCAACAGCAACAACATCGCCAACGTCTATACGCCGGGTTATAGCCGCGAGACGGTGGAACTGAGTGGCGGGCCGGGGGCCAGCCCGGTCTCTGGCGTCAGCGTGTCTTCCATCAGTCGCCAGACGGATGCGTATCTCTCGGCGCAGCTGGATTCGGCGCTGAGCGCCAGCGCGGCGCTGGAAACCCGTGAGGCCAATCTCAGCCAGATCGACAATCTGCTGGCGGATGAAGAGGCTGGCTTGGCGCCTCTGATGCAGCAGTTCTTCGCTGCCATCGATGGTGTCGCCAGCCAGCCGGGCGACCCTGCCGCCCGCGAGAGCATGTTGGGCACGGCGGAGAGCCTGGCCGGGCAACTCAATGCCTTCGCGGGGTATCTCGATGAGATGGATGCCGGTGTCAATGCGCGAATCGGCGATGTGGTCGGCGACATCAACAACGCCACCACCCAGATCGCCTCGCTGAACGAGCAGATTTCCATGACGCGTGCGCGCACCGGAGAAGAGCCGCTGGGGCTGCTGGATCAGCGTGATCAGGCGGTCACCGAGTTGCAATCGCTGGTGGGTGTCGACGTGCAGGAGCAGGACGGGCGCTTGAGCATCAGCCTTGGCAACGGTCAGCAGCTGGTCAATGGCAGCGACAGCCATGATCTTGTCGCGGTGGTGGACCCACAGGATGCCAGTCGGGTGGTGGTCAATTACAGCGCGGCCCCGGGAATGCCGATGAGTCTCGAAGAGGATCAGCTTGAGGGCGGCACGCTGGGCGGGTTGCTGGGCTTTCGTGAGGAGAGTCTGGCGCCGGCCCAGAATCAGTTGGGGCAACTGGCGGCGGGTCTGGCATTGACCTTCAATGCCCAGCATGGCGACGGGGTCGATGCCAATGGTGACGCCGGCGGCGACTTCTTCACGCTCGGCACGCCGGAGATCCTGCCCGCCAGCGGCAACGCCATCGATGCGGCGCTTGAGGTCGAGTTCGCCCCTGCGACCCTAAAGGAGGGTGATGACTTCTACAGTGTCGCGCTGACCGGTGATGACTATCGCCTGAGCCTGGAGGGCGGGGAATACCGGCTCGAGAATCTGGGCAATGGCACAGTGGAGAGTCTGAGTCCGGACAGCGAAGGCCTGATGCAACATGAGGGGCTGATCCTCTCGGCCACCAACATGCGGGAGGGTGACAGCTTCACCATCCAGCCGACACGCCAGATTGCGGCGACGTTTGGGGTCGCGATCGCTGACGGCGCTGACATCGCGGCGGGCGAGAGCAGCGGCAGCCTCGACAACCGCAATATCCTGGCATTGCAGCAGCTGCAGAGCAGCGACGCGCTGGGCAGTGCCGGCAGCTTCAATGATCAATACGCCTCGCTGGTCAGCCAGGTCGGCAATCAGACTCGGCTGGTGCAGGTCAATCTGGAGGCGCAACAGAGCCTGACCGAGCAGCTGACGGCCGCCGAGCAGTCGGTGTCAGGGGTCAACCTCGATGAGGAAGCCGCGGACCTGATTCGCTATCAGCAGTTCTACCAGGCCAACGCTCAGGTCATCCAGACCGCGGCGACGGTGCTGGATACCCTCCTGAACATCCGCTAACGAGGTCGTGATGCGCATCAGTACCCAAACCCTCTATGCCCAGGGCGTCAATTCGATGCTGGAGCAGCAGGCCGCGTTCTCGAAGGTGTCCGATCAGCTCGCCAGCGGCAAGCGCGTGGTCAATCCCTCGGATGACCCCAGTGCCGCCAGTCAGGCAGTGACGATCTCGCAGGCACAGGCCGTCAATGAGCAGTTCGCGGACAGTCGGACCACGGCGCGCAACACCTTGTCCCTCGAGGAAAGTACGCTCAATCAGGTCACCGATACCATCACGCATGTCCAGAGCCTGATCGTCCAGGCAGGCAATGGCACTTTCAGTGACAGCGATCGCGACGCGCTGGCCACCGAGATCGAAGGCAGCCGTGACGTGCTGCTGGGGCTGGCCAACAGCACCGATGGCAATGGCAACTATCTGTTCGGTGGCCTGCAGGGGGATACGGCGCCCTTCGCTGAGGACGGCACCTATCGCGGAGATGACCAGCAGCGCCAGCAGCGCGTCGACAGCTCGCGCCTGATGGAGGTCAATCACACCGGCAGCCAGATCTTCGCTGGCGTGGCATCCGGCAGCCAGTCGTTGGCGATCCAGACCAGCAGCCGCGAGTCGTCATTGCCGATCACCTTCAAGGGGCCGGAGCTGATCGATTCAAGCGCGCGTGTCGATGGCGCTTCCTACACCATCGACATCGATGCGACTGGCGTCACGATCACCGATGCCGACGGCGCGGATGTCACGATGCTGGATGGTGATGGCGACCCGCTGGCATCACCGGTGGCGTTCCGCGATGGCATGACGCTTGCGTTCAATGGCCTGTCGATGACGCTGTCCGGTGATGAGCAACAGGTGCTTGAGGCTCAGGCGTCCGGCAAGGCAACGCAGCTGGTGGTCGAGGAGGGAGAGGCCAGCGCCGAGGTCTTCGCCAATCTGGACAGCCTCATCACGGCACTGGCGACGCCCATCGAGACCGACGAGGATCAAGCCGCGTTCGACAATGCCATCGCGAGCGCCAGTCGCCAGTTCCGCAACAGTCTCGACAACGTGCTGACCGTACGCGCCGATGTCGGCACCAAGCTCAATGAACTGGACGCTCTCGATCTCATCGGTGATGACCGCGAAATCAATTATGCCGCCACACGCTCTGACCTGATCGACCTGGATTACAATGCCGCGATCTCTGATTATTCACTGGCTCAGGTCGGGCTGCAGGCCTCCCAGCAGGCCTTTTCCGAGATCTCCTCGATGTCGCTGTTCGATTATCTGCGCTGATTCACAGACCGCTTCCCAGCCCTGCATGCACGGCCTGCAGGGCGCTCAACGCCTGACGGAACAGCAGCGACAGCCAATCCGTCATGCCGGGCATCATCAGCCACAGCATGGCGATGCCCAGCAGCAGGGTGAGCGGAAAGCCGATGGAGAAGACGGATAGCTGCGGCGCCGAGCGGTTCAGTACGCCCATGGCCAGATTGATGGCCAGCAGCGATGCCACCAGTGGCAATGCCAGCAGCAGGCCTGCGCTGAACAGGCTGGCGCTCCAGAGCAGCAGGTTTTCCAGTCCCGGTGACCCCAGCCTAGCGAGATCCAGCGGGATGTCATGGAAATGTCCCACCAGAATTTCCAGCACCAGCAGATGGCCGTTGAAGGCCAGAAACAGCAGCATCGCGAGCATGCCCAGCAGACGTGACAGCACCTGGGTGTTGGTGCCGGTGTCCTCGGAGAAGAAGCTGGCGAAGGCCAGCCCCATCTGCAGACCGATGAATTCCCCCGCCGCCTCGACGATGGCGAAGGTGATGCGCATCACCAGACCCAGTGCCATGCCGACCGCCATCTGCAGTGCCAGTTGCCACACGGCCACCAGCCCCAGCATGTCCGGTGCCGGTGGGCTGTCGATCAATGGCGCGATGATCACGGCCAGGCCGAACGCCATCAGCAGTCGCACCGGGGTCGGCAGACTCCGGTGCCCGAAGATCGGCGCGATCAGCATGAAGCCTGACAGGCGCGCGAACGGCCACATGACACTGACGATCATCGCCTGGAGCTGATTCGGGTCCAACCCGTTCATGCGCGCTCCCAGCCTAGCCGATCAACTGCGGAAAGCCCGTGAAGACGCTGCGCGTGAAGTCGAGCAGCGTCTCCAGAAGCCAGGGGCCCGCCGCGACCAGCACCGCGAAGACGCCGAGAATCTTGGGGATGAAGGACAGTGTCATCTCGTTGATCTGCGTGGCGGCCTGGAACAGGCTGACCACGAGCCCGATCACCAGCGCGCTGGCCAGCAGCGGGCTTGCCACCAGTAGCGTGATGTACATGGCATGTGAGGCCAGACTGGTGATGACGTCAGGTGTCATGCGCGACTCCATGGGCGATGAGGCGGAGAAAAGACGGAGATGAGTCGAAGATGAAAATGTAAAGAAGATCAGACACAGAGGGCCGGTGCTGCTGGCCAGCGGGAGGGCCGGGCCAGCCAGCTCACTCGCGACATCGATGGAACCTTCCGTCGAGAGCTCAGTAGAAACTGTCGGCCAGTGACCCCAGCAACAGCTGCCAGCCATCGACCAGCACGAACAGCATCAGCTTGAAGGGCAGCGAGATGGTGGCAGGCGGTACCATCATCATCCCCAGCGCCATCAGGACGCTGGCCACCACCAGGTCGATGATCAGGAAGGGCACGAACAGCGTGAAGCCGATCTGGAAGGCCGTCTTCAGTTCGCTGGTCACGAAGGCCGGCAACAGGACACGCCAAGGCACCTCCTGTGGCCCCTGTATCTCATCGAGTTCTGCCAGGCGCGCGAACAGCGCGATGTCAGGCTCACGCACCTGGCCGAGCATGAACTCCCGCAGCGGCACGCCGCCGCGTTCGATGGCTTCCTGAAGGCCGATCTGCTGGCTGTCGTAAGGCTGCCAGGCCTCGTCATGGATGCGCTCGATGACGGGCGACATGATGAAGAAGGTCAGAAACAGCGCGATGCCGACCAGAATCTGATTGGGGGGAGCCGACTGGGTACCGATGGCCGTGCGCAGCAGCCCCAGCACGATGATGATGCGAGTGAAGGCGCTCATCATCAGCAGTGCCGCCGGCAACATCGCCAGCCCGCTCAACAGGATCAATGTCTGGACATTGAGCGACCACTGCTCGCCACCGTTGGGCAATGGCTGGCTGGTCAGCCCCGTCAGGACATCGGCGTGGGTCGGCAGACTGGTCATGGCCAGCAGGATCGCAAGCCCCGCCTTGATGAGCGTCGCCGTCCCGCGGCCGGCTGGTCGGGGGATGTGGCATGTCGCGGTCATCGCTCGACCGCCTTGTTCGTCAGACGTGACTGCAACAGCGCCGCGAAGCCCTGCTTGCGTGCGGTATCAGACCCAGACTCGCCGCCGGCCTGGCAGTCGAGGTTCTCGGGCAGTGCCTGCTCGTCGAGATCCCCCAGATGGCTGACGCCCTGCGGCCCCACCCCCAGCATCAGGCGCTGATGCCCCACCTCGACCACTACCAGACTCTGCTTGTGGCCCAGTGGCAGGCGTGCCAGGGCGCGGAGCGGTACGCGTGTGCCGTGAACATCGGCCCCGGCTCCCAGACGCTTGACCAGCCAGGCCAGCAGCAGGATCAGCGCGATCACCCCTGACAGCGCAAGTCCCGTGGTGGCAAGACTCGCCGCCCCGAGCGGCGTTTCCTGTGGGTCATGCCGGAAGCCGGGCTCGGTAGGGGCCAGCGTCTGCGTGGTGTGTGCAGCGGTAGTGCCACCCGCGAGGATGTCACCCGCAGGGGGGGCGTCGGTGGCGGCAGTGGTCGTCTCGGCGAGATCAGACTCCGAGAGCGCGGCGGATATGGGAGCAGTGGCAGACATGCAGAGACAGCCTCAGCGGTTGAGCTTCTGTACCCGCTCATTGGGAGTGATGATTTCCGTGATGCGGATACCGTACTTGTCCTCGACCACGACGACCTCGCCCTGGGCGATCAGATAGCCATTGATCAGGATGTCCATCGGCTCACCGGCCAGGCCATCCAGCTCGATCACCGAGCCCTGGGAAAGCTCCAGCAGCTGCTTGATGGTCAAGCGGGTGCGTCCGAGCTCCACGGTCATCTTGACCGGGATATCCATGATCATGTCCAGCTCACGCGGCCTCGTCTCACCTCCAGAGCCATCCAGCGGCTGGAAGATGTCGCTTGAGCCTGGCGCGGCGCTGGCGTTCGGCGCCTGCTCTTCCATGGCCTGGGCCCATTCCTCTCCCATCTGTTCAGTCATCGCTTCCGCCCAGGGATCATCGGGGGATTGGCCCGAGGCTGACGATCCGGCATCTCCCGGGGATTCGGGTGACGTGTGCTCTTCGGGCGAATTGGGCTCACTCATCGCCGGTGTCCTCGTATGCGGAATTGATCGGGTGATTGATGATGCGGCTCACGCGCAGGGCACGATGCCCGTTGGCGCTGCCAAAACCGGCTTCCAGGACTGGCACGCCATTGACGTAGGCATTGACGGTGCCCGGGCGTTCGATGGGCAGGACGTCACCAACCGCCAGTTCCGCCAGTGCCCCGAGCGTCGTTTCCAGCGAGCAGAAATCGGCATGCAGCTCGACATCGGTGGCGCGGACTTCCTGCCGCAGTCGCTCGCTCCACTGGCTGTCGCCCTCGGCGGTCGTTTCCTGCAGCGGGCTGGATAGCAGCTCACGATGGGGTTCGATCATCGAGTAGGGCAGGCAGATCTGGAAGTCACTGCTGTGATTGCCCACCTCGAGATGGAAGCCGGTGCAGACCACGATCTCGTTGGGGGAGCTGGTGATATTGGCGAACTTGACCTGCATCTCGCTGCGCAGGTACTCAAGCTCTGCCGGAAACACTCCCGACCAGGCGTCCTGATAGGCAGTGAGGGCCAATCTCATCAGGCGCTGGATGACACGTTGTTCCGTGCGGGTGAATTCACGGCCTTCGGACTTGGTCACGAAGCGGCCATCACCACCGAACAGGCTGTCGACCACCATGAAGACGAGACTGGGTGGGAAGACCAGCATCGAGGTGCCGCGCAGGGGCTTCATGGTGAACAGATTGATGTTGGTGGGCACCGGCACGTTGCGCGAGAACTCGTTGTAGCTGAGAAACTGCACCGGCCCTGGCGTGATGTCGGCTCCGCGCCGAATCAGATTGAACAGTCCCATGCGGAACTGGCGGCTGAAGCGTGAATTGATGATGTCCAGCGCATGCAGACGGTCCCGGATCACGCGGTGCTGGCGTGCGGGGTCAAAAGGGCGGATACGCTCCTTCTCGGGGGCCTTGGCAGCCTCCGAGCCGTGCTCTCCATTGACACCGGAGAGCAGCGCGTCGATTTCATCCTGGGATAGCAGGTCGTCTTGAGCCATGGAGGATTACTGCACGATGAAGTCGTTGTAGAGCACGCCGGTGATGGCCAGTGGCTGGCCCCCTTCACTGTAGGGACGAGACAGCTCGTCACGCAGCGTGGTCTGGAGCGCCAGCTTGCCGGACTGGCTGGTCAGCTCTTGTGGGTTCTGGCCTGACAGCAACAGCAGCATCCGGCTCTTGAGCTCAGGCAGGCGTGACTGCACCAGGCGTGAGGCGTCCTCGTCAGCCAGCTTGAAGGTCACCCCGATATAGAGCAGTCGATTGCCTCGCGGGCTCTCCAGATTGACGGTGAACGGTGCCAGCGGCAGGAAGACGGGGGGCGCTTCGACCACAACGTCCGGCGTGTCGTCCGCCTCGCTCGCCTGGCGGTCACTGAAGACCGGCAAGGCGAAATAGACCACTGCCAGGGCAGCAATCACGGCCGTCACCATGCTGATCAGACCGATCATCAGCCAGGTGCGGGATGGATTCTGTGAAGCGGTGGTCGATGACATCGTGATGCAAGGTCTCCGGGGTCGGTGGCTGGCGCCAGTATGCCCGACGGGCACCATGCCGAAGGGCGGAATAAGGCCACGCTTGGGGGCTTACTTGGGTGATGGTCGTATCATCTGCGCCTCAGGTCAGGCGCGGGGGCCTCTGCTCGCACGATGTCGTCACGCAAGTTCATCCCGCAGATCATGCCTGCCACTCGCGACCAGAGGAGAGCGCGGCAAGCGTCAGGTCGGAGGATTGGCGGCTCGCAAGCGCCGGGTCTTCAAGGGAGGAGGCCTGGCGGTCGTGAGTGTCTGATGAGGGGGCTCCTCCGGTGCGTGATGCCCAAAGGGGAGCGTGCTCGCCATGGCCGTCATCACGCCCACCTTGCTGGTCATCGCCCCAGTGGAACTGAGCAGCGGAATCGTCCTCGCCACTGATGGTGACCTCTGACAGGGCATGACCCTGCGCATCCAGCGCCTGACGCAGGTCCGCCAGGGACGCTTCCACCGCGGCACGCACCTGCTGATGCGCGGCGACGAAGTGCGCGCTGGTCGTCTGCTCGCCAAGGCTCAGGTGAATGCTGAGCCTGCCGAGATCCGCCGGGTTGAGCGTCAGCTCCGCCTGGGGCGTTCGGCTCAGTTGCATGCGCACCACCTGGTCGCTCAGGGACTGCTGCCAGGCCTGGCTGCCGACACTGGGGGACACGCCGTGAAGAGTGCCTTGCAGCATGCCTTGCGGTGCCATGCCGGGGGCCGCGAGAGGCATGCCAGCCAGTGAGTGGCCACCGGAGGCGCTGCTGACATCGCCCAGCATGCCGGAAAATAGCGCGACCTGATGGCTCGGCGACCCCGTCGCGACACCTCCCTCGCCGGGGAGCTCGGCGAACGGTCCCGTCTCGCCCTGAGTCAGGCTTGCGGGAGTCAGCGAAGTGAGTGCACGGCTCACGGCGTCGGTTGATGTGCGGGACGACAGGGGCGGCGTGTCTGTCGGGGGAGACGTGGTGGGTGTGCCCGCGGCCTTGCCTGCCTCGCTCTTGATGTCACCGACCTTGCCGCTGCGCAGTGAGGTGAACCAGTCACTGCGCGGAAGAGACGCCTGGGCCTGCTGCCCGTTGGCGCCCGCGAGCGCATCCGGCGTGGCGGAGCCGGAGGATGATCGGGCCTGATTCGTCATCTCCTGCAGGGCCTGCATGTGCTGTATCGCGCCATTGAGGTCCGAGGTGTCATCGGAGGGATGGCGGGGCTCGGCCTCGTGACTGGCGGTGGCACCTGCAAGATCTCGAGAGGTCTCGTCAGTCGTGGCGTCAGCGCTTGAATCAGTACTTGAGCCAGCCTTGGCGGCGCGATCATCCTCGAGTGCTCGAGCTGACTCGTCGTTCGTCGCCTGCGCTCGCTGGTGACGGGATTGCAGGCGAGCTTCCTGAGCCTGCTCCGCACTGCGCTTCTCCTCACTGCGAGCCTGCGCCAGATGCTGCTCGAAGTCCTGACCGGGGGAACTGACTCGGGCATCGCGCGGCTGGCTGTTTGAAAAGGCCATCGACGACGAGGAAGGCCCTGTCGTGGCCAGGATGCTGGGGCTATCGGTCATGCAAGCTCTCCCTGATGCGCCGGAATACGCGCAGTGATCGTGCCGTCATTCACTACGCTCAGAGGCTGGCGTGGCGCCGCCAGGCCTGCATGGCCATCTCGTCACTGCGACGTTGCTCGCTTGTCCGAACTTCGCGACTGGTCTCCAGGGCGGCGCGTTCCGCCAAGCCCTGCCAAGCCGCATGGGTGCGCTGCTCACTGACAAGACGTTGATGCCGGGCGGTCGTCTGCGACGTCTCCATCGCGACACGCTGGCGGCACTGCGCAATGGCATTGTCCAGCGAGGCGATGAAGGTCTGGAAATTCTGCCAGCTGGCCGGGTCCAGACCCTGGGCCAGGCGCTGCTGCATCTGCTGGCGATAATCGAGTCGATACTGCTCCAGCGTCGCCAGCTGGCTGGCGGCGGAGTCCTGGCGCTGACGCTGCTGATTCAGCAGGCGTGCGGCACCATCACGGCGGCGTTCGCTCAACCGGGTCAAGGTGTCAAAGCGTGAAGTGGATAGGGTCATGCGTGACGTTCCCTCGTGATGGCGAAAGGCGCAGCGCTGACGCGACACAGCCGCGTCACTGCTGGGCCAGCAGCTGTTCCAGCATGTCAGTACTATCGGCAAGGCTGGCGCGTTGTGAAGTGGCCTGTTGCAGGAAATGCCCCATGGGCTCATGCAGGCGCACCGCGTTGTCCAGGGTCTTGTCGCTGCCCGGCTGGTAGGCCCCGATGGCGATGAGGTCCTGATTGCGCTGATAACTCGAGTACAGCTGCTTGAAGCGGCGGGCTCTGGTCAGCTGGCGCTCCGGCGCCACCGCCGACATCGCGCGGCTGATGGAGGCCTCGATATCGATGGCCGGGTAATGCCCGCTCTCCGCAATGCGCCGCGACAGCACGATATGACCATCGAGAATCGCGCGGGCACTGTCCGCGATCGGGTCCTGCTGATCATCCCCTTCGGTGAGCACGGTATAGAAGGCGGTGATGGACCCGCCGCCACGCCGGCCGTTGCCCGTGCGTTCCACCAGTGCCGGCAGCTTGGCGAACACGGAAGGGGGATAGCCCTTGGTGGCCGGTGGCTCACCGATGGCCAGGGCAATCTCGCGCTGCGCCATGGCGTAACGGGTCAGCGAATCCATGATCAGCAGCACATCCCGGCCTTGATCGCGCAGGGATTCGGCGATGCGTGTCGCGTAGCTGGCCCCCTTGAGTCGATGCAGGGGGGTCATGTCAGCAGGGGTCGCGACCACCACCGCACGCTTGAGGCCTTCTTCGCCGAGCGTGTGCTCGATGAATTCCTGCACCTCGCGGCCACGCTCACCGATCAGACCGACCACGATGACATCGGCATTGGTGAAGCGGGCCATCATCCCCAGCAGTACGCTCTTGCCGACCCCTGAGCCGGCAAACAGCCCCATACGCTGCCCGCGGCCAACGCTGAGCAGGGCATTGATGGCGCGAATCCCCACGTCCAGCGGCGTGTCGATGGGGGCGCGTTCGAGGGGATTGAGCGGCTGTCCCTCCAGGGGCGCATGACTGACGTCTTCCAGCGGCCCCAATCCATCCAGCGGTCGGCCGACGCCATCCACGACACGCCCCAGCAGGGCGTCACCGACCGGATAGCGACGTTCGCCGACATTGCCATGCCCCAGGGGAATGACCTTGGCACCCGGCGCCACCCCACTGAGCGGGTCGATGGGCATCAGGTAGAGGGTCTGGTCGGCGAAGCCCACCACCTCGGCCTCTGCCGGCGACATGCCCGGCCCCAGTTCGATCAGGCAGCTGGCACCCACTGGCAGCCGCAGGCCGACGGCTTCGAGTACCAGGCCGGTGGCACGCACCAGTCGCCCGGTGGTGAGCTGGGGTTCCAGCGTCTCGACGCGCTGACGGATGGCCTGCATGGCGCTGCGCCATTGCTGAGAGGCAGAATCGCTCATGAGGGCAGACGCCCGAGGGTGTCAGACGACAGCGATGACGCCGCCGGCGCTGCCTGTGATGGCGCGAAGGCGTTCTCGGGGGGCTCCTGCAGCGACGGCTCCAGGTGCAGGATACGTGCACCTGCCGTGGTGTCATCCGTGGGGGCCGCGCGCTGGCGCAGCTGGCGTGACAGCAGTGCCAGTCGGCTTTCCAGACTGGCATCGTGACAGCCGCTGTCCGCCTCGGCACGACAGCCTCCGACGCTGAGGCTGGCATCCGGCAGACATTGCCAGCCCAGGCGGGCAAGTTCTGCGCCCATCGCCTGCTCGACCCGCGGCAGATCCGCCGGATTCAGATAGAGGCGAGGGCGCCCGAGCAGCGGTGGATCCGCGGCCAGCAGGCTGCGGACGCTCTCGACGACATGCTCGGGGTGCGCGCGGAACGACTCTCTGGCCAGATGCCGACCGACACTGACGGCGAGGGCCGCCAGCTCATCGCCGATCTGCTCCTCGAGGCAGGTCAATGACTGTTGCAGGTGATGGACAAGCGGCGTGATCTGAGCCAGCTGCTCGGCCAGCGCCTGTCGAGCGGCCTTGTCCTGCTGCTCGGCCTGCGCCTGCGCCTGCTGGCGTGCGCGCTCCAGCCCGGCTTGATAGCCGGCCGCTTCACCGGCGGCATAGCCTGCTTCATGGGCGGCCTGTTCGAGTTGGCGGCGCTGCGCTTCCAGCGTGGCACGTGCCCGTTGGGTCATGCGTCTGAGCAGCTCCGCATCCGGAGAAGTGCCTGACCCCGTCTGTCTCGTGCTTGCCTGTTGCGAGCCGGTGGCGTCTGGCCGCGCTTCCAGCGCCGTGTCCAGCGACTCGAGTTCCAGCGGCTGCCAGCCGTCATCTGCGCTGCTGGTGAGGTGATCAGACATAGGCCTCGCCACTCGAATTGATCACGATCTCGCCGCTGTCCATCAGGCGGCGAACGATATCCAGAACAGCTTTCTGCTCTGCCTCGACCTGGGTGACACGCACCGGGCCGCGCGCTTCCATGTCGTCCTTGAGCATCTCTGCGGCACGCTGCGACATGTTCTGCAGGAATTTCTGTAGCACGTCTTCCTTGGCCCCTTTCAAGGCTATTACCAAGGTGTCGTTGTCCACTTCCTTGAGCAACAGTTGAATGGCTCGATCTTCCAGGTCGGAGAGGTTCTCGAAAACGAAGATTTCATTGACGACTAACTTGGCGAGGCTTTCATCATGATGATGAATGGCTTCAAGCACCCTTTCCTCGTACTGACTGGGCATGAGATTGAGAATCTCGGCAGCGATCCGAATACCACCTGTCTTGCTGCGTTTCAGATCCTGGCCATCGAGCAGGTTGGCCAATACTTCGTTCAATTCCTGTATCGCTACTGGCTGGATGTCCGAGAGGGTAGCAATCCTCAACAGGATGTCATGACGCAAGGCCTCCTCGAACTGTTCGAGAATCTGTGAGGCCTGATGACGCTCAAGGTGAATCATGATGGTGGCAATGATCTGCGGATGTTCGTCGCCAATCATTTCGGCGGCCAGTGCTGGCTCCAACAGATTGAGCGTTTCAAGACCATTGCTCTGCCCTGTACTTGCGAAGATATCTTCGAATAGCGTGCTGGCACGATCCTGACCCAGTGCCTTGATCAGTACTGAGCGGATGTGGTCTCGAGATAGCATGTTGACTGCACTGAACTGCTGACTATCAGCATGAAAATCCTCAAGTAGTTGGGACATCTGCTGATGTGACACCTGAGGCAAGTGAGTCATCGTCGTGCTCAGTTTCTGGATCTCTGAAGTCGAGAAGAACTTGAAGACCTCGGCTGCAGTATCTTGATCCAGACTCATCAGTAGCGCAGCACTGCGCTCCAGACTGCTCAGAGACTTACTCATGGTGACTCATCCAGTTCTTGAGAATCATGGCGACCAGGCGAGGGTCCTTGCGGGCCATATCCTGTGCCTTCTTCAGGTCATGATGATAAGCAGAAGCGTTTTCCGATATGTTCTGTGCACTAGGGTAAGGCGCCATACCCGGCGGGCTCATATCACTTTTCTGAAGACTGTCGGCCATAAGCTGATCCACCATGGCTTCGTCATGTTCTGTAGTTGCCTGGGAATTGCTCTGCTGAGGTTGCAGCAGCGGCCGCAGCAGCTTGCGATACAGAACCCAGGCGACGATCAGGATGATCAGGTAGCGGCCAAGTTCGATGGCCAGCGCCTGGAGTTCAGGGTTCTGCCACCATTCGGCAATGTCATCCGGCCTCTCGTCGGCGCCGCCTGCCATCACGAAGGGTGCATTGATCACGCTGAGGCTGTCGCCGCGCTGCTCGCTGTAGCCCATGGCCTGACGTACCAATGCCTTGATCTGCTCAAGCGCTTCGCTATCCAGCGGGCGGGAGGTGACATTGCCGTTGGCATCCGTCACGCCTCGGTGATTGACGACCACCGCCACCGACAGCTTGTCCAGTCGCCCCAGCCGCTCACGGGTATGACGCACGACCTTGTCCAGCTCGTAGTTGGTGATCGAGCTGTGCTGATAGTTGCCACCCCTTTCCTCATCGGTTGCGTGGCTGGCGGCAGTGTCACCCTCATCCCCGGTGTCATCCGCGGCATTGATGGGCGAGGCGGCGGTACCCGGTGGCGTATTGGACAGTGCCCCGGGAATGCCGCCGATCATCGCCATGTCACCCGCGCCGGCATTGTTGAGCTGTGCACTGCGCACGGCGGCAGTGCCGGGGGTCTGATTGGGGCTGTAGTGTTCTTCCGTCTGTTCGGAATGCGAGAAATCCAGCTGGGCGCTGACTTCGGCACGGAAGTTGTCGCGTCCCAGAATCGGGGTCAGCAATACGTTGATGCGCGACTGGTAGCGTTGCTCCAGCGCCTGGGCATATTCCAGGGCGCTGCCATCGAGATTGAGCGTATCGCCGGCCGGGCGCGACAGCGGCTCGCCATTCTGGTCCACGACGGTGATGTCCTCGCTCACCAGGCCCTGCACGCTGCCTGCCACCAGATGCTGGATGGCCTGGATCTGGCGATCCTTGAGCTGTTGACCCCGATGCAACTCGACCACCACGGAGGCTGTCGCAGGGCGGCGCTCACGCACGAAGACGGATTCCTCGGGCAGGGCGAGATGCACGCGCGCGCTGGCGACGGGTTCGAGACTTGCGATGGTGCGTGACAGCTCCCCCGACAGGGCGCGCTGATAATTGACGTGCTCGGTGAACTGGCTGATGCCGAAGGCCTGGGTGTCCATCAGCTCAAATCCGGTACCGCCCTGACTCGGAAGGCCTTGCTGTGCCATGGACAGGCGCAGGCGATAGACCTGGTCTGCCGGCACTTCCAGGGTCGCGCCCTGATCACTGAGACGATAGGGCACGCCGGCCTGCTCGAGCTGCGTGACGATCTCGCCACCTTCATCGGCAGGCAGATCGCGGTACAGCACGCTCCACTGTGGTTGGGTACCCCATAGCAGCAGCGCGACGATGACGGCCACGCAGAACGCCGCCGCCATGATCAAGGGCAGGCGTGGCAGTGATGCCAGACGGGTCTTGAGGTCATTGACGGTGTAGCTGCCGTTGCCCGCCGAGGGCTTGCTGGCCCCCTGGGGCGCTGACTGGCTGGGTGTACTCATGCAGATGTCCGGTTAGCGCAAGATGACGGCGCCGTGGTCTGGGGTCGCAGCGGTGGTGCCTGCAGGCAGGAGAGTTGTGTCACCCTCTTGTCGCAGGGTGCCCATTATCGAAGCTGTCGGGGTAACCAATCAGACGAATAGCGTGTCAAAAAGCGGGTATTAGCGACTTTCAGCTCTGCGTTTGGCTGATAGGCTGAGCTCCACTGAAAGCGGTAGACGAATGGCGCGCGTTGAGACAGGAGAGGCGGGATGGCAATCGAATCAGTTGGTGCGAGCGTGACGTCCGCGCTGTCACCCGCCATGAAGGACGGGGTGCAGCAACTTGAGCGCATGGCGGCTCAGGCCGCGGGGGGCAGCGGGCAGCCAGGCGAGATGTCTGAGGCGTCGTCGGACTTTGCCGGCATGCTCAAGGACTCGCTGGCGCGCGTCAGCCAGTCACAGCAGGTCGCGGCGGGGCAGGCCAAGGCCTTCGAGCTAGGCAGCCCGGATGTCAGCCTCGATCAGGTCATGGTGGCGGGCCAGAAGGCCTCACTGGAATTCGAGATGACCGTACAGGTGCGCAACAAGTTGCTCAGCGCCTACAAGGAAATCATGAACATGGCGGTATGATTCCTGTCCGCATTCCAATGAAAAAGGGCAGACGCGATGCGTCTGCCCTTTTTTGTTTGCTGCTGTTGGATATCGCTGGCGGAGGTTGAAATGCAAGAGCGCTGTTGGCTAAAAGGATCAAAATCAACCAGTCCACTATCCTCTGCCAGCGACGGGCCTGCCACTCTTACTGAGTGACAGGTCCATGCAGCATGCGAGCCAGAGATCAGCCCAGCAGTGACAGCACGTTCTGCGGCACCTGGTTGGCCTGGGTCAGCATGGATGTCCCCGCCTGCTGCAGAATCTGTGCAGTGGTCATGCTGGAGACTTCTTCTGCGTAATCGGCATCCTGAATACGCGATTGGGCAGAGGCCAGGTTGGTTTCGATGGTCGAGAGGTTGGTGATCGTGGAATCAAATCGATTCTGCAGGGCACCGAGGGCTGAGCGCTGACTATTGATATCATTCAGGGCATCATCAATATCGCTAAGAGGTGACAAGCCATTTTTAGAAATATCATCATTTGTCATAGCGGTGCTACTTGCTTCAAGTGTAACTGTATCATAGTTGGTACCACCAGCGGAGTCGCTGTTTGTAGCTGCAGCTTCATAATATTCGCCTTCAGCGGTTTTGATATAGTAGTTGTTGTCACTATCTTTAAACACGCTTGCTCCATCAAGCTCAGTGCCACCATCGTCTGTAATTGTGACTGTCGGGTCATCTGTCACAATTGTGTTATTACCATCATCGAAACCATTCCCGAATGAAGCTGCTTTAGGCAAACTGGTGACATCAAGTGTATCCAAGCCTAAAGATGACGAGTCGATTTTGTTGAGATCAATGTTGATTGTTTCTCCATCATTTGCACCAACTTGAATGGAGATGGATTGGTCTTCAGATAGCACTTTGACGCCATTGAAATCCGTTTCTCTTGAAATGCGGTCGATTTCGGTAGTGCGTTGGTTGATTTCGTCCTGAATGGATTGCAAATCTTCAGAACTGTTGGTGCCATTTTGCGCCTGAACCGTCAATTCTCGGATACGCTGCACGTTATCGTTGACCTGATTCAATGCGCCTTCAGCCGTCTGTGCGACAGAGATGCCATCATTGGCGTTACGCTGCGCCTGGGACAGGCCGGTGATTTGAGCGTCCATGCGATTGGCGATGGCCTGGCCGGCGGCGTCGTCCTTGGCGCTGTTGATACGCAGGCCGGATGACAGACGTTCCATGGAGGTATTCAGGGCGTTCTGGGACTTACTCAGGTTCTGCTGAGTCACCATGGAAAGGGTGTTGGTATTGATCACTGAAGCCATGTGTCACTTCCTGTCGTAATGGGGAGATAGATGGCGTGTCGCCAGTAACGACTCCTGTGCCGTTGCTTCAGTTATCGTCGCGGCGCGACAGAACTTTAGAAATTTTTTGCGGCCTTTTGATGTTGCTCGTTCCGGCTGTTCCGCTGGCTTTCCTTGCGCGCTCTCCTCACGGGTGCTCCTCGTGACATCCTCGCTCCACTCTCGCTTCACCTTCGCGACATTCTGTCGACCTGCTGGCGGGAGTTGTGCATATCTCGTTTTCCCTCCCTGTCTCTTCCTGGCTGCCTTCATTTCCGCCTCCCCGAGGCCCAATGGCGACGTAAGGCAGGAAAGCCGTCGCTGAGGGTAGCTATTCGAGCGAATGGTTTGTGGTGGGGGCGCGACAATACGCTGGGAACAGGAGTCCCGAGGATGGGGGGCACGACCCTGAGTCAAACGACCCCGAGGGATGCAAGCGAGGACCAGGACGCCGATGTATACCGCCAATGGGCGCATGGCCCAGCAGGATATCTACTCTGAATACCAACCGCTGGTGCGCCGGATCGCGCTTCAGCTGCAAGTGCGCTTGCCAGCGAGTGTCGATCTCGAGGATCTGATTCAGGCCGGCATGTTGGGGCTGTGTGAATGCGTGGGCCGCTATGAGCAGGGCCACGGCGCCAGCTTTGCCACCTATGCCAGTCAGCGCATCCGGGGTGCGATGCTCGATGAGCTGCGCTCGCGAGACTGGTTGCCACGCAGTGTGCGCCGGGCCGGGCGCGAGCTTGAGAGCGTGATCCAGCAGCTGGAGCAGAGTCTGGGCTATCCGCCCGAGGAGACCCAGATCGCCGCTGCCATGGGGCTTGCGCTGGAGGACTATCGACGCCTGCTGCTGGATACCAACAACGGCATGGTGATGTCGCTGGACGAGATGCTGGATGAGGATGGCGCTGCGCCGGGCGGAATCTCCACTCCCTACGCGGAACCCTTCGCTTTGCCCCACGAGGCGCTGGAGGAGGCCGATACTCGCCGAGCACTCACCGAGGCCATCGGACGGCTTCCGGAGCGCGAGAAGCTGTTGATGGCGCTCTATTATCAGGAGAATCTCAATCTCAAGGAGATTGGCGCGGTGCTCGATGTCACCGAGTCGCGGGTTTCCCAGTTGCACTCTCAGGCCGTGCGCCGTCTGCAGGGTGTATTGGCGCCGCATCTGGTGGCGCGGGCGGGCAAGCGTCGCCGCTGATCCTTTATCGTTTTGAGCCTTCTTCGTTTCCCTGGTCTTTCTCCCCCCGCTGAACCGTTTGCTGTTTCGGCTGCCCTTGTTTTTCTGTCCCTGTTCGCCCGCCGCTATTTCGCCCGCTCCAAACAAGAACACCGCCTCTCAGGGCGGTGTTCTTGGTTATCTCTTTTTTATTGTCAATCTTGGCATGCCGTCAGGCGTGATCAGTAGCTCTCGCGCTCCGGCTCCGACCTGACGCGGCGCTGCTCTTCACTGAGGTGCTGGGCCTGCTCGTCGATATGGCCATCCAGATGCCAGTCGTCTTCCATGCCAGTGACGCGGTCGTTCATCACGCCTTCCTCGTTGTCGACCTGCTGCACGACGCCTCCTTCTGTTTCAGAGGCCGCTTCCTGTTGCTGGGCAGCGAGTTCTTCCTCGCTAGGCTCCGGCTCAGGTTCGGCATCGAAGTCGAATTCCAGCTGACCGGTCTCGGGCTCGGTGATGGCTTCCTCGACCCAGGCGGCACTCAGCGGACTGGTGGTGGAGGGCGCCACCACATAGTGACCGGGGTGATCGCCATCCTCGGCATCCAGCACCTGACGCGGCTTGCTGGTGACACTGGCGGCGAGAATCACGATCAGCACGTGGATGGCGGTCAGGGTATAGAGGAAGCCGACGGCCCCGAAGCGCTCCATCAGCAGACCCGCGGTGAGCGGGCCAAGGATCGCGCCCGCGCCATGCATCAGCACCAGCGTGCCGCTGGCGGAGATGATCTGTGGCGTGGTCAGCAGGTTGTTGGCTGCCGCCAGGAACAGCGAGTACTGGGTCAGGATCAACCCGCCGAGCCCCGCCCCCAGCAGCGCCATGGTCAGCATGCTGCCACCACTGAACGGCACGCCGCCGATGGACAGCGCGATCGCCCCGACACTGCAGCCCAGAATCACCTTCTTGGCCGACAGCTTGTCGGAGAGCTTGCCCAGCGGCCATTGCAGCAGGGCGGCACCCAGAATGAAGGCGCCCATGAACCAGGAGACTTCCTGCACCGGCAGGCCGGCGCGGTCGGCATACACCGCGCCCATGCCGAAGACGGTGCCGTTGGCGATACCGGTGGCGAAGCCGCCCAGGGTGCCCAGCGGTGCCAGACGTAGCAGACGAACGATCCCCATGGCTTCCGGCTGCGCGCCTTCCGGTTGCGGTGAGGCGGACAGCAGCATCGGCACCAGCGCCAAGGACATGATCACCGAGACCAGGATGAACAGCAGATAGGTATTCGGGTTGGCGACGTTGAGCAGCAGCTGGCCACCGCCCATGCCCAGATAGGTGATCACCATGTAGATGGCCAGCAGACGGCCACGCATCTGGTTGGTCGCCTGGCTGTTGAGCCAGCTCTCCGCCACCACGTAGAGGCCGGCGAAGGCGAAACCGGTAATGAAGCGCATCGCGATCCACACCTCGGGCACCACATAGAGCGCGTGGATCAGGATGCACACCGAGGTGATGGAGGCCAGCGCCGCGAAGGTGCGCACATGGCCGACCCGACGCAGCTTGCGCGGTGCAAGCGTAGAGCCCAGCAGGAAGCCGGCGAAGTAGGCCGACATGATGATGCCCGTCATGGTGTTGCTGAAGCCTTCCGAGGAGGCACGAATCCCCAACAGACTGCCCTGCAGTCCGTTGGCCAGCATCAGCATCCCCATTCCCAGCAGCAGCGACCACAGAACGACCGCCGCGCCCAGACTGCTGGTCGGCTGCAGTCGCTTGGGCGGCGTGTCGAGCGGCTCGGTCTCGAAGGTGGGAGTGGGTATGGCTTCCTGCTGGGGGTGCGGCATGGAAGGGGCCTCATCGGTCAAGGTCGGTACCGTTTGAGCGGTGCCGACGAGATGTCAGGTACGACACTTGCGTGCGTGGTGATGGTCAGTCGTGGTTGGTCCTTGCGGGAACGGCGCTCAGTCTACCGACCGAATCCGCAGTCTGCGACCCGTGGCGCGCCATTGCGTGGATGAAAGGCGACAGATCTGGAAATTTGTCGCAATGATGTAATTGGCTGGATGGATATACAGTAACCCGTGAAATCCTGACCTCGGAGGGGCTGGGGGCACGCTGGCGTTGTAAAAGGCACGGCATCAAGCAAAGTGAAATATCCTGAAACTCCCTGTTGGCGGGGCCTGCGCGGGGGTTGGCCCTCTTGCATCGCTGGATGCACTCCTTGGCAACACACGTTGATGACACCACATGGTCGAGAGTTTCGTACGCAAAAAGTCTCGGAAAACCCGAGGGGTGGATGCATATACAGTGATGTGAATGGAGTGAGACAGCACCTCAGCGTCGAAAAAGCGCCGATCTGTCGCATGGTCGAATGGTCAGCGACCAAAGTAGATGCGAATCTGCCCGAGGACACACTCAACAACATCATAATCAAGAGGTTATTCATGACCCTGACCGCCGCACTCGCCAACGCTGATTCCGCCTCCGGAACTGACACCGTCTCTCGTCAATGGCATCGCCACGCTTCAATGTCTGCAACTCCTTCCACTACTTCTTCGCGTGTTGCCGCCCCGAGTCGCGCTGCCCTGATGGCTGGCGTGCTTGGCCTGGCTCTGCTGTCACCACTGATGGCGAGTGATGCCGAGGCGCGTGAACTGTCCGTCTCCACCGTGCTGTCGGATGCCTTCCCGTGGGGGCAGGCAGCCGAGAAGTGGGCGGAACTGGTAGAGGAGCGCTCCGGTGGCGATCTCACCCTGCGTGTCTATCCGAATGCCCAGCTGGTGGCGGGAGATCAGACCAAGGAGTTCTCGGCCATGCGTCAGGGGCTGATCGATCTCGCGGTGGGCTCGACCATCAACTGGTCGCCCCAGGTGCCGGAGCTCAACCTGTTCTCGCTGCCGTTCCTGATGCCGGACCACGCCGCCATCGATGCGCTGACCCAGGGTAAGTCGGGCAAGCAGGTCTTCGCCGCCATCGAGTCCAAGGGCATCATGCCGCTGGCGTGGGGCGAGAATGGCTTCCGTGAGGTGTCCAATTCCTCGAAATCAATCACCACGCCGGACGACTTGAAAGGCCTGAAGATTCGTGTGGTGGGGTCGCCGCTGTTCCAGGACACCTTCACGGCGCTGGGCGCCAACCCGACCCAGATGAGCTGGGCGGATGCCAAGCCGGCGCTGACCACCGGTGCGGTGGATGGTCAGGAGAACCCGCTGTCGGTGTTTGATGTCGCGCGGATCGATCAGGTCGGCCAGACTCATCTGACCCTCTGGCACTACATGGCGGACCCGCTGATCTTCGCCGCCAACCAGCGTGTCTGGAAGTCGCTCAGTGAGGAGGAGCGCACTCTGCTGACCGAGACCGCCAGGGAAGCGGGTGCCTGGGAGATCGCCATGAGTCGTGAAGGCAATGCCCAGCGGCTGGCGGATATCGAGGCGCGCGGCGTGAATGTCGTCAAGCTCGATGACGATGCGATGCAGGCCTTCCGTGATGCCACCCAGTCGGTCTACGAAAGCTGGACACCGAAGATCGGTGAGGCGCTGGTCGAGACGGCACGTGCCGAGGTCGAGGCCTCGCGCTGAGTCTGGCCATGATCGCCGCTGATCACGGAGCAGATGACATCGGGAATAATGCGGTCTGTGCGCGTTATTGAGTGAAGAACCACGCCGGGGCCTGACAGCCTCGGCGTTCGTGTGGATCGCGTGTCATGTCGCAAAAGTCGCAACAACCGTCTCAACAAGCCTCACATCAAACTGGCACCAGCGCAGCGCCTGCCCCCGTGGATAGGCCACCGCCACGCGTGCGGCCGGAATCCTGGCTGGCGGCGCTGGCGCTGGGCCTGATCGGCATCATCAGTCTGGCCAACGTGGTGGTGCGTTACGCCACCGATGCCTCCTTTGCCTTCACCGAGGAATTCTCGGTCTTCCTGCTGGTGTTGCTGACGCTGGCGGGCGCCTCGGTGGCGATTCGCCGTCAGGCACATATTCGTATCGCGCTGCTGGAAGACGTGCTGCCGTTGCCGCTGTGGCGACTGGTGGTGGTGTTGCAGACCCTGGCGGTACTTGTCGTGCTTGGATTGGTCGTCTGGTTTGGCGGCACCTTCGCGCTGGAGGAGTATCAGTGGGAGTCGCTGTCACCGGGACTGGGCCTGCCCAACTGGTGGTACGTGATCTGGCTGCCGATATTGGCGCTGGCGATGGCCTGGCGCCAGCTGCAGCAATGTGTCGAGCGTCTTGCGCAAGGGCCTGGTCATGGACCCGGTCAGGATGCGTCGCCGGAGCACAAGGAGTCAGATCATGAGTCCTGATCTCTGGTTGCTCGCAAGCTTCGCCGCGCTGTTGATACTCGGCGTGCCGGTCGCCTTCGCGCTGGGGCTGTCGGGGGCGGTGGGTATCGTCGCGGGGCTGCCGGTCAGCATGCTGGCCACCTTGGGGACCAATACCTACAACAGCATTGCCAAGTATCCGCTGATCGCCATTCCATTGTTCATCCTGACGGGGCTGGTGTTCGAGCGTGCCGGAGTGGCGGCGCGGCTGGTGCGCTTTGCCCAGGCGTTGATCGGGCCGCGTCACGGTGGCCTCGCGCTGGTGGCAGTGCTGGTGTGTCTGATCATGGGCGGCATGAGTGGTTCCGGCCCGGCAGATGCCGCCGCGGTGGCGATGGTGATGATTCCCAGCATGACACGGGCGGGCTACCCCAAGGCGTTCTCGGCGACGCTGATTGCGGCCTCGGCCTCCACGGCGATCCTGATCCCGCCCTCCATCGCGTTGATCCTCTATTCCATCGTGGTGCCGGGGGTGGATCTGCGCGCGCTGTTTGCCGCAGGGCTGATTCCGGGCTTGCTGGTCGGTGCGGCACTGCTGGTACCGGCCTGGGTGCTGTCGCGGCGCTATCGCTGGGAAGATCCGACTCAGGTGGAACGTATCGCGCTGGGTCCGGCGTTCCGCTCAGCGATCCCCGCGCTGCTGGCACCGGTGATCATCCTCGGCGGGCTGCGCTCAGGCCTCTTCACGCCCACGGAAGCGGCGGTGGTGGCGGCTGCCTACGGGCTGTGTGTCGGGCTCTTCATCACCCGTGAGCTCAAGCTCTCTCAGGTGTGGGAACTGCTCAGGGAAGCAGCGGTGATCTCGGGGGTGGTGATGCTGATCATCGCGCTGGCGGGCATATTCGCCTGGGCCGGCACCATGCTGGGTACCTTCCGCCATCTCGCCGAGTGGTTGATCACGCTGTCCGATAGCGGCACGGTGCTGCTGATTCTGGTGATGGTGGCGGTACTGATCGCCGGGATGCTGCTGGATGCGGTCTCCATCTACCTGATCCTGATGCCGGTGCTGATTCCGGTGATGCAGCACTTCGGGTGGCATCCGGTATGGTTCGGGATTCTGCTGGCCATGAACATCGCGATCGGCCAGTTCACGCCGCCGGTGGCCGTCAATCTGATGGTGACCAGCAGCGTGGCCGGTGTCCGACTCGAGAAGACCGTCGGATGGGCGATAGTCTTTGTCGTGGCGATGCTCGCGGCCCTGGCAGTGGTGATGCTGTTCCCGGAACTGGCGCTATGGCTGCCGCGCATCCTCGGTTATGCCGTGTAACGCAACCGAGTGAGCGCGTTGTTGAGTGCGAAAGCGAAGCGGAGCCTTCAAAAGCGGCTTGTCGAGAGGCAAGCCGCTTGTCATGACTGCCACACCCACCAGATGTTCTGCCCGGACGCTGTCTTCACTCGCTCCCCCTACTGGAAAACCCAGCAGGGGGAAGCACTTGCGCACTGTCGCGTCTCATCACGAGCACGTGGCAACTCGCTTGATAAATGTTAGCCTGCATATATTCTTGTGGGGTGGCGGGCGCTTGAGACCTTGAATGCAGGCGGACCTGCCTCCATTGGTTGACGTTGACTGAGCGTCAATGCTGGCGACCAATCTCGCCTATCGCCCCCGTATGCGTGATCTCACCTCCAGAGGATCTCCAAGGACATGTGTCGATGAACGAAACACCCCCTGACATGCCATTGGCAGGTTTCAATGCACTGCACGAGATGGTGGTGGGAGAATTCCTGATCAGCCCCATGCTGGTCTATGCGCTGGCGGCGCTGGTGATCGCCGGGTTGATTCGCTCGTTGCTGCACCGGGTGCTTGCCAATCATGAGCTATGGTTCGAGGCCTGGTTCGACATCTCGCTCTTCATCATCTGTCTGACGGGAATCGTCGCACTGGTGACCTGACGCCTTCACCGAATCGCGTCTGGTCCGTCACTCATCGTCATCGCGACAGCGCTCGCGTCGCAAGCGTCAGATGTCCCTCGTCATTTACCTGTCGCGTCACTGTCGCAACGTCACCCCATCTTCGAAGGCGGTCGAGCTCAGGCGTCACTGGCAAGCATCACTCTGCGCAACCTCGTGTGAGCCGAGGCTCCCGTCAGGATCAACTCTTCAAGGAAACTGCATGAGCAAGTCTCGACAGAAAGTCGTGAAATGGGTCATTACCCTGTGTCTGGTGGCCGTGGCGGTCTGGTGTGCCATCTGGCTGTGGAAGACCTACATGTACAGTCCCTGGACGCGGGATGCTCGCGTGCGTGCCGAGGTGATCACGCTGAGCCCTGACGTGTCCGGCTGGGTGAGTGAACTCAACGTGGCGGACACCACTCGCGTCAAGCAGGGTGACGTGATTCTGCAGATCGACCAGGCCCGCTATGCGGCGGCACTGGCTCAGGCCAAGGCGAGTCTGGCCAGTGCCAAGGCCACCTTGCGGCTCAAGGAGCATGAAGCCAATCGACGCAGTCGCCTGACCAACCGGGCGATCAGTGAAGAGGAGCGTGACAGTGCTCGCCTCGAGGCCGAGGTGGCTCGCGCCGATGTGCAGCAGGCCGAGGCGGCGCTTCAATCCGCGCAACTGGATCTTGACCGTACCCAGCTGACCGCCCCGGCGGATGGCAGCATCCTCAACATGCACCTGACGCAGGGCAACTATGTGACGGCGGGTACTTCGGTCATGGCGTTGATCAAGGATGACTCCTTCTATCTCAGCGCCTATTTCCAGGAAACCAAGTTGCAGCATGTGCGCAAGGGAGATCCGGTCCAGATCACGCTGATGAGCGGCAACAAGGACTTCAAGGGCCGTGTCGTGGGAATCGGTGAGGGGATCGCCGATGACAATACCGCGACCAATGCCCAGCAGCTGCCGCAGGTGAGTGCGACCTTCAGCTGGGTACGCTTGGCACAGCGCATCCCGGTGAGAGTGGAGTTCGATGATATCGAGGCGGTACGGGCGTCCGGGGTCAATCTGGCGGCAGGCATGACGGCGAGTGTCCGGCTGCTCAGTGACATCACCGATGCCGAGGACAGCGGCCACGGAGCACCTTGATCGATGTCTCCGGCACTCGCGGCGTTTCTCAGACCCTCTTCCTTTGCCCTGAAGTTCGCCTTCAAGGGTGTCCTTGCCATGTCACTGGCACTCTATGCGGCCTTCTATTTTGATCTGGATCGCCCGTACTGGGCGCTGATCTCGGCGGCCTTTCTGCAGATACGCCCGATGTCGGGGATGGTGGTCGAGAAGGGCATCTGCCAGATCGCCGGCACCGTGGCGGGTGTCGGTGTCGCCGTCGTGATCATGGGGCTGTTTGCCCAGGCGCCGGAATTGGCACTGGGCAGTGTCACCCTGTGGATCGGCCTGTGCATCTACGGGGCTTCGCTCACCCACAACAACCTCTCCTATGGCTGCGTGATGGGGGCGGTGGCCTGCATGATCATCGTGGTGCTGACGTCCTCGGCGCCCGGCAACTTCTTCTCGGTGGCGCTGGCTCGCCTCAGTGAGTTGAGTCTCGGTGCACTGTGCGCCGTGCTGGTCAGTGCGCTGGTCTGGCCGATACGTGTGCGGGACCATCTGGGGCAGCTGGCGGATACCGCCGTCAACGCCACCTTCCGTTACATGGCGCTGGCCTTCTCGGACCCCTCCCAGGATGACCTGAGCGCCGAGCAACGTCATGCCGAGGAGAATCGGGAACGTCAGGCGATGCTCGAACAGATGATGACCGGCCTTGGGGCGCTCAACAATCTCGAGATCGATGCCCACTCCGCGCGATATGAGGGGCCTCAGGGCAAGGGGCGTATCCGCGGTGTCCATCTGCTGACCCGGCGGAGCATGCGCCTCTATGCCACCCTCAAGGCGCTGCATCAGCTGCGTCACCCGGAATTCTTCCTGCGCCATCACGCCACTGGCGTTGATGGTGAGTCCGAGCACCACAACCCCATCGACGACGACGGGCAAGACGATCAGCTCGCGCGTCCCGCCGTTCAGCAACCGGAGCGCTTCAGTCAGCCGACACAGGACCTGATGCAGCGACTCGGCAGCGCCTTCCAGAGCATGGCCGACAACCAGGGGATCGGGCAGGCACGCGCCACCTTGAAGGAGCTGCGCGGAGAATGCCTGAGAATCTCGCGCGGTCAGCGCAATCTGTCTGCCCTCGAGGCACGGCTGCTCTATAGTCTGCGGGAAGTGCTGGGCCATGCGCTGGTGATGCTTCAGGCACGTGAGGTCATCAATCATCCCGGTCGCCATCAATTGCGCCAGCCCAGTCTGAGCTGGCATCGCGATCACGGACGAGCGGCGACCAATGCGCTGCGTGCCATGCTGATCTTCGGGACTACCTCCATCTTCTGGCTGGCGACGGCCTGGGACAATGGGGCGGTGGCCATGCTGCTGGGCACGTTGTTCTCCGGTATCTTCGCCAGTCGCGATGACCCCGCCCCCATCATCCCCATGGTGCTCAAAGGCCTGCTGTTCGCCGTGCCCAGTGTGCTGTTGTTCGGCAATGTCCTGTTGAGTCAGGCCCAGCATTTCGTGCCGTTCATTCTGATCTTCAGTGTGCCGTTGTTCATCGGCCTGATGGGGTCCGTGGTGCCGGTGCTGGCGGGGATCTGTCTGCCGTTCGTGGTGTTCAATATCCTGCTGGTGATGCCCGACAACGGCATGACCTTCGATGTGGCCTATACCCTCAACCGGAGTCTGGCGGCCGGGATCGGCCTGATCGTGACCATTCTCGGGTTTCGCCTGATCCCGGTACCCGGGGCCGGCTGGGACAAACGCCAGCTGATCCAGACAACGGCAAGTGATATCCGGGAGCTGGCCGAACGCCCCGCTCAGCAGGTGGACAGCTGGTTCGGGGGACGCATGGGAGATCGCCTGCTGCGTCTTGCCCGCCATGAGCAAAGCCGTCAACAGGAACAGCAGTCACGTCAGGGCGGGGCCGATTCATCTGCGGTCGCGGACGAGCCACAGGGAATGCCTCTGATGTCTCTGGGCCTGACAGGCATGGATATCGGGCGCGGAATAGGCTTCGTGCGACGGGAGCTTGGCGAGAACATGTCCAGGCCCGTGCAGCGTGCCTTGCAGAGCTTGATTCTGGCGCTGGCGGAGGATTTCGAGCGATGCAGTCAGGGCAAGCGACCCAGGCGTCTTCAGAAGGCCGGGCGCCGATTCTCGCAGACCATCGCCGAGCAGGACGCCATGAGTCGCCACAAGCAAGCCTTGCTGGCGGGCTGGTTGGAGCGGGTGCAACTCACCCTCGAGAGTGATGCGTTGCGTCAGAACGCGTGAATCTGACGCCTGATCAATGTTCCGCGCTAAGGCGTCGGGTGGTCCGTTAAAAAACGCTAATAAAAGCAACCGTGGCAAGAGCATCTGGTCTATCATTGTAGATATCTGCTCATATCTGAGCGAAATGCATGAGATGTCTACTACGGGGGAGCATCATGGCTTTCATGAATGACATCAGCAACTGTGGTCGTGATGCCCCTGATCGCTTCAAGCGCGTCACCTTCACGACGCAATACCTGCACGAATTGAGCCTGTATGTGCTGCCCGGCAGTGAAGTGCTGCTGCGAGTGAGCCAGGCCGGTGAGGACCTGATGCTGTTGCAGTTCGATGATGACTTCTACGCCGAGTTCATTGCCTCGCGCATCGTCGACTGGGTGGCGGAGAATCCCCGGGCCGACAAGGAAGATCTGACGCTCTGGATCAAGACGCGTGCCCGCGCCGAAGTCCCCATGATCCAACAGCATCACGTCTATTGAGACTGTCCGTGCCATCAAGGCGCCCTGAGACAGATGTCTCAGGTATCGAAACGACACAGGCCACCCCTTGAGGTGGCCTGTGTCGTTTCTGTCGCCCTTGGCTTTCAGAGGCATGTCGTGGTCAGAAGCTGCCAAACAGGCTGCCCAGCGTCACGACACTGATCAGTGCCAGCATCGGGAACGCCACGGTCATCATGAACATCTGTCCGTAGGACTGGCGGTGAGTCAGCTTGCAGATGGCCAGCAGCGTGATGACTGCACCTGAGTGCGGTAGCGTATCCATGCTGCCAGCCGCCAGTGCCGCCACACGGTGCATCAATTCAGGGTCTATCCCGGCATTGACGGCCATCTCCATGTAGGTCGAGCCCAGTGTCGAGAGCGCGATGCTCATGCCGCCCGAGGAGGAGCCGGTAATCCCTGCCAGCACGTTGACCGCCACGGCCTCCGAGATCAGCGGATTGTCGGGGTAGAGCCCCAGTACTGCCTCCTTGACCAGTGCAAAGCCGGCCAGGCTTGCGATCACGGCGCCATAACCGACCTCCGAGGCGGTGTTGAAGACGGGCAGCATGGCACCGAAACAGCCATTGTTGACCGTCGTCTTCAAGTCAGCCCACTGCTTCCAGCGAGTCACCACCAGCCAGAGTGACGCACAGCTCAGCGCGATCAATATCGACCACATGCCGGTGGCGCCGGCCGGGTCCAGCTCCGGGAAGGCATCATTGAGATAGGAGAAGTCGATGCGCGGGAAGACAAGGTAGGTGAGCAGGGCATTGAGTCCGATCACCAGTATCAGCGGGATCACGGCTGACAGCATGCTCATGCGTGCCACCGGTGTATCGTCATTCAATGCCTCATTGTCATGCTTGCCGTAGCCTTCGCCCTGCGCCTGAGCTTTCGTGGCTCTGCCCTTCAGCCACCAGGTGCCCAGCCCCAGCATGATCAGACCGGCGATGATGCCAAGTCCGGGAGCCGCGAAGCTGTTGGTCTGGAAGTAGGGAATCGGAATCGCGTTCTGGATCGCCGGGGTACCGGGCAGGGCGGTCATCGTGAAGGTGAAGGAGCCCAGCGCCAGTGCCGCGGGCAGCAGTCGCTTGGGTGTCGAGGTGCGCCGGAAGAGCTGGGCACCGATGGGATAGACGGCGAAAGCCACCACGAACAGCGAGACGCCACCGTAGGTCAGCAGGGCGCAGGCCAGCACGACGGTGAGGATCACATGGCGGGTTCCGAGGCGCCTTACCAGTCCCTCGGAAATCGCGTGGGCAGCCCCGGAATCCGCCATCAACTGGCCAAACAGGGCACCGAGAATGAACAGCGGGAAGAACTTGGCCAGGTAGCCGCCCAGCTGGCTCATGAAGGTGACGGTATAGCTGGGCAGCAGGGCGCCTGCATCACCTGAAAGCACGACGGCAAGAGCCGCCATCACAGGTGCCAGCAACAGAACGGTGATACCGCGGTAGGCCAGGAACATCAACAGTCCCAGCGATATCAGAATGGCAAGAATGCTCATGAAGGGGACATCTCGTGGTTGGCGTTGTAGTCATGGTGTGCCGTCTGCCAATGACGACGTATGTCCTGTGAACAGGTGCGTTTCCTGTAATTATTTCTTTATATGGACTGTTCTACAGTGACATCTGGCTCACGGTAGAGTTTGTCTGACAAGAGGACAATGCGGCTTAAGTGGCAGCGTGGGACTCCCGTATCGGGGGTTGGCAAGGCGTGTGGTACAACAGATAGAATTTATACCGTTATCTTTCGTTTGAATAAAAAATCCTACCAATTCCGCAAGTCACCAGGGCTGAAGGGACCATCGTGTCAGCAGAAGACCTGCCACGGGAAGGGGCTGTGTTCTCAACACCGCCAGCGGCAAGCTCTTGACGAAAACTCTTGTTGGCAACTGTCGCCTTAAGAAAAAGGCGGTACCCGGAGGCACCGCCAGAAACGATCGAACCATCCGCCGGTCGCGAGGCCGACAGGGGTCATGGAGTCATACGTACGTGACGCTTGTCTGGATGATGGCAAGGCTACTGAAGCGCTCCGTTGCTGTCATCGCCTTGGACATCTCCTCATGCCATGCGCCAGATACTGACGCCAGCGGGAGCGAGCTGTTGGCCTCCGCAGATCCAGCCATCTTCCGGCACCAGGCCTTCGGGTAGCCAGCGTGGTTCAGGCGAATAATTGAAGGCAAACACCAGATTGCCTCTGCAGCGCAGGCGCACACCCTCCGGCAGGGCGGTGGTAAGGATGGCTGCCTTGCGACATTCCTCGACCAGCACGGCCATGAGGGTGTCTTCTTCAAGCCAGGCGGTCAGATAGCTGACCCCTGCGCGCTCCGTGAGAGCCGCTTCTCCATCATCGAAACGAGTCACGACCCTTGCCGTGGTTCGCGTGCTGTCGAGCAGGTCTCGCCAGCGCAACGCGTGGCCATGATAACCATTGGCTGTGGTGACCCCGGGGCAGGCACCGGGGCGCAGACCATCTACCCGATCGACCGTGACGCCGGCCAGCTCGCCGAGGGCGCCCGGTGCCAGTTGATCGGGTATCTGGAAGTCTGGCGTGCGTGAGCCGGAGCGTGCGCCGATCACGATACGGTTGCCGCTGTCACGTGCAGCGCTCAGGCGTGCCGCAAGCGCATCGTCGGCAATCACCTGACAGGGCAACACGACGAGAGGATAGCCACTGACATCATCACGAGGGGAGACGATGTCGATGTCCAGACCCAGCCTGCGAAGGGCGCTGTACCAGCTCAGATGCAGTTCCAACGCATCGAAGTCCTCGGCATGCGGTTGAATCTGGCAGGCCCAGATCGAGGCATAGTCGAACATCAAGGCCACAGGGGCCTGTTCGGTCTCGATCTCGCGCCCACTGAGGCCTTCTGCGCTCAAGCGAGCCAGTTCATCGCGGACCTGCAACAGCTCCGGCCAGGCCGAGGCCGGTGAACCATCCGGACGCAACAGACCCGCATGCATCTGTTCCTGCGCGAAGGGGGCCTGACGCCAACGGAAATAGGAAACGACTTCCGCGCCATGGGCAAAGGCCTCATGGCTCCAGAGGCGAACCATGCCGGGCAGTGGGGCGGCATTGCTGATGGCCCAGTTGACCGGACCCGGCTGTTGCTCCATGACCCACCAGCGCCCCTTGCACATGGCGCGATAGAGGTCGTGGTGGAAACCGGCGAAATCAGGGTGGCCCTGTTGGCGATAGAACGCCTTGGTGGCCTCGGGATGGGCACCACGCTCCAGAAAGCCCAACGGGTAGCTATCCCAGCTGGCGATGTCCAGGTCCCGGGCGACGTCAAAGTGGTCAAACTCCGTGAACAGGCCCATGAAGTTGTGCACGATATCGACGTTCACGCCGCTGTCTCGCAGCGTCTGGACCTGAAGCCGGTTGTACTCGACCACCATGTCGGAGCAGAAGCGACGATAATCCAGCACGATCGCCGGATGTGGCTCGGTGACGGTGCCGACCGGCGCCTCGACCTGCGAGAAGGCGGTCACCTCCAGGCTCCAGAACACCGCGCCCCATGCCTCATTGAGCGCTTCGACACTGCCGTAGCGTTGTTCCAGCCACTCAGGGAAGCCTGCGCGCGCCGCTCGAGAGTAGCTGAGGATGGTGTCGTGACAGCCGTATTCGTTGTCGGTCTGCCACGCCATGATCGCCGGATGAGTGGCGTAGCGCTCCCCCATCAGACGCACGATACGCTCGCTCTGAGTGCGATAGACGGGCGAGGAGAAGCAGTAATGGCGACGTGAGCCATACCCTCGCACCTGGCCATGCTCATCGACGGCCAGTATCTCGGGATGGGCATCCACCAGCCATTTCGGGGGCGTGGCCGTCGGGGTTCCCATCACGATCTTGAGACCGGCGCGGGCAAGCACCTCAACGGCCTCGTCGAGCCACTCGAAACGCAGCTCTCCGGAGCGCGGCTCCAGCCGACTCCAGGCGAACTCGCCTATGCGCACCACGCGAATGCCGGCCTCGAACATGTCACGGGCATCCTGCGCCCAGCGCTCACGCGGCCAGTGTTCCGGGTAATAACAGACGCCGAGTTGCATACAGGTCATCCTTGAATCGGTGAAGTGATAGCTGGAGCACAGGCTCAGTCAACGTCGTGTGCCGCCGTCAGGTGGATCAGGATCGCCTGTTCCGGGTCGAGCACCGGCAGGGCAAGCCCGGTACGCATCAGCATCTCGCCACTGGCGACGACGGGCTCCCCCGAGAGCTGGGCCTGCACCCAGGCCGGCAGCTGCTTCATGCGGCGTTCGGGATGTTCCGGCAGTTCCAACAGTTCGAGTCGATAATGCTGCTCGGCGATGAGCCCTGCCAGCGGCTGTGGCGCAGGTACGGCGTGTCGTGGCATGGCCAGCTGGCTGATGCAGTAAAGCGCCTCTTCACCGTCCTGGCTGACCACGCCATGTGCATGCTGGCCGTCATCCAGGCAGTCCAGACGCCAGCTCACGCCGCCATGCAACAGCCCGCGCAATGCCTTGTAGCGCTCGATCCAGACGCGCAGCTCCCCACGCTCGCGTGGCGCGAGCTGGCTGACGTCCAGTTCAAGGCCCAGGTGACCGAACAGGGCCGTGGAGGCACGGAAGGCAAGGGAGGTACGCCGCGACGTGGTATGTGCATGCTCCGGCCCGATATGAGCCCCGAGCAGCTCCGGTGGCAGGAAGCGACTGGCACCGCGCTGGATGTGCGTTCGCTCATGCGGGTCGTTGCAGTCCGAGGTCCAGACGCGATGGGTGTGGCGCAGAATGCCGTGGTCGGTACGGGCGCCCCCCGAGGCGCAGCTCTCGATTTCCACCTCAGGGTGCGCCTGGCGCAGACGTGCGAGCAGCGCATAGAGCGCTTGTACCTGAGCATGCGCTGCAGGCATGCCGCGTCGCTCGCCGGACTGGGTCGCGGCGTGGGTGAGGTCGCGATTCATGTCCCACTTGAGATAGCGGATCGGGTAGTCGCTGAGCAGGGCATCCAGTCGCACAAACAGATAGTCAGTGACGTCAGGGCGTGTGAGATCCAGCACGCATTGATACCGCCCCAGTGGCTGCTCACGGCCTTCCAGCGCCAGTATCCAGTCGGGATGCGTGCGAAAGAGCGCGCTGTCAGGATTGACCATCTCGGGTTCCACCCACAGACCGAATTCCATGCCCTGGGCATGGACGGACGCGATCAAGGGCCCCAGCCCCTCGGGGTATTTGCCTTGATCCAGGTACCAATCGCCCAGCGCTGCTCGCTCACCATCGCGGCCCACGAACCAGCCATCGTCGAGCACGAAGCGTTCCGCGCCGACGTCGCCGGCAGCGGTGACCAGCTCCTCCAGCCGCTCGGCGTCGTGATCGAAATAGAGGGCCTCCCAGGTGTTGACGTGGACCGGGCGAGGCTTGTTCGGCGTCGGCCAGTCAAGCCGTGCACGCAAGGTACGATGCATGCGCTGACTGGCGCCATTGATGCCCGTGTCAGACCACGCCATGACGACTTCCGGCGTGGTGACGCTGTCCCCGGCGGCCAGTACCTGCTCACCGGGCAACAGCAGTGCGCCCAGCTGCAGTTGCGTGCTGCCATCGAACTGGCGCTCCACCAGCAGTCGATGGTTGCCGCTCCAGGCCAGGTGCGCGCTGATGACCTCCCCGGACTGCTCACTGAAGCCCTCGGTACCCACGATGAGGGAGGGCACACGCTGGTGAGAGCTGCGCCCGCGCCGATTCTCGAGTGTGAAGGTACCTTCACTCAAGGCGTGGCGTGTCTCGGTGAACTCCTGGACCCAACGGCCACCGAAGCTCAGGCACTGCTCGAAGCGATTCGGCAGTGGCAGGCAGCAGGCCGCCAGCCACTCGAGACGATAGTCGGCCGTACCAGGATTGCGCAGGGTGGTGGACTGACGCAGCACCCCCTCGATGGTGAGCGTGAGTGACAGCAGAACTTCCAGCTCGCTCGTGGCATCCGCCAGTGTCAGCTGGGCATGCGCGCCCAGTGAATCGGTCGAGCACGCCACCTCACTCAGTCGCATGTCGGTGAGCCAGTCACGTCCATCACGGTCACCGATCAAGGCCGGATAGCCTGCAAAGCCAAGCCCGGCATCATTGAACAAGGTATTGGGCGGCAGCTGATCGAGGCTTGCCTGGGGCGTGGCAGCAGCGCTCATCAGGCGGTGCTGGGCTGGCGTGACCGGGGCGATGCGCCCCAGGTGGGCCAGCTTGAGCAGGCCATCGGCGAGATCCAGCTGCAGCTGGATGCCGTCGGCGCTCAGGCTCAGCCATTGCTGTTGGGGGGACCATGTCGCGTCGGGCGTTGCCGAAGGTCGGGTGGATGGAGCGTCTGCGGTCATCATGAGAGGTCCAGAAATAAAGAAGAATCAGAGACGGAATGGCAGTGTCAGCCCAACACCAGCGGCGCTTCTGCCAGTCCCTTGAAGCCGTGTGCTGACAGGTCCAGCGCGAAGAGATCACCATCACCCGCCACATGATCCGGCGTGGCCATGCCCTCATGCGCCGTGGTGATATACAGCGTGCTCAGCCCCTCACCACCGAACAGCGGGCACGAGGGCTGGCTGACCGGCAGGGCCACATGAGCGATTTCCTTGCCGTCATGATCCAGCCTTGCCACGCGGCCGGCCCCCCAGAGCGCAATCCACATATGGCCGTCGGCGTCGATCACGGCGCCATCCGGGCCACCGCCACAATCTTGCAGATCGGCCCAGACCTCAGGAGCGTTGTATTCACCTGCCGCCCCTTCACTTGCTGACCCTTCACCTGCTGATTTGAGTGGCCAGCCATCGGCGTCCAGCGGCCAGCGCATCACCTGACCGGTAACGGTGTCGGTGAAATAGGCGAAGCGGCCATCCGGCGAGAAACACAGCGCATTGGGAATGGTCAGCCCATCCATGAGCTTGCAAAGCTTGCCGCGGTGCAGGCGGTAGAGACTGCCAGCTCCGGTCTCGGCGTTGCAGCCCATGCTCGAGAGCCACAGACTGCCGTGGGTATCCACTCGAGTATCATTGCTGCGTGTCGCGGGCATGGCGTCCGCCTCGAAGGACATGACATCTTCCACGGCGCCTGTCTCGGGGTTCCAACGTGACAGCATGCCTTCCCCGACCAGCAGGTAGTCGCCTTCAAGGGTGACCGCCGCATAGGAGGTGCGGCGCGCAAGCTGAGTGATGACGTGATCACTGCCATCCGCGGCCGCGTGATGCAGCTCGCCGGCGAGGATGTTCAGCCAGCGCACCCGCGCAGGCAGGGTGGTTGTGGCGGGTGTCCAGCCGGGGCCTTCTCCCAGCTCGCAGTGGCTGGCCACGAGGCGCTCAGCCGTGCCCAGGCAGGTCGATCGTGTCATCCGTTACTCCTCGTGAATCCTGTGGGAGAGCCGCCGGGGCTCAGTCGGCGGCGGTCCAGGCGGAGACCAGCTTGCGTGCTCGTTCACCGACGTCAAAAGCCGTCAGACCCGGCGTGTAGATGGCCGTTCCCAGACCTGCACCATGGACACCCGCCGCACGCCATTGCGCGAAGTTGTCACTGCCGATGCCCCCGACGGCATACAGCTCGGTGCCTGTGGGCAGCACGGCCAGCATCGCTTTCATGTTGACGATACCGACCTGGGTCGCCGGGAAGAGCTTGAGACCTGAGGCGCCGGCGGCGAGGGCCGCGAAGGCCTCCGTCGGCGTGACGATGCCTGGCATGGACACCATCTCGAGTCGGCGGCTCTCGCGAATGACCTCGACATCGGCATTGGGCGACACGATCAGCCGACCACCGACGCCGTGCACGTCCCGCACCTGCTCCGGCGTCAGGACGGTGCCGGCACCGATGAGGATCTGGCCGTCATGGGCCGTCGCACAGTGCTTGACCAGCGCCGCGATGCTGACCAGCGGCTGGGGCGAATTGAGCGGGACCTCGATGCGGGTGATGCCCGCCGCGATGATCTCGTCGGCAATCGCGATGATTTCCTGCGGCGTGACGCCGCGCAGAATGGCAACCAGGGGAAGGCTCATGGAATTCTCCAGGGGAAGATGGGGGTGTCAGTCAGTGGCGAGGCGTGCCTGACAGGCGTGATGAATGCGCCCGAGCCCGGCCAGAATCATGTCGGCATTGGCGGCCAGGCTGACGCGATAGCCCAGATGCTCGAGTGCGATCCGATAGCGCTGGCATAAGGTGTCATCACCGATCAAGGTGATCAGCGACCCTTGCGGCTGCAGGCATGTGGCACCGGCCAGCTCAAGGCCCAGCACCAGACCGGAAAGCCGCGCACCCAGCAAGGCTGCGCGCGAGGCCTCATCATCGAGGCGTTCATCGAGCAAATCCCGCGCACGGATGCCGAACAGCGCCGCCGTCATGCGCGCCGGTTCCGCCATGGCCGCATCGATGCCTGCCAGAAATGCCTGACGCTGTGGCTCATCGGCAAGATCCCCTCCCGCCACGGAGTGCTTGAGGACCGAATCCTGACTGAGCAGCTTGTAGAGTTCACCGCTCATGAAGGTGGTGAAGCCCGTGATCGAACCGTTCTCGAGCTGTGCCCACTTCGCGTGGGTGCCGGGCAGACAGACGGCCCCGCTATAGCCCGGCTGAGCGGCGACCAGACCCGCCAGCTGTGTCTCCTCGCCGCGCATGACATCAAAGGCCGGCTGGTGCTGACACAGCCCCGGCACGATGGTGACGGCGATGCGTCTGTCGCGCGTTGCCACATGGGTCAGCTGCTCTGCCAGGCCAGACAGGACATCGATGGCAGGCGCTTGCTCACCGGGGACCGGAAGGTAGGCCGCTTCCACCCAGCCCTGGCGTGCGCCCGCCATGCCGCAGATCAACACCGGCATGCTTGAGGTGGAGTCCTCGGGCAGCCAGTCATTGATCAGCACGCGCAGTACATCCTCGAACTCATCCGCCGCCAGTCCCAGCATGCCGCGGGCACTGCTGGCCTGAGCGATGACTGCATCGTCGCCATTGACGGCCCAGGCGCGCAGATTGCTGGAACCCCAGTCGACGGCGATCCAGGCCGGCGTGACGCTGACGGCGCTCACACTCGGCCTCCGTCTACCACCATCGGCTGGCCGGTCATCATGCGCGAGGCGCTGGAGGCCAGGAACAGGCACGGATTGATCATGTCCTCGACCGGAATGGCCTCTTTCAGACATTGCTGATCAATGCACTCGTTCAAGTCCTTGTCGTTGACCCACAGCTCGCGCTGACGCTCCGTCATCACCCAGCCCGGAATCAGGCAGTTGACGCGAATGGCGTCCGGGCCCAGTTCACGCGCCAGCGCCTTGGTAAGCCCCATGATGCCGGCCTTGGCGGTGACGTAGGTGGGATAGCCCCCCAGCCCCAGCATGTAGCTGTTGGAAGACAGGTTGATGATGGCGCCGCCTCCCAGTGCACGCATGTCAGCCGCGACCGCCTGAGCGGTGAAGAACTGGGGACGCAGGTTGGTGGCGATGGATTCATCCCACTGCTCCACCGTCCATTCCTCCAGCGTATGGCGAGTGTCGCGGGCCGCATTGTTGACCAGAACGCCTATCGGGCCATGGGCCTCGCGCGCCTGTGCAACAGCCGCCTGCAATGCCTCGATCTCCTGGATGTTGCAGCGGATGAACAGGGGGCGATTGGCGTATCGGGCCTCCATGGCGTCACAGAATTCGCTGGCATCGGACAACCCGACGAAGGCGACCTTGGCACCTTGCGCCAGGAAGCCTTCGGTCAATGCGGCACCGATACCCGAGCCTCCGCCGGTGATGAAGACGCTGGCACCTGCGAGGTCCGGGTAGCGAAAGTCCGCGAAGGCGGGGAGTTCAGTATGGGGTGATGCGGTACGGGTCATGATGAGTCCCTTCTGCAGCGTGACAGACCTTCGGCTGAGAGCCTGTCCTGGCATGGCGTCTGTGTTGTCAGTGTGTACGTTGCGGCTTGCTCGGCATTACCACTCAGCGACGGAGCCGTCTTCGTGGGTCCAGACCGGATTGCGCCAGCGATGCCCGACCTTGGCACGTTCCTCGACGAAGGCTTCGTCGATCTCGACCCCGAGCCCCGGGCCCTGGGGAATGGCGCAGAATCCGTCCTTGATCGCCAGCGCGTCCTTGTCGACCAGGTAATCCAGGACGTCGTTATCCTTGTTGTAGTGGATGCCCATGCTCTGTTCCTGGATGAAGGCGTTGTGACACACCGCATCCAGCTGCAGGGAAGCCGCCAGCGTCAGCGGGCCCAGCGGGCAGTGCGGTGCCAGGGCCACGTCGTAGGCCGAGGCCAGCGTCGCGATCTTGAAGCCTTCACTGATGCCGCCGCAGTGGGAAAGATCCGGCTGGATGATGTCGACCATGCCGTCCGCCAGCAGGTCACGGAACTGGAAGCGGGTGTGCAGGCGCTCGCCGGTGGCGATGGGCGTCGCGATGCCCTCGGCGATATGCTTGAGCGCGGGCAGGTGCTCAGGTGCCACAGGCTCCTCGATGAACATCGGGTGGAACTGCTCCAGTTCCCGCAGCAGCGCCTTGGCCATCGGGCGGTGCACGCGGCCATGGAAGTCGATGCCGATCCCCACGTCGGGGCCGACCGCATCACGTGCTTCGGCGACACGCGCCACGGCGTCATCGATCTTCTTGTGGGAATCGACGATCTGCATCTCCGGCGTGCCATTCATCTTGAAGGCCGTGAAGCCCTGGTCGACCAGCGCCTTGGCACCTGCGCCGACCTCTGACGGGCGATCGCCGCCTGTCCAGGCGTACATCCGCATCTTGTCGCGCACCGGGCCGCCGAGCAGCTGATGCACGGGCACTCCCAGATCACGGCCCTTCAGGTCCCACAGGGCCTGGTCGATGCCGGCGATCGCGGACATCAGGATAGGGCCGCCGCGATAGAACCCTGCGCGGTACATGACGTTCCACAGGTGCTCGATGTTGCGTGGGTCCTGGCCGACCAGATAATCCGACAGTTCGTGGACCGCGGCTTCCACCGTGGCGGCACGCCCTTCGATGACCGGTTCCCCCCAGCCATAGCAGCCCTCATCGGTCTCGATCTTGAGGAACAACCAGCGTGGCGGAACTTGCCAGGTCTTGAGTCGAGTGATTTTCATGTCGAGATTCCTTGGGATGACGCTCGTGTCGAGCTTGGAAAGCATTGAAGAAGGAAAAGTCGTGGGTCAGAAGCGCGGCGTCTCGAGGCGCGGATGATCAAGGCCGAATCCGAGATCGCGCGCAGCCGTTTCCAGCACGCGCTCGGCACAGGTACGCGCCATGTCCGGTTGACGCAGGCGGATGGCTTCCATCACGGCGCGATGTCGCTCGAGACTGGCACGGTGATGGGCCTGGTCGTGCTGTTGTGCCGCCTGCTGGGAGGACTCGATCAACTGGCTGATGGAAGGGCGCAGCAAGCTACCCAGCTGGGCCCACACCAGGTTGTGGGTGGCGCGGTAGATGGCCTCGTGGAACGCCACGTCAAATTCGCTGTGAGCTGCCTGCTGCTCGTCATTGGCGGTCGCGACCATTCCCTCGAAGGCGCGCTCAAGCCTTGCGAGGTCCTGGGCGTTGGCCTTGGTCGCCGCCAGGGCGCTGACATAGGGCTCGACGGACAGGCGGAAGGCGTAGATCTCACGCATCAGGGCAGGGTTGATGCCTTCCAGTCCGCTGATCCAGTCGCTCATCAGTGGATCCAGCAGTTGCCATTCGCTCATCGGCCGCACCAGGGTGCCACGGCCGGCAGTGCGCTCCAGCAAACCGGCCCCCACCAGCTGGGCCAGTGCATTGCGCAGCCGGTTACGGCTGGCATCGAAGCGCTTGCAGAGGTCCATTTCACGCGGGAAGTTGTCGTCTGGCTCGAACGTGCCGGCCAGAATTTCACGCGCCAGGCAGGCAGCGATGGCTTCCATGCTGGCTACGGGCTGTCTGGAGCCCGTCATGGCCGGCGCCAGTGAATCTTTCTGGCGAGAGGAATCCTGATCCGGCGCTGTATCGTCGGAAGTCTCAGAGAGTGGGTCTGGGCGAGAGATGGTCACGCGAGGCCTCGTGGCTGACGTAGTGCGCAGGGCAAGCTACGGTAAATGTCTGAATGAACCTTAATAAATGTCAGACATTTGAACAAGCCTCAACGAATGCAACTTTGGTCGTTGCCGGCAGGCCAGATCGCCGTGGGAGGTGGGAAGGGGGTATGGCGAGACTTCGGGCAGGCCGCTGGGATCGGTCGACTCCCCTCAGACCTTTCCATCAATCATCAGTCATCAGCGATCAGCTGATCGATGTGATGTCGCCAGTCCTTGAGTGACTCATCACCGGACAGAAGTCTCTGTCGGGTGACGAGTTCCGCGTCTGTCTCGAAGGTCCTGAGTACATTCCTCAATTGCTGCTGAGTGGCTGGAGTCAGCACGGGAACGTTCGAGGCTTCCTCGGTCTCGTCTTCCAGGACCACGAAGTGGCCAGGGGCCAGATGGAAGACCTTGAGCGGGTACAAACAGGCATTCAGATGGGGACCGAATTGCCGGTCCGTAGTGAGAGGGGACTGCGTCCCGACGAGCTGGAGATGGTGAAGCGTTATCCCCTGCACAGTGACATGCCATTCATGCAGCAAGCCTGCCAGCAAGGTCTCCAGCAAGGCACGGTTGAAGCAACCGGTCGTCTGGTCACGCCATTGATCCGCATGGCGCTCGATCTGACGCGGGCCGGGAATCGCGCTGCGTGGCTCGGCCCTGGGGATCGGCTTGCGGGTCAACACCCTGCGTGCCGCCTGAAGGATGTCCGGCGCAAAGGGTTGGTAGGCGCAATGCTCGATTTCACTGATGGCCTCCGCCTGAGTCAGGCCCGAGTATCTCACCAGCTCCAGGACCTGGACGACCAGCGCCAGGATCGCGGGACTGGCAGACCGCGACAGCAAGGCCGCCTCCGAGTCCGTCTGGCGGTAAGGCATGTAGTGCTGGCTTTCACTCAGCAGGCTGGCCTCCAGAGGCGCATTGAGCGCTTCTCTCAACACTCGGCTGCCGATATCCGCCTGTTGACGCAACAACTGTTGTTGATCGAACTGAAGCTGCGCCATCGGCTTGAGCAGCGTGTCGGGAAGTGTCAGTCGGCCCATGTCATGGAGCATGGCCGTGCGCTCCAGTGCGCTGATCTGCGCCTCTTCAAGCCCCAGCTCTCTGGCGATGGCCGTCACGTATTCGGCGACGATGAGGTCATTGCCTTCACGCTGGGGGCAGCGTTCATTGCGAATCATCTGCAGGGTATTGATCAGCCTGTCCTCACCGCGCTGCTCAAGCTCGTTTTCCAGACGCCCCATGCGTTGGCGCATCTGACGCTGACGGGTGCGGGATTGCCGGAAGAGGGCATGACCGATGGCCAGGAACAGCAGCAGGCAGGCACCGAGGGTCAGCAGGAGATGCCAGCGCTCCAGACGGCTCTTCTCCTGCATGATGTCCGCGTGGGCTGTCAGGGCCGCATTGTTGATGTCGCCCATGTAGACCCCACTGGCCACGATCCATTGGAAGGGCGGATACAGCGCGGCATAGGTCGTCTTGTCTTCCTCAGGCCCCCCACGGGAGCGGGGGAAGCGGTAATCGAAGAAGATGCCACTTCCCTGCAGGACACCCTCGAGTTCGGTCTTGTAAGGCTGGCGTCCACTGCTGTCCCGATGCTCGGTGGAGAGCAGCGTGCCTTCGGTGCCGGGCAAGAGCGGGTGAATCAGGCGACGGGCGTAGCCGGGGCCGCCCGTCGGATCCAGAATTTCATTGATCCAGACATAGCGACTCTCTCCCTTGTCCAGGCTGGCATGCAGGGATTGACGAAGCTCGTTGGCGACCAGGAATGCCACCATCTGCGGGTCGATATGAATCAGGGTCCAGATGGTCGAGGCGGTGTTGCGAGGGCGTCTAACCTCACCATCCTTGCCCAGGCCCTGCTGGCTCGGGATGGCGAAGATCAGGCCTGCGTCCGTGCCACGCAGGAAGTGAGGACTGTCATTGCTCGTGTGCAGACGCAGATTGAGTTCGGTGGACCACCATTCCGGATAGAGATTGCTCGGCAATTGAACGATATCGATCCAATCCGGGTTGATGCGAAGATCAGGGAACTGACGCAGGAGCTCGGTACTGATATAGGACCGATCTCGACCGGTAAGGTGGGTGATGCCCAGGAAGGGGGCTCGCATCGTCGTCATCATCAGTCGCTGCAGACGATGTTCGTAATCTCGATGCCGTGAGGCAATCACGCCGAGCGTCTGCTCGACCAGCAGGCTTGCCTGCAGACGCCTCTCGCTCGTGATGAGGTCACGCGTGGAGGCCGCATGCAGCGCTTCCATCTCGCGACTGTCTCTTTCGAGAATGATCAACACCAGGCCTAGCACCACGCCTGAGAGCGCTACCAGCCCCAACCAGTGCCGAATCGAAAGACCGGCGAATTCTCGCGTGGCGTCAAGGAAAGACCGCCCTGGTGGTGTGTTGTCTGAGGAAAGATCATTATCCTTGATCATCAGATACATCATCCGTGTATTTTTCGTACACTGAGGATACACCACAACGACAAAGCGTTCGTTGCTTGTCGATCACGCACCGCGCGTCTGGTCAACGCCATGCCCAACATGGGGAGATTGCCTGGGAATTGCCGTCTCAAGGCGGCGGGTCTGCGGCCCTTGCGTGCTTGCTAGCATGGTGGGAAATGGGCATGATGACAGGCGCTTTCTTCATGGCTTTCAAGAAGATATCACTTCCCTGGCGGCTTTCTTCCCAAGGGGTTGCCTCCTGGTTCCGTTACTCCCCCATGTTGCCGATATGACATTGCAGAAGCCTTGGGCATAGTGTGATATTTTGCTGTCTTGAATGTTTCAGCCTCTCTTCTTGTTGTCGACAAGATCAATAGTGGAAACCATGCATGAACCGACATGATGAAAAGGTCATCGCAAGCGCCCGCAAGCAGCGTGCCTTGTTTGATGAACTTGAAAAGGCATTGGCTGAAGAGTTGAATGCGCTGGATCGTCCCTCGACTCCCCCCGCCACGTCAGAAAGCAGCCCTCAGGCAACGGACCCGGCTGAAGCGCGTGAGGCTGAATTCAATGCGCGTCTGGAGAGCCTGATCGCGGAATTCGGGCTGGATCGTGAAACGGCACATGCCTGGCTGTGCGATCTCAGTGAGTTCCAGACACGGACGGATTGATGTCATCCATGGTCCTTGCCTGAATCGTCACATTCCATCCTCACGGCGCCAGTCTCCTTGCCATCGCCAGAGGCTCCCTTTCGCTGTGCATTTCTGGCGTGATCTCTCCCCCGGCACATTGCGTGGAGACCGGGGGAGACTCCTGTCATGCGAGTCAGATCTCTTCCCAGATGGCATCCTGCAATTCTTCATTCAATGTCTGCAGTCGCTTCATGCGAGTCAGCGCATGCTCGGTGACATCCCCGGCGAGTTTGCCAAGCAATTCAGGCGAGGTCCGAGCCTCCTGCCAGTCACCTGCCAATAGCGCCTGAGTCATCTCAAGACCCTTGAGTTGACAGAGCTGAATGAAGGCCAGTTCCTGCTGATAGGCCTGCAACCCCAGCGACCAGAAGACCTGCTGGCATCGCATCCAGGGGGCGAGAGGGTGCACGAGATCATCAGGACGGTTCATCCAGGACAGCGGATGTGCCGTCAAGGGTTTGAAAGGCAGAGATGGCACGACGGAAAGTTCCATGAGGATAGCTCCTTCAGCGGCTGGATAATGCACTGGAAGCTGCTGTCTTGTGTCCCGTCCGTGTCATGATTCACTGGTATTCGAGCAGATTCTGGCCAATAGTGAATTCAGGTCCGCATGTGACGCGAATGGCAGCATCACCTCATCGTAGTTGTCCCCAGGGGTTGCCGCCACGCCTTGCAGCGTTGTTCCACCACCATATTGATATGCGTCATTCTGGGAGGTGCTCATGATCAACGAAGTCAAATCCGTGCTTGCTGCATTCATCGGCGTTCAGAAGGAAGCCAACCGCAAACGTGACTTCGAGCATGGTCATGCGCTGGACTTTCTGGTGGTAGGACTGGTGATGGCTGCTCTGTTGGTCGGGGGCATGGCATTGCTGGCCACGGTGATGGCGGCGTGACCTGTCGATAGGCATCGATACCATGATATAGGCCGATACCACGACAAGGTCTGCAACGAAAGAGGTGACCAGAAACGAAAAGGCCCCGTGAACTGGTGACATCCAGCTCACGGGGCCTTTCATTGGCTAGTCGTCAGGGTTACCAGCGACGAGAGAACAGCGGACTCGTCTGATCGATACCTGTCTGGTAACTCACGCTGAAGATGGACAGCGCGTACAAGGCATCTTCCACATACTGGTCCGAGCGCAGCTGGAAGGCGTCGATGCCACAGCGGCTCATGTAATGCAGCTGATCGACCAGCACATCGCCAATGGCGCGAATTTCGCCCTGGAAACCATACCGCTCTCGCATCAGGCGGGCGAGGGTATAGCCACGCCCATCATTGAAGTTGGGGAAATCGACTGCCAGCAGCGGTGCAGTGGCAAGTGCTTCTCCCAGCTCCGGTGTCAGCTCGGTATCGCTGGCAAGCCAGGGGCCAAGCTGGTCAGACCCTTCACCTGCGTCCACCAGCGCCTGCCAGTGTGCCAGAGGCAGCAGGGCAGGTTGCTGGTAGCTTGGCAGGTTACCGTCTTCATCAAGGCGCACGACCTGCCAGGCGTCCTCGGGGACCAGCTGGTTCTGACGGATGACTCCGCCTTGACGCTGATCAGTCAATTCACGTGCTGACGTCATTTCCGCTGTCACCTCAGGCATAGACCCGCTCCTTGAACGGCTTCATGCCGATGCGGTGGTAAGTATCGACGAAGACCTCATCTTCCAGTCGCTGCTCGACATATACCTGCAACACCTTGTCGATGACGTTCGGCATGTCCTCGGCATTGAACGACGGGCCGAGAATCTTGCCGATGGTCGCGTTGTCATCACTGCGGCCGCCAAGCGAGACCTGGTAGAACTCCTGGCCTTTCTTGTCGACACCGAGAATGCCGATGTTGCCGACGTGGTGGTGGCCGCAGGCGTTCATGCAACCGGAGATGTTCAGATCCAGCGGGCCGAGGTCATACAGGAAGTCGAGGTCTTCAAAGCGATCCTGCAGTGCCTGGGCGATCGGGATCGACTTGGCATTGGCCAGTGAGCAGAAATCTCCGCCAGGGCAGCAGATCATGTCGGCCAGGGTGCCAACGGTCGGGTTGGCCATGCCCAGCGCGTCCAGCGCCTTCCAGAGATTCTCGAGCTGATCGACCGGCACATCTGACAGCACCAGGTTCTGCTCGTGCGTCACACGCAGTTCACCGAAACCGTACTTTTCCGCGAGGTCGGCCACGGCGTCCATCTGATCAGCGGTGACATCGCCCGGCGCGAGTTCACGGCGCTTGAGTGACAAGGTCACGGCCTTGTAACCCGGGACCTTGTGGCCGACGACATTGTTGGTCACGAAACGGGCAAAGGCCCGGTTCTCGCTGCGCAGTGTCTCGTAGGCCGCAATCGCGTCCTCGCCGACGGCACGACGCGCCGGTTCCGGGAAGTACTCGGTCGCCTTGGCAACCGCCGAGTCTGTCAGTGTCTCGGGGCCATCCTTCAGGTGTGCCCATTCTTCCTCGACACGGCGGCGGAACTCCTCGATGCCCAATGCCTTGACCAGGATCTTGATGCGCGCCTTGTACTTGTTGTCACGACGGCCCCACTGGTTGTAGACGCGGACGATGGCGTCAAGATAGGTCAGCAGGTGCTGCCAATCGAGATCTTCCCGCACGACATCGCCGACCATCGGGGTACGACCGAGGCCGCCACCTGCCAGCACGGTCGCCTTGACGCGACCATCCTCGCCACGTGTCAGGCGCAGGCCGATATCGTGGACCTGGATCGCGGCACGGTCCGCGCTGGCGCCGGTGACGGCAATCTTGAACTTGCGCGGCAGATAGGCGAACTCCGGGTGCAGGGTGGACCACTGACGAATCAGCTCACACCAGGGACGCGGATCCACCGTCTCGTCTTGCGCGATACCGGCGAACTGATCCGTGGTGGTATTGCGTATGCAGTTGCCGCTGGTCTGGATCGCATGCATCTCGACCTGGGCCAGCTCGGCGAGGATCGCCGGGACATCTTCAAGCTTCGGCCAGTTGAGCTGCAGATTCTGACGCGTGGTGAAGTGACCATAGGCACGGTCATAGCGACGGCTGATGGCAGCCAGTGAGCGCAGCTGTGCAGCGCTCAGCATGCCGTAGGGAATGGCGATACGCAGCATCGGTGCGTGACGCTGAATGTAGAGACCGTTCTGCAGGCGCAGGGGACGAAATTCTTCCTCACCCAGGCGGCCGGCCAGATAGCGGTCCATCTGGTCCTTGAACTGAGCTACCCGCTCGTCGACCAGGGTCTGGTCGTAAGTGTCATACCGATACATGTCAGGGGTGTCCTGCGGTCGGGCATCAGGTGGGCGACCACTGATGCGAGTCTTGTTGATGCTGCGGTCACCTTACTCCCTATCTTTTATTCTTTAAAAGAATAAATAATCATACTTTTCGATGATAGGGTTATGAAGAAGATGCCATGAGTGTGCCTACGGCAAGAACGAAAGAAAAGGCCAGAGGCTGCAATATGCGCGTCTGGCCCTGGATGACATCATGTTGATGCCGTCAATCCTCGTCACGGCCCGTGCCTATCTGGCGGTCGCGGTTCTGATCGTCGGGTGTCGCCGCCCGAAGAAGACACATGCGGGTTTCACTTGACGAAGAATACCGGGCATTGAAGGCCTGCAGGGGCATCGGACGCGCGAAGTGATACCCTTGGAAGGCGCGCACTCCCATGGCCCTGAAGATCTCTGCCTGACCCCGTGCCTCGATTCCCTCCACGACGACCTGCATGCCAAGCGAATGCCCCATGTCGACGATGATGCGTGCAAGCTCCCTGTCTCGCCGGCTTGTCTGTACGTTCATCACGAATGAGCGGTCGATCTTCAAGGTGCCGAAGGGCAGGTTGTGAAGATAGGAAAGGCATGAAAAGCCAGTACCGAAGTCATCCAATGACAGATTCACGCCCAGCTTGCGAATCGCCTCCAGCTGAAAGCGCAGGCTGTCCTCATTGTCGAGCATCAGATTTTCGGTCACTTCGATGATCAGCTGCCGAGGACGTATCGGATGGCGTTCGATCAATGATTCGAGCTTGTGCAGCAGGCCCTGATCCCTGAACTGCATGACAGAGGCATTGACGGACAGGTAACGAGTCTCGATACCTTGCTTTTGCCATTCACTCAAGATGACGGCCGCTTCTTCCAGTACCCAGTTTCCGATATCGATGATCTGCCCCGTCTTCTCCGCTGCCGCAATGAATTCATTGGGCGCAATCAAGCCAAGGTCTGGGTGATGGATACGCACCAGTGCCTCCGCCCCCAGCAATGTTGGTGCATCGAGATCAGGACTTTGCGCCTGGAAGATGGGCTGCAGGTAAAGGCAGAGCCAACCTCTGGTCAGGGCCTCGCGAATCAGACGCTCCTTGAGAAACAGTGGCTCACCGTCCTCCAGAGCGCTGTCGCGTACACAGAGTCGGTACTGGTTGCCTCCCTTGTGCTTGATATCCATGACAGTGCGCTCGAGCAGGCGCATCAGACGACTGGGTGTCTCATCATCCTGGCGAACTTCAAGCCCTGCCTTGCTCAGGCTGAGATTGATGGGCTCCCCCGCCTTGAGAAGCGGCGTCGAGAAGGCCAGTTCAATCCGACGCGCCAGGGCGCGCAATTCGCTTGTGTCACAGGTCATGACGAATTCATCTCCGCCGGAGCGACCCATCCAGGCTGGAGTGCAACTCTTCAGACGTTCTCCCGCTTCCTTGAGCAGGATGTCGCCGTCGACAGGGCCGAGGTGGTGATTGATGCTGTGAAAACGATCGATGTTGACCAGCAGCAGTCCGAAGGGAGCCCCGCCATTGATGAGTGTCTGAAGGTGTGAGTTCAGGGCCAGACGATTCGGCAGCTGTGTCAGCGGGTCGATCAGTTCATGCTCCAGCAATCGCTTCTGGGTCCGCTTCAATTCGGTAACGTCCGACAGCAGCATCATGGTGCCGCGTTCGCTGTCATTGGTAGCCGACGGGATGACCACCTGTACCTGCCGGTCCTCTTCGTAGAGGCATTTGAGGGTCATCACCTGGTTCTCGCACGCGTCTCCCTTGCGAAGCGCCGAGCTGATGCGATCGATACAATGAGCATTCTGGCCGATGATCAAGGTATCGAAGGGCGTTCCCACAAGTTGCTCTCGCTTCCACCCCGTTACCTCGAGCATCCTCTGGCTGACATCCAGCACCGTACCGTGAGCATCAATCACCAGGAGCAGTGCAGGGGTGTCGCGATAGAAATGCTGATAGCGCTCTTCGTTGTCACGCAGCGCCTCCATCATGATGAAGATGCGCTCGCCCAGGCTATTCAGCTGTGCAATGACCTTGTTGATCTCTCTTGAGCGCGTGAGCGGGATCCTGCGAAATGCCGTCTGCGGATTCTCCAGCTGACGCATGCTGGCGATCGCCCGGTTGAGAGGGTTCATCACGTAGCGTTTCAATTGCCAGGAAACGATCAGCAGAACGCAGATGATGATCGAGAGTGCGATGACGAACAGCAGCGCTCCTCCCTGGTATTGCTTGGCAAGCAAGGGAGCATTGGTGCTTTCCATCTCCAGTCGCCCCACGACCTGCGTCACGAGAGAATTGCGATAGACCAGCTCCTGGGAATGTATCATCGGGTCCAGGGCGTCGCCCGCCTTGGTGATCTCCTCGACGAGAGTGCCCTCATGGTTGTAGTAGCGCACTGCATGCACGCTGGGGTGACTGCTCAGCGTTTCCAGATAGGCGTGAATGACATCGTCATCGAAGTTCCAGATCGCACTTGGCAGGGACAGAACCGTGATGTTCATCATCTCTTGATGATCTTCGTGCATGTGCTCGATGGTTTCACTTGAATACAGTGAATAACCCACGACGCCGCTGACTGCACAGATCAACAGGATGAGGGGCGCCAGCACGCGCAATATCCGCCAGCGCAGGGGCGAGGCATCGTGGCCCTCATGACCCTCATGCACCTCTGTCGTGTCGTGAGGCCTGTCCTGTGTCTCGTCATTGCGCATGGCGGCGTGCTCCCTGATGGACGGCCGTCAATGCACTCGGTGCTGCAACGCTGGACGATGAAGCGGCATGAGCGGGCATCGGAAGGAAGGGAGAGGCATCAGGGGGAAGTGTCGCGACCTCATTGATCAGATGATCCATCGGTTGCAGGGCAAGGACTTCCAGAGGAATCCTGTCCAGAAAGGCCTCCGGGTCCCCAGCCAGCGCGATCCCCATGGTGTAATAGCGAGTGCCGATATCACGTGCCTGAAGGCTTCCTTGTTGTACCGCGGCGAGCAGGACCAGTGACCAGGCGGTCGCCAGGGCGCCCCCGCCAGCACTGACCTCCATCTCTCCTGAGCGCAGGTGATCGATTCCGGCACGGGTCCATCCCATGCCAGCCACGACGACATCCTTACCCGGGCGAAGCCCATTGCGCTTGAGGGCATCAATGGCCGCGATGCCCATCAGGTCATTGGCCGCCCATATCATGCGAAGGGGGCGGGCGTCTGTTTGATGTCTCAAGTAGCTTTCGACCTTTCGGTAGGCATCCTCATAACTCCAGTTGGCCTGAAATATCCGATCCAGGGACAGATGGGGGGCTCTGAGAAGCGCGTCCTGTACACCGCGCACCCGGAGTCGTGTCGCCTCGTCATGCAGCCCTCCAACAAGAGCGATGCCTCGACCATCCGACTTGCCATGCAAGACGTCATGGCGATTGATGAGTGCCACCATGCTGTCGTGCCCCCCTTGCTGATGATCAGGCGAAACGCTGCCCAGCCAGTAGGGATATCGGCCAAGTGGCTTGCCCAACGCTCTGGCCTGGTGGGGGGTCAGGCTATTGACGATGATGATCATGGGCACGCGCACGGCATGGCTGATCTCGATCAATGGAACCGCCAGTCCATGGTTGTTGGTGGTGATCAATAGATCCGGAGGGCTCTCTCGGTTCAATACCTGCTTTCCCATTCGAATGAATTCGTCGGTGTTGCGTCTGGCACTGAAGACTTCCAGATGCATCCCCAGGGATTCAGCGGTCGTCGAGGCAGCGATGATCGCCTGGGCCCAGAACGTTTCCGTGGAATATCCGGGGTTCAGAAACACGACCTGCTTGATGGGACGCAAGCTTTCGGCCTGAGTCATCGTTGAGATGGACATCAATGCCAACAGGGCAAGGGCATGGCACATTCTCGAACATCGTGAAGCCAGTGAAGATCGCGTCAATCTCATGATGACTCCATTATCGCGTGTGACAGGCTGTCAGGAAGCAAGTCGATCCCCGCGGCTGGCGAGCTGAAGGGGAGAGGGCTGCCTGGCGACGGGTGATCTGACGTGTTCCTCTCCCGGGGCCGCACCATGATCTGCTCGATCAGTCCTGTCGTTCGAGTGGCGCAGGCGAGTCTTTCATTTGTCCCAACACTGCCATCGGATCAAACGCGTAGTCGTCTTCCTTTGTCTGCAATCTGAAGCGCGTGAAGTCCACCGTTTCCCAGTCCGGCTGGATCAGCAACGGGCCGTAGATATCGACATTTCCCTGATGGATGGGGCTCATCGGGAAGTGCACGGTTCTGGGGGCCCAGTGGGTGTCATCAGCGTGGTCTCTCAACATCACCATCGCCCAGGCCCCCGCCATGAAATGCCCGCCATCTGACATCACCATGCGCTTGTCCATCACCATGGCGATGCCCTCGGGCGACCAGTTGAGACCCGCGATCAGCACATCCTTGCCCGGCTGCATGCCACTGGCTTCAACCGCTCGGACGGCACCTTCCGCCATGGCGTCGTTTGCCGCCCAGATGAGGGTATTGTGCAATCCCGAGCGTTCGGCCCATTGGAGATAGTGATGCGTGAGCCGCTCAGCATCCGGAAGGTTCCAGCGTGCCTCGAGAATGCGCGTCATCTTGACGGCATCATGCTCAGCAAAGCCATACAGCATCCCGGCATTGCGAGCGATGGAGGCTGGCGTTCTGGTATCGCCGATCAAGGCGAGCCCGTGGCGCGTTTCACCGGGTGGATAGATACGCGCCGCGTCAATCAATTCGCTGGCCATCCTTCTCCCGGCACCATGGTTGTCGGGAATGACGCTGGCGATCCAGGAGGGGTGGACACTGCCCGGGACGCCGTGAGTTGTCTGCTCCTCCGGGGTCAAGCCGTTCAAAAGCATCACGACATGTGATGAGGCGCCATCTGCCAGAGGCAGGAGGTCGGAAGCGGCCTGCTCCTCATTGACCAGCACGAGATAGTCCGGGGGTGTTGCACGCGCCAGGGCCGCGCTTGCCAATCGTTTCATGAGGATGGGATTTCGCTCGGCATATACGACTTCCAGCGAGACATTCAGGTCTCGAGCTGCTGCCTGCATCGTCGCCGTGACCATGTTCCAGAATCGCTCCCCAGGCAGCCCCGGATTGACGAAGACGGCGGTCAGATTTCGCCCGGGCGCGAGGGACGCCGCCGTGGGGGGCATCTCGTCGGCCACCCTGGCCATTCTCGAGTGACTGCTGGCCGAGGCAACATCAAGGACTGGTGGGAGGGGAGCTGAGGCAGCGGCAATCGGGGGGCTGAATGCCATGACGCAAACGACGGGAATCCATCGCCGCGCACTCTTGATCCAACCTCCTGATGTAGACGTGATCGACATGTCGGCACCCGATGACAAGGATTTACAGTATGACCAACATACTCCAGACCACAGCATGTCATACGCCTCAACAACCGTGCGCTATCACCCGATTTCAACGCTTCGGTCCTCCAGACCGATTCAGAGGCGATGCCAGATGAAAGGGAATCCACGTGGCGGTGATGCCCCCGTGGCGATCTCGAGGTCGACAGGACAAGGCCACCACGGCCCTTTGATGAAGGAAGAGGGCGAGACTCAGAGCCGCAGCAACTGCCACTCTCTGCGTTGCCAGATGGCACTGAAGACAAGGGAGTTGAAGATTCGATACCCGAGCTGAGTGCACCAGATGGCCAGCAAGCCACCCTCCAGATGCACCCCGAACCACCAGGCAAGCGGGAGGAAGAGCAGCCATTGGATGGCCAGGGTGGCGGTCATGACCGTGCGATTGGCACCAGCCCCGAGCAACGCCTGAGCCAGCACGATGGCCGCACAGTCCATGATGATCATCACGGCGGTCAGCTGTAACGGGAGCTTGCCCAGCGCGATCAACTCCGGGCGATGCAGGAAGAGGCCCAGCACGCTTTCCGGTGCCGCCCAGAGCGGCAATCCCAGCAGCATGAGGCAAGGCAGGGCGATGCGCACCGTATCCCATCCCCATCGATGGGCATCTTCATGGTGATCGCGCCCCAATGCCTGGCCCACCAGACTCATGGCCGCCAGCCCCAGACCGACTCCGGGCAGAATGAGCAGCAGGGAGAGATTGACCAGCACATGACCCACCGCCACGCTGGCCGCGTCGATCCTGCCCAGAATCCAGAACAACACGGCATAGCCCGCCGCAAACCACAGCTGTTGGAAGGAGTGGGGCACCGCCAGCTTGAGCAGCGTCAGGTAGTGTCTCAGTGGCGGCCAGGCATGCAGTACGCCATGTTGTCTGCGCTCTCCCAGGGTCGCCTGCACCCACAGGCCCAATGCCACGAAGAGTGACAGTGTCGTGCCGGCACCTGCACCATCGGCCCCCATCCTGGGGGCGCCATAGAGTCCATGGATCAAGATGATGCTCAACACCACATTGATCAGCTGGGTGATCAACATGATGCGCAGATAGATACCGGTGCGCTGAAGTCCATTCCAGAATCCGCGGAAGCAGAATGCCATGGCGACGGGCACGATGCCGGCGACGCGCCATTGGAAGTAGGAGGTGGCCGTTGCGTGGACCTCAGGCTGATCATTGATCAGACGAAGCAAGGTGTCTGCCCAGTGATGGCAGGCCAACATCACGGGAATGCCCACCGACAATGCCAATATCAGTCCGGCATTCAGCCCTTCGCCGCAACGTTCGGGGGCAGATTCTCCCAGCCGTCGAGAGGTCTGGGCCTGCACGGCGGATGACAGCCCGAAGATCAAGGCCGTGACCATGAACATGGCATAGCCCCCGACCCCGACTCCGGCCAGCGCCGTCTCACCAAGCTGTCCTACCAGGGCGGCATCGATCAGATTGAGAAGGCTCTGCGAGAGCATGCCACCGATGATGGGCAGTGCCAGCTTCAGAATTCTCAGGCTGCGTTGGCGTTCAGGCAACATCACGCACGCCCCATCGCCGGTGAATACCGCCGCCGGCAATCTCCAGAGTCACCTTCAGACGATGCCGCCGCGCAGGGCAGGACAGACGGGATGGATGCGCAGAACAGGGACACAGACGGCTCGCAGGTCAGAGGGCAGGGAAGGACAAAGGAGGCCATTATAGCGTGAGGTATCACAGGCAGCATCCGATGCATGACGCTGACCGAGACTCTGCTGAGTCAACCAGCCCCACGCAAAAGGGCACCTGCGCTGGCAGGTGCCCTTTGCATGATCATGCGAGATACGCTTGCCGGCTGTCGGCAAATCTTCGTACGACCTGATCTAGCTGGCGTTGTCCGGATCGTAGCTCAGTACCGGTGACAACCAGCGCTCCATTTCGGCGAGTGGCATGCGCTTGCGCTCCGCCAATGACAGCACCTGGTCCCGGGTGATCTTGCCGGTGGAGAAGTACTTCGACTCAGGATGGGCGAAGTACCAGCCGGAAACGGCGGCGGCAGGCCACATGGCGAAGCTCTCGGTCAGCACCATGCCGGCATGCGTCTCCGGTTCGAGCATGCGGAACAGCGTGGCCTTCTCGGTGTGGTCCGGACAGGCCGGGTAGCCGGGCGCCGGACGTATGCCCCGATACTGCTCGGCGATCAGTGCCTCGTTGTCGAGTACTTCTTCGGCGTCATATCCCCAGAACTCCTTGCGGACACGTTCGTGCAGGCGCTCGGCAAAGGCTTCGGCGAGACGATCCGCCAACGCCTTGACCATGATGGCGTTGTAGTCATCGCCAGCCTCCTCGTACTGTCTGGCCAATTCATCCGCCCCATGCCCGGTGGTGACGGCGAAGCCACCGATCCAGTCCGGCTTGCCACTGTCTCGGGGAGCGATGAAATCGGCGAGGCTGTGACAGACGCCGTCGCGGTTCTTGGTCATCTGCTGACGGATGTGGTGGAGGTGCTCGATGACCTGAGTACGCGACTCATCGGCATAGACCTCCAGGGTATCGTCGTCGACACAGTTGGCTGGCCAGAAACCGATGACCCCACGTGCGGTCAGCACCTTCTCATCGATCAACTTGCGCAGCATTTCTCTGGCATCGGCAAACAGGGCACGCGCGGCGTCTCCGACCACCTCATCCTGCAGGATCTTCGGATACTTGCCTGACAGCTGCCAGCTCATGAAGAAGGGCGTCCAGTCGATACGCTCGACCAGTTCGTTGAGATCATACCCATCGAAGACCTTGAGGCCCGTGAAACTTGGCGCCGGCGGCGTGTAATTCTCCCAGTCAGGCTGGAAGCGGCGCTTGCGCGCCTGGGCATAGTCAAGGTCCGCAGCCTTCGGGCGTCGTTTGGCATTGCGCTCACGCACCACGGCATACTCGCTGCGCACCTGATCGACGAAGTCGGGCTTGAGCTCGGGTGACAGCAGACGAGACGCCACGCCCACGGCGCGCGACGCATCGGTGACATAGATGACCGGATGCTCGTACTGTGGCTCGATCTTGACCGCCGTGTGCGCCTTGGAGGTGGTGGCGCCCCCGATCAGCAACGGCAACTGCATGCCCCGACGCTGCATTTCCCTGGCGATGCTGACCATCTCGTCCAGTGATGGTGTGATCAGGCCCGAAAGCCCGATGATATCGGCCTTCTCGTCGATGGCGGTCTGCAGGATCTTTTCGGCGGTTACCATCACGCCCAGATCGATCACCTCATAGTTGTTGCACTGAAGCACCACGCCGACGATGTTCTTGCCGATATCGTGGACATCGCCCTTGACGGTGGCCATGACGATCTTGCCCTTGGCCTGGGTGTCTCCGGACTTTTCTGCCTCGATGAAGGGGATCAGGTGGGCGACCGCCTGTTTCATGACCCGTGCGGACTTCACCACCTGCGGCAGGAACATCTTGCCGGCACCGAACAGATCACCGACGACATTCATGCCATCCATCAAGGGGCCTTCAATGACCTCGATGGGGCGCGCCGCCTGGACCCGCGCCTCTTCGGTATCTTCCTCGATATGCGTGGTGATGCCCTTGACCAGCGCGTGCTCGATACGCTTGTTGATTGGCCAGCTGCGCCACTCGAGATCTTCCTTCTTCTCGCCAGTACTGCCATCACCCTTGTACTTGTCGGCAATGTCGAGCAGACGCTCGGTACTGTCATCACGACGATTGAGCACCACATCCTCGACGGCCTCACGCAACTCATCGGGTAGATCATCGTAGAGCGCCAACTGGCCGGCGTTGACGATGCCCATGCTCAAACCCGCCTGGATGGCGTGATAGAGGAACACGGAATGGATCGCTTCACGCACCGGGTTGTTGCCGCGAAACGAGAAGGACACGTTGGAGACGCCGCCGGAGATCATCGCATGCGGCAGGTTGGCATGGATCCAGCGCGTGGCTTCGATGAAATCGACACCGTAGTTGTTGTGCTCCTCGATGCCGGTGGCGACGGCAAAGATGTTGGGGTCAAAGATGATGTCCTCGGCCGGGAAGCCGATATCTTCGACCAGCAATCGGTAGGCTCGCTCGCAGATCTCGATCTTGCGCTCATAGGTGTCGGCCTGTCCGACATCATCGAATGCCATGACCACCACGGCCGCGCCATGGCGTCGACAGACCTGCGCCTGATGACGGAAGCTTTCCTCGCCTTCCTTGAGCGAGATGGAATTGACCACCGCCTTGCCCTGGATGCACTTGAGCCCCGCCTCGATGATGTCCCACTTGGAGGAGTCGACCATGATCGGCACCCGCGAGATATCCGGCTCCGAGGCGATCAGGTTCAGAAAGCGCACCATGGCCTCCTGTGACTCCAGCATGCCTTCATCCATGTTGACGTCGATGACCTGCGCGCCGCTCTCGACCTGCTCGAGGGCGACTTCCAACGCGGTGGTGTAATCCTCTTCCTTGATCAGGCGACGGAAGCGCGCGGAGCCGGTGACGTTGGTACGCTCACCGACATTGACGAACAACGAGTCCGGCTGGATGTTGAAGGGCTCAAGCCCCGACAGGCGGCAAGCTCTGGCGATCTCGGGCACCTTGCGGGGCGCGCATTGATCCACCACACCCTTGATCGCGCGGATATGTTCCGGCGTGGAGCCACAGCAGCCACCGATGATGTTGAGCAGACCCTCCGCGGCGAAGGTCCGGATGATCTCGGCCATCTCGTCCGGGGTCTGGTCGTACTCGCCGAATTCATTGGGCAGGCCGGCGTTGGGGTGCGCGGAGACAAAGGTATCGGCCTTCTCGGACAGCTCACGCAGATAGGGGCGCAGCTCCTCGGCGCCAAGAGCACAGTTGAGGCCGATGCTCAGCGGGCGAGCGTGGCGTACCGAGTTCCAGAAGGCTTCGGTGGTCTGGCCGGACAGCGTGCGTCCCGAGGCATCGGTGATGGTGCCGGAGATCATCACCGGCAGGCGCGGGTGACCCTCGTCGAACAGCTCCTCCAGCGCGTAGATCGCCGCCTTGGCATTGAGCGTGTCGAAGATGGTCTCGATCAGGATCAGGTCCGCGCCGCCCTCGAAGAGCGCCAGCGCAGCTTCGCGATAATTGTCGCGCAGGATATCGAAGGTGACGTTGCGCTTGGCGGGGTCATTCACGTCGGGGGAGATGGAGCAGGTGCGGCTGGTCGGGCCGAGCACCCCGGCGACGAAGCGCGGGATGCCGGTCTCGGCGGCCACGTCATCGGCTGCCTTGCGCGCCAGTCGCGCCGATTCGAGATTGATCTCGTACACCAACGCCTGCATGCCGTAATCGGACTGCGACAACTGGGTCGCATTGAAGGTGTTGGTCTCGACGATATCGGCGCCGGCCTCGAAATAGGCGCGGTGGATCGCTTCGACGATATCCGGGCGTGTCAGGGCCAGCAGGTCGTTGTTGCCCTTGATGTCACTGGGCCAGTCGGCGAAGCGTTCACCACGGAAGTCTTCCTCTTCCAGCCCATAGCTCTGCAACATGGTGCCCATGCCACCATCGAGGATCAGGATACGCTCCTGCAGCGCCTGTCTCAGCGCGTCAGACAGGGGCAGGGAATAGGGAACAGGGGGGTGGGCTTGCGCCATGACGGACTCCAGCGTACGTGACTTGTCGCGTTGTTTCCCGGGCGTGTGACTCTGTTTGCCAAGCAAGGACTTTGCCAGGCAAGCCACACGCCACAGGCGCGAACTCATTGCTATTGGGAGGCTCTGGTGAAGGATCCGCTCGCGGCATCCTCGCCTTGCCAGATGTGGCTATCGTATCAGACCTCAGAATCGTCACGATGAGCATGATTCATGCGCAACATGAGTGCTTTAGGAAAGCCCACCCGGGAGTGGCCGCGCCCATGGCGCCAAACCCGAGTGATTTGCTCAGGATTGCGAGTGCAGCAGGATTTCCTTAACATGGAGCCATTAGTCACCTGACATCAAGAGAGTCTCTGCGCCATGAGTGAGAGCATCCAGATTACCGATAGCGCCCAGGAGTATCTTGCCGAGCTGCTCGAGAAGCAGAACGTGGAAGGCATCGGCGTGCGCATCTTCATCACCCAGCCGGGCACTCCGTATGCCGAGACGTGTCTTGCCTACTGCCGCCCGGGAGAAGAAGAGCCGACGGACGAGATTCTGGATCTTCCGAAGCTGAAGGTCTATCTCGACACCCACAGCGTTCCGTTCCTGGAAGAGGCGACGGTCGACTTCAATGCGGATCGCATGGGCGGCCAGCTCACCATCAAGGCACCGAATGCCAAGATGCCCAAGGTCAATGCGGACAGCCCGCTGGAAGATCGCATCAATTACATCCTCTACAGCGAGATCAATCCGGGCCTGGCGGCACACGGTGGTGAGATCAAGCTGATGCAGCTGACCGACGACCAGGTTGCCGTGCTGCAGTTCGGCGGCGGGTGCCAGGGGTGCTCGGCCGTTGACCTGACGCTCAAGGATGGCGTGGAGAAGACGCTTCTGGAACGCATCCCCGAACTCGCCGGCATTCGTGACGTGACCGATCACACCGATACGACCAATGCCTATTACAACTGATTCATTGACGTGATGCCTCAAGGCGCCTGTCGATGGCCTGCGACGTCCCGTCCAGCTTGATCAGATGAAGATCCTCCATCGCGTTGCGGTGGGGGATCTTTTCATTGGGAAGCTGGTACCGGGAGCAACCCCGCGTAATACATCCGAGTATTAGGATTTCTGGTATTGTGAAGATGAATGCTGCAGATGGCGCCTACGCTGACGCCTCATGACGGCTTGCCCGATGACCGTATCCACCAGTGAAGAGACCGCCATACATGACCCTGGCCAACATGCGCTTTCGCACCATCAACATCATCATCTGCGGACTCTCCGCACTGGCAGGGCTGGTGTTGCTGGTCGTGTTGGCTTTCATCACCCGCAACGTGTCAGAACTGGAAACGGACTGGCACGAATATCAGCAGGCACGTGCCGACAAGCCACGCCTGGAGAGCCAGCTTACCAAGTCGATGGGCTTCGGCGGGATGATCCACGACTTCAAGAACCTGGTGTTGCGACATGATGAGGCGTTGATTCCCGAGATCCAGAATGAAATCGGCGCAGCCCGCAGCGCCTTGTTCCGCTACCAGAGTCTGGGGATCAGTCAACAGGAAGAAGTGGCCCTCCATGGGCTGAACGAGACGCTGGACCGTTACGACGCCATGGTACTGAAGGTTCGTCAGCTGATGGCCACTGATGAGTCGGTTCGCGAGATCGACCGACAGGTCGTCGTGGATGACTATCTGGCCGTGTCCGGGTTGGACACCCTGCGCAGCGTCGCCATACGTGAATCCCGTGACAATGCCAATCCGCTGGAAGATGGCATGGGCAAGGCGCGCCTGGTCGCCAACCTGCGTCGGGACATGGGGTACGGCGAGATGATCCACCACTTCAAGAACTATGTTCTGCGCGGGGACGCCATCTATGGACAGCAAGCCGCCCAGGACATCCAGTCGCTGCGTGAGACGCTTGCGGCCTACCGCGAGATGGGCATGAACGTGGCAGAGCAGCGTGCGATCCGCGATATCGCCAGTGTCATTCAGGCCTACAGCGAGCGCCTGCTGACGATCAGTCATCTACATGATGAGCAGCCCGGCATGTCAGCCAGTGAGCTTGACGCCCGCGTCAAGGTCGATGACGCGCCAGCGATCGAGGGCCTTGCGGTCCTGGATCATCAAAGCGATCAACGCGTCGCCGCCACTTCGGCGGCGGTCGGCAAGACGCTCAAGCTGCTGGCGACGCTGGCCCCTATCGTCAATGGCCTGGCGCTGATCATGATCGCCGTGCTGATCGGGCTTTCCATGTGGCTGTTCGCTCGCTATGTGCTCAAGCCGATTCGCCGCCTCACGCAGACGATGAACACTCTGGCCAATGATGATGTCAGCGTGGTGATCGACAGTACTCAGCACACCAATGAAGTCGGCCAGATGGCGCGTGCGTTGCAGAAGTTCAAGTACAACATCATCGAGAGCAACAACTACAAGAAACGCATCACTCAGCTGGCGATGCATGATTCCCTGACAGGCCTGCCCAATCGTCAGCATTTCTATGAGAGAAGCGAGCAGTGGCTGGCTGATGTCAATGAAGAGGGCGGTCAGATGGCCTGTCTGATGCTGGACATCGACAAGTTCAAGCCCATCAATGACACCTATGGTCACGCGGCTGGTGACGTCGCTCTCAAGGTGATCGCGGAAAGACTCAACCAGGTGGTGCGCAAGGACGACTTCGTCGCACGTCTGGGCGGCGATGAATTCGTGGTACTGGTCCACAATGCCGACATCCAGGCAAATCTGGGGCGCCATGGTGAACTTGCCCAGCTGGCACAGCGCATCATCGATTCATTGGGCAAGCCTTTCCTCTATGAAGACCACAAGCTGGAAGTGGGATGCAGCATCGGTATCGCGATCGCGCCGCAACACGGCAATCAACGTGAAGCGCTGACTCACAATGCCGATATGGCGCTATATGCTGCCAAGAATGAAGGCCGCAACTGCGCCATCCAGTTCAGTCGCCACGATGAACTCGGTCAGATCGTGGCGTCCTCCTCCAGGCGAGCCGCTTCCTCGACGGCCGTGAAACGCTGACCTGCCGCTCGGGCACACGTGCGAAGGGGATCTGCTGACATCGTCAGAGACCGCATGTGACGTCTTCACGATGCCTGCCGCGACGGCATCTCTTCATACTCTTTCTTCTCCATATGGCGCCTGCGGGCGCCATATGTCGTTCTGCTGTCAGTGACGCTTACTGCACTCAGGCACGGCTGGCGATAGGGGATGGAGGATAGGGGCATGGCATGACTGGCGTCTGCGCGGTGGGCGGAGGCGTGGCGATTGCCCCGTGGAGCGGCTCATGCGATGGGGTGATAAACGATAATTTCCCGTTATGTATGAGCGCTTCGCAAATAAACTATGGTTTGCAAGACTCATAACGGTTTGTTATGGTTTATAGCGAATTCGCCAACTGCGAAATAATCTATGAAAACCATGACAATGACTTCCACGATTCAGGGCCTTGCCCACCACACCCATGATGCCGTGATCAACCGCGCCACGACGCCGCTGTTCATCCGTCAGCCGACCACTGATGACGGCTGGGGCATCTATGAGCTGGTCAAGGCATGCCCGCCGCTGGACCTCAATTCAGGGTATTCGTACGTTCTGCTGGCAACCCAGTTCCGTGACAGCTGCGCCGTGGCGACGGATGAAGAGGGTGAGGTGGTCGGCTTCGTCTCGGGATACACCCGCAATGATGCCCCGCAGACCTTCTTCCTGTGGCAGATCGCCGTCGGTGAGAAAGCCCGCGGGACCGGCCTGGCACGTCGTCTGATCGAAGCCGTGATGAAGCGCCCGGAGATGGCCCATGTGCGCCACCTCGAGACCACCATCACACCTGACAATGAAGCGTCCTGGGCGCTCTTCACGCGTCTGTCCGAGCGCTGGCAGGTCCCCCTGCATTCGCGTGAGTATTTCTCCTCGGATCAGTTGGGCGGCGTGCACCTCGCGGAGAACCTGGTACGTATCGGTCCGTTCCTGCCGAGCGATATCTGAGCCAGCCAGGGTGTCTCAAGACGCCATGGAGAAGTCTCGGGTGAGGCGGCGTCACGATTCTCGTGTCGGACCTCGAGGAGAATCACGTCTCACCCGCTGGATGTTCATGACAGGAAAGTCGTGACATCACTTGTCGACCCCCAAGTCATCGTGTGCAAGCGGGTCAGTGTCATTCGTTGAATCGTCTTTACATTCTGGCATGGCCCTCAGCGCTTTCATCGCGCCGAGCATGGCCATCCATCACCAGGGAGGTGACAGCATGAATACGCAGATACTCGAACAGATGGAATCCGAGGTACGCACCTATTCTCGTTCTTTCCCGACCGTCTTCACCAAGGCGCAGAATGCCCACCTGTTCACCGAGGATGGCAAGCGCTACATCGATTTCCTGGCCGGCGCGGGCGTGCTCAACTACGGGCACAACCACCCGGTGCTCAAGAAGGCATTGATCGATTACATCAGCAGCGATGGCATCATCCACGGTCTCGACATGTGGACTTCCGCCAAGCGCGACTTCCTGGAAGCACTGGAAGAAGTGATCCTCAAACCGCGTGGTCTGGACTACAAGGTCCACTTCCCAGGGCCGACCGGTACCAATGCCGTCGAAGCCGCCATCCGTCTGGCGCGCAAGGTCTCGGGCCGTCACAACATCGTGTCGTTCACCAATGGTTTCCATGGCGTCACCATGGGTGCTCTGGCCACGACAGGCAACGCCAAGTTCCGTGATGCAGCGGGTCTGCCTGCCCAGGGCGCACAGTTCGTGCCCTATGATGGTTACATGGGCGAGGGTGTCGACACTGTCGCGTATCTCGACAAGCTGCTGAAGGACTCCTCCAGTGGTCTTGACCGCCCGGCAGCCGTACTGGTCGAGACCGTACAAGGCGAGGGTGGCATCAACCCGGCCTCCATCGAATGGCTGCAGCGTCTGGATGCCCTGTGCAAGGAGCACAAGATCCTGCTGATCATCGACGATATCCAGGCGGGTTGTGGTCGTACCGGCAAGTTCTTCAGTTTCGAGCATGCCGACATCGTTCCGGACATCGTCTGCAACTCCAAGTCGCTGTCGGCCTCTGGCGTGCCGTTCGCGATGGTGATGATGCGTCCGGAGCTGGATGAGTGGAAGCCGAGTCAGTACAACGGCACCTTCCGTGGCCATGCACTGGCCTTCGTGACCGGCGCCGCTGCACTGCGTCACTTCTGGAGCGACAACAAGTTCGAGCGCGACATCCAGCGCAAGGGCCGTATCGTCGAGGAGCGCTTCCAGAAGATTGCCGCCAAGGCGCGTGAAAACGGCTTCGCGGCACACGAGAAAGGTCGTGGCTTGATGCGCGGTATCGATGTGGCGTCAGGTGAACTGGCAGATGCCATCACCTCACGTTGTTTCGAGCAGGGCCTGATCATCGAGACCAGCGGTCACTCTGGGCAGGTCGTCAAATGCCTGTGTCCGCTGACCATCCGTGATGAAGACCTGCTGGAAGCCCTCGACATCATCGAGGAAAATGCGGCAGCCGTCCTGCGCTGAGTCTCTGCGGTATCGGGCGCTGGTCACGTGATCGGCGTCCGTTCTTCCCTGGCCCGCCATGGCGCGGGTCATCTCATGCGATTCCTGGCCCTTGTCACCTGTCACCGAAGAAGGCGCTCATCGTTCTGCGTCGTGGCTGTTTCGTGTTCAAGCGCCATTGCCTTCATGTCACTGCGGGAATCGCCATCTGTCAGCTGTCGAGTCATGACAGCGCCCAAATGAGGAGAAGTTGATGATCGTTCGCAATCTCGAGGAAGCCCGCAAGACGGATCGTCTGGTCAAGGCCGAGAACGGCAACTGGGACAGCACTCGTCTGCTGCTCGACGAAGATGGTGGCAAGTGCTCCTTCCATATCACCCGTATCTTCGAAGGTACCGAGACCCATATCCACTACAAGCACCACTATGAAGTCGTGTATTGCATGGAAGGTGAGGGCGAGGTGGAGACACTGGCGGATGGCAAGGTCTGGCCGATCAAGCCGGGTGACGTCTATATCCTCAATGAACATGACGACCACCTGCTGCGTGCTACCAAGACCATGCATCTGGCATGTGTCTTCACGCCGGGTCTGACCGGCAAGGAAGTCCACCGTGAAGATGGCTCCTACGCACCTGCCGAAGCCTGAATCCGCGTCACGAACCGCGAGATCCATGGCCTGACCACACGAAGCCCCCGCAGCCAAGCTGCGGGGGCTTCGTGGTATGTGGGAGCAGGGCAGCAGGGCGCGCGGCTCCATATTGCATCACGAATATTCGAAAGTTTACCGTTTAATTGACCAGAGGCGCTAAGTCTCCCTTCGCGATGCAGGCAACGATAAGCTGAATGGTGTCCGTGTCACTCAGATGAGATCCTCGCCAATGGCCATCCCCCCACACAACGCGTCTGTCAGCCCACCCGCCATTGCGGCAGGTGGGCGTCCCGGGTTCATGCCAGCAGCCCCTCATCCTCGCGAACAGGAGCGAATCGATAGCCTGCACGCGCTTCACGTACTGGATAGTGAGCATGAAAAGCGTTATGACGACCTGACGCGCCTGGTCGCGGATATCTTCGATGTCCCCATCTGTCTCGTGTCACTGGTGGACGAGAATCGCCAATGGTTCAAGGCCCACTGCGGTATCGATGCACGTGAAACGGGGCGTGACCTGGCCTTCTGCGCTCACGCTCTCCATGAAGAGCGCTACCTCGTCGTCAACGACGCGAGCAAGGATGAACGCTTCCATGACAATCCCCTGGTCACCGGCCCGCCATATCTCCGATTCTATGCCGGCGCCTTGCTGCGAGACAGTTCAGGATTGCCATTGGGCACCTTGTGCCTCATCGATCACACACCACGTGAGCTGAGTGCGCCTCAACTCGAAAGGCTGGGACGCTGTGCCATGCTGGTCGAAAACGAGCTGATCCAGCGCGACAGCCTCCTGACGGAACGAACGCGTGCCACGCTTCAGGCCAGCATTGACCCCATTACCGGCTACAGCACACGACGACGTTATCTTCAGACATTTGCCCATTGGATGGAAAACCGAGGGAGTGAAAGCTACCAGGCCATCATGCTCAAGGTATCGGAGGCAGAACACTGGCGTCACCATCAGGGCGAGGTCTTCCTCCAGGAGGTGATGCAGTCACTGTCCAGCCAGATCAATGAAAGCTTCGATGATGAAGACGTCATCAAGGGTCGTCTGTGCAGCGATACCTTGATCATCCTGCTGCCTCAGCGGCAGTCTGTCAGCGGCATGCGTTGGCAACGTTTCATCACTCAGCCCTGGTTGATGCATCTTTCCAGTGCTCTGAGGCCCAAACTCCTGGTCGCAACGGCCACCTTCACGCCCGAGGGGGCCACGGCCCATGAGCTTGTCGAACTTCTCGAGGAGGAACTTGCCAGTGCGGCGCATTGGGCACCGTGTCAGCAGAATCTTCAGGTCGCCGATCTCAGTAGCAATGTCACGCTTGCCATCGCATTGGGTGATCGCTTCGCCCGGGCCTTGCGAGACAATGAGCTCAGCCTGCATGCGCAGCCGATCCTGGATGTCCGGACGAGAAAGGTGTGCGGCATGGAGATGCTGCTGCGTTGGCAGGTTCAAGGGCGCTGGGTCACCGCGAACCAGATGTTGCGCATGGCTGAGCGCGCAGGCCTTGGCGAAGAACTGGATACCTGGGTGTTGCGCCAGACGTGCGCCATGGTCAGTCGTTGGCAGTCGCAGCGCTCCACGGAGTCTCTCGGAGTGCCGGTATCACTGAATCTCTCGGCGAAGCGCCTGATTGACAGTGAATACGCCGAGACATTGAGACGCATCCTGCGACTTTACCGCCTCAAGGGGGAGCATCTGCGCCTGGATCTCACGGGCTGCGAACGCTTCGCGGAGACACCAGAGGCACTGATTGCGGCAATGACCTCGTTGACCCGTGACGGAGTCTCCTTCTGCATTGATCGGTTTGGCCGGGAAAATGCCAATCTGCGTCTGTTGAGCCGGATGCCGGCGGTAGCCGTCAAGCTGCACCCACGCTTCATGGTACCTCAGCAGCATGAGCCGGATCAGACACGTTTGATCAAGGCATGGACCTGTGCGATGAAAACGCTGGGACTGGTGCCCATCGCGGTAGGTAGCAAGCGAGTTCAGCAGCTATCGGAGCTTGAGTCTCTCGGGTTCGATCAGGTTCAGAGCGATGCCTTCGGGCAACCTGCGCTCCCGGAAGATAGCTATGCCCAGTGGCTTGCCGAGACACATTTGCCCTTGAACAAGCGCCTCTAGCGGTCGCTCTCACAGGGGCAGCGCTGAAAGGCGAGGGTGATGGTGGCAAGCTCGATGCCCAGTTTGCGCATCGAGGTGCGATTCAACACGCGTCCGTCTGGTTGCAGATACATCCAGTCATCCATGTTGAACTCCCAGACACTGCCATCGATGGGAACCTGCAGGACATATTGCATGCGAAAGGCATGGCCATTGCTGGCTGCCGTGGCTTCTCCGGTCACGTCAGCTGCCGTGCCGCGCCACTGACGGTCAGCCGTCGGGATGAAGGTCCATTGTCGATACTGCGTCTCGCCATCGCTGTAGCGAAAGTTCTCGTTGAGGGTCAATCGTCCATCCTGCCTGGTGCCCTGTAGGTCCACCACGAAGCGCCGAGTCACTTCACCGGAACGATCCTGAACCATTCCCCAGCCTCGTGTGTGCCCGAGGAAGTACTCGTCGATTCTGAACTCGGGACCGGAACCGGCATAGGTATCGATTGAGGGGCTGCTGCAAGCCATCAACAGACTTGCCGAGGAGGCCAGCAGGGTGATCAGACCGAGGGGACGCAAGCGGGAGCGAATCATCGACATTCTCGACAAGGAAACTTGTACTGATACTATGCAGTGATTCTACAAATAGCAATTTGGATGTGTCTCGACGCTTGCAGTGGATCGTCAACGCGGGCGTGATGTCGAATTCTCATAGGCTCGTATAATATATATTATGTTAAATCGAGTATTCGAGAAACCCAGACTCACGTCTCACTGGACCCGCCCTGACGATCATGCTGCCTGTCATGTATTCGCTGTGCGTGACCGATACCCGCCATGCTGAACCACAACTCGAGTGCCTGATGTACTGAAAAGTTCAGCAGCATGTCTGCCTGTCGTCAGCTGACGTCAGTGATTGGTCTTCTTCTGCCCTTGTGTCACGACCAGCCCGTTGAGAACAGACTTCGCCACTGAGGTCTCCAGTGCTCCCGCCGATCATTCGATGACTTGTGACACCCACCACAAGGTGCACTCACGATGCGAGAAATGTGCAAGTCCATGAAATAAGTGCCAAAGTATGGTAGCCGGAGCCGTCAACTCGGCTGGGACAGGCACGTCCCCAACGAGCGACGTTCTTGCCTGTCGAGCGATGGAATCGACGGCAAGAGGCGTCATGAGCGCTTCGCATCACGCTGGATTGAATGATTGTCCGTGAATGGCAACGCATTGACGGAAGCCGTTCCCGGGCGCACCAGCCGAGGGTGGCGAATCATGGACAGCGACTATCCGGCCTACGTATCATCGCCCTTTGCCACACCTTCAGCGATCGCTGCGAAGACGACGACTGAAGGTGGCCGGGCTCCCTCCCATCATCCACTCGTGCAAGTACGGTGCGAGATGGATGAACAAGAATCATGCAAGGCGAACTCGTGAAGACGAGATCGTCAGCAAGGCTGAACAGGAACCCTCTTTATCATGCTGATCCGCAAGCTGCTGCTGCCCGTGTCATTGTCCAGCGTCATCGTCATGGCAGGTTGTGTTCCGGCGCAACCTCAGCCCCCCAAGCCGGTCTTGACCCCGGAGGCCTTCTCGCAACGCATCGATGCCCTGGAGAGCCAGATCGCCGGGCAATGCGACGTCCAGCAACAACAGCTTGTCGAGCAGCGCGAACTGAACCGCTCATTGCGCCGCGACATGCGGGAAGTCGGCAGCCAATTACGCCGCATGCATGCCGAAATGGAACAGCCGGCAGCTCCGCAGGTGGTTCAGGCCTGCAAGACCGCCTCTGAAAACCCGATCATGGACAAGACGCTGCTCGGACGTGTCGAGTGGGTCGGCTTTCCGGACATCGGCAGCTATTTCAAGGCGCGCATCGATACCGGCGCGAACACGTCCTCATTGTCGGCGCGTGACATCACCGAGTTCGAACGTGATGGCGACAAGTGGGTCAAGTTCAAGCTGGCGCTTCGCGAGGATGCCAAATACTTCGTTCCCGAAGTACGCGACAAGTGGGTAGAAGCCAAGGTCAGCCGTACCGTGACCATCGTGCAGGCGTCAGGCCGGGAAGACCGTCCTGTGGTCAGCATGTTGATGACGCTTGGCGACATCAAGCAGCGTGTCGAATTCACCCTGAATGACCGTCGTGATCTGACGTACCCGGTGCTGTTGGGCCGTCGTTTCATGATGGATATCGCAGCCGTCGATGTCAGCCGCACCTTCATCAATCCGCGTCCGGAATTCCCGGGCAGCGCTCCCAGCACCGCCGCTGCCAAGGATCAGGACCCGAATGAAGGAAATCGCGACTGACCCTCGCCCTCACCTGACGTTCACGGATCTCGAACATCTCCACTGACAGGGTCTGGCCGGGTGCCAGACCCTGTGACTGCATAATACTCAAGGACTCCCATGTCGCGTTTCTCCTTTTACCTTCTGGTCGGCCTGCTGATGCTGATTGGCGTGGGCCTGACCGCCTACCGCCATATTTCCTTCGATGTGCCCTGGGTGCCGGGTGCACAACAGAAAGTCTGGGATATCGAGGCCCAGGTCGCCTTCACGGCAACGGGCGGTCCGGTCAAGGCGTCGCTGGCGCTTCCGGAAAATCAGAAAGGCTATAGCGTCCTGACCGAGAACACGGCCTCCTCCGGCTTCGGGTTGTCGTACCTGGATGATCTGCCGGGCCGTCGTGCTGAATGGTCGATCCGTGAGGCCGCTGGCTCCCAGCTGCTGTATTACACCGTGACCATGCTGGAGTCCGACAACGCGACGCCTGCTGCCATCAAGCGCCTGCCGGCGCCTCAGGAAGTGTCCTGGGAACGTCCCTATGATACGGCTGCCGCTCAGGTGATAGAGCAGGCGCGCACCCGCAGCGCCGACTCCTTCACCTTCGCCCGTGAACTGATCAAGCAGTTCGACAATCAGCGTCAGGGTGAGAACGCGCGTCTGCTGCTGACCCAGTTCCAGCGTCCGGTGCTGATGCTGCGTCTGCTCAATGAAGCGGGCGTGAGCGCACGCCTGGTCAGTGGCTTGAGCCTGGAAGACGGACGCCGTCGCCAGAACGTGAGCTCCTGGCTGCAGGTCTTCGCCGAGACACCTGACAGCAATCAGGCTGTCGAGATCGACTCCCCCGAGGGTGAGAAGCTCAACACTGACTGGGTGCTTATCAACCCCGAGACCGGCAAGCAAGGTGAGCCTGACAACCTGCTGCTGTGGGAAGGCCGCGGTGCCCCGATGCTGGAAGTGGAAGGTGGCGTCAATTCCCGCGTCAGCTTCTCGATGATTCGCCACAACGAACCGGCCGCCGTCGCGGTTCGCAACAAGCTGGCCAATGACGAGCTGCTCAACTTCTCTATCCACTCGCTGCCGCTGGAAGAGCAGGCCCTGTTCAAGACCATTCTGCTGATCCCGATCGGCGCACTGGTCGTCGTGCTGCTGCGGGTGCTCGTGGGCCTGAAGACTTCCGGTACCTTCATGCCGGTGTTGATCGCCCTCGCCTTCATCCAGACCAGCCTGATCACCGGCTTGATCGGTTTCCTGCTCATCGTCGCCACCGGGCTCGTGATTCGCAGCTACCTTTCGCGGCTCAACCTGTTGCTTGTCGCCAGGGTCTCGGTGGTGATCATCACGGTGATCGCGATCATCTCGATCTTCTCGGTACTCGCCTATCGCTTCGGCCTCAATGCCGGCCTGACCATCACCTTCTTCCCGATGATCATCCTGTCCTGGACCGTCGAGCGCATGTCGATCCTCTGGGAAGAGGAAGGCCCCAAGGAAGTCCTCAAGCAAGGTGGCGGTAGCCTTCTGACCGCCGTGCTGGCCTATCTGGCAATGAACAATCCGTGGGTGCGCCACCTGACCTTCAACTTCCTGGGTCTGCAGCTGGTGCTGATGGCCTTCATCCTGCTGCTGGGCAATTACACCGGCTATCGTCTGCTGGAATTGCGTCGCTTCAAGCCGCTGACGGAGGATTGAGATGCTCGCGTCATGGATGAATCGCTGGTCGCGCAACTGGACCACGCCGGGCGCCCTGCGTGCCCGGGGGGTTGTCGGCATGAATCGCCGCAACATCGGCTATATCTCGAAGTACAACGACCGCCGCCTCTACCCGCTGGTGGATGACAAGCTGCAGACCAAGCTGCTGTGTCAGAAGTACGGTCTGGCCTCGCCGGAGATGATCGGCAAGGTCGCCAGCCAGTTCGAGGTCGAGCGGGTCGTCGACATGGTGCGCGATCACGCAGGTTTCGTGATCAAGCCGGCCAAGGGCTCTGGCGGCAAGGGGATCCTCGTCATCGAGCACCATGATGGCGAAGAGTATGTGAAGCCCAGCGGCGCGCGCATCACGCGTGCCGACATGGAGCGCCACGTCTCCAACATCCTGTCAGGACTTTATTCGCTGGGCGGCTCACCGGATGTGGCGCTGGTCGAAGGCTTGATTTCCTTCGATCAGGCCTTCGCCGAGTTCACCTATGAAGGCGTTCCCGACATTCGGGTCATCGTCTTCAAGGGCTATCCCGTGATGGCGATGATGCGCCTGTCGACGGCGGCCTCGGATGGCAAGGCCAACCTCCACCAGGGGGCGGTCGGTGTCGGGCTGGATATCGGGTCAGGCTGGGCCGTGCGCGGCGTGCAGTATGATCGCCCGCAGTTCGCCCACCCCGATACGGGACATGACATCTTCTCGCTCAAGGTACCCCAGTGGGACACCCTGCTCGAACTGGCCTCAGGGTGTTACGAGATGACGGGACTGGGCTATCTGGGCACGGACATGGTGCTTGACCGGCGTCATGGCCCGATGCTGCTCGAGCTCAATGCGCGACCGGGCCTCGCCATCCAGATGGCCAATGGCGAAGGACTGCGCAAGCGTCTCGAACTGATCGAGCGTCAACCCGATGGCGTGCCTGTCGCGGAACGGGTAGCCTTCGCCCGCAAGCACTTCGCACGCAGCAAGGAAGACGTGGCCAACGTCGGAATGGCCCCCATTCCTGAATGATGGCGTGACCGCAGAGAACAACGCCCCGTGACACGCGAGTGTCACGGGGCGTTTGCGTTCGCGGGACGAGACCCTCAACCGGGGTCCATGCTCAGCATCAGGCGGCTACCGGTCGGCACGACTGGCGAGCGATGGATCAGGCCATGCCCCTCATTGCCGGGCCAGCATTCTCCCTTGAGCAAGGCCAGGCTTCCCGGGCGCAGCTCCCGGATCTGTTCCGGGTCCCGACAGATGTCCCGGTGTCCGACAACGCCATGCCCCAGAGCCAGGCGATCGGCGGCCTGCTCCGGCAACCATTGCGTTCCGGGGCCCTCATAGGTCGTCACCAACCGGACCGGAATGCGATCCACATGAAAGCGTGGGCACATGGCGCTCTGGGTCATTTCCAGCCGCATGCCGATATCCTGCACGTCGAACAGCTCGCCGATGGCCTCTCCCAGCACATAGATATCCTCTATCAGCGCAGCCCCGGCATCCGGTGCGGGTAGGTAGCGCTCCAGCGCCTCACGCAGGTCATTGATAGGCCCGCGCCAGCGCATGCGCAGCGGGTAGGCACCCGAGGACTGAGCCTTGACCGCCATTTTCAATGCCGCATCGATGCGGCGCTGCATCACGGCCAGCGTCACCTCCGGGCGAAAGATCTCCCCGAGATCCAGCGCCTGCTCGCCGATGTGCCAGTGTGGTGTTGCCGAATCTTTCGAACCGCTCGCCGTGACAGCTGACTGGGCCAACCTGCCGCCCTTCGCAGGCCGGGAAGCCGATGGTGTGTCATGAGAAGTGATCGGAGTGATCGGAGTGATCGGAGTGATCGGAGTGATCGGAGTGATCGGAGTGATCGAGTGCATGGTAAGCGCCTCGGTGGGTAGGCAAGAGGGAAATCACGCTCGTTATTGTTATGTTATAACATGTCTTTGATGTGCAGTGACAACACTCTACCTTGCCGCTATCTGACAAGCCTGAGTCTGCATATGGCCCGAGACCGCCCAAATGCCCTAGAATAAGAGTCTGTTCATTGAGGTAACACGCTGATCTGATTCACTCTCAACGTGTCACTGGCCTCTCGTCATCCCGGATTCTCGATCCTCAGAATTCCCGACACCCAGGATTCTTCATGCCCGAGCAACTTTCGCTGATCGACCAGGCTGAACGCCAATGCCTGAAGCGTGGCGTGCGTTTCACCCCGATCCGGCGACGTGTGCTGGAATTGATCGCCAACAGTCATGGCGCACTCAAGGCATACGACCTCTTGGATCAGCTTGCCAAGGAACACGGTGCCGCCCGCCCGCCCACGATCTATCGCGCGCTGGATTTCCTGATCGAACAAGGCCTCGTCCATCGCATCGAATCGCTCAATGCCTTCCTTGCCTGCCACTGTCCCGAGCATCAGCACGGTTTCCAGCTGCTGATCTGCCGTGGTTGCGGGAGAGTCGAGGAGATGCACGACGATGATCTTGGCACTCGCCTTCTCGCCAGTGCAGATCGCCATGGTTTCACGATCGAACGCCAGACTGTCGAACTTGAGGGGCGTTGCCAGAAATGCGCCTCTCAGGTCGCTGACATGGTAGAAACCGCTCAGTGAATGGCGCTTGCGAGCGCTTTTGATACGATATAACATTTGCTTCCCACGGAGGACGTCACATGCTGGACATCCGCATTTCGCAGGCACAGGTCGTCAATGAAGGCACCATTTCCACTCTGGATGTGGGCATCAAGGACGGGCGTATCCATGCCATCGGCAGTGATCTCTCACATCTGGACGCGCGTGAAGTGATCGATGCTGCCGGCCGCCATCTGCTGCCGGGCATGATTGATGATCAGGTGCATTTCCGTGAGCCCGGCCTGACCGCCAAGGGCAATATCGCCACCGAGTCGGCCGCCGCCGTCGCCGGGGGCATCACGACCTTCTTCGACATGCCCAACGTCAAGCCGGCCACCCTGGACAGCCATGCGCTGGAGGCCAAGTTTGCCGTGGCGGCGGGTCGTGCGCATGCCAACCACGCCTTCTATCTGGGTGCCAGCAACGACAACCTGGAAGCGATCAAGACGCTGGATCCGAATCAGACCTGCGGCATCAAGATCTTCATGGGTGCCTCGACCGGCAACATGCTGGTCGATGATCCGGAGATTCTCGAAGGTATCTTCAAGCATGCTCCGACGCCCATCGTCACGCATTGCGAAGACACTCCGATGATTCTGGAGAACGAGGCGCGCTGGCGTGAGCGTTTCGGGGAAGACGTGCCCTTCTCCGAGCACGGTCTGATCCGTTCTCGCGAGGCCTGCATCAAGAGCTCACGCCTGGCGATCGACCTGGCCACTCGCAACGGCACCCAGCTGCATGTCCTGCACCTGACCACCGCTGAAGAGATGGCGCTGTTCAAGCCGGGCCCGATGGCTGGCAAGCAGATCACCGCCGAGGTCTGCGCGCATCACCTGTGGTTCAGCGATGCCGATTACGACACGCGTGGCAGCCTGATCAAGTGCAACCCGGCCGTGAAGACCGCCGAAGACCGTGCCGCCCTGCGTGCCGCCGTGATGGATGGTCGCATCGACATCATTGCCACTGACCACGCGCCGCATACCTGGGAAGAGAAGCAGAACCCCTACTTCAAGGCGCCTTCCGGTCTGCCGCTGGTGCAGCATGCCCTGCTGTCACTGCTGGATCAGGTTCAGGACGGCATCTACGACCTGGAAACCCTGGTACAGAAGACCAGCCACAACGTCGCGGATCGCTTCTCCATCGTCGATCGCGGCTATATCCGTGAAGGGGCGTTCGCGGATCTCGTGCTGGTCGACCTGAATGGCGAGACCAGCGTCACCCGTGACAACGTGCTCTACAAGTGTGGCTGGAGCCCCTTCGATGGCGTGACCTTCAAGGCACGCATCGATGCGACCTTCGTCAATGGCGTGAAAGCCTATGACGGCAAGACCGTCAACCCGGTGGCCAACGGCCAGCGTCTCTCGTTCAACCGCGGCTGATGGCGGTCCTGGCGTGTCGATCTTCGGCACGCCTTGCCCGCATCATGCCGTGATCACTAGCAAAGGAAGTGGTGTCATGAGTATGCATGCGGGCTCTCCCCTGGCCTCTCGCCAAGTGTTCTGCGAAAAGCTGCTGTCCCGGATCCAGCGCACGCTGGGTTCGCGGGCTGCGCGTAGCCTGCCGTTGAGCGTGCTGGGTGCGCTTGCCGTTCTGGCGGCCCCCAACGCGCAAGCCGAAGACAGTGCGCCACTGCATGTCGCCGTCAGCGTGCCGCCTATCGAGTGGATGGTCGATCAGCTGGCCGGGGATCATGTCGAGATCACGACGCTGGTCAAACCGGGCAACAGCCCGCACACCTATGATCCGACCCCTCGCCAGGTGGCCGAGTTGTCGACGGTTCCCCTCTATCTCGCCATCGGCGTACCCTTCGAGCAGGTCTGGTTGCCGCGTCTCGAGAAGAACAATGCCGAGATGCAGGTCGTGCATCTGGAAGAGGGTCTCAACACGCGCCATTTCGGCAGTAAAGACGCTCATCATCATGATCACGGCTCCGACCATGACGAGCACGCGGGCCATGATGAGCATGAAGACCACGCAGAGCATGACGAGCACGGCCATCAAGACCACGCAGATCATGACGAGCACGGCCATCAAGACCACGCGGATCATGACGAGCACGCGGGCCATGATGAGCATGAAGACCTCGGCGAAGCCGACCCTCATCTCTGGCTGGATCCGCAGCGAATGCAGACCGTCGTCGAGCGCACTGCCAAGGTATTGGAAGCCCAGCTGCCTGAACATGCCGGTGAAATCGATGCCAATGAGCAGCGGCTGCTCAAGACCCTGAATGCGCTGGACACGCAGATCGCGCAGGCGCTGGCACCTTACAAGGGTCGCAACTTCCTGATCTTCCACCCCAGCTTCGGCTACTTCGCGGATCGCTACTCACTCGCGCAGCATGCCATTGAAGTCAGTGGTCGTGAGCCTACACCACGCGAGATGGCCACTCTGGTCACACGTGCCAAGGACGAGAACATCGGCACCATCTTCGTCTCGGGACAATTCTCCCAGACGGCCGCCAAGCGCATCGCCAGCTCGCTGGATGCCGAAGTCGCCGTGCTTGACCCGTTGGCCGAGGACTATCTCGAGAATCTCAAGCGTGCCACCGAAGCACTGAAAGCAGGCTTCGAGCGGACCGACAGTCAGTAATTTCTGGCCAGGTATTGCGCATGCGGCATGATCTTGCACAATGCTCTGCCCCATAAAAAAGTCAGACGGGCGCTCACGCGCCCGTCTGCGTTGCAAAGAGGTACCTCTCGTCATGGCCAGCCCCATCTCCGTCGCGCGCCGGCGCCCGGACAGCCATCCGGATGCACCAGCCACCGGGCGCAGTGTCGGTCCGGTATTTCGCCCGGTCCCGGCGGATGCGCCGGATGCCATCGATATTCGCGGCGTGACCTTTCGCTATGGTGAGCAGGTCATTCTCGACGATGTCGACTTCCAGGTCGGCGCCCGCGAGATCGTGGGGCTGATCGGCCCCAATGGAGGCGGCAAGAGCACCTTGCTCAAGCTGGTGCTTGGCCTTCACAAGCCGGCAGCTGGGTGTGTCCGCGTGCTGGGGCGCACTCCCCAATCTGCCGCACGCCATATCGGCTATGTGCCACAGTTCGCCAATTTCGTGAAGCGCTTTCCGATCCGCGTGGAAGACGTCGTGCTGATGGGGCGCCAGGGACGCAAGCGTCAATGGGGCCCCTGGCCACGCGCGGATCGTGAGGCGATCGGTGCGGTACTGGAGGAAGTCGGTATCGGTCATCTGCGCCGTCGGCATATCGATGCCCTCTCCGGCGGTCAGCTGCAGCGTGTCCTGATAGCCCGGGCACTGGCGGCCGAGCCGCAATTGCTGCTGCTGGATGAACCCACCGCGAGTGTCGACAGCGATGGTGAGCGTTCATTGTTCGAGCTGTTCAATCGGCTGGCCAATCGCATGAGCGTCGTGGTGATCAGTCATGATCTCGGCTTCATCAGTGATTATGTCGATCGGGTGGCCTGTCTCAACCGCAAGATGATCGTCCATGACACCGAGACGCTGACCGCCGAATCGATCGAGCGGCTCTACGGTGAACACGTCCAGATGATTCATCACCATCATTGATACGGCGGCCCGTGACAGGCTGCCTGGCGGGTTTCATTTCTTTCACGGCGCCTGCCCCGCGCTCTAGGCTTACAACACATGAATTTCATCACCGCCCTGGGCAGCCAGGACTTTCTTCAGAACGCCCTCTTCGCCGGCCTGTTGGCAAGTCTCGCGGCGGGCCTGGTAGGCCCCTATGTCGTGGTACGCCGCATCGGCTATCTGGCAGGCGGCATCGCCCACACGGTGCTTGCCGGCATGGGGATCGCCTACTTCATGGGGGCCAGCCCGCTCGTCGGTGCCTTCATCAGTGCCATCCTCGCGGCATTGCTGATCGGCTATATCAGCCTCAAGGGGTTTGACCAGGAAGACACCGTCATCGGTGCGCTGTGGGCCATCGGCATGGCCACCGGCATCCTCTTCATCAGTCAGACCCCGGGTTACAAGGTCGATCTGATGAGCTATCTGTTCGGCAATCTGCTGCTGGTGCCCGCGGACGCCATCGGCACCCTGGCCTGGATGGTGGGTGGGCTGGCACTGGTGCTGCTGGTCGTGCACCGTCCTCTGACGGCCGTGATCTTCGATGAAGAGTTCGCTCGCCTGCGAGGAGTGCCGGTCAAGACGCTCTATCTGCTGTTGCTGGTGCTGGTCGCCATCACCGTGGTGCTGTTGCTGCAGGCCGTCGGGCTGATCATGGTGCTGGCATTGCTGTCACTGCCAGCCGCGCTGGCCGGCCATCATGCGCGCTCACTGGGCATGATGATCGTGATCGCGAGTCTGGCGGCCATGGCCTTCACCACCGGTGGTCTGGCGCTTTCCTGGCAGTTCGATCTGCCTGCCGGTGCCACCATCGTACTGGTGGCGGGGATCGCCTATCTGGTCTCGCTGATCTGGCGTAGCGCCCGTGGCGGTCTGCGCCGCTGAGTCGCGGCTTGTTACACTGAGACTTCTTGAGATCTGGCCTCCGAACCGAAACGCTGCAACCTGCGCAGTGAACGTCGCGACGGGGCCAGTCTTCGATACAGCTTCTGCAAGGATATGGATTCAATGGCACAGGATGGACTGCTCAAGTCGCTGGAAAATGCACAGGTCGGCGAAAAGGTCGCGCTGGACACCCTGATGGCTGCCCTGCCGTGGAATGGCGACGGGTTGATTCCTGCCATCGCCCAGCAGCATGACAGCGGCGAGATACTGATGATGGCGTGGATGAATGCCGAGGCGTTGCGCGAGACGCTGACCACGGGACGCGTGTGCTACTTCTCGCGCTCGCGCAGCAAGCTATGGCGCAAGGGCGAAAGCTCCGGTCAGCAGCAGCATCTGGTCAGCACCCACCTTGACTGCGACGGTGACACCCTGCTGGTCAAGGTCGATCAGACCGGCCCTGCCTGCCATACCGGACGCAAGAGCTGCTTCTACTGGCGCCTTGACGCCGAAGGCGCAGAGATCACCGATGCACCGATCATTGATCCCGACACGCTGTATGGCAACGCCTGAGTCAGGTCAACGAGACCCCGATTCCCGCCCTGCTCGCGGCTCGCTGTCGCGCGCTATGACGGCTGGCATGACGCGCCTGCTCACCGGCCTGCTGCGCGGCTATCAGCTGGTGCTCAGCCCGCTGCTGGGGCCGCGTTGTCGCTTCTATCCCAGCTGCTCCAGTTATGGCCTCGAGGCCATCAAGGTGCATGGGCCGCTCAAGGGGTGCTGGCTGACAGCCAGACGCCTGTCACGCTGCCATCCCCTCGGTGGCCCCGGAGGAGTGGACCCCGTGCCGCCACGCAAGGAGTCATCGTCAGACTGCTGCGCGGGCAATGACCGCGACTCAGGCCCCACGCCCTGATGGTGTCGCACGCTCCTGCGAGCTGATTTACGCATGTGAAGTGAAGTCGTGATATACTTCACATGTGAAAGGCGTCATGTGCGATGCCATCGTCAGTCAGCAGGAGAGCACCATGCCCACCGCAACCGCCATCGATCGTGTGTCCCCGACCAGCCCCAGCGCGGGTCGCGTTGCCCTCAAGTCTTTCTTCAACATCATGGAGAAATGGCAATGCAGCGCTGCCGATCAACGCGTGCTGCTCGGCGGCATCGGCACCACCACCTATCACAAGTACCGCAAGCTGCCGGAAGTCCGCCTGCCCAATGACACCCTGGAGCGTATCTCCTACGTGATGGGGATTCACAAGGCGTTGCGCATCCTGTTCAGCAACACGCCTGAAATGGCCCATGAATGGGTGCGCCGCCCCAATCGTGCCGCTCCCTTCAATGGACAGAGCGCGCTCGACTACATGCTGGCCGGGCAGGTGGTGTCACTGGCCGACACCCGTCGTTATCTCGACGGAGTGCGTGGATGAGCATGAGCGCCCTGCCCCAACCTGCCCTGACACTGCCGGACTGGCAGAACGCCTGGCGCGTCATCTCCAGCGCCTTCCCGCCCATCTCGGTGTTCGAGGATATTCTCGAGCCTGATGAGCTGGAGATGGCGTTTGCCATCGAGGCGCTGACCAATGATCGTCTGCGCGAGGAGGCCGGCGAGCTGAACCGTGTCGCACCCGAGGATCGCATCAGCGGGCCGGGCTCCACACCGGTGATGGCGGCCTTCACGCACATCGGGCGCGCATCACGTTTCACCGATGGCAGCTTCGGTGTCTACTACTGCGCCAGTAGCCTGGACACCGCCATCAGCGAAACCCGCTTTCACATGGCACGCTTTCTGGCCGATACCGCGCAACCCAGCCAGGAAATGACGATGCGCAGTTACGTCAATCGCGTGACGCAACCCTTGCACGACATTCGCCAGGGATACGCCGAGCTATGCCAGCCGGACACGGCCAGCTACCCGGCCGGCCAGGCTTTCGCGGCGAAGATGAGAGATACCGGCAGTCATGGTCTGCTCTACCCCAGCGTCCGCCATGCCAAGGTTGAGCCCGATGCCGAATGCGCGGCCATCCTGCGTCCACCGGCGGTCAGCATCCCCATCCAGGGCCCCCACCTGCGCTACGTCTGGGATGGTCAGCAACAGGCCATGACGCATGTGCTGGAGGTCAAGGAGCACCGCTGAGCCTGTGACGACACTGCGAACCTCCCGCTGGGTCCAGTCAGCGCGTCATTGCAATGACAATCGCAATGCCAAAGACGCCCGCCATGCCGATCGAGATGTCTCGATCGGCATGGCGGGCGTCTTGGTTATCGTCAGGCCTCTTTTCTCGCCAGGCGTCAGGCGTTGGCGTGCAGCTCGGCAACACCGTAGATGCGCTTGAGCATTGCATGCAGACCATTGGAGCGTGTCGGCGACAGGTGCTTGTCGAGGCCAAGCTCAGCGAGGAAGGTCGGCTGAGTGGCGACGATTTCCTGCGGCGTCCGGTCGTTGTAGATGCGCAGCACCACGGCGATCAGGCCTGCCACGATGGCCGCATCCGAGGTGGCCTGGAAGTGCAGACGCTGCTCGCTGCCTTCACCACGTACGTCAGGATGAATCCAGACGTTGGACTGGCAGCCGTCGATCTTGGTCTCAGGCCCCTTCAACTCTTCCGGGTATTCCGGCAGCGCCTTGCCCATGTCGATGATGTACTGATAGCGGTCCATCCAATTGTCGAAGAAGCTGAATTCCTCGACCAGTTCCGCCTGCGCTTGTTGCGCGTCGCTCATGCTGACTCCCGATGATGTCACTGAAGAGTGTCTGAAAATATGCTGTCGGCCATGATAACGCCTGACTCCGACGGACGCACGGGAGGCGTGAAGCCTGGCGCCATGCCAGCAGTCACGCCTCCTCCTCACGGGTAGCCGTCGTCGTCGCCAGCGAGTGCCTTGCCATCTGCTGCTGCCACTCGCCGTCTTCGGCATGCAGGTAGCGAGAGGTGGTATCCAGCCGTGAGTGTCTGGCGGAGCGAGACAGGAAACGCAGCTCTACCCCGGCCTGTGCCTGGTGGGTAATGGCGGTGTGACGCAGCCAGTGCGGGCTTGCCTGGTCGAGCGTGCGTGCCATCAACTCGCTGGCGTCGCCGGGGTGCTCCGTTCGCTGGCGCATGTCGTGGGCGGCCTGGGTAAACGTCTGCTTGATCAACCGGTAGAGCTGATTGTCGCCGAGAGGGGTCGTGCCATCCAACCGCGCGAGCAGAGGCAGTGACTCATCAGCGGGCAGTGCCTGTGGCAAGTCACTCAGTCCACGCAGGCGTCGCCAGCGCACCAGGGCCTCGAGCATCGGGGGCGGCAGCGGAATCTCGGCCAGCTTGGCACCCTTGCCTATCACTCGCCACCACCACTGGCCTTCCCGCTTGATGATATCCCCCATTCTGGCGGCGGCCATCTCGGCGATACGCGGCGCCATCAGGTAGGCAAACGCGAACAGAAACCGCTGGCGCTCCGCGATGAATCGCTCCCGCGACACCTCGCGCTCGAGGGAGGCACTGCCGGCTGTCGGTACGTGACAACGCACCTCATCACAGCGCGCCTCGATACGCCCCCACAACCAATCCCATAGCGGACGCTCGAGATAGCGCTCGATGCGCAGCGTGCGATTGTCCATGCGCCGCTTGTCACGCATTAGCCGGAAAGGATTACGCGCCAGATAGCCAGCCTCGATTAACCAGGCATAAAGCCCCTGCAGGATCACCAGACTCTGGCGGCGGCTGGCCGGAGCCAGCGGACCGCGAAAGGGTCGCCACTCGGGGTGCCTGCGGGCACGCACACTGCCAATCCAGACCTCCGCTGGCTGAGGATTGGCCAGAAAGGCCTCGAAGTGCTCGAGCCGCTCACGATCCAGACTTGCCAGGGCGGCGCCTCTCCCCTGCTCACCTTCCGCCCTTAGCCACAGAAGCAGACGCTCTGCTTCCTTGCGATAGGCGCGCAGGGTCTGCGGGCTGTGGCGATATTCATTGAGCCACGCCGCCACGGCCTCAATGTCCGTCTGCGCCTTGATGAGTGCAGCATTGCCACTCTGCGTGACGGCTGCAGTGCTGGCGGTATTGGCCAGCTCGCCCTCAAGGCGGCCGATCAATGCGGCCATGCCACCGTGTGCGCCCTTCTCCACTGTCTCGACTCCTGTCGCGTTGCCTGGGGGCTGATTGTGACGTTACGGCCATGATAATTCAAGATAATGCGCGTAATCATGAATTGCTACCACCAAGGGTAACGTAAATTACGTATTACGTAATATGTAATTATCTTTATTCCAAGCAGACGAGTAGCTACAATGACGCTAAGCGGCCAGAAGTCTGCCTAAAGGGGAGCCCGCGAGAGCACAGGGAAGATTTCTTGTGCATATCACGCAGAATCCTGACCAATGGAGTGGTAGTGAACGTCACTTCGTGGCGTAATGGCCGCTGAGCATCAACTTCAGAATACGGACGGAGATTCCCATGGCGCGCATTGGCGTCCAGTACGAGGATGTACAACGAGCGATAGAATCCTTGATGGCACGTGGTGAAGCGCCCAGCGTGCAGAAGATTCGGGAAGTGCTGGGGACCGGCAGCTTCACCACCATCAGCGATCATCTGCGCGAATGGCGCCAACGTCGCGCCGAGAAACGTGATGAGCCTCTGACCCAGGCGATGCCGGATAGTCTGACGGAGACACTGGCCACGGTATGGAGTGAAGCCCAGTCTCTGGCCAACGAGAGCCTGGCGCACTATCGGCAGGAAGCTGACCGCCAAGCCGAGGCAGCCCGTGAGGCCGAGGCACAGTCACAGCGGCGCGCAGAGGATGCGGAGCAGCGGCTCAGTGCACTCACGGAGCAACTGGCGGGAGTACAGGCGCGTCTCGAGGAGCGCGTGCAGACACTGGCGACCTTGACCAGTGAGCGCGAACAATGGCAGCAATTGCAGGAGAAGCTCGAGAAGCGCCTGACGCTTGCCCAGGAAGATGTCACCGCACTCGAGCGGACACGCGAGCATGACCATGAGCGCCATCAGCAGCTGGTGCAGCAACAGGAAAGCGAATTCAAGGAGCGCCTGGCGCAGGAAGAGTCTCGTCACGAGGCCAGTGAGACGCGCCTGATGAAGCTGCTCGATGATGCGCGCCTGGAGAAGCAGGAGCTGGACAAGCAGCATCGCCGCCGCCACGAGCAGCTCGAGAAGCGCGTGGAACGCCTGGATGCCCAGACGGCGGAGCAGCGGAAGTTGCTTCAGGAAGAGGAACGTCGTCGCTTCGAGGAAACCACGCTACGACAGCAGCGCGATGTGGAGCTCAAGGATCTGCGCTCTCAGCTGGAGCAGTCCATGGCGGAACAATCTCGTCTGGAGGCACAGCTGAGCCAGATCACGCATGAAAACAAGTTGCTCAAGGAGCGCCTGGCCTTCGCGCCGCTTCCTCCTTTTGTGTGTTGATGTTCCTGCAACGTCTGCTGAGGTTGCTGCAACACTCACACCAATGAAAGACGCCACCCTCAGGGGTGGCGTTTCGCTTGGAGGATGGCGCGTTCCCGCACCTCAGGATTCACGTCACATCATGCTCACCGCTGTCGAGAAATCTACAGCAGTTCTTCCGCCACCAGTGCCAGACGCGAACGCTCGACACACTTGAGCGTGACGTGACCGGCATGCGGCCAATTGGCGAAGCGTTGCACTGCCACCGCGAGACCACAGGTATTGGCCGTCAGATAGGGCGTATCGATCTGCCCGACATTGCCCAGCAGCACGACCTTGGTGTTGGCACCAGCCCGGGTCAACAGCCCTTTCAATTGTTTCGGTGTCAGGTTCTGGGCCTCATCGATGATCAGGAAGGTGTCGCTGAGGGTTCGCCCCCGCATGAAGGACGGCGAGCGAATCTGGACACGGTTGCCAATCCAGGCACGGGTGGCCTCCTCGTTCCACGCGCTGGTGCCCTCGCCTTCCTTGCGCAGCAGATTGTCCATGTTGTCGTGGAAGGCGCCCATCCACGGCGACATCTTCTCTTCCTCGGTCCCGGGGAGAAAGCCGATCTCTTCCCCCATAGCGATCGGCGCGCGCGTGAAGATGATACGTTCGAAGCGTTTCTTCTCCAGAGTCTGCTCAAATGCCGCCGCCAGGGTCATGTAGGTCTTGCCTGTCCCGGCACTCCCGGCAATCGAGACCATGTCGACGCTCTCATCCATCAACAGATTGAGCGCGAAATTCTGGCGACTGTCATGGGCATTGACGCCCCAGGCGCTACGCTCGTTGCGGAAATCCTGCAATACCTCAAGGCAGGCGTGATCATTGTCCAGCTCGCGCACGATGGCCTCGAAGCTGGCACCACGATCACAATCCGCGATCAACATTCCCGGATACCAGTCCTTGGGCATCTGGCCGGCGAGGGTGTAGAAGGTGCGATGATTCTCGCGACTGACGGTGACATCCACCTGCAGGTCATCCCATACGCCCTGACCGTCAGGCCCAGCCTCGTGATAGAGCTTCACGCCCTCGATCATGGCATCGCTGTCACTGAAGGCGCGATCCGTCAGATAGTCCTCGACGGCCATGCCCAGTGCCGCTGCCTTGATGCGCAGATTGATGTCCTTGGTCACCAGGATGACGGATGCATCCTGACTGCGCGCCGCGAGACTGCGTGTCTCGGCAAGAATGCGGTTGTCGGCGCTTGCCTCGCTCTGATCGATGCTACCGGAGAGAAAATGAAGATTGCCGGCGCCATTCAACGAGCCCGGCAGTGGAATACCGCGCAGAATCTCCTGTGGTGTGATGTCGGCGGTGAGATCAGACAGGGTGCGACTGATCTGGCGAGCAGTGTGGGCAATTTCCTTGTGGCCATTCTTGTGCTTGTCCAGCTCCTCCAGCACCGTCATCGGAATGACGACATCGTGCTCGTCAAACTGGAAGATGGCGGAGGGGTCGTGTATCAGCACGTTGGTATCGAGGACGTACAGACGACGGGACTGCTTCTCGACTCTTACCATTGGCGACATGCCTTCCGTTGGGGTGTGCCCTTTGAAGCTATCACGCCGAATATGTCGAAGATGTTTCAATTTGGCGCTCGATTTCACGCACAGGGTGCTGACAGGTCACGCAACGCAGGCGCATAATCTGTCCCCGGCTCTGCTGGCCGCACTCTCATCTGCTGTTCGTCACGGCCATGTTGCCGGCCTTCCTGCCGAGCATCTCGTGCAGCCATGAGCACGCAGCCACTGGACTCTCTGCACTTTTCATTTGCCAGATTTCATTTGCCAGATTTCATTTGCCAGACATCCCCTGCCGCAGATCGTCAGACAACCGCGTCGCCAGGAGCGCTGCGGAAGGACAGATGAAAAAAACCGCCCCTGACGATGTCAGGGGCGGTTTTTCATTGGCGGGTGCGCAATGTCACGGGTCTCGATCGTTCAGACCCCGAAGCATCAGGCAGTGACGCTTTCGCGACGGCGACGGCGCACCTGCAACCAGCCGATCAACCACAACAGCACGATGGCTGGCAGCATCGCGATTTCCTTCGGTGGACGTTCAGCGGTCTGCTGGATGCCATCGATGGTGAAATCGAAATCGATACCGGCCTGCTGTGCCACGCTACCGTATTCCACCATGCTGACCAGCACCTGCTTGTCGCTGATATCCAGCGTCAGACCGACATCGCTCAGGCGCGCTTCGCCACTGTCGGCATCCGACACCGGCAGCAGCACGGTCTTGGAGACCTCATCGCCATCCAGATTGATGCCTGACACATGAATCGGCAGCTTGCTGTCGACCGGTGCCTCCTCCATCAGGGTCTCGATCTGCTGCGGAGCCGCCATGATGACTGGCGGATAGACCATGTCCCACCAATAGCCCGGACGGAACAACGTGAAGGTGATCAGCAGAAGACCGATGGTCTCGTACCAGCGGGTACGCGTCAGCCAATAACCTTGCGTGGCCGCCGCGAAGACCAGCATCGCCGCGACCGCCGAGGCGATGGTGATCGCCAGATGCCAGTAGCTATCGATGTTCATCAGCAACAGGTTGGTGTTGAAGATGAACATGAAGGGCAGGATCGCGGTGCGGATGTCATAGGTGAAGCCCTGGATACCGGTCTTGATCGGGTCTGACTTGGCGATGGCCGCCGCCGCGAAGGCGGCCAGACCCACCGGTGGCGTGTCATCTGCCAGTATCCCGAAGTAGAACACGAACAGGTGCACGGCGATCAGCGGCACGATCAGGCCGTTCTCGGCGCCCAGATTGACGATGACCGGCGCCATCAGCGTGGAGACCACGATGTAGTTGGCCGTGGTGGGAAGCCCCATGCCCAGAATCAGACTGATTACGGCAGTGAAGATCAGGATCAGCATCAGGTTGCCTGCCGAGATGAACTCGACGAATGCCGTCATCTTGAGCCCGAGCCCGGTCAGGGTCACGGTACCGACCACGATACCGGCCGCCGCCGTGGCGACACCGATCCCGATCATGTTCTTGGCACCGATGACCAGACCATGGAACAGGTCCTCACCGCCACGCTGGGTTGCCCCCCCCAGATTGCCTTCCTTGCGGAAGATCGCGACCAATGGGCGCTGGGTCACGGTGATGAAGATCATGAACAGCACCGCCCAGAAGGCGGAAAGCCCCGGCGACATGCGCTCGACGGTCAGACACCATACCAGCACCACGACCGGCAGCAGGAAATAGAGACCGACCTTGACCGTCGGGCCCACCGGCGGCAATTCATCGATGTCCCCTTCCTCCAGCGGAGGGAAGCAGGCGGAATAGGCGATCAGGCCGACATAGGACGCCAGCAGCAGCGGCAGCACGATATAGACCGCACCATCACCCGCCAGACCCTTGATCCAGCCGATACCGTAATAGACCACCAGCGTGAGCACGCCCATGCCGATGAAGACGGTCAGGAAGGTCAGCATCGAAGCCATCAGGCTGGTCTTGTGCGTCCGCTTGAGGCCTTCCATGCCGGCCTTGCACGCTTCCAGGTGCACGATGTAGATCAGCGCGATATAGGAGATCAGTGCAGGCAACAAGGCATGCTTGATGACATCCAGATAGGGGATGCCGACATATTCCACCATCAGGAAGGCGGCAGCGCCCATGATCGGAGGTGTCAGCTGGCCGTTGGTGGAGGCTGCCACCTCGACGGCGCCTGCCTTGGTGCCAGGGAAGCCGACCTTCTTCATCAACGGGATGGTGAAGGTCCCGGTGGTCACGACGTTGGCGATGGAAGAGCCGGAAATGATCCCCGACAGGCCAGACGCCACCACGGCAGCCTTGGCTGGTCCGCCACGCATGTGACCGAGCATCGAGAAGGCCATGCGGATGAAGTAGTTGCCGGCACCGGCGCGTTCAAGCAAGGCGCCGAACAGCACGAACAGGAAGACGAAGTCGGTGGAGACACCCAGCGCGACACCGAAGACCCCTTCCGTGGTCAGCCACTGATGCCCCAGAAGCTTGTTGAGACTGGCCCCGGCATGCGCGATGACATCGGGCATGTAGGCGCCAAACAGACTGTAGAGCAGGAAGACGGTGGCGACGACCGCAAGCGGCGGCCCGAGCGCACGACGGGTCGCTTCCAGCAGCAACAGGAGGCCGATGCCCGAGAACACGAGGTCCGTCGTGGTATAGGCACCCGCTCGTCGCGCCAGTTCGTCACTGAAGATGAGCACGTAGGCCACGCCCGCCACGGCGAATATCGCCAACGCCCAGTCATACAGAGGAATACGATTGGCGGGCGCGCCCTTGTAAGCGGGATAGGCCACGAACGCCAGCGAGATGGCGAAGCAGAGATGGACGGCTCGCGCGGTGTCGGAGTTCAGCAGCGACAAGGGCGAGGCGTGATAGAGCTGGAAAAGAGACCAGGCAAGCGGGATCAGCCACATGAAATGGCGCCCCACGAAGCCTTCCGGATGACGCCCGCCGACCTCCGATTCGAGCATCTTCTGCACTTCTGCATCATGATCCGTCTCGGCGCCAGGCGCAGAGGACGGCGGTGAAGATTGAGTTTTGGTCATTTTTTATGATCCGATCAACGCGAGTCAGGCGATGACTGGCAGGCATCATCAGGAAACGGCATCTACGTCTACCCGCCATGTTCCCGACCCAGGATGACGCTGCACAGCCACATGCTTATCAAGCAGGTTACATCTTCAGTATGTCCGGCCTGACGGATGTTTCCATTAATTGGCTGAATCAGGACGATATTTCCTGACTCAGCGCCGAGCGACGCTCGGGGTACCACCTTCCCCACCTGCTCACCGCTGAGACCGACGGGGATGAGTCATGCGCCTTGCTGCATCACCAGACCCGCCGGCGGCAGCCATCCATTGGCCATGCAGGAGCTGCGACTCATGAGGACGACGAGTCACGAAGGTGAGGTCTCTACAACGGTTCCTGCACAACGGTTCCTGCACAAGCACGGAGACCGCAACAGGTGCGGTCTCCGTGGTGAAGCCTGATCAGCCTGCGACAGGCAAGCGAGTCAACCGCATCACTCGCTCAGCAGGCCCGCTTCCTTGTAGTACTGCTTGGCGCCATCGTGCAGCGGAGCTGTCAGCGATGCACTGACCATCTCTTCCTTGTTCAGCACCTGGAAGGCCGGGTGCAGACGCTGGAACTGATCGAAGTTGTCGAACACGGCCTTGACCACCTCGTAGGCGACACGATCTTCCACTTCGGTGCTGGACACGATGGTGGCGCGCACCCCGAAGGTGGTGACGTCGTCGTCGTTACCGCGATACATGCCGCCCGGGATGGTGGCGACCGAGAAGTACGGCTTCTCGTCGACCAGCTTGGTGACCGCGTCGCCGGTGACGTTGACCAGAGTCGCGTCACAGGTGGTGGTGGCTTCCTTGATGGAACCGGACGGGTGACCCACGACATAGACGTAGCCGTCGATCTTGTTGTCGCACAGCGCGGAGGACATCTCAGAAGCCTTGAGCTCGGATGCCACCGAGTAGACGCTGGTGTCCTTATCCTGGGAAGACAGCAGGGTGTCGATGGTGGAGCGCTGACCGGAACCCGGGTTGCCGATGTTCATGCGCTTGCCTTCCAGCTGATCGAACTCGGTCACGCCACTGTCCTTGCGGGCAACGACGGTGAACGGTTCCGGGTGCAGGGAGAACAGGGAGCGCAGTTCCTTGTTGGGGCCGAAGTCCGCGAAGTCACCTTCGCCTTCATAGGCGTTGTAGTGGGCATCTGACTGAGCGACGCCCATGTCCAGCTCACCGGTGCGAATGCTGTTCAGGTTGTAGCCTGAACCACCCGTGGACTCGACGCTGCAACGAATGCCGTGTTCCGCCTTGCCACGATTCACGAGGCGGCAGATGGCACCACCGGCCGGATAGTAAACGCCGGTGACACCGCCGGTGCCGATGGTCACGAAGGTCTGCTCCGCGGCGCTGGCGCCACCGGAGATCCCCATCAGGCCAAGACCTGCGGTCGCGACCGCCGCTGTCAACGACTTCTTGATCATGGTCATCTTGAAACTCCCTTTGCTGGCTTGTTATTGGTGTTGCCGTCTTGCATCCCGGCTGAATACTGCGAAGGTGACAACCTGATCACCGCATTGCATGACAAGGTTGATATTTCAGCAACTTGTGGATGCTCGACGCTGAGATGAGATTAGCATAGCTGATGTCTCTGGTACGTAACGGAAAAGCTTTATGCTACGAAAGGTGTATGCGCTGGCAAGATCATGTGGTGACCTGAACTGGCAGACAAGAAATTCACTGGTCAAGCGCCCTTCGCGCATAAAGAAACGCCCCGCGGTGATGCCGCGAGGCGTTTTTTCAAGCTGGCGATCGCTGACAAGTGTCAACGAATGGTAACGCTGCCCATGGAATAACCCAGAGCTTCCTCACCGTCGCCTGCATGGGGCGTCAAGTGCGGGTCACGCTGCGCATGGTCACGAATTCTTCGGCAGCGGTTGGGTGGATACCGACCGTCAGGTCGAAGTCGGTCTTGGTCAAGCCAGCACGTACGGCAATGCCGATGCCCTGCATGATCTCGCCTGCCTCATCCCCCACCATGTGGACGCCGACGACCTTGTCGGTTGCATCATCGACGATCAGCTTCATCAGACTGCGCTCGTCACTGCCGGACAGCGTGTGCTTCATCGGGCGGAAATCGGCGGTGTAGACACGGATGCTGTCGAACTTCTCGCGCGCCGCTTCCTCGCTGAGGCCGACGGTGCCGATGTTGGGGTGACAGAACACGGCCGTCGCGATGGTGTCGTAATCCAGACCACCGACCACGCCATCACCGAAGTGTGCGCGAACCAGATGCATGGCCTCTTCCAGCGCGACCGGCGTGAGTTCCGGCCCGCCGGTGATGTCACCGAGTGCCAGGATGGAAGGCGTGGTGGTCTCGAAGCGCTCATTGACGCGCACGGTACCGTCGGCATTCAGCTCGACATCGACATTCTCGAGCCCGAGACCATCGATGTTCGGCTTGCGACCGGTCGCGGCGAGAATGCAATCGACTTCCAGCACCTGGCCATCGCTGAGGCTGACCTGATAGACATCGCCCTGCTTGTCGATGGACTGCACGGTGGTGTTGAAGTGCAGGTTGACGCCCTTCTTGGCCATCTCGTCGCGCGTGAAGGCGCGCACTTCATCGTCAAAGCCCCGCAGGAACAGCTCGCCGCGATAGCTCAGATGCGCCTCGGCCCCCAGGCCATTGAAGATGCTGGCGAACTCGACGGCGATGTAGCCGCCGCCAATGACGAAGAAGCGCTTGGGGAACTGCTCGAGATCGAAGATGCGGTTGGAATCCAGCGCATGCTCACGGCCCGGGAAGTCCGGCAGGAAAGGCCAGCCACCGGTAGCCACCAGAATCTTCGCAGCGGTATAGCGCTTGCCGTTGACTTCGACGGTGTTGGCATCGGCGATCGTGGCACGGCCGTCGATCAGCGTGGTGCCGGAGTTGTTGAGCATGTTGCGGTAGATGCCGTTCAGGCGCGTGATCTCGGCGGTCTTGCGATCTCGCAGAGTGGCCCAGTCAAACCGGGGAGCCTCGCCGATGTTCCAACCGAAACCTGCGCTGTCCTTGAAGGAATCATGGTAGTGAGCCGCATAGGAGTAGAGCTTCTTCGGCACGCAACCCACGTTGACGCAGGTGCCGCCGAGATAGCGATCTTCCGCGACGGCAACGCGTGCACCGGTGGCTGCGGCAGTACGCGCTGCACGCACACCGCCGGAACCGGCGCCAATGACGAACAGGTCGAAGTCAAACTGGCCTGTCACAGGCTGTTGGGTCTGATCGGACACGGGAATCTCCTTGGTAAATTGGCCACATGGTATCAGGAGTCATGCCCCTCGGCAGCCCCATGACGTGGGCCGCGGTCATCCGCCATCGTGACTGCTGGTTGACCCTGCAGGTCATCGCGCGGTAAAAATACCAATGATGTTAGACAAAAGTTACAACATGCGCCGCTCACGATGGCCTGCGATGTTGACGTATTGCATTGCAGAGGGCCTGGCGGCGGCAAGCATGTCTGTACAACATCTTCCCCTGCCCCGTCATCCTGATAAGTGGTCCCCTCGCCATGAGCAATATTGAAAAGCTGTTGGAGCAGAACAAGGTCTGGGCCGAGTCCATGACCGAGCGTGATCCTGACTTCTTCAAGCGTCTCTCCGACCAGCAGAATCCGGACTATCTGTGGATCGGCTGTTCCGACTCACGCGTCCCCGCCAACCAGATCATCGACCTCCCACCGGGTGAAGTCTTCGTTCACCGCAACGTCGCCAACCTGATTCACTACAACGACATGAATGCGTTGTCCGTGATCCAGTACGCCGTGGATGTCCTCAAGGTCGAGCACATCATGATCGTCGGCCATTACGGTTGTGGTGGTGTACGCGCTGCCATCACCGGCGGGGACAACGGCATGGTGGACTACTGGCTGCACAGTCTGCGCGAGCTCTACAACCTGCATCACGCCGAGCTCAAGGACTTGCCGCTGGACGAACAGGTCGACCGCATGTGTGAGCTGAATGCGCGTTCTCAGGTACAGAACCTGGCGCGTACCAAGATCCTCCAGCGTGCCTGGGAGCGCGGTCAGAATCTGCAGATCCACGGTTGGGTCTATGGCCTCTCGGATGGTCGCGTCAACAACCTGGAGTGCACCATCAGCGGTCTCTCCCAGGTGCCGAACCTCTATCGGGTTGACCGCCTGACGCCTGTCGCCGGCAGCAATGAGTAAGTGAGCAGGCGCACCCTGCTCTGCCTCCACGCCTGAGGCTTCTCGGCTCGTCAGCGGTGCGCCACCCACACGCCTTCCTTTCGGGAGGCGTGTCACGTTGCAGCGTTGATTTCGGGTGTATGACGCCCGCGAGGCTGCGCACAACGACTAGACCTTAGTCGCGAATCAAGCCTCGCACCAGAACGGTGCACCTCATCGTTTCCTTCCAGGCAATCTCGGATTCCTCTTCCGGGAACACCGCCTCGTCAAGAATTTCCCCGCCGTCATCTCCGCAAGACAGGCTCCGTCGTCTGCCCGACTCGGGGGAGGACACGATGGCGTGGCTCTCTTGCCGCCTTTCGATGAGCCAGGATGCATATCGCCATCAAGCCATTGAATTGAATAAGAATATCTCTTCAATTCCCTTTGTCGGAATGCCATCACCAGTCACGCTCTCCCCACGTGACGCAGGCAAGAGACTAAACCAACCGTCCTGAACGACACTTGCCATCGTCAACCGACGCCATGCAAGACGCCCTTGCCTCGTGATGCACCAGCAACGTGTGTGTTGCGCTTTTGTCGACACCGCTATTCACGGCCTGAATCTGGCTAGTCAACATTTCGATTGTCTCTGTGCGGCGTGTCTCACTACTGTGAAAGCGCATCCTTGCGTGTCGCCCTGAGGGAGACAATGCGAAGAGAGCCACAAGAACAACCAAACATCACAAGCAAAGGGAAGCTCATGACCCGTCAGAATGCCTTCCAGTCCCTCTTCCAAAAGAAGACCCTGTGCGCGCTGATCGGCAGCGCGACATTGGCCATGGCGACACCAGCCTTGGCCGAAGATGTCACCTTGCGCATGGCCTACGACGCAGACCCGGTCACGCTCGATATCCACGAGCAACTCTCCGGCGGCACTCTGCAGCTGTCGCACATGGTCTATGACCCGCTGATTCGCTGGAACAAGGATCTGGGCTTCGATGGCCGTCTGGCCAAGAGCTGGGAGCGTGTCGATGACAACACCATGCGCTTCCATCTGCGCGAAGGCGTCAAGTTCCATTCCGGCAATGACTTCTCCGCCAAGGATGTGGTCTGGACCATCGAGCGCCTCAAGAAGAGTGCTGACTTCAAGGCCATCTTCGCACCGTTCACTGACGTCAAGGCAGTGGATGACTACACCGTGGATCTGGTGACCGACAAGCCCTTCCCGCTGGTGCTGAATGCCGCGACCTACATCTTCCCGATGGACAGCAAGTTCTATTCCGGCGAGACCGAAGACGGCAAGGCCAAGGATGAGATCGCCAAGGCCGCCAACACCTTCGCCTCACGCAACGAGTCCGGTACCGGCCCCTACAAGGTCACTGACCGTCAGCAGGGCGTGAAGATCAGCTTCGAGCGCTTCGAGGATTACTGGGATACCGAATCCCCGGGCAATGTCGACGATATCGTGCTGACGCCGATCAAGGAAAACGCCACCCGTGTCGCGGCGCTGCTTTCCGGCGACATGGACTTCATCGCGCCGGTACCGCCGACCGATCTGGAGCGCATTCGCAAGCAGGACGGCGTGCACCTGGTCGAGATGGGCGGCACCCGCATCATCACCTTCCAGATGAACCAGGAACGTGTCGAAGCCTTCAAGGACAAGCGTGTCCGCCAGGCGGTCAACTACGCCATCAATCAGGAAGGCATCGCCCAGAAGCTGATGAAGGGCTTCGCGACCCCCGCTGCCCAGATGTCGCCGGATGGTTATCAGGGCCACAATCCTGAGCTGACACCGCGCTATGACGTGGCCAAGGCCAAGGAGCTGATGAAGGAAGCCGGTTACGAGGATGGCTTCAAGATCAGCATGATGGCGCCCAACAACCGCTATGTGAACGACGCCAAGATCGCTCAGGCCGTCGCCTCGATGCTGGCCAAGATCAACATCACGGTAGATCTCAAGACCCTGCCCAAGGCCCAATACTGGCCGGAATATGATGCACGTGCGGCCGACATGATGATGATCGGCTGGCACTCGGATACCGAAGACAGCGCCAACTTCTTCGAATTCCTGACCTTCTGCCCGGATGCCGACAGCGGTGTCGGTCAGTACAACTCCGGCAACTACTGCAACCCGGACGTCGACAAGATGGTCACCGAGGCCAACCTGGAGACCGACACCGAGAAGCGTGCCAAGATGTTGCAGGCTGCCGAGAAAGCCGTCTACGACGATGCCGGCTTCGTGCCGCTGCACTGGCAGAACCTTGCCTGGGGCGCGCGTGATGGCGTCAACATCGAGCCGGTCCTCAACGTGATGAACTTCCCGTACCTGGGTGATCTGGTCATCGACCAGGACTGATCCCACGCCGTGAGTGAGTGAGCAACAGGCACTGAACCGTCTTGCATCGTCCAGTGTCATGTTCCTGGCCACGCACACCCCTCGCGACAGGCAAGTCAGGCAACCGGAGATAGGCAACGTGAGCTCTCTGGTTGCCCTGCTTGGCTGAAGGCGACGACTTACCCCCGCCTGTTCCTTCCCCTTGGTCATCGCCTCTCGGTGATGGGTTGGGGAGCCTGTGCCCGATGACAGGCCAGCGACAGGCGGGACTCCTGACACCCAGCGCGATTGGCCAGCCAGACCAGGCCGCCGCGCGCGAGACCGTGATGTTCACGAGGAAGGTGGCGATCCATGATTGCCTTTCTGATCAAACGCCTGATGCACGCCGTACTGGTCATGTTCGTGATCAGCATCATCAGCTTCGCCATTCAGGACAACCTGGGCGACCCGCTGCGCGAGATGACCGGCCAGGCCGTGTCAGAAGCCCAGCGTGAAGTCATGCGCGATGAAATGGGGCTCAACGACCCCTTCATCACCCAATATCTGCGTTTTGCCGGCAATGCCCTGCAAGGGGATCTCGGCACCTCGTATTTCTACAAGCAGCCAGCGACCGAGGTGATACTCAAGCACCTGCCCGCCACGCTGGAACTGGTGATGGCCTCGAGCCTGATCATCATCCTGCTCTCTGCCCCCATCGGCGTGTTCGCGGCGATCCGCCCACGTAACTGGCTGTCACGCCTGTTCATGGGCACCTCGATCATCGGAATCTCGGTGCCGGTGTTCCTGACGGCCATCGTGTTGATCCAGCTGTTCGCGATCGGCGTCACGGTGGACTGGTTCCCCGGTGATACCCCCTGGGGCAGTGTGCTGAACGGCATGCTCTCCACCGATGGCGGCATGCCCTCCTACGGGCGGGGTGAGCTGGTCCATGTGGCAGGCCCCTGGTCCAGCGGCTTCTTCACCGCCGATGGCCTCTGGCATCTGGTACTGCCGGCCATCTCGCTGGCCTCGATCATGCTGCCGCTGTTCATCCGCCTGATTCGCGCCGAGATGATGGAGGTCCTGCAGTCGGACTACATCAAGTTCGCGCGTGCCAAGGGGATCGGCCTCAAGCGCATCTACTTCCTGCATGCGCTGAAGAACACCATGCTGCCGGTGATCACCGTCGGCGGCGTGCAGATCGGCACCATGGTGGCCTACACCATCCTGACCGAGACCGTCTTCCAGTGGCCGGGCATGGGCCTGATGTTCCTCGAGGCCATCACCCGCTCCGACATTCCGCTGATCGTGGCCTACCTGATGATGGTCGGCGTGATCTTCGTGATCACCAATACGCTCGTCGACCTGATCTACGGTCTGGTCAACCCCACCGTCAAGCTTGCGGGGAAATCGGCATGAGCCATTCCACTTCCGAGACCCATACGCCCGTCACCCCGAAGACCAGCTCCATCGCGGTGCCCGGACGCTGGCAGCGCTTCCGTGAGTCCTATCTGGTCTACAGCTTCAAGCGTGACTGGATGGCCCAGGCCTGCCTGCTGGTCTTCATCGCCATGGTGCTCGGGGCCTTTCTCGCCCCGTGGATCGCCCCGGCGGACCCCTATGACCTGGCCACCATCGACATCATGAACTCGGAGCTTCCGCCGGCGTGGATGGCGGGTGGTGATCCGGCCTTCCTGCTGGGCACCGATGCCCAGGGGCGGGATCTGCTCTCCACCATTCTGTACGGCACGCGCGTGTCGCTGCTGATCGGCTTCGGTGCCGTGATTCTGCAGGCGCTGCTCGGCGTGACCTTCGGGCTGCTGGCGGGCTATCTGGGGGGACGTGTCGATGCCTTCCTGATGCGCATGGCGGATATCCAGCTGTCGTTCTCGACCCTGATGGTGGCCATCGTGGTGGGTGCCATCATCAAGGCGACCTTCGGTGGCGCCGCCTTCTCGGACTATGCGCTGATCCTGCTGATCCTGATCATCGGGCTGGCGGAATGGCCCCAGTATGCGCGTACCGTCAGGGCGTCCGTGCTGGCGGAGAAGAGCAAGGAATATGTCGATGCCGCACGGGTGATGGGCTTCCGTTCCCGCCGCATCATGTTCCGCCACATTCTGCCCAATACCCTGTCGCCGATCTTCGTCATCTCCACCGTGCAGATCGCCAACGCGATCATCTCGGAGGCGGCGCTGTCCTTCCTCGGCCTCGGCATGCCGGAAACCCAGCCGTCACTGGGCTCATTGATCAAATCCGGCTTCGACTATCTGCAGTCAGGCAGCTGGTGGATCACGCTGATTCCCGGTGGCGTGCTGATTCTGCTGGTACTGGTGATCAATCTGCTGGGCGACTGGCTGCGTGACGTGATGAACCCCCGCCTCTACAAGGGCTGAAGCCGCGAGGAATCAAGACAATGGCATTACTTGAAGTCAACCACCTCGATGTCCGCTTCGCCATGCGAGGCGGCGAGGTCCGCGCCCTGCGCGACGTCAGTTTCACGCTGGAACGCGGCGAACGCCTGGGCATCGTGGGCGAGTCGGGGGCCGGCAAGTCGGTCGCCGCCTTCACCATCCTGAATCTGATCGCCAAGCCCGGCTACATCGCCGGCGGCGAGATCAAATTCGATGGCGAAGTGCTCAACACCATGAAGCCCAAGGCGATGCAATCGATTCGCGGCAATCGCATCTCGATGATCTTCCAGGACCCGATGATGACGCTGAATCCGGTGCTGACCATCGGCGAACAGATGATCGAGTGCTTGAAGGCGCACCGCCGCATCTCCAGCAAGGATGCGCGCGCCATCGCCCTGCACAAGCTCAATCAGGTCTTCATTCCCTCACCGGAAAAGCGTCTTGATCAGTACCCGCACGAGCTGTCCGGTGGCATGCGTCAGCGCATCATCATCGCCATCGCGTTGCTGCTGGACCCGGACATCATCGTCGCCGATGAGCCGACCACCGCACTGGATGTGACCATCCAGGCCGAGATCATGGAGCTGCTGTTGCTGCTGTGCGAGAAGCACAATGTCGGGCTGATCCTGATCACCCACGACCTGGGTGTCGTCAGCCAGGTGACCCAGCGCACCCTGGTGATGTATGCCGGCCGCGTGATCGAGCAGGGCCCGACCCGCGAGATCATCAATGATGCTCAGCACCCCTATACCCAGGGGCTGATCAACGCCCTGCCCCAGATGGCCACGCCCGGTAGTCGCCTGAATCAGATTCGCGGCTCGATGCCCACGCTGACCAAGATTCCGGCTGGCTGCGCCTTCAATCCGCGCTGTGATTTCGCGGCGGATGTCTGTCATGAGCAGGTGCCCGCCTTCGTGGCTTCCGGCAATTGCAAGGTGGCCTGTCACATGGTGCAGGCGATGGTGAAAGGAGAGTCGTGGACCCCGATCGTCACCGATGCCTCCCAGGCTCCCCGAACGGAGGTGAACGCATGAGTCAGGCCATTCTCACACCAGAGGAGCGTCTCGCCAGCGGGACAAGTGCCGCGCTCGGCGACACACTGGTCGAGATCCGCGATCTCGAGAAACGTTTCTCGCTGTCCGGTGACTTCCTCGAACAGCTGACCTTCGAGAAGGGACGCCTGCGGCGCAAGCAGGAGTACGTGCATGCCATCAATGGCGTCACTCTCGACGTCAAGCGGGGCGAGGCGTTGTGTGTCGTCGGCGAGTCCGGCTGTGGCAAGTCGACGGTCGCACGTACCGTCATGGGGCTGCTCAAGCCCAGTGGCGGGGAGATACGGTTCGACGGGACACGTATCGATGACATGGCACCCAGGGACCTGCTGCCCTATCGCCGTCGCATGCAGATGATCTTCCAGAACCCCTATGCGTCGCTCAATCCCCGCATGACCATCCAGCAGACGCTGGAGGAGCCGCTGCGCTTCCACCAGCCGACACTGAAGGATGGTGAGATCCGCGACAAGATCGAGGAAGTGATGCGCTCGGTGGGGATCGACCCGGATTGGGGCAAGCGCTATGCCCACGAGTTCTCCGGTGGCCAGCGCCAGCGCATCTCGATTGCCCGCGCACTGGCGGTGGACCCCGAGTTCATCGTCGCCGATGAGCCGATCTCGGCACTGGATGTCTCGATTCAGGCTCAGGTGCTCAATCTGATGATGGATGCGCAGGAACAGCGGGATCTGACCTACCTGTTCATCACCCACGATCTTGCCGTGGTAGAGCACTTCGGGACACGTGTCGCCGTAATGTACCTGGGGACCCTGTGTGAGCTGGCGGACACTCGCTCGCTGTTCGCTCGTCCCAGACACCCCTACACCCAGGCACTGATGTCGGCGATACCGCGCCTGCATGATGACAAGCCCAATCACATCCGCCTGGAGGGTGAGGTGCCGACCCCGGTGAATCTGCCATCGGGCTGCGTCTTCCATGGCCGCTGCCCGCATGCCAATGAACGCTGCCGTCGGGAGATCCCGCGCTTGATCGCCATCGAGGGTGGTCAGGTGGCCTGCCATGCCGTCGAGGAAGGCAGAATCGACTGAGCAGGACACCTGCCCAGATGCCACTCCGTGGTGAGTCGCCCCGTGCCTCAGGGCCCGGCCCTCGGGGCACGGATGGCGATTCCAAGGCAGCCGGCGCAAGCCGACTGCCTTGCCGTCTGATGACATGCCTGGCGTGGACTTTCGGGTCGACATCGACGGATCGACGATTGCATCCCACTCTCGGTCTAGGGCAACATCTCGCAGATCCGATATTGACCAAGGGGTCAATCCGCCCGGTAGCGAATCGTCACGATGAACGCTGCCGGGCATGGCGCCATTGACCTCCCCGCAAGATACCCTGGTGTGACACGTCCGCAGAGATGTGCGCCCGACCTCCTGACATGGCCTGTTGACAGGCCGACGAGGCACACCGAATCCATGGAAATACGCTGGCTCGAAGACTTCATCGTTCTGGCTCAGACCCGTCACTTTTCACGGGCAGCCGATGCACAGAATGTCTCTCAGCCCACCTTTTCTCGCCGTATTAAACTGCTGGAAGAGGAGATGGGCACCACATTGATCAATCGTCAGACCTTGCCACTGTCACTCACCCCTGCCGGGGATGAGTTTCTCCAGCTGTGCGAGCAGATTACCGAGCGGGTACGCATCACGCGTGAACGTCTGCAGGACATGGCCCAGCAGCAGGCCAGCAAGATCTCGCTCGGTGCGCCGCAATCGCTGGTATCACATTTCCTGCCCGAATGGCTGGATCAGCACCAGCTGCGGGAGCAGGTGTTTCCCTATCTGCGTGCGACGGGCTGGCTGGCGGCGGATTACTTTCATGGTCTGGATCGCGGCGAGTGTGATCTGGCCATGTGTTACTGGCCTCAGGCACGTGTGGACCTCGGCTTTGAACTGGACAGTTATCAATACCTGGTGGTCGGTGAGGAGTGCTTCATCCCGCTATGTGCGCCCCAGGCGGATGGCAGCCCGCTTCACCCCCTGCCGGGCACGCGTCGCAATCCCTTGCCGTTCATCAGCCCTCACCCCCGCGCCGTCATCGCGACCTCATTGACGGCTCACCTGGCTCAGGTGCCCGTCCAGGCACACCTGGTGACCATGAACGAGAACATCCAGGCAGCCAACATCAAGGCACTGGTGCTGCAGGGCTACGGCATCGGCTGGTTGCCACAGCGTCTGGCGGCCGCGGAGATGGCCAGCGGGCAGCTGGTGCGCGCCGGAGATGAACGCTGGGATCTGCCACTGCATATTCGACTCTATCGCCCGCGAGAGCCACGTCACGCCAGCGTCAGTGAGCTATGGTCGCGGCTTGGCAAGCCAGCGGAGTCCGGCGGACTGACCTGAAGGACTCGCCGGCGACAGCGCAGCTCTGAACCACATTGACATAAGGAAGACAGATGTTCGAACCTCGCCTGAATGACCCCGCACTGACCCATGCCGAGGCACATCGCGCGCATCTGGCGGCGCTGCAGGCGCGCTATGAGCTTGCCATGCAACAGCATGATCTGGACGCCATCGTGCTGCATAGCGGCAAGCCGAAACGGCATTTCGCCGATGACCAGGATGCCAGCTTCAAGTCCCATGCTCACTTCCTTCACTGGGTGCCGATGGCAGGCCTGAGCGATAGCTGGCTGCTGGTTCGACCGGGTGAGCGTCCGACGCTCTATCTGTATGCCCCCGATGATTTCTGGCACCTGTCGCCCACGTTGCCGACGCCTGACATCGCCCCCTGGGCTGCGTGCTTCGAGATCGTGCATCTACGCAAGCCGACACTGCCGAAGCGTCCCGAGGGCCGCGTGGCGCTGGTGGGTGAGATCGCCGAGCTTCAGCCGGAGGTGGTCAGCGAGCTTGGGGCGCTGCCCAATCCGCTCGGGCTTGTCCGTCAGCTGGACGAGGGGCGCGTCTGCAAGAGCGAATTCGAGATCGCCTGTCTGAGAGAGGCCAGCCTGCGCGCTGCCCGTGGCCACCTGGCTGCCCGGCGGACCTTCATGGAGGGCGGTGCGGAACTCGATATCCAGCTGGCATATCTCGGCGCGTCCCGCCAACGCGAATCCGATGTGCCCTACGGCAATATCGTCGGCCTCAACGAACATGCCGCGGTACTGCATTACCAGCACTATGGCCTGAAGACGCCTGATTCCCGCCGCAGCCTGCTGGTGGATGCCGGTGCCAGCGTGCACGGCTATGCCTCCGATATCACCCGCAGCTGGGCGGGTGATGACGCGCTGCCCCTTTACCGCTCACTGATCGAGGGCGTGGAGGCACTCCAGAAGCGCCTGATCGCCAGACTGGCGCCCGGGGTCGATTACGTCGAGCTTCACCTGGAAATGCATCGTGAGCTGGGGGAGCTGCTGCGTGAACTGGGCGTGGTTTCCCTGCCTGCCGAGGAGCAGGTCGCACAAGGCATCACCGCCGCCTTCTGTCCGCATGGTCTCGGGCACCTGCTGGGACTTCAGGTGCATGATGTCGCGGGTCGAATTCCGGATCACACCAGCGGTGAGGTGCGTCACCCTCCGGAAGGTCACCCGATGCTGCGCCTGACCCGCGTACTCGAGACCGGCATGGCCATCACCATCGAGCCGGGGTGCTACATCATCCCCATGCTTCTCGAGCCACTGCGCAACGATGCACGGGGCGAGGCGATCAACTGGTCACTGGTAGACGCCCTGGCGCCTCATGGCGGTGTCAGAATCGAGGACAATCTGGTCATCACCGCCGATGGCGCCGAGAACCTGACGCGCAGCCCCGACACCGGATTGTGAGCAGCGCAGTGACCTGACCGACGACGGCGCATCATGCTGCAGTGCAACTAGCAGTGACCGATGGATAATGAAATGATGCAGCCAGTCCTGGTATCAGACGTAAAGAATCACTGAATGGAAGTCAGGAAATCCTGGCATGTGGCGCGCGACGCCCCTGCTCGGGATTTCCTGTCTCTGGAGTCAGCGTCATGCCTCATTCGATCTTCACCTCCGAGTTCCGGCCCGCTCTGGGGTTGCGCAATCGCCATGTCCAGACCTTGCTGCCCCGCCTGCTGCCCCGCGGCCCGCTGTCTCGCCGCACCGAGATACTCAACCTGCCGGACGGTGATTTCGTCGAGCTATCCTGGGTGACCAGTGATGGCAACAGCCGTCGCGAACGGGAAGTTGAACTGTCCGATGACGCCCCGCTGTTCGTGCTGTTCCATGGCCTGGAAGGCAATCTGGAGTCACCCTACGCTCGGGATCTGCTCAATGCGGCAGCGCGTCTGGGGTGGCGGCCCGTGCTGATGCATTTCCGGGGGTGCGGGCAATCGCCCAACCGACTGCCGCGGGCCTACCACAGTGGTGACACGGCGGATGGCTACTGGGTTCTGGGGGAGATGGGCAGGCGTTACCCTCATGCCCTCAAGGTGGCCTGTGGCGTATCTCTCGGGGCCAACATGCTGCTCAAGCTGGTGGCGGAACAAGGCGGAGATGGGCTGGACCTCGCCGGGGCGATCGCGATCAGCGCACCACTGGATCTCGCGGCAAGCTCCGACGTGCTGAATCAGGGCAGCTCGCGACTCTATCAGCGACATCTGCTCAAGAGCATGAAAGCCAAGGTGGCCGCCAAGCTGGCCAACGGGCCGCTGCCCATCTCCATCGGTGCACACCAGCTGACGCAGTTGAACAGCTTCTGGGCCTATGACAACGAAGTCACGGCGCCCTTGCATGGGTTTTCCTCGGCCAGTGACTACTACTCCCGTGCCTCGGCCGGCCGGCTGTTGCGAGACATCGAGCTACCGACCCTGATATTGCAGTCGCTGGACGATCCCTTCATGCCTCGTGATCTGTTCTCGCGGTTTCCGCAGCCCTCTGAAGCGGTGCGGATCGAGTTGAGCGAACGCGGCGGGCATGTGGGCTTCATCGAGTGGCGGCGCGGTCGCCTGTCGTCCTGGCTGGCACGCAGAATCACGCGCCAGCTCACGGATTGGTCAGCATTGTCACACTCCCGTCAGCGTCACAGTGTTCATCAGGAAACGCTGTAACTGACGTTGCCTGCCGCCTCGTTCGAGTACCTGCCGCGTGACTGACGTCCTGTATCGTGGGACGAGCACGCGGAGACCTTCGCAGGTCAGATTCACAGACGTCTTCCGGCCCGAAGACGCCGTCATTTCTGTAAAAGGAAACACAGACAAGATAACGGTATATAGAGAGAAGAAGGATTGCACTGTCGCGATGCCATGAGGATGGTAGACTGCGCGCCTGATACCTAGGCTATTGGTCTGATAATGAACCTCATTTTTCGTCTGGTACTCGGCATCGTCGCCGGTGTACTGCTGGGTCAATGGGCCCCGGACATCCTCGTGCGCAGCCTGCTCACCTTCAAGGTGCTGTTCGGCGAGCTGCTGGAGTATGCCATCCCGTTGATCATCCTGTTCTTCATCATGAGCGGCATCGCACGTCTCGAGCGCTCCTCCGGGCGGCTGCTGGCACTGACCATGGTGCTGGCATATGCCTCTACCACGCTGGCCGGATTGATGTCGGCGGTGGTGGGTCTCGAACTGGTGCCACATATCGTGAGCCACACCCAGATGCCCGCCAGTCACCCCATGGTGCTCCAACCTTATTTCGCGCTGGACATCCCCCCCTTGACCGATATCAGCACCGCACTGGTCACGGCTTTCCTGTTCGGGATCGGTATCTCCGCCACCGGCCATGATGGCCTGCGCAATCTTGCCGACGGTGGTCGTGACATCGTCGAGCGCTTCATCGCCAAGGCACTGATACCGGCACTGCCCTTCTATATCGCCGGACTGTTCTGCGAGATGACCATCGCCGGCACGGTGGCCAACACGCTGAAAAGCTTCGGCATGATCCTGATTCTCGCGCTGACCCTGCACTGGCTGTGGCTGAGTCTTCTCTACCTCGCCAGTGGCATGAGTACCGGCCGTGCACCGCTGGTGGCGCTACGCAACATGTTGCCGGCCTACTTCACTGCCGCCGGCACCATGTCATCCGCCGCGACGATCCCCGTGACCGTGCGCCAGACGCGCCTGAATCATATCTCGCCCTCGGTCTCGAGCTTTGCCATTCCGCTGCTTGCCACGATCCACATGTGTGGCAGCGCCATCACGCTGACCATCTGCGCCATCGGTGTCATCCTGGTGACACCGGCATTGCCACAGCCCGACCTGATGTCGTTGTTGCCGTTCATTGCCGCACTCGGGGTTACCATCATCGCCGCGCCGGGCTCGCCTGGCGGCGCCGCGATGACATCGGTCGGAGTGCTCCAGAGTCTGCTGGGGTTCGATGCTGCCGCCGTCGGCCTGATGATGGCGCTCTATCTGGCGCAGGACAGCTTCGGCACGGCCTGCAATGTGGCGGGTGACGGCGCGCTGGTACAGTGGATCGACCGCTTCGCCGAAGCTGAACAGGATCGCCAGCGGTATCGCTGAAGCCGAGACGACAGGCGGCATCGCCTCAAGCAGAAGGTCAGGCCGCCTGCCCGGTGATATTGGTGCTGACTGACGCCATGACCGATTGGAATCCAGAGTTGCGCCATCCAGCCCTTATGGTCGCGTCCCCTTGACCGCATGTCAGAGCTGTTCTTTCGACGCGGCCATGGGGATTCACCTTCCCCGTGACAGTGATGGATTTCATTCATGACACGGGGCAATCACGCATGACTCCCTCCGACACCTCTTCCTCGACCCCCAGCGACGGCATCAGCAGCGCCCTGGTGATGCTGTTTGCCTTCTGCTGCGGCGCGATCGTCGCCAATGTCTATTACTCGCAGCCGATCATCAACATGATCGCGGGCGACATCGGACTGTCAGAAAGCAGCGCCAGTCTCATCGTGGCGCTGACCCAGGGAGGATATGCGCTTGGCCTGCTGTTTCTGGTACCGCTGGGCGATCTGCTGGAAAACCGGCGGCTTTTGATCACCACGATCCTGATCTCGGCGGCGAGCCTGGTACTGGCGGGGCTGGCGGATGCTCCCTCCTCGTTTCTGCTCTGGTCATTGCTGATCGGTGTCAGCTCGGTCTCGGTGCAGATCCTGATCCCGCTGGCAGCTCACCTGTCTGCGGAACAGAGCCGTGGCCGCGTGGTCGGCAACATCATGAGCGGATTGCTGCTGGGCATCCTGCTGGCACGGCCCGCCTCCAGCCTGCTGGCGGATCACTTCGGCTGGCGCTGCATCTTCTTCGTCGGTGCCGCCTTGATGCTGCTGGTCGGGGGCGTGGTATGGCGGGTGGTCCCCAGCCGCCAGCCACGCCATACCTCAAGCTATCCCGCGCTGCTCAAGACCCTCGGCAAGTTGCTGCGTGATGAACCGGTACTGCGTCGTCGCTCCCTCTACCAGGGGCTGATGTTCGCGGCATTCAGTCTCTACTGGAGTGCCGTACCACTCGAGCTGGTCAAAGAACACGGCTTTTCGCAGACCCAGGTCGCGCTGTTCGCCCTGGTGGGGGTGTTGGGAGCTGTCGCCGCCCCGATCAGCGGACGCCTGGCAGATGCAGGCCACACCTCGATTGCCACCGTAGGCGCCCTGGTACTCGCCAGTGCCAGCTTCGCGACGGGGCTGATGCCGATGACTCTACAGGTCATTGCACTGGCCGTGACGGGATTGCTGCTCGATTTCGCGGTACAGACCAATATGGTCCTCGGCCAGCGCGCCATCTATTCCCTCGACCCCGAGAGCCGTGGCCGCCTGAATGCCATCTACATGACCAGCATCTTCGTCGGCGGTGCGATCGGCTCGGCGCTGACCAGTCTGATCTACGCCCATCTCGGCTGGAATGGCATCATGGCGATCGGTGGCGCCTTGCCGCTCGTGGCACTGGCATGGCTGCTGGTGAGTCGCTCAGGTAGCCAGGATGAGGCCTCCCCCACGACGGACTGAGACCGGGCGATCGGCCGTCGCCCAGCAGGCGGACCCAGCAACCAGAAAGCCTCATGGCAGGCGTCGTGCTGACGGTCACCATGAGGCTTTCGCGTTTCTTCAGGGCAGCGCAATCAGGGCAGACCGTACATGCGCTCGCCGCCCGCCAGCTAGCCGATCGGGCAGCTGATCCCCGTGCCCTTCAGGCCACAATAGCCGCCCGGATTCTTGGCAAGATACTGCTGATGGAAATCTTCCGCGTAATAGAATGTCTCGAGCGGAGCGACCTCGGTGGTGATCCGTCCCAGACCGGACTGATTGAGCGCCTGCTGATAATCCGCCAGGCTCTTCTCGACGATCTCACGCTGCGCGTCATCGACGTAGTAGATCGCACTGCGATACTGGCTGCCGATGTCATTGCCCTGACGCATGCCTTGCGTCGGATCGTGCGCTTCGAAGCTGGCACGCAGGATCTCCGGCAGACCGATGACCGTCGGATCGAACACCACACGTACCACTTCGGTGTGTCCGGTCTTGCCGGTACAGGTCTCCTCGTAGGTCGGGTTCGGCGTATGGCCGCCAGCATACCCGACGGCCGTCACCACGACGCCCGGCAGCTGCCAGAACAGACGCTCCGCGCCCCAGAAACATCCCAGTCCCAGCACGATCTCCTCACATCCCTGGGGATAGGGAGGTACAATCGAGCGCCCATTGACGTGATGGGTACCCGTTATCTGCAGCGGCTGTTCGCGCCCCGGCAAGGCATCTTCTGCCGAGGGAATGGCCTGCTTGTCTTGCGTCTTCCACATGGCGGACTCTCTCCTGTGTCGCGTCGTGCAATCGTGTATAGGTTCAATGATGTCATCTCTGCCCCCCAAGATCTGCCCCTGCCAGCCCAACACCGCTGAGGCACGACGCTACGTCGATTGCTGTCAGCCGATTCATGCGGACATCACCCTCGCCGAACGCCCTGAGCAATTGATGCGCGCCCGCTACAGTGCCTTCTGCCTCGCGCTGAGCGACTTCCTCATCGACAGCTGGGACGCGGCACATTGCCCAGCACGCGCCGACCTGGAAGGTGCTGGCCCGCAATGGCTGGCGTTGGAGATTCTGGACAGCGGACAAGATGCCGATACCGGCATGGTACGCTTTCACGCCACCTTCTTCGAGCAGGGAAAGTTCCAACGATTGCAGGAACTTAGCCGATTTCATCATGATGGCCATCACTGGCGTTATGTCGACGGTGATGCCGAGTGGCAGACATTGACGCCAGGGCGCAACAGCCTGTGTCCCTGTGGCAGCGGCAAGAAGATCAAGCGTTGCTGCACGGCATGACGCTGACCGTCAGCGCCTGGTGCTGACGCGCACGATCACGATCTCTGGCATAAGCCCTGCAAGACCCGCCCTGCGAAACGAAACAGCCCCCACCGACGCTATCGATGGGGGCTGAATCTGTGGCAATCAATTGGCCTGGCGTGTCATCTGTCCTTGCCGACTCTGGGCGCCAGCTCACTGCGACCCAATGAGAAGCTGTAGAGCAGATCCACGGCCTGCGCCGTACCGGACACCGCTTCGGCATACAGATTGCGGAACAGCTTGTAGCGCAGCGTCAGCTCCGCGATCGGCGAGAACAGCCCGACGCCGTAACTGAGCTTCAGATCCGGGGCGATATAGCCGCTGACCACCACCTGGCTGTCATCCCCGCTGCCGGAACTGTCCAGACTCAGATCCCTCACGCCGAAGGTTTCGCCGATCTGTCCGACCACCTGGCCACTTTGCGCCAGCGACATGCCGATCAAGGCGGACGTGACCGCACTGTCACTGCTGGTATCACTGTCCAGGCCTTCGCCGCGCAGCAGATAGCTCAGTGCCGATGACTCATCCATCGTCGGGTCCGAGAAGATCTCGATGCTGGGTGAGGAGGCAAGCCCCGTCACACGCACCCCTGCGGTCACGTCGTCCTCGGTGTTGTCAGGATCACGGATCGCCTCGATATTCAGACGCGGACTCGAGGGCGGACCGGCCAGCAATACCTGCCCCTTGCTGATCTGCAGGTCCTGCCCGAAGCTCTTGTAGGTCCCGTCGACGAGATTGACCTCACCGAAGACCTGCACACCGCCCTTGGACTGACGCACATCGAGATCGCCTCTGAGCCTGGTCTTGAGCCCCATCGCCTCCAGGCGAGCATCTGGCCCGATATGGATGCCGATCCTCACATCCAGCGCCATGCCGGCCTCATTGAGCGCCTTGGCGGTATCGCTGCCATCCGCCAGCTCAGCCGGGTTGGAGGTGTCCTCATCACTGGGACGCTCGATGATGATGGTGTCACTGGAGGGTGACACGGCAGACGGCGGCACCTGGTCCACTTCGATGCGTGTCCACGGCACATTGACGTCACCTCGCAGCTTGAGCAGCGTAGGGCTGGCATTGATCTCGAGATCCGGTGCGACACGCATGCGCCCGATCCCGGCGATATTGAGCTCGAGCGGATTCTTCGCACCGTCGAGATTCAATGCCGCCGTCCAGTCATCCAGGGTCGGCCAGGCCGCCTCGCCATCGATACCCCAGCGCGCATCATTGCCCACCAGATACCCATCGATATCGGCACTGTTGCCATCGAAGTCGACGGTGAACTGGGCATCCGAAAGCGACACCGGCAGCCCCTCACCCTGTACCTTGACGCCGGTCAGCGCGATCGGGCCGGTCAACGACGGCAGGCTCAGATTGCCGCCGACCTTGACGTCACCCGCCAGCTTGCCCTCCAGCTGAGTCATGCCCGCCACCAGCGGACGATACGGAGAGAGATCGATGTCGCGGATGGCCAGCGAGCCATCCAGCTGACCTGCGCCCGCCGGGTCGAGGACCGACACGGTGAGCCCGATGCCGCCAGCACTGTCGAGGCGAATCTGGGTGTCGAGATCAGCCTTCTCGGGCGTGGCCTCCAACGCCAGTTGCAAGGTGGTTTCCGGCAGCGACCAGGCATTGCCATCGGCGTCTTCCCCGGCCAGTGTCAACTTGCCTGCCAGCTCCGCATCCGCATTCCAGCGTTGGCCACCCTGCTTCCAGCTTGCCGTGATCTTGCCGCCCGTGGCACCGCCGATGGTCCAGCTCTCCGGCATGGCGCTCTGGGCCATGTCCAGGGGAATCCCCTCGAGCGTCACCACGGCCTGGCCGTCATTGCCCGCACTCAAGGGCTCGGCGACACAGATCTGCCCCCCCTGTTCCCGACTCAGACAGAACGGCTGCACCAGCACGCTGCCCTTGGCGAGATTGGCATCGAAGCGTGCCGGCGTGTCGAAGTTGAAGTCCCCGAAGTCGGTATTCGCCGTCAGCGGAGACAGCGCCCCACGATAATGCTCACGCGCCTTGTCGAGCCCGCCCTTGAGGGTCAGTCCCAGACGTGACAATGGCATCTCGCCGGCCATCTCGGTATCGAACTGCAAGGTGTGATCGCTCAGGAAGCCCCCCAGCGTCAGCGCGACCGTCGCGATCTGCTGTCCACCAGCCCGAACGCCGTCGGCGTTGAGGGCGATGTCCAGTGCCGGGTCATCCACACCACGCTTGCGGGCATCGACCCCGGCGGACAGCGCCATGTCGGAGATACGATTCTCCCCGATCTGCAGGCGTCGTCCCGTGAAGTTGCTCGCCAGTCGCGGCTTGTCGAGGGTGCCCGTGGCATCGATCTTGCCCTTGAGCTCACCCGCGACATCCGGCATCAGGGTCGAGAGCGCCGGGAAATCGATATTGGCGGCAAGCGTGATGGTCTTGGCAATCTTGCCGTTGGCGCTCAGGCGGTTCTGCCCCTGGCGCAGCTCCAGCGCGTCGACGTTCCACTGCATGTCGGCATTGCCTGAAAGCTTGCCGGTCAGCGTGAGCGGCCGCTCGAGCAAGGTGCCATGGATATCCAGCTTGCTGACATCGACGGCCCACGGGCCTTGCAGTGGCTGATGGAAGCTGGCCGCGAGATTGCCGCTCAGCTCACCGCGCACGGCTTTCTGCCCTCCACCGGTCGGGGCTGGCAGCAGATCCTCGGGATGCAGCTTGTCGAGCGCCAGCTGGGCCACGACCTGGAGGCCTTCCTTCCACTGGATCTCGCCGCGGGTCGTCGCGGAGCCCCGCTTGAGCGCGATCTTGAGCGGCTGCCAACGGTAATGCTCGAGATCGCCGTCGCCTGCCAATGACACGGTGGCACGCGGAATGTCACGGCCCTCGATGATGGCATCCAGCGTGGTCGTATAGCCTGACAGTGAGCCCTTGGCGACCAGTGCCAGATTCTCGACGAGATAGTCAGGCGTGAAGGAGGCAGACTGGCTCTTGGCGATGTGCTTGGCTGCGTTGTCCTGATGCGCAGTCTGGGCCTCTTTCTGAGGCGCGAGAGCAGCATCACCCGCTGCGTCATTGGCGGCGGCAAAGGGCCAGGTGATCCGTTTGGCGCTCAGACGCGCCTCGAAGGGCAGATCACTGTCCAGCACATCCGCGCTAGCCACAAGCTCGGCGGCCAGTGGTCCGTCGGCCTTGAGAGAGGCCTCAAGATCCGCCAGCGAGCCTTCAAGCGACAGGCGGAGCCTTTCATGACGCACGGGGTCGATCAGGGTCTCGGCATTGAGCGTGGCGCTCAGGGGATACTCGTCCTTGAGCGTGACCTGCGCCACGAGATCGGCATTCACGTCACGCGAGTCGACCTCGAGACGCGAGAGCGTGATGTCATGCCCTTCCGCCTTGAGCGCGAGCGACAGACGGCTGACCTCATACGGGCTCGGCCCTTTGAGCGCAAAGTCTTCAATGGCCAGATCAGGGACCTCGATGGTCAGCGGAATATAGACCTCCGGCAAGGCGATGCGCCCGGCCTGCGCTGTCTCATCTGAGGTCTTGTCTGCAGTCTTGCCAGCCGGCTCTGCGGCGTCCTCCGTGATAGCCTTGTTCGAGATGGCCCTGGCGGCGGTCTCGGCTTGTGGCGCCACCCTCTGAGCGTTGACCACTGCGCTCGCCGCTTGCTGCGCCTCAGGCGTGAGGCTCACCCCCTCGAGACTCACAGTGTCAGACGTCGCTTGAGCCGTGACGGCATCAGCCGGAATGAAACGACTGGTGATCAAGCGTGTCTCGCCCAGCGTCAGCGTACTCACCGACAGCGCGGCCGAGGTATGGAAGTGATCGAAGGTGACGCGACTGCCATCCGCCAGCGCCAGGGCGAAGTCATCAATGGCGACCTTGCGCACCTCGATGGGAATCGGCACCACGATGGGCACGTTGAGACTCTCACCGCTCTCTGGCTCAGGCTCCTCGCTGGCACCGCTATCACTCAGGGTGATAGCGAGCCCGCTGGACTCAAGCGACTCGAGACACAGCTTGCCCTTGAGCAGACAGTCCTCGCCCCAGGCCAGCGACAGGGAGTCGGCATTGACGGCCAGCCCCGGCAGGTCCAGCGAGACGTCCTTGAGTGACAGCGCTTCCAGCGGTGAGCCTGAGGCCTGCGAATAATCGATGAAGCCACGTGAGCGTGCCTGATCGAGCACGAGCCCTGTGCCCCACGGGGACAACACGCCCCCGACCAGCAGCATCGTCAGCCCGATCAGGAACACGAGCAGCCATATCAGCAACCGGATGACCAGGCCGCCCCGACGTACATAGGGATTAGACAATTCCAACATCTCCATATCGTTTATCAGCTCACCCACCCAGCTGATTGAGCTGAGCAGGCGCTTGCTGCGCTTGAGAGCCGATCACGCGTCCATACAGCGATCACACTTCCCGGCTTCAGGAGGCACTCCGTCTCGCCCCCCGATCAGACCTGCGGATCAGACCTGCTGATCAAAACTCGGGCCCGATCGAGAAGTGAATGCGATAATCGTTGTCATCGTCATCGAAGGGATGGGCGATATCGAGGCGAATCGGGCCCACCGGGGAGATCCAGCGAATCCCCATGCCCGCCGCCGTCTTGAGCTCCAGGGCATCCCAGCCATCGAAGGCGTTACCAGCGTCATAGAAGGCCGCGCCCCACCAGTCACCGGTCAGGCGGTAGTCATATTCCAGACTGCTGGTCAGCAGGGAACTCCCGCCTTCATCATCCCCGTCATCATCTTCCGGCGAGAGGCTCTCGTAGGAGTAACCGCGAACACTGCTGTCGCCGCCAGCATAGAAGCGCTTGGAGTTGGGCATGCCGTGGAAGTTATCGGTGTCGAGATTACCGATACCGGCACGCGCCACGAAACGGTGATTGTTGCCGATGGAGCGGATCCAGTTGGTATCGAACTGGGTCCACACGAAGTTTTCATCAGATCCCCAGATCTGATTGCCGTACTCTACCGTCAGCTTCTGACGATCCCCCCACATGGGGAAGGCCTTGGGACGAGTTCGTGTCCGCGTCCAGCTGACCCCCGGATACAGCAGAAACACCTGACCAGTATCTGAGGCGATGGTGAAGTCGTCATAGCTCGCGCCCAGGTAAATCTTCTGCTGCCAGCCATTGTCGAATTTCCACTCACGCCCGAAACGCACTGTCGTTTCATTGCTGGTCTCATCATCGTCGTCGACGATGGCCACCCCGTACTCCAGCACATAGCTGTCCTTGAGCGGGTCAGCCAAGGGCATGCGGTATTCACCCTCGAAGGTCTGCTCCGGTGAGGAGAGGAACAGGCTGTTGGTCATGCTATGGCCATAGCGATTGACCCACGGCATCTCCCAGCTGAACTGCAGACGTGGCCCGACATCCGTGGCGTAACCGATGCCCGTCTCGAACTTGTGGCGGTCGGCGGGAATCAGGCTGATGTCCACGGGAATGATGGGACCGTTGGCCGTCTTGACCGCCGCCTCCAGCGCATCGCCAGTCAGTACCGGCGTGTCGCTGCCGGAGGCTTGATCAGTACCCGCTTCACTCGCAGCACCGCCGGCGGCCAAGGTCGCCTGCCCGGGAGGCACCGACGAGGCTGATCGTGAGGACGCGCCAGCACGACGATTCGTCTCTGTGTCACGGTCTTTCTCACTGCCTTTTTGACTGTCTTGCTCGACGTCAGTCCGCTCGACATCGGCAAGCCATGACCCCTCATACCCCTGTGCCTCGGCATAGGCTGTCTTGACGTTGCGCGTCTTGATCTTGCTGTCAGGGCTGGTGGTCTTGAGTTCGGCGCCCGGATTGAGCTGTGGCTTGATGGCGGCCGAGCGGAACCAGCCTGCCTCACTCAGCCGCTGGTTGAACTGGGTCAGCTTGCCGGCTTCGTAATAATCCCCCGTCTGGAACGGCTGCATGGCCTTGACGCGATCCAGCTCTATCTGGCTGTTGAGATAGGTGATATCGCCGAAGCGGTAACGCTGACCGCTCTGCATGACCAGATAGATGCGTGCCGAGTGCAACCAGGGGCGCACCTCGATGCGCTGCTGGGAGAAGGAGGTATCGAAATAGCCGCGCTCAAGACTGAGCGACGCCAGAGTCGACTTGAGGCTGTCGTAGCGAGAGTGACGCAGCACATCGCCTTCCTCGAGGTTGGCATCGGCCAGCGCCTCCTTCATGACCTTGTCGCGCGCGGCGTCGCCCTCGAGTCGCAGCTCCAGTGTCTCGATGGTGACCGGCTCACCGGCATCCACCGTCACCACCACATCATCGCCCCCCAGCAACCCCTTCTCGGGATAGCGGAGAGTGATCTGGGCATCGTAGTAACCGAAGGCCTGTAGCGCTTCCTGGATGCGCCGGATGATCTCGTCCTCGTAGCGCTCGGCCGGGACATCCTCCTCCAACGTCAGCCCCGCCAGATAATTGACCACGTTGGTGGCAGCGGCACCTTTCAGCCCTTTCACCGCGGCATCCAGCGCCAATGCCTGTGGTGCCAGCAGCAGGCCGGCGCACAGGACCAGCGGCTTGCTCCAGCGCAGATAGCGGCGCGCAGCGTCGTTGCTCAACACCTTGCCTCGAGGCTCGAGCGAACCCGCTCTCCCATTCTTGTCGCCACTCATTGCACGTCCCTTGTTAGGTACTCATGCGAGTACTGTCCATCACTGTTACTGACCATATGTCATCTGCCGCAGGCCGGTTCGGGGAGGTTCGTGTCCTTCACGGGTACGTGACCCTCCAGGATTCCATCACTGCTCAGCGCTCCAGGCGCGCGACTCGCTGCTCCAACCGGGACAGCTGACTCAACATGGACGCCACGCGGCCACTCAACTGCCGACGGCTGGCATCCAGGGAGCGCAGCTGCTCGTCCTGCGGGGATGCCTCATCCAGGGCTTCCAGCCCGGCGCTCAGCGCCGTCTGCTGGCGTCGCAGCTCCCCCAGCTGGGAAGACAGCGACGTCTGGGTCTTGCTCAACGGCGCAAGCCGGGCGTCCACCAGCCCCGTCAGGGACGCCTGCTGCTGCTCGAGCTTGTGACGCAACGCGTCCAACGCCTCCTGCTGGGACTGCTTGAAGGCCGTCAGCGCCTGCGAGCTTGTCTGGCGATCCTCTGACGTCGCCTCATCCTGCGCTTGCCTGAGGGCGTCCCACTGCGAGGCGAGACGCTCAAGCTGCACGGTCTGCTGATCCAGGCGGCTGGACTGATCGCTCAGGCGTTGCTCGAGTCGGGGCAGCGACTGCTGCTGCGCTTGCTCGACTGCCTTGAGCTCGGTCTCGAGATGGGCCAGGGTGTCAGCCTGTGCATCGAGGCGTGCCTTGAGCGTCGCACGCCCATCCCGGCTCAAGGACTCAAGGGCACTGACGGAGCCCTGCAAGGCACTCAGCAAGGTGGTGCGGTTGTCACCCGCCTGGCGTAGTCCCTCGAGCTGGGCCTCGGTGGACTCGGCAAGCGCTGCGAGACGACTCGCCTGCGCGTCCTGCGATGCCGTCAGCGTGTCCGAGAGCGCGGCAAGACGCTCCCGCCAGGCGGCCTGCTGTTCAGCGAGGCTGTCGGCAAGGGATTCATCGGTCTGCGTGAGGCCGTCGATGCGCGCACTCAGCGACTCGTCCACCCGCGTGGTGAGCTGGGCAAGCCGCTCATCCACATCCCCCAGCAGCCGGGCGTCGTTCTCGACATCGCCCTTGAGTCCCGAGACCTGACGACTCAGCTGATCACTCTGCTGGCCTCGCATGTCCTGAAGCTGCTGCAATTGCCATTGCTGCCAGGCGACCACCCCTCCCAGTGCCAGCACGCACACCCACAGCGGCCAACGACGCGGGGGCGGGGCTGCATCAGGATGACGGGCCAGCGCTTCATCACGCCGTGCTATCAGTGATTCCTCCCGGGAATTGTCCATCGAAGGTTCCGTAGTGTCCTGCCGCATACTGGCTCCATGACTGGCACATCGACTCAAGGTTCCAGCGACAGGCGTCGGCATCATCCGCGGCAAGGCCCGAGCCTCATGCGACACCTGGAGGGAAAACGCCCGTATCCCGCTGATTGACTGGCCGGTTTTCGGTTGCCGGCTCTGCCGAGTCTAACAGCAGACCCCGGCCATCTCATCAGGTTCCCCGGCAGCACGGCCCGCGGTCCCTCTCATGTAACCGCACTGTACCCTCCCGCCAGACGGCGACGTCGCCCGCGATGCCTGACATCGCTCACCGACATCCTTCGGTGCTTTCCCGCCAGCAGGTCCCGGCGGCGTTGGCCTGCAGGAACACGAGTGCTATAGTGCAAAGCACTGCGACTCTCGCAGCCTCTGGCTTCGTAGCTATCTGGATTCACAAGGTTTTTCACGCTAAATGCACATTTTCCATCATGTGCTGGCTGAATGGATCCCTGGCGATTGTCTCCTCGTCGCCTGACGTCGAAGAGAACACTGAAGGAGGCTTGAAAGCCTTCATGCCTGCCCCAACGAAGTCAGAGCAAGATTCTATTGGTGAGGAAAAGGAGCTTATCCCCCATGGCATTTGAACTCCCGGCACTGCCGTACGAAAAGAACGCACTCGAGCCGACCATCTCCGCCGAGACCCTTGAGTACCATTACGGCAAGCATCACCAGGCCTACGTCACCAAGCTCAACAGCATGGTCGAAGGCACTGCGGACGCAGAGAAGTCTCTGGAAGACATCATCCAGAGCGCTCAGGGCGGCCTGTTCAACCAGGCAGCTCAGGTGTGGAACCACACCTTCTACTGGCACTGCCTGTCTCCGAACGGTGGTGGCGAGCCGACAGGCCCGCTGGCAGATGCCATCGTGGCCAAGTGGGGCTCCGTCGCTGACTTCAAGGAAGCCTTCAACACTTCCGCTGCCGGCAACTTCGGTTCCGGTTGGACCTGGCTGGTCAAGAACGCTCAGGACGAGCTGGAAATCGTCAACACTGACGACGCAGACACCCCGATCGCCAAGGCAGGCCAGACCCCGCTGCTGACCGTCGACGTCTGGGAACACGCCTACTACGTCGACTACCGCAACGCGCGTCCGAAGTATCTGGAAAGCATCTGGAACATCATCAACTGGGACTTCGCTGCACAGAACTTCGCAGCCTGAGACACCCGGCATGAGTGATGGCACCTTCACATCACTCTCACATCAGACGTCATGGATGATATGACCTGACAGTGACGTTCGAGTGAGAGGATGATGCAAGGAAAGACCCCGCCAATCGGCGGGGTCTTTTGGTTTCTGGCTCCCCTATCGCCTGATGATCCTTTACGAAGCGCGCTTGCAGATGACATGCCGCCTCGCCATTTGCTAGCCTGCAAGGTAGAACATTCACTCTACTCTTCCGTCATCCCCAGAGGGAACGTCATGCCATCCGATACCACCTCCTCGTTACCTGACACCATGCTCGCCATCGTGACCACCGGCCACGGCGGCTATGAACGCCTCGAGGCGCAAGAACGGCCTGTCCCTGTGCCAGACAAGGGGGAAGTGCTGATCAAGGTACTGGCGGCTGGTATGAACAATACCGAGATCAATACGCGCCTTGGCTGGTATTCCTCCAGCATCACCACGGCCACGAACCAGGCCAGCAGCCAGCACGACACCTCGCCTGGCGAGACGACAATCGACAAGCCGGTCCCGCCTGAAGGTGGCTGGAAAGGCGAGACGCCCTTCCCCCTGATCCAGGGAACCGACTGCTGCGGTGAAGTGGTCGCGCTCGGCGAAGGTGCCGACACAGCGCTGCTCGGCAAGCGCGTACTGGTGCGGGCCTGCATGCGCAGTGCAGGCTGGGAGTCACTGGAAAACGAATGGATGGGCTCTGACTTCGATGGCGCCTTCGCGCAATTCGTCAGTATCCGGGCCAGTGACGTCTTCCCGATTGAATGTGACTGGAGCGACGTGGAACTGGGCTCACTGCCCTGCGCCTATGGCACAGCGGAGAACATGCTGGAACAGGCCGAGCTCACATCCGGCGAACGTGTACTGGTCACCGGCGCGTCGGGCGGCGTCGGCTCCGCCACCTTGCAACTGGCCAAGCGACGTGGCGCCATCGTCTATGCAGTGGCAGGCGCTTCCAAGCATGAGGCCCTGCGCACGCTGGGGGTCGACAGGCTGTTTGATCGCCATGCGGACCTGGTCGCCGAACTCGGGCAGGAATCCGTCGATCTGGTGGTCGACAATGTCGCCGGCGATGCCTTCCCGGTGATGCTCAAGCTGTTGTCACGTGGAGGCCGGCTGGTGACCACCGGCGCCATCGCCGGGCCCATGGTCACCCTGGACCTGCGTGATCTGTACCTCAAGAATCTCCGCCTGCTGGGCACCACCGCCTGGTGCAAGGCGACCTTCCCCAATCTCGTGCGCTACGTGGAGCGCGGGGAGATTCGCCCCTTGATCGCGGCGAGCTTCCCGCTGAAGGATATCGCCAAGGCCCAGAAGGCCTTCCTCGAGAAGACCCATGTCGGCAAGTTCGTGCTTGAGCCCTGGGCCTGATGAGCCACAGGAGTGACCAAGGAAAAGGCCCCATCCGTTGCCGGATGGGGCCTTTTTCATGCCAGGCGAATGTCATGCACATTCGTCAGGTGCCGAAACGGTGTCACGGCGTCGCGCGACGCCCGATGCCTCGGTAGGTCAGCCCCTGGCTGGCCACGTAGCTGGGGTCATAGATATTGCGACCGTCCAGCACCAGCTTCGCGCCCAGCTCACGCTTGAGACGCTGCCAGTCCGGATTCCAGTAACACTTCCATTCCGTGACCAGCATCAGGGCGTCCGCCCCTTCAAGGGCGTCGTACATGTTGCCATCGACCAGCTCCAGCAAGGGGTGAGCGCCACAGGCCTCGCCCAACGCGGACAGCGCCGCCGGATCATGCACACGAACGCGCACGCCCTGAGCCCACAACGCCTCGAGCAGCGTCAATACCGGCGCATGGTCGATACGCGCCGTGCCCGGTTTGAACGCCGCCCCCCAGATGGCGATGGTGCGACCGCGCAGCTCGCCATCGAAGTGCTGCCACAGCTTGCGGAACAGCGTCTCCTTCTTGGCCTCGTTGATGTCGAGAACATGCTCGAGCAGCAGCGATTCACGTCCGGTCTCATGCTGGACATCGGCCAGACGCATCAGGTCGCGCGAGAAGTTGGGACCACCGAAGCCACAGCCCGGATACAGATAGCCGAAGCCGATGCGCGGGTCGGCGCCCATGCCCTGGCGCACGTACTCGACGTCCACCTCGAGGGAATCCGCAAGCCCGGCGACTTCGTTCATGTAACTGATCCGGGTCGCCAACATGCCATTGATGGCCAGCTTGGTCAGCTCGGCGGCGCGGCGCGGCATGATCTGGAAGACATCTTCCCGACGATTGAAGGCGCGCAGAAGCTCCTGGACGCGACGTGTCGCGACCTCGGACTCGCTGCCCAGCAACCAGCGTGCGGGGCGCTCGAAGGTCGCCAGTGAGCGCCCCTCTTCCAGCATGTCCGGCAAGGCCACCGCATATTGATCATCCCGCGACAGCAGCGCCTCGAAACGCTCGGTGGTCCCGACAGGGAAGGTCGAATTGTTGACCAGCACCGTCGGCTCCGCGAGTGCCGCGACGACCTGCTCGATACGCGCCAGAGCACCCTCACGTTGATCCGGCGAGACGGCCACCCAGTGCACATCGATGCGACGCAGTGAACCAAGCCCCTTCACCAGCGTCAGATCGCCACGTTCGACGTGGCGGTCCAGCCGCTCTCGCAGGCCCGGCTCACTGTTCAGCCAGTCGACCCGGTCCAGTGACTCCCAGTCCATGTCTTCATGCGGCCACCACCAGACATTATGGCCGACACTCGCCAAGGCGGCACTGGCCGTGGCAGCCGCCAGTTCGCTTCCGTGCACCAGCACCTGCATGGCTCATTTCTCCTGATAGCGGGTCATCAGCTCGCGGAAGCCTTCCCCGAATTTCGGGTGACGCTTGGCGAAGGAAATGGTGGCTTCCAGATAGCCCAGCTGATGGCCACAGTCATAGGTATCGCCGGCCATGCGATAGGCGGCGACCGCCTTGTCATCACGCAGGGTATCGATGGCGTCGGTCAGCTGGATCTCGCCACCGGCGCCCGGCGGGGTATTCTCGAGCAACTCGAAGATACGACCCGGCAGCAGGTAACGGCCGATCACCGCCAGAGTGGAGGGTTCGGTGCCCGGAGCCGGCTTCTCGACCATCCCGCTGATCATCGCGGACTTGCCCGCTTCCGGCGTCTCGCCATCGATGGCGACGATACCGTACTTGTAGGCCATCTCCTGAGGCACGTTCTCGACCATGATCTGGGCGGCATTGGTGGCTTCATAGGCCTCCATCATCCGCGCCAGGTCATTCTTCTCGAGACCTTCGCCGTCGACCAGCACGTCCGGCAACATCACCAGGAAAGGCTCGTCTCCGACGATTGGCTTGGCACACAGCACCGCATGGCCCAGACCCAGCGGTTCCGGCTGACGCACGCTGATGATCTTGACGTCATCCGGAATGATGTGACGAAGTTCCTCGAGCAGCTCGAACTTGCCCTTGGCTTCCAGAGTCGTCTCTAGCTCGAAGTGCTTGTCGAAGTGGTTCTCGATGGCATTCTTGCTGGAATGGGTGACCAGGACGATTTCCTTGATACCCGCCGCAACCGCTTCTTCCACCACATACTGGATCACCGGCTTGTCGACGATGGTGATCATTTCCTTGGGGATGGCCTTGGAGGCCGGCAGGCAACGAGTTCCGAGACCTGCAACAGGCAATACAGCCTTGCGTATCATGAAGCGTCTTCCTTGTGTCTATGTCGTGGCAGATCGTGACGACTCTACCGAGTTACTGCCGCCCGGACGAGATGGCGACCGTCCTGAAATCTAGGCAGGGATTATGCCAGTTTGGCAAAAAAGTGCGAATTGACCGCAGATTTTCCACACTGGCCCATCAGATCGGCTGTCTGAGACGTCCATGACGGGCCAGTCCACGCGAAGCCTTCGCTCCGCGGACAGGGTGCCTTCTTAGCGACGCTGGGCGCGCCCCAACAGGGCGCCCACACTGTCGCTATCGGGCGACTCTACCACACCATGCTCGGTGACGATGGCATCAATATACTCATGCGGTGTGACATCGAAGACCGGATTGAAGACCTCGATCTCATCGGGAGCGATCCTGCGATTTCCTGCCTGACGCAGCTCATCGGCATCGCGAGTCTCGATGGGGATGGCGGCCCCACTGTCCAGACTGGCATCGAAGGTGGCAAGGGGCGCCACCACCATCACCTTGACCCCGTGGGCACGCGCCTGGACCGCCAGGGAGAAGGTGCCGATCTTGTTGGCCGTGTCGCCATTGGCCGCGATGCGGTCCGCACCGACGATCAACCAGCGCACATCGGCATCGCCGTCCCTGGATTGCATGATCAGCGAGGCGGCCCCCTCCACGGCCAGTCGGGCGGGAATCTTTTCCTGCACCAGTTCCCAGGCGGTCAGTCGAGCCCCCTGCCACCAGGGGCGCGTCTCGTTGACATGGACGCGGCTGATCAGCCCCTGAGCGTACGCCGTGCGAATCACGCCCAGGGCGGTACCGTGCCCCCCAGTCGCCAGCGCACCGGTATTGCAGTGCGTCATCACCTCACAGTGGGGGGTGTCGGCCGGCAGGGACGCGGCAATCACCTGCGCACCGAATTCCGCCATGCGCAGATTGTCCTCGAGATCCTGCTCATGAATGCGCACGGCTTCCCGCAACAGTGCCTCGTGGGGGGCAAGCTCACGCGTGGCGTGCGCAGCGATCACCGTACGCATGCGATCCAGCGCCCAGAACAGATTGACCGCCGTCGGCCGAGAAGCCGCCAGAACCTCGCAGGCCGCTTCCAGACGCGCCCCCCAGGCACCGCCCTCATGTGCGGCGCGAACCGCCTCCAGTGCCACACCATAGGCGGCCGCGATGCCGATGGCCGGTGCACCACGCACTACCATGTCGGCAATGGCGCGAGCCACGCCGCCTGCATCCCGCAGTTCGATCTCTCGGGTCTCGCCCGGCAGCAGACGTTGATCCAGCAGTGCCAGTCGCGGCAAGGCATCTTCGTCGCTACCGGTGGCATTGTCTGACTGGGTCAGCCAGCGAATTGGAATCAGGCTCATGACACTTCCCTGTAGGCTCACGGACAAAGGGGTTCGCACTGGAGAACACCGCGGCGCGATAATGGCTGAGGCCATCTGCAAGTTCCCGTCATGACGAGTTTTTTGCAGTTACCGCTGACCCGCGACGACAGGCGGATTAGAATGGAGGAATCGTGCCCGAGGGTGACGCGTCTGTACAGGGGCGTGCATGCTTGCGATGCACTTCCGTAACGGTAAGGATCCGATCATGAGCCATAGCGACGCCAAGCAAGATTCCACTGCCCCGGATCATCTGGGCAACGTCGATGCCAGCGAAATCGCCAAATTCTCCGCGCTCGCCAGCCGCTGGTGGGACCGCGACAGCGAGTTCAAGCCACTCCACGACATCAACCCGCTGCGCGTCGATTACATCGACACCCATGCCGGACTGGCGGGCAAGCGAGTCATCGATGTCGGTTGTGGCGGCGGCATCCTGTCCGAGGCCATGGCTCACCGTGGCGCCACCGTGACCGGGATCGACATGGGTGAAGCCCCGCTGTCAGTGGCACGCCTGCATCAGCTGGAATCCGGTGTGGAAGTCGATTATCGCCAGACCACCGCGGAAGCTGCCGCCGAGGAAATGGCGGGACAATTCGATGTCGTGACCTGTCTCGAGATGCTCGAGCATGTTCCTGACCCTTCCTCGGTGATCAACGCCTGCGCGCGACTGGTCAAGCCGGGAGGCAAGGTGTTCTTCTCGACCATCAATCGCAATCCCAAGGCGTACGCCTTCGCGATCATCGGTGCCGAGTACCTGCTGCAGATGCTGCCACGCGGCACGCATGAGTACCGCAAGTTCATCCGCCCGGCTGAGCTTGGCCGCTGGACGCGTGAAGCGGGCCTCAAGATGGAGGGTTCCACCGGCATGACCTACAACCCGCTGACCCGTAAATATCGCCTCAACACCGCCGACCTCAGCGTCAACTATCTGATGCATACGCGCCGCCCGACGGAAGACGAACTCGCATGAGTCTGCCGGCCGCACTGCCCCGTCCCGCTGCGCTGATCTTCGATCTCGATGGCACCCTGGTGGACACTGCGCCGGACCTGGCGCGTGCGACCAACGAGCTGCGTAGCCATCATGCCTTGCCGGAACTGAGCTATGAGGTGATTCGCGCCGAGGTCTCGCATGGTGGAAGCGCCCTGGTGAGACTGGCGCTGGGTCACGACATCGATCATCCCTCGCATGCCGAGGAGCGTACACGCCTGCTGGACTTCTATGCCCGTGATGTCGCGGCCCACAGCGAGCTGTTCCCGGGCTATGACGCCCTGATCGAGATCTGTCAGCGCAACGGCCTGCCCTGGGGGATCGTGACCAACAAGCCGCGTCAGTTCGCCGAGCCGCTGATCGAGTCCCTGGCGCTCACACCGGGCTGTCTGCTGTGCGCCGATGACCTGCCCGTCAAGAAGCCCCATCCTGAGCCATTGTGGGAGGCGGCCCGCCTCCTCGGCGTCGAACCGTCACGATGCTGGTATCTCGGGGATCATGATCGCGACATGCAGGCGGCGCGCGCGGCGGGCATGCTGGCGGTCGCCGTGCGCTATGGCTACGTCCGCGACGGGGATGATGTGGACGCCTGGCCTGCCGATGTGTGGTTCGACACCTCGGAAGAAGTCATCAATGCCGCTCTGCGCGCAGCAGAACTGCGCTGACGGGTCGCGCGACACCCTGACGCCCTGCCAATGAAAACGCCGACGGCCATGGCCGTCGGCGTTTTCATTGCAGGCAATCCTGTCAGTGACAACTTCTCACCATCAAGTGCTCGTTACTGTCACCCGCTCGGACATCTCACGTCTTGGGCGGCTGGGCATCGAACATCTCGCCGGTGCGGCCACGACTCTCCGGGCCGATCAGCCACAGGTAGCTTGGCATGATGTCGGCTGGCGTACGCAGGGTATCCGGGTCTTCCGCTGGGAAGGCCGACTTGCGCATCGACGTTTGAGTCCCACCGGGATTGAGGGTATTCACGCGGACCTGACTGGTATTCTCGAGTTCCTGTGCCAAGAGCTGTGAAAAGCCTTCGGTGGCGAACTTCGAGACACTGTAGGCCCCCCAGAAAGCACGCCCCTTGCGGCCGACGCTGGAACTCGTCAGCACCACGGACGCATCCCGAGACGCTTTCAGCAGTGGCAGCAGCGCCTGCAACATCCAGATAGGCCCATTGATGTTGACCTGCATGACCTGCTCCCACAACGCCGGATCATACTGCTCGAACGGAGTGATCTTGCCCAGCAGACTGGCATTGTGCAGCACCCCATCGAGTCGCCCGAATTCCTTGTCGAGCGTTTCCGCCATCTGCTGGTAATCCTTGAGCGTGGCCCCTTCGAAGTTCAGCGGGTAGATCGCTGGCTGAGGAGCCCCCAATGCTTCGATCTCGTCATAGACTTCCTCGAGCTTGGCAATGGTGCGCCCCAGCAAGATGACGGTCGCGCCATGCCTGGCATAGTCAATGGCTGCTTCACGACCGATGCCCGAGCCTGCACCAGTCACGAGAATGATTCGCCCTTTCAGCAGATCCGCTGGTGCCTGATAATCGATCTTGCATTCCGCCATGAGGATATCCCGTCCTGAACGCTGGCCTTGCCGAGAGGCTGACCCGAAGGGCAAGGCCTGAGGTGTATCGATGACATGCGGGCGCATGTCAGAACGCACAAAGCCCGCCTTGTCAGTCAACAAGTGCGGGCTTTGTCATCATCATCTGGCGTCATGCGCCAGAGGCGAGGAAATCCTTGGCCATTCCGCCGGCCTTGCTGTCGGGGTACTGGCGAACCAGTTCCTCGAGCAACTTGCGACTTTCCTGCGCCTTGCCCTGCCGCGCCTTGACCAGTCCCAGCTTGTACATCGCATCCGGCACCTTGCTGGATTGCGAGAACTCACTGATGACAGTATCAAAGGCCTGGGCAGAAGCATCCAGTTGATTCTTCGCGGAATACAATTCCCCCAACCAATAATGGGCATTGGCCGCGAGATTGGAATCCCCGTGATCCACCACGAAGGATTCAAAGGCATCGATCGCTCCGTCGAAATCACGCGACTGCACCTTGGCAAAGGCGTTCTCGTAATCCTTCTGGGCATCTCCTCCACTGGAGGCATTGGCGCTGCTGGCATTGCTGCCCGCACCACCACTGACCGCGGCCGCGGTCTGCGCATCGACCTCCTGACCGTTCTCACCGGCTGGACTTGTTCCCGAAACACGTTGCTCCAGGTCCAGGTACCGTTGCTGCGACATCTCGGTGAGTCGCTTGAACTGATATTCCAGTTCATCGACACGCCCGCGCAGCCGCGCAATTTCCTGGGCCTGCTCATCAAGCTGGTTGAGAAGGGTCAGGGTGCCGCCACCACTCAAGCGAGTGTTGGCCTGCTGATAAAGCGAGTTGGACTGTACGGTAAGGTCTTCCACTGCGGGTGCGGCTGCAACTGACAACGGAAGCGCCAGGGCTCCCACACCGCACAACCATTTCAGGCTGTCTTTCATGCTGTCGGCTCCGCCGAATCATCATGTTGCCGTGCGAGAAGGCCCGAGCCTCAAGGCTGCCCTTGCGACTCAGGCCTGCTCAACACAAGTTTCAAGCGTCTCTGTTATCCCGCAGGGACCTCAGAGAGATTGCCGAACTCAGTAGTCGAAGACCACACGACGGTTCTTGGCATAGGAAGATTCGCCGTGGCCTTGAACGGCCGGACGCTCTTCACCGTAGGAGACGATCTCGATCTGGGACGGAGACACACCCTGAACGGTCAGGAAGCGTGCGACAGACTTGGCACGACGCTCGCCCAGACCCAGGTTGTATTCACGAGTACCGCGCTCATCAGCGTGGCCTTCCAGAACGACGTTGGCGCTGGTGTTGGCTTTCAGGTACTGGGCGTGGCCCATCAGGACGCTTTCGAATTCAGGACGGATGGTGTCCTTGTCGAATGCGAAGTAGATGGTACGCACGTCAGGCATGGAAGCGTTGCTCATCTGGTTGCCGTTGGTGTTGGCACCAGAGTTCATGCCGGCAGTGTTGGCACCGCTGTTGGCTGAATCCATGTCGCCGTCCTGGGCGCCACCGCTGCTGGAACAACCGGCCATGACGCTCAGGGACAGGGCAACCAACAGACCTTTTGCATACGGGGTGAACTGCATTGTAAAACTCCTTGCTCTAATGAAAACGAATGCCAAGCCTTTCTTTGTGACTCGGATGCATTCTAGTGGTTTAGTTCAGGAACGGCGACCACGCAGGTTCACGCACTTCGCCTTGTGGTGACGGCAGGGAAAATTGTGCTCTTCCGTCTGCCGAGACCTCGCCCAGGACCCCACGGGTTCCTTGCTGAGTGGCATATATCACCATAGTGCCATTCGGTGCAACACTTGGAGATTCATCCCACTGAGTATCCGTGAGGGATGTCACTCGACCACTCTTCAGATCCTGCTTGGCAACCTGATAACCGTTGCCCGAGCGATTGATCATGAACAGGGTTTCCCCATCGGGCGACACACGCCCACGGGAATTGTAGTTTCCGGTAAACGTCACGCGTTCAGTACCCCCGGAAAGATCAAGACGATAGATCTGCGGCGAGCCGGCACGATCAGACGTGAAGACCATGCCACTGCCATCCGGCAGCCAGTCCGGCTCGGTATCGATCGCAGGATTGTTGGTCAGACGTTGGAATTTGCGTGACGCGATATCCATCACATAAATCTCGGGCTGACCATCCTTCGACAATGCCATCGCCAACTTGCGGCCATCCGGGGACCAGGCCGGAGCACCATTGATGCCACGGAAACCGGTCAGTTTGGCACGACGACCACTTCCCAGCTCCTGAACATAAATCGCAGGCCGTTCTGATTCGAAACTCACGTACGCCAGTTTCTTTCCATCCGGCGACCATGCAGGAGACATGATCGGTTCATCGGATGCAAGAATCTCCTGACTACCATGGCCATCCGAGTCGGCAACATACAGTGCGAAACGAATGTTGTCACCCACGCCATTGGCGGTAATGTAGGCGATTTTTGTCGAGAAAGCACCGCGAATTCCAGTGATTTCCTCAAATATTTCATCACTCATGTAATGGGCGCGCGAACGCAACTGGCCATCACTGCCCGTGATGACTTCTCCCAGCATGCGCTTGTTCCCGAGCACATCCATCAGCTCGTATTGAATGCTGTAGCCACCGCTGCTCGCATTCTTGACCTGCCCGACCACCAGATAGCTGGCGCCGAGACGCTTCCAGTCATTGACGAAGACATCCTGGGTAGTCCCCGGCAGCGCGATCAGGTTGTCACGCTTGATCGGCTCGAATTGGCCGCTGCGCGCCAGATCATCCGAGATGATACGGGCCAGATCCTGAGGGAGACTTCCCCCCGTCAGGTTCTCGAACGGCACCACGGCGATCGGCGTCGCGCTGTCATTGCCCTTGGTGATCTCGATGGTCAGGTCCGCTCGCGCCATGCTGGTCACGACCAGCATGGCGGCTGCCATCATCCATGTAGTCACTCGTCTCATCGGCCCAGGTCCTCTGGATTGAAGTACAGATTGAAGTTGCGGAACTGGCTCTTGGCTGAAGCCGGCAGGTCCTGCATCTCGGTAAACGGTGCTGCTTTCTGTATCGCCTGAATCGCGGAACGATCAAAGGCGGTATTGCCACTGCTCTTGCTGACCGCAGCCGAAACAAGTTCCCCTGTCGGCAGCAATGAGACGCGCAGCGTCACCGTCATGCCGGGTACGGTACCTGAAGGCCGATTCCAGTTCTGCCCGACATACTTCTCGAGCAGATTCTTAAAGCCATTGGCCGCCTGTGCGGCCTGCTTGGCGCCACTGATGGCGTCACTTTCGCTGTCGATCAGGCTATCCAGTGACCCGGCAGATGCCTGTGCTGCCTTCTCGGCAAGCGCCTTCTGGCGCGCGGCCTCCGCAGCTGCCTTCTTGCGAGCCTCTTCCGCGGCCTTTTCCTTGGCCGCCTTTTCCTTCGCCGCTTTCTCGGCGGCTGCCTTGGCTGCCTTTTCCTTTTCAGCCTGCGCCTTGGCCTTGGCCGCCTTTTCAGCCTCTGCCCTGGCCTTCGCGGCTTTTTCCGCCTCGGCTTTCTTGCGCGCTTCCTCGGCTGCCTTTTCCTTGGCAGCCTTCTCCGCTTCCGCCTTGGCCTTGGCCGCCTTTTCGGCTTCCGCCTTCTTCAAGGCGTCTGCCTTGGCCTGTTTTTCAGCTTCAGCCTTCTTGCGCTCAAGCGCAATCGCCTTGGCTTCTTCCGCCCGACGCGCTGCATCTGCCTTGGCCTTGTCTGCCGCCTCGGCAGCCGCTTTCTGTTCCGCCTTCAACTGCTCAGCCGCCTTGGCCTGTGCCGCCTTCTCCTGCTCGGCAGCCTTGGCCTGCTCTGCCTTGAGCTGCGCGGCTTTCTCGCGCGCAGCACTCTTCTGCTGTTCTGCAGCGCGCTCCGCTTCCCGGGAGGCCTCCTCCTTGGCGCTCTGACGCTCATCGGCCTCTTCGGCGGCATCCCGCGCCTTGCTGGCCTTGGCCTGCTGGGGCTGATTGGTCGTCGTTTCGGTGCTGACCAGCGTCGCGTTGACGATGGTCGTGCTGCTCTGATCCGGCTCGGACTCAGGCCAGCTCACCAGGGTCAGTACCAGGATGACCACATGCAGACCCACGGCCAGCACGACGGGTAATCCATAGCCTGCCCGCTTTTCGATTTCCGGCTGACTCATCCATCAGCCCTCGTTCGGCGGTTCTGAAATCAGCCCGACATTGGGAACGCCCGCCCCCTGAAGAGTGCTCATCAGCCCCATCACATCACCATATGGCGCTGTCTTGGCGCCTTTGACCAGCACGGGTGTCTTGGGCTTTTCCGACACGATGGCGGCCACCTTGCTGCCCAGGTCATCCAGGGCGACGGGAGTCCGCTTGTCCTGATCAGAGCCCAGATCGATGTAGTAGTTGCCGCTGTCATCCAGCGAGACGATCAGCGGTGTCACGTCATCAGGATTGTCGATGGGCTTGGAGGTGACCTTGGGCAGTTCGACCTGTACCCCCTGGGTCATCATCGGCGCGGTGATCATGAAGATGACCAGCAGCACCAGCATGACATCGATGAAGGGCACCACATTGATTTCAGAGGACAGCTTGCGCTTGTGCCCCCGGCTGTAAGGTCCTTTCATGCTCGACTCTCCTTTCAGGCGTCGTTGCTGCCACGGCCGTGCAGATTGCGATGCAGAATGGAGTGAAGCTCTTCGGCGAAGTCTTCATAACGGCCCAGCAGCTGATCGGCACGGCTGGCCAGACGGTTATAGAAGATGACCGCCGGAATCGCGGCAAAAAGCCCCATGGCGGTGGCGACCAGCGCTTCTGCAATCCAGGGAGCGACAGTGGTCAGAGTGGCCTGCTGTGCAGTCCCCAGTGCCTGGAAAGAGCCCATGATGCCCCACACCGTCCCGAACAGACCCACATAGGGGCTTACGGAGCTGACGGTGGCCAGGAACGGAAGATGGATATTGAGACGTTCTTCCTCGCGTGACAGCGTGACACGCATGCTGCGCTGAACGCCGTCCATCACCGCATCGGCATTGCTGGACTTGGACTTGAGACGACTGTACTCACGAAAGCCTGCACGGAAGACGCCTGCAGCACCCGGCGTCGCCTCTTCTTCACTGGGCAATTCACGGTAGAGGTGATTGAGATCCACTCCGGACCAGAAACGCTTTTCAAAGGCGGTATACGCCTGTTTCGCTCGTGACAATGCCATCCCCCGCTGGAAGATCACTACCCAGGAGGCGATGGAAGCCGCCAACAGCAGCAACATGACGGATTGCACCACCAGGCTGGCATTCGCGAACAGCGAAATGATCGACATCGAATCTTCCACGGAAATCCCTCTTTTACTTGGTTCAGTCAGTGCCACCGGTGAGGCGACACCCTTAACATTCGTCCGACTCCGTCGCCTGACATCCGACCAGAAGGATGGCTGCAACGGCGTCTCACTCGTTCACGCCTTGACCACGGCGACTCTCGGTCAATCTGGTATCGGTGACTCAGACCTCAAGAGCGTTCAGCAATTCCACTGGCCATCGACGCGGACGCAATGTGCTGGCATCGACACAGGCAATCACCACCTCGGCATCACTCAACATCACCCCGTCCTTCATCACCTGTTGATGAAAGACAAGGCGCGCGCCACGCAATTCACCTGCCGTTGCCGTGACCTGAAGCAGATCATCCAGTCTCGCAGGACGATGATAGCGACTGGCCACACTGTGCACGACAAGCTGGATACCGCGCTCCAGAAGTGTCTGCTGGGAATAACCACGTGCGCGGAGCCATTCACTGCGTGCACGCTCCATGAAGCGCAGGTAATTGACGTAATAGACGATGCCACCCGCATCGGTATCCTCGATATAGACCCGCACCGCATGATGAAAATCGCCCGTCTGCTCAATCAACGTTTCCTCGCCGGGTCTGGATGTCTGAAGAGACGACATCATGCGTCCTCCTGCCCACCCGGCGTCAGACGCGCCTGGGTCTCACGCGGCGTGATGCCGAAATGCTGATAGGCGGAACTGGTCACGACGCGCCCGCGCGCCGTACGCATCATGAAGCCCTGCTGAATCAGATAGGGCTCCAGCACATCCTCGATGGTATCGCGCTCCTCGCCGATGGCGGCCGCCAGCGAATCCACTCCGACGGGCCCGCCATCGAACTTCTCGATCATCGACAGCAGCAACCGGCGATCCATATGATCCAGCCCGTGGCTATCCACATTGAGCATGTTGAGCGCCTTGTCCGCGACATCCAGCGTCAGACGGCCATCGCCGCGCACCTCGGTAAAGTCACGCACCCGCCGCAAGAGCCGATTGGCGATACGCGGCGTCCCTCGAGAGCGTCGTGCGATCTCGCGCGCGCCATCCATCTCCACTTCCATGCCTGACAGCTTCGCACTGCGCGAGACGATACCGGTCAGCGACTCGATATCGTAGAACTCGAGGCGCTGAACGATTCCGAAGCGATCTCGCAGGGGCGCGGTCAACAGCCCAGCCCGGGTCGTCGCTCCCACCAGAGTGAATCGTGGCAGCTCCAGCTTGATCGAGCGGGCAGCCGGGCCCTCACCGATCATGATATCCAGCTGATAATCCTCCATCGCCGGATACAGCACTTCCTCGACCGCCGGTGACAGGCGATGGATCTCGTCGATGAACAGTACATCGCCTTCCTGGAGATTCGTCAGCATGGCGGCCAGGTCACCTGCCCGCTCCAGAACCGGTCCGGACGTCGACTTGATGTCCACGCTCATCTCACTGGCAATGATGTGTGCCAGAGTGGTCTTGCCAAGTCCCGGGGGCCCGAATACCAGGGTGTGATCCAGGCTATCGCCACGACCGCGAGCGGCACTGATGAAGATTTCCATCTGCTCGCGCACGATCGGCTGACCGATATACTCATTCAGCGTTCGCGGCCGATTGGCGCGATCGATCCGTTCTTCCGGATCATGCGTGGCCGCGGAGATCAGTCGATCCGACTCCATCATGATGCTTGCTCAACTCCTGATGACTCATGCTGCAGACATGAATCATGTGGCGAGAGGTGGTCTGACCGAGGCAGTGAAATGATCTTGCGCCAATGCAATCAAGCGCGCACTTTCTACCCCAGTCGCCGGCCATTCCCTAGTCAATAAATCCAATCAGATCGTGCCTATTCTGTCATTCACGCTATCAGGCACGAGACACGTGCGCTAGCTGGCCATCTTGCGGGCCAACGCCGCCTTGATGAGGGCTTCCGTGGAGGCACCTGTCTCGAGTCCCGAGAGCATCTTGGCCGCCTCGACCGGCTTGTAGCCCAGCGCGACCAGAGCGGCTTCGGCGTCAGCCAGGGGATGGGTAACCGGCGGCTGTGGCTGCGAGGCGCGCGCCATTTCCGACAGACCATCGTCCTGCGGAATCGTCCAATGCTTGAGCCGGTCGCGCATCTCGATGATCAGGCGGTCCGCCGTCTTCTTGCCGACGCCGGGCAAGCGAGTCAGTGCCCGACTGTCTTCGTCGTGCACGCAGCGAATGAAATCGGCCTGCTCCATTCCCGAGAGAATCGCCAGCGCCAGGCGCGGCCCGACCCCGGAAATCTTGATCAATTCCCGGAACAGACGACGCTCCGGCTCCTTGCCGAAGCCATAGAGCAACTGGGCGTCTTCACGCACGACCAGGTGAGTGAACAGCTGACAGTCCTCCCCGACAGCCGGCAGACCCAGCAAGGTATTCATTGAGGCTTCAAGTTCATAGCCCACACCCTGTACATCGAGTACCAGATGAGGCGGCTGCTTTTCGAGCAAACGCCCGGTCAGACGTCCAATCATGTTTCGGGCTGTCCTTGAGTCTTCAGTGCCGCCTGCTCATGACATCAGGTGTCAGGCGGCACGGATTGTTGCGTTGCGGGCAAGCCTACCAAAGATAACGTGCAGGCGGCATGTCCGAGTGTCACGACGATTTTGTCGCATGAATCTGACAGTCACTTGTTGCCATGAGGCCAGATGCAGGCAGCATGCGGATGCCAGCAGAACGCAAGATGCTGCCTGACATCGTGAAAACAAGCCTACAAGTGACTGAAAAATTGGAACTTATTGATAACGATAGCGTATCTGGCGCAAGCGGGCTTGTCACTTCTCGCCTGTAGAGGCCGTCTTCGGCACACGCCGGAGTCTACTCCCCACTCTCTTCAGCCCCTGACCAGACACTCTTCAGACCCTACGTGACCGGCAGACACCTCATTTGCCCGGTTCAAAGTCACGCCAGCTACTGCTGCGTCGTGCGCGGGTACTCTTGCGCCCTGCACCCGCCCCCAGGCCCAACGCCTCCAGCTGCGCGCTGCTCGGGGTCAGTCGCATGCGTGCAAAGCAATGTGTCAGCGCGATGGCCAGAGCATCCGCGGCATCCGCCTGAGGCGTTGCAGAGAGCTTGAGCGTATGGGTCACCATATGCTGGACCTGGGCCTTGTCTGCTGCACCCGATCCCGTGACAGCCTGCTTGATCTGTCGCGGCCCATACTCTGATACCGGCAGGCCGTGGTTCGCCGCACACACGATGGCTGCCCCACGTGCCTGACCGAGCTTGAGCGCGGAGTCGGCATTCTTGGACATGAAGACCTGCTCGATGGCGAACTCCGCCGGGCGATGAATGGCAATCACTTCACTGATACCGGCGTAGATCTGCGCCAACCGCTGGTCGAGACTGACCTGGGACATGCGGATGCAGCCACTGTCCACATAGCGGGGCTGAGCCGCCGAGACGTCCAGTACGCCGTAACCGGTCAGGCGTGACCCCGGATCAATGCCAAGAATGATCATGCCACCGCCTCACGTCTCACACTCATTGCCTCTCCATCCCTGTCGTCTTTCGTGCTTACTGTGTATATAACCAGCCACAATGCCACAAAAAAGGCGGTGCGACACTGTCATTGCCTGCATCATCTGCAGGTAACAGTCTCACACCGCCTTGCCGGGGGTCACTTGCCCGCTTGCGCGGGACTCCCCCTCTCCCGGGCGCTGATGGCGCCTGTCAGGAGAGGTTGATCACCCCGGGGTCATTCGCCTGGATCAGGCCTGACCGCCTTCCTCTTCAACCTTGACCTTCTGACGCAGACGGATGTTCAGCTCCTTGAGCTGCTCACCGCTGACTTCCCCCGGGGCGTCGGTCATCATGCAGCCAGCGCTCTGGGTCTTCGGGAAGGCGATGACTTCACGAATGGTCTTGGCGCCGGTCATCAGCATGACCAGACGGTCGAGACCGAAGGCCAGACCACCATGGGGCGGCGCGCCGAACTTGAGCGCGTCGAGCAGGAAGCCGAACTTCTCTTCCGCTTCCTCTTCGCCGATGCCCAGCACTTCGAACACGGTACGCTGCATGGCCTGGTCGTGGATACGGATGGAACCGCCACCCAGCTCAGTGCCGTTGATGACCATGTCATAGGCGCGAGACAGTGCCGCTTCCGGATCGGCCTTGAGTTCTTCCGGGGTGCAGGACGGCGCGGTGAACGGGTGGTGCAGCGCGCTCAGGCGGCCATTGGCATCGGCTTCGAACATCGGGAAGTCGACGACCCACAGCGGTGCCCATTCGCGGGTGTAGAGGTTGAGGTCTTCGCCCAGCTTGACGCGCAGCGCACCGATGGCCTCGGCCACGATGTTGGACTTGTCGGCACCGAAGAACACGATGTCACCATCGACGGCGCCACAGCGGTCCAGCACGTCATCCACGACGTCTTCCATGAACTTGACGATCGGCGACTGCAGACCCTCGATGCCCTTGGCACGCTCGTTGACCTTGATCCACGCCAGGCCCTTGGCACCGTAGATGCCGACGAACTTGGTGTAGGCGTCGATTTCCTTGCGTGACAGGCTGGCACCGCCCGGCACACGCAGCGCGGCGACACGGCCCTTGTCATCCTTGGCCGGGCCGGAGAAGACCTTGAAGTCCACACCGCTCATCAGGTCATCGACATCGACCAGCTCCAGCGGGATGCGCAGGTCCGGCTTGTCGGAACCGAAGCGCTGCATGGCTTCGGAATACGGCATGGTCGGGAAGTCGCCCAGCTCGACATCCAGCACTTCCTTGTAGAGACCACGGATCATGGTCTCGGTCATGCCCATGATGTCCTTCTCGTCGACGAAGCTGGCCTCGAGGTCGATCTGGGTGAATTCCGGCTGACGATCGGCGCGCAGATCCTCGTCACGGAAGCACTTGGCGATCTGGTAGTAACGATCGACACCGGCGACCATCAGCAGCTGCTTGAACAGCTGCGGAGACTGCGGCAGCGCGAAGAAGCTGCCGGCATAGGTGCGGCTCGGCACCAGATAGTCACGTGCCCCTTCCGGCGTGGCACGCGTGAGAATCGGGGTTTCGATGTCGAGGAAGCCCAGGGCTTCCAGCTGGGCACGCACGCTGTGGGTGATGCGTGAACGCAGGCGCAGCTTGTCGATCATGTCCGGACGACGCAGGTCGACATAACGATACTTGAGGCGAACTTCCTCACCGACCTTGTTGTGGTCGTCCAGCTGGAACGGCGGCGTCTGTGCGGTGTTGAGCACTTCGACATCCTTGGCCAGCACTTCGATCATGCCTGTCGGCATGTTCGGGTTCTGGGTGCCTTCCGGGCGCATGCGAATACGGCCCTTGATGCGCAGGACGTACTCGCTGCGCGCCTTGTCGGCAGTGGCGAAGGCATCGACGGTGTCCGGATCGACGACGATCTGGGCGATACCGTCACGGTCGCGCATGTCGAGGAAGATGACGCCACCGTGGTCGCGACGGCGGTGCACCCACCCGCACAGAGTGACATCCTGATCGATCAGGGTCTCGTTCAGTTTGCCGCAATAGTGGCTGCGCATGTTGATTCCTTGTTGCTCAAATTCGTGATCGACGCACTGGTGCGCGTCTGTCTCAGAGGGCCTGACGCTGGAGATGCCTGCCACTCATGCATGACCTTGCACATGGATGGCAGGCATGACAGCTGGCCTGATGACGGGAGACATCAGGACGAGCTATCGCCACCTCCGGCCAGATTCTTCTTGCTGCCGGACTTGAAATCCGTTTCGTACCAGCCACTGCCCGCCAGACGGAAACCGGCGGCGGATACCAGCTTTTCCAGCTGGTCCGTCTTGCATTCCGGACATTCCGTCAGCGGCGCGGCGCTGATCTTCTGCAACTTGTCCATCCGATGGCCACAGGCCTTGCAGTGGTATTCATAGATCGGCATGGTTTTTTCCTGACGATACTGGTCCCGAGCGCAAGAATGCGAGTCGCGGACCATGACAATGTTATGCCTTGCGGCGCCCTTGCATCAGACGTGCCGGAGACATCAATATGAGTGACATCTCAAGCACAGCTTCGGAACGCGTACAATAAGGCCAGTTGAACGTCTTTCAAGTCAAAGCGAAAGGGCCACATTATAGCGTGCTCGGCCCCTTGCGGGGCAACACCTCGATAGATTCCCGGCAATGCGCCGTCATGCCCGGCCAGGGTCAGGCCTCATTCACTGCCACCCGGCCGTCTCACGTCATGAGGACACCGATGTCTGATCCCCAACTCGCATCTGCAACTCCCCCTACTGCTTCCGCTGGTGCTGATGCTGGCCCGCAGGCCGTGATGCTCGACATGGCATCACTTGGCGACGGCCTTGACTTCAGCCGCCTGAAGGACCGGGTCAATGGGCTGGTCTGCCATGATGCCACGTTGCCCGAGCAGGTCGTGGAGCGTCTGGTGGGTGCCGAGATCGTGCTGGTCAACAAGGTACGCCTGGAGGCGCAGCATCTGGAGGCCCTGCCGGCATTGAAGCTGATCGCCGTCATGGCCACCGGCACCAACAACATCGACATGGAAGCGGCAAGGGCGCAAGGCATACGCGTCATGAACGTCGCGGCCTATGGCACCGCCTCTGTCGCACAGCACACCTGGATGTTGATGCTGGCACTGGCCGGACAACTGCCTGGCTACCAGGGAGATGTCGCGAGCGGTGAATGGCAGCGCAGCAATACCTTCTGCCTGATGGGCCGCCCCACCCTGCAGCTGGCCGGCAAGCATCTGGTGATCGTCGGCAAGGGAGAGCTGGGGACTGCCGTGGGCAGGTTGGCAGAGGCGTTCGACATGCGCGTCACCTTCGCCGCGCGCCCGGGCAGTGAGTCGACGTCTCAACGACCGAGCCTGAAACACCTCCTGCCTGAAGCGGACGTCATCAGCCTGCACTGCCCCCTGACGCCTGAGACACACCATCTGATCGACGAGCAGGCCCTGGCGTTGCTGAAGCCCGGCGCCCTGCTCATCAACTGTGCACGCGGTGGCATCATCGATGAAGAGGCTGCACTTGCCGCCTTGAAGCGTGGGCACCTCGGTGGACTGGCCGTCGACAGCCTGCCGGAGGAACCGCCCCGAGAAGGCCATGCCCTGCTGACAGCGCTGGCTGACGGCCGCACGGCGTCTGAGGCCGGATGGAACCTCATCGTCACGCCCCACAATGCCTGGATCAGTCGTGAAGCGCGTCAGAACATACTCGATCTGAGTCTTGCCAATATCGAGGCCTATCTCGGCGAAAACGTCTGAGACATGGACGAGGGGGCTGCACTCCGATGCCCGCCCGCTGGCAGAGGCATGGATAGACACCAGAAGGGGCCAGATGCGCAAGGCATCTGGCCCCTTCTGGTGCCGGGATTGCCGCGTCATTCAAGAGGAGTGACGCGACATCGATGGCAGCTAGCCTGAGATCACTCTTGAGCTCGCTCAGCGCAGGTGGCTGGCGAATGAGGATCTGTCGATACGGATATGCATGCCAGCGGCCTTGACGGGGTGGCCTTCGGCATCCCACGTCACTACCCGCCCGCGCGAGATGAGCAATACCCAATCAATGGCATCCGCCGGCTGATCCTCGTCATGCCGACTCGCCGACGATGCCGCATGGCCCTCGCCGCCTTGCGGCTCGATGCCCGGTTCAACCGTCAGATCAGAATGCGCATTGCAGCCCATGCTTTCGATGTGCCGCAGATCCTCCTCTCCCGGGGCGCGCATGCGGTACTGACATTCGAAGGTATCGCCGAAGGTGGTGAACACGCGGTGACGCAGGACATGCACGGCTTCCAGGTCATCAGGATGGATCAGCCGATCAAAGTCCAGCTCGCGCATCACCAGTGGCTCACGCCCTGTCGCTCCCAGCATCCGCCACAGATTGGGGTGAATGTGGATGATGCGCCCGGGAATATCCATCTCCCACAGACTGTCGCCACTGGCTTCCAGGGAGTCGAGCAAGCGCCGCTCACTGGCCTGGAGTTCCTGCTGGGTCTGGCGCAGACGTCGGTACATCTCTTCCGCCGTATTATGGGCATCATCCAGCTCGACGATACCGCATTGCCCAGGAGACTCGATCTCCGCCCCCATGCCGATACGATGCAGGCGATCCCTGAGCTCTGCCAGCGGCACGGACAGATGGCGACTAATGTGGTGGGTGCGCCAGCTCATCAGCAGGAAGAAGCTCAGATAGAAGAGAATCAGGCCGCCCACCAGCGCCATGCCGACCAGTTGAAAATTGCGCCCGATCTCGGCGGTACGCGAGAAGACGGCCGACTCCTCCACCATGCTCAACATGATCCAGTCATTGCTGCTCAGACGCTCCCAGGCCACCTTGAAGGTCTCACCATTCACCAAGACGCTTGCAGAGCCACGACGCTGCCCGAGGATCTGCTCGGACAGGGTGGCGAAGACGGGATGCCTGGACAGCTCCATCTGCGCCGGCCGCAGCACGTCCTCCTCCTGGATAATGCTGACGTCCGGCTGCTCGACCGGTGCCAGAGAGAGCAAAGATTCGCCCCTCGACGGCACCGCCAGTGAGCGCCCCTTGGCATCGTAGAGCATCGCGAAGCCGCTCCAGGGCAGTTCCATGGCCAGAATCTGGTTGACGATGACATCCAGGGTCATGTCGATGCCTACCACACCGAGAAATTCGTCACCGTCGTAAAAAGGCGTGACGGCAGACGTCATCCAGCCATTGGCGGCGGGGTCCTGATAGAGATCCGTCCAGATGGTGTGGCGCTCGGGATTCATGGCCGGTGCGGCCAGGTAGAAGAAGGAGAAGTCTCGGCAATCGTGATCGGGGGGCAACAACTCGACGAGATCCACATAGGGATAGATTCGCACATAGCAGTTCGCCAGCGTCACGAAGGTCTGGATGACCGCGGGATGGGTCGAGACGATATTGCGCATCAGGGGGTCCACGGCCGTCATTCGCAATGCCAGTGGCACATCGATCTCGATATCAGGCAGCACGGCATGGAAGCCACTGGCCTGATCCCCTTCATCCCTCTGGCTGGCCCAGGCGCCACTGCGCTCGAATCCATGCCGAGCCGCTTGCTCCGCCCTGACGGGAGAAGCACTGTCGAGTCGAATCATGCGGGCCTGTGCCGCCATGCCGGTGGAGAGATCCTGTATATGTTCCAGCTGACGATTGAGGCTCTTGGCCTCGCGCAGCATGGCCAGATTCAACTCACTGCTCGACTGCGCCTGAAGGTAATTCAGGTTGGCATCACGTATCTCGTCGTTGGACAGGAAGTACACCGCTACCAGCGCCGTCTCTACCAGCAGCAACGGGATCATGGTACTGGTAAACAGCGCGCGCCAGACCCATTTCTTGATGGTGATGGGGGTACGTTGAATTCCCGGCATTGGCGGATTTCCTGATTCCTCCATAAGTGAATCGAGTATGCGCCTTCTCTTGCCTATAGGTGGACTTCGCGCTTCAACGCTCAAACATGTCCAAAAGGTCAGACCTTGGTGTCAGGACTGCGGACAGGCGGCCAAGGCTTTGCTAGGATGCTCGCCCTCAAGGAGGCTGCATGCTTTACAACTACGGTTCCATCAATATCGATCACGTCTACCGGGTCCCTCATCTGGTTCGCCCCGGTGAAACTCTGGCGAGTCACTCCTTCCGTCAGGTATTGGGCGGCAAGGGGGCCAACCAGTCCCTCGCTCTGGCACGCGCAGGCGGAGATGTCACCCACTGGGGACGTCTCGGCAATGCCGACCGCTGGGCACTTGAGCCATTGGAGAGCGCCGGTGTCATCACGTCTCAGGTCGAACTGAGCGCCAGCGCCAGCGGTCACGCCATCATTCAGGTGGATGATCACGCCGAGAACAGCATCATCCTTTACCCTGGTGCCAATCATGGCTTCACCGACGAACACCTCTCCGAGCTGTTCTCCGGAGTCACCCAGGGCGATTGGCTGCTGCTTCAGAACGAGTGCAATGCGCTTGGCAAGGTCATCGAGATGGCGCATGCCAAGGGCATGAAGATCGCCTTCAACCCGGCGCCGATGGGTGCTGAAGTGCTGGATCTCCCGCTGGAGCATTGCCAGGTGCTGTTCTTGAACCGTGGCGAAGCGGCGCAACTGGTCGAGCTGGAAGAAAGCGCACCGGTCGACACGCTGCTCAATGCCCTGCATGAGCGCCTGCCCGCCACCGAGGTGGTGCTGACTCTGGGCAGCGAGGGCGTCTGCTATCAGCTGGGCGAGCAGCGCATCCAACTGCCTGCCCATCGCGTGAAGGCGGTGGATACCACCGCTGCCGGCGATACCTTCATCGGCTATTACCTGGCCAGCCAGATCGATGGCATGAACATCGAAGACAGTCTGCGTCGCGCCAGCACGGCCTCCGCACTCTGTGTCAGTCGTGAAGGCGCCGCTCCCAGCATTCCGGGCAGCAGCGATGTCGCTGACGCCCTGGCTAAGTGGCCCCCCCTGGACGCATTGAGCAACTGAACGATCACCCCCTTGAACCGGACAGGTCTGAGCCTTTCCTGAGGGTGAGGCTCAGCCCACGGCACGCTGATTGAGGTGCCGATGGCACCGGTTCATGGCTTTATCGGCAAGAGGACATCATGAAGACTCCCATCATCTTTGATACCGACCCGGGCGTTGATGACGCCCAGGCCATCGCCATCTGCCTGGCACATCCGGACATCGAATTCCTCGGCATGACGACCACCTTCGGCAACGTCACCATCGAGACCGCCACGTCCAATGCGTTGTTGCTGGGGGAGCTGGCGGGCCAGAATATCCCGGTCGCACAGGGTGCTGCCCAACCGCTGGTCAAGGACAAGTTCCCCGCACCGGCGCACATCCACGGCGCCAACGGCCTTGGCAACATGGATATCCCGGAGCCCAAGGGCAAGGCGTTGCCCATCAGTGCACCGCAGTTCATCGTCGAGCAGGTCAATGCGCGTCCGGGCGAGATCACCCTCGTCGCGGTAGGCCCGCTGGGCAACCTGGCAACCGCCCTGCAACTGGACCCGAGCATCATCACCAAGGTCAAGCAGGTGGTCGTGATGGGTGGCTCCATCCGTGAAGGCGGCAACGTCTCTCCGGTCGCGGAAGCCAATATCTTCAACGACCCGCATGCCGCCTCCAAGGTGCTCACGGCAGGCTGGCCGCTGACCATGGTCGGCCTGGATGCCACTCACCGCTGCGTGCTGTCCCCGGCACATGTCGAGCGCATCCGTGTCGCGCAAGGTGCCCTGGGCGAGGTGCTGTCCGGCAGCTATCAGTTCTACAAGGCCTTCTACCAGGAAGCTCGTGGCATCGATGGCTGCTGTCCGCACGACAGCTGTGCCCTGGCCTGGCTGATGAAGCCGGAGATGTTCACCGTCGAGCGGGGCCACCTGAGCGTCGAAGTCGAAGGGCTGGCGGAAGGCCAGACCCTGTTCGCGCCGCAAGGACGCGAGTTCCTCGGCAATCAATGGTCCCAGACACCGCTGGTCGACGTCTGCGTCAATGCCAACGGTGAGCAGGTCGTCGAGTGGATCACAGACGTGCTGACCGCCAAGGCTTCCTGAGCCTGTACTCCCGATATCTCGTGACGCACCGCGGGTCATGATGATACCGGCTGGCCCCCCGCAAGGCATGCCTTGCGGGGGGCCAGTCTGCGTGATGCCTCGCCTTCTCTCCGCTTTCTATTGCCTCTCTCGTTTCTCTCGTCTTTCGCCTCTCCCACCTCGTCGATGGCAGTGTTGTGGGTAGGATTGATATCTGTGCGGAGATACAAGGTAACGGTATAATAAAAGATGCTTGCAGACGCAGACAGATCGCACACTGCCAGGCCATGCTCAGCGTATGCGCGTTATCTGATAGGCTATCGGGGACGCACGACCTGCCACCCAGATGCAGTCTTCAGAATTCCATGGAGCGTTTCATGCCCTCATCGTCTCTCATGCCCGCCATGCGTGCACCGTCTCAGCTCTGCTCCGAGGGCTCGGCAGACAACGCCTGTCAGTATGACTGTCTCGTCTTCATCGGCCGCTTCCAACCCGTTCACCATGGTCATGTCGCGATCATGGAGGAGGCCCTGCGTCGTGCACGCCAGGTCATCGTCCTGGTGGGGTCTGCCTGGCAGGCGCGTTCCTTGCGCAACCCTTTCACCTTCGATGAACGCACCCGCATGATTCGCAGCTGTTTCGGGGAGGATGCCAATGCCCGACTGGAAATCGTGCCGCTGCTGGATGCTCTCTACAACGACGATGTCTGGGTGCGGGATGTGCAGCGCAAGGTGCGTGACATCGCACGCCCGCAGGCCAATCGCATGCCCCGCATCGCCTTGATCGGGGCCACCCACGGCAATGACAATGCACGCTCCAGCTATTATCTGAGTCTGTTCCCGCAGTGGGAATCCGTGGCAGGGCCTTACCACGAGGGCATGGTGGCGAGCCATATCCGCGATGTGATCTTCAGCGAGCGGGCCAGAGTCGAGGACTGGCTGGACAACGAGGGACTGGAGTTGCTGCCCGGCAGCGTCGCAGAACATCTGCGCGGCTTTCTGGAGGAAACGGCATGGCAGGGTCTGGTCGAGGAGCGGCGACTGCTCGAGCAGTATCGCGCGGCATGGAGTGACGCGCCCTATCCTCCCCTGTTCATCACGGTCAATGCGGTTGTCGTGCAATCAGGGCATATCCTGCTGACCACCCGACGCGCGGCGCCTGGCAAGGGGCTTTACGCCTTGCCCGGGGGCTTCGTCCAGTCGCAGGAGCGCCTGCTGGACGCCTGCCTGCGCGAATTGAGAGAGCGCGTGCGGCTCAAGGTGCCAGAACCTGTCCTGCGCGGCTCACTGCGTGGGCAGCGTCTGTTCGATGAGCCTCATCGCAGCTGGCGCGGTCGCACGCTGGCAGAGGCCTTCTATTTCGCACTGCGCCCGGAGCAGCAGTTACCGAAACTGCGCAGCAGTGGCAAGGACAGCGAAGAGCAGGCTCGCTGGGTGGCACTGGCGGATCTGGAGCCTGACACCTTGTTCGAAGACCACTTCTTCATCATCCAGAACTTTCTGGGCTTGCATGCGGGGCAAAGCAGTTTCTGACTCGCCGATAGAGACAGCTTTGCCAGACACGACAACGGCAGGCCATTGGCCTGCCGTTGTCGTGTCTGGGTGTGGCCTCTCAGGCCTGAAGGAAATCTCGCGGCAGATTCATCAGCTGCTTCCACAGCTTGTCGATCCCCGGCTTGTGAACCAGTGAGCAACGATAGAGACGAATCTCCAGCGGAATATCCCAGGCGTCATTGCCGGCTCTCACCAGCTTGCCACTTTCCAGCTCATCACGAATGCAGAAGTCCGGAATCCACGCCATCCCCACACCCTGCAACGCCATGCCCTTGAGGCCCTCCGCCATCGCCATTTCATAGACGGTGCGCAGGCGAAGCCGCAATGGATCATTCTTGAGCAACATCTTCACGCTGCGCCCCAGGAACGCTCCCTGTGTATAGGAGAGCAAGGGAATCGCGTCCTGACTGGTTTCGCTCTGGCCGGTCAGCGGGAAGCGTGGCTCGCCATTCTCCAGCGGCACGCAGACCGGCAGCATGTTGACCTTGGCCACCGAGAAGGAGGGGAATGCCTCTGCATCCAGCTGCATGCTGGCGTAAGGGTCGTAATACGCCAGCATCAGATCGCAGTTGCCCTCACGCAGGGCATGGATGGCATCGCCGACATTCATGGCGGAGAGCCGCGTCGGCAACTCCCCCAGCCCTTGCTGAAGGCGCGAGATCCACTTGGGGAAGAACGCCAGAGCCAGCGAGTGTGCCGCCGCGATGTCCAGCGTCTCGTTGGCCATCCCAAGCCCGCGTAGATGGGCCAGACATTCGGACAGCTGCTCGGTCAGGTTGCGCGCGGTCACCAGGAACAACTGCCCTTCCGGCGTCAGGCTGACAGGCGTGGTCGAACGATCCACCAGCGTGGTGCCCACGGCCTGCTCCAACGCGCGAATTCGACGGCTGAAGGCTGGTTGGGTCACATGTCTGAGGCGAGCCGAGGTGGAGAAGCTGCGCGTGTTGGACAACGCGACGAAATCTTCCAGCCATTTTGTTTCCAGGTTCACCCGAACTCCCATCGATATCGATCATGCCGGCAATATGCGTGAAAACCGGTCATGTAGCGCCTTGTCTCTGGCAGTGAGCTTCACGGGGGAGAATCACTACCTTCGTCGTATGCATTTGACGTATACGGCAGCGGCGATAGGCATTGGTCGTCGGGGCATCCTGCTGGTTACCCTTGTCCACCTCACCGCGCTTCAAGCGCAACAGTGTACTTCAGCCAGGAGTTCCGCCCAAGTGAACAGTGCCTCGGAAACCGCTCAGAACGCCATGCCATCCTCACAGCCCGACCTCAGCCATGCAGAGCAGGAGGCATTGGCAAACGGTTTCCGCCTCGAGAAGGATCTACTGGGACGCGAGCCGGTCCCGACAGAGGCCTATTACGGTGTCCAGACCCAGCGTGCACTCAACAACTTCCATCTGTCCGGCGTGCCGCTGTCCCACTTCCCGCGTCTGGTGGAAGGCCTGGCATTGGTCAAGGCCGCTGCCGCGGAAGCCAATCACGCGCTGGGCTATCTCGAGACACGTGAGCACGATGCCATCCAGCATGCCTGTGCACGCTTGATGAATGGCGATCATCACGACCAGTTCGTGGTCGACATGATCCAGGGGGGGGCCGGCACCTCGACCAACATGAATGCCAACGAGGTGATCGCCAACCTCGGGCTGGAATATCTTGGCTATCCGAAAGGGGATTACCAGCACCTGCACCCCAACAATCACGTCAACATGGCGCAGTCCACGAATGACGCCTATCCGACGGCCATTCGTGTCGGCCTGCTCCGCAGCCATTCAATGCTGGTGGATGCGCTGAGCGAACTGGCCAATGCCTTTGCCAGCAAGGCATTGGAATTCGATGATGTCGTCAAGATGGGGCGCACCCAGCTTCAGGATGCGGTGCCGATGACACTGGGCCAGGAATTCCGCGCCTTCGCCAACACTCTGCGCGAAGATGTCGAGCGCATCGCCAACCTCAACGAGCTGCTCAAGGAAGTCAATCTGGGGGGCACGGCGATCGGCACCGGCATCAACGCCGATCCGCGCTACAGCGCCCTGGCCATCGAGGCATTGGCACGTCGTTCCGGCATCGACTTCCGTCCGGCGTCGGACCTGGTCGAGGCGACCAGCGACATGGGGGCCTTCGTGCTGTTCCACGGCATGCTCAAGCGCCTCGCGGTCAAGCTGTCCAAGATCTGCAATGACCTGCGTCTGCTGTCTTCCGGCCCGCGCACCGGCTTCAACGAGATCAACCTGCCGCCTCAGCAGCCAGGCAGCTCGATCATGCCGGGCAAGGTCAACCCGGTGATTCCGGAAGCCGTCAATCAGGTCGCCTTTGACGTGATCGGCAACGACACCGCGCTGACCATGGCGGCGGAAGCCGGCCAGTTGCAGCTCAACGTGATGGAGCCACTGATCGCCTACAAGCTGCTGGATTCCATCCGCCAGCTGAGCCGAGCCATGACCATGCTCAAGAATCGCTGCGTGATCGGCATCACGGCCAATCGGGATCGCTGTGCGGAGCTGGTCAACAACTCCATCGGCCTGATCACTGCCCTCAACCCCTATATCGGCTATGACAACGCGACCCGCATCGCCAAGGAAGCCCTGGTCAGCGGTCGCAGCGTATTGGAACTGGTGCGTGAGGAAGGCCTGCTGGATGAGGCGCGCCTTGAAGCACTGCTGTCGCCGCAGGCGATGACACGGCCGCGCCAGATGAAGGATTGAAGCTGCAGTAGCGTTCCGATGACTCATCACGAGTTATCCCTGCGCCAAACCGTGGCGTGGTCTGACGCGCAACCTAGAATGACAAACGCCCCGCCCAGGCTTGAAACCTGAGTGGGGCGTTTGTCTGCTGGATAGCCGCGAGACAAGTCGCTTCTCTTTCCTCTTTCCTCTTTCCTCTTTCCTCTTTCCTCTTTCCTCTTTCCTCTTTCCTCTTTCCTCTTGCCTCTTGCCTCTTGCCTCTTGCCTCTTGCCTCTTGCCTCTTGCCTCTTGCCTCTTGCCTCTTGCCTCTTGCCTCTTGCCTCTTGCCTCTTGCCTCTTGCCTCTTGCCTCTTTCCTCGCTTCTCGCTTCTCTCCAGTGTCACGCTGCTATCTGGCCTGCCCTGCTGGATCCTGCCGAGTCGTCATGTTGACCCGAGGGTCACGCGGGTAGAAGCGCTCGGGCTGCGCTTCGACGTGGTCAAAGTGCTTGGTGTTCTTGTAGGGCATCTTCATGAAGCCCGACACCCCCAGTCCGGAAATCAGTGGCACGGCGGCCAGGATGACATCCAGAAGATACGCGAAATCGGCTTCACGCCCAGGGTCGAGCAGACGGTAATAACTGTGGATCTTGAGATGATGCGGCAATGCCTCGAAGATCAGCATTCCGGTGTGATGGATCTGATTGAGTTCCGACAGCGCGTTCATGATCTGTTCCGGCAGGACCAGAAACTCCTCGGGATCCGGGCCATCCTCGAAATAGGAGTGCACTCGTGATTCATCCTCCAGCTCCGGAACGGCGCTGACTTCATAGGGAAAGCGGAGTGCCTCACGCCGAGGGGAGGCTTGCGGCAGCGTGAAGGCGTCCTCGGGGTCGTCGCGCTCCAGGTGCAAGGTATCACGCGCATTGAACAGACAGGCCTTGAACACCCCCTGTCGATAGATGGCACGCGCCAGCGCCACCATGTTGTTGACCGCTACCACGAAGGCGGCCTTGAGCGAGGGGTCATGCAGGTGCAGCGCCGTGTCCACGAAGATGCCCTGCGGCTCCCAGCGGATCGCCAGTCCCCCGACGATCGGATACTTCCCCAGCCGGCTCACCGCGGCCAGAAAGGCTTTCTCCGTATCTCCCATGCCCTGCATGAAGTTCTTGTAATAGCGATCCAGCTGGACGTCATTGACGGCATCCAGCGCATTGGCGTGGTCGCCGTCTTCGAGGTTGGCCTGCGCACTGTCCATGCCATCGATCTCGAAGGCTTCCCGCAGAAAGGATTTGCGCGAGGTATAGACGACGGTGTCGATGTCGCGGGCGGCAGGCCTCACCCAGACGGGAAGCAGAGAGGGTATCGGCGATGACGGCAGTTCCGGCATGACCAGACGAGCCATTCTTGGCATCTCGCGCAGGAAGTAGTCACCCGCCTGCATTCGCAGCATCGGGTCTTCCGCCAGCATGCCATCCAGCATGCGCGCGAACTCCCGTGGCAGTCCCAGCGCGGTTGCCGGGATGGCCCGCACGCCGAAGCGACACGACTGTCCTGACGCCAGTGCATAGAGTGTCGCGGCCACGCCTTGCTCATCGAAGCGAGGCGAGGACAGCGCGCCATTGAGCTGTTCCTCGCCGATGAAGTAGACATCGCCCAGTCGCGCGTTGGTCTGCTGCAGATCATCCGACATCAGCTGCATCACATTGGTCGTGAGGTATTGCATGTGCTCGTCGAGTTGCGCGAAGACGGCACTGCCCCAGTCGATCAATGCCACCTGCTCACCCTCGGCATCGAAGACCAGGTTGGACGGTTTGATATCCCCGTGCACCACCGCAGGCGTGCCGGGGCTTGCGGATGACCCACGCAGCGACTTGAGAATCCCGGCAAGCTGACTGGCGACCCTGATCACCAGACGCGGTGACATGCGGCCATGCTTGAGCGAGTACTCCTCGAGATTGATGCCCGGTGCGCGCTCCATGACCAGTATCGACTGACGGCGAACGCGCTGGTAACTGATCAGGCGCGGAATCAACGGATGCGCGACCTGGTCGAGCATGAAGGCCTCTTCCTCCAGACGGTCCTGCAACGCCTGAGGCAAGGTGACCCGCGTGAACTTGAAGACGTGCTCCTCTCGAATGGGCGTGCCTTCACCAGGGCGCCACCCGGCAAACACGAAGCCATAAGCCCCCTTGCCCACCAGATGGATTTCGCGATAGCCCAGCCCCTCGAGCTGGGCAATGCACAGCGCCACCCAGTCCTTGAGCTTCTTGGCATCATGATGCGAGAGCAGGTAGATGGACTGCTCTTCCGGGATATAGAACTGTTGCAGGCGCTCATGAGCGCGCGTGTCACTCATGGACAAGCGCCTCCCTCAGCGAACCCCGTCATGCCAGCGATAGCAGCATCTCATCGGGATGCTCCAGATAGTGCTTCCACAGATTGCTGAAGCGAGCGATGGTACCGCCATCGATGATGCGGTGATCCCCGGCCCAGGTGATCGTCATGATGTCGCGCGCGCAGACATTGCCATCGACATCGAAGCGCGGCAGCCGCTGGGTACGACCGAGGGCCACGATGGCGACCTCGGGCTGATTGATGATCGGGGCCGCATAGGTGCCGCCCAGAGCACCGATGTTGGAGATCGACAGCGTGCCACCCTTGAGATCCGCCTGCGGGACACGACCATTGCGTGCCGCCTCGGTCAGTCTGGCCACCTCGCGCGCGATCTCGAGGATGCTCAGCCGTTCGACGCCCTTGACGTTGGGCACCATCAGGCCGGCGGCACCATCGACAGCCATGCCGATATTGCAGCTTGCGTGATAGAGCACCTGGCTTTCATCGTCACTGAGACTTGCATTGAGAATCGGCTCTTCAAGCACCGCCAATGCCATCGCCTTCATGATGAAGGGCATCAGCGTCAGGCGAGTCCCCTCCTTGTCGGCCCGTGACTTGAGACGCGCGCGCAGCGCGAGCAGCTCCGTCACATCGAGCTCATCTCCGTAATGGAAATGGGGGATCTGGGTGCTGGATTGCACCATGCGTCGGGCCATGACGGCCGCCACGCCCTTGAGGGGGACCTGCCTGGCTTCCAGCCGCGCTGCACGTGGCTCGTGCGACTCGCACGCCACCGGCTCGGCCACCGCCGCGGGGTCCACGCCCCGATGGCGTTGATCTGCAGAAGATGCTGTCGGGCGATCTGCCGTACCAGCAGCCACGGAATCACGCGCGAGATAGGCGAGCACATCCTCTTTCAATACCCGGCCGTTGCGACCAGAGCCCGCAATGGCGCTGATGTCCAGCGCATGCTCGCGCAGCAGACGACGAACCGCCGGCGTGGCAGGAATGCGCGCCTGGGCCGGGGACATGCCTGAGGCACAGGCAGACGGAGCGTGCTGTGCTGCAGCCGGCGCCATCCCTGCCTCCATGACTGCCTCGTGCGCCACGTGGGATGCCTCGTCGGCCGCGTCATCGCTGTCAGGCACATAAGCGTACAAGGGGCTATGGACACGGGCGTTCTCCCCCTGAGCGTAATGGAAGCGCACGATACGCCCGGTCTCGGAGGCCGTGATCTCGACCAGCGCCTTGTCTGTCATCACATCGACGATCGTCTGGTCTTCCTCGACCTTGTCACCCTCGGCCACATGCCAGGTGACCACCTCACATTCGACGATGCCCTCCCCGATGTCCGGGAGGATGAAATCACGCGAACGTCGTTCATTGACAGCCTCTCCAGCGGCCTGATCCGCGCTGTCGGCGCCCGGCGCCTTCGCTCCGGACGGGGCGTGATCGCCAGACGGCGCTACTTGTCCATCTGCCCCACCTGCTTCACCTGCCCCACCCTTCCCATCCGACTCACCCGCCTCATCCACCGCAAACAGCGGTGCATGCACCCGGGCAATCTCGCCCTCCCGACAATACAGACGAACCACGGTGCCTGCGTGGGGCGCGGGAATTTCCACCAATGCCTTGTCCGTCATTACCTCGGCGACCGCCTGATCTTCCTCGATCACATCGCCTTCCTTGATCAACCACTTGACCAGCTCGCACTCGACGATCCCCTCGCCGATATCGGGCAGGATGAAATCATTCATGGCACACGTCACTCCCTGCAACTCATCACGTAAACACAAGCCGTCACCTGGACATGAGCGGTCTCGACATCATCGAGCCTCCGTCAGCAATTCCAGGTCCGTGCTCAGTCATTCAGGCTCAGTCATTCGAGCTCCATCATTCGGGCTCAGTAATTCAGGCTCTGCTTGATGGCTTCGTATATCTTGAGCTCGTCCGGCAGGTGCTCCTTCTCGAGCACCAGCGGGAACGGTGTGTCCAGACCGGTGACGCGACGTATGGGCGCTTCCAGATACAGGAAGCAACGCTCTTGCACGGTTGCCGCTATCTCGCTGGCGAAACCTCCCGTCAGCGGTGCTTCATGACTGACCACCAGGCGACCCGTCTTGAGCACGGATTGACATACGGTCTCGAAATCCCAGGGCAGAATGCTGCGCAGGTCGATCACCTCGCAGTCGATACCGTCCTGTTCGGCCAATGCGGCCGCCTTCTCGATGACCTCCATCTGGGCTCCCCAGCCCAGAAGCGTGATGTCACAGCCTTCACGGATGACCTCGGCGACGCCCAGCGGCAGCTCATAATCCGCTTCCGGCACCTCGCCCACGGAAGCGCGATAGAGACGCTTGGGTTCCATGAACAGCACGGGATTGGGGTCACGGATCGCCGCCAGCAGCAGACCTTTCGCCTGATGGGGGTTGCGCGGAATCACGATCTTGAGCCCGGGGGTATGCGCAAAATAGGCTTCAGGTGACTGGGAGTGGTAGAGCCCGCCGGCAATGCCCCCGCCATAGGGGGTTCGAATGGTCAGCCCGCCGACATTGAAGAGATCCCCGGAGCGGTAACGGAACTTGGCCGCCTCGTTCACGATCTGGTCGAACGCCGGGAAGATGTAGTCGGCGAACTGAATCTCGGCGACCGGGGTCGAGCCCTGCGCCGCCAGTCCATTGGCGAAGCCAATGATGCCCTGTTCCGTCAAGGGCGTATTGAAGCAACGCTCACGGCCGTACTTGTCCTGCAGATGACTGGTGGCACGGAAGACACCGCCGAATACGCCGACGTCCTCGCCGAACAGCACCACCTGAGGGTTGGCCGCCATCGCGATGTCCAGCGCGTTGTTGATGGCCTGCAGCATGTTCATCTGCTTCTTGCCTGAGCTCGCGCCGGCTGTCTCACCCGATGCGGGAGTGACGTCGTGACGGGCAGTGGTCGGAGTCGAATCGCTCATGCCGGCTGGCCTCCCTGCTGACGCTGCTGATGGGCCTTGCGGCTCTGCTCGATCTCATCGGCACTGAACCCCATGCTGCTGGCCCCCTTGGGATAGGCATGCGGGTATTTGCGGATATGCTGCTTGAGGTCTTCCATCTGCGCTTCCAGCAAGGGGGGCGGCGTGTCATAGACATCAGTGATCAGACTCTCCAGCGGAGGCGGAGCCAGTTTCTCGGCGCGCTTCATCGACTCGAGCACCTCTCGGCGCAGTTGATCGCCGGTAGCCTTCTCCTCCTCCTCGCTCCACCAGCCCTGGGCCTCAAGCCAGTGTCGCATGCGCAGGATGGGGTCCTTGTCGCGCCAGATGGCCTCTTCCTTCTTGCTGCGATAGCCCGAGGGGTCATCAGAGGAGGAATGCGCGGCCAGGCGATAGGTCATCGCCTCGATCAATACCGGCTGATTCGTCTCGACGGCGATCTTGCGCGCCGCCTGGGTGGCTTCGTAGACGGCAATCACATCGTTGCCATCCACGCGGATGCACTGCATGTGATAACCGAAGGCGCGCGGCGCGATGCCATCTGCGGCGAATTGCTCGCAGGACGGTGTGGAAATCGCGTAGCCATTGTTGCGGCACAGGAAGATGCACGGCACACGATGTACCGATGCCATGTTGAGGGCCGCGTGGAAATCCCCTTCCGACGCGGCGCCCTCTCCGAAGATGGTAATGGTGCATTGCCCCTTGCCCGCCAGCTTCTGACCATAGGCGTAGCCGGTCGCCTGGGGAATCTGGGTCGCCAGCGGTGATGAGATGGTCATGTAGTTCAGATCACGCGAGCCGTAGTGGATCGGCATCTGGCGTCCCTTGCCGTAGTCGCGTTCATTGCCGAACATCTGGTTCATGAATTCGTCACAGCTGAACCCACGCCACGCCAATGCGCCCTGCTCGCGATACTGGGCCATGATCATGTCGTCATCCTGCAGCGCGGCCGCACTGCCGATCACCGTGGCTTCCTCACCCGTGCATTGCATATAGAAGCTCAGACGCCCCTGACGCTGGGCAGCCAGCATGCGCTCATCCAATACCCGGATGAACAGCATGGTGTGATAGATCCTGAGCGCTTTCTCGCGCGTGAGACTGACCTCTTCGCCTCCCTCATGCAGCGAGCCATCCTGGCGCAGACGCTGGAAGAGAGGGATGCAGAGCTCATCACCGGTCATGAAGGCGATGCGATGCAGGACATTCGCGGTTTCAGGTGCCAGCTGCCGGGAAGTGGGAAGTGACGTCAACTCGGGATGTGCGGTCGGCTCAGAGCCCGAGGCCATCGTGTCAGCCTTCACTGCGTCCGAGGCTGAGGCCCTGGCTGCACTCGCAGACGATGTGGAGGCGGCCGCGGGGGCCTGTTCACGAGTGGCGGGCTCACTGGTGGAGCCATCGCCCTTGCAGGAGCCGGTGGTTCTTGTATGGGACATGCGCATCATCCTCTTTACCGATCAGGTGCCTGAGGCCCCCGCCCGCTCCTTTTGAGAGCGAGCAGGCAGATGGTCTGGCTGAGCCACCCCGGGAATGCAGAGAGAAGTGCTGCGAGGAGGACTCGCGATGCAATACGCTCTCCAGCAATCGCCGATGCGACGTGGTTTCCGTCATGCCTCGTTGCTGTCAGCGTAGTCGAGGTTGTCCAGCCAGCGCTATAAAGTTGACGTTAACGTAAAAGATAGGTGATTGCAGTGAATAGTACTGCCTGAGCGCTACATCTTTGGTGGAACGATTCGCGGCATGAGCTTATGCAGGATTGGTATGGAAACGCAGAATCCTGCAATGGGACCGCAAAATTACGACTAAAGATGCAAGGGGACCACTCAGGTGGACTGGTAATCTTCCCGCACTAAAACGGTGCCTCAACTTGCGACACCCCCTATCAAGCAGCGCTCGGGTTCTCCTGTGTGCAATGAGCGATCGAGATCGCGACCTCGAATAAGGACAACCACATGAGTGACATTTCACGTCCCAATCTCTGGCGCCGCCTGCCGCTATGGCAGAAGATCCTCGGTGGCCTGGCGCTGGGTATCCTTGCCGGCGCCCTCATGGGTGAGAACGCCAGTGTCTTCAAGCCGCTGGGCGATATCTTCATCAATGCCATCAAGATGCTGATCGTACCTCTGGTATTCAGCACCCTCGTCGTCGGTATCACCTCGATGCGTGACCCTCAGAAGATGGGACGCATCGGTGGCAAGACCATCGCGCTTTACCTGCTGACCACGGCCTTCGCGATTGCCATCGGCATGCTGGCGTCTGCCATCTTCCAACCGGGGGCCGGTTTCGAATTCAGCTTCGACAAGGCCATGGAAACCAAGGAAGCACCGTCTCTGGTGCAGATCCTGGTGGATCTGGTGCCCAGCAACCCCATTGATGCGCTTGCCAATGGCAACATCATGCAGATCATCGTCTTCGCCATCGGGATCGGCGTCTCGCTGATCATGATCGGCGACAAGGGCGAACCGGTCGTGCGTGTCTTCGACAGCTTCGCGGAAGTGATGTACAAGCTGACCGAGTTCGTGATGGCCTTCGCCCCGTTCGGGGTCTTCGGCCTGATGGCACATGTCTCCGGCAACTACGGCATGGATGTGCTGCTGCCGCTGGCCAAGGTCATCGCCGTGGCGTATCTGGCGAGCATCGTGCATGTGCTGGTGGTCTACTCCGGCCTGTTGGCGACACTGGGCAAGCTGAACCCGATGCGCTACCTGCGCGGCATCGTCGATGCGCTGGTCGTGGCGTTCTCCTCGGCCTCAAGCTCCGGCACCCTGCCGATCTCGATTCGCTGTGCCCAGAAGAATCTGGGCGTCTCGGAAGGCGTGTCTGGCTTCGTGCTGCCGGTAGGCGCCACCATCAACATGGACGGTACCGCCATCTATCAGGGTGTCGTGGCGCTGTTCATCGCGCAGATGACCGGAATCGAGCTGTCGGTGATGGATTACGGCATGATCGTGCTTACCGGTACCCTGGCCTCCATCGGCACGGCGGGCGTGCCCGGCGCCGGGCTGATCATGCTCTCCATCGTGCTCAGCCAGGTGGGTCTGCCGCTGGAAGCGATCGCCGTGATCGCCGGCATCGACCGCATCCTCGACATGGCGCGCACCACCGTCAACGTCGCGGGCGACCTGATGGTCACCACCCTCGTCGGCAAGTCCGAGAAGGAACTGGATCTGGAGATCTACAACGCGCCGCACAAGCAGTGACGCCACCAGGAGTGCTTGCGACGTCTTTCGTCCGATGGCTCAGGTGACATGTCACATAGGACATGCCACTCATGAAACACCCCAGCCGTACGATCAGTGACTGACACGAAGAAGCCCCGCTCATCGAGCGGGGCTTCTTGTTTCGTCAGGAGTCTCTCGCCATTTCCTCTCAGGCTGTCGCCTCCGGCGGGGAATCGCGCAGCTCGCGCCTCAGCACCTTGCCGACATTGGTCTTGGGCAGGTCATCGATGAACACCACATGGCGTGGCACCTTGTAACTGGCCAGCTCCTTGCGCGACCAGTCTCTCAGCGCATCCGCCTCAAGCTCCGCACCGTCCTTGAGTACCACATACAGCTTGATGGCTTCCCCGCTACGTTCATCAAGAACCGATACCGCAGCGGCCTCCAGGACATCCGGATGCCGCACGATCACGTCCTCGACCTCGTTGGGATAGACGTTGAAGCCGGAGACGATGATCATGTCCTTCTTGCGATCGACGATGCGCATATAGCCATCGTCCTGGAAGACCGCGATGTCACCGGTGCGCAGGAAGCCATCGGCAGTGAAGCTATCCTTGGTCGCCTGCTCACGCTGCCAATACCCCTTCATCACCTGCGGCCCCTTCACGCACAGCTCACCGGGCTCTCCCATCGCGACAAGCTCGCCCTCTTCATCGTAGAGACGCACCTCCGTCGAGGGCATCGGACACCCGATGGTGCCCAGCTGGATGGCGTCCAACGGATTGAACGACACGATCGGCGAGGTCTCGGTCATGCCGTAGCCTTCGGAGATATCACTGCCGGTGACCCGCTTCCACTCTTCTGCCGCCTTGCGCGTCAGCGCCACGCCTCCCGAGGTGGTGATCTTGAGCTTAGAGAAATCCAGTGCCTGGAAGCCGGGATTGTTGCACAACGCCACGAACAAGGTGTTGAGCCCCACGAACATGGTGAAGTCATGCTTTTGCAGCGTCTTCACGAAGCCCGGAATGTCCCGCGGATTGGGAATCAGCAGTGAATGGTTGCCCTCGCTGAGCATGCAGGCCAGATGAATGGTGAAGGCATAGATGTGATAGAGCGGCAGAGGTGCCACCAGCGTCTCATTCCCGGCCGAGAGCCCCTGGGTCAGCGCCATCTTGCCTTGCAGCATGTTGGCCAGCAGGTTGCGATGGGTAAGCATCGCCCCCTTGGCGACGCCTGTGGTGCCTCCGGTGTATTGCAGGACGGCGACGTCATCCAGCGCCAGTGTCGGCCGCTCCCAACGCTCGGCCTTGCCCTGCGAGATGGCCTGACGCAACGGGATGGCATCCGGCAAGCGATAACTCGGCACCAGCTTCTTGACGTGCTTGACCACGGCATTGATCAACAGGCGCTTGAGCGGTGGATGCATGTCGCCCAGTTCGCAGACCAGCACGTACTCAAGGCCGGTACGCTCGCGTACCCGCTCCACCTTGTCGGCCATGTTGGCCAGCACCACCAGCGCCCGTGCGCCGGAGTCATTGAACTGATGCTCCATCTCGCGCTCGGTATACAGCGGATTGGTATTGACCAGCACCAGCCCCGCACGAATGACGGCGAAGGCCACCACCGGGAACATCAAGGTATTGGGCAACTGGATGGCGACCCGATCGCCCGGCTTGAGATCGGTCTCGTGCTGGAACCAGTCCGCCAGCTGGCGACTGGAAGTTTCAAGCTCTTCAAAGCTCATGGTGCGGTCCATGCAAGTGAAGGCCGGCCGCTGGGCGTGGGTGCGACAGGCGTTCTCGAACATGTCCATCAGGGAATCAAGGCCGGTGAAGTCCACTTCCCGCGAGGAGCGCAGGCACGACATGCCGCTCATGTCGCCTGTCGTTGGCTGTGCTCTCGAAGCATCGGGCGAGGCATCTGCCACGTGGGAAGGATCTGTAGTCACGTCGTTAGTGGACTTGCCTGACTCATCGGGTCGAGCCGCTAGGGGATCATGCATGGCGTTGCTCCTTGAACAGTACGTGGGGCGCTCGGCGTCACTGCCCCCGCTACCTTGTTGTTGTAAGACGTTGTTGTAAGACGTCGTCGCGCGACTACGTCGTAAGACATCGTGGTGAGGCGCTGCTGGGGCTCCGTCGGATGGATGTCAGCCTGTGGGCTCTTCACTTTCGACAGCATAGCCGCAAACCCATGCTGCGCGCCGTTGGCGGAATCGATGGACCTGCCAGCATTGGAACATACGTACGTTTGATATTGCCTTGCGACCTTGGTGACATGCGCAGGCTGGCTCTGGAGCAGGGAAACAGCCCTGAGCCCAAGGAGGAAACAGCCCTGAGCCCAGGGAGGAAACAACCCTGGCCAAAAGCCGGAAAATCGCTGGCATGGATGAGCGAGATCTCGCCTTCTCACCCGAAAGTGAGAAACAACGAGGCCCCTGCCCAGGGGGCAGAGGCCTCATGTCTTGCACACCGTACGCACACGTCAGGCGCATACGTCTGGCGCGTACGCCAGGAACAGGCAACTCAAGAGAGGTCGCGGACCTCGTTCTCGATCATCTTGCGGATATGCTCTTCGTTCTCGATCATCGATTCGCCGTCCTCGCGCAGCGATTTCAACAACCCGATCATCATGGCGATCAACACGAAGGTGAACGGCAAGGCGCCGGCGATCGAGGCAGCCTGCAGGGACTTGAGCGCCTGATCTCCCCCCAGCAACAGCAGGATCAAGGTCACGGCGCCCAGCATCATGCCCCAGATGATGCGTTGCTGAACCGGAGGACGACGACCGAAGGCCAACAGGCGTCCCAGCACCAGGGTGCCGGAATCCGCAGACGTGACGAAGAAGATGATCACCACGACCAGCGCCGCCACCTTGGCTACGGTCGCGGCGATGCCGGGTGTGAGCACCTCGAACGAGTGGTAGAGGGTTCCGGCGTAGTCCCAGTTGGTGACCGCAGCCGTATAGATGCCCATGTCGGCCCCATACAGGGACTGATAGATGCCCGCCGAGCCGATGACGCCAAACCAGACCAGCGCCACGATGGAGGGGATCACCATCACCCCGAGAATGAATTCACGGATAGTTCGGCCGCGCGAGATGCGGGCAATGAACATGCCGACGAATCCGGCCCAGGCGATCCACCAGCCCCAGTAGAAGATGGTCCAGCCGCCCTGCCAGATGCGCTCGTCCGGCGTGCGTGCCGTCCACAGTGTCATCGAGACGCCATCGGTGAGGTAATCCCCGAGCGCGGTGATGGAGCTCGCGATCAGATAGTTGGCATCGCTCACCAGCAGGAAGTAGGCAAGGATGCCGAGGCATACCCAGGTATTGAAGGTGGAAAGCAGCTTGATGCCACGTGCCACGCCGCTGGTCGCTGACAGAGTGGCGATGGCGCTGATCAGCAGGATGGAGACCACGGTCACCATGCGCGACTTCTCTTCGATGAGGCCCAGTGACATCAGGCCGGAGCCGATCTGCTCGACGCCCAGACCGAGCGTGGTGGCGATGCCGAAAATGGTGCCGAACACGGTCAGGATATCGACGGTATGCCCGATGGGCCCGTAGATCCGGTTGCCGATCAGCGGATAGAGGGCCGAGCGCATCGAGAGCGGCAGGCCCTTGCGAAAGGCGAAATAGGCCAGTGACAGTCCGACGATGGCATACATGGCCCAGGCGATCGTCCCCCAGTGGAAGACGGTGAGCTTGATGCCACCGGCGGCCGCTTCCGCGACGCGGCTGTCAGGCACCGGGAAGCCTTCGTCCCCCGGCATGAGCCCACTCGCCAGGGCGGCCTGCTTGGCCTCGAAGAAGACGGCGACGGCCGTCTTGATGTCAGCACTCAGAAACGGATTGCCCCCGCTCCAGTCACTCGCGAAATGGATCATGGGCTCGGACATCGAGAAGAACAGCATGCCCGCGCCGGTACCGCAGCCGAACAGCATCGAGAACCATGCAAAATTGCTGAACTCCGGACGTTCATCGTCGCGCCCCAGCCGGATCTTGCCGACACGCGAACACATCACGTAAAGACAGACCACGAAGGTCGAGAACATGACCAGTACGTAGTACCAGCCCAGGGTGCTCTCTATCCAGGACTTGATGCCCAGAAACTGATCGCTGGCCGTCTTGCCCAACAGAATCGCATAGAGAATGAAGAACACGGTCATGGTGATCGCGGTGATACCGAGCGTCGAGTTGAGTCCCTTCAGGACACCTCGCTGCTCGATCAGTGCATCCAGTTCCTTTCCTTTCAGCATGTTTCTACCTCGTGACGGGTTGTTATTATCGTTTTTCATGACACCGGTATCGTGGTTCATGACAGCGGATACTGGGGCTCAGGGAACCTCAGGCGCCATGGCGACATTGCGGGCAGATCGCGTTCACCTTCGGTCAGTCATGGGCGAGAACCCTGGCAGGAGACACCACCACGGCATGTCATCTGGCCCCCGCCGGTATGCGACTTTGTGGGAAGAATCCATGCTAGAGGGCCCCCGCTCGCGAGACAAATAAGATCTCGACGTCGTCTGGATAAGCAGAGCTAATGCCTGAGCTGAGAAAGCGAGGCCTCAGGTCACGGTCTCTCGACAGATGCACTATCCAGTCCGGCTCATCCGGTCCGTCTCATCCAGACAGACAAAAGCCCCCGCGAGTCAACTCACGGGGGCTTGGGGTCTGACGGTCTCGCGCAGAGACTCGCTGTCAGCCGGCAGACTGGGTCAGGCGCAGCTGATGCAGGTAGTGCATATGGCGCTCGTACTGTTCGAGCAGATCATTGATGACCTGGTCCTTGCTGTAGCCCATCAGATCATAGGACTGGCCGCCTTCCTTGAGGAAGACCTCGGCACGACAGTAATCCTCTTCATCGCCTTCGTCTTCCTGATCCAGATTGAGATCCGGACGCAGGTGGGAGCGAATGCGCACGCCGTAGATGAAGTCATCTTCCTCGCCATGGCGCGCATTGAAGTAGACGCGATCACGACTGATGGTGACTTCCACCTCCAGCCCCTGACCACGCAGCTCTTCCGCCAGCTCCTGCATGCCCTGCGCGACGGTACCGCGCAGGAACCCCCGCACCATGGCGCGCGTCGGGAAGCTCATCAGGTGCTGGGCACGCTTGCGCCAGTTGCCCTTCTCGCCCATCGGGGTCGCCGCTGCCGTGTTGACGGACAGTGAACGCCGCTTGACGGACTCGAGATTGAGCTGGCGCAGCAGCCCGAAGATCGACGCCAGCAGGATCATCCCGAACGGCAAGGCAGTGGCGATGGTGGCCGTCTGCAGTGCGCCCAGCCCACCGGCCAGCATCAGGACGATCGCCAGAATGCCCACCGCGAAGGCCCAGTAGATACGCTGCCAGGTCGGAGTATCTTCCCGCCCGCCGGAGGCCAGCATGTCGACCACCATCGAGCCGGAATCCGCGGATGTCACGAAGAACACGATGACCATCACCAGCGCGATCACCGAGGTGATGGACGCCAGCGGCAGCTGCTCGAGGAAGGTGAACAGGGCCAGCGAATAGTTGTCGTTGACGGTATCGACCAGCGCCGTGACGTTCTGCTCCATGATCATCGAGATGGCCGTGTTGCCGAAGATGGTCATCCACAGCAGGGTGAAGCCGGCCGGCACGAACAGCACGCCGATCACGAATTCCCGGATGGTACGACCGCGCGAGACACGCGCGATGAACATGCCGACGAACGGAGACCAGGACATCCACCAACCCCAGTACAGCAGCGTCCAGCCACCGATCCAGTCGTTGGGCTCATAGGCATAGAGTTCGAAGGTCTTGCCGACGATATCGGCCATGTAGAAACCGGAATTCTGCACGAAGGCCTTGAGCAGGAAGGCGGTCGGCCCGAGCAGCAACACGAACAGCAACAGCACGACGGCAAGCCCGAGATTGACCTCGGACAGGATGCGGATGCCCTTGTCGAGCCCGGTCACCACCGAGATGGTCGCAAGGCCGGTGATCACGACGATGATCGCCACCTGGGTCCAGTCATTGTTGGGCATGCCGGTCAGGTGCGAGAGCCCGGCGTTGACCTGTGCCACGCCGTAGCCCAGCGTGGTGGCAACCCCGCAGACGGTGCCGACGATGGCGAAGATGTCCACCGCATGGCCGATCGGCCCATGGATACGCTCACCAATCAGCGGATACAGCGCGCTGCGCAACGTCAGCGGCAGTTCATGGCGATAACTGAAGTAGGCCAGAATCAGCGCGACGATGGCATAGATGGACCAGGCGTGAAGCCCCCAGTGGAAGAAGGTCAGCTTCATCGCTTCGCGCGCGGTCTCCACCTCTTCAGGGGTACCGGTCGGCGGATTCAGGAAATGCATCACCGGTTCGGCGACACCGAAGAACATCAGTCCGATACCCATGCCAGCCGAGAACAACATCGCGAACCAGGTGACGTTGCTGTAGTCCGGCAGCGAGTGATCCGGACCAAGACGAATCTCGCCGTGGCGCGAGAAACCGACATAGATCACGGAAATGAGAACGATCGCGACACACAGGATATAGAACCAGCTGACGGTATTGGTGATCCAATGCTGGACCGAGTCAAATACCGACATGGCCGTGTCCGAGAACACTGCCGTGAAGATCACCAATAGCAGGATGATGGCGTTGGCGCAGAAGAAGACTGGCGGATTGACCTTGGCAAACAGGCCTGAACGAGACTCCTTGCCGGGCTCTCCGCCACCCGCAGCAGGGGTTGAACGCATGGGCATTTCCTAGTGGGTGTATTGGCGAGACAGCGTGGGCACTTGATGTCCCCTGGCTGCCTCAACGCGCATATCCATAATGAAAAGTCGTCATCAATGGCGGCGCGGATAATACCACTTGATGGCAACACGCCCAACGCCATGGACACGCCATTGCGGGGTATCACGACATCATCAGATATCATTTCTTTGCGGGTTGCTTGCACACTGAACGAGCGCGGCAGGCGCATAATCGGCGTGACGGATTGATGCAGAGGAGTTGAATGCATGAGCAGAAAAGGATCCACGCGCGGCCTCGCGCTGTCACTTGCCCTGTTGACTGCCCTGCCGGCCGCATCGGCAATGGCCGGTCCGGGGCACCCACGTCTGGATGGCCCGGATATCTTCATCGGGCATGGTGGCCCTGGGCCGCTGGTACGCTGGGCCCCGGGCGGCCCCGGCCACGGGCATGGACTGCCGGCAGGCGCTCGCGGCATCTGGGTTGGCGCCACTCTCTACTACCTGGCGGCGGGCACCTATTACCTCTGGGAGGCCAGCCAGCAACAGTACCTGCCGGTCCAGGCCCCTGCTCCGGCGACGCTCTCCGCCCCCGCGGTGGATGTCATCGCCTATCCCTCCAAGGGGCAGAGCTCGGACCAGCAGGCCAGGGATCGCTACGAGTGCCATCGCTGGGCCAATCAGGAAAGTGGCGCGGATGCCAATTCCGCCGCCCCGCCGGTGACCGCCGGCAATGCCGACACCTATCGTCGCGCATTGAGTGCCTGCTTCAGCGGACGCGGCTACAGCGTGCAATAAGTCAGCCGGCGCGAGTCATCCCTCCGCATGCATGCAAAAAGGCCCGCCACCTCATCGTGGCGGGCCTTTGCTTGCCTGCTTGCAGAAGACCTGAAGGCCTGGTGACGTGAGTCCTGTGCTTGTGTCGTGAGCCTTGAAGCGAAGCGTCAGCCGCGACGCTTCTGGTGGCGCTCGCGGTTGTTGTCACGCGCCGCACGGGATTTGCGCAACATCACCAGCGTTGCCCCCAGGCCACCATGACGCTGCGGAGCACTGCTCCAGGCTTGCACCTCCGGCATCTGTTGCAGCCAATGCACCAGGTAGGAGCGAATCAAGGCAGCATGCGATTCGCCATCACGCCCCTTGCCATGGATCACCAGCAGCGAGCGCAATTCACTGCCCCAGGCATCCTGAATGAAGCGATGGACCTCTCGACGACACTCGATCAAGGGCCGACGCATCAGATTGAGCTGTGCCTCAGGGGGGTAGCCGCCCTGACGCAGACGGTCCAGCACGCCCACCTGAATGCCATCACGCCGATACTCGACCGGATCATGCGGCGACAGATGCTCCACGTAACTGTCTGACAACCCATCCAGCTCATTGCCCAGCGCCTTCTGGGCCTCTTCCCGACGGGCCAGCTGTGCTTCGCTCGGTGCCCTGGGCCCCGTGGCCACATCCGCGCGATCCTTGCCACGCGTCAGAGGAGCAACACCTTGCATCTCACGACTGAACAGCGCATCCGCTTCATCAGGGGTAATCTCGCGCGAATGCGCTGCCGACATCATTGCAGGGGAAAAACGTGACATGGCACCCTCCAGTCTTCACCAGGACGTGGCAATCAGAGAGCAGGTCGTCATCAAGACCTGCCTGCGCCCGGGGCGGTGATTGGCCCCCCCGGGGACGCAGAGGACGCAAACGACGACGCCCCGAGACAGAGAATGCCTCGGGGCGTCAGCCAAGCTCAAGCGTCCATGCCAAATTCGTGCGTCCACACGTCTGGCGTCACGACGGGATCAGTGACCCGTCTTGAGCTGTTCCCAGTACTTCTGATAGATCGACAGCGCATCGCCGACATCGGTCTGGAACTCGCCACGTGCGAGATCCTGCTGAGTCGGGAAGACCACCGGGTTGTCACGCACCTCGGGGTCCATCATCTCCTTGGCGGCAAGGCTCGGCGTGGTGTAACCCACGTATTCGCTGATCTCCTTGCTGACTTGCGGGCTGATCAGATAATCGATGAACTGATAGGCCGCATCGACGTGACGCGCATTGGACGGGATGGCCATGGTGTCCATCCACAGAATGATGCCTTCCTCGGGATAGACGTAATTCACCGGTACGCCTTCCTCATTGGCCTGGTAGACCTCACCGTTCCAGATCAGACCGGCATCGACCTCGCCCTGCATGAACGGCACACGCGCCGCATCGGAGTTGAAGGCGCGAACATTGGGCATCAACTCGGTCAGCTTCTCGTAGGCTGCCTTGATCTCGTCCGGGTCCGTGGTATTGCCGCTGTAGCCCAGGCTTGCCAGCGCGACATGGAAGACCTCGCGCATGTCATTGGAGAGCAGCAGCTTGTCACGATACTTGTCATCCCACAGATCGTTCCAGCTGGTCAGCGCGCCCTCTTCGACATAGTCCGGGTTGTAACCGATCCCGGCGCTGCCCCACATGTAAGGCACGCTATATTGATTGCCCTTGTCGAAGTCGCGGTCGACCAGGTTGGGATCGAGATCCTTGAAATGGCTGAGCTTGCTGACATCCAGCTTCTGCAGCAGATTCTCGCGCGCCATCTTGTCGATGTAATACGTCGACGGGAAGACGAGATCGTAGCTGTTGTCGCTGTCCAGCAGCTTCAGCTTGGCGTACATCGCTTCGTTGGAATCGAAGGTGGAATAGATGACATCGATACCGGTCTGTTCTTCAAAGCGCTCGATGACCTCATCGGGCATGTACTCCGTCCAGTTGTAGACGTAGAGCACCTTGTCGCTGTCATCCGCGGCCAGAACGGGGGCGGATGTCGCCACGGATGCCAGGCTGACGGCAGCCATCAGGCCAGCGGCGCGCAGCGGGAAACGGGAACCTTGCATGTTATTTTTTCTCCTTGATCAACCACTGGGAAATCACCAGCAGACAGAGTGACAATCCAAGCAGCAGAGTTGCCAGTGCATTCACTTCAGGCTTGAGCCCCAGGCGCACCATGGAATAGATACGCAGCGGCAGAACTTCAAAGGTCGGACCGGTGACGAAGGTCGAGATCACGACATCGTCCAATGACAGGGTAAAACTGAGCAGCCAACCCGAGGCTATCGCCGGCATCAACGCTGGCACCAGCACATGCCAGACGGCTCGTGCTTCGCTGGCCCCCAGATCACGTGCGGCCTCCAGCAATTGCGGATTGATCCCCGACAGGCGCGAATACACCGTGATCACCACGAAGGGCAGACAGAAGGTGGCATGAGAGACCAGCAACGAGAGGTAGCCCAGCTGGATGCCCAGGGCGATGAACAGCGCCAGGAACGCGATCGCCATCACGATGTCCGGCATCATCATCACGGTAAACAGCATGCCGTTGAGCAGCGGCTTTCCCCGGAAGCGATAACGGTACAGCGCCGTGGCGGTCAGGGTGCCGATCAGCGTGGCGAGAGTCGCCGCCGTCACGCCCAGCCACAGGGTATTGAGCGCAGCATCCATCAGATTGGCGTTGCCCAGCAGCTTGTCGTACCAGCGCAGACTGAAGCCACCCCAGAGGAACGGATTGCGCGAATCATTGAAGGAAATCCCGATCAACACCAGGATCGGCACATACAGCAGCGTGAAGATCAGCGTCATGTAGCAACGACTGAACACGCGCAGGGGGCGGCTCAGGCTCATAGTGTCACCTCCCGCTTGAAGAGCTTGACGCTGCGGTAATACGCCAGCAGCAGGAAGGCCATCACCAGTGTCAGCATCACGCTGATGGCCGCCCCGAAGGACCAGTTGTTGGCTTCCAGGAACTGTCCCTTGATGATGTTGCCGATCAAGGGATGACGCGAGCCACCCAGCAGATCCGACACATAGAACATGCCCATCGCCGGCAGGAACACCAGCAGCACGCCGGCGATGATGCCGGGCATGGTCAGTGGCAACACCACATGACGGAAGGTGGCCAGACCATTGGCGCCGAGATCGCGTGCCGCCTCCAGGGTCGGACGGCTGAGCTGCTCGAAGACGGCATACAGCGGCAGGATCATGAAGGGCAACAGCATGTAGACCAGCCCGATGATCACCGCCTCCTCGGTATACAGAAGCCGCAGGGGAGTATCGATCAGCCCCAGAGTCATCAGCACATCATTGAGCAGCCCACGAGTCGCGATCAGCGTGCGCAGGGCATAGATGCGAATCAGCGAGTTGGTCCAGAACGGGATGATCACCAGCAGCAGCAGCAGCGGCTGCATCCGGGGGCTGGCACGCGAGATCATCCAGGCGAACGGATACCCGAGCACCAGGCAGATCAGGGTCGAGACCAGGCCGATCCACAGCGAATGGCCAAACACTCCCAGATAGACCGGACTGATCATCTGGCCGTAATTGGTCAACAAGCCTTGCCAGAGCGTGGCAGGCGAGATGTCGCCACTCAGTAGCTGTCCACTGCCCTCGGGCATCAGGCTGACCAGTACCACCAGCAAGGTGGGCGCCAGTACCAGCACGATCAGCCAGCCCCAGATGATGGTCAGCGTGGCCGTCTTGAAGGGATTGCGCACCACACTCATGCCCCCGCCTCCACGGGGGCATCATCCGGCAGGATGATTTCCCAGTCCGGCACCCAGCTGACCTTGACGCGCTCACCGAGACGATAATCGAAGTCCGGATCATCCTCATCGAAGAACTCGCTGGCCAGCAACTGCTGACCACTGTCGAGCTCCAGCACCGTATCCAGCGTCATGCCCTTGTAGTTGCGCTCGATGACACGGGCCGCGAAGCCTTCGCTGTCCTCGGCGGACTTGAGTCGCATGTCCTCCGGGCGCAGCAGCACCTGCACCGCCTCGCCACCCAGGTATTCGCGGCCGTGGCTGCTCAGTTCCAGCGACTTTCCCAGCACCTCGACGTGGATGCGCCCCGGCGTTGTGGAAGGCCGCTCGACGCGTGCCGCCAGCTGATTGATCTCGCCGACGAAACGCGCCACGAACAGCGTGCTCGGCGACTCATAGACTTCACGCGGCGTGCCGATCTGCTCGATCCCCCCTTCCCGCATCACGACCACACGATCGGACATGGAGAGCGCTTCCTCCTGATCGTGGGTGACGAAGACGAAGGTGATGCCCAGACGGCGCTGAAGACGCTTCAGTTCATTCTGCATCTGCTTGCGCAGCTTGTAGTCCAATGCCGAGAGCGGCTCATCCAGCAGCAGGACACGCGGGCGCTTGATGACGGCGCGAGCAATGGCGACACGTTGCTGCTGGCCACCGGAGAGCTGGTCCGGACGACGGTCGGACAGATGCGCCAATTGCACCATTTCCAGCGCTTCACGCACACGCTCGTGGATCTCGGCCTTGGGCACCTTCTCCATGCGCAACCCGAAGGCCACGTTGTCGTAAAGATTCATGTGCGGAAACAGCGCATAACTCTGGAAGACGGTATTGACCGGACGCAGGTGCGCAGGCGTGTGCTGCAATGCCGCGTTCTCGAGCGTGATGGTACCCGCATCAGGGTCCTCGAAGCCTGCGATCAAGCGCAGTACGGTCGTCTTGCCACACCCTGAGGGGCCTAGCAGGGTCACGAACTCACCATCCTTCAAATCCAGATCCAGGCTGTCGAGCACCTTGCGCTCGCCAAACGTCTTGGTGATGGAGCGCAACTTGACCAGTGGGGTCGTCTCAGGAGCAGAGCTATTCATCGGCAGGGGGTCACCTCCAGCGGGAAACGCGCGCGTCTCCCTGATACATGAAATGGCGCGCCGGAAATGACGCGCCACACTGTCGAGTCTTCTTCAGTTCCTGCGCGACCTGCGCGCAGAAGGTCCAGCTCAGGATCTTCGCCGCTGCGCCACGGCGGTCATGCAAGCCGTTGGCCATGCTGGGATGGCTATGCGCGCGGCAACAAATCCTGAGCGACGAAACATGAAAAGGCCCGTACCGGAGTCGGGCCTTTTGCATTGCCTGGCAGCTTGCATCCTCCAGCCTCAGGCAGGTCGTGAGGTGCGCATTCTGCCCACTCGAGGGCCTGCTGTCATCTCGCATTCACCCAGGAACAACTCACGTCGCCATGGAGGAGGTGGATGACGGATTCGTCGGAAGGGGGGCGCCGGTGTGGTCAGAGCCAGATTCGACCTCACCGACACTGGGCAGAACCTCCACCAGCCCACAGTCCATGCGTTCCTTCTCGGCCTGACGCGCCTGAGCCAACGCTTCTCGCAACGGCTCCAGACGAGGGTGCGGCGCTTCGCCGGCCTCGCCTGCCGGCAGATCCCAGGGCAGCGCTCGCGCCAGCTCCCAGAGCGTATAGTGATTGAGATCACGCCCCAGCACCCACTGACCATCCTGGGTCTGGCTGGCGATGTTCTCCTCAATCAAGGGCTTGAGTACACGACGATAGCGGCTGCCCAATACCTCGGTCAGGCTGTCATCCGAGAGCGGCTCGCCCCGTTCATGCGCATCCTTGAGCAGCATGACGGCCCCCAGGGTCTGCCAGAACGGTGGCCAGCGATGCCAGTCAGCGTTGGAGCGTTCCCCCATCCAGGCCGCCACTTCCGCCCCCAGCAACACGATGCACCAGGACAGGAAGACCCACAGCAGGAACAGTGGCACTGCCGCGAAGGCACCATAGATGGCCTGATAGGACGGGAACTGCGTGACGTAGAACGAGAACCCGGCCTTGGCCAGTTCCAGTGCCAGAGCTGTCGTCACCGCTCCCACGGCCGCATCACGCAGGCGCACCTTGCAATTGGGTACCGCGGCGTAGATGAAGGTGAAGGCCACCGCGCTCAACAATGGTGGCAACAGGCGCAGCAATACCGCCTTGCCGCCCAGCATCGAGGCCGCTGAATCGAAGAACGACAGCGAAGTCAGATAGGAAGACAGCAGGAAACCGGACCCCAGCATCAGCGGCCCGAGTGTCAGGACCGCCCAGTACATCAGAAAGCTCGACAGCCCCTTGCGCCCTTCCGGTACCTGCCAGATGGCATTGAACGCCCCTTCGATGGTGATCATCATCAACACCGACGTGACGAACAGAAAGATGAGGCCCACGGAGGTCAGATTGCGAGCCTGACCCGAGAACTCATTGAGGTACTCAAGCACCGTCTCGCCGGTGGAGGGCAGGAACTGGGCAAAGACGGTGGTCTGCAGTTGCTGCCCGACACCGTCAAAGCTCGGGATGACGGCGAACATCGAATAGATCACCGTCATCAGAGGCACCACCGCGAACAGGGTGGTATAGGTCAAGGCGGAGGCAGTCTTCTTGCCATCGTGATAGTTGAAACGTGAGACCAGCTTGAGGACGACCCCGATGGCAGGCGTCATCCGCTTGAGTTGTGGCAGTTGTGGCATTCTCATGCGCCCCTCTACAATGCATCCCTGATGTGAAGCTGCCGTCAGGAATCACTGACGGCACAGTCCATTCGCCTTACCGCCTGTCCGGAAACGGAGACAGTCATGCCAATGCTGAAACTCTATCACAACCCGCGCTGCTCCAAGTCACGCGAAACCCTCGCGTTGCTGGAGTCACGCCTGAAAAGCGACGAATTCGAGACCATTCGTTACCTGGACACCCCGTTGAGCCGTGAGCAGCTGAGTGCGCTGGCCGCTCGACTCGAAGGCGGGGCGAAAGCCCTGACGCGAGAGAACGAGAGTGACTGGAAGGCGCTCGCCCTTGAGGAACCCGATGATGCACGACGTCTGGACGCCATCGCTGCCACGCCCAGGTTGATGCAACGCCCGATTCTCGATGACGGAAAGCGCGCCATCATCGGCAGACCACCGCAGGATGTACTCGCCCTGCTCGACGACGCCTGATCCCTTCGTGACCTGAGGACGCCCATGTCAGCTGACACCCATTCCAGTACGTCCCCCGATACGACACCCTATGTGCTCGTGCTTTATTACTCGCGTCACGGTGCGACCCAGACCCTGGCGGAGCAGATCGTCGCTGGCATCGAGTCCATTCCGGGAATCGAGGCCCGCCTGCGCCGTGTCCCCGAAGTCTCGACGACCTGCGAGCAGACCACGCCGGAAATCCCCGACAGCGGTGCCATGTATGCCACCCTCGATGACCTGCGTCAGTGCGCAGGCCTGGCACTTGGCAGCCCGACCCGTTTCGGCAACATGGCCGCTCCGCTGAAGTACTTCCTCGACTCCACCAGCGAGCTGTGGATGAACGGGGCACTGATCGACAAGCCTGCCACCGCCTTCAGTGCCTCAAGCTCACTGCATGGCGGTCAGGAAACCACCTTGATGACCATGCTGGTGCCTCTTCTTCACCACGGCATGGTCTATGCGGGTGTGCCCTACAGTGCCACTGAATTGCTGGAAACCACCCAGGGCGGTACGCCCTATGGCACCACCCATGTCAGCGGCAAGCGCGGTGACAATGACGTGAACGACCATGAGAGACGCCTGGCCGTCGCACAAGGCAAGCGCATTGCGCGTCTGGCCCTCGCCATGCAACCCCTCAGGGAGAACCGATAGATGCGCGCCTGGCTTGAACGAATGGAACGTGAACAGGGCCTCGACACCCTCGAGGCCAAGAGCCGCCGCGGCGTGATCGTGAGCTTCGCGGCCCTGGCCGTCATCCTGCTGGTAGGTGGCATCCAGTTGATGGCCCAGAGTGACAATACCGGCCTGGTGCCGTTGTTGATTCGCCTGCTGCCCATTGCCCTTTTCCTGCCCGCCGTGCTGACTCGTCGCGCCCGCGGCCACGTCTGGCTGGCCTTCGTCAGTCTGCTCTATCTCATGCAGGGCGTGATGCTGGCCAGCGTACCCGGCCATGGGGTGATCGGCATACTGGAGGCGCTGGCGGCACTTGGCCTGTTCCTCGCCAGCATGGCGTATGCTCGCTTTCGCTCGCGCAATCTGAAGCGTCAGTCTCAGTCGTGATGCGGGCCGGCACCCCCATGGGGTAAAAGGCCGCCGACGAGGACCTGACAGATAGCGCCCCCTGGGCGCTATCTGTCATCAGGCCTGGCGCTCTGTCTGCACGACCGGCGATTCATTCGATGTTCCTGTCCCTTCGCTCATTTCTGTCCCTGTCTCTTTCCGCTTTCCGCTTCCAACTTCCCGCTTCTCTTTTTCCTCTCCCCCTTTCTCCTCGACCTCAGCGCTTACCCCTTGAAGATGGGCGGAGGATTCCAATGACAGATCAGCGCTCGACGGTGGTTTGCTGGGCAATTGGCGCTAGAATCCAGAGGATTGCACTGCAGAGTGCCACCTTGGCCGCATCGCCACACCATCATCGTCACGCTATGCTGATTCATCTGACCCCCTTCGGGATCGGGTCGTCACGCAGCCTTGCGTGATGCCAATGCCCATTGAGCCGACAGGAACCCCGTACGCCTCATGCCTACGACACCCACCACCGATGGCGTGACACGCACCCTCGACGACGGTGCGCACTCCCTGGAGATGGCCGAGCCTGAATCGATCACCACGGCCAGCGCATGGCGTGAGGCGCTGCGTCAGACGCTACCGGTGATGTTCGGCTATATCCCGCTGGGAGCCGCCTTCGGGGTGCTGTTCACCCAGTTACCCCTGAGCCCCTGGCTGGGACTCTTGATGTCGGTGATCATCCTGGCGGGTGCCGGGCAGTTCCTGGCGGTCGCTCTGCTGGGCGCTGGAGCGAGTGTCACGGAAGTGGCCGTCGCCACCCTGCTGCTCAACTCACGCCACCTGTTCTATGGCCTGTCATTGCTGGAGCGTTTTCGCGAGGCCGGAATCGCCAAGCTCTATCTCATCTTCGGTCTCACCGACGAGACCTACTCGCTGCTATCCAGCCTGCCGCGCAGCGGTGAGCGGGATGACAAGGCCGCCAGGCGCAATGATCAGCGTCTGATGCTGCGCATTACGGCGCTCAACCAGCTGTGGTGGGTATTGGGGACCGCACTGGGGCTGGCGGCCGGCCAGCTTACCTTTGACAGCAGCGGCATCGAATTTGCCCTCACCGCCCTGTTCGTCGTGCTCGGCATCGAGCAATGGTACGCATTGCGGGAACGCTGGCCCTTCCTGCTGGGCCTGGTGATCACCCTGGCGGGGCTATGGGTGCTGCCCCAAGACCAACTGCTGCTCGGCAGCATCGCCGCGGCAAGTGTCCTTCTGCTCGGCCATTACCTCCATCAACAGCGCTCTCTGAGCGACGGGAGCCGGACACGATGACAACGACCCAGGCACTGCTGCTGATCGGCGTGGCCGCGCTGGCGACCTTCGCGACACGCGTGACCCCCTTCCTGTTTCTCTCACGCCATTCCGCACATCCCTTGATCCTGCACATGGGTCGCTATCTGCCGGCCATCGTGATGGTCGTGCTGATCATCGTGTCCCTGTCTGCCATGTCGTTGCCCGGCGACTCCCCCCGTGATCTGCCCTCCACGCTTGCTCGCAGCGAGCTCTGGCGCGACTGGCTGATGCAGGCCGAGGGTGCCGGCATGCTGATATCCGCCGCCTGCGTGGCCGGCCTTCACCTCTGGCGACGCAATGCGCTGCTCTCCATCGCCGTCGGTACCGGTCTTTACATGGCGTGGGTACAGCTCGGCCCCATGGCACAGGCCTGAGGCCCTTGCGATCTGGCGCTCGACGGTACACAGTCCTTACATTACATGAGCAATTCATCAAGGGAGCCCACCATGAATCGCGATATCGCTGACGTGCGCAGAACCTACTCCGGTGATGGCCTGAATCTTGACAACACCCCGGCCGAACCCTTCGAGCAGTTTCAGGAATGGCTGACCAGCGCACTCTCCGCCGATGACAACGATGCCAATGTGATGACGTTGTCCACCGTGGACAGCCAGGGCAAGCCGCACGCGCGCATCGTGCTGCTCAAGGGATACGACGCACAAGGGTTCATCTTCTATACCAACTATCAGAGCCACAAGGGCAGCGAACTGGCCAATGTGCCGCATGCGGCCCTGACGTTCTGGTGGCCTGGCATGGAGCGCCAGGTCCGTATCGAGGGTCGCGTGGAGAAGGTCTCGGACGCCACCTCGGACCACTACTTCGCCTCCCGTCCCAAGGAAAGCCAGCTGGGGGCCTGGGTCTCGCAGCAGAGCGTCGAGATTCCGGATCGCGACTGGCTCAGCGAGAGACAGGGCCGCTTCGAGAAGGTCTATGCCGACAGTGATGTCCCGCGCCCTGAGCACTGGGGTGGCTATCGCGTGGTGCCCGAGATGATCGAGTTCTGGCAGGGCCAGCCATCACGCCTGCACGACCGGGTCCGCTATCAGCGTCTGGATACCGAAGACAATGAGTGGCACAAGGTGATGCTCGCACCGTGAGTGGCACCTGATCGCCACACGCTCTCGAAGGCTCCGCCATGGCGGGGCCTTTTGCGTGAAGGCGCCTGCGTGCTGATCGAAACACGTATGCCCCTTACGCCAAGCCCCTCGCGCCATGCCCCTCGCGCCATGCCCCTCACATCACGCCATGCGGCACCCGCGATGCGATCCCGTCGACGCGGCATGCGAGATTAAGCATGACTTGCCCTGCGCCGTGCCAGAACAGACAATGGCCGGCTTTTCGGTGCAGGGCATGCTCAGGTCGGCGACAGCTGCACGGCTCATGTTCTGCATACACCGTCACATGTTTACAGGAAGGGAGGCCACATGGCCTGGGACGACAGTGCAACACCCAAGGTGGCTCGTCAGACGCTGGTAGATCGCCTGCTGGCAAGCTACACACCTTCCGATCACCATGGCATCTCGCTGGTGGATCACGCCGTGGTCGGCAATGTGCTCTACACCGTGCTGGAGCATCCCCATGGTCATACCTTCATTCGCCAGCATCTGATGCAGGCTCCCCGACAGGGTGACCCCAGCCGCTGGGAATACCATATCCGGGATGAAGGCACGCCAGATATTCCGCTGCAATGCCCGCCGGCACTCCTGGCGCAGTCCACTGCCCCCGGTGAGATTGCCGCCCAGTGGCGAGAGGCGACCCGCGCCACGCGTGAGGATGTCGCGGCGCGCAAGCGCAAGATCAAGAAGCTCAGGAAAGGCGAGCGCCTTGCGGCACTGGATGGCAGCGAGGTGATCTTCGTGCGGGCTTTCACCGCCAGCCTGTTCATCGGGCGAGCTCCCGACGACACCGAGGAGGAGGAATACGAGTATCACTGGGAAGACATCGATCTGCTGGCCTCCCCGCTGCCTGACGAGTGACGGCGAGCTCGTCACCCGCCTTGCCGACCATCACCGTCGAACCGCCCATCGTCATCTGTGAGACCCCATGCAGCCACAAGCCGACCCGTTCATCGTTCCGCCCTGTCATGAGACCTACAAGGTGCTTTACGCGGATGAGGACATCCTGCTGATCCACAAGCCCAGTGGTCTGTTGAGCCTGTCCGGCAAGCATCCGCTCAATCTGGACTCGCTGCACCATCGGCTGGTCAAGGAATACCCGACCGCCAAGCTGCTGCACCGCCTGGATCTCGGCACCTCAGGCATCATGCTGGTGGCGCTCAACAAGCCGGCCAACGGCAACCTGACGCGCCAGTTCCAGGCCCGGACCATCGACAAGTCCTACCGCGCGATGCTGCTGGGACACGTCGAGCAGGACAGTGGACGGATCTCGCTGCCGATTGCCAAGGACGTGGATCGGTTCCCGTTGCAGAAGATCTGCCATGAGACAGGCAAGACCGCCATCAGTGACTATCGCGTGCTTGAGCGGCTCGAGGCCCCCAGGCGTACCCGGGTCGAATTCACGCCCGTCTCCGGGCGCACCCACCAGCTGCGCATCCACAGCCAGCAGCTGGGCCACCCCATCCTGGGCTGCGATCTGTATGCCAATGATGAAGCCTTCTTCATGGCCGAGCGCCTGATGCTGCATGCCGAGATGATCGCCTTCGATCACCCGGTCAGCGGCGAGCGCATGGAAGTCTGCAGCCCCTGCCCCTTCTGAGCGTCGCTGACGTCCCGCATCGGCGAGACGGAGGGTGAGACGGAGGGTGAGACGGAGGGTGAGACGGATGGTGAGACAGATAGACGACCCTGATAGACGAGACGCCCCCGCAGGCAAGCCTGCGGGGGCGTCTCGTCTTGGTCTTACTCACATTGATGGCAGGCCGAGGTGGACTAGACCGCTGCCATCACGATGAGGTTACTGAGCCGTTGCCGGCAGCCACTCATTGACGATATCCGGATGGCTTTCCACCCACGCCTTGGCCGTCTCGTAGGGGTCTGCATCATCTTCCTGGTTGTTGAGCATCACCTCGCCCATGTCCGCCGGCGTCCAGGCGAAGTTGTCCAGGATCGCGTAGACCTCCGGCATGTCCTCCTTGAGCCCCTTGCGTGCCAGGGTATGGATCTCCTCGGCACCGCCATAGACGCCCTTCGGATCTTCCAGGTACTTGAGGTCCCAGCGCGCGAACATCCAATGGGGGGTCCAGCCGGTCACCACGATATCCCGCTCGCCCTTGATGGCATTGCTCAGCGCTGCGGTCATGGTCGCGCCGCTACCGGTCGTGAGGTCGATATCCTCGAGATCGTAATCCTCGAGCACCTGCTCGGTGAGTCGGGTCAGGCCGGCGCCTGGCTCGATACCGACGATACGCTCATCAATCTCGTCGGCATGCGAGGTGATGTCCTCGATGGACTCGAGCTTGCTGTACGCCGGGACCACCAGGCCAAGCTTGGTGCCCTCGAGGTTGACTCCCAGGTCCTCGACCTTGGGCCCGACCTTGGCCATGTAGTCTTCATGGGTCGTGGGGAGCCACGCACCGACCATGCCATCAGCATCACCAAAGGCGACCGCCTGGAACATCGCGGCGGCGGACAGCGCCTTGAGCTCGACGTTGTAGCCCTGAGCTTCCAGCACCGCTTTCACGACATTGGTGGAGGCGACCTCGGAGGACCACTCGACATACGCCAGGGTGACATCTCCCTTGTCACCTGCCGCATGAGCCGCGCTGACACCGACCACCGAGGATGACATGGCGGCCCCCAGCAACAGTGCCTTGGCGGTGATGGTCAGATGGCTACGTGAAGTACCTTGCTTATTCATCAACTTCCCCTTTATTTGAATCTACTTATTTCTTAGGGCGAGAATTGCCTGATCGCCGATCAGGTCAGCCTTTCATCAATACAGGACCAGCAGAAAGACTGGCTGCCGCGAATGCCGTATCCCCATGCAACGTGTAAAGAACAGGAGAATGTGTCGCGGTGCAGAAATGTGGGCAAGAAACGCCCTGAAGAGATGGGACAAGCCGGCACGACAGGCGGTGCCGGCTTGTGGGTCGAGGTGAGTCACCTCAGGAGCGTGACTTCTTTTCCTTGCTCAAGGTCTGGGTCAGGCGGTCAAGCAGCATGGCCAGGATCACCACCGCGATACCCGCTTCGAACCCATCTCCAGGACGAAGACGCTGGATCGCCTTCCAGACTTCGTTGCCCAGACCATCGGCGCCGATCATGGCCGCGATGACGACCATCGACAGGGCCAGCATGATGGTCTGGTTGATGCCCGCCATCACCGTCGGCAGCGACAGGGGCAGCTGCAGCTTGAAGAGCTTCTGGCGACGGGTGGACCCGAAGGCATCTGCGGCCTCGATCAGCTCCTTGGGGACCTGACGAATCCCCAGGGTAGTGAAACGGATCGCCGGCGGCATCGAGAAGATGACCGTAGCGAAGATCGCCGAGACCGACCCGATACCGAAGAAGGGAATGGCCGGGATCAGATAGACGAAGGCCGGCATCGTCTGCATGAAATCCAGAACCGGCATGATGACCCGATAGAAGCGATCCGACAGCGCCGCCAGAATGCCCAGGGGGATTGCGATGACCACGGCCACCAGCGTCGCGATGACCACCAGGGTGAGCGATTCGATCATCGGATCCCACAGATCCAGATTCCAGATGAGGCCGAGGCCCAGGATGGAACCGATCGCCAGGCGAGTTCCCGCCAGCCGCCAGCACAACAGCGCGACCATTGCGATCAAGGCCCACTGGGGCATCCACATCAGGGCGTCATTGAGCGCACCGATGCCGGTTTCGGTGAACTTGGAAATGGCGCGGGTCACGCTGGAATAATTGTTGGTCAGATAATCCAGCCCTGCCTCGATCCAGTCACCCAGCTCTATCTTCGGAATGGTGAAACCTGTCGATTCACTCATGCATGCGCCTCCCCTGCTTCGGCCAGCTCAGCCAGTACGGACCCCTTGACCACGACTCCCATCAAGCGCGATTGCTCATCCACGACTGCCAGCGGGTGGTGATGGCCGGCAAACATCGCGAACAGGTTGTGCAAGGGCTCATCAGGCGAGACCCGACAGCAATCGGAGTGGATCAGACTGGAGAGATCCGTGAGGTTCTCACGTACAGCACGCTCGGCATCTTCTGCCGTCACGATTCCCAGAACGGTACGGTCGCGGCGCACCACGAAGAGACTGTCCAGGCCGTTTTCTCCCATCTTGCGCAATGCCGTACGGGGGCCATCATCATCTCGCGCGGTGGCACGGACATCCGTCATGGCGGACTGGGCGGTCAGAATCCGCGACATGTCCACGCCTTCGACGAAGCGCGCGACATAATCGTCAGCGGGCTCGGTGAGAATGGTCTCGGGAGTGCCGATCTGGACGATTTCACCATCCTTGAGCAGGATGATGCGATCACCGATGGACAGGGCTTCATCCAGATCGTGGGTGATGAAGATGGTGGTCTTCTTCATCTTGTGCTGCAGCGCCAGCAGCTCCTGCTGCATGTCCTTGCGGATCAACGGATCCAGTGCCGAGAAGGCTTCATCCATCAGCAGGACGGTAGAATCATTGGCCAATGCACGTGCAAGCCCGACACGCTGCTGCATGCCGCCGGAAAGCTGATCGGGATAGGCATCTTCCCATCCGTCCAGTCCTACCTGCTTGAGTGCATCACGCCCGCGCTGGAAACAGACTTCCTTCGCCTCGCCGCGCACTTCAAGGCCGTACTCGGCATTCTGTTGAACCGTACGATGAGGGAAGAGCGCAAAGTTCTGGAAGACCATCGAGAAGTGCTTGCGACGACAGCGCAGCAGCGATTTCTCATCCAGCTTGGCCACGTCCTGACCGTCGATCAGGATCTCGCCTTCTGTCGGGTCGATCAGACGATTGAGACAACGGATCAAGGTGGACTTCCCGGAGCCGGACAGCCCCATGATGACCAGCAGCTCACCTTCCATCACATCGAAATCGACATTGGACAGGCCCAGTGTCTGGCCGGTCTTTTCCAGAATTTCAGGACGTTTGAGTCCCTGGTCACGCAGAGTGAGCGCCTTGTCAGGCTGGTTACCGAACACCTTGCTCAGGTTGCGCACCCGGATCTTCACATCGCGAGTGTCAGTCATTGGCTTTCCTGTTGTGAGTGCACAGGGAAGCGTGAACAGGCTTGATCAGTCACACGGCAGGCAACGCGCTTTCACGATGTTGCGCCGCTGAGGGTGGCATAGCGCCAATCAGGCCGTCATGCGGGAGGCACCCGTCATGACACTGCCTGATACTGAGCAGAATGCCACGTCATTCCCTGCGCCAATTTCCATAAAGGATTCTTATATTTAAAATAATGATACAGAGTTATTGATATTCACTCAAACAACAACACAGCTTTATACGACGAAGGTGGCATACCACCGATCATGCCCCGACACGCGCGCATCAGGCCTTGGATTCAAGCCTCAGGCGTTGCCAATCACTGGTGGGCTCATTGAGTCGGATGCTCGCATCGATGACCTGTTCCTCCATGTTGTAACGACAGGTGAACCCCAGATGCTTCATCAGTGCACGCATCGGGTGATTGTCCATCATGATCTTGCCTACCATCTCGAGAGTGCCCAACGAACGGCAATAGCGCAGCATCTTTTCCATCAGCAGTCGTCCGATCCCCTCACCTTGCAGGTCATCACGAATGATCACCGAGAACTCCGTGCGAATGTTGTCAGGGTCATTCCAGACCCGCACCACTCCCAACATTTCACGACGTGAGCCGCCCTCCTCCTGCTCACTGACTTCACGCTCGGCGATGAATGCCATCTGGCGGTCATAATTGATCTGGGCCAGCAGCGCCAGATCGCGTTGCGTCAGGGAAGCCTTGTGATGGAAATAACGGAAACGAATGCTTTCCTCGGACAATCTGGCATGGAAAGCGGTGATCAATGGCGCATCCTCTGCACGAATCGGCCGCACTTCCACCTCGGTGCCATCCTCAAGCCGCACCCACTCCCGCAGCTCTTCCGGGTACGGCATGATGGCGAAGCGCGCGGGCTTGCCCAGATCCAGCGTGAAATCCACCGCGACGGCCTCATCACGATTGAGCAGCAACGGATTGATCTCCAGCCCCCGAATGTCAGGCAAATCCGATGCCAACTGCGACAATTTGATCAACAAGGTACACAGGCGCGCGATATCCCGCTCGGGGTCCGGCGAGTGCTCCTCGATCAGACGCGAGGCATGACTGCGCGAGATGAGCTCGCGTGCCAGCGTCATGTTGAGAGGCGGCAAGGCAACCTGGCGGTCTACCAGCACGTTGACCTTGTAGCCCCCCAGCCCGAAGACCACCACCGGCCCGAACTCCTCGTCACGCGTGATGCCCGCACTCAATTGCAGCGAATGCTTGCCGCGGCGCATCGGCTGCAGGCAGAACTCATGGATGCGGGTGCGTTCGCTGCCGCTGCGTCCCCGCTCGTCATCGCGCTCGCTCACCTTGCTGGTGATGCGACGCATGGCCAGGGCGATGTCTTCCGGGCCATTGAGATCCTGGACCACGCCAGAAGACAGACGCTGCGGGAAGCGGCGATAGCGGAAGGGCTGGCTGTTGTGCTTGTGGACCACCCGCAAGGCGAAGGGCCCCGCTGCCATCTCGGCGTCTTCCTTGCCAGCCGCCTGCCTGAGAGCTGCAATGGCCTGCGCGGCTTCGGCGGCGTCAGACACATAATGACTGGCAGCTGTCGCGATGCCATAGGTCTCCAGTACCTGAGCCGTTTCAGAATGGGTCAGCCATTCACGACCGGCACGCCGAGCGCTGTGCACCAGATCATGTGCTCGGGCGCGAATCTCGGCGCTGGTGGTGAAGGACAGGCTCGGCGGGGTCTGCTGCAACAGGGACTGCACCCGCTGGTAATCCACCATCTGCAGGAAGGCCTTGACGCCCTTTTCGGGTGAGAGATAGGTCGGGATACCCGCAGCATGGCAGGCATGACGTGCCGCCAGCGCCTGCTCGAGCCCCATCCAGCTGGTCAGCAGATTGCGCCGGAACTGCTTGCGATGCGTGATCAGGGCCTCGGCCGTGTCCTTGGATGGTGCAAGTCTTGTCGGCGCATGCACGACGAGCACCGCATCGACCCCCTGATCATTGGCCACGATGTTGACTGCGGCAACGAGGTCTTCGGGCGTGGCATTGCCCCCCAGATCCACCGGATTGCGACCGGGCAGGCTGACATCCAGCTGATCCTTGAGCAGCGCATCCCGACTCTCCTTGCTCAGCTCGGCAAGCTTGCCGCCTCCCGCCATCAGCTTGTCGATCGCCAACAGGGCCGGCCCGAGACCATTGGAGACGATCGCCAGCCGATCCCCCCGCAGCGGTTTCATGCGATTGAGCGTCTCGAGGGCATCGAACATGTCCTCGCTGTCATTGACGCGTACCACCCCAGCTCGCGCCAGCGCGACGTCCACGATCTGGTCGCGATTGGGGATGCCGGGGGTGACGTGAGTCCCGAACAGGTCGGCCTCGGGCGTGCGACCGCTCTTGATCGCCAATACCAGTCGGTTGCGAGAGGCCTCGCGCAGCGCAGTCATGAAGTGCATCGAGTCATGGATGCGCTCGAGATGCAGCAGGAGCGCCTGGGCATGCCCATATTGATTCAGGTAATCAATCAGGTCAGGCAGCATCACGTCGACGCTGTCTCCCAGCGTCACCAGATGGGAGAAGCCGATACCGCGCCCCGCCGCCCAGTCGATCATGGCATTGCCCAGCATCCCCGACTGCCCCAGATAGGCGACCTTGCCCTTGGCGACAGGCTGACCACTGAAGGAGGCATTCAGATTCCGATTGGGCACGCAGACTCCCATGCACTCCGGGCCCAGCAGACGTATTCCACTGCCACGTGCCGCCTTGAGCAGACGGCTGTTGAGACTCTCCTGATCCGGATGGATGCGCAGTCGCGCGTGGTCGGGGGCCACAGGCTCACGCCGGGCAAGCATTCCGAGCCCTTTTTCCGTCACGCGGGCCAGGGAGCTTGCCGGCGACGGTGCCACTCCTCCGGAGATCAACAGCGCGGCCTTGACGCCGCGACGCCCCAGCTTCTCGACGATGCGCGGCAAGGTCTCGGCAGGCGAGCACAGGATGGCGAGGTCCGGCATCGTGTCCAGCTCACTGATCCGGCGCACACAGGGCACTCCATGCACCGTGTCATAGCCCTTGGGATTCACCACGACAAGCGTGCCCTTGAACCCGCCTTCCAGCAGGTTTCTCAGCACCTGGCCGCCCAGTGAGTGTGTCTTTTCCGAGGCCCCGATCACCGCGATACTGGTGGGCTCGAAGAAATTGCGCAGAAATCGCATCCCCATGGAGGTGTCCTGTCAGCCGGTGCGCATCCAATGCGCGATGCCACCAGCATGCCGCGAAAGTGAGTGCCTGAACAGCAGCCGGCAGGTGCTGGAGAAGGTAGACCATCCGCCACTATCCGTGCCTACCAGTGAATCTTACTGTGAGGTTTCGAACTATCCTCAGTCTAGCGCCCAGCCAAACAGGCACATGCCGATGATCACCTCTTATATCTCTCATAGCGACTGTGGCAATCATTTCATGGGTCCGACACATCCCGAGAGCCCATTGCGCCTGCAGGCCATCCAGCGTCAGCTGGCATTGAGCGGCGTGATTCAGCATGTCCAGCAATACGATGCACGCCCTGCCACGCTGGAACAGCTGGCAAGAGTCCATCCGATGCGCCACCTGCAGGCACTCGACAAGTGCCCGCCCCAGGCAGGTCAGCTGCTGGCGCTCAGCGAGGACACCGTGATGTGTGCAGACAGCCTGGTGGCGGCACGTCTCGCGGCAGGAGCCGTCGTGCGCGGGGTCGACCAGGTGATGCGCAATCAGGCGGACAACGTCTTCTGTGCCGTGCGCCCACCGGGCCATCATGCCGAACGCGCGGATGCCATGGGCTTCTGCTTCTACAACAACGTGGCAGTAGGCGCGCTGCATGCCCGCCAGCAGTACGGTGTCAGACGCATCGCCATCCTCGATTTCGATGTTCATCAGGGCAACGGCACGGTAGATATCTTCAAGCATGACCCCGACACGCTGGTCTGCTCATCGTTCCAGAACGCCATGTACCCCTGGCGCTATCTCGAGAGCCGCTGGGAGCACATTCACAATACCCCGCTGGCAGAAGGCTGTGGTTCGCTGGACTTTCGCCATGCCATCGAAGCGCAATGGCTGAAGAAGCTTGATGATTTCAAGCCGGAGCTGATCCTGATCTCGGCAGGCTTCGACGCGCATCGTGAGGATCCAATGGCCGAACTGTGTCTCGAGGACGACGACTATTACTGGATCACGCGCCTGGCGATGGACGTGGCCAGGCGCCATTGTCAGGGACGTATCGTCTCGGTACTGGAAGGCGGCTACTGCCTGGAAGCGTTGGCACGCAGCACTGAAGCCCATGTCAAGGCACTGGCGGGTCTGCCGATGGAGGACGGGGTATCCCTGCGTCATTCGCCGCCAGCCGCGCACGCGTCACCCAAAGTTCATGCAAGGCCAGATGAGCGTGATCATCCGCTGTTCTGAGTGACCAGACATGCGAGCTCAAGAGACGCATCCCCTGTCGCCAGGAGCATCGTCGATGCCTTGCTCAGCTACACCGTGATTTCCTTGCTGTGATAAGCTGGCGAAAAAGTTTCCAATAGTAAACTTGTGAACTCCCGCCGCCATCGACCACAGCGAAGCTTCCCATGAGTACACCGACTGACAAGGATGCCGCGGTCCGGATCGCTTCCGGCCGCAAGGCCTTCGTTGAGCCCCTCAAGCTTGGAGAGAGGGTCAAGCAGATCCGTCTCGCCAATCATTGGACCCTCGAGGATGTCAGCCAGCGTACCGGGCTTGCACGCTCTACGCTGTCCAAGATCGAGAATGAACAGATATCCCCCACCTTCACCGCCGTCCAGAAGTTGATCAATGGTCTCAATATCGACCTTCCTCAACTGCTGAGTCCTCCCAAGCGACAGAGCGGCACGCTGGGCCGACGTGATCTGACGCGCCTCGGTGAAGGCAAGAGCCACCCGACCCCGACCTATGAACATGAGCTGCTTTCCTGGCAGCTGGCTCAGAAGCGCATGATTCCCTTCAAGACCCGGGTGCGCGCTCGCAGCTTCGAGGAGTTTCCCGACTGGGTGCGCCACGACGGCGAGGAATTCCTGATGGTGCTGGAGGGCAGCATTCTGCTGTATTCCGAGTTCTATGAACCCTTGCCTCTCGGGGATGGAGACAGCATCTATTTCGACTCCGACATGGGCCATGCTCTGGTTTCCACCAGCGAAGACGATGCCGTAGTGCTGTCAGTCTGCACGCGCAACGACGCCGATTGATGATACGCCCACTGGCGCAACGCTAAACCGTTCTCCAGAAGCATGTGACGTGAAAGATCTTTACCTCGCCAGAACAATGGCCTGGCGAGGCAGAGACAGCGCCTACATCATCACCGTTTAGCCTGGTGCTAGCGGGCGATTTTGACTCAGTCATGTTGTGCGGCGTCGCCTCGCCAGATGAGCTGACCACATTCACGCAGGTCATACCCTCCCAACGATTGTGCCAGCTGGATACCATTGGGCGTGGACAGATAGTCCAGCAGGCCCTGGAAAAGGTCACGGAAGTAGACATTGCGTGGCACGACCAGATCAAAGGCCTCCTCACAGACCGGCACGAAACCGAGACCGAATTCATTCGCGGCCGATAACGTCCCCGGCCCGACATCCACCTCCCCGCGCGCGACGAGTGATGCGACCTCTCGCTCCGAGTAGGCGATGGCGAGGGTGTTGAGCTGCTCCGGGCGCATCTGATGGCCGGACAGCCACTCCTGCAGGAAGCGCTGCGAACCGGCCCCCTCCTGACGCACTACCCAGCGTCGTTGAGACCCGAACAGACCACCGGGATTGATCGGCAGGTGGCGATCTTCCTGACGAATGATCAGCCCCTGGGTGCGCCGGGCCAGCCGGACCAATACCCACTGACGATAACCATCGTGCCCGCGGATCAAGGCCGGATGGCGAAGCGATGCTTCCTCGGCACGCCCCCAGTGGATGGCACAGACATCGGCTCGCCCCTGACTCAACAGATCCAGCCCCAGGCGTGTCCCGGTGACACTCATGCCATAGAAGGCACTGCCATCGTGCTGCTGGTTGAGTCGCATCGTCAGCGCTGCCAGCAAGGGGTCATCGCTACCGGTGATCATCAAGCGATCCGCCAGCACCCCATGATGGCTGGACTCCAGAATCCATTGCTCGACCAGGCGCCGCGGGAAAAGCCATTTGCCGGTGACCTTGGTGGCCGGCATGGTGCCCTCACTGGCCAGCTGATAGATCTTCTTTTCATTGAGGTGCAACAGTCGTGCGACCTCATGGACCGTCAGAAAGGGGTTGTCATGCATCGTCGCATCCCCGGAAACAGGCTGATTCATTGCTCGCCTCCCGGGCGAGACTTGCCAGCTTCACGAAGTTGATCACCGGCACGCAGCGGAGGGATGGCGTCCAGTATCATCCGACCGGCAGGGTCCACCACCTGGAAGTGGCTGCCCTTGGCACGTGCGATCAACAGCACCCCGAAGCGGCTGGCCAGCTCAACGCCCTTCTGGGTCACCCCGGAGCGTGAGACCAGCACCGAAATGCCCGCCTGCGCCACCTTGAGCACCATCTCCGAGGTCAGACGCCCCGTGGTATAGAAGATATTGGCACCCCGGTAATCCGTCTCGTCCTCGCGCACAGGTGAAAGCCAGTTCAGGCCTGCCAGGGTATCGACGGCATTGTGGCGACCGACATCCTCGATGAATGCCAGCACCTCATCATCCCGACACAGCGCACAGCCATGTACCGCCCCCGCCTTGCGGTAGGTGGCATTGTGGGCCGCGAGAGATGCCAGCAGCTGATACAGCACACTCTGCTGAAAGGGGCGATCATCAAGCGCCTCCAGCGTCTGACGCTCCAGCAGATTGCCAAAGACGGTTCCCTGGCCGCAGCCGGTGGTGACGGTACGCTTGCTCAGTCGCTGCTCGATATCCTTCGGTAGATGGCGCGTCACCACCGAGGCGCTTTCCACCTCCCAGTCCACTTGCAGCGCCTCCAGGTCTTCGATATCTCCCAACAGGCCCTGATTGCGCAGATAGCCCGCCACCAGCGCCTCAGGCTCGGCCCCCAGCGTCATCAGAGTGACGATCTCACGCTTGTTGAGGTAGATCGTCAGCGCGCGCTCGGCGGCGATCGACTGCGTCTGGCGCTGGCCTCGCTCATCCATCACGACGATATCCAGCGTGGTGGGCAATCGAGCATTGCTGATGACCGGAGGCATGGAGGTTTTCATGGCGTCGGGGTCTCCCTCTTCGAGCCGAATTGATGCCGGAGGGTGCCGCCACACGGCGAACCTGCCATGCAGGTTGCGGCATGCGTCGTCACCCAGCGCTCAAAGAATACCAGTCAGGCCGAGAGGCTGTCCTGATCCGGCAGCCATTGCGATCTCGCGTCATGCAATTCTCGACGCATGCGGCACGCTTCTTGCTAAAACCGGTAGAGCGTCGCATGTTCGTGAACGTACGAGCCACGGCGCTGATGACAGACTCGCCTTGGACCCGATACGCCGCCGACCACGACTCGGGTCACCCCCTGAACCACTTCCAGAACGCCCTCAAGAGATACGCCATGACCCAGCCACCCGACCCGTTGATGGACACGACACTCGACGCCTCACGCGAGTCATCACGACCTGACGACACTCGCTGGCTGACCGTGACACTGGCCCCCTCGCAGCAGACTCTCGGCCGCTTCACTCTCGACACCTGGGTGATTTCCCGGATCGCGCCCGCGGATCACGGCGAGACCACGCCCCGGACGCCTGAACAAGCGGCGCAACCGGAGCCTCAACGCACTCTGCCCCTGCAGCTGCATCTCACCGAGCGCACCGACTATCGTTACAACCTGCGTTGCGAACAGCCGCGTCTGTTCGTCTTGTGTGAAGAGCGTGAAGCGGATGGCATGCAGCCAAGGGTCGTCACCGCCTGCCAGGAAGTGGCCTCGCATTGGCTGGATGGTGACCAACTGGTACTGGACACCCCGATGCCTCCTGCCCTGATGGTCTGGCTGGAGGGCTATCTCGCCCGGCATGGTGAGCGCATCGACGAAGGCAAGAAGAAGAAGCGCAAGGGGGCGGGGCGCGCCAGTCAGACCGACACCGTGCGCCCGGACGCTGATGCTGCCAACAAGGAAGGGCCATGAGTCACTCCGACGACCGCGACCATACCTCGCAAGGCCTGTTGTCCCGCTGGTCACGCCGCAAGCAGCGCGCCGAAGCCTCACGGACGACCACGGACTCTCCCGATGCCGCCGCCGCTGGACTGGCGACGGTCGCTCGGCCCTCCACGGCCAATGACACCGCACCCACTGATACCGCACCCACTGAGACCGCACCCACGGTAACAGAGGCCTGCGAGGCATCGGACGAGCCGGGCCATGCTCTGCACAGTGAGCGGCATGACAGCAAGCGGCATGGCGAAGCGTCCGCTGAAGGCGGCAGTGAGACGACCGACGCCGAGGCCCTTGCACAGGAGGCAGATGAGCCCCCTCCCGTCGTGGAGCTGCCAGACCCCGACACCCTGCTGCCGGATGCGGATATCAGTGCCTACATGCAGGCAGGAGTGGACCCGGCGCTGCGACAACGCGCCCTGCGCCGCATCTTCATGGGAGGCGAGCACTCCCTGCGCGATGGCCTGGACGATTACGATCAGGATTTCTCCCAGATGCGTCCGCTCGCCGCAGGTGTGGCCGAGACGCTGAGACACTGGACCCGCGATGTCAAAGAGGGACTCGAGAAGCTGGAGGATGACGAGGCTGAGTGCGTAGCCACCAGCAACGGCTCGGAAGATCAACCGCAGGATGAGGCGCCGGAGGCTGCACCCTCAACGGATGAGCAAGGCCTCGACTCACTGGATGAGACATCATCGGATCACGGCCCACAGACCCATCGCGAGCACGCGCAGGACCAGCACACTGATACTGATGCTGCCCTTGCGCATGACACGCATGCACGGCAAGGCGCATGGGACCAGACCGATGGCGTCACGGCTGACGGACATGGGCCCACCCACAGATCGCCCCAACCACCAGAATGACACGCCTACCCTCAGGCACTGAGACATTATGACCCAGCGCGAGCTCCGTTTTCGGCATGCGGGGTCATTCCCTTGCCTCTCACATGACTTCCACTCCCATGCGAGAGGCGCACTGCCTGCAAGAATCCGCTCAACAGAGGCAGGTATCGTCTAGCAAGAGAACGGCACTGCCTTCCGATACCTGACCGTCTACGCCCGATGCTCATCGCTGGCCCTTCAGTCCCTGACTATGCTGAAGCCAGTCGCAATGATGCCGCCATGCGGATCATCCGGATGACATCAGACGCAAGACGTCGCTGGAAGCCCATGCACTTCCTTGAATGACCTTCGACCGCTGACCGGGCGCAAGCCTCGAGAATCAGCGGCGATCAGGAACCGTCCACCGCGCCACCTGACAGGCGCCAGGGGCGGAGCCGCCACGACCGAAATAAGGATGAGGATGCTCAGTTCAAGTCTCGAGAACGCCCAGCGCGCGCTCAACCAGCAAGCACGCCAACGCGCCCTGGCGGCAGTGCTCGGAGCCTCCCCCGCTTCCAGCCTGCCACTGCTGGCCAGTGATGCCGGCAGCGCCCCGATCCGCTATCGCAGCCAGGGCCGCACACTGCTGATCGGCAGCGAAGCGCGCCTGCGTGCCCTGTCCAGCCTGATGCTGGCACTGCCCGCCACTCACTCCCTGTCACTGTCTCTGCTGATCAGCGAGCAGGACAACAGCGCTCTGGTATCCCTCGACGAGCGGCATATCACGACGAGCGAAGCACTGCCCTCCCATGCCAGCACCCGCGAGGCGCTCTCGCTGAGCGGCCATCTTGGCCATTTCACGCTGCTGTCTGGCGGGGTCAATCTGGCGCGCGCACTGCTGTCCACAGGTGCCCGACAGGTCGAGACCTTCGACCTGATCGCCGATCTGGGTCACCAGCCCCTCAATCAGGCGGAACTTCCGCCGCCGGGCTATCTGCGTGCAGAGGATACGGTGCTGGGCGAGCTGGATCGTCTCGCAAGCGACGCCAGCCTTGTCGAGAGCGGCGATCAGATCGCGAACCTGACCCATTGGGCGACAGAATTCGCCGGTCTGGTCGGCAGCTTCGACAAGCCCAATTACGTCAACGTCAATCTCGACATCTGTGCCCATTCAAGTGCGGGCAGCATCGGGTGTACACGTTGTCTTTCCTCCTGCAGCGCCGATGCCATCTTCTCCGTGGCGGGACGCCGCAACGCGCATATCGAGATCGACCCGTACCTCTGCCATGGTGCCGCCAGTTGCGTGAGTGCCTGCCCGACCGGCGCGCTGAGCTTTACCCAGCCGCCACTCGAACAGCGTCTCGAACAGATCCAGCGTCTGCTTGAGCGCTATCAGGATGCAGGGGGCACGCAGCCGATACTGCGCTACCGCCTCGAGTCTGCCAGTGACCGCCACTCGCCGTTGGCACCTGAGGATCAGGAACGCTGCCTGGACATTGCACTGGATGAAATCAGCGCCACCGGGCACGACGAGTGGCTGGCCGCGCTGGCGCTGGGCGCCACCCAGGTCATCGTCGAACTGCCTCGGACACTGCCTGCCGGTCAGCACCAGCAACTCGAGCAGGAACAGCGTCTGTGCAATGCGTTGCTGGAAAGCATGCAACTGGCCACGGACACCCAGGGCTCCCCCCGTCTCGTGCTGATCACCGAGTCCGCCGTGCCGGCCTCGCCCATGACGCTCGTCAGTCCGCTCTGCATCGCGCTGGCGCCCGGTGCCGATCGCGAAGAAGACGGCCAGCCGGGCCTGCCGATCGCGCGTGACTGGCTGTTGGGTCAACCGGATGCCCGACCCGGCAAGCGTGAGCGCCTGAATCGTGTACTGGATCACCTGGCCACGCTGGCCGCCGCTGACCTGGCGCAGACCGCCGTCGAGGTACCTGCCGGTGCGCCCTTCGGCGCGATACAGGTCGAAAGCGACGGCTGCACCCTTTGTCAGGCCTGTGTCGCGGTCTGCCCGACCAGCGCACTGTCCGCCAACCGCACCTCTCCGGCACTGTCCTTCACCGAGGGAGATTGCGTGCAATGTGGCCTGTGCGAGCAGTCATGCCCCGAGAGCGTCATCACTCTGACGCCGGGCTTTTCCGCACAACCAGAGGTGCGCCGTGAACCGCGCCTGCTCAAGCAGGACACGCCGTTCCCCTGCATCAGCTGCGGCACCCCGTTCGGCTCCACCGCCACCATCACGGCGATGCAGACCAAGCTGGCCTCCCACGCCTATTTCCAGGGTGACGGTGCGCTGCGCCTCAAGATGTGCAGCGATTGCCGCGTGAAGGATATCTGGCACGAAATGGCCCGCAATCCCGATGCTCAACTCAAGGTCTGAGTCCATGCCTTCAAGTGATGACACTGATATGACACCTGATGATGGATCGTTGATCAGCCACAGTGCCGAGCAACAGGCACTGCGGGCCGATCTCTACCGCCTGCTGGCTCGCCTGCTGCGGGCAGCGCCCGATCAGCCACTCATCGACTTCCTGGCGGCGCTGGAGCCTGAGGCCATCACCATGCCCGGCGCGGATCAGCAGCAACTGCCCAGGGCGCTGGCCTCGCTGTCTCTCTCGGCGCGGGTCAGTGATCCTCGACGACTGGAGGATGAGTATTTCCAGGCACTGGTCGGGGTCGTGCAGGGCGAAGTGGTGCCGTATGCCAGCTGGTACCTGACCGGCTCATTGATGGAAATGCCGCTGGTGGCACTGCGCCATGACCTCAAGCGCCTCGGTTTCGAGCGCGAAGCCGACGTTCGCGAGCCGGAGGACCACCTGGGGGCCCTGTGCGAGGTCATGGCCATGCTGATCGAGGAGCTGCCCGGCGAACAGGTCAACTTCTTCCGTCAGCATCTGGCGAACTGGGGTGAGCGTTGCTGTGCCGACCTTGCGCGTCGCAAGAGTCCTTTCTATGCCGCGGTTGGCTATCTTGGCCAGGCATTTCTGGCAGCCGAACGACGCAATCTCGGAGAGGCTCCCCAACCGACAGCCTCATTGGCGGACGTCGCAAGCCAAGACACCACTGGCTGGCAAGGCATACAACTTCCCCAATCGTGAGACCGACAGACACGAGCCGGACAGCACCCACAGCCCCGGCACACGCCATGGCCAGTGCTGGGGCTGATGCAAGACCCTGATGCAAGACCTGAAGCAAGACCGTGAGACACCCTTCAAGCGACAACGGATTCAGCGACGTTCGCCTTGAACATGACATGTCAGACAGGAGATCAGCATGAAGACTGATGATAATACGCAAGGCCAGGAACTGGCCCGTCAGGGCCGCCGCAAGTTCCTGAGGGTACTGGGAGCCAGCACCGTCGGGGCGGCAGCCGCTGGAACGCTGGCCGGGGCCGTCATCCCGGATCAGGCCGCGCCACAGGACGGCAAGACAGCAGACAGAGTGACCGACAACTATCGCGAGACGGATCACGTGAAGGCGTTCTACGCCACTCTGCGAGATTGACCTTCTGTCGGTCACGTCTCCTCAGGGGAATCTGCCAGTGGCAACGCCGCCACTGCCAGATCCTCCGGGAGAGTACAGACTCGCCTGACGGCGTGACCGATCAGAGACACAAAGGGCAGCGTGGAGTTCACTCCAGCCGCCATTGACAGCGACAAGACGGCACAGGAGCTCGCTGGCGAATGCCAGAAGAGCCACCTGAAGAACCGCCACTCCCGACACGGCCACCTGACCCGCCCAAGCGGTGCATGTCGTGTATCGGGTGATGAGGAGAAAGATGTCATGCGACTGACCCCCACCCCCTCCAGCACGGAGAGTACGGGACTCGGCATCAACCGCCGCCAGTTCCTGAAGCGCAGCGGTGTTGCGACCGGCGGCCTTGCCGCGGCCAGCTTCATGGCCACCCCGATGATGAAGCGTGCCGAGGCCAAGACGGAAGTCTCACAGGCACCTGTCGAGACCAAGCGCACGATCTGTTCCCACTGCTCCGTGGGCTGTGGCGTCTATGCCGAAGTCCAGGAAGGCGTCTGGACCAAGCAGGAACCCGCCTTCGATCACCCCTTCAACCGCGGCGCGCATTGTGCCAAGGGCGCCTCGCTGCGTGAGCATGGTCACTCTGACCGTCGTCTGAAGTATCCGATGAAGCTCGAAGGCGGCAAGTGGAAGAAGCTGTCCTGGGAGCAGGCCATCGAGGAAGTCGGCAACAAGGTACTGGAGCTGACCGAGCAGCATGGCCCGGACAGCATCTACTGGCTCGGCTCGGCAAAGTTCAGCAATGAACAGGCCTACCTGATGCGCAAGTTCGCAGCGCTGTTCGGCACCAACAACGTCGATCACCAGGCGCGTATCTGCCACTCCACCACCGTCGCCGGCGTCGCCAACACCTGGGGCTATGGCGCGATGACCAACTCGTTCAACGACATGCACAATTGTCGTTCGATTCTGTTCATCGGCTCCAACCCCTCCGAAGCCCACCCGGTGGCGATGCAACACATCCTGCTGGCCAAGGAGCGCTCCAACGCCGAGATCATCGTCGTCGATCCGCGCTTCACCCGCACGGCAGCGAAAGCCAACAAGTACGTTCGTCTGCGTCCGGGCACCGATGTTGCCTACATCTGGGGACTGCTGTGGCACATCTTCGAGAACGGCTGGGAAGATGAGGCCTACATCCAGCAGCGCGTCTACGGCATGGACGAGGTACGCGCGGAAGTCGCCAACTTCCCGCCCGACGTGGTCGAGCGCATCACCGGTGTCGGTGAAGCCGACATGCTCGACGTCGCACGTCGACTGTCCCAGAACCGTCCGGGAAGTGTCGTGTGGTGCATGGGTGGCACGCAGCACACCACCGGCAACAACAATACCCGCGCCTACTGCATTCTGGAGCTGGCACTGGGCAACATCGGCAAGTCCGGTGGCGGCGCCAACATCTTCCGGGGTCACGACAACGTTCAGGGCGCCACGGATCTGGGCCTGATGTCCCACTCCCTGCCAGGTTACTACGGCCTCTCCGAAGGGGCGTGGAAGCATTGGGCCAAGGTATGGAACGTCGACTTCGACTGGATCCAGAACCGCTACGACCAGACCGAATACCACGACGGCAAGCCGATGCACACCAACGGCATCACCGTCTCGCGCTGGGTCGATGGCGTGCTTGAGGACCCGGATCGCATCTCCCAGCGCACCGCGCTCAAGGCGATGTTCTACTGGGGGCATGCCGTCAACTCCCAGACCCGTGGACCCGAGATGAAGAAGGCCATGGCCAAGCTGGACATGATGGTGGTGGTCGACCCCTACCCGACCATCGCCGCCGTCATGCACGACCGCACCGATGGCGTCTACCTGTTGCCGGCCGCGACCCAGTTCGAGACCACCGGCAGCGTGACCAACTCCAGTCGCTCCCTGCAGTGGCGTGATCAGGTCATCGAACCGATGTTCGATTCCAAGCCGGATCACGAGATCATGTATCTGCTGTCCCGCAAGCTGGGCTTTGCCGACGAGCTGTTCCGCAACATCAAGGTCGAGGGCAGCGTGCCGGTGGTCGAGGACATCACCCGCGAATTCAATGCCGGGATGTGGACCGTTGGCTATACCGCCCAGAGTCCCGAGCGCCTGAAGGCACATCAGAAGAACTGGCATACCTTCGACTTCGAGACACTCAAGGCACGGGGTGGTCCGGCAAATGGCGACTTCTACGGTCTGCCATGGCCGTGCTGGGGAACGCCGGAGATGGGCCATCCGGGCTCGCCCATCCTGTATGACACCTCCAAGACGGTGGCCGAAGGCGGTGGCAACTTCCGCGCCCGTTACGGCGTGGAACACAACGGCACCAATATCCTGGCCGAGGGCTCCTGGTCAAAGGGCGCCGAGATCGAGGATGGCTATCCGGAGTTCACCGACAAGCTGCTCAAGCAGCTGGGCTGGTGGGACGACCTGACGGCCGAGGAAAAGCAGGCGGCGGAAGGCAAGAACTGGAAGACCGATCTTTCCGGTGGCATCCAGCGCGTGTGCATCAAGCATGGCTGCATGCCGTACGGCAACGCCAAGGCACGTGCCCTGGTGTGGACCTTCCCGGACCCGATCCCCAAGCACCGCGAGCCGCTGTATACCGCGCGCCGTGACCTGGTGAAGGACTATCCGACCTGGCCGGATTCCGAATCCATCTATCGTTTGCCGACGCTCTACGCCTCCATTCAGGAGAAGGACGTCAGCGCCAAGTACCCGATCACCCTGACCTCGGGCCGCCTGGTGGAATACGAAGGGGGTGGCGAAGAGACACGCTCCATCCCGTGGCTCGCCGAGCTGCAGCAGGAGATGTTCGTCGAGATCAATCCGGCGCTGGCCAATGACCAAGGCATCAAGGATGGCGACATGGTATGGGTCGAGGGTGCCGAAGGCGGCCGCGTGAAGGTCAAGGCGCTGGTCACCGAACGAGTCGGGCCGGACGTGGTCTTCATGCCCTTCCACTTCGGGGGCCACTACGAGGGCGAGTCCCTGGAGTCACGCTACCCGGAAGGCACGGTGCCCTACGTGCTGGGTGAGTCCGCCAACACCGCGACGACCTATGGCTATGACCCCGTGACCCTGATGCAGGAAACCAAGGTCACGCTGTGCCGAGTCAGCCTCGCCTGAAGCGCGTCCCGACCCTGACTGTCGATCGCGTAAACGCCGAATCATCGAGCCAATCATATGTCGATGATCAGAAATATCCGGCCTGTCGTCTGAGCCACTCGACGACGGGCCGTGAAGGAGAAGCAAGATGGCCCAGATGAAATTCCTGTGTGATGCAGAGCGCTGCATCGAGTGCAATGGCTGCGTGACGGCCTGCAAGAACGCCAACGAGACGGAATGGGGCATTCAGCGTCGCCGTGTCGTGACCCTGGACGACGGCAAGCCGAGCGAAGTCTCCATCTCGGTGGCGTGCATGCATTGTGATGACGCGCCGTGCATGGCGGTCTGCCCCACCGACTGCTTCTACAAGACCGATGACGGCATCGTCCTGCACGACAAGGATATCTGCATCGGTTGCGGGTACTGCCTGTATGCCTGCCCGTTCGGCGCGCCACAGTTCCCGCAGCAAGGTGCCTTCGGCGAGCGCGGCAAGATGGACAAGTGCACCTTCTGTGCCGGCGGCCCGGCCGAGAGCCCGGAAGAAGAGTTCGAGAAGTACGGTGCCAACCGCATCAGCGAAGGCAAGCTGCCGCTATGCGCCGAGATGTGCTCCACCAAAGCCCTGCTGGCCGGTGACGCCGAGACCGTCTCTGACATCTTCCGTCAGCGCGTGGTCTATCGTGGCCATGAAGACGGCGCCTGGTCGCCGGTCGACAAGGCCAGCCACCCGGAAACCTCGGCCAACCTGACCACCAGCAGCGTTCAGCAGGCGGATCACCTGGCCTACGACGCAGCCCGCAAGGGGTAAGGAGGCGACATGCGCGCGCACTTCACAGCTTCACGGTTGACCGTCGTCGCCATGTTCCTGTGTCTGATGCTGGCCAGCCTCTGGCTGGCCCCTCAGGCGCTGGCCGCGAATCCGGACGGCGAGATCGGTCAGGCGGTCGGTACGGTGAATGCCGACACCTGGCGGCAGGTGAAAGATGGAGAAAATTCCATCGACAGTCGCCATGACTCCAACTACAGCCTGATCAACCAGAGCGGCGAGACCTGGCGACAGATCCGCAACCGCTGGATCTCACCGGGTGGCCTGATCGCTCTGGGCGGCATGCTGGCCGTGCTGGCGATCTTCTATCTGCTGGTGGGGCGCAACGATCTGGACCACCCCCGCTCGGGCAAGTTGATGCTGCGCTGGACGGCACTGGAACGTGCCATGCACTGGACACTGGCCACTCTGTTCCTCACGTTGGCCATCACCGGCATCAATCTGTTGTGGGGCAAGTTCGTGTTCCGCAATGTCTTCGGGGATGTGTTCTGGGCCAACATGATCATGGCGACCAAGGTGATCCACAACTATGTGGGGCCATTGTTCTCGATCATGCTGATTCTGGTGCTGGCCAAGTGGCTGAAGCTCAACCTTCCCAAGAAGCATGACCTTGAGTGGTTCCGCCAGGGTGGCGGCATGATGAAGGGCAAGCACCCGGATGCCGGCTTCGCCAATGGCGGGGAAAAGGCCTGGTACTGGATTCTGGCGACAGTCGGCCTGGTGGTGATTGCCAGCGGGCTGGTGCTCGACTTCCCGATATTCGGTCAGACCCGTGACAACATGCAGTGGGCCAATGTCTTCCACGGCGTTGCCTCATTGATGCTGATCGCGGTGTCCTTCGGCCACATCTACATCGGTACCGCCGGCACGGAAGGTGCCTTCGAGGGCATGAAGACCGGTTACGTCGATGAAACCTGGGCCAAGCAACACCACAATCTGTGGTATGACGAGGTCAAGCAGGCCGAGGCGGCGGACCCGGCATCAGACCCCGCCACGGCACCTGACGACAGTCTGGCGCGTCAGCAACGCCCGAATTAGTCCGAGGCCAGACGTCCGCTGGATGGCACCTGACGACAGCCTGGCGCGTCAGCAACGCCCGAATTAGTCCGAGGCCAGACGTCCGCTGGATGAGTGATGATTCGCCCGGTCAGGTTCGCCTGCCGGGCGTTTTGCATTGATATCGCCTCTCCCTGCCCGTCTCCCGGCCTCTCGCACCGGTTCACAGCCCTGCATTAGTTGCGTAAAGTTTCAGGTATCTGGCCTGGTCTCACCAGGCCCCCTCTACCATGAAGGCCTGCGCCATGCCGCGCCTTCTCAGGAGATTTCCATGAGCGACCCGACCCCCCAGACCGTCCAGGACCTGAACCAGCTGGACGAGCAGACCCGCACCGAGCTGGAAGCGGCCGCTTTCCGCCGTCTGCTCAAGCACCTGGATGACAACAAGGATGTCCAGAACATCGATCTGATGATCCTCGCCGACTTCTGCCGCAACTGCCTGTCCAAGTGGCTGATGGCCGCCGGCGAGGAACGCGGCGTGAGCTTCGATTACGACGCGGCGCGCGAGCACGTCTACGGCATGCCCTATTCCGAGTGGAAGACACATCACCAGGCCAAGGCGACCCCTGAGCAACTCGCAGCGCTCGAGGCACGTCAACAAGTCAAGAAGGACTGATCATGAGCGGCAATGACGAACAGATCGGCCTCACCATCGCGGTATTGACCGTCTCCGACACGCGCACCGAGGACACTGATCGCTCCGGTGACGCCCTGGTCGAGAGCCTGACGGCAGCCGGCCATACCCTGCATGAAAAACGTATCGTCCCCGATGACATCTATCAGTTGCGCGCCGTGGTCAGCGAGTGGATCGCGGACCCGGCCGTGCAGGTCATCCTGACCACCGGCGGCACAGGCTTCACCGGACGTGATTCCACACCGGAAGCCATCCGCGTGCTGCTCGACAAGGAAATCCAGGGCTTCGGCGAGCTGTTCCGTCAGCTTTCCCATCAGGAAGTCGGCAGCTCCACGATCCAGAGCCGCTGTCTGGGCGGCCTGGCCAATCGTACCGTGGTGTTCTGCCTGCCCGGCTCTACCGGGGCCTGCAGGACAGCCTGGAACGGCATCCTCAAGGAGCAGCTGGACAGCCGTCATCGTCCCTGCAACTTCGCCAATCTGGTGATCCCGGAGCGCGGAACCCATGCCCACTGACTCCTCTTCTGCACAAGAGGCATCCCGGACGGGTCAGACCAAGACCGCCTGCGGCTGCGATAGCGTGCCGGTTGGCGCCAAGGGCCTGGCCCCTCTTTCCAGTGCCTTATCCGCATTGCGCGAATGCTGTCCGGTAATGCCGGTAGAGCAAGTCCCTGTCAGCAAGGCCGCGGGGCGTGTCCTCGCTGAGGATATCTACGCCGAACTGGACGTTCCTCCTGCCGACAACTCACAGATGGATGGCTACTGTGCAAGAGTAGCGGATATCGGTGATGGCGCCTGGCTGCCAATCAGCCAGCGCATCGCGGCAGGCCAGCCCACCTCGGCACTCGCCTCGGCAAGTTGTGCACGGCTGTTCACCGGGGCGGAAATCCCCGAAGGCGCCGACGTTGTGGTCATGCAGGAAGAAGTGACACTGCGTGAGAACGAAAATGGCACCACGGAAGCGTGGCTGCCCGGCCCACGGATTCCCGGCGACAATATCCGCCGACAGGGACGCGACGTCACTCGTGGCACTCGACTGATCGCCGCTGGCACTCGCCTGGATGCCGCGATGCTGGGCCTGCTCTGTGGTCAAGGATTGAGCAGGGTCTCGGTGCGGCGCAAGGTACGAGTGGCTCTGTTTGCAACTGGCGATGAGCTGATCGAACCGGGACAGCCCCTCGAACCGGGGCAGATCTACAACTCCAATCGCGTGATGCTCAGCCAGATGCTCAGCGACTTCGGGGCTGACGTGGTGCTGGCGCCACTCAATGTGGCCGATACCTTCGAGGCCACCCGTGACGCTCTCGCGACAGCGGCAGAACAGGCCGACTTGATCGTCACCTGTGGCGGGGTCAGCGTCGGGGAGGAAGATCACGTCCGCCCTGCCATCGAGGCGCTTGGCAGCCTGGATCTCTGGCGCCTGGCCATCAAACCGGGCAAGCCACTGGCGCTGGGGCGCATCCTCAACACGCAAGGCGACTCGGTGCGTGTTGTGGGGCTACCTGGCAACCCGGTGTCGAGCTGGGTCGGTGGCTGGCTGTTTCTTCGCCCCATACTGGGCGAGATGCTCGACTGTGACGCACTGCGGACCCTGAGAAGCCTCCGAGTACGCTCCGCCTTCTCGGCCAACACCGCCATCCGTCAGGACCATCTGCGTGTCACGCTGACGCCAGCCGATGATGGCCAGCTTGAGGCTCACGCCTTCCCGGACCAGAACTCAGCCGTGCTCTCCTCATGCGTCGGCGCTGAGGCATTGGCCGTGATCCCTCCCCACGCACAGATAAGCCCCGGCGACAGTGTGGAGTGTCTATGGCTGGAGAGTTGAGTGATTTCCGCTACTGACCGGCATCCCCACCTCCTCTGACGCTGGAATGCGACAACCGAGTGACCCTCCAGCGTCATCTTGACCTTCCCTCTGAGTCCGGCACACTGACTGCTTTTATTCGTCAGCGTTCTGGCCTGCCAACCGCAGGCCAGAACGTTGGAATGTTCCGGACTCTTGAGCAAGGACATCTCAATGCCAGCCAATTCCTCGTCGCCTCGTGCGTTGTTGCGCCCACTCACCATGGCTGTGCTGCTTGCCACCGCTTCGTCATCCCTCCCGGCCTTGGCCAATGACAATGAAACGGCACCAGCCCCGGGAACATCCGTCACCGAATGGAGCTACTCGAGTGAGTCGGGCGACAGCGCCAATGGACCGGAACACTGGGGAGACCTCACCCCCGGCTACGCGGAATGCGCCAGTGGTGCCCGGCAATCACCGATCGACATCGACAGTCAGTCACGCCCTCTGGAGGAAACAGGGCCGAAGCTCGACTACCACTCGCCGCTGCTCGTCACTCGGGACACGGGGCACACCTTGCAGATCGAAGGGGCCAGCGGAAACACGATGACACTGGATGGCACCCCCTACACTCTGTCACAGGTGCATCTGCATGTGCCCTCGGAACACGCGATCGATGGCAAGCGCGCTGCCATGGAAATCCATCTGGTGCACACCACTCCAGAAGGCAAGTTGGCAGTGCTGGCCGTGTTGGTCGAGGAAGGACATGACAACCTAGCGCTCAGCCGTCTGTTGAGCCGTCTTCCACAGCGAGGACTCTCCGAGACTCTGACAAGCGGACTGTCGGCCAACCTGCTACTGCCACGCGAGCATGCTGGCTGGCAATACTCCGGCTCGCTGACCACTCCACCATGTTCTGAACCCGTCACCTGGTTTGTGATGAAATCACCGATCGAAGCCTCTCGGTCACAGATCGATGCCTACCTGGAGTGGCAAGGAGGGGAGAATTCTCGCCCTCTCCAACGCTGACGAGACGATTTCCTCTCGAACCATGAAAACGCCACCCGACAGGGTGGCGTTTTTTTCGTGAGCTCAGAAACATATTTCAAACGTTTAAACAACGGACATTACTGACCAGCGGGCACCTACTTATAAGGATATCTTAAAGTAATGCGTTTTTTCGCCACGATATTAATCAGTTAGCGCCATTCCATGAATGCATCGATACGAAACCAGAATAATCATACCCAGGGAATGATCCAGATACGTCCTTGCAGCGTTCTTGAAAACACACCCCATACCGCCACTGCTACCTAGGTATCAGTGGCGTAGACAGCATTCGATGTGTTGAACAAGAAATCGAGAAACACAAGAAAAACAAATCAAACGATATATACACGCATATCATTCATGCGACAGTGCTAGAAAAATGAACCCACACATAATACTGTGTTAATCATTGATAATTAATAGAAAGTCGTAAAAGCACACAAGAAGTGCCATTGAGGACAACAATATGCCAGTCAATGCCAAGGTCGCTCCGCACGGTCAACTCGAAAGTCAGGAAGCTATCCTGCGTGAAGTCGATAACATCACCCTCAATGATGCCTCGGATGTCAGCCTAGATCTCCATCCACGTGACGTAGAAATGATGACCCGCCAAGGGGACAACCTGCTTGTCACTCTCGAGAACGGGGATCTGGTCACGATCGAGAGTTTCTACGCCGACCCCAGCGAACTCAGTCATCTGTATCTTCAGGGTGATGAATTCGCTGGAGAAATATTCCAGGTCGGCCTTGGCGAGGCCGGTGCCAGTGGCGCAGTCCCCTTCACGAGCACTGCGACATTGACCACGGCAGAGTCTGCCCTCGCCACAGCGGCTGCTGGAGCAAGCTCTGTCGGCGCCGGGGCGGAAGCAGCCACCGGCGCAGGGGCTGGCGCCGGCATCAGTACTGCTGGACTGGTGGCAGGCGGTGTTGCAGTAGCCGCCGGCGTTGGGGTTGCCGCAGCCACTTCTGGCGATAGCGCTTCCTCTGATGCGGACACGACAGCGCCCGATGCTCCTCTTCTGAGCGACACCAATGGCATGGTCCTCAGCGGCATCAGCGAGCCCGGTGCCACTATCGAAGTCATCAATGCATCCGGTGAGATCGTGGGCACCGCGACGGCTGATGCCGATGGCAACTTTGTCGTTGAGCTGGATCCGCTGCAGGAGCCAGGCACCGAACTGAGCGCCACTGCTACCGATGCCGCTGGCAACGAAAGTGCTGTCTCCGACACCCTGCTGGTGCCGGAAGATGCCGACGTCACCGCACCGAACACGCCGACCATCGCCTCTGCCACCGACGACGTGGAAGCCGTCACAGGCACCCTCGCCGATGGAGACAGCACCAATGATGCGACGCCAACCCTGACCGGCAGCGCCGAAGCCGGCAGCACCGTCACGATCACCCACAACGGTGAAGTGATCGCTACTGTCACGGCAGATACCAATGGCAGCTGGACCTACACCCCGACGACTGCGCTGACCGAGGGCGAGCATGTCTTCAGCGTTACTGCCACCGATGCCGCGGGCAACGAAAGTGCACCGTCTGCCGACTTCACGCTCACCGTCGACACCGTCGCGCCAAATGCACCAGTGCTGGCTGAGACCGATGGCACCACCGTCGCCGGGACCGGTGAAGCGGGCACCACGGTGGAAGTCACGAATGCCAACGATGATGTGGTGGGCACCGCGATCGTCGATTCAGAAGGCAATTTCTCCGTTGAGCTTTCACCGGAGCAAGAAGCTGGCAGCACTCTGACAGCCACGGCAACCGATGCGGCCGGCAATGAAAGCACAGTGTCCGAGGCACTCGATGTACCGGAAGATGCTGACGTCACAGCGCCGAGCACGCCGACCATCACCTCCGCCACAGATGATGTGCCAGCCGACACCGGCGCCCTCGCCTCCGGCGACAGCACCAATGACTCCACCCCGACCCTGACCGGTAGTGCCGAGATTGGCAGCACCGTCACCCTCACCCACAACGGTGAAGAAATCGGCACCGCTACCGCCGATAGCAATGGCACCTGGAGCTTCACACCAGGCACTGAATTCGCCGATGGCGAGCACGTCTTCAGCGTCACCGCGACTGATGAAGCCGGCAACGTGAGCGCGCCGTCTGGCGAGTTCACGCTGACGGTTGATACCACTGCGCCGGATGCGCCGATTCTGTCCGAGACCGATGGCGAGACCGCCAACGGCAGCACCGTCAATGGCAGCGCTGAAGCCGGCGGGACCGTCGAGATCACCAACGGTGATGGCGATCTGCTGGGCTCTGGCACCGTCGCGGATGACGGCACCTTCAGCATCACGCTGTCTCCGAAGCAGGAAGCCGGCGCTGAGCTGACGGCCACCGTCACTGATGCCGCAGGCAATGAGAGCCCGGTCTCCGACACCCTGGTGGTCCCGGAAGATGTCGACGTCACCGCACCGAATGCGCCGACCATCGCCTCCGCCACGGATGATGTGGAAGCCGTGACCGGCACCCTCGCCTCCGGCGACAGCACCAACGACGCCACCCCGACGCTGACCGGCAGCGCCGAGATCGGTAGCACCGTCACCGTCACGCATAATGGCGAAGTGATCGGCACGTCCACCGCCGATAGCAATGGCACCTGGAGCTTCACACCAGGCACTGAATTCGCCGATGGCGAGCACGTCTTCAGCGTCACCGCGACTGATGAAGCCGGCAACGTGAGCGCGCCGTCTGGCGAGTTCACGCTGACGGTTGATACCACTGCGCCGGATGCGCCGATTCTATCCGAGACCGATGGCGAGACCGCCAACGGCAGCACCGTCAATGGCAGCGCCGAGGCCGGGGGGACCGTCGAGATCACCGATGTCGATGGCGTTGTGCTTGGCACCGGCACCGTTGCCGATGACGGCACCTTCAGCATCACGCTGTCGCCGAAGCAGGATGCTGGCACCGAGCTGACGGCTACCGTCACTGATGCTGCAGGCAATGAAAGCGCAGCCTCTGCCGCATTGACCGTGCCGGAAGATGCCGACGTCACCGCCCCGAACACGCCGACCATCGCCTCTGCCACCGACGACGTGGAAGCCGTCACAGGCACCCTCGCCTCTGGTGACAGCACCAATGACGCGACCCCGACGCTGACCGGCAGCGCCGAGATCGGTAGCACCGTCACCGTCACGCATAATGGCGAAGTGATCGGCACGTCCACCGCCGACAGCAACGGCACCTGGAGCTTCACGCCCGAGACCGATTTCGCCGATGGCGAGCATGTCTTCAGCGTCACTGCCACTGATGCTGCAGGCAACGAAAGTGCACCGTCTGCCGACTTCACGCTCACCGTCGACACCGTCGCGCCAGATGCACCAGTCCTGGCCGAGACCGATGGCGAAACCGCCAATGGCAGTACGGTCAATGGCAGCGCCGAAGCCGGCGGGACGGTCGAGATCACCAACGGTGATGGCGATCTGCTGGGCTCTGGCACCGTCGCGGATGACGGCACCTTCAGCATCACGCTGTCGCCGAAGCAGGAAGTTGGCACTGAGCTGACGGCTACCGTCACCGATGCCGCAGGCAACGAAAGTGCTGTCTCCGACACCCTGGTGGTGCCGGAAGATGCCGACGTCACCGCACCGAATGCGCCGACCATCGCCTCTGCCACCGACGACGTGGAAGCCGTCACAGGCACCCTCGCCTCTGGTGACAGCACCAATGACGCGACCCCGCCCCTGACCGGCAGCGCCGAAGCCGGTAGCACCGTCACGATTACCCACAACGGTGAGGAAATCGCGACAGTCACCGCCGATGCCAATGGCACCTGGAGCTTCACGCCGGCGACTGACTTCGCCGATGGCGAACACGTCTTCAGCGTCACCGCCACTGATGCCGCGGGCAACGTGAGTGCGGCATCTGCTGACTTCACCTTGACCGTCGACACCACCGCGCCGGATGCACCGGTCCTGACTGAAACCGATGGCGAGACCGCCAATGGCAGCACGGTCAACGGCAGCGCTGAAGCCGGCGGGACCGTCGAGATCTCCAACGGTGATGGCGATCTGCTGGGCTCTGGCACCGTCGCGGATGACGGCACCTTCAGCGTCACGCTGTCTCCGAAGCAAGAAGCCGGTACCGAGCTGACGGCCACCGTCACCGATGCTGCAGGCAATGAAAGCGCAGCCTCTGCCGCATTGACCGTGCCGGAAGATGCCGACGTCACCGCCCCGAACACGCCGACCATCGCCTCCGCGATCGACGACGTGCCTGATGGCACCAGCACCCTCGCCTCGGGCGACAGCACCAATGACGCGACTCCGACGCTGACCGGCAGCGCCGAAGCCGGCAGCACCATCACGATCACCCACAACGGTGAAGAGATCGGTACCACCACCGCCGACAGCAACGGCACCTGGAGCTTCACGCCCGAGACCGATTTCGCCGATGGCGAGCACGTCTTCAGCGTCACCGCCACCGATGCTGCGGGCAACGAAAGTGCACCGTCTGCCGACTTCACGCTCGCCGTCGACACCACCGCGCCGAATGCGCCCGTTCTGGCCGAGACCGATGGCACCACCGTCGCCGGGACCGGTGAAGCGGGCACCACGGTGGAAGTCACGAATGCCAACGATGATGTGGTGGGCACCGCGATCGTCGATTCAGAAGGCAACTTCTCCGTTGAGCTTTCACCGGAGCAAGAAGCTGGCAGCACTCTGACAGCCACGGCAACCGATGCGGCCGGCAATGAAAGCGCAGCGTCCGCGGCACTTGATGTGCCGGAAGATGCAGACGTCACCGCGCCGAATGCGCCGACCATCGCCCCCGCCACGGATAATGTGGAAGCCGTGACCGGCTCCCTCGCCAATGGCGACAGCACCAATGATGCGACTCCGACGCTGACCGGCAGCGCCGAAGCCGGCAGCACCATTACTCTCACCCATAACGGTGAAGAGATCGGCACCACCACCGCTGACAGCAACGGCACGTGGAGCTTCACACCGGCGACTGACTTCGCCGATGGCGAGCATGTCTTCAGCGTCACTGCCACCGATGCCGCGGGCAACGAAAGTGCACCGTCTGCCGACTTCACGCTCACAGTCGACACCACCGCGCCGAATGCGCCCGTTCTGGCCGAGACCGATGGCACCACCGTCGCCGGGACCGGTGAAGCGGGCACCACGGTGGAAGTCACGAATGCCAACGATGATGTGGTGGGCACCGCGATCGTCGATTCAGAAGGCAACTTCTCGGTCGCGCTGTCTCCCGAGCAGGATGCCGGCACCGAGCTGACCGCCACAGTCACCGATGCCGCTGGCAACGAAAGTGCTGTCTCCGACACCCTGGTGGTCCCGGAAGATGCCGACGTCACCGCGCCGAATGCGCCGACCATCGCCTCCGCCACGGATAATGTGGAAGCCGTGACCGGCTCCCTCGCCAATGGCGACAGCACCAATGACGCGACCCCGACTCTGACTGGCAGCGCCGAGATCGGTAGCACCGTCACCGTCACGCATAATGGCGAAGTGATCGGCACGTCCACCGCCGACAGCAACGGCACGTGGAGCTTCACGCCGGAGACTGACTTCGCCGATGGCGAGCACGTCTTCAGCGTCACCGCCACCGATGCCGCGGGCAACGAAAGTGCACCGTCTGCCGACTTCACGCTCACCGTCGACACCACCGCGCCGGATGCACCGAGCCTTGCGCTCACCGCCGACACCAACGTCGCGGACGATGGCATCACCAGCAACGGGGAAGTCACCGTCAGCGATCTGGAAGCCGACGCTACCTGGGAGTACACCACCAACGGTGGCACGACCTGGGTCGATGGCACGGGGGCTACCTTCACTCTCGCCGAAGGCAGCTATGCCGATGGCACGGTGCAGATCCGTCAGACCGATGTCGCCGGCAACGTCAGCGACGCCGTGAATCTGGGCGCCGTCACCGTCGATGCCACCATCGCGGCACCGAGCCTTGCGCTCACCGCCGACACCAACGTCGCTGACGACGGCATCACCAGCAATGGTGAGGTCACCGTCAGTGGTCTCGAGACCGATGCCACCTGGGAAGTCTCCCTCGACGGCGGCACCAGCTGGGATGCTGGCACTGGCACCACCTTCACGCTGGACGAAGGCAGCTACGCCGATGGCGTTGTGCAGATCCGTCAGACCGATGTGGCTGGTAACGTCAGCGACGCCGTGAACCTGGGCGCCGTGACCGTGGATACCACTGACCCGACGGGCAACATCGCCTTCGTCGATGGCGCCGATGGCTTCCTGAACGTCGACGACATCACTGCCGTCGCCCTCAGCGGCAGCATCGAGGCCGGCCTCGACAGCAGCAATGTCGTGATCACCATCACGGACAGCGCCGAGCCGGCCAATGAGTACACCGTCGACGCTGGCAACATCTCGGTCGGCACCGACGGCGCGCTCTCGGTGACTGGCCTGGATCTCTCTGCCCTCACAGCAGGCACCCTCACCGTCTCGATGACCGTCACCGATGTAGCGGGCAATACGTTCGAGACCGACGGCACCACCACCAGTGATCTCACGGCGCCTGAAGTCCCGAGCCTTGCGCTCACCGCCGACACCAACGTCGCGGACGACGGCATCACCAGCAATGGTGAGGTCACCGTCAGTGGTCTCGAGACCGATGCCACTTGGGAAGTCTCCCTCGATGGCGGCACCACTTGGGATGCTGGCACTGGCACCACCTTCACCTTGGACGAAGGTGTCTACGCCGATGGCGTTGTGCAGATCCGTCAGACCGATCTCGCGGGCAACGTCAGCGACGCCGTGAACCTGGGCGCCGTCACCGTGGATACCACCGACCCGACGGGCAGCATCGCCTTCGTCGATGGTGGCGATGGCCTTCTCAATCTGGCAGACATCAACGCCGTTGATCTGACTGGCAGCATCGAGGCCGGCCTCGACAGCAGCAATGTCGTGATCACCATCACTGACAGCGCCGATCCGGCCAACGAGATCACCGTCGCCACAACTGACATTACGATCGACGGTGCCGGCAATCTGTCCGTAA